>CAWCXJ010000006.1:570000-754188 GCA_963799485.1 uncultured Trueperaceae bacterium
TTGCTTACGACGCTGAAACCAAAACGTTCTTTTTAACGGGCAAGCTTTGGCCGAAGGTGTTCGCGGTGCGCTTTGCCGAAAAGTAATCTGGTGAGCTAACGGCGACCAAACCCAAACAAAATCTGTACAATCCGGTTTTATATTGCGGTCAGTACGGTTCAGGGTTCTGCGCTCGAGCCGTACGCGCGAGGAGGACAAAGGATGTCTCATCAAGGCGACAACGACATCAACGATTTGGGCTTGCAGGCCGGTTTGTCGATGTGGCAAAAAAGGCCGCTCGAGCGTCCCCGCCGCACACGCCGAGCCCGCGCTCACGTAAACCCCGGCAGCGTCTAGTCTCATCAGCAGGTCTTCCCCGTCGACGCCCGCAACCCGGACGTTGAGGTGTTTCGGGCTACGCGGCGCACCGGGCGCGTTGAGGTTTACGCCGTCTATGTTTAAGAGGTGGGCCTCGAGCTTAAGTTACCTGTTCTCCTCACGCAATCGCCTGAGTTCAGCCTCCTGCGCGGTCGGCGGTGCGCGTTTCAGCGCCGGGTCGAGACGACCCTCCAAGTATTGACGCTTCCAGTGGTAGAGGTTCCTAGACTGATCCCGAGTCGCTCGGCTGCTTTGGTCACGTTCGAGACGATTTTCCCGGCGTGCTATGCGGGGCGCTGGTCGCACATTCACTTTGAAATCTATCCGTCGCTTGAGACCGCGACGAACGCCGACAACAAGCTGCACACCTCACAGCTGGCAATCCCGCAAGCAGTTAGCGAAGCGGTTTACAACAACGTCGAGGGGTATGAGCAAAGCATAATCAATCTGTCACAAGTCTCGCTCGCCAGCGACAACGTGTCTGGCGACGGCTACGCCTCACAGCTTGCAGCCGTTACCGGCAGCATCGCCAAGGGCTACACCATGACCTTGCAGGTAGGCGTGGACGTTTAGCGTTTTGGACGCTAGCGAATTCTGGCAAGATTACTGCCGGGTGTACCGCAAGACCCGGCTCGGTGGGACAAAAGAAAGCCCCCCAGTGTTTACGCTGAGGAGTTCGGTTTCGCCTTTTGCTAAGCCGCGCTGCTTTTTTCGGGTTTAGCGGCTTTGTTCTCACCCTTTTGACCGGAGTTGTCACTTTTACCGGTCTCGGTTTTGCTCGAGTCGGCTTTCGTGTCCACCTTGCCGTCGCTCTTGGCCTCGGCTTTGGTGGGTTTGTTGCTCGAGCGTGAATCGTTCACATAAAACCCCGAGCCCTTAAAGGCGATGCCGACGGGTTGAATCAGGCGTTTTACGGGGTCGCCGGTTTCGGGGTGCTGGCTCAGGGCCGCCTCGGTGATGCGCTGCTCGAGGTCGAATATCTCGTTTGTTGTTAAATTGCGGTAGCGGTAAACGGGCATTTAGTTCCTCCGGCGCGGCGCGTAGCTGCGTGTAGAGGCCGCGCGCACAAGACTAGATTCTAGCATCCTCCCTACCGAAGCCCTGTTAAGCTGAGCGCATGGCGGACGCTTTAACCTCTCTTGTGGTGGTCGGCGCAGGGGCGTGGGGGACAATGCTGGCGCAGCTGCTGGCGCAAAATCCGGCGGTGTCGGTGACGCTCTGGGCGCGGCGAGCGGAACTGGCGGCGCAGCTTACGCAAACCCGTAAAACACCCTACATTCCAGGCCTAAACCTTTCCGGGCGCTTGACTTTTACGGGCGACGTGGACGCCGTAAAGGACGCTGAAGCAGTTTTTATCGCGGTACCAAGTCGGCATTTGCGGAACGTCATGGACATGCTGCCGCCTGTACGTGCACTGGTCAGCGGGACGAAGGGACTCGAGCCCGGAACCTTAAAACGCCCTACCGAAGTCATGGCGGAGTTTCAACCCGGGGCGGCGCTCTCAGCACTGTCCGGGCCGAACCTGGTCGCTGAACTCGCGCGCGGCTTGCCCTCGTCGGCGACGGTCGCTTCGCGCAGTACTACCTTGGCACAAAACGTACAGGGGTGGCTCAACCAGGGGGTGTTTCGGGTTTATACGGGTGCGGATTTGGTGGGGCTCGAGTTAGGCGGCGCACTTAAAAACGTGATTGCGCTGGCTGCCGGGATGTGCGACGGCCTTGGGCTCGGCGACAACGCAAAGGCGGCGCTTGTCACCCGGGGACTCGCCGAAATCGTCCGGCTTGGGGTACAGCTCGGCGGTGAAACCAGAACGTTTTACGGGCTTTCGGGACTCGGCGACCTGATGGCGACGTGTAGCAGCGGGGACTCGCGCAACCATCAGGCCGGGGTAAGGTTTGCGCGCGGCGAGACCCTCTCCGACCTCGAGGCCGCGCAGCTCACCGCCGAAGGGATTCCGACGGTGCGGGCGGTGGTGGCGTATGCGCGGGAAAGGGGGCTCGAGCTGCCCATCGCCGAAGCCGTTTTTGAAGTGGTGTCCGGTAAAGCGCCAAAAGCGGTCATTCGTGAACTGATGGCTCGAGACGCCAAGGCTGAAGGGTAGCCGCGCAAGACTTAGGGGCTCCAAATTTGGGAGTGCTAGACTAAGCCCCGTGAACGCGATTTCCGCAACCAATCTGAGTAAACGCTACCGCCGCGCCGTCGCTGTCGATAACGTATCTTTTACGGTGGGAACCGGCGAAGTGGTCGGCTTTTTGGGGCCGAACGGGGCAGGCAAAACGACGACGCTGCGGATGCTCGCAGGGCTGATTCGGCCCTCGTCGGGTACAGCGCAAATCCTGGACATGAAGGTGCCGGGATCGGGACTGATGCAAGTCGGCACGATGATCGAAGAACCGTCGTTCTACCCGTATCTGTCGGGGTTCGACAACCTGCGCTACACCGCGCTGCTGCACGGCGGCGTCGCGGCGTCGCGGATCCATGAGGTTCTGGAATTTGTGCGGATGGAAGACGCGGCGAACAAAAAGCTCTCGGCGTATTCGCAGGGGATGCGGCAACGGCTCGGGTTGGCGCGGGCGCTGCTGTGGAACCCTAAAGTCTTACTACTAGACGAACCGACGAACGGCCTCGACCCGGTAGGCATCGCCGAAATCCGCGAAAACCTGCGGCTTGTCGCGCAGCAGGGGGTGACGGTACTGGTCTCGAGCCACATCCTTGCAGAGATCGAAAAGCTCGTCGAACGGGTGCTGGTGGTCGAAAAGGGCAAACTCCTTTTTGACGGCCCGTTGCACCAACTGACGCGGCAGCTGAGCGAAACCGAAGTCACCTACGAGCTTTTGGCGGTAGATGAGGTCGCTTTGCAAAACGCGCTGACGCGCTACGGCTACGCCGTAACGGAAACGTCTGAAGGAACCCCGGGCCTCACGGTGCGGGTTCCCCAAACGGACGCCGAAACGCTCCTCTCCCGGCTTGCCGCGGACGGCGTTCAGGTCACCGAGGCGCGGCGTCAAGAAGAAAGCCTCGAGAGTGCCTACTTGCGCCTCGTGCGTACCGAAAGCCGCCCGTCGTGACCGGGTTTGTATTTGGCTTTACGGTTCAGGAGAATAAATGAACGGCTACTTGAACACCGTCCGCGCCGAAGTCTTCAAGCTCCGGTACAAACGCCGCAGCTACGTCATAGCAGGATTTTTGTGGCTACTGCTCCCGGCCCTTTTGCTCTTGATCGGCTGGATTTTAGAAACCAGGGTCGCCGGAACGTTCATCGATCAGGGTATTACCGTCGATGAAGTGGTGCAGAACGTCGCCTCGCCGATTGCGATTACCCGGAACAGCCTGCTGGTTATGGGCAACCTCTCGCCGAGTCTCCTAATCATCATTATCGCGCTCACAGCGGCGCTGTTAATCGGTGAAGAGCGCTCGCAAAACATGTGGAAAACGGTGCTGACCGCGCAACCCAACCGGGTGGCGGTACTCTCCGGCAAACTCACGGCGGCGATGCTCTTTTTAGGCGTTTTGCTGGTCGGCAGCTTCCTCTGGAGCTTTATCTTCGGAGCTATCGGGACGCTCTTCTTACCGACGACGTTCGGGACGGGCTGGCTCGAGTTGGCGGGGCTCTACGCCTTGCAGTGGGTGTTCGCCCTTGCCGCAACGCTCTTTGCCTTTTTGCTGATCTGGCTGTTAAAGAGTCTGCCGCTCGGCATTGTCAGCATCTTCTTTCTACCTGCCGTAATCGAGGGCGGGTACACGTTTTACCGCACCGCCGTCGGTTTCGACCGGCTCAACCGTTTTAATGCACTTTTAGAGGCGTTACAACTCCGTAACACTTTACAAGCGTTACCCAGGTATTTTTTCTCGACGAACCTGTACGCACCCTCGCGAGAACCCGTTTCGGCACTTGCGACGCTCTTCGGGGCGCAGCTGGATTCTGCTGATATGGGGCCGCTCAGCAACCTGTTCGTCGTCGATTTGGGCCGTGCGGCGGTGGTGATGGCGGTTTACGCGCTCGTTTTTGGCGTCATTTTATTTTGGAGCTTTACCCGGAGTGACGTGGCTTAAAGGGTGTTCAGGTCGTTTAGGTAGTTTGCATTGAAAAAAATCTTGGGGTCAACCTCGAGCTCCTCCCAATCCAAAACACGCGCGTCGGCCTCCTTTACGAACGACTGAATCTTTAACTGATTATTTTCGAGCTGCCTCTGGGCTAAAGGCAAAAGACTCCGGTGATAAAGCGCAGCGAGAGGCTCGAGCCTCCCTTCCGGCCCCTTTACGACGACCGCCTGCGCGTCGCCAATGTGCGCTAAAAGCTGCTGCCAGTAACCGGGCGTCAAAAAGGGCATGTCGCAAGCTGCCAGCGCCACCCAGTCGTGTTTTGCGTGGGTCAAAGCGGCGTGCAGTCCGCCCAAACTGCTGCCGGGGTAGCGGTCGCCGTAAACCGGCACGCCGAAAGCGTAAGGGCGGCTCGAGACTAAAAACCGCTCGCTAGCCGCCGTAAAACTCTCCAGCGCCCATACTGCCAGCGGCCTACCGCCGTAAAGATAGCTCGCTTTGTCCTGAGTGAAACGGCTCGAGCGCCCCCCCGCCAACACCGCGCCGCTAAAACTTAGCTGCTCTAAGGGTGACGTAACGTCACCCTACAACTTGGCAATCGAGGATGTTTACGGGACTGCCTGACGCTTTATGCAAGGCCAGTTCAAACCCTGCGTTCGCCGTCAATCCCAGCGCTTCGTAGCCTGCGGCCCTCGCCGCCTCGTCGCCGTAAAGTGCAGCAAAACACGTCGGAAAGTCGGACTTCTGTAAGTGAGGCGCGATAACTTCTCGGCTGTACGCCAGCTCATCCGCCGCCAGTTCGGGCGTATAACCTGCGTAACTCAGCACTCGGCCCTCTTGCTGCATCATCTGTGCCAGCGTCTCCGGCGGGCCTACGTAGCGTCTGTGCAGCGCCCGGTAAAGTGCGCCCCTGATTTCTCGTTTGACATACGTCTCAGTCGCTTCGGTGTCCGTCCAGAGTAAAACGCTGACCCACCTGTCAAACTCAGCTGAGGGTGTGCCCTTCGGTCGTGTATCATTTTTAAGGGTAAAGCGCCATTCCGCGTCTGAAAGTTGCCGCTGCGTCCAACCGTTATGCGGCACATCAGCAACGACCAACATCAGCCTGAAACGGTCGGGTAAAGCAGCAAAATCAGCTGCAACCTCGCTTGCGGTGGTTTGGGCCAACCGCTCAGCTTTTAACGCAACGAGGCCATCTAGATAAGCTGCTTGTCGTTCCCCCATCGGGCTGAAAGTGCCGAGAGGCAAGTGTTCACCACGGGTTTTTTTGCCCCCACGCGACGTTCCGGAGCTGAGCGAGACGTAGGCGTCAAAACGCTCGAGGCGGTCAGCGATGGTGTAAAGAGCGCGCAAATCCTCGAGGATAGGGGTAAGTGTAACCTTCACGTTATCTCCTGACGTTCTCAGCCAAAAACGCCGCTTGGGGTATCAGCCTAGCACTTTCAAGACAACTCTATAAAGTTTGCTCGAGCTGCTCCACAACCTTTGCCGCCGTCTGCCGTGCATCCCTAACCGTATCGTTGACCCCGACGCCGTGATAAGCGTTGCCGGTCAGAAAAATAGGATACCCGGCGAGGGCGTCTTTCGCCCGTGCGACCCTATCCAGATGTCCCAACTCGTACTGCGGAATCCCTTTAGGCCACGGTACGTGTTGGGCCAACTCCGGTTCTGCCACGACGCCCATCATCACGCGCAAATCGCGGCGCACTTCTGCAAGCGCTTCATCCGGCGACAACTCGGCAAAGCCCGGGTCAACGGTGCCCCCGGCGATCACCCGTAAAAGCACGCGCCCGTCCGGAGCCTGACCCGGGAAAATCGACGAGCTGTACAAGACGCCTAAAACCCGCACGCCTTCGCCGCGCGGCACGAGAAAGCCGAAACCATCCAGTGCGTTTGGTACGTCGATGCGGTTATAGCCGAGGCCGAAAACCTGCACGTCGGCGTAGGGGATTTCGCGCAAAGCTGCCGCTGCGTTCGGGGCGAACGGTGCGACGAGTTCAGCGGCAACGAACGACGGTGTGGCGAGGACAACCGCGTCGGCTTCCAGCCTTTCGCCTAAAACCGTGATTTCAAAAGTTCCTTCGTTAAAGCTTAGTTGCTGCACCGCAACACCTGTCTCGAGCCTCCCCGTAAACCTCTCCTGTAACGCGCTGACCAATGCCCCGCTCCCCCCCGGAAAGCTCGTCAGGCGTTTGGGTTTGTCCGGGTCGGGGTTTTTACGGGCAGCGCGCTGCTGAGCGATTAACCCTCGGACTAAACTGCCGTGTTGACGCTCGAGCGCCCGAAACCTCGGAAAGAGCGCGTCCAGACTCAGCTTTTTCGCGTCCCCTGCGGTAACTCCCAACACGAACGGCCCCGCAAAAGTCTCGGCGACGCCGCGCCCGAAGTGCCGCGTCACAAAGTCGTAAACCGATTCTTCTTTGTTAGCAGCGCGGCCTAAAACGGGTTCGGCGGCGGCGCGGAGTTTTTCAGAAGGCAGGAGCAGGTTAGACACTAAAAAAGCCGGGGGAGACGCGGGCAGTTTTTGCAGTGCGCCGTTTTTATACAAAAGCCGAGATTTGGCGACCTCGGCGGCTTCGCGCAGCTCGAGCCCCAACTCCCTCGCCAAGTCGAGCGTATCTGGAACATTGGGTAAAAAGCCGTTCGCGGCCCAGTCTACGGTGTAGCCGTCCCGCTGCGTCGCACGGACTTTGCCGCCCGCTTGGGGGAGTTTCTCGAGCACCGTAAGCTTCAGCTCAGGCTGCGCCTGCTGCAAAAAAAAAGCGGTACCGAGACCCGCGAGCCCACCACCGACGATGACGACATGTTTCATCCGCTTAGGATAACCCGACAAACGTTCCGCACCGGAAAGCAAAAAACAACCCGGAGCGAGATGCTCCGGGTTGGGTACCCGCCTGGTTCTGAGGACAACTAAAGCCATCTCTCAGGACGAGGCCATGGTCAGTTACCCTCGACGGGTACCTCCACTGGTCTGTTCATTTTGTAAAATTAGGACCACCTCCTTTCTGTGGTAAAAAGATTGTACAGCAAAAGCGCCGTAAAGGTGTAGGGTTTGTTACGTTTTTGTCAGCCGGTTTCCGGTCAACTCGTATAAAGCTCCGCCAGGGTAGTGCTTAGTGCTGCGCATACAGATTTTTGACCTGCACGTGCTTTCTCAGGGATACGGGATTGCCGATTGAGCGTTGGTCGGGCTCGAGGACATCTGCCCCTGGCAGCGCGCTTATACTTTTTCTGGTGAGGCTCTCTATACGTCAACTCTGGACGCTTGTACTCGTCGGTCTTGTCGCCGCTGCCGTTGCCGGCTTTGCCTATGTGCAGCTGCAACGTACGGTCACGCCGCAAAACTATACCGAGTTTTACGGCACGCCGCTCGACAATCCCGTTCAGGTCGCACCTTTTACGCTGACCGACGCGCAGGGTGAACGGGTTACGCTCGCGAAGTGGCGTGGCGACCTGCTCCTCGTGTTTTTCGGCTTTACCCGCTGCCCCGACGTGTGTCCACTGACGCTTGGGCGACTGGCGAAAGTCTACGAAGATTTGGGCGAACCCGAAGACCTGCAAGTCGTGATGATTACCGTCGACCCGCAGTACGACACGCCAAAGCTCACACAGCAGTACGCAGGTAGCTTCAACCCGGATTTTGTAGGCTTGAGCGGCAGCAGCAGCGATATTGCAACTGCTGCTAAAACGTTTTTCGTCGGCTACCGGGGGCTTAAGAACAACGACTTTTTGCACACCGATTCGGTCGCGCTCCTAGACCGTAAAGGGAAGATGCGCTTTATCTACGGTCAGGACAAGGTGGCGCGTCTCAGCGAAGACCTGCCCCGGATGCTCGCCTCACGCAAATTTTGAGCTCAGAGCAACTTGTCTAACTCGTCGGCAAAGGTCGGATGCTTGAAGGTAAAGCCGTCGCGCCCCAACCGTGCCGGAAGCACCTTGGCACTCGCTAAAATGAGCGCGTCGGCGAGACCGCCGAGCGCGAGGCGCAACGCGAAAGCCGGAGCCGGAACGACTGCCGGACGTGAGAGCTTAGCGGCTGTTTGCCGGGTCAGTTCAAGCTGCCGCACCGGTTCGGGTGCGGTGAGGTTATAGACGCCTACCTCGTCACTTTCAAGCAAAAAAAGAATGGCGCGGGCAAGGTCGCCCGCGTCGATCCACGAAAACCACTGTTGCCCGCTGCCGAGCGGCCCACCGACAAAGAGCTTGATAGGCAAGAGCAGCTTCTGCCAGGTTTCGGCCTCTTTTGACAGCACGATACCGAAACGCCCGGTGACAAGCCGTGCGCCGCCCGCGTCTCCCGGCGCTGCTTCCCAGAGCCGACAAAGCTCGCTGAGCGGCTCGTTGCCGATAGGCGAGCGCTCGGTCAGTTCGGTGTCGCCACGGTCGCCGTAAAAGCCGGTTGCCGAGGCTTGGAACCAGACTTTGGCGGGGCTTTCAGCGCGTCTTTGCGCGAGCAGGAGCGCTTCGGCACTCTCGAGGCGGCTCGTTAGGATACGCTCCAAATGGTCTTTGCCGAGTCTGCCGTCGGCAATCGAAGCGCCCGCCAGGTTGATAATCGCGTGTGCACCCGAAACGGCTTCCGTAAGACTTCTAAGCGCAGCCTCGTCGCCCCGACTCGCCGCTTTAGCGTCCCACGTGACCCAGGTTTGACCGTCCGGGGCGGTTCTGCCACGGCTCCGGGTCAACAGGCGCAGGTCGTAGCTATCTTTAGCCGCCTGAATCAAGTGTGAACCGACGAGGCCGGACGCGCCGGAAATCACGAGCACAGGACGCTTGGATTTGCTGTCTACAGTCATACACCAGCGTAGCGTAGCGCTCGCCGCCAGACTGCGCTGCACCCGACGGTCGCTGCCGACAGGTCAAGCGAGCGGCCTACTTCGACAAGCTGGCAAGTTGTTTGACAAGGCTCGGGGTCAGGGCGCTGTGAAGCTCCGAGTGCCCCGCCTTTAGCGCTCCGTCGAGCCGTACTATCATCCCTTTACGAAAACGTACCCCGGCGCGACCTTCCGCGCCGCTAAGCAGATAACTCGTCAGGCCGCTCAAGTAAGGTTCGTGACCAACGAGAGCGACAGTCGTGTCGGACTTTCTCAGGGTTTCCCGGAGCACGGTTAAAAGTCCGGGGTAGTCGTCGCCGGTTAGTTCGCTCAGCAGCTCGAGCCGCCCGCCCCGAACGTGCGGCGTCAGCGGTGCGGCGGTTTCGGCGGCGCGGATATAGGGCGACGAAAAGAGCCGGTGAAAGCGGATGTCGAGGTTGCTGAGGGTCTGGGAGAGTATCTCCGCTTGTTTTTGGCCTTTGCGCGACAAGGGGCGCAGATGGTCGTCCGGGTTTTCGTGGCGCGCCGCGCCCGCGTGGGCGTGCCGGATTAGATAGAGCGTCATCTACAACCGTCCTAAAAGAGTCAGCGCGTGTGTGAGCTTGTCTTGCGCGTGGGGCGTAAGGCCGGGTCGGGTCAGGGGTGCTGCAAACGTCTCGAGGTCGGCGTCTGGCGTGTCGGCTGCGGCTTCAAGCTCGAGTTCAAGGAAGGTGACGCGCTGCTCGCCGTGCGTACTCGTCACTTTGTCGAAGGTCAGTTCGGCCTGGACTTTTCCGGCCTCGACGAGCAGATAACGTTTACGCGCTGTGCTGAGTTCTAAAAGCGGCTCGAGCTTGTCGATGACCCCGAGCGGCTCGAGTTTAGCCAATATGACGTCGGGCCAAACGTCGGCGCAGGGCAGCTCGAGTTCTTCGCGGGTGTGCAGACTCCCGTTCACGACGTCCGCGCCTTTATAGGTCGCCAGCGTTTGCCCACCGAAATACCGCTGCCGCAACGCCACACCCGCGCGCAGCAGGGTCAGGCCGGGCGTGTCGTAGTAGATGTCCCTTTGTTCCCGGACGCCTTGGGCGTGAAGCTCGAGGCCCAGCACCGCGTACTGCTCTTGTAGCTGCCTCACTTCGGGAAACGCCCCGGCAACCTCGAATTTGTGTTCACGTTCAAACGCCATACCCTACTCTAGCTGCATCACAGCTGCTTGACATAGGTTGCGGCGCTACCTATACTAAGCTATACCTTAATTGTTTAGGTACCAACCAAACAGCAGAAGACGGGAGTCATAAAGGTGAAGGCATGAACGAACTACCAAAAATGCAACGAAAAGTTTATGAACGCCTCTGTGAGGTCAAAGAGCGCACCGGCAGAGCGCCGGACTTGGCGGTTTTTGCCAGAGAGCTCAACATTCACTATGTTTCGTTGCGGCAGCATCTTGAAGCCTTGCACCGTAAAGGGTTTTTAGTCTTCGAGAGCCGTGGGCGTGGTCAGTCGCCACGTTTGGAATTGCCGCTCAGGGCAACCGGCGTCCCGGTCTTGGGGAGCATTCCCGCCGGGCCTTTAAGCGAAGCGCTCGCTGAACCCGAGGGGTTTTTACCGCTCAGCAACGCCCGCGAGCAGTTTGCGCTGCGCGTCTCCGGGAACTCGATGGCCGACCTGATTCAAAACGGCGACATCGTGCTCTTTCGTCAGGGAATGCCCGAACGAAGCGGCGAAATCTGCGCGGTGAGAGTTGAGAGCAGTGAAGTCACCCTCAAGTATGTAGACCGGCTCGAGCCCAAAACCATCGCCCTGCGTCCGCACAACCCGCAATATCCGACCCTGGCAGTTCCGGCCCGAGACGTTCACATCGAAGGTGTATACGTCGGGCTGGTACGTGGTGAGCTGATTGGAGCGCTTTATGAAGACTGTTAGGTTTTAGGCTTGCGAGCGCCCGCGCCATCCGCCAAGATTTGCGGGCCTCACCCTGATCACGCCTCTCATGTAGCCGAACTTAGCCGTAACCGACTCGAACAGAAGGAGAACGTATGAACCATCCTGTCTCAACCTTTAGGGCGTTGTCAAGCGCGTTTCAGTACGACGCCGCCAGCCCGAGTGTCGATACCCTGGCCGCTGAGTTGGCTGCCCAAGTAGGTAGGGGAAGCCACGCCCTCTTGCTGGGTCTTATTCACCGCGACGCCGTGCGCAAGTTTTACGGTCTTGTTTACCTGCTCGATGGTTACGGCCTCACACTCCGGCAACGCCACCGCGTACAGGGCGACGGCGTATTCGTTTACGCCGAACGTAAAAATGCTGCGCTGTCCGAGTTCGAGGGTGCCGTGGTTTCAGAGCGTGTTTCTGAACGTGTCACCGAAAGTCCTTACGTGTTCCCGCAGGCGGCTTGAGATGGCGCTCTCCTGGGATGAACTGAGTGCAAAGCTGGCAGAACCCTTTCCGGCGGCGGTCGTGTCGTGGCGGGCAGGTTCGGTCAGCCGTGACAAAAAGCGGGCGCAGGCGCTTGCCTACGCTGAACCTAGAGTTTATGAAGACCGCCTCAATGAGGTTTTAGGCCCGGACTGGTCGTGCCGTTTTATCACCTGGGGTGAGCAGCGCCTTCTCTGTGAGCTGAGCGTCACCGTGCAAGACGGCGCGGGCGGCGTCCGCGCAATCACCCGTACCTCGACCGGCGAGTTCGATTCGAACGACCGGGTGGCCCAAGGGACGGCAGCGGAAGCGCAGGCGTTCAAACGGGCGTGTAGCAAGTTTGGTTTGGGCCGTTACCTCTACGATTTGCCGATTTCGTGGGTCGGCTACGACGAGAACACCTGTCGCCTGACCGAAACGCCGAGTTTGCCCAAACAGAGCACCGCAGCACCGAAACCCGCGCCTGTTACGGAAGTGCGTGAAGCTGAACCCACTGGCCCGATGCTTTCAGCGCGGCGCGCCGACGCGATGCAGCGCGAACTCAAGAAACTTGGGTTCGCCGAACGCGAACAGCGCAGGCTTGCCGAAAAAGTCTTGGGTCATAAGGTCGCACAGTTTTCCGAGCTGACCGAAGCGGAAGCGCTCGAGGTCTGGAACGTCGCACGGCGCTCACCGCTCAAAGCACCCCCACGCACGGCGCACGCGGCAGGGCTTTAGTGTCCGCACCAGCCTCACCGCCGCCCGAAACCGAAACCTGGGCGGCGGAGGTTCGTTACCGCTGTCCGAAATGTCGGCTCGAGGTCGGCCTGATGTTAAAAGCGTCGGTCAGTTGCAGCCGCTGTGGGCGGGCGATGAAGCGCACGACGAAATAGCGAGGTGGCAGCTATGTTGCCTGAACTCACCCTGATAACTTGTGAGACGTGTGGCGGCGACGGTTACACCCTCTTTCTGACCGAAGCGGCGGGCGACGGTTTGCCCACTGAACACAGTGAAGCTTGTACAGTTTGCGGCGGTTCAGGAGAGGTCGAGGTTTGTGAGGGGTGCTTTGAAGTGCCCGAGATTTCAGGCGGGCTCGAGGTCTGTAGTTGTGTCTCGGTGGCCTTACGCCGCGCCGCCTAAACTCGGCTCACAGCTGCAACTGAACCATGGGCCGCTTCGGGCGGCTCAGAAACGGTTTTTCAGGTTTCGTTACGTGTTTTCAAGTGAATGGTTGTCGAAATCGTAGCCGAACAGCTCGATGTCCCTGCGGTAAACGTCCGCTACGATGGCTTTGGCTTCTTCGGAGTAGTAGTCGCGGAAGTCTTTTTGCTTACCCTCAGTGACATTGATGCTGTTTAACGCTGTACCGATGCCGAGTTTTGCTCGTATGGTTTCGTAGTCTGTTACGAGCGTCTCGTAACGACCAATGAAATCCACTACCGGGTCGCGTTTGCCGGGCAAGCAAAGGTAGGTGTACTGGGGTCTGAAATGTCTTCCTAAACGAACATTTCTTGCACTCAGCCAACCTTTGACGAAGGCGTCGAAATCACGGTAGCGCGACAAGTACTTTTGGGACCAGCGCAGGTCGCCCTGATTACGCCCCCCTTTTTTTAAGAAGAAGTAGGCAGACACTGCGCGGTCCCAGGGGTTTCTGACGAAGGTAAACTTAAAAAACTGCTCGAATTCTTGGTTACTAAAAATCGTTTGATACTCCAGAACCGAAAGATGATTACCGGTAACACCGCCGAACAGACCGGTACCTACGGATATACCTGCCGCTTTGGGAATATGCACGAAAATACAGCGGTTGTCGTAAAACGGTTTGAGCGACGACCTCGCGGGGTCTGCCCCTGTGGAGTACGGCAAGCCGTGAAATAAACCGTGCTTCCTGAGGTAAGCGTTACTGAAAAGGCGGCGTCTATATTCTAACGGAAGACGCCACAAGAGGTTTTTCGCGGTACGCTTGATCATCCTGAAAATTATCCCTTAACTTTGACTACTCGCTGCTTTCTGGTGGCGAAGCGGAGGTTGGTTGCACCCACTACTGTCTAAGCAGCACGCCGTAAACCCTGCAAAGTTTAACAGATACCGGACTACAGGTGTGCGGTTACGCCGCAAACCGGTAAGAACCGGATAGGCTATAACCCGGTTAGGCCCCGGCTAGCGCCCGCTCACGCAGTTCAGCTACTTTATCGGTTTTCTCCCAGGGAAACTCCGCGCGCCCGAAGTGACCATACGCGCTCGTCTCTCGGTAAATCGGGCGTTTAAGGTTGAGCTGCGCGATAATTGCCGCCGGACGTGCGTCGAAAACATCTTGCAAGAGTTCGGCGAGCAGCTCATCTGAGAGGTCTGAAGTGCCGAAGGTGTCTACATAGATACCGACGGGTTGCGCGACGCCGATGGCGTAAGCAAGCTGAACTTGCGCGCGTTTGGCGAGCCCCGCCGCAACCAGGTTTTTAGCCATATAGCGCGCGTAGTACGAGGCGCTGCGGTCGACTTTGGTCGGGTCTTTACCGCTAAACGCACCGCCACCGTGCGGCGCGGCCCCGCCGTAGGTATCGACGATAATCTTGCGCCCGGTGAGCCCTGCGTCCCCTTCGGGGCCGCCGATAACAAAGCGCCCGGTCGGGTTGATATAAAAGCGCGTCTCGGCAGTTAGTAGCTGCTCGGGGATGGCGGCGCGGATGACGTGGGTCTCGAGGTCTGTTATCAGCCGGTCATTCTCGACGTCCGGGTCGTGTTGCGCGGACAAGACGACCGCCGTAACTTTTACGGGGGCGTCGCCGTCGTAGGCAATCGTCACCTGCGCCTTGCCGTCCGGGCGAAGATAACCCAGCAACCCGGTTTTTCTCACCTCCGCCAAGCGGCGGGTCAAGGCGTGTGCGAGGGTAATAGGTAGCGGCATCAGCTCAGGGGTTTCGTCGGTGGCGTAGCCGAACATCAGCCCCTGGTCGCCCGCGCCCACGAGGTCGTAAGGGTCTCCCGAACCCGCGTCTTGCGCGCGTGAAACGCCCTGCGCGATATCAGGCGACTGTTCGGTAATCGCAATCAGCACCGCCGAATGGTCGGCGTCGATGCCGTAAGCGGCGTCGGTGTAGCCGACTTCGCGCACCGTATCGCGCACCAGCCGCTGCAGATCGACGTAGCCGTTACAGGTGACTTCTCCGGCGATCAGTGCGAGCCCTTTAGTTAGAATAGTTTCAGCGGCGACGCGGGCGTCCGGGTCAACAGCTAACATCGCGTCCAAAACGCTGTCGCTGATACGGTCGGCGAGTTTGTCGGGGTGGCCTTCCGTGACCGATTCTGAAGTGATGAGTTTATACATAGTTCTCCTAAAACCTGTAATTCTCCTAAAACCCGTGCTCGCAACACGCCTCGCCGCAAGCAAGACGTGTGCTGCGTCTTAAAACAACACGGCGTCCCTAAGTCCGGTGAGTATAGCAAGCGGCTTAGACGGTTTGAGGGCGCTGCCTTACGGCGCCCGGCTTTTGATACCCGTCAACGTTTGGCTGTCGTATCCGGACTCGGAGGTATACTGAGGGTCTGTGTCTCACCGGGTCGCCAACGCTGTTATCCGCGCTGCAACACCTGCCGACGCGCCGGCGCTCGCCGCGCTTCACCGCAGCATTTACGACGAGGGTCGCTGGTTTGTCGGGGACGGCCCGCCTACCGCTGAGACGTTGCGCGGACGGCTCAGAGCGCTCGAGCCCGCGCGTTCGCTCTATTTAGTTGCAGTCTCGGAGGGTGTCTGGGCCAAAGCGCAAGTAAGCGGGTGGCTCGAGCTTCACCGCCTCACGCCCAAAAAGCTGGCGCACGTCGCGGTTTTAACGCTCGCAGTGGGTAAACCGTTTCGGCGGCGGGGTTTGGCGGAGGCGCTCCTGACACATGCTTACCCGTGGGCGCGGGAGGTCGGGGTTCACAAGCTGCAGCTGAGCGTGCGGGCCAAAAACCTTGCGGCGCTCGCACTGTATGAACGTGAAGGGTTCGGGCTCGAGGGCCGCGAACGCGACCAGGTATTTGACGCTGACGGCTTTGAAGACAACCTCGTGATGGCGAAGTTTTTGTGACGCGCCCTTTATACTGTCCTTAATGGATAGCCGCAGTGCAAATACCGGTGCAAGCCCTAGCACACCCCGCTCAGATTCACGTATCGGGGAATGGCGTGAACAGCGCGTCGCCTTATTCGTCGATACCCAAAACCTCTACTACGCCGCCCGCGACGTCTACAGCCGCCACGTCGATTACGAAACGCTCCTGTCACTGAGCATCCGGGGCCGCCGTCTGGCGCAGGCGAGCGCCTACGTCGTCGAACGCGAGGGTGAGGCGACCGCTTACGGCTTCGTCACCAAACTTTCGTCGCTCGGCTACCGGGTGCGCCGCCGTAAAGTGCGGGTTCACCGCGCCGACAGCGGCGGGCGGCCCGTGTTGGAGGGCGACTGGGATATGGGCGTCGCCGCCGACATCGTGCGGGCGTGGGATTTTGTCGATGTGATTGTCCTGGCAAGTGGTGACGGCGACTTTGTGCCGCTTTTAGAGCTGGCGCAGCAGCGGGGTAAACGTGTCGAGGTGCTGGCGTTTCGGGAAGCCTCCTCCCAACTCCTTCTGGACCTCGCCGACGCCTTTCAAAACCTCGCCGACGCTCCGGATATTTTTGTCTGAGCGCCGTAAAACGCCGTAAAAGTGTGGCCTACCGTAAAAAGCGCTGCGCCGTCGTCCTTCTGAAAACGGCTTTCTCGTCGCTACAGCTTGTGTCCCTATCTGTATGCTGGCTGATGCTCGAGGTCTACAGCACTTAAGCAGTTAGCGGCTACGTTCATCGTTGTAGCATGCGCGTGCTAGACAACTTGACAACTTGGGTGGACGTGGTTGCGTCAGTTCCCGGATGATACCTGCTAACGGTGTTTTACGGCGTCAAATTGGGTTGACCGTCGCTGAGGGCGGCAGCAAACTCTTTTACGGTAGAGCGTGATTCTTTTTCAAACGCCTTTTGCCCTTTTACGGTATCACGGTGGCTGTGAACGTGGCTGCTGACCTGACCGCCGCTTTAACCGAAGTCGCCGCCCGCTACGAAGCGGCGCTGCCCGCCGGTACGCTGCTGAGTTTTCCCGTTACCGAGCTCGACCAAACAGGCGTGCCGTCGTGGAGTGTGACGCTGATTCCGGGTAGCCCCAGCGGTGGGCACGGTTACGGTTGGAATGACGCACAGGCCAGAGTAAGTGCGCTGGGCGAGCTGCACGAACGGCTGCAAAGTCAGCTCGTCGTCCCGACGCTGCCGACCGAACGCGCGGCTTGCGGGGAGCTTGTCAACGTTTACGGCGAAAAGGCTGTGATCGACCCGTTGACGCTTTCGCTCCCGGCAGGCAGCTCCTACACGCCGGATATGTCCCGGTTGTGGGTCAAGATGACGCGGTTTGCTGCGGGTGAAGCGGTCTGGGTGCCGTTAGAGGCGGCGGCCTCGAGCCCCACCGAACTTCCCGGCGGCTACGACCCGCTCTACTTAAGCGTATCGAACGGCCTCGGCGCGGGTTTCAGCACGAAACAAGCGCTGACGCACGCGGTTTTTGAGCTTTTGCAGCGCGACGGCAACAGCGTCAACTACCGGGCGCTCGACCAGGGCGTCGGCGTAGACCTTACAGGCGCTGCGTTGCCGGAGCGGGTGACGGCGTTGCTGAGGCACTTCGCTGAGCTGGGCGTCAACGTGCAGGTCAAGCTGGCGAGTACGGACTTCGGTTTGAATAACCTTTACGTCGTCGGGGCGAATGAGGCGGGGGAGACGCCGGGAATTATGGCTGCTGCTGCGGGTGAGGCGTGCCATCCGGACAAATACGTGGCGCTTGAAAAAGCCCTCTTGGAGTTCGCCGCCGCCCGTACCCGGCTGGCGTTCAATCACGGCCCGCCGGAGCGCGTGCAGGAGATGACGCCGCCGGGGTACTTGGAGACGTACCAAGAGGCGTTCGGTGGTTTGGGCGAAGAAACGCGGGCGCTGTCGGCGATGCGGGAGTGGCTGGAACTGGACGCTAAAACCCTCCGCGACAAGTTGACGAGCGTTTACGAGGTTCGCAGCCGGGTTTCGTGGGACGCGCTGCCCCACGCGCAACCCGTAAATCCCTTGACCGACGCCGTAAACCGTCTAGGCGGGTTTGACCTGCTCTACCTCGAGCTGGCAAGCCCGCAAGCGCACGAACACGGCGTTACGGCAGTTAAAGCAGTGGTACCGGGGCTCGAGGTCGAAACGCTCAGCTACGCACGCCTGAGCGCCCGCAACCTGACCCGGTTGCTGGCACGAGACAGCCCCCTCGTCGGTCTGGGTGCGCCGCCTGCCGGGGCCGCCCCCGTCCGCCTGAGCGCCGGCGCTGAAGCCTCGTTCGGAAGTCCGGCTTGGCTTGATTTTACGGCGCTGGAACGGCTTGCCGGGCCGCTCTACCCGCTCTACCGCGAACCGAGCCGTCATGCGGTTCACTGGGCAGTTTGATGTTCGACAAGCTGATGTTTGGGCGTTATGAAGATTTTGAAACGCTGCTTAAGGTGTGTGCCCGCCGCGACCTGCGCTTTGAAGGCGTGCCGATGTATCTGGGGTTGGAGGCGCTGGAAAACTCGGTGAGTTTTACGCCAGACGCTGCCGGAACCAGACTCGCCGACGCTGCCGAAGCACTTTTTGCGGCGTTTTTGGCCCGTAATCCTGAACCGACGGTGCTCGAGCTGCGGCGCTTCGTCGAAACCCTCGCGCAGGGTTTGTTTAGTCCGACACTGGAGCCTGCCCCGGCTCCGCTGGCTTTACCGCCACCGCCCTGCGAAGAAGACCCGCCCCTTACGCTTCCTAAACCGTTCGAAGCGTCGTTTGCCGAACTCGTCACCCATTTTCGGCGCGGCAGCTACCTCCGCGTCGTCAACTTTCACAACACGCCGCGCGCGAACGCCGCCTACTACGAGCGGCTGTTAAGCTGGTACGCCGAGCATTTTTCTTCGGCAACCGAGGCCGACCTGACCCGGGTTTTTGCAACCGGACGCTGGCACAAAGAAAAACCGCCCCTGCTCCTCTGCTTTTTCGAAGGGACGCGCAACCACTTCGACGTTATCTTGCCGCTGCTGGAGCGCTACGGGCTTACCGGCTGGTTTTTTATCATCCCGCACTTTTTAGCGGTACCACCCGCCGCGCAGGTCGCCTACGCGGACGCGCACTACATCGGCACCGTTCCCGGTGAGTACGAGGGCGAACGCCTTACGCTTTCGTGGGATGAAGTGCGTCATCTGGGCCGAAATCACGTTATCGTCAGCCATACCCTGACGCACACCGAACTGA
This sequence comes from uncultured Trueperaceae bacterium, assembly GCA_963799485.1. Lineage (GTDB taxonomy): Bacteria > Deinococcota > Deinococci > Deinococcales > Trueperaceae > Truepera. The sequence continues at coordinate 588,886 of CAWCXJ010000006.1, forward strand.
CTCCCGACTCGCCTGACGCGCTGATGGTGCGTGAAATCGGCGTGTCCAAACGCGTGTTGGAAACGCAGCTGGGCCGAGAAGTCGAGAGTTTTGCCTGGCTGCTCGGCGCTGAACACGGCCTCAACCCCAGAGCCGACGCCTGTTTGCTGAGCGCGGGCTACAGTTATCTATTTAGCACCTTCAAGCTGCAAAAGCTGCGCGGCTAGTGTTCTCTGGGCTGCCTGAGCGGAGATGTGTATTCCCAAACGTTTTTCAGACGTAGGCGCGGTAAGCTGGCACCGTGCCTGAAGCCGCCAGTACTTTTCCGGTCACGCCCAAACGTGTGAGCTTTTGCGGGCGTCCGGGGCGGCTCGAGCCCGTCGGCGAGAATCTGGTCGAGAGCTGCTGGGTCTGGTGGACAGACGGCGGGCTTTTACGCGACCCTGAGCGGCCTGCCTCCGGTTCACTCCTGGACCTCGCCTGCGACGTGGCTGAACTTTATCATCGGCGGTGCGCGCTCGAGCTGAGCGAGGTTCCCGGTGCTGCCTTGGAGGTGATGTGGCTCGAGCTGACCGCCGACAATTCCCTGCTGGTCTTCTTAAAGTCGGTTTCGCACCCCAGCTGCGCCTGAACACACGCCTGAACCCACGTCTAAACACGGGCAAAGGCCGAACGCAAAGCAGACATGATGTGCGCTATGTTTGATCGTTCTGGACAGGTAGATACTATTCAGAGCCAAAGTGGTACCAGGGAAGGCACGAGCAAAGCGAAAGAGACAGCAGAAGTTATGGGCAAATCAAGTTCATCCAAGTGCAAGCACGCCCTTTTCAGACGACCGCTCTGGAAAGCCTAATACTTGACCCGTGGATTTATCAATCGGTATTACGCCCTTTTCCCATCTTTTACCCCACGTAACCGCGACGAGTTTCGTCACGCCCCACAAAACACATTCTGCTCGCGCGTTATAGTTTCCCTATGACAAACAACGCGGTATTTGTAACGGCCCTCCGCACGCCTGTCGGACGGGCGCACAAGGGGATGCTAAAAGACACCCGCCCTGACGACCTCGGCGGCTTTATCCTTAAAGAAGCGCTGGCACGCACGGCCGGGCTAGGCGCGGCGCACATCGACGACGTGCTGCTGGGCAACGCGCACCCTGAAGGCGAAGCGGGCTACAACCTGGCGCGGATTGCCCTACAAATCGCCGGGTTTCCGGACACGGTAGCGGGCGCGACCATCAACCGCTTTTGCGCGTCGGGCCTACAGACGATGGTGCAGGGCTCGCAGGCGGTCGCGGCGGGGATGTGCGAGGTCGTCTTTGCGGGCGGCGTGGACTGTACCTCACGTGTGCCGATGGGTGGGCACACGATGTCCATTAACAAGGCGCTCTATAAACGCTTGCCGGGGGCATACCACACGATGGGACAGACGGCTGAAGCGGTCGCCCGGAAGTTCGGCGTCAGCCGTGAAGCGCAGGACACGTTTGCGCTCCGGTCACACCAGAAGGCGGTGGCGGCGCAGAAAGCCGGACGTTTCGACGCGCAGGTCGTGCCGGTGCCGGTTCGGGTCAAAGACGAGGCGGGGGAGTGGCATGAAGTCACCGTAAAACGTGACGAAGGCCCCCGCGCCGACACGACGCTAGAGCGGTTGGCGGGGCTTAAAACGGTGTTTGCCGACGATGACGCGGCGACGGTAACGGCAGGAAACTCGAGCCCCTTAAACGACGGCGCGGCGATGACCGTCGTGATGACCGAAGAAAGGGCGCAGGCTCTCGGCCTCAAACCGTTGGCGACGCTCGTGCAGGCGGCGGTCGTCGGCGTCGATCCGGAAATCATGGGCGTCGGCCCGGTTCCGGCAATTCGCAAGCTCTTGGCTAAGGTCGGCCTGCAGGTTTCGGATATCGACCTCTTCGAAATCAACGAGGCGTTCGCCAGTCAGTGTTTTTACAGCCAGCAGGAACTCGAGATTCCCGACGACAAGCTCAACGTCAACGGTGGCGCTATCGCCATCGGACACCCGCTCGGCGCAACCGGCGCACGTATCGCTGCCGATTTGTTCGCGGAAATGGCCCGCCGGGACGCCCACTACGGCGTTATCTCGATGTGCGTCGGGGGTGGTCAGGGGATGGCGGCCCTCTTTAGACGAGATTAGTAGCAGGTAGTGTCCGGTCGGCAACTCTCTATTTGAGGTTTACCAACCGGCACGCACCTGAGATAACAGCGGTGTCGACCGCGCAGGAAAACGCTAAAGATGTCTTCAACCGCCGTAAGAGAGTTGTAAGACCCGCCGCGCTACCTTGGGAGTGTGGCAACTATCCTTATCGTCGACGACCATCCCACCATGCGCTTTTTGCTTAGGAGCATCCTAACGAGTGAAGGGCACCACGTCCTCGAGGCTCCCGACGGTCGGGCCGCCTTAGCCAGCCTTGCTACGTCTCCCGAAGTCGCACTCCTCGTTACCGACGTCGATATGCCGGTGATGGACGGGCTCGAGCTGCTCCGCGCCTTAAGCTTCCGCGAAGACCTGCCCAAACTCGTAATCAGCGGTGCCACCGTTGCGCCTCCCTTGGCGGACCTGGGCGTCAGCGGCTTTTTTAGCAAACCCTTAAATCTAGCTCAGTTCAAACATACCGTCGCGCGGCTGTTAAGCCTTGCGGCGGCGTTGACGTAAACGGCTTCTCTTCGCCCCTCTACACGTTTTTCAGCTTGTGTCTGAAAGGAGCTTTACGCTCTGTACGGGCAAGTATGCTGGAGAGATGGAGCGTATGTCCCGCCGCGCCTTTTTAGGTTATCTCCTGACCGGGGGAGCCGCCCTTTTTGCAGGACGTATTGCAGGCAACGTCTACCACGCCGAGGTGACGCGTCACCGCCTGAGCTTACCCAAGCTTAAAGAGGCTGTTCGGGTGGTGCAGCTGAGTGACCTTCACTACGGCCCCTATCTGCACGAGGGCTCGGTGGCGGCGTGGGTCGCACAGGCGCAGGCACAAAAAGGCGACCTGATCGTGTTGACCGGCGATACCGTCGACCGCTGGCTGGAACGGCCTTTGGAACCTTTGACGGCGGCGCTTTCAGGGCTCAGTGCGCCGCTCGGGGTGTGGGCGTGTTTGGGTAACCACGACCGCAACCGTTTTAAGTACGGCGTAGGGAGGCTCGAGGACGCCCTCGCCGAAGCCGGAATTACCTTGCTCGTCAACCGGGGAACGCCGCTCAGAGACGATTTGTACCTGGCTGCTGTTGACGATTACAGCACCGGAAACCGGACCTTACAGCAGCGCTCGGTAAGGCTCCGGGAGCACGCGGCGACGCTGTTACTCTGCCACCAACCCGATTACTTTCCGCAGATGACCCTGCACGTCGACCTGACGTTAGCCGGACATACGCACGGCGGACAGGTGCGGTTGCCTTTTATCGGAGCGCCCGTTACCTCGTCGTCTTACGGCGAGCGTTACCTGCAGGGCTGGGTAGCTCCGCCCGACCGACGTTTCGGTAAAGGCTACGTCGTCCGGGGGCTGGGCGTCAGTCTTTTACCCGTGCGCCTGAACTGTCCGGCAGAACTGGCGGTTTTTGATATCGCGCCCGAAACGCTTTAGCTGGGCGGTCATAAGGGGCTACTCGAGTCGCTCGCAGAAAAGTTACTTTGTCATAGAAGCGCCTAGGCGCTATCTAAAAGACTCCTCTCCCCCTTGTCACCCCGATTCAGCACATGCGTATAAATCATGGTAGTTTTTACGTCTTTGTAACCCAGAAGCTCCTGCACCGTACGGCATTCGCCTCGAACTTCGTACTGCTAATGTCGTATCCGTCTTCTAAAAGGTGAGTTGCGAACGAGTGTCTAAGCGCATGCACACTGCCATGTTTCGTAAACTCGGCAGCCTTGACAGCCTTTTTATAGCTTTTTGAATGCCGGATTCTAAGATGTGCTGTCGCCAATTAACTCCCCAGCCCGATATGTTTTACTTTTCACTGCCACATCCTCCGTAAAATAAGTATTCGTGTTGTTCCATAATCCTGCTCACTTTTTTTAGTCAATCATAAAAATCAGGCAGTTATTAACCTCGGGTGCTAGTCGAACAGAAACAGGATGAGGTTGTGAGCCGCGACTTTGCGGCAGACACTGGCACGAATGCTCCAAAAAGAGTTGAGCTGTTGCAAGGCAATATTGCGACATCTTGCGAGTGAGGAGAAAACAGCCTCGACAGACTTTCTGGCACGAGCGAAGAAGTCACACCAGCAGCCGGGTTCTTTGGCGTTTTGCTTGGGTGGGGTGTAGATGCCTAAACCCCGATAGCCTTTGTCGCCGATGCTGCTGTTTAGGTCATCGCCAGAAGCGTCCAAGAGGCACTTGCCCACGGTGACATCACTTTCATTGGCTGGCACGATGGCAAAACGACAGCTAGCACCCTGACCCGTGCAAACGGCGTGAAGTTTAAAGCCGTAGAAGCGTTTGGTTGCCCCACCGCGTCCAGAGGTAGCTTCGGTCATCCTTCTTGGTCTTGGGTAGCGAACACCCTTGCAGATAGGCAGCGGCTTGGAGTCGACCAGCTACACCCCATCATGCTGAGCAATCAGCATAGCTAAGTCCGCATAGATGCGTTCGAAGTTACGGCTCACTCGGTAAAAACGTGTGATATGAGGCAGGTCGGGGAACAAAGCGCCGTATTCACGCTGCACCAGCAAGTACCACAAGCCTTGATTTTTCTGCTGAAGTATCTCGCCGACCAGAACAATGGTGAGCAACTCGGCGTAGCTGGATTTTTGTTGGCGCTTTTTAGGCAACTTGAAGCGTCCTAAGCGTTCTGAGGCTTGTAGATAGTCGTCTATCAGGACATATACGATTGTGAAAAGGTCTGTTACATTATGCTTTGAGAGAAGATCAACGGCTCGCATGACCTATCTTCTCTCATCTTTTACCCCTTTTCTACTAGCACTCGAGGTTATTTAAGGCTTGCTAACTCATATATTTTTACAGGTTCTGCCTTGCCTCTAACTCTTACCAAAACAAGGGAGTTAACCTCTACAGCATCTTTTACCTGCTGGTGAGTAAACTCACCTAATAATGGGGGCCTCATAAGCTTCATTCAGTCCTCTAACAGAGCAGCCAGGTTTGCCCCACCATCGATCACGGTAAACGTTTTATTCAAAACGCAAAAAGGAGTTAGGCTATGGAAAACCGCAACATTGGAGATCCCGAACCGCTGAGCTTAAGGCGTTGGCCTTACTACGGGGCAATAAGCAATCGTTCTACAAAAATTTCAGGTACGCCGATTGGTGCTGTTATGCAGATCCAACTATACGAAATATGCTCACCCGCCGATAGCAACCATCGTCCGCTCACGCTGCGTCGGCGTCGTGATGCCTGAAGCGACTTTACGGTGCGCCGCGACCAAAAACATCTCCTGAACCGCTTTAATCGGTTCGTCGTGGAGCAAAGCGGGCCGCAGGTCGAACTCGCGGTCGTTGAGGAGGCACGGGCGCAGCTTGGCGTCCGAGGTCAGCCGCATCCGGCTGCACGCCCCGCAAAACGGTTCTGAAACCGGGTTGATAAAACCGACCGCGCCCAACCAGCCCGGTATCTTGAAAAGGCGTGCGGGAGCGCTCGGGTCGGTGGGAACTGTTTCCAAAGCGCCGAACGCTTCCTCGACCTTCGCCCGAATTTCCCGGCCCGGTACAAAGCTCTCTTTGTAACGCTCACTGTCGGCGTTATTTAGATGCATGTACTCGATAAAACGCACATGTAGTGGCAGCGTCTCGGTCAGAGCGGCGAGCCGGGTGATTTCAGAATCGTTGACGCCGCGCATCACCACGGCGTTGATTTTGACCGGGTGCAACCCCAGCTCGAGCAGTTCGTAGATGCTCTCCCATACGGGTTTGCTGCTGCCGCCACCCGTTGCTTGCTTAAAAACGGTCTCGTCTACCGCGTCGAGCGAGATATTGACGCGCCTGAGTCCGGCGTCTAAGAGTTCAGGCAAGCGGCGCTTTAAGAGCGTCGCGTTCGTGGTAATGGCTACGTCTTCGACACCCGCAGTGCGCGCATAGGCAATCATCTCAGGAAGTTCTTTACGTAAAAGTGGTTCACCGCCGGTAAAGCGTATCGAACTCAGGCCCAAACCTACAGCGGCGTCGATTACATGTCTCACATCTGCAACACTGACCGTTCCGAGCGGGTCTTTGTACCCCATACCGAGTGGGTCGCAGTAGCTGCAGCGAAAGTTGCAGCGCGGCGTCACACTGATTCTGAGGTCGCGGATAACGCGGCCGTAGCTGTCAATAAGGGAAGAAGCGCTCACGTAAGGTCAAGGCTACCTAATCTGTGGGGTCAGGTCGGGACACCAGCCGACACTTGGCGAGAATGCGCCCAACCGAGTTGCTGGAGTTTTTCGCTCGAGCCCCACTCACTTGCCCTATTACGGGTTGTTGTTCCCAGCAACAGTTAGGGTCGTATGGACTAGTACATAACAACACAGTACGTCCCCGGTCTCGCCCTGTAGAATAAGGACACGCTAAACACCGACATCTTCTCGGGTGTCCTTAGGCAGCAACACGCCAAGAGATGCAGATAAAAGGTACGCAGGAAAAAGGTACAAGGAAGGAACGTAAATGCTAGACGGCCCGGCTCGGCCCAAAAGTAAACGCAAAGTCAACGTCGTTACGGTCGATGGGGCGCAGGTCAAACGCCGGGGCGACACCTTGGCGACCGAAGAACCTCTGGAAATTCGGTTGCTTGCCGGCAGTCGGCGGCAAAACGTCGTCCAAAATGTTGCCGTGACGATGCGGACGCCGGGGACGGATTTCGAGTTAGCCGCCGGGTTTTTGTACGGTGAGGGTATCGTCAAAAGCCGCGAAGACATCGTGCGGATGTCGTACTGCACCGAGGCCGAGCAGCGCTACAACACCGTAAACGTAACGCTGCGCGGCGCGATGCCCGATGTGGGGCGGCTCGAGCGGCACTTTACCACCACCTCGGCGTGCGGCGTTTGCGGCAAGGCGAGTTTGGAGAGTTTGGAGTTGCAAGCGTGCCCACTGCCCGACCCGACGTTTACGGTGAAGCCGGAGGTGATTACGTCACTCCCGGACAAACTGCGTCAGGCACAAGGCTTGTTCGACGCAACCGGTGGCCTGCACGCGGCGGCGCTGTTTAGCAAAACCGGTGAGCTGTTGGCGCTGCGTGAAGACGTCGGGCGACATAACGCGCTCGACAAACTCGTCGGCTGGGCGCTTTTAGAAGGCCTGCTGCCACTTCGTGAACACATCGTTTTACTCAGCGGACGCGCCAGCTTCGAGCTGTTGCAAAAATCGCTGACGGCAGGCGTACCGCTCGTTTGCGCGGTGTCTGCGCCGAGCAGTCTCGCGGTTGCAGTCGCGCAGAACTTCAACCTGAGCTTGATTGGTTTTTTACGCGGCGCACGGTTTAACATCTATAGCGGAGAGGCTAGAATCGACTTGGGCGGCGACGAGCGCCGTAACGAACGCATTCACAGCAGCGCACAGGCGCGCTGAAGGGGACACAGTGGACGTTGAAAAAAAAGGGGACACAGTGGACGTTGAGGATAAAACCGTCGAAGGCGCAAGGGTCAGCCCGTCTGCAGAGCAGGGTTCGCCCGAGCGCGCGCCCGACCATTACGAAGCTAAAAAGGGACTCGAGGACACCACAAACGAGCACCCCGACAGTGAGGACTCGAGCGACGAAACAGGAATTTACGCGCAGCCACCCCCTGAGTTTACCGGCCTCAAAGTCACGAAGCGTAAAACGACGGCTGCCGGGTTGCCCGCCGTAATGTCGAGCATGGAATACGCCATGCGTGAGACCGGCCCGGTTCGCGGCGCAAAACTGCTTTTAACCATGAACCAAAAAGACGGTTTCGACTGCACCTCGTGTGCGTGGCCCGACCCGGACGAAGAGCGCTCGGTCGCCGAGTTTTGCGAAAACGGCGCAAAAGCCGTTCTCGACGAAGGCACCACGCGGCGCGTCACGCCGGAGTTTTTCAAAAAGCACTCGGTCGCTGAACTGTCGGAGCGTTCGGACTACTGGCTCAACCATCAGGGCCGTTTGACCGAACCGCTGATTTTGCGCGAAGGCGGCACACACTACGAACCCATCGGCTGGCTAGAAGCGTTTGCCAAACTCGGCACTGAACTAAACGCGTTGTCGTCGCCTGATGAGGCCGTCTTCTACACCTCCGGGCGCGCGAGCAACGAGGCGGCGTTTTTGTACCAGCTTTTTGTAAGGCAGTACGGAACCAACAACATGCCCGACTGCTCGAATATGTGTCATGAGTCTTCGGGTACGGCGCTCACCGAAACGCTCGGCCTCGGCAAGGGCTCGGTGACCTTAGAGGATTTTTACTACACCGACTTGTTTATCATCATCGGTCAAAACCCCGGTACCAACCACCCCCGGATGATGAGCGCTTTGGCGCGCGGTAAACGCAACGGTGCCAAACTCATCGCGATTAACCCACTGCCTGAAGCCGGGCTCTTAAACTTCAAAAACCCGCAAGACTATCTGCATCCGACCAAAGCGCTGCGTCAAGAGGCGCACCTCGCCGACTTGTTCGTCCCGGTGCGTATCGGCGGCGACGTCCCGCTCCTTAAAGGCGTGATGAAAGAGCTTTTGGAAGAAGAGGACAAACGCCCCGGCGAGGTGTTCGATCACACATTCATCAAAGAAAAGACCGAAGGCTTCGACGCGTTCGTCAAAGACCTGCGCGCTGAAGACTGGGACAAAATCGTTTTCGAATCGGGTATCGGTCGGTCGCAACTCCGCGAAGTCGCCGAAATGGTGATGGCCAGTGAGCGCATCATCATCTGCTGGGCGATGGGCTTAACGCAGCACACGAACGCGGTAAGCAGCATTCAGGAAATCGTCAACCTGCTCCTCTTAAAAGGCAGCGTCGGCAAACCCGGCGCAGGCACCTGCCCGGTACGCGGTCACTCGAACGTCCAGGGCGACCGGACGATGGGGGTGTGGGAGCGTCCGCAAGCATCCTTTTTGGACGCGCTACAGCGTGAGTTCAACTTCGACCCGCCGCGCGAGCACGGCTACGACACCGTTGAGGCCATTAAAGCGATGCACGAGGGCAAAGCGAAGGTCTTTTTAGCGCTCGGCGGGAACTTCTTGTCCGCGACGCCCGACACCGAATACACCGCCGAGGCGCTGCAAAACTGTACGCTGACGGCGCACATCTCGACGAAACTCAACCGGGCGCACCTCGTTCACGGCAAAGAAGCGCTCATCTTGCCGTGTCTGGGCCGCACTGAAGCCGATGAACAGGCGTCGGGGCCACAGTTTGTTACCGTAGAAAACTCGATGGGCGTCGTTCACGATTCGCAAGGGATGCTTAAACCGGCTTCGGACGAGCTTAAAAGTGAAGTCGCCATCATCGCCGGGATTGCCGAAGCGACGCTCAGGGGCCGCTCGACGGTCAACTGGGACACGCTTAAAGACGATTACAACCGGATTCGGGCGCACATCTCGAGGGTTATTCCCGGATGTGAAAACTACAATGAAAAAGTGCGCGGTGCCGGGTTTTACCTGCCGAACGGCCCCCGTGAAGGCGTCTTTACCACCGATACCGAAAAGGCCAAGTTTACGGTTCACCAGATTCCCGAGCGCCCGCTTGAAGACGGTCAGTTCGTGATGATGTCGATTCGCACGCACGACCAGTTCAACACGGTCGTTTACGGCCTCGACGATCGCTACCGAGGCATCAAAAACGAACGCCGCGTGATTATGCTGAACCCGGGCGACATGGCGGAAGCCGGGATTGATGAAGGCGACGTGCTCGACTTGACAAGCCACTTCAACGGTGAAACGCGCGTTGCCGAGCGGTTTATTGCGGTGCCGTATCCGATTCCGAGCCGCTGCGCCGCAACGTATTTTCCCGAGACGAACGTCCTGGTGCCGATTGGCAGCGTCGCGGAAAAGAGCAACACGCCGGTCTCTAAATACGTCGTGATTACGCTTGCGCCGACGCAGTATAAAGGCAAGTTCGATCCCGAGTATCAGAAGGGCAAATCCGAGGAGGCCCAAGAGGTCGAGCAGGGCCGCCCTGCGCCTGCGTATGCCTGATGCCAGCCTCTTGATCTAAATGTCCAAGCCTGGGCCGCAGAGTAGTTTGTGTCCAGGCTTTTTGCTGGTCGGGATTTCGGTATTCTGCTAGGTTTTCGCTTTACAAAACAGCTATACTAGGGACGCTTAACCAATTTTCAGAAGGCCTACAAGGGAGTTCGCATGTCTTTTTTGAGCCGTGACCGTTCGGTCGCTAAACCGGGGTTCAGCCGTTGGCTGGTGCCGCCTGCGGCGCTCGCCGTGCATCTGTCTATCGGGCAGATTTACGCCTACAGCGTCTTCAATGAGCCGATGTCGCGACTTTTGGGCGTCGGCGAGACTGCGCCGGGAGACTGGAGCTTAGCCACCATCGGCTGGATTTTTACGATAGCGCTGGCGGTGCTGGGTGCGTCGGCGGCGGTTTTTGGGAAGTGGCTCGAGCGCGTCGGCCCGCGGATGGCGATGTTCGTCTCCGCCTGCTGTTTCGGCGGCGGCTTTCTGGTCGCGGCGTATGGTGTGTCTATCCATAACATCTGGCTCGTCTATCTCGGTAATGGGGTGCTGGGCGGTATCGGACTGGGGCTCGGCTACATCTCGCCGGTTTCGACGCTTATCAAGTGGTTTCCCGATAGGCCGGGCCTTGCCACGGGCATGGCGATTATGGGTTTCGGTGGCGGCGCGATGATCGCTTCGCCCCTCTCGGTCGCGCTGATGAACCGCTTTTCTACTGCAACCTCGGTCGGCGTTGCACCGACGCTCTTTACGATGGGCATCATCTACTTCGTTTTTATGATGTTCGGTGTGTTTACCGTGCGCGTACCCCCGGCAAACTGGAAACCTGCGGGTTACGTTGCGCCCACCGCGAGCAAAAAACTTGTAACCAACGCCAATGTAGACGCCGACACTGCCGTTCGCACCCCGCAATTCTGGCTGCTTTTCGCGGTTCTTAGCCTCAACGTTACTGCCGGTATCGGCGTACTCGGGCAAGCCTCGGTGATGATTCAAGAGATGTTTTCCACCGCTTCAGTAGGTCAAGCGGCGGCGGTGACAGCCGCCGCCGCCGCCGGTTTTGTCGGGCTCCTCAGCCTGTTCAACATGGCGGGGCGCTTTTTCTGGGCGTCGGTCTCGGACTATATCGGGCGCAAAAACACCTACAGCATCTTTTTCGTCCTCGGCGCAATCCTTTACTTTCTCGTTCCGACGTTCGGCAACCAGGGCAATGTGTTTTTATTCGTCGCCAGCTTTTGCGTCATCCTGACGATGTACGGCGGCGGTTTTGCGACGATTCCCGCCTATTTGCGCGACCTTTTCGGCACGTTGCAAGTCGGCGCGATTCACGGGCGCTTGCTGCTCGCCTGGTCGGTCGCAGCGGTGGTCGGGCCGGTGCTGATCAACTACATCCGGCAAGGCCAGATTAACAGCGGCGTTCCGGCAGCGCAGGCGTACTCGGTGACGATGTACATCATGGCGGGGCTGCTCGTCGTCGGTTTTATCTGCAACCTGTTAGTGCGCGAGGTCGATTCGCGTTTTCACGTTCAGGAACCCAAGATGGCGGCAACCCCGAAAGCGTCGGCGGTTGCCGCCGCGGGCGACGCTTAGGAGGCGGATAACTATGGCGAAAAAAGTCACTGTACAACCCGAACCGAGCCAAGAAGATTTCGAAGGTACGCCTACCGCGCGCCTGATTCTCGCTTGGGCGGTGGTCGGCGTGCCACTGCTTTACGGTGTCACCCAGGTTTTCTTAAAGTCGCTCGCGCTGTTTCAGTAGTCTACTGGTTCGCAGGATGGCCTCGAGCTGTCCTGCGAGTCTTTATGTGTCCAGTGTCCGCTCTGTCCGCCGTGCCAGCTATAATCCTCTAGCTTTTCGGCTCGGGGCACACCTGCTAGCGTTTCCAAAACGGTTTCCAGCGGGACGCGGTAGGCGAAGCGGGTTTTTAGGTACCACAGCTCGAGGCCCCCTCTCAACTTGTCCCGGTTGTCGAGTGGCAAGCCCAAACGTAGCGCGTAGGTGAGCGCCTTGTTGACCGCCGCGTCGAAGAGTTCCGGGCGAGACGAGGGTGAAGGGGACACGGTCACGCGAGATCTCCTTCAGCCGGTGTGCCTGCGACGAACGCCGCCGCCTTACCGTAAAGGTGTTCTGCCGAGGCCCAGCGCTCGAGTTCTAAGTGCAGCCTACCGTCCTCCAACGAAGCTGTAAGTTCGCCCACCGCGCAGTTATGGTGAGCCGTGCGCTGGAGCAGTTCCCGGTCTAGCTCGGGGATAAGGCTCAGAAGCGGGAGCGATAAGCTGCCGCCGTGCGCGACAAGTACGAGCGTTTCGCCGTCACGGTTACGGCACATCGTCTCGTAGCCTCGGCGTACTCGGCGGACGAGTTCAAGGTAGTTTTCGCCCTCCGGAAACCGGGCTTCGTGGTCTCCCTCGGCCCACGCCCAGACGATGGCGTCGTGTTGTTTCCAGGTGGCGGCGCTCGGGGGTTGCGTTTCTAAGCTGCCGACATCGAGTTCGCGGAAATGCTCGAGCACGCTCACTTCGCCACCAACTTTTGCGGCGATAATCTCTGCCGTCTCATAGGCCCGCTTCAAGGGTGAGCTGAAGACCTGCGTAACCGGAAACGTGCGTAAATGCTCGGCTGTCTGTACGGCCTGAAGCCTGCCTTTTACGGTGAGCGGATAATCCACCAACCGGTGCGAAAACTCTTTGGTCAAGTTCGCCTGATTTTCACCGTGCCGAACTAAAAATATTCGGTTTACTCCCATGTTTAGCCCCGTCCCCGCGCTTCGTAGCCGGCAGCGGTCAGCGCCCGCGTTCCCTCTCTGAGTCCCTCTTCACTGTCGAACGCCAACCGGAGCGCCCCCCCGGCTTCGCGGATGGATAAAACTTCGATGTCCTTGACGTTGACCTCGGCTTCGCCTAGCGCGTGCGTGATTCGGGCCAATTCGCCGGGTCGGTCGGGCACCGCGATAACGACTTCAAAGCGGGCCGGGAGGAGGCTGCGTTTGACGATGGGGAAGGCGTCGCGGGCGCGTTTGGCGGCTTCGACGCGCCCCAGCATCGTGTCGGGGTGCTCTAAGAGCGCCTCGAGTTCATCCAAGTGTTTCCGAAAAAAAGCCAGCGCCCCCCGAAGCGCCTCTTTGTTGCCGACCACCATGTCGCGGCTCATCCGGGGACTGCCCGAGGCGACGCGGGTCAGGTCGCGGAAACCGCCCGCCGCTAAGAGCATCATCAGGTCGCGGTTTTCGTCTTGCGCGGCGAGTTCGGTCAGCGCGACCGCGCTCAGGTAGGGCAAGTGACTTACGGCGGCGACGAGGCGGTCGTGCTGTTCGGGCGAGGCCGTCAGCGGTACGGCACCGAGCTGTTCGACATAGGTACGGACGCGCGCCAGCGCTTCGGCGTCGGTGTGGGTGTCCGGCGTCAAGACCCAGACGGCGTTTTCCAGCAAGGCGGCGTCCGCGTAAAGCACCCCGACGCGTTCACTCCCCGCCATTGGATGCCCGCCGACAAAGCGTAAATGAGCGAGGTCGGCGCAGACCGCGCCTTTGATACTGCCGACGTCGGTAAAGATGGTGTCAGGCCCCGTAAAATGGGCGAGTTCACGCGCCGATGATACGAGCGTTCCGGCAGGGGAGGCCAAGACGATAAGGTCGGCCTCTGCCAGCCACGCACCGGGGTGGAGTTGCGCTTCGTCGATAACACCCAGGCCGCGGGCGGCCTCGAGCGCCCTCGGGTCATAGTCGAACCCGATAACCTTGTCGGCTAAAAACCGCTGCCGCGTGCCGAGCCCGACGGAACCGCCGATAAGTCCGACACCGGCAATCACGACCGTGCCGAAAAGTGCTTTAGGCCGCATGTCGGCTTAAAAGAAACGCACTATTCGGGTTCGTCGTCTAGCCGGTCTAATTGCTCGAGCTCGTCTTGGTAGAGCTCGGTGTCTTCCTCGAGCAGTTCGTCGTCGCCCAGTTCGTCGCCCAGTTCGTTGTAGGTGTCGCCGTCGAAATCTTCGGGGTTGTGTCGGTCGTCCATAAAAGACAGTTTAAGCCGAATCGGTGCGCGCTTCTATGAGCGTGTTGGTACGTCTCAACTGCTAGGCGTGGACGAGCGAAACGTCTTCAACCGCCTGCATGAACGCCGCAAAAGGTGCGATTTGCTCGGGTTGCGCCTGAAAGCTCATCTCCGGATGCCACTGCACACCCAGCACGAACGAGCCGTCGGTGTTTTCGATAGCTTCGGTGAGGCCGTCCGCGCTTCGCCCGACCACTTTAAGACCTTGTCCCGGGTTGGCGACCGCCTGGTGATGGTACGAGTTCGTGCGGACGCGTTCTGCGCCGAAGGCGTGGGCCAGGGCTGAACCGGGCTCGAGCGCTACCCCGTGCGAGGGCGCGCCGCCAATCTCTAACTGTTCGTGCTGAATGGTATTGGGGAGCGCCGGAACATGTTGGTGCAAGCTGCCGCCCGCTGCCACGCTGATAAGCTGATGCCCGCGGCAAACCCCCAAGACCGGCACCCCTTTGGCCCTTGCCGCGTGATAAAGTGCCATCTCAAAGCGGTCACGCTCGAGGTTGACGAGGCCCAACAAGGGGTGCGGTTCCGCGCCGAAAAAGCCTGGGTCGACATCGACGCCGCCAGTTAGCAAAAGCCCGTCTGCGTCCTCGAGATAGGTTTCGGCAAGTTCGGGTTCCAAATTGCCGACCATCAGCGGCAAACCGCCGAGCTGTGCGACGGCTGCGTTGTAGTTGAGGCCGGTTACAGCGTCGGTGCGGCGGAGTCCGGTAGCGCGAAAAACGGATGAGGTGCTGACGAGGATGCGGGGGCGTCTCATGAGCTTTAGCCTATCACCTGCGCCGAAAGTTTCGGTGTCTTTTACGGCATATTTCAAGCGGGCAGGGGAGTTTACCGCTGGTCCGGGGGTAGCTGAGCAGCTTGTTCGTGCAGATGTCTGCCTAAACCCTCGAGTAGACTCAGCACCGCGTAAAGTCCGCGCCGCACCCCGGGGTCGTTGAGTTTACCGAGGAGTGCGAGCTGCGAAGGTGGGTCGTGGTGCAAGCTCTCGTGCGCCGCCGCCAGACCCTTTTGCGTGCCGGTCAAAAACGCCTGCGCCGCGTCCGCGTCGGTTTCAGTGAGCGCCTTGAGCAATACCGTCAAGGTTCCCAAGGCGTTTTCACCTTTTTGAGACTCGAGCTGTCCGAGCGCCACACTCAAAACGCCGTCAGACTGTCCGACAAGACCGTTTAGGAGGCGCAACACGCCGCGTTCGTGCAGCGTTTGCAACAGGCGCTCCAGGTCGTCTCGTGCAGTGTCTTGCGGAACCGGCGTGGGGGTATAGGTCAGCGGTTTCGCCATCAGAGATCGCCCCCCTCGGGCCGTTCGCGCGTAGGCAAAACGTAATCGTCTCTTGCCCATTTGCGCTCGACCTCGACGCCGAGCCTCGGCGTCGGTTGTCCGTAACGCGGGTTCGTTTCGGGCAGCGGCGGAGCACCCTGGCGGCCTAGCGCCGTAAGCCTGACCGCCGTTTCTTTATATGCCGGGGTATCGCTGTCGGGGTCAACGACGCTTGCGGTAAGTATATTGACCGGCGTCTCGGACGAATTGTGCGGTACGTAAAGTTCACGCCCTGTTACCCGGTCGCTTACGAGTACGCGCAACTCGATACTGCCGCGCCGCGAGGTCAGCTGTACCCAGTCGCCACTATCAAGCTCGCGTTCGGCAGCAAGCTGAGCGGACACCTCGACAAACGTATCGGGAACCTTTGCGGTGAGGCCGACGCTCTTATAGGTCATGTTGCCTTCATGAAAATGCTCCAAGATGCGCCCGTTGTTCAGGTGCAGATCGTAGACCTCGTCAGGCGTTTCGCTTGGACGCAACCACTCGAGCGGATAAAGCCGCGCTTTACCGTCAGGAAAGTGAAACTCGGTTTCGTATAAGAGTGGCGTGTCGGTGCCGTCTTCAGCGACGGGCCACACGAGCGACTTGTAGCCCTCGAGCCGTGGATAGCTGACCCCGGCAAAAAGCGGCGTCAATCTGGCGACCTCGTCCATAATGTCGCTCGGGTTTTTGTAACCCCAGCTGTAGCCCAGGTGCGCAGCCAGCTCGGTCAGGATTTGCCAGTCGGGTTTGGAATTGCCGAGGGGGTCTAACGCTTTGTAAAGTCGCTGAATCCGGCGTTCGGTGTTAACGAAGGTGCCCTCTTTTTCCAAGGACGGTACACCCGGCAACACCACATCGGCAAACTGTGCGGTGCGGGTCATAAAGATTTCCTGCACGACTAAAAAGTCAACTTTGCTCAGCGCCTCTTGCACGTGTTCGGCGTTGCCGTCTACGAGCGCCAGCTCTTCACCTACGACGTAGAGTGCGTGCAGCTGTCCGTCGTGAATCGCGTCTACCATCCGGAAATTGTTGAGCCCCGGTTCACTCGGGATGGTTGCACCCCACGCTTTTTCATACCGTGCCCTCGCCTCGTCGTCGCTGACTTTTTGATAGCCCGGTAGGTAGCTGTTCATCGAGCCGAAGTCGCTACAACCCTGCACGTTGTTGTGACCGCGCAGCGGGTACGCGCCGGTGCCGGGACGCCCGTAGTTGCCGGTGACGAGCAGCAGGTTGGAAATCGCCGTCGAGGTGTTCGAGCCGCCGTAGTGCTGCGTGACGCCCATCGCCCAGAGACCGCAGGCACTCTTTGCCGCCGCAATCTCCTCGGCGACCGTCTTGAGCGTCTCTTGGCTCAGGCCGGTAATTTTTTCGGCGTACTCCAACGTAAACTCCGCCAGACTCTCCCGGTATTCGTCCAGTTGGTTCACCCGCTCCCGCAAAAAGGCTTTGTCTTCTAAACCATTGTCCAAAATGTACTTGGTCACTGCTGAGAGCCACACCAAGTCGGTACCGGGATTAGGGCGCATAAAGATGTCGGCGCGGCGCGCCATCTCGTGTTCCAAGAGGTCGGCGACGATGACCTTTTGCCCGTGCAGTTTGTGTGAGCGTTTGATTCGCGTCGCTAAAACCGGGTGCGCGTCGCAAGTATTTGACCCGACGATAAAGACCAGCTCGGCCTGTTCGATGTCCTTGATCGTGCCCGAATCGCCGCCGTACCCGACCGTGCGCCATAACCCGGTTGTCGCCGGGGCCTGGCAGTAGCGCGAATCGTTATCGACGTTGTTGTTGCCGAAAATGGCGCGGGCCAGCTTTTGCACCAGATATGACTCTTCGTTGGTACACTTCGACGAGGCGATAAACGCGGTGCTGTCGTCGCCGTACTGCTGCTTCGTTTCCAACAGCCGTTTGGCTACGAGCGTCAACGCTTCGTCCCAGCTCGCTTCACGAAAACTATCCCCTTCACGGATCAGCGGCGTGGTGAGGCGTTCGTCGCTGCTCACATAATCCCAACCGAATTTGCCTTTGACACACGTCGAGATGCTGTTAGCAGGGCCTTCTAGCTGTGGCTCGATTTTGAGGATTTTACGGCCTTTTGTCCAAACGTCGAACGAGCAGCCGACGCCGCAATAGGTGCAGACCGTTTTGGTCTTTTTGACGTCTTCATGGCGCAGCTTTGCTTCGGCGTCGGACAAGGCCATAATCGGCGCGTAACCGGTGTAGGGTTCAACCGACTTGACAAGTTCGATGGCCGGTTCGCGGACGCTCCGGGGCAGGCCCGTAAAGTAGCCCGCCTCACCGATCATCGGTTTTTCCATCAGTGCGTTACATGGACACACCGTAATGCAGTGACCACACGAAACGCACGACGAATCGTTAATCGCTGCGCCGCCGTCCCACAAAACGCGCGGGTGCTCGGCTTCCCAGTCGATGGTGAGCGTTTCATTGACCTGGACATTTTGGCACGCCTCGACGCAGCGTCCACAGAGGATGCACTGGTCGGGGTCGTACTGATAAAACGGGTTGCTTTTGTCTACCTCGTAGGGCTTCGGAGTAAAAGGGTATTTTTGATTCTCGAGCCCCAAGAGCTTGGTCGCGTTATGGACGTCGCAGTCGCCGTTGTTACGGTCGCAGATAGTGCAGTAGAGGTCGTGGTTTCCAAGCAAGCGGTGCATCGCCTCTTGCCGCGCGGCGACGGCCCTGGGCGCTGCCGTCTGCACCCTGAGCCCCGCCTGAACCGGGATACCACACGCACGTTGCAAGGTTCCATTGATCTCGACCGAACAGGTATCACAAGTTTGTAATGGCCCGAGCGCCGGATGATAGCAGACGTGGGCGACGCCCGACTGCAACCGCTCTAAAACCTCGGTCAGCGGTTCACCCTCACGCGCACTAACTGTTTGCCCATCAACCTCTAAAGTAACCTCAGCACCGTAATTTTGCAGCATAGTGTTTTCATCCCCTAAAACTGTCGCTTAAAGTTGTCGCTCCTCACGCCGTGTAGCTCTTTGGATTCTAGCGCGTAACATTCTGGGAGAGCTGACTTCGTCTCACTATTCACTATTGCAGCGTCGGACTGCACCCGGGAGGCTCGAGACCTCTCGGAAAGAACCAACTCGGTGCGTGCCGGAGAGGGTCTACGCCCCGGCGCGGGCGAGTGGGAGCGGATCAACTGGTAACGTCACATGAAACGCCGCGCCCCCTTGTGGGCGGTTACGCGCTTCGACGCGGCCCCCGTGCAGTTCGACGAGCGTATGAACGATAGCGAGACCCAGACCGCTGCCGCCGCCACTTCTGCTACGGCTCGTTTCGGCGCGGTAAAACCGCTCGAAGATGTGCGCCTGGGCCTCGGCTGAAAGACCCGGCCCGGAATCCTCGACGCTCAGCTCCGCGCCGCCGGGGGGTGCGGCGACCGACACCCTGACCCAACCGCCGGAAGGGGTGTAGCGCACGGCGTTCTCGAGCAGATTGGTCAACACCTGGGCGAGCCGGTCGGGGTCGGCCTGTAGGGGTGCGTGCGGCGTCGCGGCGTAAAACGCGAGTGTCAACCCCTGCCGCGCCGCCTTTTCCCGGAAGCTCTCGCACACGCGCCGGGCGATCCTTACAAGGTCGGTTTCGACGCGCTCCAAAGTCAGGCGTTTGGCGTCGGCAAGCGACAGCGTGCGGAGGTCGTCGATGAGGCGGGCCAAAAGTTCGGTCTGCGCGTCGAGCTTGGCGAGCTCGGAACGGTCGAAAGGGACGATGCCGTCGCCCATCGCGTCGAGCTGGCCTTGCAAGATGGTCAAGGGCGTGCGGAGTTCGTGGGCGATGTCGGCAATCAGCGCTTGGCGTTCACGCTCGAGCTTTTCCAAAGCCTCCGCCATCTTGTCGAAGTGCCGGGCGAGCATCCCCGTTTCGTCGCGGCTGCCCTGTGCGTAGGCGGGCAGCACGGCGCGCGCGGAGAGGTCGCCCTCGGCGATGCGGGCGGCGGCCTCGGCGACGGCGGTGATCGGCCGCGAGATACGCCGCGCCAAAAAGAGTGCGGCGGCGACGCTCAGAATAGCCAGGACGCCGATGCTGAGGACTAAAAGCTGGTCGCGCAAACGGCTGAAGCGGTTGCCGAGGGTTTGCACCTCCTCGAAGTTTTGGGTTAAGCCCTCGATGAGCGCCTCGAACTGAGGCCGCAACGATTCGGGCGTCTCCTGCTGCTCGAGCCCGTCGGTAATCGCCAAGAGCGGGTCACGCACCTCTGCCGGAAGCTGCTGAAGCTGCCGCTGCGACACGTAAACCTGCAAGAGCGCGAGCAGCGTCGTCAACAGCGCGACGCCGACGATCGTCAGGGTGAGGCGGGTGGCGAGGCGGTTCACGGTTTTGGGTCTATTTTGTGTCCAGCGGCCTAGTCGTCGGCGCTGAGCCGGTAGCCCATCCCGCGCACGGTTTGGAGCATCTCGGCAGCGTTTGCGGCCTCGAGCTTTCTTCGCAAGTTCCGCAGATGAACGTCGATGACGCGCTCCAACGCTTCGCTTTCGGGCAGTGCGGCCTCCAGGAGTTCGGTACGGTTGAAAATCCGGCCCGGCGCGGCGGCGAGATGACGTAAAAGCCGGAACTCGGTCGCGGTCAGTTTGAGGGCTTTGTCACCGACCCTGACGGAAGCCTGCAAGGGATCGAGCTCGAGTTCCCCGAGCCGTAACAGGACGTTCTGACCGGTGGGCTGCGTGCGGCGCAACACCGCCTTGACGCGCGCCATCACCTCACGCGGGCGAAACGGTTTGGTCACGTAATCGTCCGCACCCAACTCGAGCGCCAGCAGTTTATCGAGTTCTTCGGTGCGGGCGGTCAGCATGATAATCGGCGTGGCACTCTCCGCACGCACGGTTTTAAGCACCTCCAAACCTCCTAAACGCGGCAGCATCACGTCGAGCAAAATGAGGTCGGGGTGGGCGCTGCGAAACAAGCTGAGGGCGCGTTCGCCGTCTCCGGCGCGTTCGGTGCGGTAACCGCTGCTCCGCAAGTAGCCCTCTAAAATCTCGGCAATTTGCGGTTCGTCTTCGACGACCAAAACGAGCGGCATAGGCTCTACTATACGGTCTGCGGCGTCGGCAACGCCTGATTCGCGTTCAACTTCGGGGGCCGGACGGGTCACTAGCAGAGCCTAGATGCGCCGTGTAAAGCGCTTATTCAGGCTTTGTCAAGATTTCTTGTTTTTTGCCGTTCGTTCTGACTTATTCGCCCTGCCGAACCTCCTCCAAGAGCGTTCCAAATGGGACGGGTTCCGCTGCGCCGGTCTCGACGGTCGTTTGGGCGAGGTTGGGATTGCCTTTAAGGGCAGCCTCGAGCGGGGCGCGGGCGTCACTCAAACGGCCCAGGTCGTAATAAATCAGCCCCAGGTTGAGCTGCGCGCCGCTGTTTTCCGGGTCGGCAGCGACGGCCCGCGTCAGAAAATCGACCGCTTTGTCAAGCCGTCCCAAACGGAAGTAGGCAAAACCGGCATTGTTCAGCACAGTTGCCTGACCGGGGCCGGGCACCGTAAAGTCCTCCAACGCCGTCTCATACGCTGTGACTGCGCCGCGCAGGTCGCCCTGAAGCTGCCGGGTATACCCCTGATAAAAGCTCGGCAGACCGCCCGGGGAAAGCCCGGCGGCCCGGTCGAACGCGCGTTCTGCCGCCGCTACGTCGCTGCGCTCGAGCGCCGTCAAACCCTCTTGTAAGGCGTTTTCCGCCTCCCCGCCGAGGCTTATATCGGCTCCTTCAGCAAGTTTTTGCGTCTGTGCGACGAACTGCCGTGTCTGCGCGGCCTGAGCGTTTTGCGGCGCGAGCCGCAAGGCTTCGTCGAGGGCGTTGAGCGCCTGGTCGTAGGCTCCGGTACGGCCCAGCGCCGCGCCGTAAAGCGTGTAGAGGCCCGCGTCTTGGGGGGAGGCCTCGAGCAGCGGCCCCAGGGTCTCTACCGCCGCTTGGTTTTGTCCTGCCTGCACGTAAATCTCTGCGAGGTTGCGTTCTAAAAGGTCTCGCAGTTCGGGGTTCTGCCGTGCGGCGTTTTGCAGTGTCGCAGCAGCGTCGTCGGTTTTACCCTGCTCGGCCTGCGCGAGTGCAAGCTGATTGGCGACTTCGGGATTGTTCGGCGCGAAACTCTGTGCGCCGCTCAGCACCCGTTCGGCGCCCGCGTAGTCGCCGCTTTTGGCGAGGGTTTCGGCTTCGGCGAGCGCCAAACCTGCGTCTTGCGGGTACGCCTCACGGCCCCGGCGCAAAATAGCGCGCGCCCGCTTGCTCTGCTCGGCAGGGAGCGACGCCGCGAGGGCGAACAGGCCCGGTTCGGGGTTCGGGGTTTTGAGCGCCTCCTCGAGAAAACTCACAGCTTCGGCAGTATTGCCACCGCGCACGGCTTCGGTGACGAACGCGCTTGCCAAAACCGACGAATCCGGAACCCGGTTTACGCCCGTGCGGAGCGTTTGCAGCGCGGTCTGCGGACTGCCCGTTTGACGCTGCAAGGTGGCCAGCTCGAGGTACGCCGCCGCGTAACGCGGATACGCCGCTAACGCCGCCCGCAAATCACGCTGCGCAGCTTCCGGACTTTCAGAGAGGCGCGCCTGTCCCGCCAGGGCGACGGCGTGCGCGGGGTTGACCGTAAGTGCCGCTGCAAACGCCTCCCTTGCCGCCGGGATATCCCCCGCCGCTGCCAGCACGACGCCCCGGCTGACGAGCGCTTCAGCGTCTTCGGGTGCCGTCTGAACCGCCCGCTCCGAGAGCGTCAGCGCTTCGGCGTCCCGACCGGCTGCGCCGAGTGTTTCGGCACGTTCAGAGAGCGCCCAGCTCGAGCCGCCCGCCGCCGCTTGTGTCAACTCCGGCGAGTCGGCAACCGCGAGACCCAAAGCCGCTTCACCGACGACGCCCAGCGCACTCAGGGCCGGGGTTTGCGCGATTACGGCGTCAAGCTCCGCCCGGTCTTCGGGGGAGACGTTCAGCGCGAGTTCCTGCACAACAGTATCGACGACCTTGCCGAGCAAATCTGCGGGGTCTTGCAGCGTGCCGCTGACCGCGACCCGGCGCGTGTCCTGACCCGGTTCGGCAAAAAAAATATCGACTTGGGCCGCACCCGCCGAGGTGCTGACCAAACCGCTGACAAGCGCCTGAACGCCGAACGCCTCGGCGAAAACGGTCGTGTCCAGCTCTGCCGCGTCGGTATTTTGCGCGACGATGAGCGTATCGCCGACAGGCGGCACATAGAGGTTATCGATGACGTTGAGGCTGCGCTGCAAGCCGGTTGCCAAACCGAAACGGTAGGGGGCGGCGGCGGCGTCGGTATCGAACGCAAGAACGGCCAGCCGCGCGGGTTGCGCCGCCGCTGCGCTTACGAGTAGAAGGCAAACTAAAATAAGAGCTCGTTTCATCTCTCGGAGTATACCCAAGCCGGAGTGAGAAGCGCTTTAGGGAGGCTCGAGGCGGCTTAGCTCAGTTGTGCGGAAGACGGAAGGCAAGATTGAGACCAAACCCCTTTTACGCCTCCCATATTCTTTTCTTAATCTCAGCTTTTTTAATCGATCTTGTGGTCTGCCGGTCGCGCCTCGCTAAAGCCGAAAGCCGCCGGGCAAAAGACCCCCAACCGTCCACGACCTGACGACGCCCCGGTCGTTAACCAGATAGACCGCCGCATCTTCGGCAAATTCGAACAGAACCTGGCGGCACGCCCCGCAAGGACTCGCAGGTTCGGCGGCGGTGGTGTAGACGACGATTTCACTAAACTGCCGCTCTCCCGCCGACGCCATGGCCTGAATCGCCGACTGTTCCGCGCAGCGCCCGAGGCCGTAGGACGCGTTTTCGATGTTTGCGCCCGCGTAGACCTTGCCGCTCTCGGCCCGCAGCGCCGCACCGACGTGAAAGCCGGAGTAGGGGGCGTAGGCATTTCGGTGGGCAGTTTTAGCAGCCGCGAGCAGGTCCTCGGGTGGATTTGGCGTTGCAGTCATAAAACATTTTACGCTGTTCTTATGCAAACGGTTGGGCAAAAGCCTCGTAACCCGTTCGCAACGGTGGTGCAGCAAGTAGTCCAGCAAGAAGAACTTACGGAAGCGTTAGACCTTCGGCGAAATACGGTATCTAGATTACGGTTGTACGGTTGGCCGCCTAAACCGGGCATAAAAGTGTGCATAAGCGGGCACTTCCAGCACCCGCATCCTCGCTATGCGTTTGGTGTACCTTCTCTCGAGCGCAGTTTTCAGGACAGCAAAGTGAATCATTGTGATTAAGCTGTGACCAGACAGAGTTATGCGCGTCAACCGAGCTTTCAGCGGTAGGATTACAACAGTTACACTACTGTGTAGCTAAATCTTCCGGCTAGCTTTCTCCCGCACTTCGCGCACATAATTCAGCCAAAGGAGACCTAGTATGGCGTTCACTGAGACGGTTCCCGAAGACCAGGCCCAGGGCGGCGTAGCCCGGCTGTTTGAGCAAAACCGCGCGGCGAAGGGTTACGTCCCCAACTACGTCAAGGTATTTAGTCATCACCCTCAGGTTATGGAAGCTTGGGCTGGACTACTCGGCAGTAAGTACCCCACCACGACTAGTTTGAACCGGCATTAAAACTTGCGAAATTGATAATGAGGTCACGGCCTACAGCAGCGAGGATTTGCGTAACGGTGTAAAAGAGGTTGTCTTCGCAAAGGTAAGCTTGAGGTCTTATTGATACTTGAGCTTGCGCCAGAGACTTTCGATAAGATTGCGGACAGGCCCGGTGGAGGTACAAGCCGAACATGCCGTTTTGTCCAAGACAAGGTGGGGGGCGTAAGCAGGCAGCTAAAAGCTGAACAAGCCGCGTTGCTCCCAATTGCACGAAAAGCCAGCTAAAAGCCGAGTTTTTTGATTTGAAAACGGGCTTGGCGGGCGAGATTTTGCAAAAATACACGAACTACCGGATGCAGCTCGTAATTATCGGCGCGTTTGACTATAAGAGCGAGAGCTTGAAGGCGTTTATGCTCGAGAGTAACCGAGGCCGCCAGGTCGCCTTTGGACCGGACAGGGCGGCGGCGCTGGCGAGGGCCGCAAGCTAGCCCCAAAGACCTCACGACGTTTTGCGAGGTCTTTGTCTGGGGTCTTCGTCCGGAAAGCGTTCGTACTTATTCGATATTGCCTTTGACGCTTTTGTACCGCTCAATGCACTCGTGAATCAGCGTGTGCGCTTCGTCCACGTCGTGCCAGTCCTCGATTTGGGTCTCTTTGTGCTCGAGCTGCTTGTACACCTCGAAAAAGTTGCTGACTTCTTTAAGGTAGTGGTCGCCGACATCTTTAAGCGATTTGTGCTGCTCGAAACGTGGGTCGTAGACGGGCACAGCCAAAATCTTCTGGTCGCGGCCCTTGTCGTCGGTCATCTCCAAAAACCCGACCGGGCGCACGTCCAACACCACCCCCGGAAAGCTCGGCGCACCGATTAGCACCACCACGTCTAGGGGGTCGTCGTCTTCGGCAAGCGTACTCGGGATAAAACCGTAATCGCCGGGGTAGTGCATGGCGCTGTACAGCACCCGGTCGAGCCGCATGATGTCGAACTCGGCGTCGTATTCGTACTTGTTCGAGCTGTTTTTCGGGACTTCAATCACAGCGTTTAAGACTTCAGGGACGTTGCGTCCGGCGGGTAATTGGTGGTATTTCATCAGGCTCCTGTTCGTTACAACGTAGTCGTGCGCCTGAGGGCGCGTCCGCCGACTACTATAACAGCTCGGTTTGGCAAGCTCGCCGGCTTCCAGGTCGAAACATTGAACTGAAACGTAGGGACCGAGAGGTGTCCACCTACCAGCTTACGAAAAAGGATGAGGTGCGTATCTTCCGGGGAGGTCACAGTTCAAAACGTTGCATCACGACTTTGGGCGGGGCGCGCGGGCGTAAACTTACCGACGAACTCGCTGCAACTGATGGGGGCGAAGACGTGCAGGGCGTGCTGAGACGGGTTACGGGAAACTGCAAACGGGGTGACGAGCGCTCGAGAAAACGCTGACAAGTAGGCCATACCTGGCGTGAGCCGATATTTCGCGCTTGCGGCGCACGGGATAATCTCAACCTTTTTTCAGCAAAACCTAGCTACCTGCCAGTTCTAGAAAATAGTCGTGAACCCGGTCATCGCCGGAAAGCTCCGGATGAAACACCGTTGCCAGTAACCGGTCATATGTGACCATCACCGGGTCGTTTTGATAGCTCGCCAGCACCTTGACTCCTGGGCCGACGCGGACAATTCGGGGTGCGCGGATAAACACGGCCCGGAACGGCTCAGCAAATCCTTCGACTGCCAGATCGGTTTCAAAAGACGCGACTTGCCGCCCGTAATCGTTGCGGGCGACTTCTATATCGAGCAAGTCTAGACGCGGCTGCTCCGGCCTGCCGGTAATGTCTCGAGCAGTCGCAATCGCTCCGGCACATGTGCCCCAGACGGCCCCACCTTCGCCGTAAAAGGTCTTAAGCGCCCTGTCCAAACCGTAAAGCTGCATCAGCTTGACCATCGTCGTCGATTCGCCGCCGGGAACAACGATACCGGCAAGGCCGCCGAGCTGCTCCGGTAGCCGGACTTCGGTTACGTCTGCGCCGAGCCGCGTCAGTGCCTGTTTGTGTTCCCGAAATGCTCCTTGCAGAGCTAAAACGCCGACCTTCATAAGCTCATCATGACACGTTGCCTACCCACGTCCGAACTCAGCTTTGAGCCGCCCGCACCCCGCTCAAAATAGCCCCCGCGACAACCTCTTGCACCGCAACCGAAAGAAGCATCAGAGGGACTTGTGGACCTGTGCCGGTGCTCAGGCAAAATGCGGTGTCCCCGTCTGAAACGGTGTGCGAGGGCCGCGTTACCCGGGCGATACCGACGTGGGCGCTGCCTGCTAAGGCTTTAGCTTCGGCCTTGCCGATGGGCGCGTCGGTCGCAACCACGACGAGCGTGGTGTTGCTGCCTGCGGCGTCGAATGGCGCCCGGGTAAAGCGCTCGAGAAAAGACCCCGTTTCGCCCCTGACACCTGCGACAACTTGACCACTATCCGGGTCGATGATGTCACCGACCGGGTTAGCTACCGCAAGTGCCGCAACGACTGCGCCGCTAACTCTTACCGACGCACTTCCGAGACCGCTCGCCTCAGCTCGCTCAAATCCCAGATATTTGCCACAACTTGCGCCCGCGCCTGCTCCTACTCGGCCTTGCAAGACGGGTTCGGTCGTTGCCGCTTCGCAAGCCCGGTAGCCTGCTGCCGCGTCGGGCCGAACATTTGGATCGCCTCGGCTGAGATCAAAAAGCGCTGCCGCCGGAACGATAGGGACTGCGCCAAATGGAGTTGCAAAGCCCTGCCCACGCTCCTCGAGATAGCGCATCACGCCACCCGCAGCCTCCAACCCAAACGCGCTTCCTCCGGTTAGCAAAACCGCTTGAACCTGTTGCACGGTCTTTTCAGGGGCTAAAAGCGCCGTTTCATGTGTTCCAGGTGCGCTGCCGCGTACATCTCCCGAAGCGAGGCAGCCCGGTTCGGGGCAAAGTACGACTGTACAACCCGTTTGTGCCCCTATATCGTGCCAGTGACCCACCTGTATTCCGGAGACTGCAGTGAGGCTCAAGTTCTAGTTACCCCAGTCGAGCCAACCGACGCTACTGTCATTGTTTGTCCCGGCATCGTTTGTACTGCCGTCGGCTGCCGTGTTCGAGGTACCGGGTAGCGCTGCATCTGGTGAGGTGCTGTTCTGCTGTTCACTGCCCTGAATCCGACTGTTTTGGACTTGCCCGTTTTGTCCCGGTATTCGGGTAATGTTGAGCGCACCTTGGGGGATAGGCCGCGCGAACCCCTGCACTTCGCTCGGACTGATTTCGCGCCACTCAAGAAACTCCTGCGGCGTCTCCGCCGTGGCCCGTTTGTCGGTGCGGGAGTCTACCGGAATCGTGATGTTGAGGTAGCTGGCAACCTGCTGACCCCCGGCTCCCGGCTGCGTCCCTCGGACGAACGCAACGCGTGTTCCCTGGGCGCTCGGCACACCCGTCGAAAGATCGACCTTTTCAAACATGATGTTAGGTGGCGCAGGCCACGGCCTGGACGCTTTTCCGGCGAGCGCCTCTTCGGCAAACTGTTTCCAAATCCAGACGGGCTGCCGGGACGAATTGATCAGCTCACCGTTGGGCATCGCTTTAGGGAGGCTCTTCGAGTCGTCGTAGCCGATCCACACCGCCGACACCGATTCGGGCGTGAGGCCGACAAACCAGATGTCGCGCTCGTCGTTGGTCGTACCGGTTTTACCGCCGACCCAGCGCCCTTCTATTGCCGCGCGGTTTGAGAGGCCGTAAGGGTTGCGGTCGGTGACGTTGCCCCGGAGCAGGTCGAGCATCAGGTACGCGGTCGTCTCGCTCCAGACTTTCGTGCGGCGCGGTTCGGCCTCGTAAAGCACATTGCCCTCGGCGTCTGTAACCCGCTCGATCAGGTGGGGTTCGGTGTAAACGCCTTTGTTGGCAAAAGCCGCGAGCGCGGCAGCGTGGTTTTCGGGCGTCACCTCAAACGAGCCCAGCGCAATCGCGGGAACAGGCAGCACGTCGTAACCGAGCTGGGTCGCGCGCGTCACCACAGCTTGCGGCGTGACCGCCTCGGCAAGCTTGACCATCGGGATGTTGCGGCTTCTATCGAGGTGGCTGCGGAGCGTTTTGATGCCGTCGAAGGTGTCGTCGTGGTTACGCGGTGTGTAGGAGGCTTGACCGGGGTCGTCGAAGGTCGTTTTGGTGTCGGACAACAGGGTTGCCTGCGTGTAACCACCCTGCTCGAGCGCGGTGGCCACCACAATCGGCTTAAACGAGCTGCCCGGTTGCCGCTCTGCGCTCGTCGCCCGGTTAAAGGTGTCGCCGCCCTGCGCCGTGTCGAGCCGCCCGCCGACCATCGCCAAGACGCCGCCCGTTTTCGGGTCGATGCTGACGAGCGCCATCTGTGCGCCTTCGGGAACCCAGCCGTTTTCATTTTGCGCGGCGCGGTTGGCGGCTTTTTGCGCCTGCGAGTCGATGGTGGTGTAGATACGCAGGCCCCCGGCGCGAAAGAGCTGACCGGGAAAGAGTTTTTCGACCTCGTTACGCACCGCAAACGCGACGTTGCCGCTGAGGTCGGACGCGACGGTGGTCGAGATACGCGGTTGCACGTCGGTGCGCTCTGGTTGACCGATGATTTCACCCTGTTCGTCGTAGCGAACGCGCCAGCCGGTGGGCTCGAGCGGTTGCCGCCACGCCCGGTCTGCCGCTGCCTGCGAGACGACGCCGAGTTCGACCATGTTGGCGAGCACGTTTTTCATCGCCTGCCGGGTCGCCGTAAAGTCTTCGTAGTTGGATTCGGGGGCGGGCAGCAGGCGCGCCAGATAGAGCCCTTCAGCGAGGGTAAGCGCGAGCGGGTCTTTGCCGAAGTATGCCTGCGCCGCCGCGTAAATGCCGTAAAAGTTTTTGCCCCAGTAGACGACGTTTAGGTACTGCTGCAAGATTTCGGCTTTGGTCAGGCGGCGCTCGAGTTCCACCGCGAGCATCATCTCTTTGACCTTGCGCTCGAGCGAGCGTTCGTCGGCGATATCGGTCAGCAGCGTGTTTTTCACAACCTGCGTGGTCAAGGTCGAGCCGCCGCGCCCGCCGCCGCCTAAAAACTCTTCGTAGGTGGCTTTCAAGAGCGCAAGTGTATCGAAACCGTAATGCTGAAAAAAACTGTCGTCTTCCGACGAGATGATCGCCCACAAGACAGGCGGCGCAACCCGGTCGAGGGTCACGACGGTGCGGTTGGTGGTCGGGCCGCCAACCCCGGCGACGGGTAAAATCTCCCCGATAAGCTGACCGTTGGTATCGAAAAGTTGCGAGGTCGAGGTGTACTCGAGTTTTTCAATCTCGCCTACGGGCGGCAGTTCGCTCGCCCACTTGAACGCCGACGCGCCCAAAAGTGCCGCGACCGAAAGCACAACAGTCAAAAACAGCAAAAAGATTCCTCTAAACACCTTCACAGCGTCACTATAGCAAAGCCGCGGGTGAGTTTTTCGTCAGGAGCCGACCGTACCGATTTTTGTGTTGGTCACAGTATTTTGTGTCGACCCCGGTATAGGGCGACCTGAGCGCTGCGTTAAGGTGAGTGTGTGGACATCATTTTAATCGTTTCAGGAATTGTACTGCTTTATTTTGGTGGCGATTTGCTGGTGGACAACGCCAGCAGTCTGGCGCGGCGCTGGGGCGTCAGCTCACTGGTCGTCGGCCTGACGGTCGTTTCACTCGGCACCTCGGCACCCGAACTTGCCGCGAGCGTTGCAGCAGCCCTGGGCGGTTCTCCCGAACTCGCGCTCGGAAACGTCGTCGGCTCGAACACCGCCAACATCGCGCTTATCTTGTCGATTACGGCGCTGATCTACCCGCTCCGCACCCAGCCGCAGGTGCTGCGCCGCGAACTGCCGGTGATGATCGGTTCCGCGCTGCTGCTTCCGCTCCTCCTGCGTGACGGCAGCTTGAGCCGCGCTGAAGGTGGCTTGTTCCTCGCGCTGCTGGTGCTTTACTTGTGGACGCTGCTACGCCGCCAAGCGCCCGCCGAAGCCGAGCCTGAAAACCCGGACGACCCGGATTTGAGGCTGAAATCGCCCTGGTTGGGCGTCCTGAAGATACTTTTGGGGTTGGGCTTGCTCGTCGGCGGCGCACAGCTTCTGGTCGGCGGTGCGACCTCGGTGGCGCGGGGTTTCGGCGTACCTGAATTTGTCATCGGTCTGACGCTCGTCGCCATCGGGACGAGTCTGCCGGAGTTGGCGGCCACCGGAATCGCAGCTTTCAAGCGCGAATCCGACATCGCGCTCGGTAACGTGGTCGGCTCGAACATCTTCAACGTCTTGTTTATCCTCGGCGTGACCGCTCTGGTGCGGCCCATGCAGGTGGACTACCGCGCAGTTTCTCTCGATCTTTGGTTGATGATCGGGCTCAACTTTTTGCTCTTACTTCTGCTCATCACCGGGCTACGTCTGGGGCGGCGTGAGGGTGGCGTGTTGCTGACGCTTTATCTGGGATACGTCGCCTATCTTTATCTGGCGTAAGTGTAGAAGATACATCATGAACTACGAAAATCTTTTCAAGTACGTCGCCTATCTTTATCTGGCGTAAGCGCTTTTACAACCGCACGATTTGTGCGAGCCTTTTAGGGCGCAAGTACGACAGGGCAGCGCCGCTCGAGTTTCAATTCTTATAGGAAAACTAAAAGCGCTAAGATGAGTAGAGGGAAGCTCATGATGAGTTGCAATTCCGCGTAAGTGTCACGACAGAAATAGCTTGAACCAAGCAAATGGCGAAGGTCAAAACGGTTTTACCGGGTACCAAAGAACGCTCGATTCTAGAAAAAGGCTACCAAGAGGGCATGTGCCGACGGTAAGGTTTAGCCCCTATCCCTGGTAGTAAGTGTTGGGCAACACAACGGCGCGCTGCCTGGTTGGCACGGGTTTTGGACGAGATTCGGGTGCCCCGTAGGCACAGTGCGGTCAAGAAAACGCCCGCCACGGCTCCGCTTGAACCACGCCTACAGCTTTAAGAAGCAACATCAAGGGTTGAGAGCCGGGGCATTTGCTGTATCGGCCCTGAGCAAGAAGATGCCAAGAGGCGTCGGCTTGCCAGGGGTTCTAAGGGCGGGCGTCCGCCCGTTTGCGGCACTGAGGCTTACAAAGGCCGAAACGTCACTGAGCGCTGCACCGATCGGCTTAAAGACTTCCGGGCCGTAGCCACGCGCTGTGACAAACACGGCAGAAACTACCTTGCAGGCGTGCTCGTCGCCTCTATAACCCTCTGGCTCTAATCAGTCAGACAGACCCTAGCTCACTTGAAACGCTTTAAGCGTTTGGCGGCTGTCTACCGAGGCCCGGAAGCTGTCTATGATGACACCTTCTTAGCCATCACCGGACTTCATAACTTCAGAAAGTTGAATGCCCCGGCTTGGTAAGCCGAATTAAACCCCTTTTCTAAGCATAGCGACTTCCTTTTGATTTCGTGCTTATTTCGCAGATGATTCAAGGCGTTTAACATAACGCTCGACGCGCCAGCGGCTTACCCTAAAGTTTGGCTACGGCGTGCCCTTCCTCGACGTGCGCTTTAACGATTCGTTGCCGCAGGTCTAGTGAATAGCTTGCCACGCCTTAGCTTGTGCCGTAGCTGTGAAAATTGGAAGTGCTACAAAAAACACGATCAAACTCGAGTCCCACCGTCACGAGCGAAAGCGGCTGGGACTTCACGTAAACGCTCCAGTACTCCTCGCTCCCCGGGACGCTTTTTTAGCTGTGCTCAGCCTGACCGAGCAGCACCAGCACCAGCGCCGCACTCCAGGAGAACTCGCGTGCGCCGCAAGGCGCACCGTCGCGCGGGTCGTAGTATTCGGCAAAATTGCCCTGTACCAGCCCGAACGTGTGCGCTTCAAGCATATCGACCAGTCCGGTGTAACCGTAGCGCCCTAGCCCCTGCACGACAAACCAGTTGATGTGAACCCAGACCGGCCCACACCAGTAGCGCCGCGGCTCGAACGAGGGGCTGTTTTTAGCGACCGAGGGCAAAGTGTAGCGTATGTGAGCGTCCGGAGCGTACTCGCCTGGGTCCGAGAGGTGCCCTACCAGCCGCGCCGCCTGCGTTTCGTCGGCGAGTCCCGCGTAGAGTGGCAAAAACGTCGCACAAGTATTTTCGCGAGCAGATTGACCTGAGCGTAGGTCGAAATCGTAGTAGAGCCCCGGTTGTTCGTCCCAAAAGTAGGTATCGAAAGCGTCGCGGGTACGTTTTAGCCAGCCCTGCAGCTCTTCGGTCGGTTCTACTAGGAGTTCGGCGAGGAAGACCAAATCTTCGTCCGCGCGGTACAAGATCGCGTTGGTCGAAACGTCTAGAACACAAAACGGGGCGGTCGCGTAGAGCACTTCGGCGTCCCAGGCGGCTTCGCGGTAGTGTCCGATAAGCGCCATAAAGCGGTCGTAGTCTTCCTTTACCGGGCGTTCATCGGCGGCGACGTGCGCCTGGTCACGCCGCTGATAGGTCGGTACCGTCGTTATGGAAACACGCGCCAGCGCTTCCGTCCAGCGTGGCGAGTTGTCCATACCCGACTCCCACGGGTGCAAAATGGCGACCAACCCTATGCCTTCGGGGTCTCTGGCCCCATGAAACCAGCGGTGCCACGCCAGCAGCTTGGGGTAGACCTCGAGGACGAACGCATGTGCCGACGCCTTGTCCTCGTCGCGCTCGTAGATGGCGCGCACCACTGTACTCAGCACGGGCGGTTGGGTCAATCCCGACGTCGCTACTTCAGGCGCATTTGGACTCCCAGCCGTTCCCCAGAAGTCGGGTGTAGGAAAGTAGTCCGAAGGCCCGTCATGGTAGAGGATGTGCGGCACCATGCCGTCTCGCCACTGACCCATCAGGAGTTTACGCACCTCGGCCTGTGCTCGCGGGACGTCGAAGGTGGCCAAACCGAGGGCAATCAGGGCCGCGTCCCAGTTCCACTGGTGCGGATACTGCATGGGGCTCGGTTTGATAAAGCTGCCGGTATCGTTGCTCCGTAAAATGCGCCGCGCCTCACGGATCAGCTCATGGCTCAGATCGCGGCTCATCCTTTGACCCCGCCCGCGGTCAGCCCGCCGACCAGGTATTTTTCAAAAAAGAAGAAGATCAGCATAATCGGCACCGTCACGATCACCGCGCCCGCCATCAAAAACTGGCGCGGCACCTCCTGCGAGTTGAGCGCCACCATGCCGCGTGAAAGCGTGTAAATCGCAGGCTTGTCTAAAAACATGAAAGCGAACAAAAACTCGTTCCAGGCGATCATAAAGATGTACAACCCGACCGATGCGAGCGCCGGAAGCGACAAGGGCAGGGTAATCCGCCAGATGACCCCCAAACGGGTGCACCCGTCGATCATTCCGGCTTCTTCTAAGTCTGCGGGGAGCGTCTGAAAGTACGAGCGCAGCATGTAGAGCGCCACCGGAATCGTCGTCGCAGGATAGACGATGAGCAGCCCGGGCAGCGTGTCGCGCAAACCCAGCTGGGTAAAAATGGCGTAGAGCGGAATCACCAGGATAATCGCCGGGAACATGTAGATGAGCAAAATTGCCCGCGACATAAAGGTGCGGCCCGGAAAGTTCAGGCGTGTCACCGCGTAAGCGCCTAAAATTGCCAAAACAAGCGTAATGACAACTGTTGCAAGCGCGACGAAGGTGCTGTTACCGATATAACGCAAAAAGTCGAAGGTGAACAAAACCTCGCGGTAGCCGACCAACAGGTCAGAAAGCTTCCGGGTCAGATCGACGCCCAGGTAGGTGGGGTTTTGCAGCAAGGCGGCGCGGGCTTTGAGGCTCGAGACCACCATAAAGTAAAACGGGAAGATGACGATGCTCAGGAAGAAGAGGAACCCAAAGGCGCGGAGCGCGCGGAGTAGCAGCCTTTCAAAGAGGCCGCGGCGAGGTTGCGCTAACTCGAGGTCACGGAGGCCGTAACGGGCGAGCACGCCGACAAAGAGAAAACTCAGCAAACAGCCCGTTACGCCCCAGACCGGCCGAAACTGCCCGAGTCCCAGCGGCCTGAAGTTCGTCAATAGCAGCCAGAGGACGCCGAAAACGAGGCTGAAGGCAAGTGTCACGAGCCAGGGCGTCGTCTTGTTGCGTCGGAAAGAGGCCAAGCCTAGTCCCAACACAGCCCCCGAGAGCAGCGCCCAGTGAAGCGGCAGCGCAGTGTTTAGACCACCGATGACGACGGCTAAAAACGACCAGAGGCCGGTGACGAGGAGGCTCGAGAGCGCTCCCATCACCGCGGCTGCAACGAGGCCACCTACTGCCGGTCGGCCTCTAGATTGCGCTAAAGGTTGCGTAAGCTGAGCCATGTTATTCTCCCTCCGGGGCAAAGCGGAAGTACAAAACCATGAACACCGCCAGGATCATGAACAGCACGACCGACGCCGCCGCACCTGCGCCCAAGTTGGCCTGCGCGAACGCTTCGTCGTAAACGGCTATCGTGAGGGTTTTCGTCCCGGCTGCGCCGCCGGTCAAGAGAAAGATATCGTCGAACTTGTTAAACGTCCAGATAAAGCGCAGTAAAAAGAGTGTGGACAAGATACCGACGAGCTGCGGCAACGTCACCCACCAGAATTTTTGCAGCGGGCTCGCCCCGTCGACGTCGGCGGCTTCGTACATGTCTTTGGGAATGGCCTGAAAACGTGCCAGGATAAAGAGGAAGGCAAAGGGAAAGTAGCGCCACGCCTCGAACAAAATCACCACGGTCAAAGCCAGCGGCAGAGTAAAGGGCAGTCCGAACAAACTCAGCTCAATGCTGCGGGCGCTTAAAAAGCTGATGGCGCGCGGTAGCAAGCCAAACTCCATCCCGAGCGCGTTGACGCTGCCGCTGCGCGGGTCTAAGAGAAACGCCCAGGTGAACGCCACGGCAATCACCGGCGCAACGTAGGGAAAAAGAAACAGCCCGCGCAAAAAGCCCTGTCCGCGAAACTTCTCGTCTAAGAGCTGCGCGGCGAAAAGCCCCAGCAAAATCGAACCGAGTGTGCCGAAAACCGTGTAGTAGAGCGTCGCGCGCAGCGTCGGCCAGAATTCGGGACTACCTAAAAAGCGGCGGTAGTTCTTGAGCGAATCCTCCTTCGTACCGTTGCGACTCACCGATGACCACTAACCCGCGTGCGGCAGCGTGTGGTCAAGGCACTGTAAACGCCGAAGGGAGCGCCCAACCCCAGGCGCAGCGGCGGGTTATGCCGCCGTGAGGAGCAGGTCCCGGTTCCACCACTCCAAAACGGCCAACATGCCGACGTAGACTGCCTCACCGCCGAGGTGCAAAAAGGCGAACGGCGTCGCGGTCGCCGAGAAGGCCGCTAGCAGCCCTAAGCACACGGGGACCCACGCCAGATTGGCGAACACCAGCAGTTTAATCAGCCGCATCGGCCGCTCGGCTTGGACAGCGAGCGAAAAGGAGTAAGAGGCGTAGAGCAGGTTGACCACTGCGGTAAAGAGCAGCACGTCTTGCGGCAGTCCCTCCAAGCGGCTGAGCCAGCCGCTGAGGGCGATCACCGTCACTCCGACCAGGGCAGCACCTGTACAGTCCACCCACAGCAGTTTCTTGAAAAACGGGGCCGGTCTAGCTGGCATGTTCATGGACGGTATAACTGAAAGACATCTTAAAAACCCCTTCTTGGCAAACCCCGAAAAGGGTCTGGGCAGGTGGAACGCGTAAGATAAGACGCTCTCCGTCTGAAAGATCATTGTAGGGGATCTGTACCGAAGCCACGATAAGGTCCGTGATGCGGTTTGCCCGGACGGGCAGCGTCATCGACAGCACAACCATGAAGATCGGGATCGCGGTGAGCACGAGGAAGGTGCTCAACAGCGTCTGGCTGACGTCGAACTCCCAGACTTTGCCGACGAGGATGTTATCGATGACGCCGGGCTTGAAGAAGGCGATGATGTCCACGTAGGCGTACAGGAACATGATGCTGATCCATACTGCTGCGAGCTTCGCCTGGACCGCGACCTGCCGGTCCTCTAGGGTGGTTATCGGCTTTTTGATCGAATTCATCTTTTAGTCCTTATCTTGAATAATGTAAGAAAGCGTTGTGAAGGGTCTTGCATGGCATTGCGGTCGCCATGCTGTTAGGTTCGACCTCGAAGGGTTTCTGGAATCAGATGTTCACCCAGATGCACACCCCTGGAGGTCCGCTCGCAAAAAATAGAAGTTCAACTCACGCTAATCCCCACCTTGCCTCGGGCGCGACCCGCCTCGAGGTGCCGCACCGCTTCGGCGGCGTCGGTCAGCGGGAAGCTGCGCTCCAGCATGGGCTTGAGCTCTCCGGCCTCGAGCAGCTCTTTGAGGAACTGCAGGTCCTCTCGCCCCGGTTTCACGGCGAAGGTCCTGAACTGCTGGCCGCGCCCGGCCATGAGACGCCCGAAGAGCATCACTTGGAAGAGTCGGCGCACCTCGCCGCCCACCAATATGTAGCGCCCCCGCGGGCTCAAGACGCGCCGGTACTCCCCGGGCGGACGGTAAGCGGCGGCGTCCAAAATCAGGTCGAAACGCTCCGCCAGATGGGTCACGTCCTGCTGGCGGTAGTCGAGCACCCGGTCCGCGCCGAGGGAGCGCACGTGCTCTAGCTTGGCCGCGCTCGAGAGCGCCGTGACCTCAGCTCCGAAAAGCTTCGCGAGTTGCACCGCGAAGCCGCCTACTCCGCCCGAAGCGCCCGTGACCAGCACCCGCTGCCCCGCCTGCAACTCGCCGTGGTCGCGCAAGCCCTGGAGCGCGGTGAGGCAGGCTGACGGTACGACCGCGGCCTCGTCGAAACTCAGGTTGCCAGGCTTGAGGGCGAGGCTGCCCTCGGACGCCTTGGCATACTCGGCGAAACTGCCGAAGCCGCTCGCGGAGAGGTCGCCGAAGACCTCGTCCCCGACCCGGAAGCGCGTGACGCCCAGTCCCAGCGCCGCCACCCGGCCCGCCACGTCGGTGCCGAGCACCCGGACCTTGGGCTTTCTGAGCCCGAACATGAGCCGGACGACAACGGGCTCGCCCCGCATGAGGTGCCGGTCGCCCGCGTTGACGGAGGCCGCCCGAACCTCGAGGAGCACCTCGCCCGCGCCGGGTTCGGGCTTGGGGATCTCGGCCAGCTCTAAAGCTTCGGGCGGGCCGTAGCGGTCTAGAACGACGGCTTTCATAAAGCCGCGCTCGGCATCGCGCGGCGATGTACCCATGTTCGGTGTAGGTCTTTGCACGGACGACAGGACGCTCACCGCACACCTCTCGAGTTTCGGGTTAAGAGTCCAGCCAGTCCCTTTTTCGTATGCGCCTCTCGCGCCTCTAAAACCGCAGTTCCCTGAACTATTCGCTCGCTTGAACCCTTCATACGCTTCGTACTCCTTACAGCTGCGACCGACCTGAACTCTACTAGAGTCACAGACTTACGCCATAAGGTAAACCTTATGGCGTAAGATTGTCAAGAGCTAGCCTGAGCCGCCCTAGGTGACCGTGCTATAGAAAAATAGGAGACCGCAAATGACGAGAAGAACTAACGCGCGCGTAAAGCCTCGAGCGCCTTTGACAAAAGAACTGATTATAGACACCGCCCTCCGCCTCGCCGACGAACAGGGCGTCGCCTCACTCTCTATGCACAAGTTGGCGGCAAAGCTAGGCGTCAAGGCGATGTCTTTGTACCATCACGTCGCCAACAAAGATGAGATTTTAGATGGGATAGTTGATGCGGTTTTCGGCGAGATTGAACTGCCTACAAACGGAACCGCTTGGAAAGCGTCGATGTGGCAGCGCGCGTTCTCGGCCCGTGAAGCGCTTTTGCGCCACCGCTGGGCCGTCGGACTCTTGGATTCGCGGGCCAATCCCGGCTCAGCAACACTTAGACACCATGACGCGGTGATCGGGAGCTTGCGGAGGGGAGGCTTTTCTGTTGTCGGAGCAGCGCACGCGTTTTCGGTTCTCGACAGCTATATCTACGGCTTCGTGCTGCAAGAGCTGACCTTACCGTTTAACACGCCGGACGAATTCGGGGAGGTCGTAGAGACGATCCGTGAGCAGACGACTGCCGAATATCCCCATCTCACCGAGATGACCGCTGAATTCATCCTAAAACCCGGTTACGCCTACGGTGACGAGTTCGCGTTTGGGCTCGAGCTGATTCTTGATGGGCTCGAGGGCACCCGGGCTAAGTAAGAGTCGCGCGCGTTAACCGCACATAAGAGCAACCACGTTTTCACGAGTCGATGGCGAAAGGTAAAATCTATCACTCCTTTGTTGCGAGTGGTTCAACGGGCTTGCCGAGCCTTTATGACGCTCTCCGGGGTTTTGGCGATGGAGAGCTGAGACACAGGAGAGGTGGCAATCTCCTCGGTCTCACCTGCTTTAGGCGAGCTGGGGTTGATGTTGATCTCCACGAAGATCGGAGCCTCAGTAGGATCGCTGTCATCGGCCAGCGTACCGTAGCCCATGGTGCCGTCTTCCACGAAACTGCTGATGAGACAGCGGTTCGGCGGAGTTCTGACAAACGCTCCCGGGGTTGTCTCTCGACCGATGGATGCGAGCGCTAAGTACATCCCTTATATACTTTGAGAAATAGCCAAACCGTTACGTTTTCTCAAACTCATACCCGAGCAAGACGAGGCCTTACGAGAACTTGAACTGAGTCCGCTGCTAAACGCCAAGGTCAGGTTACGCGCGACCATCATCCGGCT
Organism: uncultured Trueperaceae bacterium; assembly: GCA_963799485.1. GTDB lineage: Bacteria > Deinococcota > Deinococci > Deinococcales > Trueperaceae > Truepera. The sequence goes on from CAWCXJ010000006.1 coordinate 627,418, forward strand.
CAATCACGCGGGTTGGGGCGTACCCAGGCTAGCTGCGCACTTCGGACGCAACCCGCAAAGCGTCCACAATGACCTCGACCGGTTTGAGCAGTTCGGGGTCGAGGGTCTATCTGACGGGTTTGGGCGCTGCCGCCGAACATCGGGGTAATGGTTTGCAGCTGAACCGTCCAGCTTTCGGGCGATTCAAGTTTAGGTAATGGCGGTGCAGTAGTTGGCGGTGTTCTGGGCACAGTACCTCCTGTAAAACTCAAGTCTTGCACTTATCCATAGAGAAGTTTAAGGCGTCGTGGTTGGTTTTGAGAAAGCCTTTCACAGTCAACCATAAGCCGGATAAGACAAACATCTATGAGGGTCTCGAGGACACTTTTAGCGGCTTGTAAAAGGTTAAGCGTGCGCTGGCTCAGAGAACGTTTGAAGCTTGCTAAGCTAAAGGCTAAACAGGCCGGGAAAATCCAGAAACGGATGCCGTCTTTTGTCCCAAGCCGTGCTTCTTTAAGACCGAAATCATGCTTAACGGACTTGAAAAACGATTCAATGAGCCACCTGCGGCGATAGCGTTTGGCGAGATAGGCACCGCCAGCCGCAAAGGTAGCGGCGACGTAGAAGCGCTTTTTACCACCCTCACGTTTGACGTCGCACCAACTTAGCCATAGCGGTAAGTCAGCTAGGTCACGAAGGGCAAGCTGTTCACCACGCTTGCTAAGTTCACTGAGCTTACGTCCATCAGCTAAACGGTGGTTGCACTTCATGCCGACGAGTAAACGTGTAAAGCCCAAACTTTGGCAACCGGTAATGAAGTCGCAGCTGCTAAAGCCTGAATCAGCCATGACGACAACGCGTACTCCAAAGCGTGAGGCGGGGAACTCAGCCAAGAGTTCGAGTGCCAACTCCACCACGCTCGGCTTACCTTTGCCCTGATAGATGCGGTAGCCCAAAGGAACTCTAAAGCTGTCTACGCAGGCGTGCAGAACTACGAGTTGAATACTAAAGCGTTTGTTAAACACTCGCGCAAAAGGGATACGCTTGCCCGTCTTCTCGCTACAGGTGAGGTCAAGCTTCAAGAGTACGTCGCCCCGTCTGCCCCGTCTCGGCAACCGAGCGAACCGGGCAAACTGCCACGCATTCAACGCTTCCCAAAACACTGCCTCGGGCGCGTGATGACACGACAGAAAGCGGCTCGCGGTACTTGCTGAAATACCCGTTCTGCAAGGTGGTTTTTAGCTCAGTATCTGGAAACAGCGCGACAAGGGCTCTAAACGTCCTGACTTCTCGCCTATTCCAAAGCAAGCTCTCGAGGCTTTTTAGTAGACTATTGACGTGCTGGTTGGGTTGAGTTCTCACACCCTCAAACTACCAACTAGCACATACTTTTTCATCGTTGCGGGTTTTTGCAAGGCTTGAGTAAAACGTGCCCCTCGTATCCTGGTATCCCGGTAAGTTATCCTGAACACGTGTCGCGTATTCCTACCGGTGAACTGCTCGATGAACGCTATGAGGTCGTCGGCGCTTTGGGGCAGGGCGGCATGGCACACGTTTACCGCGCTTTCGACCGGCACTTGGAGCGCGAAGTCGCACTCAAAGTTTTGCGTCCGCACCTGACCGAGGCCGATACCGAGCGCTTTCGCCGCGAGATTATGACGCTTGCCAAATTCAGCCACCCGAACATCGTGAGTATCTACGATCTCGGGCGCGGCGACCACGTGTACTTCGCCATGGAGCTGATTTCCGGCGGGCCGCTGACCGAACTCGGGCCGCTTGGGGCCGACCCCGAACCGCTGCTGCACTTTTTAGAGACTGCTGTAAGGGTTGCCGAGGCGCTCGCGTATGTTCACCGCCTGGGGATGGTCCACCGCGACCTTACCCCGCGCAACATTCTCTTAACCCCCGAAGGCCATCCCAAGGTAATGGACTTCGGGCTCGTACAGCTCGCCGAGTCGAGCCGTCAGCTGACCCGCACCGGCCTGACGCTCGGCACGCCGCAATATATGGCTCCGGAGCAGGCCCAGGGCGGCCTAACCGGGGCGCACACCGACCTCTACGCGCTCGGGGCGGTGCTTTACAAAACCGTTACCGGGGTCGCCCCTTTCGAGGCCGAAAACGACCTCACACTTCTCTATCAGCATGTTTACGGCACGCTCATTGCGCCCATCGATCTCAACCCGGCACTACCAAAAAGTCTCTCCGACCTCATCGTCAGCTTATTGGCGAAAAGTCCATTAGAGCGCCCCGCTTCCGGTGAACGCGTCGCCGACGCTCTTAAGACAGTTCAGGCAACTGTCGCCCGGCAGAGCAGCGCCGAGCGGCTCGGCGGGCCGGGGCAGCACGGCGTCTTTACCGGGGGGCCGGTCAATCCGGAAGGGCTCAACAGGGTCTGGCGCAGCAAACTCGCCGCAGGCCCGCAGTGGCCGGGGGCGCTTACGGCAGCTGCCGGGTTTTTGCTCCTCGGCTTGCGGAGCGAAGAGGTGGTGGTGCTGCACCCGAGTGACGGGGGCGTTCAGGCACGTTTTGAAACCGATGATGAGGTCAACAGCGCTATTGTCAGCGTTGGGGACACGCTCCTCTATACGAGCCGTTCGGGGAGTCTAAGCGCACACCGCTGGCCGGGCGGTGCGCTGCTCTGGCGTGACGAAAACGCCGGGGTCGCCGGGTTTGTACCCTACGCCGGAAGTTTGTTTTTAGGGACGGCGGGGGGGCTCGAGCGCCGCACCCTACAAAACGAACAGCTGTGGCGCTACCCCAGCGACCCTGCTGAAACCGCGCCGACCGTTTGCGGCACAGCACATCATGCAGTGCTCTGCTACCTCACGCGTTCGGGTTGGCTCCACGGTGTCGGGTTAGGTGGCGAGGGCCGTTTCAAGGCACAGTTCGGTGAGGTGACAGCCCAACCTGCCGCAAAAGGGAACCTGCTCCTGCTGCCTGAACGCAGCGGCGACCTGCACGCGTTTAGCCTGGAGACCTTCGAGGTACTCTGGAGCTACGACATGGAAGGGCCGCTATGGGCCTCACCGCTCGTCTGGGGCCCGTATGTCTACAGCGTGTCGTGGGCCGGAGTGATGCGCTCTTTGTCGCTCCAAACCGGCGACGACCTCTGGGAAACGTCGCTCGGCAGCCGCGTCACGGCGACGCCGATACTCGCCGGGGGCGTCCTCTACGTCGCCACCGAGACAGGTGAACTCTTCATCCTCGACGCGCGCAGCGGTCGGGTGCTGTTTCGTGAACAGGTCGCTCAGAGCCCCATTCAGGCCAGTCCGCTGGTTTTGGGCGACACGCTTTTCGTTGCAGCCCTAGACGGTACCGTGCGCGCTTACCGCGCCTGAAACCGAAACCTCGTCGTGTACACAGACTGACAGTAGCCTGACACAGTTCTGACAAGCTGGTTTATTGTGACCGGCGTATCTGTTACACTGGCTGGAGCATCGTTTTAATCAAAGGAGATTTTATGAAGCGTCTGCTATTTTTGATCTTGGCCCTCGGTCTGGCAACCGGCTTGGCCTCCGCCTCCGCCCAAACCCAGCTCACCTTCTGGCACGCCTTTAACGACGAACCGCGTTCGAACTGGATTGAAGAACGCGCCGCCGAGTGGAGTGCGCAAAACCCCGATTTTGTCATGAACGTCGAAGCGAAGGGCACATATCCGGAAACACTTCAGGCTGCGATTTTAGGCGCGCGGCAGGGCGACACACCGCACATCGTGCAGGTCTACGAAATCGGCTCGCAACTTGCGCTCGACGCCGGCATCTTTACGCCGGTCGGTGAGGTCGAAGGCGACTTCGACTTTTCGGACTACATCGAGCCTGTTTTGAACTACTACACGATCAACGGGCAGGTCAATTCGATCCCGTTTAACTCGTCGTCGCCCATTTTATACACCAACAAAACGTTGATGGCGCAAGCCGGGCTCGACCCGGAAAACCCGCCTGAAACTTACGGCGAGATTATCAACGCGTGCGAAACCATTGCAGCGTCGGACGTGCCGGCAGATTGTTTCGGCGTGAGCTTGAACGGCTGGTTTTTCGAGCAGTGGATGGCGGAGCAGAACGCAAACTTGCTCAATGAGGGCAACGGGCGTGATGGACGCGCCACTGAAGTCAACTTTGAGAGCGAAGCGTTTAAGAACATCGCCAACTTTTTCAAAACGATGAACGACGCCGGCTACTACACCTATACGGGAGCGCTCGAGGACTGGGACGGCTCCGCCGCGATTTTCACAAATCAGCAGTCGGTCTTCCTCATCACCTCGACCGCCGACCTCGGCAACCTGACAACGGCGGCTGAGGAGAGCGGCTTCGAGATTGGGGCCGGACTTTTGCCTATTCCCGACGGCACAGAGCGTAACGGGGTCGTGATCGGCGGCGCGAGCTTGTGGCTCGTAGCCGACAAACCCCCCGAAGAGCAGGCCGCCGCACTTGATTTCATCCTCTATATGACCAACACCGAGAACATGGTGTCGTGGCACAAGTTGACCGGTTACTACCCGGTTCGTAACTCGTCGGTCGAGGCGCTCCGTGAAGAGGGCTGGTTCGAGCAGTTTCCTAACTACAGCGTCGCCTTTAATCAGCTTTTGGATACAAACGTCAATCAGGCCACCGCCGGGGCGCTCAGCGGCAACATGCAGGAGATTCGCACGATTACCGAAGAGACGATGCAGCGTATTTTCGGGGGCGGCGCGGTTGACGCCGAACTCGCGCGGGCTGCCGAGCAGGCCGCCGCCCGGCTCGCAGAGTACAACAGCAACTTTCGATAGGTTATCTTTACGGCTTCGGGCTGCGTGACGCGGCCCGAAGTTTCGTTAGCTTGGGTATGGAGGTAAGGTGCAACCTGTATTTAAGAGTCGTTCACTGGCGTGGCTGTTGCTGCTACCGACGCTGATTATTTTATTGATATTTATCTACTATCCGCTGCTTAAATCGTTCGTCTCGAGCCTCTACCGCAGCAACCTCTTTTTGGGCACGTGGCAGTTTGCCGGACTGGAAAACTTCCGCTCGCTCTTTACCGGTCCACTCGCTCCGGCCTACATTCAGGCGCTCGTTCAAACGGTCGTTTTCAGTCTTCTGGTCGTCTCTATCGGGCTCTTGTTCAGCCTCGGGATTGCCACACTTGCCAATCAACCCGTGCGCGGCGCACGCGTGTACCGGCTGCTGCTCATCTGGCCCTTCGCTCTCTCACCCGCCGTTGCCGGAACTATCTTTTTATTTATCTTCAACCCGCAAGTCGGCATCGCCAACGATATTCTGGGCACAACCCTGGGGATTCGCCCTCGCTGGCTCGATACCCCGCTCCTGACGTTTTCACTCGTCACCGCCGCCGCCATCTGGAAAAACCTGGGCTACAACATCGTCTTTTACCTTGCGGCGCTCCGCAACATCCCCGGTGAACTCGGTGAAGCCGGACAGTTAGACGGGGCGAACGGCTGGCAGCGGTTCTGGCGCATCACCTTTCCGCTGCTGAGCCCGATGACCTTTTTTCTGGTATTTACCAACCTGACCTTTTCGTTTTTCGACACCTTCGGGCTCATCGACATCATGACCAGCGGCGGCCCAATCGGACGCCCGCCCCTTGATGAAACGGGCGTGACCACGACGCTTATCTACAAAATCTTTCAAGACGGCTTTAGTGGGACGGGCAACTTGGGCGTCGCGGCAGCGCAAAGTATCGTGCTGCTCTTTATCGTCGCGGGGATTGCGCTGTTGCAATTTCGTTTCGGCAACCGCCGCGTCTACTACGGGGGCGATCAGTGAGAGGTAAACCTTGAAGCGCAACACCTTTTGGATTCACCTGCTGCTGATTCTGGCGTGTCTGCTCGTGACCGCGCCCATCTTGTTTGCTCTGGTCAAAGCAACGCAGACGCGGGCGCAAGTTCTCTCGCCGAGTCTGGTTCCCGGCACCATGCTCTGGGAGAACGTCCGGGCGGCGTGGACGGGGGGCAATCTGGGTATCTACATGCGGAACTCGCTCATCGTCGCGGCGGCGGTGACGTTCGGCAAAACGCTCTTGTCGCTGATGGCAGCGACCGCGCTCGTGTACTTCGAGTTTCCCTTCCGGCGGCTCGTGTTCGGGCTCATTTTGCTGACCCTGATGACGCCTTTAGAGGTTCTCGTGTTGCCACTCTTCGACCTCATCTCACAGCAGCCGCCCGAATCGTGGCGCGTTTTTTGGGAATGGTTTCGCAATCCGGTCGATGTGTTTTTAAGTCCGATTCAGTACGGGTTTGGCTGGGCCAACACCTATTGGGCCATTATCGTGCCCTTTCTAGCGTCGGCAACGGGCGTGTTTTTGTTCAATCAGCACTTTCGCTCGATTCCGCGCAGCTTGGCCGACGCCGCTAAAATCGACGGGGCCGGGCCGGTGCGTTTTTTACGGAGTGTGCTGATTCCGATGAGCTGGAACACCATCGGGGCGCTGGCAGTCATTCAGTTCATCTATGTGTGGGATCAGTATCTGTGGCCGCGTATCATCATCCGGCGCAACGAAACACAGGTCGTACAAATTGGCCTGAATGCGCTCGTGTCGGGCGACCGGGTAGAGTGGGGCCAGGTGATGGCGGCGGCGCTCTTGACGATTATCCCGCCGCTTATCGTCTTCGGCCTGCTGCAAGAGCAGTTTATGCGCGGGTTTGCGCTCTCGAGCGACAAGTAGCCGCTACCGGCGTGGTACGAACGCGTATTCACGTGCACGTCTTAGGAACAAACCGGAGCAGTGCGTGAGCGCTGCGCCGCGCCACCTAACATGAGACCGTACAATACGGCTATGCAGCACTTGACGACACCGACCGGGGCAGCCTGATGACCACGAACCAGCGAACCCGCACCGTGTTCGTCGCAGAGCACGATGAACGACTTTTGCAACTTATCGAACTAGCCCTTAGTGCAAAGGGATACGCAGTTCTCAGTGCGCGGTTCGGCGCGGAGGTGCTCGCGGGGCTCGAGCACACCACCCCCGCACTTATCGTGCTCGGACATCTGCCCGACCTGAGCACCGCCGAACTCACCCGGCGCATCTGCCTGGTTCCCCGTTTGCAAAACGTTCCGCTGCTGCTTACGAGCGGTGAAGCGGCCCCTGAGGTGGGCGCTGTTCTCACGCGTCCCTTTACCGGCACAGCCCTTACGGGCGCGGTTGAACGCCTTCTTGGAAACTCGCCGTCTGTCGGTGCGAGGAGCGCGCACACCGTTATGGTCATCGAAGACAGCGCTGCCCTGCGTGGGCTAATCACCGATATCTTGCATCGGCAGGGGTTCGGTATCGAAACAGCGGAGAATGTACCGCAGGCGAAAGCTTTAATCAAACGCCGCGCCAACGACGTCAGCCTCATCCTCTTGGACGTAAACCTCCCCGGTGGTACCGGCTTCGAGCTTTTGGAGCTGATCCGGCAGCGCTCGAGCGTCCCGGTGTTTATCCTCTCGGCTTTGCGGCAGCAAGAGCAGATGCAGCGGGGACAGGCGCTCGGGGCACAAGCATTTATCGAAAAACCGTTTAATCCCAGAGAACTCGTCCGGAAAATCCGTGACGTTTTGACCTAGACTTCAGCCTGAATTTCAATGACCAAGCTCGTTTCTAAGACCCATCAAACAGCCTCACTGCTCACGACAAATGTAAATTTTCACGAGTATAGCAATTCCCAAAAGCATTGAATTACTACCTCAGATAGCAGCTTCTTCGTTTGAAACGGGCAGCTTTGGCTCTAGCCTGGTGCCGCCTGTGCCAAAAAGACCAAGTGGGAATTTGTGATGGGTCTAGAGAATCAGCACTGCCAATCCTCACCGCTACAGGTTAAGCTGCAGGACGGCAAGTTACTCGGTGGACCTGCGGGAACGGGTTGTTAAAGCGCAGCTCGAGGAAGGGCAGAACAAAAGTGTGGTAGCCCGGCGCTTCGGGTCAGTCGGTGGACGGGTGCGCGTTACGTTAAACGGGCGGCTACGGGCAGCTTAGTTCCAACGCCCCACCCGGGCAGCAAGCAGCGGCTCGGTGAGGTGGCGTGTGAGTTGAAGGCACAGGTCGAAGCCCATCACGACTGGAACCTCGCACAGCACGCTGCTACGCTTACCGAGACGACCGGGGTCGAGCTCAGGAAGTCGTCGGTGGGCAATTACTTGAAGCGTTTGGGTATCACCTATAAAAAAGGGCTTTACGGCGCGCGAACGAGGTGAAGCGGCCCGCACGAGTTACCGGAACGAGGTAAAAGACAAAGCCGGCAAGCAGCTTGTCTTTATCGACGAGACCAGCGCCTTCGTGGGCCAAAGCCGGGAGTACGGTCGTGCAGCGAGCGCTGAGCGGGTGCATGATACCCGGCCTAAAGGCAAGAAAGCTCGCGTCAGCTTAATCTCTGCAATAACCCTATACAGCGATGACTGACACAAGCGTTAGTCATTACCGATACAGTCAACAAAAATGCGTTTCTGGCATTTCTCGCGACTACCCGGCTCCCGACTCTGACCAAAGGTAGCGTGCTCGTCATGGACAACTGGCGTGTGCATCATGGTGATGACGTTCGAGGCCTCGTAAACGCTGCAGGCTGTGAACGCCGGTATCTGCCAACCTACTCACCTGACCTAAACCCCACCAAACACCTGTTCGCCAAAGTTAAAGCCTTCGCCAAAGCGCTTCGGCCCGACTCGGCCGACAAGCTGCGCCAAGCTTTTTGTGACGCCCTCAAAACCGTTACACAAGACAACATTCTCAACTCGTTTCTGCACTGCGGCTATGCGTTGGAGCAGTGAAGCGTGGAAATGCGATAAAATGTTTGTGACCACCGCCTAGCTTAGGGGTAGTGCGTTTGCCCTAGGACGAAGAGCGCGCTGCTTGACACGCTCAAACCGCCCCGATATACTCGCTTTTAGATGAAAGATGCCTCTACCCGTCAACTAGGCTGCGCGCTAAACCTAATCGGTCTAGACCTAGCTGTTGCAGGTTGGCAGGGCGTCGTTTAGTCGTAACGGAGAATCCATAAACGCCCCCGCCAACCACACCGGCGGGGGTTTTTTTGGGCAGGGCAAGGGAGTTTAAGTATGCAGCAGCAAACAGCAGCCGAACCAGCAGCGCCACCCGAGGGTGCGCCGAGAGCGCGTCCGGAAAAGCTCAACGGGGCGGCGGCGCTTCTTTACGCGCTCGAGCTCGAGGGTGTCAACCTCGTCTTCGGGCACCCCGGCGGCGCAATCATGCCGACCTACGACGCCCTTTACGATTCGCCTATCAAGCACATTCTGGTTCGCCACGAACAGGCGGGCGCACACGCTGCCGACGCTTACTACCGCGCTTCGGGCCGGGTCGGGGTGTGTTTTGCCACCTCGGGGCCGGGGGCGACAAACCTTGTTACAGGTTTGGCGACGGCGCACATGGATTCGTCGGCGGTCGTTGCGGTGACGGGGAATGTGCCCTCAACTTTAATCGGTACCGACGCCTTTCAGGAGGCGGACGTATACGGCATCACCTTGCCCGTCACGAAGCACAACTACCTTGTCAAACACGTCAACGACATCCCCAAAATCGTCCGCGAAGCGTTTCATATCGCCTCGACGGGGCGTCCGGGGCCGGTACTGATCGATATTCCCAAAGATATTCAGCAGGCCGAGTTTACGGGCAGTTTTGAGACGGAACTTTCGCTGCCCGGTTACAAACCCACCGCAATTGGTCACGGAAAACAGATCAAGCGCGCCGCCGAAGCGATTCGCGCCGCCGAACGCCCCATCATGATGGTCGGCGGCGGCGGTCAGGTCGCTGCGCCGGAGATCGCCGCCTTCGCCGAACGCACCGGGATTCCGGTCATCACCACGCTGATGGGCCTGGGCGCGTACCCTGCCGGAGCTGACAATGCCCTCGGAATGCCGGGGATGCACGGCACCGTCACCGCCAACCGCGCCATCACCCATTCCGATTTGGTCATCGGCGCAGGTTTACGCTTTGACGACCGCGTAACCGGCAATATCAAACGCTTTGCGCCGAACGCGACGATTGTCCACATAGATATTGACCCGGCCGAGATTTCCAAACTCGTCAAGGCGCACGTGCCGGTTGTGGGCGACCTGCGCGACGTGCTGCCGCGGCTCGGGGGGATGCTTAACGAACTCACCATCCCTAAGTGGTGGGCGCAGCTCTCCGAGTGGAAAGGCATGTACCCCGAGCGCATCAAAAAAGATAAACCGCTCGTCTCTCAAGAGGTCATTCAGCTCTTCCAGCGCACCACGGGCGGCGACTGCGTGGTTACGACCGAGGTCGGTCAACACCAGATGTTCGCGGCAAGATTATTTGCTACCAATGCGCCGCGCAGCTTTATCACCTCGGGCGGCCTCGGCACGATGGGCTTCGGCCTGCCCGCCGCCATCGGCGCAGCGTTCGCCCGGCCCGACAAGCAGATTGTCTGCATCGCCGGAGACGGCTCCGTGCAGATGAACATCCAGGAACTCGCCACCATCTACAAGCATCAGCTGCCGATTGTGATTGCGATTTGTAACAACGGAATGCTCGGGATGGTGCGGCAGTGGCAGGAGATGTTTCACGCGCAGCGTTACAGCGAGGTCTACTTAGCCGACTCGAACCCGGACTTTGCCAAACTCGCCGAAGCTTACGGTTTGGACGGCTACAACGTCTTTGACCGTGACGAAGCGGCGCGGCTTATCCCTGAAGTGTTGGCCAAAGGCAAACCTGCGGTGATGAACTTCGTCGTATACGAGGCCGAAAAGGTCTTCCCGATGGTGCCTTCGGGTGCAGGCGTTGACGAGATGCTGATCGGCGACCAGGAACCTGAAGAGGTTACGGCGCAAGAGGCCCTCAAAACCGAAGAGCAGACCGACGAAGAGCCCGTGGCGGGCAGCTGATGACGCAGCACGTTTTGAGCGTGACCGTCCGTGATGAACCGGGCGTACTGATGCGAATCGCCGGACTCTTTGCGCGGCGCGGTTTCAACATCGAGTCGCTGTCGGTCGCGCAGTCTGAAATACCGGGCGTCTCACGCACGACCTTTACGGTTTCCGGTGAAGACGCCAGCATCGAGCAGGTGCAGAAGCAGTTACAAAAACTCATTGACGTCATTAAAGTCATCGACCACTCCGAAGCCAAGTTTGTTGACCGCGAGCTGATGTTGATTAAAGTTTCGGTGCGTTCGCCCGAAGACCGCGTAGAACTCCGGCAGATTGCCCAGGACTTTCGGGCCCGCATCGTTGACGTTCACCGGGACGCGCTCGTGTTTGAAGTGACGGGCGACGCGGGCAAGATGGACGCTTTTATCGAACAGATGCAGCCTTTTGGCATCACTGAACTTATCCGCACCGGGCGTATTGCGCTGACGCGCAGCGCCGCTGACAGCAGAGTGACCAGCAGACAAACTTTCAAAGCCGCTTAAAAGGAGCATTCATTTACATGGCCAACATCTATTACGACAGCGACGCAAATATGTCTCACTTAGAGGGTAAAACCGTTTCAATTCTAGGATACGGCGCACAAGGACACGCGCACGCCCTGAACGCTAAAGAGTCGGGAGCGAACGTCGTCGTCGGTCTCCGCAAAGGGTCGGCAAGCTGGGCCAAAGCGGAAAACTCGGGACTTACGGTGATGGAGGTTCCCGAAGCGGCCAAAGCGGGCGACCTCATTATGATTCTCTTGCCCGACGAAACGCAGGGACAGGTTTACCGCGAGCAGATTGCACCGTATCTCGAGGCCGACAACGCGCTCCTCTTCGCCCACGGCTTCAATATCCATTTCGGTCAGATTCAGCCGCCCGAAAACGTTGACGTGCTGATGGTCGCGCCTAAAGGCCCCGGCGAACTCGTTCGCAGAACGTTTACGCAAGGTGGCGGCGTCCCTTGCCTGATTGCGGTGCATCAGGACGCGACCGGTACAGCGAAACAGCGTGGTCTGGCCTACGCCAAAGCTATCGGTGGGACTCGCGGCGGCGTTTTGGAAACGACCTTTACCGAAGAAACCGAAACCGACCTTTTTGGTGAGCAAGCGGTGCTTTGTGGCGGCGTCACCGAGCTGATGCGTTCAGGGTTTGAAACGCTTGTCGAGGCGGGTTATCAACCCGAAAGTGCGTACTTCGAGTGCGTTCACGAGATGAAGCTCATCGTTGACCTGATTTACGAGGGTGGTTTTGAAAAGATGCGTGACGTAATTTCAAACACTGCCGAGTACGGCGACTACGTGACCGGGCCGCGCATTATCACCGACGAAACAAGGGCCGAGATGAAACGCGTTTTACGCGATATTCAGCAGGGCAAGTTCGCTCGAGACTTCCTCTTGGAAAACCAGGTCGGGCAACCTACCCTCAAAGCCGGACGGCGCGCCACCGGTGACTCGCAAGTCGCCGAGGTCGGCGGCAAGCTCCGGCAGATGATGCCCTTTATCGGTAACAAAGGTTAGTCCGATGTGGGTCGAGGGCGCGTTTTTAATCGGGAATAACCTGCGACTACCGTAGTTTTTGCTGCTTGCTTGAACCACGCCCTCGACCTCTATCAGAAAGGACAACCCTATGGCTTACGTTAAAATTTTTGACACAACTTTACGAGACGGTGAACAGTCTCCCGGCGTCGCGCTCAACACCGGGCAAAAGCTCGAGATCGCTCACGCTTTGGCGCGTTTGGGTGTAGACATCATCGAAGCAGGCTTTCCCATTGCCAGCGACGGCGACTTCGACTGCGTGTACCAGATTGCCAGAGAGGTCAAAGGCCCGGTGATTTGCGGTCTGGCCCGGACGCATAAAATGGATATCGAGCGGGCGGCGCAGGCTATTGAACCCGCCGAGCGGGGCCGGATTCACACCTTTACGAGCGCGTCGAAGGTGCACCTCGAGTACATCCTCAAAAAGACCGAGGACGAGGTTTTGGAGCTGTCCGACGAGATGGTGCGGTATGCCAAACGCTTTACGGACGACGTGGAGTTTTCTGCCCAAGACTGTATGCGGGCAAGTCCCGAGTTCGTTTACAAGCTCGTCCGGACGGCGATTGCAGCGGGCGCGACGACCGTCAACATCCCCGATACGACCGGTTACGGCACGCCCGAAGAGTACGGCGCACTCATCAAGAGCATCTTTAAGAATGTTCCTGAAGCCCATGACGTTTCAATCTCAACGCACTGCCATGACGATTTAGGGATGGCGGTCGCCAACAGCCTCGCCGCCGTCGAAAACGGTGCCACGCAGATCGAATGTACCGTAAACGGCATCGGCGAGCGGGCGGGGAACACCTCGCTCGAGGAGTGCGTGATGGCGCTCTATACCCGCCGCGACCATTACGGCGCGGACATCGGCGTCCAGACCAAAGAGCTGTATAACGTCTCGAGGCTCGTACAGCGGCACACCGGCATGATGGTGCCGCCCAATAAAGCCATCGTCGGGGATAATGCTTTCGCTCACGAGTCGGGCATCCACCAGGACGGCGTGCTGAAGCACAAGCAAACGTACGAAATCATGAACGCCGAACTCGTCGGACGCGAGGCGGGCGTGTTGGTCATGGGCAAACATTCGGGCCGTCACGCCTTCAAAAAGGCGCTTGTAGATATGGGCTACGATTTAGAGAACGAAGTCCCCGACTACGGTATCAGCGCGGACTCGGTCGATGTGTTGTTCAAACGCTTCAAGGATTTGGCCGATCGCAAGGGGGCTGTCAACACCGACGACATCCGCGCGTTAGTTGAAAACGAAGTGATGAAAGTCGCGGAGACGTACCGGCTCGAGCACGTCCAGTTTCAGTCCGGCACCGGTGAGATGACGCCTTCGGCTTTGGTGCGCCTCAGCACACCTGAAGGTACGCTGGCAGAAACCGCTTTGGGTGACGGCCCGGTAGACGCCGCGTTCAAGGCGCTCGGCAAGCTGACGCCGGTGCCGTTTGTTCTGGAGTCTTACGACCTCAAAGCTATCGGTAAAGGCACCGACGCGCTCGGTGAAGTTTCGATTCGCGTCAACAGCGACGGGCAAATTGTCCACGGACGGGCGATTTCGACCGATGTGGTTCACGCGTCGGTCTTGGCCTATGTTGACGTTCTCAACAAACTGGCGGCGGGGGTCGGGCGCAATAAGGCGGCGGCGAACCAGATTACGATGACGACGCCGTAAATTGAAAACTAAGAGAACCGCGACAAAGCGGTTCTCCTAATAGAATCAAGTTATATGAGTATTGTCGAAAAAGTCTGGAGCTTCGAAATTCACCTATTTCCGGTGATGGTAGGTCTAATGTTATATGAAGTTCCAGCATTATTGAGAAGACTCAGAAAGGTTTATTACGTCCCTGTATACTTTTCCGTTTTTCCTTTTCGCGCAATCAACCAACAGTTGAGCACCTATCTAGCAGATGATTTCTTAGGAATAGGCGAGAATTTAGGGAAGAAAGTTGTAGAACGGCTACGTCGCCGCTTAATTTTTACATCGGTAGTATCTGCTTTCCTTGACGCAATTCTAATACCTTTAGTTTTCGGTTCCCTAGCTGCTTTCCTATACTCTCGAGAATTGCTAATAGAATTTATTGCAGTCTTCATAACTTTCAAGTTTGTGCTTATTACCAGTTCAGTATGGCGGTTCCACTATTTTTCTGTAGCCTCGTCTAGTAAAACTTTTCTTTTAGCTTTGGTCTACATGGCTTACATTTATGTAGCAGTTCAGATGATGCTTACAGGGTATCAGTGGGCTTCCCCTTTCGTGCTAGCAAATGATTGGTTAGGTCTATTTCAGTCTTTCAATCGAATTGTTGTTCGTAGATTTCTCGTGCAAGGAATATTCTTTGTTGTTTTCGTTGCGTTCTTTACTAACTACCTTGCTGATAGAGAATTGAGGGCGGAGAACCAATCACGTTGAAGTTAGGTGAGCTATTTTGATAGAAGCCGACAAAAAGAAGCTGGAGAGAGATGTTGAGTACCTACTATCTCTAGCGGATTCAAATCACGTTCACACTGTCGCTTTAGTTGCAACAGAGATGCACTTTAGGACATCCGTAGATAGATTGCTCGAATTCGCAGCATATCCTATTTTATATTGCTGTTTTAGACAACAGCTTCTGCACATGAGCGTAGGAATATCGCAAATTCAGGTTCAGCACTGGGTGGACTTAGGATTTATCAGGTCTGCTAGACCAAGTCTACGCAACATGCTGGTGTTCTTTGATCCGAGATTAAACTTGCTTGCATGTGAGGCTTACATTGCTCAACACGCAATAGGGCACAATCCATTCGATTTGCTGTCCTCGTACACCGGGAAGGTAACAACTCATCAACTAAGCATTTACATTCATGCGCTGAACTTCTCAAAGAATCTGTGCGAAAGGACAAAGATATGTCTAGATTGACTATCGAAATCTACGACACTACCCTCCGTGACGGCACCCAGGGCACCGGCTTCAGCCTCACCTCGGATGATAAAGTCGCCATTGCCAAACGTCTGGACGCCTTTGGCGTCGATGTCATCGAAGGGGGCTGGCCGGGGTCGAACCCTAAAGATGCTGATTTTTTTGAGCGGATGAAGTCGGTAAAACTGGGTCACGCTAGGCTCGCCGCCTTCGGCATGACCCGCCGTAAAGGGGGCGTCACCGAAGACGACGCCAACCTCAATGCGCTTTTAGACGCCGGTACGCCTATTGTTACGGTGGTCGGCAAATCGTGGACGCTCCACGTGACCGAAGCGCTCGGGACGACCCTCGACGAAAACCTCGCCATGATTCGGGATTCGGTGGCGTATCTGCACGCTCGGGGGCGCGAGGTCTTTTACGACGCCGAACACTTTTTTGACGGTTATGTGGCGGACGCCGAGTACGCTTTGGCAACCTTGCGTGCAGCCGCCGAAGGAGGCGCGTCGCGCCTGATCCTTTGCGATACGAACGGTGGGTCGTTGCCTGCTCATGTCGCCGAGGTTACGGCCCACGTTCACGAAACTTTTGGCGTCACCATCGGGATTCACACTCACAACGACGCCGAGCTTGCCGTCGCCAACACGCTCTCGGGTATCGGGGCCGGGGCGCGGCAAGTCCAGGGAACGATTAACGGCTACGGCGAACGCGCAGGCAACACGAACCTCATCAGCGTGATTCCGGCACTTACGTTCAAGCTTGGGTACACACAACCGCAAGATTTGACGCAGCTCCGTGAGCTTTCGCGCTACATCGACGAACGCGCCAACATGCAGCCCAACATCCGCGCACCTTACGTCGGTGACGCAGCCTTCGCCCACAAAGGCGGGATGCACGTGTCGGCGGTCAACAAAAATCCCGAAACGTACGAACATATCCCGCCGGAATCGGTCGGGAATATTCGGCAAGTCCTCTTGTCCGACCTCTCGGGCCGCGCCAATGTGCTGGCGAAATCGGCAGGGGGCGCGCCCGAAGAGGTGGCGGCGGTTGTCGAACGGCTCAAAGAACTCGAGCACCGTGGTTACGCCTTTGAAGGGGCCGAAGCGAGTTTTCAGCTGATGAGTCAAAAGGTGCGCGGGCACTACCGCTCGTATTTTACGCTCCACGGCTACAAGGTCTTGATCGACAAACGCGACAGCGACTTCGTACCGTATTCCGAAGCGAGTGTGCAGCTCGAGGTCGGTGGACAGCTTGAACACACCGCCGCCACCGGTGACGGCCCGGTCAACGCGCTCGACCGGGCGCTCGGCAAGGCGCTCGGGCGGTTTTATCCGACGGTGCGCGAGCTGAAACTGACCGACTACAAGGTGCGGGTGTTGTCGGGAGGAGAAACCGGGACGTCCAGCGTCGTCCGGGTGCAAGTCGAAACGACGGATGGGGTTGACACCTGGGGAACGGTCGGCGCGAGCAGCGACATCATCGACGCGTCTTACGCCGCGCTAATCGACGCCATCGAGTACAAGCTCACTAAAGACAAGGTTGCACCACAAAAAGACGCTGTAACGACCACTGCAACGACCGCCGCAACGACCACTGTATAAATGGTAGATTATACAAGTTTTTGTCCGAGTTTGGCTCGAGTTCACTGTTGGACAAAGCTTCGTAAAAGTTACCCGTTATAATGTTGTGCTGTTGTTGCATGAAAATTGACAGCTCTACGGTATAACCGCTAAAATTAAGAGCGCTGCTAGTCAGCCCCTGTTACTCATGTTGTCACTACCTGTCGCCCCATCCGGCGACGCTTGAGCCGACGCCTTATCTACCAAAACGGCAGGTACCGAGTAGCTGTCAGTTTGACCGTCACTCCCCTTTTCAAACCGTCTCTGCACGAAAGGAGCGCCCCTTTGAAATCCGATTTTGCTACCTTAGCCTGGCCCGATGAACGCGACGCTTGCGGCGTAGGCTTTGTCGCCGATACCCACGGGCGCAAGTCGCATACCGTTTTAACGCACGCGCTTACGGCGCTCGACAACCTCAGTCACCGCGGCGCGGTCAGTGCCGACGGGCTGACCGGCGACGGCGCGGGCGTCCTGACACAGTTGCCTCATAAACTCTTTCGGCGTGAACTCGAGGCTCAGGGCGTCACGCTAGAGCATGATTCCGACCTCGCCGTCGGCGTGTTTTTTGTCTCGAACGCGTCGCAGTTTGAAGAATTGTACCGCGTCGCCGGGGAAGAGATTAACGCGTCGCACCTGACGCTCTTGGGCTGGCGCGAAGTCCCTATCGACGTGTCCGCCCTCGGCGACGACGCCCGGGTGCGGCTCCCGGTGATGCGGCAGGTGTTGCTGGGCCGCCCCGAAGGGCTTGATGACGACGCCTTCGAGCGGCTTTTATACCTGACCCGAAAACGCCTCGAGCGTCGCCTGTTCGAGACGCAACTCGGCAATTTTTACATCCCCTCGTTTTCGCACCGCACCATCTCATACAAAGGGCTGATGGTCGCGCCGCAACTCCCAAGCTTTTATAAGGACCTCGCCGACCCGGACTTTGAAACCTCGGTTGCGGTCTTTCACCAACGCTACAGCACCAACACCATGCCGCGGTGGTCGCTCGCGCAGCCGTTCCGGTTTCTGGCGCACAACGGTGAAATCAATACGCTGCAGGGCAACGTCAACTTTATGCGGGCGCGTGAAGCGGTTTTGGAAAGCGCCCTGTGGGGCGACGACGTTGCAGAACTTCTGCCGATTGTCGCCCCCGGCGGCAGCGATTCGGCGGCGCTCGATAACGCTTTTGAGCTGCTCGTCCTGTCGGGCCGCGACCCGATGCTGGCGCTGATGATGCTCGTGCCTGAAGCCTACGAAGAACTCACCGAGATGAAACCCGACCTGCGCGCCTTTTACGAGTATCACGGCACGCTGATGGAGCCGTGGGACGGCCCCGCAGCACTGGCGCTAACCGATGGTCGTTACGCCGTGGCCGCGGTTGACCGTAACGGTCTCAGGCCGCAGCGCTACTGGCTGACGCGTGACGGGTTGGTCGTGGTGGGTTCCGAAGCGGGGATGGTGCCGCTGGACGAAGCGGACGTGATTGAAAAGGGGAAGCTCGAGCCCGGTTCAATCCTGGTGGTTGATACAGTCGAGCAAAAACTCCTGCGTAACGATGAGGTCAAAGCCCGCGTCGCGGCGCAGCATCCTTACGGCGAGTGGTTAGAGGCTCAGGCTCACGCGCCCGAACGCACGGCTGAGCCCACCGACGGCCTCGCCACGCGTCCCTGGGACGAAGCGGCGCTGCTGCGTTCTCAAAAGATGTTCGGTTACAACGCCGAAGATTACGACCGCATTCTGGGGCCGATGGCGCTTTCGGGCGACATCCCGGTCGGGTCGATGGGCGACGATACGCCTTTGGCGGTGTTGTCCGAACAGCCGCAAAGCTTGTTTCGCTACTTCAAGCAGCGTTTCGCGCAGGTGACGAACCCGCCCATCGACCCCCTGCGCGAACGCCTGGTGATGTCCCTGGAGACGCTCGTCGGGCCGCGCGGGAAGCTCCTGGAAGAAGACCCCAGCTCAGCCCAAGTCGTCGTTTTCCGGTCGCCGGTTGTAGACGAAGCGCAGTTCGCGTGGCTCAAAGCTCAGGCGTGGCTTAGCCCGACCGTGCTGCAGGCGCGGTTTGCGGTCGCGTCGGGGCCGGAAGGCTTAGAGACCGCCTTGGCTGCCCTTTGCGATGACGCTGTGCGGGCCGTCGAACAGGGCGCTGGACTCCTCGTGATTTCCGACCGTGAAGGGGGGCCGGAGTGGGCCCCGATACCCAGCTTGCTGGCGACCGCGGCGGTGCATCACCGGCTGATCGAAACGGGTTTACGGACGCGCACGGCGATTGCGACCGAAGCGGGCGACCTGCGTGAAGACCACCACCTCGCGTGCTTGATCGGTTACGGCGCGGCGATTGTTCACCCGTATCTGGCGCTCGCGTCGGCCCGCGACGCAGCGGCGAAGGCCAAAGAGCCCGTAGACGAGGTTACGGCGTCAAAGAACTATTTGAAGGCGCTCGAGAAAGGCCTCTTAAAAATCATGTCCAAAATGGGCATCTCGGCGGTATCTTCGTACCGGGCGGCGCAGATTTTTGAGGCACTCGGCGTGTCGCAAACGGTCATCGACCGCTACTTCCGGGGGACGCCGAGCCGTATCGGTGGGGCCGGACTGGAAGCCTTTGCGGTTGATACGCTACATTTTCACGCCGAAGCATTCGGCGAAGACCCCAAACTTAAAGACCGGGGTCTGTACCGTTTCCGCAAGGCGGGCGAATACCACGCGCTCAACCCGCTCGTTTTTAAGGCGCTCCATAAAGCGGTGCGTACCGCGTCGTTTGAAGCTTACGGCGAGTACGCCAAACTGGTCGATGAGCGCCCCGCGTGCAACCTGCGCGATTTGCTGACCTATAAAAAAGCCGAGATACCACTCCCGCTCGAGGACGTTGAACCCATAGACGCTATCGTCACCCGCTTTACCACCCAGGCCATGAGTCACGGCTCGGTCTCGCGTGAAACGCACGAAACGCTCGCCATCGCCATGAACCGCCTGCACGCCAAGAGCAATTCGGGTGAGGGCGGCGAAGACGCCAGACGCTTCAAGCCCTACACGCGCGATATGCCCGAGTTGTCGCACGCGCCGTGGTATCCGCAAAAAGGCGACTGGGGCAACAGCGCCATCAAACAGGTGGCCTCAGGGCGTTTCGGGGTGACACCTGAGTATTTGGTTTCGGCACAGGAGCTCGAGATCAAGATGGCACAGGGCTCAAAACCGGGCGAAGGTGGACAGATTCCCGGTCACAAGGTCAATGAGGAGATTGCCGCGATTCGCCGCTCGGTTCCGGGCGTCACCCTGATTTCGCCGCCGCCCCACCACGACATCTACTCGATTGAAGATTTAGCGCAGCTGATTTACGACCTCAAACGGGTGAATAAAGAAGCACGCGTCGGCGTCAAGCTCGTCGCTAGCGCCGGTGTCGGAACGATTGCTGCCGGGGTCGCCAAAGGCTACGCCGACAACATCCAGATTTCGGGTTTCGACGGCGGTACCGGCGCGTCACCGCTGTCGTCGGTCAAGCATTCGGGTGTGCCGTGGGAACTCGGTCTGGCGGAGACGCAGCAGGTTTTGCTCGAGAACAACCTCCGGGGCCGTGTCAGCTTGCGTGTGGACGGCGGCATGAAAACAGGCCGCGATGTGATGATCGGGGCACTGTTAGGCGCAGAAGAGTACGGCTTCGGCACCTCGGCGCTCGTCGCGGCAGGTTGCACGATGCAGCGGGCGTGTCACCTCAACACCTGTTCGGTCGGCATTGCCACGCAGCGCGAAGACCTGCGCGCCAAGTTTCCGGGTCAACCCGAACACGTCGTCAACTTTCTCGTCTATGTGGCGCAGCAGGTGCGGATGATTTTAGCTGAGTTGGGCTTCCGCAGCCTTGACGACGTAATCGGCCGCGTCGACCTACTGAGTGCTAAAGCGCCGCCGCACGCCAAAGCCGCGCTCGACCTGAGCGCCGTTTTACACGACGCCGACCCGGGCGGCACCAAGCCGCGCCGCTCGCAGCGGCGGCATAACGACCGCCCTGAACCCGCCTTGCCGCTCGACGAGACCATCTATCAGGACGCCAAAGAGATCATCTTGTCCGGGGAACCGCTCGCCAAGCGTTACATCATCACCAACCGTGAGCGGTCGGTCGGCGCACGGCTTGCCGGTGAGATTGCCCGCGTTTACGGCGACGCCGGGTTGCCGAACGGGACGGTTCAGTACGGGTTCGACGGGGTTGCCGGACAGAGCTTCGGTGTGTTTAACATCAGCGGCGTACAGCTGACCCTGGTGGGTGAAGCGCAGGATTACGTCGGCAAGGGGATGGCGGGCGGTGAGATTGTCGTCAAGCCGCCGCAAAACGCGCCGTTTACGGCCTCGGAAAACACCATTATCGGCAATACCGTGCTTTACGGCGCGACCGGTGGCAGCCTCTTCGCAGCCGGGCGTGCCGGAGAACGGTTGGCGGTGCGTAATTCAGGTGCCAGCGTCGTCGTCGAAGGCTGCGGCGATCACGGTTGCGAGTATATGACCGGTGGCGTCGCAGTTATCCTCGGCTCTACCGGGCGCAACTTCGGGGCGGGGATGTCGGGTGGCGTTGCCTATGTGTTTGATGAAAAGGACACGTTAGAGGGCCGCCTGAATGGTGAGATGGTCGCGTTGGAACGCCTTTCGGCGCAGGTTGACCGTGACCTGCTCAAGGCGCTCGTCGCGCGGCACGCGGCGCTGACCGGCAGCGCCCAAGCTACCGACCTCCTGGGCCGCTGGGAAACAGTGCTGGGGTCGTTCTGGAAAGTTGCGCCGAGTCAGGGCGACGCTCTGGAGGTCGGGGTGGGTCGGCTTCGAGTCCCTGCTACAAGGGCTGCAGCAACCTGCCGCCCTTTAGCGCGAAAGCCTTAACGAAAGCGCCTCACTGTTTCGGCAGTGAGGCGCTTCTATTGCCTTTGATGACCTTTTTAGCATTCCCGTTCTACTGCCGCTGCACCAGTTCAGTGGCAAACGAATGCCGCTTGTCGATCACGGTATCGTCAAAAAGTAAGTAACCCTTTAGACTTTCTTCCAACTGTCCCTTGACGTTATCCCGAACCAGCCGGGGCGTGAGTTTCTCACCCTTTAGATAGCGGTTGACTGCATCGTGGCTGAAGGTGTCGGTGTAATCCGCAAAGTTCGTCAGGGTGTAGTTGATCTGGCTCACTAGCAGATACCGGCAATAGTCAAGTCTCGTGACTCCCATCTCCAAAAACTACTACACCGGCTCGCTCTGCGTAAGTCCTAGCACATTCAAACTATGTGATAGCTCCCTCCTCTTTCAATATCTGTCCGAACTACTGTTATGTAAACAGCCAGGGATTTTCGCGAGTTTTCGGGGCAGAGTGCCGGAGTTGCTGTAGCGACCGTACCGTCTGAACAGGCAATGTTACGCGAAATAACAGCTTCACCTTTTGACCAATTCATCGTGTATTTGAAAGTCGTAACTAAGCGCTACTCGTCAGGCGTTTCGTTTTCTGTTAGTGCGGTAAGTAACCTCGGGTCGAGTTCGCCCTGTTCGACCGCTCTATTAAGCATCTCGATGCCCAAGCGCACGACCTCGGATTTGGACACCAAACGTTCCGGGTTCGAGAGCTGATAAGCTGTTTTAGTTAGGAGCGAGTCCTGCTTTTCGGTGATGACCACCTGCAGCCGCTTGCTCTTTTCGCGTTTGGGCATCCCTTGCCTCCGTGCTAGAGTTTAGCATTATGTTACACACCTTGACAATGACGAATGAACCTCGTACAGTTGTCGTGTGTAACTTGTGTATATGATGTTGTATTCTTCCGGGTTGGATGTTACCGTGAGAGCGCGCCGTCGGCGCTTAGAGGAGACGATGGAAACGCATCTTGACGCTTTTTATGTGAGTGGAGGCCGCCCGTTACGCGGCGAAGTCGCTGTTTACAGTGCAAAAAATTCCGCGCTTTACCTGATTCTGGGGGCGCTACTAACCCGTGACCCGGTAGTTCTTAAAGAGGTGCCGCGTCTTAGCGACGTTTTGGCAATGTGTGAGCTACTAGAACATTTTGGGGCACGTACCACTTGGATAGGCCGCGACCTTCACATAGACGCTGCTGAGCTTGTGACCACCGACGCGCCTTACGCGCTCGTCAGTCAGCTTCGCGCCAGTTTCGTAGCGATGGGCGCGCTTTTAGGGCGTTGCGGCGAGGCGCATATTTCGATGCCGGGGGGGTGCGCCTTCGGGCCGCGCCCGGTCGATCGCCACATCAAGGCGTTCCGGCAGCTCGGGGTGGACTTTGCCGAAATCAAAGGCGATTTTCACGCCCAGCGGCGCGACCCGCTCGCCGGACGGGTTGTCTTCGACGCGCCTACGGTCGGGGGTACGCAAAACATTATCCTGGCCTCTGCGCTCGGGAGCGAGCGGGTTATCATCGAAAACGCCGCCTTAGAGCCCGAAATCGCCGACTTGGTCGAGATGTTAAACAGCATGGGCGCGCGTATCGCGGGTGCCGGAACCCATACGCTTGTGATCGACGGCGTTGCGGCGCTTTCAGGGACGACCTACAAACCGCTTCCCGACCGTATCGAAGCCGGGACGCTGCTCCTAGCTGCCGCCGCGACACGGGGGCAGCTTAGCTTGCGCGGCGTTCGAGCCGAACACTTGCGGGCCGTGATTGCCAAACTCGAGGAGAGCGGCGCTACTGTCCTCGAGCTTTCATCCGATACGCTCTACCTCGACGCCACCGGGCCGCTCTCACCGGTCGATGTAGTGGCTTTAGAGTACCCGGGTTTGCCGACCGATTTGCAAGCTCCGTTCGGCGCGTATTTGGCGACGATTCCGGGGACGAGCGTCGTGACCGACCGGGTTTACCCGGACCGCTTTACGCATGTCGGTGAGTTGGCGCGAACCGGGGCACGGCTCGAGCTGCGCGAACACACCCTCGTGATTCGCGGGGGCGTGCTGCGCGGCGCGCCGATGCACGCTGCCGACATCCGGGCGGGGGGCGCACTGGTCATCGCGGCGCTTGCGGCGCGCGGTCACTCGACGATAACGGGCGTGCAGTACATCCGCCGGGGCTATGAACGCCTCGCTGAGCGGCTTGGCAGCTTGGGTGCGAACATCTATCTGGGCGCTGCCCCGACTACAACGTTGGGAACGGGAACTTACGGCGACTAGTTGGCTTCGCTTCTTTTGAGTTGTTTACAAATACTTGCCGAGCATGACCATCTTTTCGCTCGTATAAAACCCGCACGCATGATAAAACGCTTGTGCCGAGCCGCCTCGAGCCGTGAGCAAGTACAACTTGCTGACCTCTTGTGCTTTGAGATTGACCTCGAGTCCCCTCAGCAGTTTTTTGCCGATACCCTGTCCCTGATGTTAAGCCGAAATGCACATCTCTGAAAGATAGAACTGCCGGTCTCGGTCACGCTGTTCACTGTGCCCTAGAGCAAACCCGATAACTTCACCTTTATCCTCGGCAACTACGCCCAACGAACGCGGCGTATCCAACAGGTCGCGCAGGTAAGTTGAAGCTGTGCCTAGTGTCCACGCCTCGCTCCACGGTTCACCGTTAAAAACAGCTACAAAACCTTTAGCGCTCGAGTCCAGATGCCGCATTTCAAACGGCTCTAAGGCGTCTATTCGCCACGCCTCGAGTAGTTCGGTGCGTCTTTGGTAATCGTCACGTCGTGCGGATGTCCTTCGATCAGACTGGCCTGCGTGATGGTCACAAACTGCGCCCGCTCCTGCAACGCCGTGATGTCCTCCGCGCCGCAATAGCCCATCGCGCTCCGCAGGCCGCCCAGCATTTGATATAGAACATCGCCGACCGGCCCCTTGTACGGCACCATGCCTTCGATGCCTTCCGGAACGAGCTTTTTGGCGTCTTCTTGAAAGTAGCGGTCGGCGCTGCCGGTTTCCATCGCGCCTAAGGAGCCCATCCCCCGGTACGCCTTGTAACGGCGACCGTCGCGTAAAATCGCCTCGCCGGGAGCTTCGGTAGTTCCGGCGAGCATCGAACCGACCATCACACAATCTGCGCCCGCCGCGAGCGCTTTGGGCAGATCGCCGGTCATCTTGATGCCGCCGTCGGCAACGACCGGGACGCCCGAGCCCCTTGCCGCTTCAACCACGTCCATAATCGCGGTGAGCTGCGGCATTCCGACGCCGGTCACGACGCGGGTCGTGCAGATACTCCCCGGCCCGATGCCGACTTTGATACCGTCTACGCCCCTCGCAAGCAAATCCTGCGCCGCCTCCCCCGTAGCGATGTTCCCTGCCACCACGTCCACATCAAAACTCTCTTTAAGGTAGGTGAGCGCGTCTAAAATCCCTTGCGAATGACCGTGCGCGCTGTCCAGCACAAGCACGTCAACCCCGGCTTGGACAAGTGCTTCGGCTCGAGCTTCCAGATCGCCTGAAACCCCGACCGCCGCACCGACGCGTAAACGCCCGAGTTCGTCTTTGGCAGCAAAGGGGTACTCGAGGTTCTTGGTAATATCTTTGATCGTAATCAGCCCTTTAAGCATGTAGGCGTCATCGACGACGAGCAGCTTTTCAACCTTGTGATGTTTCAAGATGTCGCGGGCTTGCTCCAAGGTCGTGCCGACCGGCACCGTAACTAGATTGTCTTTGGTCATCAGCTCGGCGACGCGCCGCGAATAGTCGGTTTCAAACCGCAAATCGCGGTTGGTCAAGATGCCGACCAAGCGCCCGTCCGGTTCGACAATCGGGACGCCGCTGATGCGGTAGTCGCGCATCAAAGCTTCGGCCTGCTGCAAGGTTGCACCCTGCCCCAGCGTAATCGGGTCGGTAATCATCCCGGCTTCGGAGCGTTTGACCTTCATCACCATCTCGGCTTGCGCGGCCACCGAAAGCTTTTTGTGAATAACGCCCAGACCGCCTTGCCGCGCCATAGAAATCGCCATCTGCGTCTCGGTTACGGTGTCCATCGCCGACGAGCTGATGGGAATGTTGAGCGGGACGTTGCGCGAAAACCGGGTGTGTAACAGAGCGTCTTTGGGCAGAATCTGCGAGTGCGCCGGGACGAGCAGCACATCGTCGAAGGTCAGGGCCTCGCCGCGAAACTTCGTGGTTCGGGTGTTTTGCGGGGTGTCTAGCGGCTTGATCACGGGCTTACCCACTTTCTTTTTGTGTGAGGCGGCGTTTGTCGGCGACTGGCTTTTTACGAGGAGCTGCGTCTAAGGCAGCTCGAGCTGCCTTATCCTAAAGGGTTGTGACGTGTGGGTAAAGCGCCTCAAGCCACACCTTCGGGAGTCTGAGGGCGCGTCCGGCTTTATCTACCGGCGTATGCAAGGTGTCGCCCGTGGCAACTTTCTCGTCACCCCGAAAAACGGCGTAGTGATAGCGGGCGCGGCGGCTTTTGAGTTCGGTCAGGGTGGCCTGAATGAAAAGTTCGTCGTCGAAACGGCTGCTTTTTAGGTACTGCACGTTGACGGCGCTCACCGCGAGCGAGATGCCGGTGTCCTCGAGCCGCCGGTAGTCGAGCCCCCGAGCGCGCAACCACTCGACGCGGGCGGCTTCAAACCAGATCACGTAGGCGCTGTGGTGGGCCACGCCCATCTGGTCGGTCTCGGCAAAACGGACGCGCAGCCTCACGTGCTCACATGACCTCGAGCGGGTTCGCCGTAAAAATCAGCTTCGGGGTTCGGCGCAAGTCGAGGTCGTGCGCCAGCTCACGCTGCAAAAAGCCGCTGGCCCGCGCTAAAGCGTCTTGCAAGTCCTGCATATCGTCTTCGTTGAGGGTGCTGACGAGCACTTTGGCCTGCGAATAATCGTTGCTGAGTTTAACTCGCTCGACCGTAATCACCAGCGGAATACGGGGGTCTTTAAGCTGCGGAATCCGTTCGCCCAGGGCGCGGAGGAGGGTACGTTCGTTACGTTCGCGTGCGTCCATCCGAGTAGAATAACGCACCCCAAGCGTCAACTTTGGCTGCGGTGAGCCATTTTCAGGTGAACTCGAGGTTCGCTGACCGCTCGGCGCAGCTAAAGGAGAAAGCGACGTAAAGACGCTTTCTCCCTCGTGTATTCCTGGTTCCGGTGCTACTTTTTCGGCGGTTTGCTCGGTCTGACCTCGACCCGGCTCGGCAGGGTGCGCTCGGGCAGTTTCAGCAAGGACACCACGATGTCGGCGATGTCTTCAGGCTGAATCTTCCAGGCGTCTTCGTCGGATACTGCTTGGCCGCCGAACGAGGTCGCTACCGACCCCGGCATGATGGTCGAAACCTGAATGTCGTCTTGCCGCAGGTCGAGCATGATAGCTTCGCTGAAGCCGTTTAACCCGAACTTGGAGGCGTTGTACGCCGAGCCGCCCGCCATCGGGTTTTTACCCGCGAGTGACGAAATCGTAAAGATGTAGCCGCCCTGCTTTTTAAGCGCGCCTAAAGACGCCTTGATGCTGTAAAAAACGCCGGTAAGGTTGGTGTCGATGGTGTTGTTCCACTGCTCGGGCGTCATCTCCTGAATCGTGGCGAAGGTACCGAATCCTGCGTTGGCGACGAGCACCTTGAGCCCCCCGAACTCGTCCACCGTCTTTTTTACGGCGTCTTGCTGGTCATCAAAGCTGCGAACATCGCAGACAACGCCTAGGGCGCGTCCCGGCCCCTGTTCCGTGAGTTTTTGTGCAGCTGCCGTCACTTCGTCGTCGTGGCGCGAGGTGATGGTCACGTTGACGCCTTCTTTGACGAGCGCATAGGCGACGCCGTAGCCGATCCCTTTGCTGCCGCCGGTTACTAATGCAGTTTTTCCGGTTAGGTCCATGCTTTACGCTAACAAGCTTCGGGTAAGGGTTTTGCAACGCTCGTGACAAACCCCGCTGCGCTCCCGGTTTAGGCTGCCCTGCATAAGGAGGCGTTATGCAAACGCGCAAACTAGGTCGTGAAGGCCTCGAGGTCGGTGCACTCGGTCTCGGCTGTATGGGGATGAGCGAGTTTTACGGCGCGGGAGACGAAGCCGAATCTGTAGCGACGATTCACCGGGCTTTAGAGCTGGGCGTCACTCTGCTCGATACCGCCGACATGTACGGCCCCTTTACCAACGAGGAACTCGTAGGCCGCGCCCTTAAGGGGCGGCGTGACGGGGTCGTCTTGGCAACCAAGTTCGGGATTGAGCGCCGCGCGGACGGCTCGAGGGGTGGTATCAACGGCAGTCCCGAGTACGTTCATAGCGCGTGCGACGCCTCCCTAAAACGCCTCGGTGTTGACCATATCGACCTCTACTATCAGCACCGCGTAGACCCGAACGTCCCCATCGAGGAGACCGTCGGCGCGATGAAAGAGCTTGTGACGGCGGGCAAGGTGCGCTTTTTGGGGCTTTCGGAAGCCGGGTCGGAAACCATCCGGCGGGCGCACCGGGTTCACCCCATCAGCGCCTTGCAGACCGAATACTCGCTCTGGTCACGCGACCCGGAAACCGAGATTTTGCCGACCCTGCGCGAACTCGGTATCGGTTTTGTGCCGTATAGCCCGCTCGGGCGCGGCTTTTTGACCGGGCAGCTCAAAAGTCCGGACGACTTTGCCGAAAACGACTACCGCCGCAGCTCGCCGCGTTTTCAGGGGGAGAACTTCGAGCGGAACCTCGAGCTCGTCGAGCAAGTGCGGGCGTTAGCCGGTGAAAAAGGGGTGACGCCGGGGCAACTTGCGCTTGCGTGGCTCTTGCATCAGGGCGACGACCTCGTACCGATTCCGGGAACGAAGCGTAGAAGTAGGCTCACGGAAAACGTCGAGGCCGCCGATGTTCATCTCAACCAGGCTGAACTCGCCCGCCTGGAAGAGATTATTCCTGTGGGCGCTGCTGCGGGTGAACGGTACGACGAAGGGGGGATGCGTACGCTAAACCACTAACGTTTCGGATTTGCCTCAACCCAGCGCCACAAGTACCAGACCGCCGCGCTCCGGTACGGGCGAAAACGCTCACCCAAAGTTTCGACCTCCGCAATCGTCGAGAGGTCGTAGTAGCGTTCGGCGGCGCGCACCACGCCCATGTCTTTGAGCGACCAAACGTCGGGACGACCCAGTGCAAAAATTAAAAACATCTCAGCCGTCCACCCGCCGACACCGCGAAGGGCGACGAGTCGCGCGGTTACGTCTGCGTCGCCGAGGTCGGCGAGGTCGTCCAAACCGCCGTCTAGCGTGTACTTCGCGAGCCCGTGCAGATACTCCCCTTTACGGCGCGGGACGCCGAGCGCCAGAAGTTCATCAGACGTATGTTTCAAGATACGCTCCGGTTCGATGTGGGTGGCAGCCTCGAGCCGGTTGAACGTCGCCCGCGCCGCCGCGCCCGAAATAAGCTGTCCGACAACTGCCCTTACCAGAGACCGAAACGGGGGTGACAGAGGCCAGCTGTAGGGGCCGAAATGCTCTATCAGTACCTGCATTTTGGGGTCTTCAGCCAAAAGCTCCAACGCGTCAGGGTCAGCGTGGACCTGCTGCTCTGAAACGCCTGCATAGCTTGTCACAGCGTCTTGCCGCCGCCAACCGCCAACCGCTTCCCGGTCATGAAGTTGGCCTCGTCACTTGCTAAAAAGGTCGCCGGAAGCTTGGTGTCTTCAGGAACGCCGCGCCGCTTTGCTACTGCGCTACCCAAGCCCCGCGAGGCTCCCGTTACAAGCGCCACCCGACCGTGCAGCTCAAAGTTCATCGTTGCTCCTTGCTCTAACTGATTCAGAGAGACGTTATTCCGCAGTTTCGTAAAAAGCGATAACGCACGAAAAATGTCTCTGCACTATAACGGCTACAGTTGCTGCCTCTCGCACAACCTTTCAGTTCGGCCTGTCAACCTCAAAACCGAACGAAAAGACCGCCGACCGTTAAACTTTCCCCATGACCCAAAACGAAACCCACCGCCGCGTCCAAGCCCAGTTCGGGCGCACCGCAGATGCTTACGTTACCAGTACAGGTCACGCCAAAGGCGCAGAACTCACGGAGATGGTGACGCTCGCCGGAAATCTTCTCGGAGGTTTACGGGGCCGTAAAACCCTCGATGTGGCGACCGGCGGCGGGCACACGGCGCTCGCCTTTGCCAAAGCGGGCGCTGCGGTGACGGCCACCGACCTCACGCCCGAGATGCTTACGGCGGCCCGGACGTTTGTGCAGGCGAACGGGGGAGAGGCCGTGCAGTTTACGGCGGCAGCAGCTGAATCGTTGCCGTTCGACGCCGAGAGTTTCGACCTCGTAACGTGCCGCATCGCCGCACATCATTTTGCCGACCCCCGGCAGTTCGTCCGGGAAGCGGCGCGGGTTTTGCGTCCGGGCGGGCTGCTTCTGCTCGTAGACAACGTTTCGCCGGAGGAGCCGGGGTTGGCAGCGGCAATGAACGACGTCGAAAAGAGACGTGACCCCAGCCACGTGTGGGCGTATTCTGTGCGGCAGTGGGTGATGTGGCTGGCGGATGCGGGGTTAGACGCACAGCACCTTTCGCGCTGGTGGGTGCAGAAGCCGTATTGGGCGTGGCTTACGCGGGCACAAACCCCTAAAGACGTGGGTGAAGCGCTCTCTAAAGACATCTTGAACCTGTCGCCGGCACAAAAGGCTTATTTGCAGGTGCGAGAGGGTGAAGGGGGGCTCGAGTCCCTGGCCCACGAAGCGGTGCTGCTCATCGGCAAAAAGCAATGAGTACCGAGCAATGAGTGGAACCGAAAGCTTTACTCATTGCTCGTTGCTTCTAACTTGTTGCTTCGTCACATCGTCTTTGTGACCTTGTTCAGATGCCGTGACGCGTCCGGGTTCAGGCCTTTGGCGTTCGCCAGATGCAGCGCCAACAGCTGACCGGCGACCACCAGCGCGAACGCCTGCGTAACCGGCGGGTAGCCGGTGGGTAGAGCGGCGGCGGCGACAGCCTCACCCAGAGCTTCTCCGCCCGAACCGATAACGCTCAGGTCGGCGTTGACGGCGCGGAGTTTGGCGGCGGCTTCGGCGTTAGACGCGCCCGTCGCGTCGCCTAGTGCGAGCATCAGCACCGGGTCACTGGGGTTTACGGCGGCAATCGGGCCATGCTGAAACTCGGCGGACGAGTAGGCTTCGGCGTGAAGGTAGCAGGTCTCTTTGAGTTTGAGGGCGGTCTCGAGCGCCGGAGCATACGAGAGCCCGCGACCCAGCACGTACAGGCTGCGGGCGTGGGTGAGCCGGAGGGCGGTCTCTTTTACGGCCTCGGACAGCTCCAGAGTCCGGTTCAGCGCCGCCGGAACCGCGTAAAGCGCGTCCAGCAATCCCTTATCTTCGCCCCAATGGGCGACGAGCAGCGACAAGAGCAGTAGCTGCGTCGAAAACGTTTTGCTGGCGGCCAAGGCTTGCTCGCGCCCGGCCCCTTGCAACAAGGCGTAGTCGGCGGCGCGCACCAAACTGCTCCCTGAGTCGTTGCTGAGCGCAACCGTGAGCGCGCCCGCCCGTTTTAGAGCGGTGAGACCCTCTAGCACGTCGCTGCTTTCGCCCGACTGACTGACGCCGATAGCGAGCGTATTCCCGGTTTGCAGCTGCGCCGCGTAAACACTCAAGAGGCTCGGTGGCAAGCTCGCAACGGGCAGACCCAGCGTTTGCCCTGCCAGATAGCCCAAAAAAGTTACGGCGTGGTCTGAAGAACCCCTTGCCAGCGTCACGATGAGTTTCGGGGCACGCGCCCTCAGTGTTTCGGCAACTTCCTGCACGGTTTTGTCTTCTAAAAGCCGTGCCAAGATTTCGGGTTGCTCGCGGATTTCGCGTTCAAAATGGGTCGTCATAAAACCTCCCGGATGCGGTTTTGATGCTGCTCGAGCCTCCCCATAGCTTCGTCCGGCCCCAAGCCGGTCAGCAGCATTACAATCGCGGTGCGAATATCGCCGCCGTCCGTGAGCGCGGTTTCAGCTTGGAGGGCGCTGCAGCCCGTCGCCTGCCTGACGATACGCGCCGCCCGTCCCCGGAGCTTGATATTGGTCGGTTTCATCCCGACCATCAGGTTGCCGTACGCGCCGCCCAAGCGCACCAGCACGGCGGTCGAGAGGGCATTCAGGGCGATCTTTTGCGCGGTTCCGGCAGCTAAGCGGGTCGAACCGGCGAGGACTTCAGGGGGTGTCTCCAAGAGCACCCCGATTTCACCCGCGCTGAGCAGCGGGCTGCCGGCGTTGTTGGCCATCCCGACCGTAAACGCACCCTGCGCCCGCGCAAAGACGACCCCGGCCACCGTAAAAGGGGTACTGCCGCTCGCGGCAACGCCGACCACCGCGTCATCTTTGGTCAGCAAGAGGGCGCGGAGGCGTTCGCGGGCGTTTTCTTCGTCGTCTTCGGCACTCTCGACGGCCTTGCTGTCTGCACCTTCGCCCCCTGCCAGAACCGCGTGCGCCCGCTCGAAACCAAAGGTCGGCGGCAACTCGGCGGCGTCTTGCACCGCGAGTCGCCCCGAAGTCCCGGCCCCCAGGTAGACGAGGCGACCCCCGGCGGCGAGCGCCCGCTCTACGCCCGCAGCGGCCCGTTCCAGTTCGGGTAAAGCCTGCCGGACGGCTTCGGCGGCGGCGGCGTTGCTGTCTATCAGCGCCGAGAGCGTCCGGGACAGGGGCCAGGTGTCGAGGTCGGCGTAGGTCTCGAGCGAAGTTTCAGTCTTTAGGGTCATAGTTAGGTCTTTCGTTTAGGATTGCGCGTTCGGTGCGCTTGACGGGTTGCGTGCGGCAAGCTGAGACCGTAAAAATCAGAGGGAGTTTGCAGGTCGGCGTTTAGTATTGACTGAGGGCTGAACGATTCTGCCTCCCACATCCTGTCTCTCCTGATTTACGGTGCCCGCAGCTCGAGCCCCAGCTGGTATTTGTCGCCCCGGTAGGCGCTCCGCACGAACTCGAAGGGGGTGTCGTCGGCTCCGAAGGTGGTGCGCTCCAAGGCGAGTACCGGGACGCCGCGCGGCAACTCCAGAAGCTCGCGTTCACGGCGACTCGGTTGCCGCGCGCCGACGCTCTGCCGGGCGCGGCGCGGAATCAGCTCGTAGTGTTCGGCGAGGGCGCGATATAAGCTGCCGCTCTCTGACAGGGCCGCTTCGGGGAGCGCCGCGTAGGGCGGCGGCAGGTGCGCGACCTGCACGGCTAAGGGCTCGCCGTCGGCGGTGCGAAGCCGGGTGATGCGGCGTACCAGCGTACCGGGCGCTAACTTGAGGGCCGCAGCGACGCCCGCGTCGGCGGGCAGCGCGAGCGACTCGAGGAGGGTGCTGCCCGCCTCGAATCCCAGACTCTTGGCCTCGTCTGCAAAGCCGAGCACCCGGTCTACGGTCTGCTCGAGCCGCCGCGGCAGTACATACGTCCCTGAGCCCTGCCGCCGTTCGGCGAGCTTTTGCCCGACGAGCAGCTCGAGGGCGCGCCTTACTGTCATCCGCGACAGCCCCAGGGCGTCGGCGAGGTCGCGCTCCGACGGGAGCGCCTCACCGGGGGCGATGTCGCCGCCTAGAATGGCGCTCTGGAGTTTGTCCTGAAGCTGCAGGTAAGCGGGCGTCGGCTGCGTTTTGTCGATGGTGATGCCGAGCCCTAGCTGCACGGCAGCAACCCCTCCGCGACGCGGTAAAAAGAAGGCCATACCGAAAAATGACCGGGCCCCCGCGCACTTTTGCTCATACCGGAAGTATACCTGTTTTAGACCAGTTTGTACAGCGCGTGGTAGAGTTCGGGCATGGATATAGGGGCGGCGCGGCTGGGTCTAGAGGCTGCGGTTTTACGGGGCGAGGTGCCGGGAGTGGTCGCCGTCACAGGTGACGCGGAGCGCATCTTGCCGGTTGCGGTTTGTGGCGTCACACGCTTGGACGGGCCACCGGTAACGTCTGACACATATTTCGACTTTGCCTCACTCAGCAAGGTGCTCGGCACGCTGCCCGCCGTGCTGAGCCTCGTTCAGGCCGGCAGAGTCTCGTTGGATAGTCCCGTAAAACACTTTTTTACGGGCGCAGGCTGGTTGCAAACGCCCTCTTTGGGCGACGCGACGGTTCGGCAGCTCTTGACCCACACGGCAGGTTTACCGGCGTGGCGGCCCCTCTACGCCGAAGCGAGCACCCGCCTGAGCGTTCTAGGCAACCTTTTACAAACGCCGCGCGTCCACCCGGCGGGCCGGGTCGTCTACAGCGACCCCGGTTTTATGCTGCTCGGCGCAACCGTTGAGCGCGTGAGCCGGGTGCGGCTCGACCTTTTTACGGCGGCGCACGTGTTCGGGCCACTGGGGATGACGACGACCGGGTACGGCGTCCCGGACGGCGCAGCGGTTGCCGCTACCGAAGATTGCGGGTGGCGCGGGCGGGTGTTGCAGGGCGAAGTCCACGACGAAAACGCCTTTGTCCTTGACGGCGTAGCGGGGCACGCAGGGGTGTTCGGCACCGCGTTTGATGTGGCCCGTTACGCGCAGGCGTGGCTGCGGCTTGAGGCTCCTTTCGCGTCTCCCGAGCTTTTGCGGCAGGCGACACTCGAGCACGCACGTGACGACTCGAGTGTGCGGCGCGGTCTGGGTTGGCAGCTCGCGGGGGCGGGCTCCTCAGCCGGGCACAACGTCAGCCGGAGCGCCTACGGTCACACCGGTTTTACCGGCACGAGTTTGTGGATAGACCCCGACAAAAACCGTTTTGCCGTCCTGCTTACCAACCGTGTTCACCCGTCCCGGACTTGCGGTCAAAACATCCACGCGCTGCGCGTCGCCTTTCACGACGCGGTGTTCGCCTAGCTGTGCGGCGGTTTTTTTGCCTGCTCGTCTGTTTGGTAGCGTCACCCGTTCAAGCGCAAGTCGGGCGGCTCCTCATGCTCTCTTTTAGTGGCACAAGCCCGCCCCTGGAGCGTCTGCACAAGCTTCGTCCGGCAGGGTTTATCTTTTTTCCGAACAACGTCGAAAGCGCCGCTCAGACCCGCACACTGACCCGGCAACTGCAAGCTGTCGCGGGGTATCCGCTTCTTTTCGGTATCGACCAAGAGGGCGGCACGGTCAGCAGTTTTCGCCCCGACGAGGCGACGTTGTTTCCCGGCAACATGGCGCTCGGCGCGGCGGGCGACCCGGCGCTGGCTCGAGCGGTCGGCCTGGCGCTCGGGCAAGAGCTGGCTTACGCCGGTTTTAATCTGGATTTTGCGCCCGTGCTGGACGTGGCGAGCGAACCGGACAATCCTGTCGTCGGGGTGCGGTCGTTCGGCTCGAGTCCCGTCGGCGTCGGGACACTCGGGGCAGCGTTTTCTCAGGGTCTAAAAGATGCCGGTGTCGCGGCGGTCGCCAAACATTTCCCCGGTCACGGCGGCACCAAAACCGATTCGCACCTGACTTTGCCGGTCGTCCAAAAAAGCCGAGCTGAGCTGGAGAGGCTCGAGCTACCCCCCTTCCTTGCCGCCGTCAAAGCCGGGGTTCCCGCCGTCATGAGCGCCCACGTCGTTTTTACGGCGTTAGACGACCGCCCTGCAACGCTCTCAAAACTCGTCCTGACAGGGCTTTTACGGCGCGAGCTGGGCTTTGAGGGCGTGGTGATCACCGACGCGCTCAACATGAAGGCGATTACGGGTACCGTCGGCCCCGGCAAAGCTGCCGTGCGGAGCGTCCGGGCAGGCGCGGACTTGCTCTTGTTGGTCGGTGACGCAACGCTGCAAAACGAAGTTTACGGCGAGCTGAAAAAAGCCCTGGCAGACGGGCGACTGAGCCCTGAGAGGGTTCGTGAAGCGGTTCGGCGCACGTCACAACTGGCGCAGCGTTATCCCGTAAAAAACACGCCCCGCCCCAACTACGCCGCGCACCAAGCTCTCGCTGACAAGGTGGCGCGGCAAGCGGCGACCCTGTTATGGAACGACCGGATTTCGGGGGCTGAGGTTTTGCCTATCCGACCCGCTCAAAACGTGCTGGTCGTCGCGCCCCAACCGCTCGGTTACGGCGACGCGGCGCACCTCGGCAGCGTCTTTAAGGCGGTACGCGGCGGTGTTCGGAGCGTCGTCGTCAGCGAACGTCCGACCAAACGGGAGCGTGCTGAAGCGGTGACGAAAGCGGTGAGCGCCGACGTGGTGGTCTTGGCGAGCTATCACGGCTTCGGCGCGTTTCCGGCGGGCTTGGCAGCGTTGGGGGCCGACCTGGCAGAAACCGGTACGCCGCTCGTCGTCGTTACGCTCGGCAGACCCGGCGACCTGCGCTTTTTTTCCTCTCGCCCGGACGCTTACGCCGCTGTGTACGGCTACCGCGACGCGAACTTACGGGCGGCCAGGGACCTGCTGTTAGGTAAAAATCCGCCCCTCGGAACCCTGCCGGTGCCGGTCGGAACCTTCCCGGTCGGAGCCGGGTTAAAGGCTTATTGATGACGAAACCTGCCTGCACGGTGCTGGGGCTGATGTCGGGCACCTCGTGCGACGGGGTAGACGCCGTAAAAGTCGTTTTGGAACTTACGGCGGGGGGGCTCGAGTGGAGCGTTTTAGACCGCGCCAGCCTCCCTTATCCCGCGCTCTTGCGCGAACGGCTGTTACGGTCGCTCGTCCCGGAAACCTCGGACGTTGCGGCCCTGACGCAGCTTCACGCCGAGCTCGGGGAGGTTTACGGTGACCTTGCCGAAACCCTTTTACCTTTCGACGTTGTTTCGCTTTCCGGGCAGACCGTCTACCATATCCCCCGTAAAGACGCGCTCTTGGGCTGGTCTACGGTGAGCACCTTGCAACTCGGTGAACCGGCCAGGGTTGCCGAACGGGTGCAGCGGCCCGTTTACAGCGGTTTTCGGCAGTCGGATATGGCGGCGGGCGGGCAGGGTGCGCCTTTGGTGGCGTTCGCCGACCTGAAACTCTTTTACGAACCGGGCCGCGCGGTCGGCGTACACAATCTGGGCGGCGTCTCGAACCTGACGTATCTGCCCGCAGACGGCAATCCGGACGGCGTGATCGCCTTCGATACCGGGCCGGGAAACTGTTTGCTGGACGAAGCGGCGACGCATTACTTTGGGCAGGCTTACGACGTGGGCGGGGCGTTGGCGGCGCAAGGACAAGTTGACGAAGACGTGCTGGCGACGTTGCTGGGGCATCCCTACTTTTCGCTGCCGCATCCCAAAACGACGGGCCGCGAAACGTTTACGCTCCCCTCTTTTCAGGACTTGACAGGTTTGTCCGGGCGCGACGTTCTCGCTACCCTGAGCGCGTTGACGGCGGAAAGTGTGGCGCGAGCCTACCGACCTTTCGGCGTCGAGCAAATTTTTGTTGCAGGCGGCGGCGCTTACAACGCGACCTTGATGCGCGAACTGCGTTTACGGCTGAACATCCCGGTTGACCCGTTAGATATTCGGGGCGGGACACCCAAAGACCGCGAAGCGCTCTGTTTTGCGGTGCTGGGGTATTACGCGCACGTCGGTCTGCCCAATACCCTGCCGAACGTTACCGGGGCGCGGCGGGCGGTCGTTGCCGGGACGCGCACCGGTGGCTACGGTGGCGCTTAACAACGGTACGAACCGGGTGAAAGTCGGCCTCGAGACCCTCGTGATTCAGGAGCCGGAGCCGACCTGCACGTCGTTCGTATGAACAGTTATGACGGCTCTCCCGGGCCAAAACCGGCTTACCGTGGCGAGCGCCGTCACCGAACCTGCCGCGGCCTCAAAGCGCGCAGAGGTACCCGCTGACGGTGCTCGGGGGCACTCCCCTCAGCGAAGGGCGCGGGGGACGGACGCGCCGTTCGAGCCGCTGCGCGGGGTAAAGGTTCTCAGTGCAGCGGCAGCGTCCGGACTTCGGTTGGCCCGGTGAGACACGTCCCTTTGTCACGTCCTTTTGTCGACCTGTTAGCCGGGTCGGAGGTTTTACGGCGAACGGTTGACGGGGAGCTGAGTGACAAAGATTTTGAGGCGTGGCTGAGCGAAACGGCGGTGAGCGTGGGGCTCGAGCGACTCTACTTCTGACTTGCAAACCTGAAACTGGTACATAACTGGTAAAATTTATGCTATAACCAAGCTCTAAGGAGGTCATCATGAAACGTTGGTTACTCGCCCTTTGCGGCCTGCTGCTCTTTACCCCGGTGGGGTCGGCGCAAACGCTCGAGATGTGGTCGTGGCGTACCGAGGATATAGACGCCTACAACCAGATTTTAGAGGCTTACACCGCCGAACACCCGGACGTGAGTGTCAACTTCGAGGCGTTCCTAAACACCGAGTACAACACGCTCGTCTCGACTTCGCTCCAGGCCGGGGACGCGGGCGACGTGGTGCAGACGCGCTCTTACGGCGGCGTCAAACCGTGGATCGACGGCGGCTATTTAGTTCCCTTAGACGGTCAGGAGAGCCTCGCCAACTATGAACCCGGCGTTTTGGACGCCGTGCGTTCACAGGAAAACGACCGGGTTTACGGTGTGCCCTTTGCCCTGCAAACGCTCCAGATGTTTTACAACAAAGCCATTTTCAACGAGCTGGGACTCTCGACACCGACCACCTGGGACGAGTTCGTCGCG
Source organism: uncultured Trueperaceae bacterium (assembly GCA_963799485.1). Taxonomy (GTDB): domain Bacteria; phylum Deinococcota; class Deinococci; order Deinococcales; family Trueperaceae; genus Truepera. The sequence goes on from CAWCXJ010000006.1 coordinate 665,609, forward strand.
CTCAACCAGACGCTCTTGGACGCCGGTTATATCCCGATGGCGACGACCGCCAAAGACGCCTGGATGCTGCCGATTTTGCACAGCATTATCGGGGCCGGAACCTACGGCGGCGATACCTTTGTAGAAGGCATCTTGAGCGGTGAAACGACCTTTGCAGACCCTGCCTTTGTCGAGAGCATTCAAGCCGTCAAAGACCTGCAAGCTTTTTTCCCGCCCGACGTGACGGCGGTCGCCTACACGGACGCGCAAACGCTCTTTACCACCGAAATGGCGGCGATGTTTCCCGGTGGCAGCTGGGAGGGTGCGTACTTCAGGAGTCAGAACCCCGACCTAGACCTCGGCGTTTTTACGGTTCCGGCAAAAGGTACGGACGCGCAGCTCAGCTCGTGGTTTGTCGACGGCGCTTGGGCGGTCAGTACGAGTACAGAAGATCAGGAGGCGGCCTTGGAGTTCGTCAACTGGCTCGGCTCGCCTGACTTCGGGCAGCGTTTTACCGATACGCTGGCGCAGATTTCGCCCATCAAAGGTGTGACCCCGACCGACCCGCTGCTTAAGGACATCGTTTCGCTCTACGACGAGGCCGCAACGCCGTACCTGCTGCTGGTTCACTTTCGCTACGGCACACCTTCCGGCACGGACGTGATCGGTGAAGACATGCAAAAGCTCTTTCTGGACGATATGAGCGCCCAAGAGGTTGGGGCCGACTTGCAGGCCAAGCTGTCGAGCTGGTTTACGCCCGGTCAGAGCGCGTCAAACACGTCAGCCGGCAACTAGCGCGTGAGCGGTCATGCAGGAACGACGCCGAAGGGGAGATTCAGCTCTCCCTTCTGGCGTTTTTTGCCCTTCTGGTTGCCCGCTCTTATCGTTTACACGCTCTTTATTATCTGGCCGCTCTTAAATGCGCTGCTTTACAGCCTGTTCGAGTGGCAGGGTCTCCGGCGCGGGGCATTTGTGGGCTTGGCGAACTTTGTCCGGCTCTTTACCACCGAGCCGTGGCGGAGCGACCTGGCGGCGGCGTTCGGGCACAACGTCGTCTTTTTTGTCGGGACGATGATCGTGCAAAATACGGTGGCGCTCGCCTTTGCCGTCATCCTTTTCAGCCTCCGGCGCGGCGGGCGTTTCTGGCAAAACCTGTTTTTCATGCCGCACCTGTTGGCAACCGTCGTCGTCGGGTTTTTGTGGAACTTAATTCTCAACCCGCTCTTTGGCCCGCTCAATCAGGGGCTTAAAGCGCTCGGTCTGGGCGCGCTCGCACAGCCGTGGCTGGGTCAACCTGAAACGGCGCTGCCGACGATTATCGCCGTAAATGCCTGGGCGTGGCTGGGGTTTCCGATGATGATTTTTCTGGCGAATCTGGGCAGCATTCCGCCGAGTTACCTCGAGGCCGCCCGTTTAGACGGCGCGAACAGCTGGCAAGCTTTCCGGCGTATCCAGCTGCCCCTTTTGCGTCCGGCCCTGACTATCGTGACGCTCCTGACATTCATCGGCAACTTCAACACCTTCGAGCTGGTTTTCGTCATGGCGGGTTCCAACGGTTCCCCCGGCGGCGCAACGGATGTTCTCGGCACGTTTTTTTACCGCACGGCGTTCGGCGGCGGGCAAGACGCGGTGAGCATGGGTTCGGCGCTCGCGGTGGTGATGTTCGTCTTTATCGCGTTGACCTCGTTTACGGCGCTGTGGTTCTCGCGGCGAGAAACGGTCGTGTATGACTAGCTCATCTTCTCGTGGCGCCCGACTCCCGCGTATGACCCTTATCTACCTCGTGCTCGGGCTTTACGGGTTGAGCGTCGTCTACCCGGTCTTGCTGATGATCGTGTCGTCGTTTAAGGACTCGCGCGAAATCTTTACCGCGCCCTTTGCACTCCCGCAGAGCTGGAGTCCGGTCAACTATCTCGAGGCTTGGACGCAAGGAAACTTCTCGAGCTACTTCTTAAACAGCATCGTCGTAACGAGCGTGTCGGTCATCCTCGTTTTAATACTCGGTAGTCTGGCGGCGTACCCGCTCGGGCGCTACGCCTTCCGGGGCAAAACCTTCCTGAGCTTGTACTTTTTGGCCGGACTGATGCTCCCGATTCGCCTCGGTATCCTGCCGCTTTTCTTTTTGATGCGTACCCTCGGCCTGCTCAACACCCCGTTTTCGCTCATTGCCATCTACGTGGCGAGCGGCTTGCCCTTTACCATCTTCGTCTTGTCGAACTTTTTTGAGACGTTGCCCAGGGAGCTCGAGGAAGCCGCCCGTTTAGACGGCGCGAGCGAGTTTCGTATCTACGCACAGGTGATGCTGCCACTCGTGCGGCCCGCCCTGGCAACCGTGGCTATTTTCAACTTCATCCCCTGGTGGAACGATTTCTTTTTTCCGCTCATTTTTATCCGCGCCGAACGGTACAAAACGCTGCCGCTGGGCTTATTCAGCTTTTTCGGTGAGCACCAAAACGACTGGGCGCTGCTTTTTGCGGGCTTGACCATCACGACGCTGCCGCTTTTGGTCGTGTATCTGTTTGCCAGCAAGCAGATTATCAAGGGTTTGACGACGGGGGCGATTCGCTAGCCAAGCTCTGATCCAAGCGGGTGTGTTTTCGAACCCGGCTTGGTCTTCGCCGATTAAGTTCCGGGTCAGTACCCGGTAGTACAGTTCTCGTCATAGACTCTCCCGGCCCAAGCCCCAAATCCCGTTGCAACCCGGCTTGGGTTTGGGCAGTGGACTGCCGCTGAAAACGGGCGCTATCCAAATAGTGCGCCCGACGGGTCACGACCCCTTATTTCAGGGGCACACGCGGCGATAATTTGTATTTAATGAGCTTTGGGTTTATATTGTGTGATACCCGCGTTTAGGTTGGTACCTTCAGGACTATATGGGAGCCTATGGGGGGAACCTATGGTCAGCACCGATTTCACCCGTGAAACGCTGCTTCAAGCCGCGCTAGACACACTTGCCGAACACATTGCAGTCATCGACACCGAAGGCACTATCCTTATGGTCAACAAGGCGTGGCGACGTTTTGGTTGCGACGCTGGCAGTGACGAGGCAAAAGTCGGCGTGTCGGCAAACTATTTCGAGGCGTGCCGGAACGCTACCGGGCAGGCGCGCGGTCAAGCTTACGCTCTTTTAAGAGGTCTCGAGGCGGTGGCCAGCGGTACGCTGCGTGAGTTCTCGCTCGAGTACGCCTGTGAGCTGCCCACTGAGACGTTGTGGTTTGCCGTAACAGTTAAACCCCTGGGCACACCCGGCGTCGGCATCATCGTCGCTCACACCGACGTCTCGCAGCAAAAAAAGTACAGGGCGATGGCCTATACCGACCCACTCACAGGTCTTGCCAACCGCCGCGCCTTTGTCGACTTCACTACCCAAGCCCTGACCCGCGCAGAACGCGAAGGCCGGGAGGTCGCGCTTGTCATCGCCGACCTCGACGGCTTTAAGAAGGTCAACGATGCGTATGGTCACGACGTAGGCGACGAACTGCTTACCGCGTTTGCCGGACGCCTCCGCGCCGCCTTTAGGGAGAGCGACTTCGTTGCGCGACTTGGTGGCGATGAGTTTGCCGTAGTCTTGCCGGTGCTAAACGAAGCTGCGCTAGGTTCTGCGCTCGAGCGTTGTCTGGCGCGTCTCAACCAGCCTTATACCCTCTTACAGCAAACGCTTGCGGTAAGAGCCAGCCTTGGGGTGGCCCTCTTTCCTCTTCACGGCTTTGGTCGAGATTCGCTTATGCGTAGCGCGGACAGGGCGCTCTACGCTTCCAAACGGTGCGGTGGCGGGGTCTCGTTTTACGCCCACTCCTAGCACCCACTTTTCTTCACCCGGCAGACCGGGCGGATGGCTCCGTCAGCCGCTAAAGGCGCACAGCCGTCAGAAACAGGTAATACTTCCCGGTGATAAAAACCCGAAAGCGGTGCTGCTGCAAATACTTCCGGTAAAACGCCAAATCCTTAACGACGAGCGACAAATCAGGCTGGCTAAAGTTTTTCATTTTGGCGCCGTAGATGATTTCACCGTCCCGGTAGCGGCAGTTCGGCAAGGTCAAAATCAGACTTCCGCGCTCCGTAAGGTACTGCACGACTTCGCGGATGAGGGTATGCCCGTTTACGCCGGGGCTTTGAAACGTTGCAATGCTGATGATGAGGTCGAAGCGTCTTAGCTCGAGCCCTCGCAACTCATTCAAATCGGCCTGGATAAAGCGGTAGGTGTCCCCCGTAAAACGCTGGCGGGCAGCGTCTAGCGCACTTGCCGAATAATCGATGCCCGTAAAGCTCAGGTCGTAGCCGTCAAAAAGCGTCTCAAACGGGATGAGTTCGTCCCCCCGGCCCACCCCCAGACTCAGCACGCGGCTTTCCGAAGGTAGCGAAACACGTTTCAGGGCTTCGGTGTAGTCGAGTAAAAAGGTGGGCTCCTCGAGCTTTTGCACCCGGCTAAACTCCGACGCTTCGCCGTAGGTCTCACGACCGGCTTTGTCTTGATGCCAGGATGCACCTGCCGGTTTCGACACCGTAAACCTGACGAGTACGCCCTCAGGTTCAGGCGTGTGCAGGCGGCACCCGAGGCGCTCGGCCAGCTCGAGCCACACCCTCAGCGGTCGGTGACGGTAACGCTTACCCTGATGCGCGAACAGTTCACCCGTAAAAAGTCCTGTAGCCAGATCGGGATTGAGGGCGTAAAACGTGAGGGGTTCATCTGTAGCGAGGGGCTCGAGCCTCATTCTCAGCATTTCGGTAACCCCTGCTAGCGGCTCGTCGGTAAACGTCAACATCGCCGTTCGTTCATACCATTTCTCGCCGCTTTACGGTGATGTGCGCCTGAGACGTGCCGGGCGGGTGTGCTACCATAAACGTCTCGATGCGCGTTCTTTTCGCTTTTCTTCTCCTCTCATTGGCCGCGCAGTTTCCCGTTCAGGCAAAAACCGACCAGCTCCGGGGACTCTGGGTAGACGCCTACGGCCCCGGTTTCAAGTCCTCTGAAGAAATCGATGCCCTCATCACTGCGGCGCAGGCGCTGAACCTCAACGCACTTTTTGTGCAGGTCGTGCGGCGCGGCGACTGTTACTGCTTGCGCTCGACGCTCCCGGTCAGCGACGATCCTGCGCTGACGCCCGCTTTCGACCCGCTGGAAACGCTTGTTACACGCGCGCACGCCGCCGGGTTGCAGGTTCATGCGTGGGTCGTAACGCTGGCGCTCTGGGGAGCCGACCAACCGCCGACGAGCCCCGAACACGTCTACAACCTGCACGGCCCGAACGCTCCTGCGGGGGAACGGTGGCTCAACGTGCGTTACGACGGTGCGGTGCGCCCCGAGCAGGATGTCTATCTAGACCCCGGTGTTCCGGCGGTCGCGGATTACCTGACAGCGGCAGTTGTCAGCCTCGCGCAGAATTACGATTTGGACGGCGTAACCTTCGACCGGTTGCGCTACCCGGACTTTAATCTAGACGGCGCGCCGAGCTGGGGCTACAACCCGGTGAGTCTGGCGCGTTACGCGCAAGAAACCGGCGCGGTAGGCCTGCCGCACCCGAGCGACCCGCGCTGGACGGCGTGGCGGCGGCGGCAGCTGAGCTTGCTCGAGCGCCGCCTCTACCTGGAGCTTAAACGCACGAATCCCAGGCTCTGGGTCGGGGCGGCAACGATTGTTTACGGCGCGCCGCCTACGGATTCGGGTACGGGCTTTGCAGACAGCGTCGCCTACCGCCTCGTCTTGCAAGACTGGGCCGGCTGGCTGGCTGACGGCTTTTTGGACCTCAATCTGCCGATGAACTACAAACGGCTGAGCGACCCCCAAGAAGCGCTCTGGTTCGACGCCTGGAACCGCTACGCCCCGGCGCTCACAGCGCGTGGGCTTACGGCTATCGGGTTGGGGTTGTATCAAAACGACCCCGAAGACGTGCAGGCTCAGGTGCAGGAGGTTGCGCGGACGCCGGGGCTTGCGGGTTGGGTCGGGTATTCGTACCGCACCCCGAGTTCAGCAACCGACGCGGGTTTAGAAACTGCAGAGACGGCCCGCGCTGCGTTGGGGCCCCTGCTAAGTACCTCACTCAACACTTCACTTGGTCGTCCGCCACCTGTTACGGCACTTTTGGGCCGAGTCGAGGCGGATGAAGTGGAAACCGTCGAACTGCTCTACGCCGGGCAGGTTGTCGCTACCGCGCAAACAGACGCCGCCGGGGTTTACGGGTTTGTCCTTCCGGACAACACGGCTGAGGGGTATCTGCTGCGGCTGACCGGTGGCGTCGCCGTGCCTGCACCGCTCCAGACGGGTAGCGTCGCTCGAGCCCCAACCCTGACGCGCAGCCCGACCTGGTATCTGGCTGAATCGGCGGCAGACCCGACCGGAACGTCGTCGGCGTATTGACCTTACCGGGCTGTACTAGACTGCTGTACTAGACTGCTGTACTAGACTGGGGCATGACCGACCTTTATCCGCTCGAGCTCGACCGTTTTTTAAGCCCACGCCTCTGGGGAGGCGACCGGCTCGTGTCGTTTTTAGACCTCTCGGAACCCGGTGAGGCGCTGGGCGAGGCGTGGAGCATTTACGGCGAAAACCGTATTCTTAACGGCCCGCTTCAGGGGAAAACGCTCGCCGAAGTCACTTCTGCACTGGGCGCTGAGCTGATCGGCAGCGCGCCTCTGAAGCGTTACGGCGACACCTTCCCGCTCCTAGCCAAGTTCATCGACGCCGCCGACAAGCTTTCGATTCAAGTTCACCCGGACGACGCTTACGCTCACGAGCATGAAGCCGACACGGGCTTTCACGGTAAAAGCGAGGCGTGGCTGATTCTAGAAGCGGCCCCGGACGCGCACGTCATCTGGGGATTCAAGGATACGCTGACGCCCGAAGCGGTGAAGCAGGCGGCGCGTGAAGAGCGGCTCGAGCCCCACCTCAACTTCGTTCCCGTAAAAGCCGGCGACGTTATCTATAACCCCGCCGGAACGGTGCACGCCATCGGCGCAGGCATATTTTTGTTCGAGATTCAGCAGGCGTCGGATTTGACCTATCGGCTTTATGACTACGGGCGCAAAGACGCTTCGGACAACCTCAGAGAACTGCATCTGGACAAAGCTTTGGAGGTCGCCGACCTGACGCCCGGTGAACACGCGCACGTCACGCCTAAACCTTTGGGAGACGGCAAAACCGAGCTGCTCAAAACCGAGTTTTTTGCCTTTGAACGGTGGGAAGTCTCAGGTGAGATGCAAGCATCTACGGTGCCGACGAGCGCCGACTTGCTGAGCGTTTTATCCGGTGAGCTTGCTGTGCGCGCAGGTGACACCGAAGTGACGCTCAAACAAGGCGGGTCGTGTGTGCTGCCCGCTGCGCTGGGGGCGTACAGCGTTTCGGGTGAGGGTGTGGTGCTGCGCTGCTACGTTCCGGGCTAGGTTTTGAGCGTCGGGTTCGGCACTAAGTTCGGCGCTGCGCGAACATCCAGGTATACAGCTCAGGCTCGCTGTAGGCTTTCGTCCAGCTGTTATGACCAACGCCGGGATAGACGGTCAGCTTGACGTTGCCCTTTGACTTCTTAAGTGCCTCGACCATCTTCGTAGAAGCGGAGAGCGGTACTACAGCGTCGTCTGCGCCGTGAAACGCCCAGGCAGGCAGATTTTTGAGTTTGGCTGCGAGCGGCGGAATCCCACCCCCGCAAACCGGGACGAGCGCGGCAAACCGCGCCGGGTCTTTAAGGGCTAGATGCCACGCGCCGTAACCGCCCATACTGAGCCCGGTGAGATAAATACGCGTCGGGTCTACCGGATACTGCTTTTGCACTGTATTTAGGAGAGACTCGAGCCCGTTTAGCTCGAGCGTCCACCATGAGTCCGCCGTACACTGCGGCGCGACTACGAGCGCCGGTTCGGGAAACGGGTTGCGCGTCTCTAGAACATTCGGTAGGCCGTGCGCTTTGAGCTTTTCCAGATTGTCGCCGCGTTCACCCGCGCCGTGCAAAAAGAGGACAAGCGGTACGTTTACGGCGGTGTCCGGGGCGTAGAGCAGATAGGGGAGGGGCGCATCCGTTACTTTCCCCGGCGTCATTTTAGTTGCCATAAAACAGTCTAGCCCGTTCGGTAGCGCGTCACCGGATACTCTCGGGTACGCGGCGTTAGGCTAAGAGGGTGACGTCGCAGCAGCAAATCACCCCAAAAAACGCCCTTAACCGGCTCTGGCAGATGGTTCGCCCGCGCTGGCACCAGGCGGCGGGGTTGTCGCTACTCCTGACCCTGACTGCCGCGCTCAGCGCAATCTGGCCGAAGTTCGTGCAGTTCACCATCGACGTGCTGATTCCCAGGGCCGACGCGCGGCTTTTTTGGCTCGCGGGTGCCGGGGCTGTGCTCTTTTATATCTTCTCGGCGTGGCTCGGTTACGTGGCGATGTACTATTCGTATGCCTTTACCCAAACGGTGATTTCCGAGACGCGGCTTTCCGCTTACGGTCGTTTGTTGACGCTGCCGCTGACCCGCTTTACGCAGGAGCGTTCGGGTTCGCTGGTGTCTAGGGTCGTCTCGGACGTCAACGCTTTGGAGACCATGATTCAGTCGGGCGCGTCACGGCTTTTAGGGCAGCTTTTCAGCGTCGTGATTATCCTGATTATCTTGTTTTTTACCAACTGGCAACTCGCGCTGATTGCCCTGGTGATTACCGCAGCGATGGCGTATACAACCGGGTATTACCAGGGGTCGCTGCGCGCGTCGGCGCGGGGCATCCGGCAGCGCGTCGGCGAGCTGACGGCTACGGCGTCGGAAGCTATCAGCAACATCGGCGTGGTTAAAAGCTTTGCCAACGAACCCTTAGAGTTTCGCCGCTTCGCCGCCGACAACGACACGTATGTCGAGCTGAACTTGGAGCGCCGTAAACAAGTCGGGTACATGGAAGCGTTCGTCGGGCTCTCGGCAGACTTGGGACTCGCCGCCGTCCTCGTTTTCGGCGGCTACCTCGTGTCACGTCAAGACCTGACCGTCGGGCAACTTTCGGCGTTTTTGCTCTACCTGGGCAGTCTGATTGGCCCGGTACGTTCGGTTATGTTCTTTAACAACGCGCTCCAGGCGGGTTTAGCGGCTTTAGAGCGGGTTGACGCCCTGATTCAAGACCGGCCCGAAGGCGGCGGCAGCCGGACCGAACCGGGGACAGGTGAGGTAGGGCTTACGTTTCAAAACGTCTCGTTCGCTTACCCGGAAGGCCGGGATAACGCCCTGAACGACCTGAGCTTTACGGTTTTACCGGGGCAAACTGTGGCGCTTGTCGGGCCTTCAGGCGCGGGCAAGAGTACTATTGCCAAACTCGTCAGCCGCCTCTACGACCCGGACACGGGCGCGGTAGAACTCGGCGGGTTCGATCTGCGCGATTACGATCTCGCGGCGCTCCGCAGCCGGGTCGCGGTCGTCCCGCAAGAACCGACGCTCTTTTCGGGGTCGGTGCGCGACAACATCCGCTACGCCAAACCGGAAGCCGGCGACGCCGAGGTCGAGGAGGCGGCCCGACTTGCCAACGCCACCGGGTTTATAGAGGCGCTGCCGTTCGGGTTTGAAACCGAAATCGGTGAACGCGGCGTCAAGCTTTCAGGCGGGCAAAAACAGCGTCTGGCGATTGCGCGGGCGCTGCTCAAGGAAACGTCGGTGCTGATTCTTGATGAGGCGACGAGCAGCTTGGACGCCGAATCCGAGCGGGTGATTCAGGACGCGCTGGCAGGCTTGTTCGAGGAGCGTATGGGCGTCACGACGCTGATTATCGCGCACCGGCTTTCGACGGTGCAGGGTGCGGACAAGATATTCGTGCTGAGTGAAGGTCGTTTAGCCGAACAGGGGACGCACCGCGAACTGCTCCTTCAGCGCGGGCTTTACCGCAGGCTTTACGATTTGCAGCGTGATGACGCGGTGGCGCTGCCTTTTGATTAGTTTAACCGCGTTATGTTGACCTTTGCGGTTCGTAAAACTGTTTTTTATGCAAGCCGCCGCCTGACGCCCACTCGCAGTCTTTTTGCTCGGCCTCGAGCCTTCCAGTCACCTTTCACCTATCGGTAGATGAAACGCTTTCGCCGCGCCCTGCTCCTTATCCTGCTCTTCGTGTTCGCCTTCGCTGCCGGACGGCTTTATCCCGTCGTGCGTCGCTCCCCACTTATCCCCAACCAAGACGCCGTAGTTGCCGGAATCGGCCCCACGCAGGTTCCGGTCTCGTACGATCCGGATTTGGGCGGGTTTATCGACGTTGGGCCGCGAGACTTCACCACGCTTTTCATCTTTTACCCCGGCGGCCTGGTACGCCCGCAAGCCTATACCTGGCTCGGGGTAGCGCTGGCACCCCTCGGGGTTCGGACGCTGATTCCGGTGTTCCCGGCTGATCTCGCTGTGACTGCGGCGAACCGCGCTGATAAGCTTTTGCCCTTAGCTGAAGGCAAACCCGTCGTTCTGGGCGGTCATTCGCTCGGCGGGGCGATGGCGGCGCGTTATCTGGTGCGGCGTCCGGACGCGGCGACCGGCCTGGTGCTGCTGGGAGCCTACAGCGCAAACGGTGACGACCTGAGCGCGTTGCCCTTAGACGTGCTGGTACTCGCTGCCGAAAACGATGGGCTGGCCTCTGTGCAAGAGGTGCGTGCTGGTATGACAAGGCTTCCCGAGTCAGCACAGCTGAGCGTTATCGACGGTTCGGTGCACAGTTTTTTCGGGCGTTACGGGCCGCAAGCAGGCGACGGGCTGCCGGGTGTAACCCGCGCCGCCGCCGAGCGTCAGATTATCGGGGTGCTGCGGGCGTTTTTTAGAGAGTAAACTTGAGCTATGGATACCGCTTCACTCATCAAACAAGCCACTGAACATGCCGAGCTGCTAAACCACTGGGCCGCGTCGCTGCCGGAACTCGAGCTGGGGAGCCTCGAGCCCGCCCGAACTGCCCTGGTCAGCGTCGACGTGATCGAAGGCTTTACCCGTCAAGGTGCCCTCGCGAGCCCCCGCGTTACGGCGATTGTGCCGAACATCGTAACTTTGTTGGACAATCTGGACAGTCTGGGCGTCCCTGCGTCGCAGATTGCTTTTGTCCAGGACGCCCACCCGCAAGACGCCGAGGAGTTTACGGCGTATCCCCCGCACTGCATAGAAGGTACCCCTGAAGCTGAAGCGGTCAGCGAGTTGCAAACGCTGCCGAACTGGGCGCAGTATCGTCACTTTGAAAAAAACAGCATCGCCAGCCATACGAGCGAAGGGTTTAATACTTGGCTCGAGGCTCAAGCTGTACATACCATCATCGCCGTCGGCGACGTGACCGACCTCTGCCTCTACACGCTCGCGCTGCACCTGCAAGTCCGCACCCTGGCGCGCGGTTTGGGTCAGCGCATCATCGTTCCCGAGCCCTGCACGCAAACCTGGGACGCACCCGACCACCCCGGTGACCTCTATCACCTGCTGTTTTTGTATCAGCTGGCGCGTAACGGCGTCGAGGTCGTCCGCGCGCTGCGTTGACCTGTTTGACAGATGAGTTTGGTCAGTAGTTCGGACGCTTTTGGGAAAGTACGTCGGGAACGACATTTTTCTAAAAGGGAACCCAACAAAGATTTACGTCACAGAGAAAAATTAGAGTTTACGGCGAACCCTGCCCAAAGTGTTGTTCAGCTAAAGCATGGTTGTGAAGGGACGCTTTTGGCTCGAGCTTTTCTGACAGTCCTGCCTGTATAAGGTTAAATCCCTCGTCAAACCCACCTTGAAAAACGCTATTTTACGGCGAGCACGTTTTGTACGGCAAGAAAAACCGGCGTGAAAATGTGCGTTTTGCACATTCTATAACCCGATTGGATTTGTAGACTTATCAGGTTGTTCAGACCGGGCGCTGTGTTCGGTACATAACGGTTTGAAAGGCATCTATGGGTTGGGAAGCTTGGGTTAGTGTCGGCGTTATCATTCTTAATATCTTGCTGCTTGTATTGACGCGTATCGGCGCGGACATCGTACTCGTTTCGGGGGTGACGGTGCTTTTGCTGCTCGGCATCTTGTCCCCGACCGACGCTTTATCCGGGCTTGCTAACGAGGGCATGGTGACGGTCGGGGTGTTGTACGTCGTGGTTGCGGGACTCCGCGAAACAGGCGGCGTAAACTGGCTCGGTCAACAGCTTTTCGGTCGGCCCAAGTCGCTTGCCGGGGCGCAGTTTCGGCTGATGGCCCCGATTGCAGCGCTGAGCGCGGTGCTAAACAACACGCCGCTGGTCGCGATGATGATTCCGGCGGTGTCGGACTGGGCCAAACGCAACCGTTTTTCAGCCTCGAGGCTCATGATTCCGCTCTCTTACGCCGCGATTCTGGGCGGCACGATGTCTCTTATCGGGACAAGTACCAACCTGGTGGTCAACGGACTTTTGCTCGAGCAAACCCCGGTTCGTTTCGGGCTTTTCGATATCGCCTGGGTCGGGCTGCCGAGTGCGCTCGTCGGCATCGGCTTTATCGTGCTCGTCGGACGCTGGCTTTTGCCCGACCGGAGTTCGGTGATCGACCAGCAGGGCGACCCACGCGAGTACACCCTCGAGATGCTCGTCGAAACAGGCGGCCCGCTTGCCGGCAAGAGCATCGAGGAAGCCGGACTCCGCAGCCTGCCGCAGCTTTACTTAGCCGAAATCGGACGCGGCGACCGTGTGATTCCGGCTGTCGGGCCGCAAGAGGTCTTGCAAGGCGGCGACCGGCTCGTGTTTGTCGGCGTGGTCGAATCGGTCGTTGACCTCAATAAAATTCGCGGGCTGATACCTGCGCCTGATCAGGTCGCCAAACTTACGACGCCGCGTTCGCAGCGTTCGCTCATCGAAGCGGTCGTCTCGAGCAGTTCGCCTTTGGTGAATAAAAGCGTCCGCGCCGGGGGTTTTCGCACCGTCTATAACGCCGTAATTATCGCTGTGGCGCGTAACGGCGAGCGGCTCAATCAGAAAATCGGCGATATTGTCTTGCAAGTTGGCGATACGCTGTTGCTCGAGGCTCCCCCAAGCTTTACCCGTACCCACCGCAACTCGCGAGATTTTTTTCTGGTCAGCCAGGTCGCCAACTCGACCCCGCCGCGCCACGAACGCTCGGTCGTTGCCTTCGCCATTCTTATCGGGATGATTTTGCTCGTTACCTTCAACGTGCTGAGCATGTTGCAAGCGTCGCTGCTCGCCGCCGGCCTGATGCTCCTGACCCGCTGCATTTCCGGAACGACGGCGCGGCGCAGTGTGGACTGGCAGGTTTTAATCGTCATCGCTGCGTCGTTCGGGTTAGGGAAGGCGCTCGAGGTCACCGGCGCAGCGCAGGTGATCGCCGGGTCTTTGGTTGAGGTGGCCGGGGGCAACGCCTACCTGAGCCTTATTATCATCTACTTCGTTACCATGCTTTTTACCGAGATGATTACGAATAACGGTGCGGCGGTCTTGATGTTTCCTATCGCCCTGGCGACCGCCAACGGTTTAGATGCGAACTTTGCCACCTTTGCCATCGCCATTATGATGGCGGCCTCGGCGAGCTTTTCAACCCCCATCGGCTACCAAACCAACCTGATGGTTTACGGCCCCGGCGGCTACCGCTTTACCGATTACTTCCGTATCGGCATCCCGATGAACCTGCTGATGGCGCTCGTCACGCTGCTGATCGCCCCCCTGATTTGGCCGTTGTAAAGCAGTAACGAGTTAAAAGCAACGAGCGGTGAGTGAGCAAGCTTTCGACTTCACTCATTGCTCGTTGCCGGGTACTCGGTACTCAGTAGTAGACACTGATGGTTCCGTTTGTAAGCTCGATACGCTCTTGTTGACTCACCAACACCCCGCCTGAAAGCGACGCGCCGATATAGTAGGTCGGCTGCGTAATAAGGTCGGCTAGCGTGCTACCGTACTCCGGCCCACCGATAAGCACCTCTTGTGAGACACCGGGCGTAAGTGTCAGGGGCCCGGAGAGCGGCAGATCAACCGCTGAAGGTAGAACGCAAGGTGTTGAAGGTGCAGTGGTACGACCATAAACCGTCACAGTTGCGCTACTTGTCCCTACCGAGGTGTACGTCGCCGTTGCACGGTAGTTGGCTCCACTAAACCCTACCGGAGCTGTTTCGGTTACTGGAGACGGTGTGTAGCAAACAAGCCCGTAACTGCTGTTGCCGGGAATCTCGACGTCGGGAACGCCGATACGGATAGGAGCAAACGAGCATCCGCCTAGGAGCGTCAACATAATACCTAAAAGGAAACGTTTCATTCTCTATATTAAAACCCCCGGCTGGACAAACTGCCGAGGGGCGCACACCAGGGTGAGGTCTAGAGCTGAGCTGAAGGGGAAACCGAGTCGTCGGGCGTCGGCGGGATAAAGCTGCCCTGCGCGCCCTCTTCTAGGAGCATCAGTTTGACGACTTCACTGAAATCTTTGACCGGGGTCACGGTCAGGTCGTCTAAAATCGCGTCGGGAACGTCTTCCAAGTTGGCTTCGTTCGCTTCCGGAATAATGACGTGCTTGATCCCGGCCTGGTGCGCGGCTAAGAGTTTTTCCTTGACGCCGCCGATGGGCAAGACGCGCCCGCGCAGGGTAATCTCGCCGGTCATCGCCACGTCGCCCCTCGCAGGCCGCCCGGTCAGCGCCGAGACGACCGCCGTTGCCATCGCAATTCCGGCACTTGGGCCGTCTTTAGGGGTGGCACCCTCCAAAACATGCACGTGCAGGTCGCGCTTTTCGTGAAAGTCGGGGGAGATGTTAAAGTCCGCCGCGCGGGCCCGCAAGTAGGCGATCCCGGCCTGAGCGGACTCTTTCATCACGTCGCCGAGCTGTCCGGTGAGCGTCACTTTACCCTTACCGGGCGTGCTGAGCGCCTCGATGTCGAGCGTAACGCCGCCGACCGAGGTGTAAGCGAGGCCGTGGGCAACGCCGATTTGCGGTTCACGGTCGGCGCGGTCGTCGCGGAAGGGCGGGACGCCCAAAAGTTGCCGCACCGATTTTTCGTCCAGCGTACGCGCGTCTTTCCAGGGGGTGCCGAGGTACTCTTTGGCCGATTTGCGCGCGAGTTTGGCGAGCGTCCGGTCTAGGTTACGCACGCCGGCCTCGCGCGTGTACTCGGTGATGGTGCGGCGCACCGCGTCGTCGGTCAAAGTAAGCTTACCGTCCAGTCCGTGCGCCTTAAGCTGACGCGGGACGCGGTAGCGTTTGGCGATCTCGAGCTTTTCGTCCAAGGTATAGCCCGGAATCTGAATGACTTCCATGCGGTCTAGGAGGGGCCGGGGTATCGTGGCGAGCGAGTTCGCCGTCGTAATAAACATGACTTTCGACAAGTCGTAAGGAATCTCTAGGTAGTGGTCGGCAAAAGTGTTGTTCTGCTCGGGGTCTAAAACCTCTAACAGCGCCGAAGACGGGTCGCCGCGAAAGTCGGCGGTCATCTTGTCGATTTCGTCCAAGAGAAACACCGGATTGACCTTGCCGGCGGTTTTCATACCCTGAATGATGCGCCCCGGCAGCGAGCCGATGTAGGTGCGGCGGTGTCCCCGGATTTCAGCCTCGTCGCGGACGCCACCCAAACTCATCCGCACAAAGGCGCGGTTGAGGCTTCCGGCAATCGACTTGCCGAGGCTCGTTTTACCGACGCCGGGCGGCCCGACGAGGCACAAGATCGGCGCGCGGTATTCGGTGCCTTCGATGTCTTTGGTGAGCTGCCGCACCGCTAAAAACTCTAAAATGCGGGCTTTGGGTTCCTCGAGGGCGTAGTGGTCTTCGTTCAAGATTTTTTCGGTGTGGGCGATGTCTAAGTGTTCTTCGTCCATCTCCGACCACGGCAAATCGAGCAGCGTATCTAAATACGTGCGGACAACCGTCGCTTCGGGGCTGCCGCCGGGCATCTTCTCGAGGCGCTCGATCTCTTTGAGCGAACGTTTTTCGGCCTCTTCCGGCATGTTTTTGTCCGCTACGCGCTTTTTCAGGTCTTCGATTTCGGAGAGCGTTTCTTCGCCGCCGCCGAGTTCTTTTTGGATGGCCTTCATCTGTTCGCGCAGGTAGTATTCACGCTGATTGGCGTCCATCTGCTGTTTGACCCGCGCCGAAATCTGCTTTTCGGTATCGAAGCGGTCTAAGTCGCGGGACAAGAGGCTGTAGACGAGTTCCAAGCGTTTGTTGGCGTCGGCCTCTTCCAAGATGTTCTGCTTGTCCATGACCTCCCAGGTGCTGTACTTGGCGGTCAGGTCGGCCAAAGCGCCGGGTTCTTTGAGGCTGCGGAGGTTCTCTAAGTGAAACGAATCGAGGCGCAGGTTTTTATTCTGCTGCGCGTAGTCGCCGAACGCCGACTTGACCTGTTCGACCAAGGCGCGGGTGCGGGCCTCATCGGTGCTGGTCGTTTCGGGGAGTGTTTCGACCACCGCGCGGAGCGTCCCGCCGGGCAAAAAGTTCTTGACGCGGGCACGGTCTTTGCCTTCGACCAAAACCTGCAAGGTGTCGTCGGGCAGCCGGATAACTTGTTTGATGATGCCCAAAGTGCCGACTTCAAAAAGGTCGTCGCCGGTCGGGTCATCGACGCGGGGTTCACGCTGCGCCAATAAGAGGACGCGGTTGTCCGAGGCTTGGGCTTCCTCGAGGGCGCGTTTGGATTTAGGGCGACCGACATCGACGTTTTCAAGCGTGCGCGGCAACACCACAACGGTTCGTAAAGCGATAACAGGCAGTTCCCATTCCATAAACACAAGTAAACAGCACGCGTGCAGTCTTTACCGTAAGGTGGCTGACGCGACCCGAAAACACGGCTGCCGGTAAAGGGCTGTGCCTTACGGCGCTGCTTCGGTGCTTTGGTTAGGCTGGAGCATGGAAGCACTTATTATCGGCGCAGGCGGCGGCATCGGCTCAGCTTTAGTTAAGGTGTCAAAGATTACGAAATAACGTTGGTGGGCCGTAACGCCCGTAAATTGCCAGGGCTCAGGGGTCAAGTGGTGCCGACGGACGTAACGAGCGAACTCGAGGTCGAAGCCCTGTTCGCCGATCTGCCGCCTCAAGACCTCATCGTCTACGCTGCCGGGGACGTCGAGCCCGAACCGCTCCGCAGCACCTCTGCCGATAGCTGGAACCGCGTCATGGACGCGAACCTGACCGGACTTTTCTATACCCTCAAGTACGCCGACGGTAAGCTCAGTGAAGGCGCACGTATCTTCGTTCTGGGGGCGCGCCCGGAACTCGTGACCTTCCGGGGATTTGGAGCCTACGCCGCAGCCAAAGCAGGCGTCGCGGCGCTCGTCAAGGTCGCCGCGCAGGAATATAAGCGCAAGGCGTCCTTGACGCTCGTCTTGCCCAAAGCTGTCGATACGGGGTTTTGGGCAAATGTCGGTAAGGTGCCTAAAGATGCGCTCGAGCCCGGAGCGGTCGCCGAAGCTATTGTTAAAAGCCTCGCGGGGGAGCCTGAAGACGAGTTGAAAGTTGGGTAAGCACCGCACCGAACGCTTTTATGTCCGGCACAGTCCCATACCCTGCGCCCGGTTCGTTCCCCAGATAGACGGCTCGCATTCCACATGCCAAAGCACCTTTGACGTCGGCCTCCAAATTGTCCCCGACCATCAATGTCTCGTCCGGTTCTGTTCCCAGCGCCTCACACGCAAGTCGAAAGATGCGCGGCTTGGGTTTACGCACCGCGACGTCGGCGTCGCCCGAGACCAAAATGCGTTTGAAATAGCCCCCCAGCCCCACCGCCTGAACTGCGGCACGCTGCATATCGGTGGGACCGTTGGTCAGTAAGGCGCAGGGGAGAGCTTTTTGGCGGCAGAGTGCAAGAACGTCTGCTGCTCCCGGGAGCAGCGCCATCTGTGAAGCATACGCGCTCAGCGCTTGCCTGACCAAATGTTCCAGGTCATCCGGAGGACGCTGCTCGAGTATCTCCAAAACCTCTTGTACCGCGCTGCAAAGCGTAATTTGACCTTCGCGGCGTAGTGCTTCAGAAAGTGCTTCTGCAAAATTTGCCAAGTCGCACTGCACCAGCATCAAATCAGTGCGGAGGCTGCCGGTAAACCCCTGAAAATCGCCCGTAAAGCGCGCCAGCGTCCCGTCAAAGTCGAAGCAGACGGCCCTGATCACCGGTCAGCTCACCAACGCTGATGCACCTGCGGCGCAATCTTCTCGTCGTAAACGGCTTTGACTTTCGCCATCGTTTCGTCCGAAAGCGCCGGCAGGTCGGCGGCTGCGGCGTTGTCCTGAACCTGTTGCGGATTTTTGCCGCCCGGAATCGCGCAGGTCACTGCGCCAAACATCAAAATCCAGCGGAGCGCAAACTGCACCAAGCTCATCCCTTCGGGGACGAGTGCCCGGAGTTCGTCTACCGCTGCCAAGCCGGTGTCAAAGTCCACGCCGGAAAACGTCTCACCCTGGTCGAACGCTTCGCCGTGCCGGTTGTAGTTGCGGTGGTCGTTTTCGGCAAAACTGCTGTTTTTGCTCATCTTGCCGGTCAAAAGGCCGCTGGCGAGAGGAACTCTCGCCAAGATCCCGACATCTTTGGCTTGCGCTTCGCGGAAAAACAGTTCGGCGGGGCGTTGCCGGAAGATATTGAAGATAATCTGCACCGATGCGACGCCGGGGTATGCTACGGCCTTAAGCGCCTCCTCGACTTTTTCCACACTGACGCCGTAGTGCTGAATCAGCCCTTCGGACTTCAAATCGTCCAGCGCGCCGAAAACCTCGGGTCGGTAATAGACCTCGGTCGGCGGACAGTGAAGCTGCAACAGCTCGAGCGAATCGGTCTCCAAGTTTTTCAAGCTGCGTTCGGCAAACGCCCGCAGATTCTCGGCGTTGTAACCGTCCGCCGTGTGCGGGTCTAGACGGCGACCGGCTTTGGTCGGGATGATGAGCGTTTCACTCGTCTCACGTTTGAGCCGCGCCAGCAGGCGCTCACTGCGTCCGTCGCCGTAAACATCAGCCGTGTCGAACAAATTGATACCTTCATCGACCGCCGTATGAAGCGCCCGGAGTGCGTCGTCTTCCGAGACCTCGCCCCAGTCCGAACCGATGGCCCAAGCGCCGAAACTGACCGCCGAAACCTCGAACCCCGTCTTGCCGAGTTTGCGTGTGTGCATAGTGATGCCTCCGCCGTTACGCTAACACCTCGGCGTCTCCTTGATAACGACCAAACGCTTTTGCAGGTGACTAACCCGGTTTGGCCTGCGTTTGTGCGTCTATGCGAGCACGTTCACGCCCGGCGGCAAACTTTTTACGGTGGTAACGAATCCAAAAACTGATGCCGATACCGCCTAAAAGCCACGGCGAGGCCCAGACTGTCCACTCGAGCCCCGCCGGCAGCCTCGGCCCGACGTTTTGCACCATAAACGCCGTAACTGCCGCCAGATACGAACTCACCATGCGCTCCAAGTGATACGCCCACCACCTCAGGTCGGGATTTGGGCGGCGAAAGCTAAGGTCGTCTAAAGCATTACCGAGAACCACGCCGAAGACGATGCCAAGCACTGAAAAAGCTGTAGACGCGCAAGAGGTCGAGGTGTTGCCGACACTAAATCCCAACAGCGGCAGCGCCCCCAGACGACAAGGCCGACGCCCGCGAAGAGCGCGACAGTTGCCCCGACCCAATCGAGCCGCGCGGCGCGTTCACCGTGTTCGGGACGCTTGCGCCGGAGCGAGCGCACGCCCGAAAATGCGCCGTAAAAACTCAAACTCGAGATGATAAACAAAACACGTTCGGCCTGAAGAAAAGAATCGCCAGAGCAGTAACGAAAATCACGAACATCGCCCAGAAGTAGACGCGTCCCTAGCGGCGGTGGGCGGTTCCGTCTTTTTGCGCCGGCATGGCGACGGGCGTGGTGCGGGTACGCTTGTTTGCGGAGTCTAATCAATCATCTGCGAAATAAGGAAAAATATGGCGGGTTTTACTGTCTAGGACAACAAATCTCGCGTTCAGCCGGATATGATGCAAGTTTTCTTGTTCAGGACGTGATAATTAGCGGTTTTTTAGCTTATTACGCAGACTATCTAATAGGGATGCGGGAGCGCCTGGAGATTCTGGGTGGACGGCTCGAGCCGGGTTGCGTCTAGCGGTAAAGTGCAAATATGACCGTGATAGTAGACAACCTAGCTAAAACGTTTTTAGAGTTTTGGGCGCTGGCGAAAAACAGACCGGTTGCCGAGCAGACTGCCTTGTGGGAAACGCACTACGCCTAACCTCACCGTAAAATTATGAATTACGAAAAGCACTGCAACGACCTGGAGCTGCCTTAAATGATAGCTTTTTCGCTCGAGCTTTCAGACTGCCGTAGAAAGATATAAGGGTGACGCTCCACCTTCTTTTCTACTTTCCCCGGCACCTGAGGCGGCGCGCGCCGTGAACGTCCTGGCGGTTATCCAAGACGACGCCCAGGCAGCAGAACTCGCGGACCGCTTTTACAAACGCCTCGGCGACGCGCTGAGCTTCCGGCGCAGCGTCAGCGGCAAGCGTGCGCTCGAGCTGCTCCAAACGCTCTCTATCGACCTGATTATCTGCGCGCGTGAAACGTCCGACCTCGCCGGTCTCGAGGTGCTTAAAGCGGTGCGTAAAGAGTGCGAGATCGCCGTAATCCTGCTCGACCGAAGCGTCTCGTCGCGCTTTTCGCCGGGACCTTTCGACGCCATTCTAGATACCCAGGCCCACCCCGCCGACGTCCTCGAGGCCGCCTTCAGCTTGCTCGTCGCGAGCGGTCGGCTTGAAGATGCGCGCCGTCCACAAAGTATTCCCGGGAGCGGCCGCTCAGGCCGCGACGCCAAGGTCGGCAGCACCAAGGTCGGCGGCACCCTGGAAGTTGTCTCTCTCTTCGACCTCGTGCTGCTCTTGACACAAAAGCACAGTACCGGCAAACTCTACTTGCTGCTCGGTCAGGTCGAGGCGATGTTCGTGTTTCAAGGGGGTGGGCTCGTTCACGCCGAATACAGCGAACTTACCGGCGAGGCGGCGGTGATGAAGATATTCCGGGAAGCCGAACTGCGTCCCGACGCCGAGTTCTTTTTCGAGCCGTCACCGCACAAACTGCCCCCCGGCGGCGTGACGGTTCACAGCTCGGTGCAGGAGATCTTGCTCAAGGTCGCTGTCGGACTAGACCGGCAGCGTGAACCTGCAAGCGGTCTGTAGAGCGGGCGCGCCGACGCTCGCCCAGCTGCTTGTCTCCCTGAGCTTTTAGAAGTCCTCGACCGCGCCGTAACAACCGTCGCGGTAGACGCCGCCGGTACCTAAAAGCTTGCCTGGGCTATCCGAGAACACCATACCGATTACGTTTTAGCCCTCACAGGTAATTACCGGCATCTGCTTGCGGGTGGCGTAGGGTACGCGGGGACTAGAAACCAGTACTTGACGTTAAATCGACTTGAACCAGAAACGTCGCTTAAAGCCGGTGTCAAGGCCAAACGTATGAGAGTAGGCGACGACTGCCTACGCAAAGTTCTCTAGGCGTAAGCCCTGTTCCGTGCGGCTGTGCGGTGATCACCGTATAGCCGCATAGTGTATGTATCGCCGTGGGAAGACGTCAAGGCGTTGTAAACGCAGAAAGTTAGGGTACTGCGACCCAGACCCTCACGCTAGCACGACGCCCTAGCGTTTCGACACCCGGCGGCTCTCCGGGTCGTAAAACCGCAGCGGCGCATCTTTCCAGGCTCCGGCGTAGTCGACGCCGATGCGGGACGTCGCAACGACTTGGCTCGGGGGCGTCCCCTCGGTGAGGATCAGCGGCGTTCGGGTGAGGTCGTGGCGGTTATAGTCTCTCGTTAGGCCCAGCGCGCGCGTCAGTTTGCCGGGGCCGTCGGTCTTGCCCGTAATGTTGGCGAGCGGCTCGCCTGCCCGGACGAGGACGCCTTGCGCGTCGCCGTCCTCGCCGGTGACGACGTTAAAGAGTTCATACACGCCGTAAATCAAGTACAGGTAAGCCCGTCCCGGCGGGCCGAAAAGCACCTCGGTACGCCCCGTGCGGCCCTTTGAAGCGTGACACGCGAGGTCGTGCGTACCGACGTAGGCTTCGGTTTCGACGATGCGGAGGCGCTTATCGGCAAACACGAGCGTTTTGCCGATAAGCGCTCTGGCGACAGTTTCGGCGTCCCTGCCGTAAAACGAAGTGGGTAGTGCAGCCACCTGTGCATTCACCCTTTCAGCTTACCCATATAGTACGGACATGAGCGCTACAAATACTGTTATAAATATTGCCGTACTGCTTTACAACGGGGTCGCCGACCTCGACGCGCTGGGCGTTTACGGCGTCCTGGGCGCTGCCAAAACCGCACTTCCCGAGGACGCGCTCGAGCTCTACACGGTGGCCCGCTCCCGTATGTCGGTGACGACAGCGGGCGGCCTTATCGTAACGCCGCACTGGGCGTTTATGAGCGCGCCGCCGCCGGGCGTCCTTATCGTACCGGGCGGTGACGTCGATACGGTTAAAAAAGACCGGGCGGTGATGGCGTATCTGACGGAACACGCGCCGGCGGTGCGCTGCTGTGTGGCGGTCGGTACCGGCGCTTTTTTGCTGGGCGAGCTGGGGCTGGTGCGTGACATGGACGCTACGACCTGGGCGGGGGCGTTAGAAAGGCTCCGCGATTATGAGGTGGGCGAAATTGTCGGTGCGCCGGTCGTAAAAAATCAGCTCGGCGACAAAGCCCGCTGGTTTGCCGGGGGTGGGGAGAAGAGCTTGGTCGTCGGTTTGGAACTGTTGCGACATCTGTTCGGTAGGGATGTGGCTGAAGTGGTGGGGGAGAGGCTCGAGCTCACCCGCTAAGCTTATAGTGCAGTTATGGACGACATTCTCATTTTCGACGTCAACGAAACCCTGCTGGATTTAGGGGCGTTAGACCCACACTTCGAACGCGTCTTCGGCGACGCCGGGGTACGCACCGAGTGGTTTGAAACGATGATTCAGTCGGCGCTGCTCGGCATTGTTACAGACACCTATCACGATTTTGGGGCGGTGGCAAAGGGGGCGCTGGAGAGCACTGCGGCCCGCAAAAACCTGACCCTTACGGACGCCGACAAAAGCGCGATTTTGGGGCAGATTCGCAAGCTGCCGCCGCACCCGGACGTCGCCGAAGGACTGTCCCTTTTACAAAATGCCGGAGTACGGCTGGCGACCCTGACGAACTCGACTTTGAACGTGGCGCTGGCGCAGCTCGGCTACGCCGGACTTACAGGTTACTTCGAGCGCATCTTTTCTGCCGATACCGTAAAACGCCTTAAACCTGCCGCTGAGCCTTACCAACATGTAGCCGCCGAGTTGGGTGTACCGACCTCGAGGCTGAGGCTTATTGCGGCGCACGCGTGGGATGTGGCGGGTGCAAAACGTGCAGGGTACAAAACGGCGTTCGTAGCGCGGCCCGGTAAAGTGCTGGGGCCGTTGGCGTTGCAACCGGATATGGTGGGGAACGATGTTCTCGAGGTCGCCCGGAAACTCCTGGCTTAAGCAGCTTGGCTAGTCCGGTTTGACTGGTTGGGCCGCCCGGCGCGTCCGAACGTCTTGCCGACGCGTTCTTGCTTACACTGCCACAAAAGATTGCTCCGGTTGGCCTTACGGAGTTCGCTTCAAACAGGGTGGGCGTGCCTAGTGGGTGCCCGCCGGGGGGTACCTGCTACGACGAGGGCTTCAACTAGGTGCGTCAAATGTCATCACCCCTTAAAAAAGCCGGCTGTCGGTTGCGGCGCTTGCCGCGCTGAATTCTTTTTGGGTCGGGCCGATCGGGTTCAGGGTGCGGGTCTGGTTTTGGTTTTGCCAACATAGCCTGAAAGGGTATGCCCGCGACAGCTTTTCGTCAGCCGGTTTTAGGCCGATGTCTGCGCCGAAGGAATTGCGGCGGTCTCGAAGAGCAGTTTCTCGGCTTCACCCGGCGTGTCGAGCCGGTAGAGCGTAAGCTGCGGCGGCACCTCGGCAAAACGTATTGCGTAACGCCTGCGCTGCCGCCAGTGCGTCTTGAAAAACCACAAAAAGATTGAATCGCAGCTAAAAAATGCTTTGTGGACGGTTTCGGTATTGCCGTTCCAGAGCGCTTCACGTGTGAACGCACGGCGACAGGTGCGCCGAAAAAGTCGCCAGAGTTTGGTACCGAAACTGTAATCGAGCCAGATGACGGTATCGGCGTGGGCCAAAATAAACGGTTGCACCTCGCTGTAGTTACCGTCTACGACCCAGCGTTCAGCCTGTAGCGCCTCTTTGACTCGCACTGCAAAGTCCGCTGCAGGTGTCCAGTCGGCACGCCAGTAAAACGAATCGAGTTCGGTAAAAGTCACCTCGAGCTTTTTAGCGAGCGCCTTGCCGAACGTCGTTTTGCCTGCGCCGGTGGTTCCGATGACGACAACGCGCTGCATCCTAGAAAACGTAGACGCCGGGCTCGAGCCCCACCGTCGCCGCCTCGGGTTCGTCGCCCTCTTCGTCCGTTTTCCAGGCACACGCCAGATTGCGACTATTAAACCCAAACCCGATTTTACGGTCGTGGGTCACGCAGATAAGGCCGCCGCTGCCGCCGAAGTGGACGACTTCTGTGAGGGCGTTTGTCAAGATTTCTTTTAAGTTACCGCCGACCCGGTAGCGCTCCGCCACCGTCTTGGCGGTTACGGCCCGCATAAACGCCTCACCCTTACCCGTACAAGACACCGCCACCACCCGGTCGGCGTAGGTACCCACACCGATAAGCGGCGTATCGCCGACTCGTCCGGGCCACTTGCCGAGCATTCCGCCGGTGCTCGTCGCGGCGGCGAGTCGGTCCTGTTTGTCGCGGACGACTGCACCCACGGTAGCCGAGTTGGCGGGTTCGCCCGCGTCTTTTTTCCACGCCGCGTAAGCAGCGCGTGTCCGTTCGGTGAGTAGCGCGGCGTTGTCCGTATTGTCGGGGAATGTTTCGGCGAAGGCGTCCGCTCCGGCTCCGACAAGAAAGACGTGGGGCGTCCCCAACCTCACCCGCTCAGCGAGCAAGACAGGATTTTTCGCCCGCGTCACCGCGCCGACAGCCCCGGCAGAACCGTCCCAACCCGCCGCCACCGCCGCGTCGCACTCGACCACACCATCACGGTTCGGCGACCCGCCCGTTCCGGCGTTAAAGGCTTCGGCGTTGTTTTCCATCAGCGTTATGGCGACGAGCGCAGCGTTTACGGCGTCGGCCCCGTTCATGAGTGCGGCAAAGCCTGCGTCTCTCGCCTCGCGGAGACCCGCTTCATAGGCGTCTCGGTCGCTCGCCTCGATATTTCCTGCACCGCCGTGAATAAGAATCGTTGCCATAAACTATCTAACCACGCGCCTGGTAAGGCGTGAAACTACCCGCAGAATAGTAGTTGTAAAGGCTTGCCGCTACCGGCGTGCATTTTACGGCGTGTGCTATTATCCCGGCGTGGCCCAAACCAGAGGCGACCTGCTACGGCCTACAAAGGGGCCCGAGCAGGTAGACTGGGCGGTAATGATTACCAAAACGGTCAAAGAGCTCTCATCGGGGACGCCACGATGAAAACACGCGGAACACGCAGCGGTATCTTGCTGAGTCTGGACGCCAAGGATACCGCCGAGAGTATCCGGCAGGGCGTTCAAAAAGAATTACTGTCCGGCAAGGTGTTTGTCGAACTTGCTGAGCGCACCCCGTGGGAAACACTTAAAGGACTCGAGGCCCTTATTACCGACGCCGGGGGCACGCTCGCCGAGGTTAGACCGCCGGGCGCGGTAGTGCAGGCCAAGGGCGAAACGCAGATCGTCGCCCGCACCGTGCGAAGCGGAGGCCGCGTCGAATCGCGCGGTTCGGCGATTGTCATCGGCGACGTCAACGCCGGAGCCGAAGTCATTGCCGAAGATGACATTATCGTTTTGGGTACGCTCCGGGGGATCGCCCATGCAGGTGCGGACGGCAACGAAAACGCCTTTATCTGGGCGCAACAGGTCAAATCCAAACAGCTCCGCATCGCCGGGGCGTTGGCGCAAGCAGGCGGCGACAGCAAAACCGTCTCCGGACCGGAGGTCGCGCAGCTGCATAACGGTCAGATTATCCTGCGCCCCTGGGATTAACTAAGTCCCTGGTACTAACTAAAATGCACACCGAGTTCTCCTTTGAGCGGGGCAAAACGTCTGTGGACTTTCGGCAATATGCGAAGCCGTTCTGGCTGCAGCGTTGTTGGTAACTAAAAGTATAGGTCATCGCCTACAAACCGCGAGAATACGAGCAGCGAGTCGGCAACACGCCAAGGTTTACGGCACGGGTGCGCCGCGTGCCGCTTCCATCAGGGCAAACCATTCGGCGCGCTCGAGTGTTACTTCGTCGGCCTTGACCGAATCGGCGATCCGCGACGCCTTGTGCGTCCCTAAAATCGGCTGAATCCCTGCCGGGTGCCGTAACAGCCAGCCGAGGGCGATGGCTTCTTTGGTGGTGTTTTTCTGCTCTGCCAGCTCTGCAATCAGCTTGGCAACCGCGTGAACGTTTTCGGGCTCGTCCGGGCCGGGGTTAAAAAGCCGTCCGCCCGCCACCGGCGACCACGCCTGTACGGTGATGTCGTGTAGGCGGCAATACTCCAAAACGCTCTGTGTGTTGGCAAAGGGTGCCGTAGGCAAATTGACCAAAACGCCGTTACCGATCATGTACGAATGGAGGAGGTTGAGCTCGAGCTGGTTGACCACCAGCGGCAAGTCCAAAGCTTTCTTGAGCAGTTCGATCTGCAAGGGGCTGTGGTTACTCACGCCGAAATAACGCACCATGCCGTTTTTATGGAGGTGCTCGGCGGCTTTCGCAACCTCTTCGGGTTCGACGAGCGGGTCGGGGCGGTGAAACGCGAGCAGATCCACGTAATCGGTACCGAGGCGTTTAAGGCTTCCCGCGACGACCTTGATAAGATGCTCCGACGAAAAATCGTAGCGTCCCGGTGGGCCGTAATCGGGGTCGGAACCGACGATAATTCCGGCTTTTTCCTGCAACACGAGCTTTTCACGCAACCCTGGATTTTGCTTGAGGGCGTAACCGATCACTTCGTCGGATTTGCCGAGCGTGTAGATGTCGGCCAGGTCTATGTGGTTGATCCCGTGTTCATACGCTGCGGTCAAAAGCTCGTTCGCACGGTCTTTGATGTCTTGCGTTGCCGGGGTTTTGTCCCAGGTGCCGCCGATATGCCAGGTGCCGAAGGCGATACGGCTGACCGTAAGGTCGGTGTTGGCTAAGGTGTACGTTTTCATAAGCGTTCCCCAATCCGGCTTCACAAAACGGCAGGTACGAACCTACGCCGGTGAAGCGATTTTAGTTTGGGAGAGTATAACGCCGCTGAAACCGTATAGATTGCGTTACACGTAGCTAACGCAACCGGCGGCACTTTGATTGGTAGACAAAAAATGCGCCCTTTCAGGCGCTTACAAAAGCCAGCCTACACCCGTATACGGTATTCGTCAAGAGTATGCGCTGAGACCCGGACAAAAGTCTGTATAGTCTCAGATGGAACAGAAAAGAGCGGTTTCAGCGTCAGCCCTAGCAGAGTTTACGCGCCCTTATAAAACGCTTCTCAAAGACCGCCGTTTGCACGAAGGGTTTGATTTTCTGTAGGGCCGGCCCCGTCTTTATAAAAGTGTAGCGGTGCGTCCATGTATGTACCTGTGCGTCGGTTTCGTTAAAACGCTTACGTTCGAGCTTTTGCGCTCGTCGGTACTGCCGACACGGTGACGTTCGGTTGGCGGCGGACCAGGCTACCCGACCGTCTCGGGCTGAATGGGGGGATAGGTGATCGCGAGCTACACTGTTTTACTCATCCGAGTTTCGCTCATTTGGCTTAGCCGAACGCGGTCTGCACTGCGCCGCCGTCGACCCGGTAGTTCGAGCCGTCGACGTACATCGCCAGGTCGGAGCACAAGAAGGCAATTACGTTGGCGACCTCTTGCGGATTGCCGCGCCGTTTGAGGGTGATACCGGGACGCTCTTCAGCCAAAAAGCTCTCGACGGCTTCGTCGATGCTTACGTCCATCTTTTCTGCCCGCTGCTCCATCATCGCGTTCGTCATCGGCGTTTCGACGTAGGCAGGTGAAACGACGTTTACGTGTACCCCGTCTGGGCCATAAGCTTTGGAAAGTCCTTTGGTCAGGTTGATGACGCCCGCTTTGGCGGCGTTGTAAGGCGTTTCTTCAGCGTAAGGCTGAATGGCATTTTCAGACGCGATGAGGACGATGCGACCGTAGCTGCGTACGCGCATTCCCGGAATAAACGCGCGGCAAACACGTACTGCCCCCATTAGGTCGGTGTTTAAGGTCTCGAGCCAGCCGTCGTCGCTCAGCTCTAAAAAGTCGCCTGCTGCACCTCGTGTCCCGGCAATATGTGCCAAAACCGCTGCGCCACCTTGCTCGTCGGCAGCTTTGAGAAGTCTGTCGACATCAGCCAGCTTGGTCAGATCGGCCACGACCGCGTAAACTTCAGCGCCGGGTGCGTGCACTTCGACCTGCGCCTTGGCTTTCTCCAGAGGTTCTTTTTTCATATCGCTGAGGAGTACCTTCGCACCTTCAGCGGCGAGCGTCATGGCGGTGTGCAGGCCGATACCTGAGTCTGCGCCGGTGACAACGGCGAGGCGTCCGTTAAAAGCTAAGTCCATAAAAGAAATTTACCGAAACAGCGGCGCAGAAACTACGCGCTGCACTATAATCGCTTTATAACAAGGGCAATTCTCGCGCTGTTTTCTGTTTGTTTGGGCAAAAAGGACACGGCTACAAAACCGTGTCCTGAGGTGTGTGGACGGGGACTTAGCGGTACCTGGAGAACTGCGAGTTGCGGCTGAACCAGGCGTTACGTGCTTTTATCCAGACATTTTTGTCCGTCGTAACATCGAAGCAAGCGGGGCTGGCCTTTTTGAGCTGCTCGAGGTAGCTCTTGTTGCCCCCGGTGTAGACGATGGTGTTTTTGTTACCCTTACAAGCGCCTTCGTTAAGCGGTCGGCTGTAGACCTGCGGGTGATCGCCGGGATCCATATACCCTGCGCTCTTCGGCAGCAAGAAGACGTTATTTTTGAGCGTAAGCTTGCAACCGGGGTCTTTGGTGCGAAACGTCCACTTGAACATGTAGGCGCTGCGTTTTGCGTCCATAGCGATCAAGCTGTTGTCGATCGTAAAAGAGTTGCTTTTAAGCGCATTGCTACCCTCTTTACGGCACGAGAAGCCCATAAAAGCCCCATCGACCAAGACGTCGGTAACACGGCCGCTGTTGCCCCGGTCGTTCTCGACGGCGTCGTCCCCGGCGTGTTTGATGTACGAACTGCGAAGGGTCCAGTTGGGCGTATTGTTCTTAAACGAGACGCCGTCGCCGGCGTTGACAACGGCGATGTTTTCGACTGTGATGTTCGGTGTGTCGGTGAAATAAATGCCGTTTTGACCGTGATAGGCAGACCACGCCGCGCTAAGGCTAAGGCCTACGTCGTAGACGCCGCCCGAAAGGCACAAAGAACCTTTGTTACGCGCCCCGATAAACGAGAATTTACCTGCTCGCGCCATCAACTTGGCGTTGCTGGCGTCGATTTTGGGATTGCTCTGATTTCTAGCGAGCACCGTCTGGTTGTACGTCCCGCTTAGCTTCGTGACCTTGCCACCGCTAAGACAACCTGCAGCTTGGGTTGCGAGTTCGGGTACGGGCGTTTTGAGGACGCTGCTACACGCGCCCAAGAATAGAAGTATGCCTAGAAACGAAATAGACGTGCCGCGGGTGAACAGGCGTTTCTTACCCTTAGCGTTTACGGTAGTGTTCAATGTGAGTCCTCTCTGCTGGTGGTTGCCAAACGGACACGGCACCAGGGACTTGGGGAGACACAAATATAGCTGCAGTCAGCTTTGCAACCCCGGTGGTTGTGCGCGTCTCCTGACGTAATGACTAGTTTTTCTTGCTGTGTTTGAGGGGAGGCCATCCGCTCAACGAAGCTAAAGGTATCCCGGACGTTTATTAAAGTTATTAAGCATTTATGAGAAAAAAATGATAACAAGACCAACAAAGCTTCACAGGCAAGAGAAAACTTTGACTTTTTACCCCGCCAATCCCCTCTCATAATGCTATATAAAAAGCTGAAAATGTCCACTTTTTCACACCCGATTTTCTCGTCCAAGGTCAAAAAGTGTATCCGGCGGCAGCAAATCTGAACCTTACGACTTACGTTTCCGGTCACTCACAGCCAAACTCTTTCTAGTAACACTCCGACCACTCCCATCAGTCCACTTCCACCAGTGCGGATTGAGTACTGACGCCCTAGGCCCTTACCCGGGTCTGCTAAAGTTGACGAATAGAAAAGGAGCAAGTTATGGCTACGATTCGCTGGGGCATTCTGGGAACAGGCAATATCGCGCAGCAGTTTGCCAGGGGGCTCGCCGAAATCCCGGACGCACACCTCGTCGGCGTCGGCTCGCGAAACTTGGAGACCGCGCAGGCTTTTGCGGCGACTTTCGGGGCCACGCGCGCACACAGCAGCTACAAAGCGCTCGCTGAAGACGCCGAAGTCGAGGTCGTTTATGTCGCAACGCCGCACACGCTACACGCTGAAAACAGTTTGCTCTGTCTAGCGGCCGGCAAAGCGGTACTCTGCGAAAAGCCCTTTGCCCTTAACGCAAGTCAGGCGCAAACAGTGATAGACACTGCCAGAGCCAAAAAACTCTTTTTGATGGAGGCGATGTGGACGCGCTTTTTTCCGCTCTTTAAGACGTTACGCGACCTCGTTCAAGAAGGGCGTATCGGCGAACTCAAACTTTTGCACGCCGACTTTGGTTTCGCAAGCCCGGTTACGCAAAACCGGCTGTTCGAGCTGAATTTGGGCGGCGGCGCACTGCTCGATTTGGGCGTCTATCCGGTGTCGCTAGCGTCGTACCTCTTGGGAACGCCGACGGAGGTCTCGAGCCACGCCTACCTGGGCGCGACCGGGGTCGATGAGCAAAACGCCATCGTCTTAAAACACCAAAACGGCGCACTGGCGCTGCTCAGCACCACCATTCGAGCAGCCACACCGCAAAAGGCCGTCGTGATGGGTACCGAAGGAAGTATCCGGGTCTGCGCGCCGTGGTGGCAACCCGAAAAACTGGTTTTGACCGGTGCAAAAGGGGAAGAAACGTTTAGCTCACCACTGCCGCATAACGGCTACGCTTATGAAGCTGCCGAGGTGATGCGCTGTTTAAGGGAAGGGCAGCTCGAGAGTCCCGTCATGCCGCTAGACGAGACGCTCAGCATTATGAAGACGCTCGACACCTGCCGCGCCCAGTGGGGTCTCGAATACCCCGGTGAAACCCGCCCCGGTTAGTGGCTACTGCCCCGTCGGAGCCGTGGCGGCGTCCCCGACGACCGTCGTCCAGGGTCTGACCCGCCACGCCCGGACGAGGCCCGCGCGGACATACGGGTCGGCCTCGGCAAACCGCTCGGCGACCTCCGGCGTCTCGCCTTGAAAGAGCAAAACAGCCTCGTCTACGGGGTCGGTCAGCGCGCCCGCAAGGAGCAGTTCGCCTCTGTTTTGCGCCGCCCAAGCCAGGCGGAGGTGTTCGGCGCGAAACTCGGCGCGGCGCTCGAGATAGTCCGGGGCCAAACTGTAAAAAAGAAGGTAATGCACCGCCTACACCACCGCCGGAACAAGCGTCGGTTTACGAAAGGTGATGTTCTCCCACTCGCCCTCTTCGACGACCGCTAAAGCACTGTTTTGCGACTTGAAGTGCGCCACGACCTCTTGCACCAGATCGTCCGGCGTCGAGGCTGCTGAAGTCACCCCGACCGAACGCACACCCTCAAACCACTCAGGGCGCACGTCGGCGGCGCTCTCGATACGTCTGGCGTTGCCGGTCAGGTCTTGCGCGAGTTCCAACAGGCGCATGCCGTTCGAGGAATAGTCGCTGGTAACGACTAAAAACATCTCAACGTTGGGAGCGATTGTGCGAACCGCGTCCTGACGGTTCTTGGTCGCGTAACAGAGGTCGTCCGACGGTGGGACGACGAGCGCGGGAAACCGGGTTTTCAAGATGGCAATGGTTTTGGCGACGTCATCGACTGAAAGCGTCGTCTGGGTCAGCACGACGACCTTTTCGGGGTCGGGTACGGTGACGGTCTCCGGGTCGGTCAGTTCGGGGTCGTGTTTACGGTTGCCGACGACGCTGACGACGGTCGTCGCGTTCGGCGCTTCACCCTTGGTGCCGATGACCTCTTGGTGAGCGCTCGAGTCCCCGATCAGCAAAATATGAAACCCTTCGCGGGCATACTTTTTGGCTTCGGAGTGGACTTTGGTGACGAGCGGACAGGTCGCGTCTATCGTAGCGAGCCCTAACGCCTGTGCGCCCTGCCGCACCGCCGGACTTACGCCGTGCGCGGAGAAGACGACTGTTTCAGCGAGCGGTTCGCCGGCGGCCCGGGCTTTTTCTTTGAGCGGCCCCAACTCGCCGAGTGCCTCGACAAAGTGAACCCCGTGCTCCGCGCCCAAGCGCCCGACCACCGTGTCGTTATGGACAATCGCGTGATAGACCGCCAGCTTTTCACCCTGCGCGCCGAGGGTTTGCGCCGCCTCTTCAACCGCCTGAATCGCCATCACCACGCCTGCACAAAAGCCTCGAGGTTTGGCTAGATAGAGCGTTTCAACCATAGCTTTACTATACCGGCCCAGCGCTTGCCCGCGCGTCAGCCGGATTTTTGGGCGTCTCGCATAGACGCAGCTTCGGCGCGGCGCTCGGCAACTTCGGAGGCGGCGTCCGCCGTCGTCCAGCCCTGCGCGGCGGCGTGTTCGGCGGCGGCGGCGGTGTCTTTTGTCAGCATCAGCGTGCTACCGTCTTCGGCGAGTTCACGGGCGAGCTTTTGTACGCTCTCACGCCGCACGGCGTCTGCCACGTCGCGGATGTAGATACCCAAGACACGTCCCGGAAAGTTGTGGACGATCTCGTAGTAGATTTCCGGGTCTTCCTGACCCGAGTCACCGATAAGGATAAAGGGCAGGGTCGGATATGTTTCTAGAATCTGTCGAATCGCCGTTTGCTTGTGCGAGCCGTGCGAGGTCGGCAGGAGTTCGGTTTCGCTGAGACCCCAGTCGCGGAGTAAAACCGGGCCGAGCGGAATCTGGTTGAGCGCCATAAACTCGGTCAGCACGTCGTAGAGGTTCCAGGGACTCGAGGACACGTAAAAAAGGGGGTTCTGAGTACCCCTAAGCGCCTCGTAAAAACCCGCCACACCCTCGAACGGCAAACGGGTGTAGGCGTTGCCGAACAGCACCTGACGCGCGAGGCTGCGGAGGCTCGTCGCGCCGGTCTGCAGCACCGTGTCGTCGACGTCGCTGATGACGCCGAAGTGTGCGGTTTCCGGCGGGATGAGGACGGACGCCTCGGCGCGAACGGGCGGGCTGCGTTTGGGTTGGGTCAGCTCGAGGCCCAGCGTCAGCAGGTCGTCATCATCGGGTTCGGCATCAGGAATATCCAGCCACTGGGCGATATGTCCCTCATCGTCTGCTCGCAGCGACCGGGCAAACCCCGGAACCGCCGCCAGCGTAGCGTTCAGCTCGGCGTGCGCGACCTCACCGCTACGAAAGCGTTTCCACGTCCCCTTGAGGTTGTCCCACAACGAGTCTTCAGCCGTCGCCGCCTCGAGCCCGTTGTCTTCTAAAACCCGCCCCAGCAAGAACGCCCGTCCCGGTACGCCGTAACCGAGGTAGCTCTGCACGAGAAGCGGATCGTCTTCGCCGGTACCTGAGAAAGCCCGGTCGAACTGTGTTTCGGCCTGGTAGATGAGTTTATGCCAACTTGACATTTAGGAGCCTTTCCGTTTGGAAACAACCGCCGCCGACTCGTCGGGTCTGCCGAACGCGGTATCTAAAAAGGTCGTATCGCGCTCTTTTTCAGCGCGCATCGCTGCGAGGGCGGCCTCGTCTATCCAGCCCTGCGCCAGGGCGTGCTGCGCCGCCGCCAGCGTGTCATTGGCCAGTACGAGCTGACTGCCCTGTTCCTGAACGCGCTTGCCGAGCGCCGTAACGACGCCGCGCCGCGCCGCGCCGCTGACGTCGCGGATATAGATGCCCAAAATGCGTCCGGGGTAGCGCGCAACGATTTCGCCGTAGATTTCCGGGTCTTGCTCGCCCGAGTCGCCGATCAAGATAAAGGGCAACGCCGGGAACGTGTCCAGAATACGCCTTATCTCATGCTGCTTAAATGCGCCGTGTTCACCGGGAAACAGCTCGCCGGTACCGCCGCGCCACGCACGCAGGTTGAGCGGCCCCAAAGGAATCTGACCGAGCGTAAGAAACTCCAGAAGCAGATCGTAGAGGTTCCAGGGGCTCGAGGACACGTAAAAGAGCGGGTTCCGGGCGGGGGTGGTGCCCTGCTCGAGCGCCCGGTAAAAGGTCGCTACTCCGCGAAACGGCAGCCGCGTGTGGGCGTTACCGAAAAGCACGGCCCCCACTACCCGCACCCAGCGCGTCACGTCGGTTTGCACGACGGTATCGTCCATGTCGCTGATCACACCGAACTGCGCTTCCTTGTCCGGGACGAGTACCCGCCCGACGGCCCGCGCCGCCTCGACGCCCCGGCGCTGCGGTGCGACCAGGCTGTAGGTAACTTCCGTCCACCCTGCCGGAGCTGCTTCGGGCAGCTCGAGTTGCGCTTTGAAGTAACCTTGCGCGTCGGCCTCTATTTCCTCTTCGCCCCCCGGATAGCCGACCTTGAGGCGTGCGTGCGGCACCTTGTCGCTGACAAAACGCTTGTAGGTATCTAAAAAGTTACGCCAGCGGGTCGCGTCGGGCGTCGCTATCTCGAGCCCCTTGTCTTCGATAACCCGGCCCCGAACAAAAAACCGGGTTGGGGTACCGAAACTCAGGTAAGGAATGATTTCAAAGGGGCGCTTCGAGCGAAACCTTTTGAGTTTGCGAAAGGTCGTAAAGTCGCGCTCGAGGCTCAGCAAAAAATGAGTCAGCGCTTTTCTGACCCTTTCCACCACTGCCGTTTTGAGCATCGTCACGCTGCCCCCCGAACAAAAGCTCTCACGAACTTAATATACTCGCTTAGGCAACGGCAAACCTTGCCGAAACCCGCAAAAGGCGGATAGGTTCATACTCCACAGTTTAGCGCGTGGCGGCCCGGCTTGACCACTGGACGCGCGCCGTGATAGGCTTCTTTGCCTGCGGGCGATTAGCTCAGTTGGTTAGAGCGCGTCGCTGATAACGACGAGGTCAGTGGTTCAAATCCACTATCGCCCACCAAATCCTGCCCCAAGGGGCAGGGTTTTTTTGTTGTGTACTGAACTGTATTGTGTACTAAACCTGTCCGGCCCCGGTGACCCCGGTTTGACGTTCAAGCCGGGGCCGGTACACCCCAAGGTATGCGCCTAAGAGAGATCGGGCGTAAACGTGAGTAGAGAAGAGCTTTGGCATACCAGTGCAAAATGAGCGACTGCCTTGGCCTGTCTCAGCTTTCAGCGGGGCGTTTAAGAATAAGCGACGAGCTTGTGAGGTGGATGTCGTGAGTTTTTTTGCTTTCATCGACCGAGCTCATGTCCATCACGCCGGCAAGCTCCCAGCCCTCAGCGCCCAACCTGCCGAGCAGGTCGATAAGCCGTGTTCCGGGGGCGACCTGTTCGGGCTCGCCCTTACCTAGAATGATGAGGCGACTGTGCCCCTCTTTAACCGGCCTGGTCGTCATCATGACCTGCAAATAATCCCATTTGTTCATACGCCTATGGTAGCCGAAACCGCCGCCCGGTGCAGGCGGCGTGCTGTGTTGTCTTGACAACGCAGCAAGGTGAGATCACACCGCGAAACAACCCGGTTGGAACAAAGCTACAAATTAGGGTTACGCGACTAACCGCTAAAAACGGCGCGTTTACCGCCCAGCTCGAGCTGTAGCGTTACTACACGACCGCCCCGCTCGACCTCGAGTTCAACGGTCTGCCCGACCTGTTTACGGCGCAACACCCCGACCAGCGCGTCGGAAGTGGGCGTCGGTTCGCCGTCGACCGAAACGATCACGTCGGCGATGATCTGCACCGATTCCCGGCCGAAGACCTGCCGCTGCACGGCGTCGCGCAGACCTGCTTGGGCGGCGGGGCCGTTTGGGGCGACCCGACCAACGATAACGCCCGGCAACGGGCCCAGCTCGAGGCCCGTCGGCAGCGCCGGGTCGTAGCTTTCTAGCCCCGGCAAGCCGATAACGAACCCGATAACCGGCACGTCGCGCTGCTCACCCGCCCGGAGCGCCGCCAAAACCTCACTGTTTGAAACAACCGGTACCGCGTAGGCCGCGTAACCATCGTCTTCGGGGAGCAGCTCGCGCAGCGGGAAGAGTCCCGACCGTGGCGCGGAGATAGTACGGCGCGGCATAAAGGCGATATAGCTGACGACGCCGACGGCGCGCCCGGCTTCATCTAAAACCGGGCCGCCCGAATCGCCAGGGGCGAGCGCGGCGGTCAGTTCGAACGTTCCGTCGGCAAAACTCGCCTGCACCGCCGCGACGTTCAGGCGGCGCACCTCACCCGCGCGCCCCTGCAAGAAGTCGCCGCGACTGTTGCCGATCGCGACGACGCTGCTGCCGACGACAGGGCCCCCCGGTGACACCTCGAGGTAAGGCACGTCTTCGGCGTCTAAAGCCTTTAGGAGGGCCAGGTCGCGGTACGCGTCGAAGCCGACAAGCTCGAGAGCGTAGCGTTTTCCGCCCGGGCTGAGCGCGCTCAGCGTCACCTCACCGGGGACGTTCGCGCCTGCGTCGATTACGTGATAGGCCGTCAACACGAGGCCGTCAGGTGAAATAAAAAAACCCGTCCCGACGCCGAGGGGCGTACCGGAAAAGGTCATCAGGCTCGAGCCGATCTCGATCTGCAAGGTTGCCGGACGCGCCTTTTCAAAAGTGTCTAGCAGCGCCCCGGTAGGCGGCACCACCGCCGGTAACTCGGGAGCACGCCGCTGCACAAGGGCCGCTTCAGGCGGCGGGCTCGGATAAAACTCGTAAAAAACAAGGGTTGTGGCGAGCAGGGAGAGCAGAAGAAGAAACCGGAGCGGCTTAAAACGCGTCATTACAGTGCGGCACCTTTCGCGTGGCGGGGCTCTCCACGAACGGTTTTCGGCCGAATCCAAAAAGCGTGACGCAAGAGCGTTGACTAGTCCAGTTTACGGCGCTGCAGAGCGAGGAACTGTCAGCTACCGGGCGCTTGCAGTGTGCTTGTGATGTGCTTACCGCGTGCTTACGGTGTGCTCTGCCGTCACCATAAGCTTTGCCGAAGCTGCGCCCGAACCTCACACATTAAAACACCCGGAGTAGGTATAGTCGCTCTATGACGCCCCGCCCCACTACGGCTTCAGTTGAGCTTGGCAGCCCGAGCTCCAACAACCCGAGTCCCGGCAGCTCGAGCCCCAGTGATTCGAGCCCCAATAATCAGGGAGAAGCCGACTACGTAGGCTGTATTGCCGAAATCGCCCGGACCCTCGAGACCTGGAACGGCCCGGTCGTCCTCGCCACCCACGTCGATCCGGACGGCGACGCCTTAGGCAGCTCACTCGCGCTCAAACGGGCACTCGCGGTTTTGGGCAAAGAAACGCTGCTGCCTTGTACGCCGCCGCGTTACCTCGAGTTTCTCGCCGAACCCGGTGAACTTTCAGCGCCCCTCGAAGCGCTGCCGGACGGTGCGCTCGTCCTCGTCCTCGACGTCGAGGTAAGTAACCGGCTGGCGGGTGTACCGGTCGTTGACACAGCGGTCACGGGCGCGGCCTTGACCGTCGTTCTAGACCACCACGGGACCAACAACCGCGCCGGCGACCTCGTGTGCGTACAACCGGGCAGCGCCGCGACCGCGCAGCTGGTCAAAGACGTTATCGACGCGCTGCCGCTGGCGTGGACACCCGAACTCGCGACGCCCTGCCTGACGGGTTTACTCACCGATACCGGCAACTTCCGCTATACCAACACGACCCCCGAGGTACTCCGCGCCGCCGCCGATTTGCTGATAGAGGGCGTCGACTACGCCGAACTCAACGACCGGCTGGCGTGGCGGCATCCCGACTATTTCCGGATGCTCGGCAAGGTGATGAGTACTGCCAGCTTCCCCTTTGGTGGCCTCGTCGCCTACGCCGAGATTACCCGGGCGATGCGCGACGAAATCGGGCCGACCGACGACGACTCGAGCGACTACGTGGGGCTGATTCGTTACGCTGCGGGCAGCGTCGTGGCGCTTTTTTTACGCGAAGAACCCCCTGAAAACGGGCAACCTAAAGTCAAGGTCTCGGTGCGCGCACGGCGCGGCGTCTCGGCGCAGGCCATCTGTGTGGCTTTAGGCGGCGGTGGACACGTCGCCGCCGCGGGCGCAACCTTGAGAGTCGGCTTGGAGGAGGCCAAGGCGCGAGTTTTGGAGGCTGTACGGGCAGAACTCGAGCGGGCGGGTTACGACGTACCGGCAACGTAACCGAAAAAGACAACCGGGTTACTTTGCTTGCACCGGTACGTTCGCCTTCACGTAAGGCGTTGCCTGATACGGTTGCCCAATACTACTGCCTGACACCGGCGTTTTACGCGCTTATTCTTGATTCTCAGTACCCAAAGACGACGGTCAAAACAGCTAAGACGGCCCGACAGCTTCCCTGGCAGTTTGGGCTACCTGCAACTGCTGTCGCGGCAACGCAAACCCGAAACGGCTCCCCTGACCGAGGCTACTCTCGAGCCATACACGCCCACCGTGCAGTTCGCAGAGGCGTTTGGCGAGCGCCAGCCCGAGACCGGCGCCGCTCTCGGCGCGCCCTTCGTGAGGGCTCACCCGGAAAAAAGGGTGAAAGATGTGCCGCAGATCGTCCGGGCCGATACCGACGCCGTTATCGACGACTTCACAGCGAAACTCGTCCGCGTCCGTACTTAGCAAGACCTCGATACGCCCCCCGAGCGGCGTAAATTTTACCGCGTTCGAGAGGTACGCGCCTAAAATTTGCGCCAGTCTCGGTGCGTCGGCAAAGAGCGTCACGGACGCCTCACCTGAAACCTGAACGCTCAACCCTCGCGCCTTCGCAGTTTCTCCGAGCCCGGTCAGCGCGCGTGTCAGCACCGTTTGAAACGAGACGTGCTCGCGGTAGAGTACCAGTTCACCGGACTCGAGCTGTGAGAGGTCGATAAGCCCTGCGACGAGCGTTACGAGCTGCGTACCGGACGTTTGAATCAGCGCCAGATAGTCGCGCTGCTTCGCGCTCAGCGCCGGGTCGTCTTCTAGCAGCTGGGCGTAGCCGATAACCGAGGTTAAAGGCGTGCGGAGTTCGTGCGAGACGGTCGCCAGAAATTCGCTTTTTACGCGGTTGGCTCGTTCCAGTTCACGGTTTTTGCGTTCTAGCTCGGCCTGGTAACGCCGCAGGGCGCTCTGCGTACTTCCCTGAACGCTTACCGTGCGAAGGGCGAGCAGCTCGAGCACCCGTCCGTTCCAACCGAGCGTGCGCGCGGCAAGCTCGGCGGCGACGTGTTTGCCGCCACGCAAGGTAGCGGTCGCTTCGTATAGTTGCGGCGATTCGGTTTTCGATTCCGGGGTAACAGCGTCAGCTACACTGCCCCCTGCGCCCTCATCGAGCTGAACAAAGCGCGCAAGCGGCCTGCCGCGCAGCTCTTCGGGCTCGTAGCCCAGATAACGAGCGAACGCCTCGTTTGCCGCTAAGATCACGCCTGCTTCGCAGACGGCGCTGCGCTCGAGGCTCAGCGCCAGAAGTTTTTGCAGCTCACGCATCCTTACAACGCCGTTTGCGCGGCGCAGCACCTGCCGACTCGGGGAACGTTTGGAGGGAACAGGTCATCATTTGCGGGTAGTATAAACCGTTTACGGGGGATAGTAAGGGGCAGATGTCGCAAGTCTTTGCGACGCCCGCCGCAGGCTTCAGGCGGGCGCGCGTTCAGGAGAGCCCGTACCGATACCGGACGTCGGCTACAGCCGGGTGTACCTATACGTTGAGTCGGCGTTCACGCACCCTGTACATTGGTGGGATGGACATACCGACGGGGCTCGAGCCCGCTCCCAACATCTCGCCTGCCGCCACCGCACCCGGTGACACCTTACCTAGCGACAGTATGGCTGGCAACACCCTTACACCCGGCACCGCCGACGAAACGTTTTACGGCGTCCCCAAAACGATCTGGATCATGTGGGTGCAAGGTCTAGCCGCTGCGCCCCCGGTCGTCAAAGCGTGTCACGACTCGTGGCGACAGCTCAACCCGGACTGGAACGTCGTGTTCCTCGACGAAACGAATCTGGAGCATTATCTCGGTGCAGGCTTTTTAAGCCGTTACCGGGGCGTCGCGCAGCAGGCGTTTTCCGACCTGGTAAGGATCAATCTGCTCGCGCGCTACGGCGGTATCTGGACAGACGCGACCTGCTACTGCCAGCGCCCGTTGGCGGACTGGTTGGGTGACAAGCTGACCTCGGGTTTTTTTGCCTTTGCCTGGACGGGCGACACTTACCGGGTTGCGCGCGAGCTGAGCATGTGGTTTTTGGCCTCGAGCCGGGGCAACCAGCTGGTGCAAGGGTGGCGCGACGCGGCCAACAGCTACTGGGCGCATAATCCTAACCTCAAACGCCGCCCCAAGGTGGGCCGTTACTTCGAGTGGCTGAGCCGAAGCCCGCGCACAACGCAGTACTGGTTCTCGTACCCGCTGACCAAAGTCTTTAAGATTTACCCGTACTTCTGGATGTCGTTTTTGTTTAACGACGTGATCCGCCGCGACGCGCGCGCACGGCAGATTTGGCAAGCCACCCCGAAGCTCGACACCGAGGTGCCGCACCACATCAAACGCGTCGGGCAGCTGAGTCCACTTACCGCGTCCCTCAAAGAAGAGATAGACGCCCGGCAGGTACCCATGTACAAGCTCAACTGGCGGTATAACGAGGTGGATTATACCGAAACCAGCGTGCTTCACTACCTGCTCTCGAGCGGCACCGTGCAGTCTCAAGCAGCAGCTAGCAGCGATTAGCTGGGTCGGCCTCGAGCGGCGTGCTAGCATGAACGCCCGGAGAGGGTGGCCAGGGTGATTTAACTATGCAAACAAACTACATCTTCATCACGGGCGGGGTCGTTTCGTCTTTGGGCAAGGGGATTGCGAGCTCGAGTATCGGCGCGCTCTTACGCGCTCGGGGCTACCGTGTCACCGCCGTAAAAATCGACCCCTATATCAACGTAGACGCCGGAACCATGCGCCCCTACGAACACGGCGAGGTCTTTGTCACCCAAGACGGGGCCGAGACCGACCTCGATTTGGGGACGTATGAGCGCTTTTTGGACGTGCCGATGAGCCGCGCGAACAACGTCACCACCGGGCAAATCTATCAGAGCGTGATCGAAAAAGAGCGGCGCGGCGAATACCTGTCGCAAACCGTGCAGGTCATCCCGCACGTCACCGACGAGATCAAAGCCCGCATCTACGACGCAGGACGAGCAGCCAACGCCGAAATCGTCTTGGTCGAAGTGGGCGGGACGGTCGGCGACATCGAGTCTTTGCCCTTTTTAGAGGCGATTCGGCAACTCCGTTTCGAGGTCGGCTTCGAGCACTGCGTCTACCTGCACGTCACGCTGCTGCCCTTTTTAGGCACGAGCGAAGAGTTCAAGACCAAGCCCACGCAGCATTCGGTGGCGACGCTCCGCAGCGTCGGCGTGCAACCCGACGGCATTATTTTACGTTCAACCAGTCCCGTCCCCGACGAAGTGAGGACGAAAATCGCTTTATTCACCAACGTCGAGGCGAGAGACGTGTTTAACTCGTTCGATACCGAGTTTATCTACGCCGTACCGGAAATCTTGGAGCAGCAGGGGATCGGGCGGTTTTTAGAAAGGCGGCTGGGGCTCGAGAAAGGCACCCCCGAACTGAGGGCGTGGCACGAAGCCGTCCGGATTTTACGCGAACCCGAAGAACACGTCGTCATCGGTATCGTCGGCAAATACGTCGCCATGCCCGACGCCTATTTGAGCCTGGTGGAAGCCCTGAAGCACGCCGGCATCGCCAACCGCGCCCGCGTGGAGCTGCGCTGGATCAACGCCGAAGAGGTCTTGGGCGACGATCTGAGCGCCCTCGCTGGACTGGACGGGATTCTCGTGCCGGGCGGGTTCGGCGTGCGGGGCATCGAGGGCAAGGTGCGAGCGGCGACCTACGCCCGTAAGCAGGGCGCGCCTTACTTGGGTATCTGTCTGGGGATGCAGGTTGCCGTGATTGAATACGCCCGGAACGTCGCAGGCCTAAAGGCCGCCAATTCGACCGAGTTCGACCCCTATACGCCCGACCCGGTGATCGATCTGATGCCTGAACAGATTGACCTCGCCGAGATGGGCGGAACGATGCGCCTCGGCGACTGGCCGATGCAGGTCACGCCGGGAACGAAGCTTGCCGAGCTTTATGCGGGCCGGTTGAACGGTGAGGGGGTGGTGTTCGAGCGTCACCGTCACCGTTTCGAGGTCAACCCGAAGTACGTTGAGGTTTTGCAAGCTGCGGGGCTTACGGTTTCCGGCGTCACGCCGGGGATGCAGGGGCGCGGCGCGGGCTTGGTCGAGGCCATTGAACTGCCCGAGCATCCATTTTTTGTCGGTTTGCAGTCGCACCCCGAGTTCGGGACGCGGTTGATGCGGGCGTCGCCCCCCTTCAGAGGCTTTATCGAGGCGGCGGTCGGGTATCAAAGCGCACGCAACCGTCAGGCTGAGACGACCCGTGAAAGAGGTCAAAGCTTAGCGTGAACGCCGTAAATGACAGATCAACCCTCGTGATCGGTCTGGCGGGCGGGACAGGTTCGGGTAAGACGACGGTTTCAGAGGCTATCCGGCGGGCTGCCGGAGCAGCTAACCTCGTTGTGCTACCCCAAGACGCTTATTATCAAGCTCAGACCGAGCTGCCGCTTGAAATCCGCTCAAAGACCAACTACGACGAACCGAGCGCTTTTGACACCGCGCTACTTGTGGCTCAGCTCGGCGCGCTTTTACGCGGTGAGCCTATCAAACGGCCCGTGTACGACTTTACCAACCACAACCGTTCGGAAGAGACGGTGGGGCTCGAGCCCCAACCCGTCATCGTCGTCGAAGGGATTCTGGTTTTGCACGAACCCTCGCTACGCGAACGTTTTGACCTCAGCGTATTTGTCGACGCGCCGCCCGACGAGCGCTTTATCCGGCGTTTGGAGCGCGACGTGAGCGAAAGGGGCCGGAGCGCCGAAAGCGTGATTGAGCAGTACCGCCGCAGCGTCAAGCCGATGCACGACCTGTTTGTCGAACCGACTAAAGCGCACGCGAACCTGATCTTGCCCGAGGGTGGCAACAACAAAATCGCGTTAGAGGTGCTGAGTACGTTTGTCTCGAGCTTCGTTGCAGCTACAGCCCGTGCGCGTTAAGGCTATCCGGTCAGCCCTTTGGGGAATTATTCTTCTGAGTTTGATACCGGGCGGGTGGCTGGCGTGGCAACGGATTCAAACCGAAGAAGACAGCATTAGCGTCACCCTGCTGCTGGATGAACGCGCCCTGGCGGAGCAGGCCGCTTACGAAGGGGTAAACCCGTTTGCGCTGGCAACCCGGTATCAAAAGGCGGGGCTTAACGGGATTGCGGTGTACGAAGAAACCTTGGAGACACTCGCCGAAGCGGGCAAAATCGCGCTTCTAACCGGTGCAGACGCACGGGCCGAAGCACTTTTACGGGGCGAACGCCCGAATATCCCACCGAACAGTCTACTTGTCCGGGCCATAGAACCCGGCGCTTTAGCCGGCGCACTCGCCAAAAACCGCCCGGAACCGCAAACGGTGAGGCTTGCCGAGATGCGCTGGTACGTTTTTAGCGAACCCAACGCCGGAGACCGCGCCGGGGCGCAGCGTCCGGCGGGGCCGAACCGGGCGCAGCTGAGGCAATACCAACAGGCGGGCTGGGACGTCGCTTACCGCCCGGTGAACTATCCAAATCTCGTCAACGTCGGACAGGACTTCCCGAACGTCAACTATCTGATTCATGAAGGGCTCGAGGTCGCCGGAAACCCGGACAGTTTGAGCGAAACCGCCCAAGTCTCACAGGCTTACCTGACCGGCCTCATCGAAGGCACCGACCAGGCCGGGATGCGGGCTATCAGCAGCAAGGTGCCGCTGGCGCGGGTGTTTAGCATCTCGCAGGAGTGGCTCAATACGTTGCAACCCCAAACCGTCGCCGACAAATACTTGCTGGCCGCCAACGAACGCGGCGCGCGGCTTCTTTACCTGCGGCCCTATACCGACGAGACGGTCGGTGATATGCGTGAAAATACCGAGGCTTTGGTACGGGCGGTGAGAACGGGTCTCGAGGCTGAAGGCTACCGTATCGGCCCGGTCGAAGCTTTAACTTACAGCAGCTCTCCTCCGCTCCGCGTCCTTTCCGGCGTCGGCATCGTCGCGGGTCTCGGCGTTTTGGCGATGCTCTACCCTGGTTTTTGGGGTGTATCGGTTGCGCTCGGTGTG
Organism: uncultured Trueperaceae bacterium; assembly: GCA_963799485.1. Lineage (GTDB taxonomy): Bacteria > Deinococcota > Deinococci > Deinococcales > Trueperaceae > Truepera. The sequence goes on from CAWCXJ010000006.1 coordinate 709,833, forward strand.
TCGGGTCTCGGCGTGCTCGCGGGCGGCCTCAGCTGGGGCGCGTTGGCACTTACGGCGGCCCTGAGCTTCCCGGTACTCGGGTATGCACTTTTGCCCAACCGACTCTGGAGCTTATTCGGCGCGGTGGGTCTGAGTCTGGTCGGGTCGACGCTTTTGGCGGCGGTCGGCAGCGAACGCAACACGCTGCTGGCGGTGACACCTTTTGCCGGGGTTGCCGCGACGCTGGTGGTTCCCCCGGCGCTGTTTCTCTTTTTCGTGATGCTCCGTGAACGCTCCCCGGCGGCGTGGGTACGCGAGTTTTGGGCGCGACCCATCCGTTTGGGTGATGTGGCGCTCGTTCTCGTCGGTCTGGTCGGGCTGGCGTTCGTGCTGTTACGGCGCGGTAACTTTCCGGTTATCGGCGCAAGCGAGGTCGAGTTGGGGCTGCGGGCGCTCTTGTCGGACTACTTCGCACGGCCCCGCTTCAAAGAACTCATCGGGCATCCGCTGGCAGTTTTGGCGCTTCTCAACCCGCTCTGGCCCCGGTGGATACGCGGGCTGCTCTTGACGGTCGGGGTGGTGGCACTCTCGAGCATCGTCAACTCGTTTAGCCACTACCACACGCCGCTCCTGATTTCTTTTGAGCGCACCGTCGTTGCGCTCGTGTTGGGTCTTATCATCGGGCTGATTCTGAACCTCATCGTGCGGGTTGTGGTTCGGGGGGTCTCTCTGTGGCTCACGCGCAGCGCAGCTTAAGAAGACACTTGAAGATTCTTGTAAGCGGCTACTACGGCTTCGGCAATCTGGGCGACGAGGCGCTGCTCTCAGGTATTTTAGGCGGCCTTGGTAAAGAACATGTAACAGTTTTATCTAAACGTCCAAGCGAAACTAAGGCGCTTCACAACGTCGCTGCGACGCACCGCCTCACCGGGTTCACCAGTCTTTTCGCTTGCGACGCGCTCATTTCGGGCGGCGGCGGGTTGCTGCAAGACAAGACGAGTATGCGGAGCTTGCAGTATTATCTAAGCGTTATCGGACTTGCCAAACGTCTCGGTAAACGGGTCGTCATTTACGGTCAATCGGTCGGCCCGCTGAGCGAAAAGGGAGAACAGGCAGTTGCCAAAACCCTGCGCGGGTTGCCGGTTGCAGTGCGGGACAAACCTTCGCAAGAACTGTTAGCCCGCTTGGGCATCTCTGCAACGCTCGTCGCCGACCCTGCTCTACTGCTTTCCAAACCTGCCCGTAAACCTGAAGAAAATGCCCCGGTGCTCTTTATTCCGCGCGGCGGTCTGCCCGAAACGACCACCGCCTTTATTCAGGTCGCCCGCACCCTGCACGCCGAGGGCGTTTCACTGGCAGGTCTGGCGTTGCAACCGGATGAGGACGAAGCGCCGCTTGAGCAGCTCACCAGCGCTGTTCCCGCCGTAAAAAAGCTTTCTGCAACGACGCCGGCAGCGGCGCTCGAGTACGTCGCCGGCAGCCGTTACGTCATCTCCGCGAGGCTTCACGGACTCATCTTTGCAGCGCGGGCCGAACGCCCTCTGAGCGGGGTCGCTTACGACCCGAAAGTGGGGGCATTTTTAGAAGCACTGGGCTGCCCCGTCCATCCGGTAAATCCCGACCCGGAGGCGTTACATCACGAGGTGCGTCACCCGCACTTTGATGCGGCAAGAGCAGCGGCGCTGAGGGCCGGGGCCGAAGACGGCCTGAGCTGGCTAAGATGCGAACTAGCTAGACCGCCAAATCTGCCGAACCTGAACGGGCGCTAGCACGTCTTTCAAACCTCGCCTCACCCGGATGCGCTAAGCTGCAGAGGTGAAGCGGCTCCTCACTTTTGGGTTTGGCCTCGGTTTGGGTGTGTTCGGCGCAGCTTGGGCGCAGGGCGACCCCGCTACCGCCCTCAGAGAGCTGCTCGGGAGTGGCTACTACGCCCTCGCCGCACAGGTCGAGGGGCCGAGGGCCGTACAAACTGCCCCGCAAAACGCCGAAGCACACCTGCTCTACGCGCGGGCGCTTTACCTTGTCGGCAACCTGAGCGCGGCCCGGACGCAGCTCGAGCAGGCCAAAACGCTCTCGACAACTCAGCCAGCAAGCCAGCCAGCAACTCAGCAAGTACGCCGTTCGGTCACGCACCTAGACGCGCTTATAAGGGCAGCGCAGGGCGACGCAGCGCGCGCCACCCGGCTTTTAGAAAGGGTATTCAAGGCGGCACCCGACTATCAAGTAGCGATGGACTGGGGTCAGGTGGCGTGGCAGAGCGGTGATTTGGGGAAGGCGTTACGCGCTTACCGCGCGGCGGCAGCGACGCCCGCGGGTCAAACAGAGCCGTGGCCCACCCTCAACATCGCACGGCTACTGCTCCAACAAGGACGCTACGAAGCTGCCCTGACTCCCCTCGAGGCCACCCTTACCCGCCTCGAGCAAGATGCCACCGGGCAAGCTGCCAGCCTGCGCCCCTCGCCGGCCTATCCGGAAGTCTTTTACCGTCTCGGTCAAGCGCACGAAGCCTTGGGCGAGGTGCAGGAGGCCGTTTCGAACTATCAAGCTGCGCGCAGCGCCGACCCCGCTTACACGCCCGCAGCCGACGCGCTGGCACGGCTCGACCAACCCTAGAGTGGCACGGCACGCAAAGTGTAGGGTTTACCACTTATCTAACAGCGCCGTATCCGTGATACTATACTTTACTGAGTAGCACCCGGCCTGGGGCAACAGGGGTGCCGACAGAAGGAGGCCCCGATATGCTGAGCATCACCGAACACATTTCCGAAGGCGACTGCGACACCCCCGAGGTCGTACCGAGTACGCTCGCCCACCCGACCCGAATGCTCGAGCCCGGCGCACTTCTTTACGAAGCAGGCCGCGAGGCAAGTTCGCTTTACATCGTCAACAGCGGCGTCTTAAAGGCCGTCGTCCCGACTTCACTGGGCCGCGACCGCATCGCCGACTTGCACGGCCCCGGCGACGTGTTGGGGCTCGCAGCTATCGACGGTGGTACCCACGCCGAAACCGTTCAAGCCGTTCACGACGCCTGTCTGACCCCACTCGACCCGCAGCAGGCGCTGAACGACCGGCGTTTGCGCGACTATATTTTTCACAGCATGGCCCGGCAGCTCCGCCGTAGCCGTGAAGCCATCGACGACGCCGAACTCCCGGTCGGTGCCCGCGTGACCCGCACCTTCTTGCGCTTGACCGAACGTTTCGGTCAGGGCGCGGACAGTGGTGAAGGCGTCAAGCTGCCCCTCGCCCTGACGCATGAAGATTTGGCTTCGCTTACGGGTTCATCTCGCGTCACCATCACCCGAATTTTGGGCGAGTTACGCCAAGAAGGGGCTTTGTCCGGTACCCGCGGCGTTTACGTCGCCAACCCGAGAAATCTCGAGGCCGCTACCGACAACTACGTGATGCAGGTCATCTAGCAGTAGTTAGCAATGAGTAACGGGCAATGAGAGTTTTACTCATTGCCCGTTGCCTCTTTTTGACTATTCCAAGCGTAAGGTTCAAGCCACCGCCTTTAGGCGGTCAGATTTCGGTAGTGGTCCACCATCAACTGATAGTGCCACGTTCTAGGTTATAACGAACGAGAAACATATGTAAGCAGATGAGGTGCATGTGTTCGGACTTGGAGAAGGATAAAGTTTTTCTGATAAAACGAGCGAGGCGCTGTCGGATGGTGTTGTTGAAGCGTTCAACATGAGCGGTCAAGCCGGAGTCTTTGCCCACGGCCTGGTGTTGTTCATCAGGAATCACAGCTTGGTAAGCTTCCCAGAAGTCGCTGAAGACAATGCTTTGCTTGTAGCTTTCGGGAATGTTGCTCCACAGCTTGCGACAGGTGTCGATGCCGCGCCCACCTATGACACAAGCAACGACCTGTTTGGTTTGTTTGCAAACCGCTAACCAGACCCACCGTTTGTTGCGTTTGCAGCCCACAAATGACCAAAGTGCCCCAAACGAAGTGGCAGGGTACATCTCATCGAGTTCGAGTTGCAGCGCTTCAGAGTTCTCGGGGGTGACAAGCGTGGCGCTAAGCGGCGGTGTTGTCTCGGCTTTTTTTAAGCCACTTCGCTACCGTAGTACGGGACACGCCGAAGGTCCGGGTCAGTCCACGCATACTGGAACGCTCCTGATACGCCTTGAGTATCTCGTCTTTCTTTTGTTCGCCGTAGCCTTTGGCAGCCGGATTCTCGCGACTGGACTTGCCACACCCTCGACACAGGTATTTTTGTTTGCCGTTAGGAGCATGACCGTTCTTGACAAGTTGGTCGCTTTCGCAGTGCTGGCAGTGAACAACTTTAGTGACCATCCCTTAGCTTATCAGTCTTTGATGACCCACTACCGAAACGGCTAAGCGTCTGAAAGCGGAGGGTTTTAGCCTGTCCACCATAGCGGCCAAACTCGGCGTCGGCTCGTACGCCGAATAGCGTTGAACGTTAGGAGTACCTTGAGCCGTTGGTTCGCCCAAGGCACTTATGCCAATAAGCAGCGCAGTCGCATCCTCGAAGCCTATCGACCCTATCTCAGACAAAGGTGGGAAGCGGGCATAAGTAACAAGATGCAGCTTTACCGGGAGATTATGGCGCAAGGATTTACCGGTGCCTACGGACTCGTCTACGCCTACTTCGCCGAGCTAGAAGCTGGGATTGGGCTTTTGAGTGCGAGCAAGAAGCAAAACGTTCAACGCTATTCGGCGTACGAGGCGACCCGGTTATTCACACGTCAACGAGCTACGTTAAATCGGCACGAGATCAGACGGCTCGAGCAACTCTTCAAGAATGTGAAGGAGGCTGAGCTTTGCTATGAGCTGGCGCAACGCTTCGTGTTCTTGTTTGAGCAGGAGCAAGCACCCGAGCAGACCCTCGCGGCATTTGACCGTTGGCTCAAAGACGCCATAAATAGTGGCATCGACGAACTTGCCCGCTTGGCAAAGGGCTTTAGTAACGACAGGCTCGCTATCGGAGCGGCTTTAACCCTGCCCTGGAGCAACGGTCCGACGGAAGGTAAAATTACTAGGCTCAAACTTCTGAAGCGGCAAATGTACGGACGAGCCAGCTTTGATCTACTTAGACAAAAGGTGCTTCTTGCGGCCTGACCACAAAACTTTCGTAAGAGCCAGTCGCTTCTCGGTTTGGGCTTAATTACGCATAGAACTTAGATCGTTTCACTCAGGTCGTGTTCCGGCCTCGTCCAGCCTTGCAGATGCGAGCTCTAAGCTCCGGCAACCGCTCGGACTCTACCGGAGACGTCGGCACGACGACCCTTGCTTTTTTACGGTCTCAGCGACCTTGGGGTCTTCGGTCTGCCGCGCCGTGTCCCATGCTCAAGATACAAGGGGTCTCATTTCTCCTATCAAAATATTCGTCTAGCACGCACCCATTTTTTGCCGATTAGGTATATCAAGAAACGGTCGTGATACTGTTGGCGAAATCAGAAACCAACGGCCAGGGCGGCGAAACGGGATATGCGGGTACGCGCGTGCGGTTTGCCCTCGAGCCAGTCGAACACCCGAGAAAGATTGATCCCGACCGCCGTTGCCACGTGTTGCAGCGAGGTCTTGGCGAGTCCCCGGTAGCGGCTGGTCCGCAGGCCACACAAACGGATGCCTTGGGATAAGGTACCTTCGATTCCTGAACGCCGGGAATAGGCGTGCACACCTGCTGCTGTTGAGAAAGAGTTTCGTGCGCTGTTCAAAGCTTTGTACTGGTCTTTGGGGTGAAAATTCAACATTCGCCGGTTGCTTCGGGTGCACTTATGCTTACTCGGACACGACAAGCAATCTGCACGTCGAAACCGGACCTGGATAAACGGGTACCCATCACGGTGCATATGTTGCTTCCATGAAGCAGTTTGTTTACCCCTAGGGCATGTTACTTGCTGCCTCTGCCAGTCGATAGTAAAGGCACGCTGATCAAACGCACCTTCGGTTCGACCCTGCCAGCTTTTATCACTGCGCGGCGGACCGATTAGTTTAATCCCCTTTTCTCTACTACTGCACAACAACCCGGCGTCCACGTAGCCTGCGTCTACCAAGTGCTCCTTAGGCGTGAGTTCTTTGGCGACTAAGGATTGCTGAACGGTTTCGGTACAAGAGACGTCTTGCTCCACCGAGTCGGTCGTGAGTACGTCGGTGATGAGATGCACGCCGTCGTCGTCACAGGTTTCGGTGAGATGCACCTTGTATCCCACCCACTTTGTCCCGGCTTTCTGGCTGAATTTCGCTTCGGTGTCATAAGGTGATTCCAGACGTATTGGGGAGTGGAACCGCTCTTTATTGGTTGTCTACCTAAGTCCCTGATTTTTACCACCCTCATCCTCTCGAACGAAATGCTGCTGCCACACAAGACGCAGCGTTTCTACTGCGTCCAGCTCAGTGAGCTGCTGGGGTGCTTCTTGGGCTAAAGCTTCTAGCAGGGTGAAGCCGTCTTCAGCTATTTGCATACCCAGCTTTTCCTTGGCTCTTGCCCCTTTGGGAAGGCGGTAATCTTCGACACGCCTGCCGTAGCGCTCAAACCAGGCAGGCTCAGCCACACCCTGCAGCCAGTCTGGGTCTTCTTTTGCCAGCTCATTTAAGGTGGCTCGCAACGTCTCGCCTACCAATTCGAGTCGGTTGAGTACCCGTATGGACGCGAGCACATGGGTGGAGTCAGTGCGCTGCTTGCCGCGGGCTTTGACTAGCCCTATCGTTTGAAGGTGTGCCAGCACGTTGTCGAGCAGTAGCTGTTCGGCTTCTCCCTGAACCAAGCGACTGCGAAACTCACTTAGCGCCGAGTAGTCGAAGCCGGGGTCGGTCAGCTCGAGCCCGAGCAGATACTTTAGGTCGATGCGGGCACGAACCGCGTCGGCAGCCCCCCGGTCGGAGAGATTCTCGAGAAACTGGACGACTGTGACGGAAGCTAGACGCCAGGGCGAGAGCGAGGGCTGGCCACGCTCAGAGAACAGCTCGGCGAAGTCCTCGTCGCGGTACAGCGCGCCAAACTCGTCTCTAATTCTTAAGTACAGGTTCCCTTTGGGAAAGGCGGCTTTGGCGACGCGGCTAGTTTCCCCTGGCACAACGCTGATCTTGTTTGGTTTTAGCATCACTCATTATGGCTTCTTAATTTCGCCAACAGTATCACGGTCGTTTTAGTTAACCGTCGGACTGCCGTGGCTTACGCTAGAGACGGCCCGTTCTGCCGCATAGTGATCCGTCCGCTAAAAACCGACTGGGTTAGGTAGTGTGGCGACGCCAATGCGCCATATATGTAGCCACCAAACGGCTAGAGTTCATAAGGCGGCCTCCTCTGCGAAGTAGAATCTCACTCTATACGTATTTGGCAAATGAACCACATATGGGATTAAGCGAAAGATCACAATTATCCAGCATCAAGCACTCCAAAAAGGATTCCGAGAGTTAATCAATCATTTACCCTGTTCACGGCGCGGCCAACTTCCGTTATTCACACCAATTCCACACATCTTGCACCCAACAAGTACACGCGCCTCCTGCAAACTTACAACCAGACAGCGGTTACCCAAATCCGAACCGCCCACCGAAAAAGAAGAGGAGATCGTGGAAAACACAGCGCGCGTCAGGACGTCTAGAAGCGGAGCTTGGCTCGAGCGAAGCGAGACAGCGTCGCTCGAAACAAAAAGAACCCGCTCGCACAATTTAGATGGACACAAGCTGCTGCGCTACGCCGCGCTATTCGTCTGGGCGGCGCTCATGGTTGTGTTCTGGTTAGGGGTGCGCAGCGCGGACGTCGGCGCGCTCGAGTATCTGCTCGGCGTCATCGACACGGTGTCGCGCAACGCCTGGGCACCCGCCGCGTTACTGACCCTCTACCTGCTCCGCCCGCTGTTCCTGGTGCCCATCACGCTGCTCAATCTCGCCTCGGGCTTTCTGCTTGGTTCTTGGTGGGGCGTGGCGTTCGGGCTGACGGGCGTGCTGCTCTCCTCTACAAGCGGCTACGGGATCGGTCGCTTTTTCGGTTCGGCAGAGCTAGGGGAGACGTTATCGGCGCGGTGGTCCCTCGTGCGGATGTTGCGGAACCGGGGCTTCGAGGCGGTGCTCGCGGGCGGTCTCATGTACCTGCACGCGGACGCCGTCAACCTGCCGTCGGGCGTCATGCGAATTCGCTTCCCTGTCTTCTTAGCCGGCATCGCCCTCGGCAACGCGCTCACGCTCACGACGGCGGTGCTGGCTGGGGCGTCGGTAGAGGGCGGGCTGGCGGACGCGGCCGTCACAGTGGATCCCACCTATCTGGCAGTCGCGGCGGCGCTCTTCCTTGTCAGCCTCATGCTGGCTTATTTGGTACGAAAGCGCGTGCGTCTGGGAGGTGAGGGCAAGAATGACAAAGGCAACGAGAGGGTGAGGGCGTCCGCGCGTCTCACCTAGCATCAGCGCTTGTCTACACAAAATCCACACAAGAGGAGCATAGAACCCACCGTCTCCCTTTCTAAACTGATCACAGGTTTGAACAAACCGACATAACTCAGAGGAGGAATACTGTGAAATCCATTCAGATAGGACAACAAAGAAACTGGCGGAGGTGGCTCATAGGCGGTGCCGGGCTCGCTGTACTCGTCGCCCTCTCGCTCGTGGCGTGGTCGCTCTTCAAGCCGACTGAGGCAGCAAGCGGACCCGTTCAAGCGGCGGCGCTGGAGACCTCAGCAGCCGACGCCACGGTTTACACCTTCGCTGCCGGCGACGCCGAAGCGAGCTTCCTCATCGACGAGGTGCTGCGCGGCGAGGACGTCACGGTCGTCGGCACGACCGACCAGGTCGCTGGAGAGCTGTCTTTTAACTTCGCCGACACGAGCACGGCGCAGCTCGGCACGGTGCGCGTGAACGTCCGCGACCTCGCCACCGACAGCGAGTTCCGCGACCGCGCCATCAAGAACCAGGTTCTCTTGACTGACGATTACGAATACGTGAGCTTCACGCCGACCGAGATCACGGGCTTGCCCGAGAGCGTGAGCCCGGGCGACACCTTCGAGGCGCAGATCACAGGCGACCTAACGATCACCGACGCGACCTTGCCCGTCACCTTCGACGCTGCCATCACCGTCGTGTCAGAGGGCGAGTTGACTGGCACGGCAACGACGAACTCTGCTTACGAGGATTTCGGCTTAACTATCCCCTTCTCACAGTCGGTGGACGCGGTTTCGGACACGGTGACGCTCGAGCTGGACTTCACGGCGCAGGCACAGGGTTGAGTAAGACTTCAATGGAGAGTGTCTTCCGCGAGAAGGTACCGCTTCACGTCGCTGCATCGGCGGTCGTCCAAACGAGCAGCGTTTTACACTAAGGGCGAGGTTCTTGTGCACACCATACTCATCGTTGAGGACGAACTGGACATCGCCGAAACGGTCGAACTCTACCTCCGCAAAGAGGGATACAGGACCGAGCGAACGGGTTACGGCAGGCGTGCCCTCGAGCTGTGGCGGGCCGCGAAGCCCGACCTCATCCTCCTCGACATCGGGCTGCCCGAGGTGGACGGGCTCGAGGTCTTGCGCCGGGTCCGCGCAGAGTCGAGCGTACCCGTCATCATGTTCACCGCCAGGGCTGTAGAGATCGACGAACTCCTATGGTTGGGTAGGCGCGGACGACCACGTCACCAAGCTGTTCTCCCCACGCACGCTCCTCGCTACTAGGGACAGTTCGCTTCAGCTTTGGCGCACACGGTAATCACATAGGCGAAGCGCATCCCGCCGAGGTACTCCCTAACGCTTTTAGCGCGGTGCCCTGCCATATCGAAGCCCAGCTCGTCCATCACCCGCAGGGTATAGGGGTTAATCACGCTAGGGGCCAAGCCCGCGCTGTAGGCCGTGAAGCGCTCGCCGCCATAGTTACGCAAGAACGCTTCGGCCATCTGGCTCCGCGCCGAGTTGCCGGTGCAGAGAAACAGCACATTCATCTCGAAAAACCTTTCTCGGGCAGTCTGCCCGCTTCGATCAGCCGGGATTCCGTAGGGGTTTCGCCTTTAGCTATTGCCTCGACTAGCGCCCGGCTCATGCCGCCCAGTGCGTCCCGCACCTCGCGCCACTTCTCTAGGCTTTGCCTGCCAGGGTCGGGAAACGACACGTGCAGCCGCGTGGTTTTCGCCGGATAAAGAGGACAGGCTTCATTGGCGCTGTCGCACACTGTCACCACCACATCAAACGCCCACGGGTCGGGCAGCTCGTCCAGCGTTTTGGACGTGTGGCCGGAGAGGTCGATACCCACTTCCTGCATCACCGTGACGGCCTCCGGTTTGACCTGCGTCTTTTCCGTCCCGGCTGACTGCACCTCGATAGACGCGGCAAGGTCGTTAGCGTAGTGGCGCACCCAGCCTTCGGCCATCTGGCTCCGCGCCGAGTTATGGGTGCAAAGCAGTAAAACCCGTGTCATGCGCGTTCCCCCTTGACGGTGTGGCTTATTTCCGTGGCGCAACCCGCATCCGCCGCTTGCAGCACCGTTGCCGAGGTTGGTTCAGGCTCCCCGAAATAGCGCCGCCGCAGCCAGAAGGCGACCGAAACGAGCCCGATCATCGCCGGAACCTCGACCAGCGGCCCGATCACGGCGGCGAACGCCACGCCGGAGCCGACGCCGAACACCGCCACGGCGACCGCTAGGGCCAGCTCGAAATTGTTCCCGGCAGCGGTAAAAGACAAGGTAGCGGTTTGCGAGTAGTCAGCCCCGACGAGCTTACCCATCCCGAAGGAGACGAGGAACATCACCCCGAAGTAGATCAGTAGCGGCGCGGCGATCAGCAGCACGTCAAGCGGCTGGGCGAGAATTGCGACCCCTTGCAGGCTGAACATCACTACGATGGTAAAAAGCAGCGCCAGCAGCGTCACCGGGCTGATACGCGGCAAGAAAACCGTGTCGTACCAGCTTTGCCCCTTACGCGGAATCAGCACCACCCGGCACAGCACCCCCACCACGAAGGGGATACCGAGGTAAATCAGCACGGCTCGAGCCACCTCCCCAATGCTGATACCGATGACGTTCCCCTCAAGCCCGAACAGGGGCGGCATGACCGAGAGGAAAAACCAAGCATAGACGCTGAAAAAAAGTACCTGAAATACGCTGTTAAAGGCCACCAGCCCCGCCGCATAGTCCCGATCACCTTCGGCTAGTTCATTCCATACCAGCACCATTGCAATACAGCGGGCCAGCCCGATCAGAATCAAGCCCACCATGTATTCGGGATGGTTATGCAGGAAGATAATAGCCAGAAAGAACATCAAAAACGGGCCGATCAGCCAGTTTTGCAGCAGCGACAACCCTAGCACCCGGACGTTGCGGAACACCTGCGGCAGCTTGCCGTAACGCACCTTGGCGAGCGGCGGAATCATCATCAGCACCAGCCCGATAGCGATAGGGATATTGGTTGCGCCGACGCTGAGAGTGTCCAAAGCGCGACCCACATCCGGCACTGCCGCGCCGAGGGCGACGCCCGCCGCCATCGCTAGGAAAATCCATAGCGTTAGATAGCGGTCGAGAAATGACAGCCGTTTGCGCGGTGCCGGTAGGGGCGCGGTGGTCATGCGGCAACTTCATCCGTCTTCACGGTTTCATAGCGGCCCAACTGCTCACGTACCGCCGCAAAAGCAGTAGGTTCGAGATCGTAATACACCCATTTCCCGCGTTTATCGCCGCGCACAAAGCCCGCTCGCACGAGCAGCTTCATGTGATGACTCACAGCAGGCTGCGAGAGGCCGAGGAAGGTTTCCAAGTCACAGCCACAGACACCCTCATCACGGCTGCAACAGCTCTGAATCGGCTCTAACAGAAAATTTAGAATGTTCAGGCGGTGCGGGTCGGCAAGCGCCTTGAGTTTGAGAGCGAGATCATCCATACAAGTATTCTATACATAAACAGATTCAAATGTGTAATGCTATTGTCAGCGTAAGGCTTGACCTAAACCTTTACTGAAGGAGCTATCATGTCGCACCCCTCATTCACCGCCCAGTTTGAAGCCGCGCCCGCCAAATCTTTACGGTTTACCGTGGACGGCCAGCAGCTTGTGCCGAACGATTTTCACGTGACCGAAATCAAAAAAGTTTCGATTGAATCGCTCGATTGTGGCGGCGGCGCGAGCGCGTGGGAAGAGCTGGTGATTCAGCTCTGGTCGCCGCGTGGCGACGATACCCCCGAGCCGATGACGGTCGGCAAGTTTGCCAGTATCTTGGCGAAAGCCGACGCGCTGCCCCTGCTCGACGGCGAGCATGTGCGCTTTGAATATGCGCCCGTGGGCCAGCCAGCGGTGCAGTACGCGCTAAGCCGCATCAACGCCGAGGGCGACGCGCTAGAAGTGGAACTGATTGCGCCCTATGTGGCCTGCAAGCCCATCGAACGCGGCCAGATGAGCGAGCTGTCAGTTATCGGAGAAGCGGCCTGTTGTGCGCCCAGCACTAGCCAGGCGAAAGCCTGCTATTGAGCTGAATTCCTACCGTTTATTACATCAGCTAAGCAGGACAGGCACAGGCATCAGCCGGACAACGGCCTGCCGGACACAAGGCCGGGTGCAGCTCCTGCCACGCTTCGGTCATTACTGTAAAGGCCGAGTGCAGGAACACCGCCACGATCACCAAACTAATCAGTAAATCCGGCCAGATCGAGCTGGTGAGCGCCGTCGCACCCGCCGCGAGAATCACGCCGGTGTTCGCTACAATGTCGTTGCGCGAGCAGAGCCACGTCGAACGCATATTGATGTCGTCGCTCCGGTGCCGGGTAAGTAAATAGAGACACACGCCGTTAGCGATGAGGGCCACCATAGCGGTTAGCGCCATCAGGCCAGCGATAGGCGTTTCCGGCACATAGAGTTTATAGATTGCCTGCCCCAGCACCCCAAGGCCGAACACCGCCATGATGCCGCCTTTGAGCAAAGCCGACCGCGCCCGCCAGTGCAGCGCCCGTCCGATAACAAAGAGGCTAAAACCGTAAACGAGCGTGTCGCCCAGCATGTCGAGCGAATCCGCTAATAGCGCCACCGAGCCGACCAGTAGCCCCATGACCAGCTCAACTACGAACATGCCGCCATTGATCCCCAAGACCGTCCATAGCACCTTGGACTGGCTTTTTTGCAGCGCTTCGACTTCGCAACCTTTATCTTGTCAACAGGACATGCGATAATTATAGGCGCTTCTCAGGAAATTGCAGTTATTGAGCTGAAACACCCATAGCTAACCTGAGTTCGAAAAGCTCTTAATTCTTATTGTGAAGAATTGTTTCAAACCGTCTACGCCACTATTTGTAGCGGTATTCTCACCTGAAACAATGCGCCACCGCCCGCACGGTTCATGACCTGCACACTGCCACCGTGGAGCTTCACCAACGCGTCAACAATCGCCAGACCTAAACCCGAAGAGCCCTTCGTATCTTTGCCCTGAATAAACCGTTCAAAGATATGTGGCAGGTCGGCTTCAGGGATGCCTGGGCCGGTATCACTTACCTCTAAACACGCACCGGAATCACAGGTTTGGACGCTGAGTTGCACCACGCCACCGGCTGGCGTAACGCGTAACGCATTGTCGAGCAGGTTCCCGAGTACCTGGATCAAGCGGGTTTGGTCGATGTTGGCTACGATATCGGCTCCGGTACACACGAGCGTTACGCCTCGTTGCTGCCCCCGCGCCTGAAAACTCTCAGCGACCTCCTCGACTAACTCATTCAGATGGGTCGGTTGCCGCTTTAGGGTTAGCTGTCCAGCGTCGGCGAGCGAAAGCGTCCGGAGGTCTTCGACTAACTGTGAAAGCACCCCCGTTTGTGTGAGTAGATGTCCAATTTGCGCCTTACTCAGGGGCATAAGTCCGTCTTGGAGCGCCTCGAGCCGCATCTGCAACGCGGTCAGCGGCGTGCGGAGTTCGTGGGCGATATCGGCGACCATCGCCTTGCGTTCACGTTCGAAAGTCTCCAGCGCCTCAGACATGTCGTTAAAGGTGACGGCTAAACGGTCCGTCTCGAGACGTGAGCGCCGCTGCTTCTCGCTCAACCTCACGCGGGCGCTGAAGTCTCCGGCAGCGACGCCCCCGGCAGCCTTGGAAACCGCCGCGATAGGTTGTGCGATGGAGCGCGACACGAGCAGGGCCAATAGAACCGTCATCCCGACGGCTAAAAGCAGCCCGATGAGCAGCATCTGCTCCTGTAACCGTCTACGTTCTTCAAAGGAGAGGGCTTGCTGGCGAAGCATGTCGGCTTGCGTACCACCGTCCCCTAAGCCGGAAAGTGACGTGGCCCTTGCGCGGCGAGGGCGTAGACCGAAGAGGTCGAACCGTGGGGGCGGCACCTGCGCGCGCACCTCGCTCGGCAGCGACCAGTAGGTGCGGTAGTCGGCGACCTGAAGCACCGCTGCGAGGATCGCCAAAGACAATGCGGTCGTCATAATCATGGCGACGGCTAGACGGGGGGCAAGGCGGTTCAAGAGGAGCGAGCTGTCAGCCGGTAGCCGACGCCGCGCACCGTTTCTAAAATGTCGGCGGCACCCTGTTCGGCAAGCTTGGCGCGGATGTTTTTGAGGTGCCGGTCGATAGCGCGTTCTAAAGCGTCACTTTCAGGCATTGCGGCGTCGAAGAGTTCGGTGCGGCTCATCGCCTTGCCGGGGGCGTGAGCGAGCGTCTCGAGCAACTTGAATTCGGTCGGCGTGAGCTGTAAAGCGGTGCCGCCGATACGTGCTTCGACCTGGTACGAATCGACCTCCAAAGGACCGACCCGGACGACCTGCGGTGCGTCGCCCTCCGCCTTGCTCCGCCGCAACACCGCCCCGACGTGCGCCACGACCTTACGGGGGCTGCACGGTTTGGTGAGGTATGAATCCGCGCCGAGCCCTAATCCTAGTAGCTCGTCAAGTTCTTCGCTGCGCGCCGTGAGCATCACCACCGGGGTACGGCCCGCTCCGCGAACACGGCGCAAGACCTCCAACCCGTCGAGCCTGGGCAAGCCGATGTCGAGTACCACGAGGTCGGGTTGCGCGGCGCGAAACAGACGCAAGGCTTCTTCACCGTCGGCGGCGCGTTCGGTCTGGTGCCCGTCGTTACGCAGGTAAAGCTCGAGCATTTCGGCAATTTCACGGTCGTCCTCGACGACCAAAATCAGGGCCATACGACCTCCCGGAGTTAGTGTACGCTCCAGCTCATCTACCTTCAGTGTATTGTGCATAGCTCTCCAAAGCCACAGGTTTTACGGTGTGTCCGAGGTGTCGGTGCTCGTAGGTGAGGTGGTGTCCGGGACTGTGGTGTCGAGCGTCGTATCTGAGGTTGTCGTGTTCAGGCTCGAGGTCTCCCCCGCACCGTCAGTAAGGGTGTTCTCTAGTGTGTCATCTTGGGCGCTGCTAGAGTCGTCCGAAGTCGCGCCGTTTGAGACTGCACTTACGTCGGAACTACCCGTGCTGCTTGTTGTACTGCCGCCAGAGACGGTCTGCTCGAGCGCTAGCGCCGCCAAGCGAAAGTCGTAGAGCGCGCTGTACATCGCCACTTCCGTTTGCATATGGCTCAGCTGCGCCTCCTGAAAGCTGATAGGAGCGAGGCTGCCCGCGTCAAGCCGCGCTTTTTGTGCGGCAAGTTCTTCTCGTGAGGCGCTGAAGTCGGCCTTGGCACTCTCGAAACTGCGCTCGGCGCTCGAGAGCGCATTGTACGCGCCGCTAACGTCTAGCTCGAGGCTCCGGCGGGCGGTGTCGAGGTCGCTTTGAGCACGCGTCAGCGCGTCCTGCGCGGCGTCGATATCGGTCTGAGCACTAAAGGCGTTATTGACCGCCGCGAGTTGCGCCTCGGCGACCGTCACGGTGGTCGAGGCTGCTTGTACGCCGCTGTTGGTCGCTTTAGCCTGACCTAAACTTGCTGCTAACGTTGGCACGGCGGGCGGTGTAAGGCTGATTTGGACGAGCTGCGCCGCATCTTGTCGAATAAGGCTAGTGAGCTCGCCCTCAGCAAGGGCTTTGGTTTGCTCGGCGTTTTGCCTATTGCGCTGCGCTGCGGCGAGGGTGTTTTGCGCCTGAAGCAGCTCGAGGTCGGTTGCGGCCCCCGCGTCTAGGCGAATCTGCGTCGCCTGCACGGTGGCCTGTTGGATGGCGAGGTCTTGTTCGGCGACCTCGAGGGCGCGCTCGGCGCTCAGCGAGTCGAAGTAGGCGCTTGTGACTTCCGTGCGTGAGGTGAAACGGGCGGACTCGAGCGCGGCCCGGGCGTTTTCAAGGGTTTGCTCGGCCTGGAGCGTCGGAACCCGGAGGGCTAAAGGGTCGGCCTGAAGCCGGGTCAGCTCGCGCTGCGCTGCCGCAACGTCGGCCTCTGCGCCCAGCACGTCCGGATCGGCCGCAGGGGCTGCGCGCAAAACTTCAGTGAGAGTCAGCGCGTCACCCGTCGTCTGTGCAAAGGTAACACTCACGCTTAAGAGTAGGGAAAGAAAAAGCCGCCGCATATTAGAGAACCTCCAGAGGATCGAGGGCGAGGGTTTGGAGCAGGTTCAGCTGGGCCAAGAGCACACTGTCTTGCAGGCGGGCGAACTGCACTTGTGCGTCCAGCAAGCTCGCCTCGGCGCTCTGAACTTCGTAAGGCGCGACGAGGCCGAGACCTAAGCGGGTGCGGGTCGTCGCGAGCGAACTTTGGCGCTGCTCGACAAGTGCCTGGGCCGCCTCGAGGCTGTTTTGCGCGGTCATGAGCTGAGTCTGGGCAGCTTGAAGCTCGAGCCCGGCCTGCGCCTGAACTTGCGCCAACTGCTGCTCTGCGTTCTGGACACCGGTTTCAGCCGCTGCCAGCGCTGAGCCGCTGCCAGTGCCGAACGGAATACTCACGCTGAGCTGGGCGCTCAAACCTTCACGAGTCGCCGTTCCCGCGACCCCTGTTGCCGTGCCGTCCGGGTCGTAAGCGACGCTCAAGGACGGTTGATAGGTTTCCGTGGTCAACCCCGCTGCCAACGTCACATCTGACGAACTGTAACTCGCGCTCACGCCGCCGCTCGGCAATACTTCACGCAAGGCGGCGTCGGCGCTGAGCTGCGCAGCCTGCACCGCTAAGCGGGCGCTTAAAACGTCGCTGCGCTCGGCAAGCCGCGCAGCTGCACCGCCCAGTTCGGGCAGCGTCACGGTTGGCGGTTCCCCGGATACGGCAGCGACGTTTGCGCCCAGCGTTTGGGAAAGCGCCCCTAAAGCCTGGTCTCTTTCCAGAGCCACTTCAGCGAGGTCGTTTTGCGCTTCGCTCAGCCTGATCTGCGCGTCCAGCACATCGGCGCTGCTGGAGGCCCCGGCCTCCAGACGGGTTTGGGTGGCGTCGAGTGCGCTCTGGGCGACGTTTACGGCGGCTTCTAGGGCTTGTTCTTCCTGAGCGTAGCGGAGGGTCTCTAGGTACTGCGTGGCAACCGTGACCACGGTGTCTCTGCGGGTGGCCCCCAGCACAGCCTCCGCAGTTTCTACCGCCCACTTTGCCTGTGTTACGCCGTCAGCCACGTTGCCGTAAGGGACGACGTTGAAGCTGCCTGTGAGCGTGAGCGGCCCGAAGTCGCCGGTAGCGGCTTCAGCTGCTGAAACATATGTCCGGGTGTAGTCGGTGCTGAGGCTGCCCGAGACGAGCCCAGACGCAGCTTTTAACTGCTGCTGTGCAAGTTCGAGTTGCCCCTCAGCGAGCTCGACTGCCGGACTTGCGGACGCTGAGGAGACCGCCTGGTCGAACGATAGTGTCGTTTCTGCTTCCTGTGCCGCGGAGAGCGGAAGGGCGCTCAGACCTACCAAGCAGGTCCCTAGAAACCAACGCTTCAGGTTGGTTGAGGTTTGATTATCTAACTGGCGTGTCATAGGAACAGTGTCGCAGGCATAGAATAGGGTTTTGTATGCACTCGATGCGGATTTGATATGCACGTTCCGGCAGATAAGAGAACCCTACTCATAGCGCAGGCTTTCAACTGGATCTAACCGGGCAGCGCGCTGCGCCGGATAAAACCCGAAGAAAACGCCGACCAAAAGTGAGAACCCGAAGGCCAACACCATCGGCGGCAGCGTGTACGAAGGCGTGAGGTCTAAAAGCGGCGCGGCGACGTAGGCGCTGCCGACCCCGACTGCTAGGCCGATCAGCCCGCCCCCAGCGGAGAGCAGAGTAGCCTCGAGCAAAAACTGCGTCAGGATGTCCCTGGGTCTTGCCCCGAGCGCCTTACGGACGCCGATTTCGCGGGTGCGCTCCGTCACCGAGACCAGCACGATGTTCATGATGCCGATACCGCCGACGAACAGACTGATTGAAGCAATCGCGCCTAAAAAGAGTGAGAGCGTCTGACTGACCTCGTTGAGTGATTCCAGACTGTCGGCCTGGTTTTGAATCTCGAAGTCGTAATCGTCTACGGGCTCACCCAAAAGGCCGTGCTGATTGACCAGCAGCGTCGTCAGATCGTTTTCCAGACCCGTTAACACGTCCGGGCTCGAGCCCTCCACATAGACCGAACCTATGGTCGGGTCGCCGATGGCGGACTGCCGATACACGCGCTGCAAAAAGGTACTCAGCGGAACGAACACGTTCGTATCGGTGTTGCCGAAACCGCTGCCCGACGTGGGCAAGACGCCGACCACCGTAAACGAGTTGCCGTTAATGCTGAGCGTTTCACCCAGCGCACTGCCGCCTGGAAAGAGCGTCGTCGCCGCTTCGGAACCGAGAACGGCGACCAGTGCGTTGTTTCCCAGTTCACTTTCGCTGAACCAGCGCCCCGTCGAGGTCGCGCTATTTCGCACCGTTTCGTAACTCGGCCACGTTCCCGTCACGCTGGCGCTCAAGTTCTCTTCGCCCGCTTTGACCTGAACCGTCGTGTCAATGGTGGGCGCAACGTCCCTGATTCGCGGGTCGTCGAGTGCCACAATCGCGTCGGCGTCGCCTAACGTAATGCTGTTCGAACTGCCGCCACGCACCAGGCCGGGTGAACCGAACGAGCGGCTGCTCGAGACCGTCAGCAAGTTCGTTCCGAGGCTCGAGATGCTCGCCGTTACGCTGCTCGTGACGCCCGCGCCGATAGCAGTCAGCGCCACAACCGCCGCCACCCCGATAATCACGCCGAGCGCGGTCAGGGCGCTGCGGGTGACGTTTGCCCGAACCGAACGCCACGCCATCGTCAGGGTTTCAAGGAATCCGAGTCCGCCGGAATGAGGCGGTGTGAACGGGTTTTTAGTTACGGCAGGCGTGACCGCCGGGCTTGGGGTGGCGTTTGTCGCTGTGACCTTTTCCATCACAGCTGCCCCGCAGCCTCGGCTCGAGCCGTGCCCGTGTCCCCATGAGCGACCGGCTGGGCGGTGTCGCTCTCGAGCAGCCCGTCACGGAGCCGCACCGTACGCTTTGTCCACGCGGCGATGTCGGGTTCGTGCGTGACGACCACCACGGTTGTACCCTCGTCGTTTAGTTCACGAAAAAGGGTCATGATGTCTTCGCCGGTTTGGGTGTCCAAGTTGCCGGTCGGTTCGTCGGCTAACAGCAGCGCCGGGTTGAGCGAAAGCGCCCTCGCCACGGCGACGCGCTGCTTTTGCCCCCCGGAAATCTGCGAGGGGAGGTTTTTTGCCTTATCGGCGAGTCCCACTTTGGCGAGCAGCTCGAGCGCCCGCTCCCGCCTCACCTTGGGTTTGACTCCGGCATATAAGAGCGGCGTTTCGACGTTCTCGAGCAGGCTGTACCGCGGCAGTAGGTGAAACGCCTGAAACACAAAGCCGATAAACCGGTTTCGAACCTCTGCCCGTTCGCCCTCGCTCAGGTCCGTGACGTCCGCCCCCGAGAGCAAGTAGCGCCCGCCTGTCGGCTCGTCCAGGATGCCCAGGATATTCATCAGGGTCGATTTGCCAGACCCAGACGGCCCCATTAGCGCCACGAACTCGCCCGCATAGACATCGAACGACACGCCTTTAAGTGCCCAGAACGCGGTATCGCCCAGGTCGTAACGTCGGGTGATGGCCTCGAGCCGTAAAACAGCGTCCCTACGGTCTGCCTCATAGCAGGTTTCAGGCCGGTTCATCGTGGCCCCCCGCCACCGCCGAAACCAGCGCCCGGTGGCCCGCCGAAACCGCCCCCACGGTCACCGGCGTCACCACTCGCTTCAGGTTCTGAAGCAGTTCCTGAGCCCGGTACGCGCACCGTCACCGCTTCACCACCGGACAGCAAGGTGCTCGGGTCGGGTCTTGCCGGAGCCGTTTCGGCGTCCGGATTATCCCCTGTACCGGCAGCGGCCACCGTTCTGTTCGGGGTTCTAATTTGTGTGTCGGTAGGTGCATCTGCGGGTATACCTTCTGGAGCCTCGGCAACCTGCACGACGGTGTTAAGCCCGTCTGTCCCGACAACCTCGACCGGCAGCGGAACGGCGCGACCAGCCTGCTCGAGTTCGACGACGCTTCTATCACCGAACGTTTGCACAGCGGCAGTCGGCACGCTGAGGGTGTTCTCGAGGGTCTCGACTGCAATGTTAGCCTCGGCAGTCATCCCCGGACGGAGCCCCAGGTCGGAGTTGACGATTTGCACCGTCACCCCGAAGATGGGGATGTTGTCCTCTACAGTGGCGCTCGGCGACACCGCTGTCACCTCGCCCTCAAATGTTTGGCCGCTTACCGCGTCGGCGGTGACCGTCGCCGCTTGACCGACCCGGACGCCGCTGATTTGGGTTTCGTCGACCTGCGCGGCTAACTCAACCGTTTCGTAGTTGCTCAGCGTCAAGAGGGTCTGCCCTGCGCTCAGCGTGGTTCCGGCCTGAATTTGGATGGCGCTCGAGGTATCCGAAGTACTTTCGTCGCTGATGGCGGTGACAACCCCGGCGATAGGCGCGGTGATGGTCGCGTCCGCCAGATTACGCTGCGCCTGCTCTAAGGTGAGCTGCGCCTGTGCGGCGGCGAGTTCGGCATTTCTGAGGTCTTGCGTGTCGGCGTCACTTTGAAGCGTCTGCGTCGTGCTGAGGGTAGCTAGGGTGTCCTGTGCATTATCCAGGGTGGCGACTGCGGTGTCGTAAGCATTTTGGGCCGTTTGCACCTCGGCTGCACTGCCGCTACCAACCTCGCGCAACTGCTCGGCGAGTGAAAGCTCTTGTTGAGCTGTTTGGACGCTGCGCTGCGCCTCACTTACGGCGCGCTGGGCCTCGGCAACCGCGCTAGCACGTCCCCTGCTGCTGTCGGTCTGCCCTAAACGCAGGCTCTCGAGTTCGGCTTGCGCCCCTTCAAGTCCCAGCTGCGCTTCAGTCACGGCTTCTTGCAAGGTTTCAGGCTCGAGCTGAGCGAGCGTTTGTCCTTTCGCTACTTCATCGCCCACGCTGGCCAAACTCTGAATCGTCCCGGCAACGGGTGCACTGACGCTGACGCTTTGCGCGGCGGAGAGCGTCCCCGGTCCCGAAATCGTCAGGTCGTAGGGGGCAGGTGTCACTGAAACAGTTGTGTAGGTGGTTTGCGCCGCGCCCGCACGCTGCTGCGCCTGCCACCACCAGCCGCCCGTAGCCACCACACCCAATAACGTGATAAGTGCCAGCCAGAGCCGTACACGCCGCCTTGCCAGACGTTTGCCCCATTGTCTGCCCGGTCGTTTTTCTTTGTCTTGCACCGTCTGCCGGTCTGTGCCTATCACTGCCATAATCCTGTCACCTTCGCCTCCGTGTGTCGTAAAAAATAAACTTGAGGGCTCGCCCTAAGCTGCGCGAAACCTTCCTTATCGTGTGCCGCGTCTATTGGGTTTGCGTACAGAACATGTGCGGATTTGATGTGGTTGTAAATCCACCTGGCTTTTACGCCAGGAACAGAACCAAGCACACGAAATCCGTACACAACCCAAAACGTTTGGACATGTTGAGGCGTCAAACTTCGAAACAGATGGTTGGAAGCACCCAACGAACCGACCATCACGCAGCCTGAGGAGGCAAAAAATGAAACGTACCGTTATCGCAACCGCACTCGCCGCAACCCTTTTAGTCACTGGATTCGCCAGTGCCGAAGACGCCCTTTTCCCCAGCAACAACGCCAGCGCCGAAGTAACGTTTTACACCGCTGACCCTGAGGCTAACGGCGTCTTGCTAAACACCGCGATGGTCAACAACAGCCCGTTCGCAGCCACCATAGACGGCGCTGATGCGGCGACCTACATCACCATCAGCTATGACGGCGAAAGCTACACCTTCCCGCTCGCAGAGAGCGGTGACACTAAGAATGAGGTAATGCTCGAGGTTACCGACAACACCGCCAACAGCGAAACAGCTCAGTACGTCTCGGATACCGGCACGGTCTCGCTCAGCGACGTGATAGACGGATTGGCGACCGACCCGGAGCTACTCGAGGCGTTGCAAGCTACCGTAAGCTGACGTTGCGCCGAGCACATCATCCAAACGGCTCCGGGTTTCGTACTCGGAGCTGTTTGAACATGGTTGTTAGCCCCGAGCCCAGCCTGCAAACACCCCAAAGTGGACGTCAGCTGAGTAAACAGATACCTCGCTGCCGTCCCTCGGCACATCTTCGTCAAGCCGCAAGCTGTGGTTTCTTATTAGAGACCCTTTAACTCAACCCGTGCTCCACCGCGTAAACCGCCGCTTGTGTACGGTCTCTAAAGCCCAGCCGCGTCAGGATATTCGACACATGGTTTTTGACCGTACCCTCGCTCACGCCAAACTGTCTAGCGATTTCTTTATTCGATGCACCTTTAGCGAGAAGGCGCAGCACCTCGAGCTCTCTAGGCGTCAGGTCGTGTTCTAGCTCTTTTTTCTGGTCGGCTTTGTCTTGCCGGTCTCTGAGCGAGCCGACGAGCTTCCCGGCTACGTCCGGCGCGAGCTGGAAAACGCCCGCATGGGCGAGTTTGACGGCGCGCGCTAGGTCGGTAGGAGGGATGTCTTTCATGAGGTAGCCGCACGCCCCGGCCAGAAGAGACTGCACGATGTACTCTTCGTCGTCAAAGGTGGTGAGCATGATGACCTGGCACGAGGGGAGCCGCTGACGCACCCTCGCGGTCGCCTCGACGCCGTTCATCTCGGGCATACGCACGTCCATCAAGATAACGTCGGGCTTGTGCTCCTGGGCCTTTTCCACAGCCTCTTGACCGTTCGCCGCCATGCCGATAACCTCAATGCCGTCCTCGAGTTCCAAAAGCGAGGCGATGCCCTCGCGAATGAGGTACTGGTCGTCGGCGAGCAGGGTGCGGATCGGTTTTGTTCCCGTCATCGCTCCTGTCCTCGTCCCGGTCGCGTTTTTGGGATGGTGGCCGTGAGTCTCGTTCCGTGGGGTTGGCTCTGAAGCGTCAGCTTGCCGCCGACCAGCCCCAAGCGTTCTTGTAGACCCACGAGACCGAAGCCGCTTCGCCTCTCCTGCCAGCCGCTCGCGTCGAAGCCGGAGCCGTCGTCGCACAGGTTCAGCGTCAGGCGTTCGTCGCCGAAATCCAGGCTTAGGGTGACCTGACTCGCCCCGGCGTGTTTGTGGATGTTGGTCAAGCCTTCTTGAATCACACGGTAGAGGGTCATGAGGACGAGGTCGCTGTAACCCCTGCTGTCGCCCATTCTCTGAAGTTTAAGCTCGAGGTCCCCGTGCCGCATCCGTGCCAGCAGGCTCTCGAGCGCATCGTCAAACGAAAAGGGGGTACTTTTCCGCAGGCTCCCTACCGATTCGCGGACATCTTTTAGTGCATCTTGAACCGTCCTCTGCGCCTGTTTTACGGCGTCTTGGGTACGCTTCGGGTCACGTTCTTTGTAGGCGTTGGCTTTTTCTAGTTGAATATTGATCGCCGCCAAGTGATGTCCCAAGCTGTCGTGGACATCTCTGGCGACGCGGTTGCGTTCTTCGGTAGCGGCAAGCTCGGCAATCTGGTCGGTCGAAGCCCGCAGGTCGTGGTGCGAGGCTTCTAGAGAGGTGTGGAGCGTCTCGAGTTCCGCCTGATCCGCCGCAGCCCGTGCCACTGCGCGAGCCAGCAAAAAGGTGAAAAACAAGATGACGAGCACGCCGAAGCCGCGGTCAACGAGCTGCCCGAGCGGGAGCGAGGTTGACGGCGGCTGACCGGGTAAGGGTCGCCCCGCTGCCGGGGGTGGTTGAAGGGTTGGCAGTGTGGGGTTAATCCCGACTCCTTGGCTCAGCAGCAGGAGGAGGCTGGCGGCGGCTACGGCGTAGCTCACCCACTTGCTCACGGCTAAATACAAGTACAAAATCAGGACGAGAAAAACGACCTGCGAATAGAGCGGGTCGCCGAACGCCAGAATAGCGGCGAACAGAAGCAGTCTGAAGGCGAGTTGCGGCAAGCCGACACGTTCTGACGCGCGAAAACTTGCTGAGCCTAGCGCTGCAGACTCGAGCCCGATGAGGCCCAGGATGGCCGCTAGAAAAATCACGAAGCGCACCCCCTGCGGCGCGGAGACAAGCGAGTTCGGCCCGATGCCCCCAGTTAATACGTCAACAAGTCCGGCCAGCAGCACCAGGCCGTAAGTCGCCAACGCAATAAAACGGTAGCGCTTGTACAGGGGCGGTAAGACGTCGGTACGCCGTAATCGCAGCGTCCGCATTTTCAAGGAACGGGTCATGCCCTTAGAGCGTAACAGACGTAAACCGAAATGACATCTATCCTTTGGCTAAAAAACTAGCCGAAGGTCATAGGGCCAGCGGCTAGCTAAAATCTCGTTCACCTCAGACGTCAGCTCGGTGATTCGCACCCCGGCCTTTCCAAACAAAACCTATACACGACCCATCCCCGTACCACACAGACCCCCAGCATACTTTTCAGTAGATGGCGGAACCCAAACCGCCATCTGAAACAACCTCTATAGGAGAAAACAATGAACCACACTGAAAACCGCTCCGAATACCTTGCCAACAAGAATGCAGAAAGCTTCCGGCACTACCCTGCCGAGCATGTCCTAGGCGTTTTTGAAACCACCGAAGCTTTAGACGCGGCGCTTCTAAATCTGGAAGATAGGGGCGTCAGCGCGGAGGGTATCGACCTCTTATGCGGCGAACGAGGTGCCGAAATACTCGATAAGAAAGGCCAGAATCACGGGTTTTTGGCACGGGCAGTGCGGGTCATCCAATATCTCGGTTACGAGCAGAGGACGCTAGAAGACTATGACCAGCAGCTCAGAAGCGGTTATTCACTCCTAGCCGTACCGGTAAGCGTACAAAACAGTAAAACCGACCTGGCAGACGCCTTCAAGGACGGCGGTGGCAAACTCCTACGCTATTTCGGCAGGTGGAGCATCGAAGACCTTTATGTGCGCTAGTGGTTCCCCTCGGACCGTCGACGGCGTGTCAAGGTTGCGTCAGACTACGAGCAGATACTCGGCACAAAGGCGAGGCCGACACCTAAGTAAACCCCAAACAATTCCCGGATGAGACCTTTACACGCCTGCCTCTGCCACACTCGTTTAAGCGTGAAGAGGCGCACCCAAGCCGGTCGCTAAGCCTTCACCCTTCCCATAAGTTCTCACGCTTCAGCTTCTCCAATCAAGCTGGCAGATACTGGGATGAAGAATCAGCTCGTGAGTAAACCGAGCCCAGAAAGGAAGCACAAAAAGCAGGTCGGGGTACTGACGCTGACCGAAAAAACCTCCAGCGTACATAGATTGGCGTCTGCAACGCTGGAGGCTCGTTCACAGCCCGCGAGGGGACTGCTACGTGAGTGTAGCAAGGTTCTTTTGCGGAGTAAAAGGAGCCACCCGTAATGTTCACAAGCACTGGTGCTGTTCGTTCAACACTCTCGAGACAACCGTCCCTACAGAGGCGCGGCTGATGGTTCGTCAAGCTGCAAAGCCAATCCCCTTTGGCTCTTCCTGCGTTTCAAGGAGCTACCAGAACCTCAATGAGGGACGGTAATAGTGCCCTACCCCGGCTCCTAACGTTGTGGACGAGCTCGAAGAAGCCCAAATAGAGTGGCAACTTTTCTTGCGAGATGCCGCGATGGGGGCGAAGCCAAGAGCGCAGTAGCGACCAGAAGCCCTCAATGCTGTTGACATGCACCTCATGAAAGCCATCGCCATCTTGCGGGCATACTCACCGGCAGAGTGGTTGACGGCTTGGTGCTCGTATCCCCACTGCTCCAAGCGGTCATAGATGCAGTACTCGTCAGTGTAGATAAGGCCGCCCCTGGAAATGAAGCTTTTGATGAATGGCGCGATAGTCTTCTGCTTTACGTTGGCAAGCATCTTGATCACTACCTCACCGTTGCGTTGCAGCATCCCTAGCACAGGAGGCTTCTCCTTCTCGAGCGTGCCTCTTCCGCGGCTTCCTTTGAGTCTGCGCCTTCGTCCCTGACGCTCCT
Source organism: uncultured Trueperaceae bacterium (assembly GCA_963799485.1). Classification (GTDB taxonomy): domain Bacteria; phylum Deinococcota; class Deinococci; order Deinococcales; family Trueperaceae; genus Truepera. Next base: position 735,969 of record CAWCXJ010000006.1, read on the forward strand.
TGTTCTTGACCGCCTGAGCTTGTCCCTTGTGACCCGCAACGATATACACCTCATCGCACTCTACGGTTCCTAATAGCTCGACAGGCTTTTTTTCGCCACCACGCCCTCACGAAGCTGGCTGGTCATCTGCTGCACATCATCCTCGTTCAAATCTAGCTCTTTGGCAATCTGCCGATTGGAGAGATTCAGACCCATGAAATACAGGCACAGCACCCATACCTTCAGCGGCTGATGATGGCCTTCAAAGACGGTATCGGTAAGATCGTCGAACCGAGCACAGCACCTTCCCTGACAAACGTAGCGTTGGCGATGCGGCTGGGTGCTGTGAAAGCCTCGCTTGATGATCCTCTCTGACCCGCAGCTTGGGCACTTCACCCCACCAGGCCAACGTAGCTTGCGCACTTCCTCGAAACACTTGGCGTCATCCACCAAGACCTGGATGTTCAGCATTCGTCGAGTCTAACGGTGATTCTGCCCGTGTTGCAACGGCTTTACATTACCTCCTTGGAATCCATTAAGAGCCGAAATTTTTGTGCAGTCTTACGGGCCGAGGCATACCTAAGCCTTATGCGAGAGATGCGCGCAACATGTGCAGAAGGGTTCGTCCTTCGCCGCTAAATGCTGGATGGTACCGCCTTCTGAATGAGGCATAACGGCTTCATGTCGCAAATAGAGCTCAGTATAGACGCGCATTCATCCTCTAGGTTGACTTGACAATGGCGCGTGAGCTGCTGCCCGAGGGCTATGCACCCTTTCTAAACGAACTCAAAGCCCAAATCCGCCAAGCCCAGAGTCGCACCGCGCTGGCCGTCAACAGCGCGCTGATCGAGCTTTATTGGAATATCGGCGAGGCGATTGTCCAGCAGCAGGAGCGCGCCCAGTGGGGCGACAGCGTCCTCGAACAACTCAGTCAGGATCTGCGGAAAGGTTTTCCGGAACTCAAAGGCTTTTCCCGCCGCAATCTCTATCGGATGCGTGCCTTTTACCTCGCTTACCGCGATCGCCCTGAGTTCGTGCCACAGGTTGTGGCACAAATACCTTGGGGGCACAACACGATACTTTTAGAAAAGCTCAAAGTGCCCGAGCTGCGCGAGTGGTACGCCCGCGCCACCATCCAGCACGGTTGGAGCCGCGCTGTGCTCGAAGCCCAAATCGAAACTCAACTCCACGAGCGGCAGGGCGCGGCGCTCTCCAACTTCGACAGAACCTTACCCACCCCGCAATCCGAACTCGCGCAGCAAGTACTCAAAGATCCCTATAACTTTGACTTTCTAAGCCTGCACAATGTAGCAGTCGAGCGCGACTTGGAGCGCGGTTTGCTTGAACATCTCAAAGATTTCATGCTCGAGCTGGGCGTCGGCTTCTCATTTGTAGGCAGCCAAGTGCATTTGGAGGTCGGTGGCGAAGATTTTTACCTCGACCTCCTGTTCTATCACCTCAAACTCCGATGCTTCGTGGTCATCGACCTCAAGATGACGGCGTTCAGGCCGGAGTACGCAGGTAAGATGAATTTCTACCTCTCGGCGGTAGACGATCTTATGCGTTACCCGCAGGACGAGCCCAGTATTGGCATTCTCTTATGCAAGAGCAGGAAAAAAGTCATTGTCGAGTATGCGTTGCGCGACGTCAGTAAGCCGTTAGGCGTAGCGGAGTATCGGCTCGCCGAAGCTTTACCAAATCGGTTGGAGGGAAGCCTTCCTAGCATCGAGGAATTGGAAGCGGAGCTGGAGGGACTAAAAGGGGCAGATCTTGAATAAATGCACTACTGCGGAAAATGCCTTTTGTAGAGCATTTGCCGTGACTCGCCCGAAAGGTGGACGTAGAGCTGCGTCGTCGTGGGTGAGGCGTGCCCAAGGATGGACTGCACGGCGGCGATGGGTGCTCCCTGATTGAGTAAGAGCGTTGCTAAGGTGTGGCGCAACACGTGAGGCGTCACCTTTTCTTCTAGATCACACCGCGCTGCCACCCGCTTGAAGATGCGCTGCATCTGCGAGGTACTGAGGCGCTGGTGTTGAAATGAACCGTTCTCCTGACGCCGTCGCCGCTTCGTCACGAACAGGGCAAGGCAGCTGTCGAAGCGGTCATCAAGATACCGTTTGAGCCATAAAGCCGCTTTTGCTCCAAAATAAACTTCTCGCTCTTTGTTGCCCTTACCCAACACGACCACGCTTCGACGCGCCCAATCGAGGTCAATCCTATCGAGTTGGTAGATCTCGCTGACTCTACAGCCCGTAGCGAAGAAAAACTCAACGAGGGCGTGCTCGAGTAGGCTGTTGCAGGCGTCACGCAACAGCTCCACTTCTTCGACCGAAAGCGCTTTGGGAATCCGTGCAGGCAAGCGCGGTTCTCTAAGTTTCAACGCGGGGTTGCGCTCTAGAACCTCCTCCTCGTACAGCCACTTGAAAAAGGCTTTGAGCGCTCGAACTTTGTTCGCTAAGCTCGAGGTTTGCAAGTGTGTCAGGCTCGTGAGGTGGGCGCGCAAATGCTCGAGTCCGATCTCCGCAATAACCGTGTCGCACCCTACGTCCAAAATCAGACGTTTCAGATGCAGTTTGTACGAGTAGAGCGTCTTGTCGCTGTAGCCGTCCAGCCTGCGGGCTCTCAGATATGCCTGAACACAGTTCGCTAACGTAAGGACTTTTTGCTCGTCCATAAAAACCTCCGAGCTGTAGTCTGCACGGAGGTTCGGGTTTGATCTCCACGAGAAATTCTCAGGTGCGTCCTTGGCGTGGGTTTGGGTCACGAATGGCCCGGTTCATTGCATAAGGACTTCTCAATCTGTTGTCTTTCGAGCCTGATAATACTTGACTCGCGCCTCTTCTGAGTGCTACTAGGCTTAATACCATCCCACTTTGCTACCAACTTCGCTACGTTGGCTTATGTACGCTGCTTTAGCAAATACGAACCCATCGTTATCTCGTCTTTCAGCCGAGCAGCTCCCCTTGAAACACATTAGCTCCTACCTTAGTCGCTCGCAAAACCCTGACTAAGCGCATATATTGAAAGCCTTGGCGTCATAGATCCTCTAGGTACTTGCCGCTCGGGGTCCGAAATCGCTATCCTCACCTACAGCGCTACGGCGGGGTAGGACTCAGGTCCGAGGTTCACGTCGAGGTAGTTTGATGCAGAGGGGCGAACGTGGACGAAGAAACCTTTTCTGAGACTTTCCTCGAGCTTCATCATCTCAAGATAGGTGATGAAGCAATCCTCAGCCACGCGGCTGAGGATTGCTTCGACGAGCCGGTTCAGCGAGAGCGCGTGCGCCTATTTCTCTCTGACCCCACGCACCACCTCATTGTCGCGGTGCATGAGGGTGAGGTGGTGGGTCAAATCATGGCGTTTATCCACCGCTATCCTTACAAGCCGCCTCAGCTCTACGTCGATAACTTAGGGGTCACGCCCGCCCTGCGGCGGCGCGGGGTGGCCTGTGCCCTGCTCGAGGCGATGTTCGCCCTCGGCAAACGTCTGGGCCGCGAAGAGGCGTGGCTCGCGACCGAGGAGGACAATCTGCCCGCTAGAAAACTCTACGAGTCCTACGACGGCATAACGAGCGAGCCAGCGGTGGCGTATCTCTACAGGTTATAGGAAAGTTCTTGTCAGAGAAAATTCGATACGTGAAGCTTAGGCGTTGGTTAAACTGAGTGTCAACTCGAGTCAAGCACTTCTTCAAGAACTTTCAGCCGACGAATGAGGTCTTAGGAATAACTATACAACCCAACTATGGTCGTGCCTATTCTAACCACCAAGCTCTACCGCCCCGCCCCACGCCCTCACGCGGTTCTTCGCCCGCGTTTGACGGAGCAGCTAAGCGCTGGGTTGCGTGGCAAACTGACCTTAGTGTGCGCCCCGGCAGGTTTCGGCAAGACTACCCTGGTAAGCGGCTGGCTGGCAGGCTGTGAGTCCGCCGCGTGGCTCTCTTTAGACGAGGGCGACAGCGAGCTGCTTCGTTTTCTGTCGCACCTAGTGGCAGCGTTGAGGACGGTTGAGCCTAGTCTAGGCGAAGAGGCGTCCGCGCTCCTACGATCCGCTCAACCTCCGTCCACTAGAGCGACACTGACGCTCCTACTTAACGACCTCGCCACCCTTTCGGACCCCTTAACGCTCGTCCTCGATGACTATCACATGATCGATAGCAGAGAGGTTGACGACGCACTCAGCTTTTTGTTGGCGCACCTTTCTCCTCAGCTCCACCTGGTGATAGCAACAAGAGAAGACCCGCAGCTCCCCTTAGCGCGTCTACGTGCGCGGGGCGAGCTAAACGAACTGCGGGCTCGAGACCTGCGCTTTACACGGGGCGAAACTGCCGATTTTTTCAGCCAGGCGTGGAATCTAACCCTCTCAGAACACGACCTCATTACCTTAGAGGCACGCACCGAGGGCTGGATCGCAGGGCTTCAACTTGCGGCGCTCTCGGTGCAGGGTCGAGACGACAGTTCCGAATTTTTAGCGTCGTTCGCAGGGAACAATCGCTACGTTGCGGACTACCTCGTCGAAGAGGTTTTGGAGCGCCAAGACGAAGCCGTGAAGCGGTTCTTGCTCGAGACCTCCATCTTAGAGCGGCTTTGCGGTTCCCTATGCTACGCCGTCACGGGGCGAGAGGACGCTCAGGGGCTGCTCGAGACCCTGGAACGAAGCAACCTCTTCCTCGTCCCACTCGACGACGAGCGCCGCTGGTACCGCTATCACCACCTCTTCGCCGACCTGCTGAAAGCGCGGTTGCTGGCGCAACGAGGACGCGCCGCCGAGCTGCACACGCGCTCGAGCAGGTGGTTTGAAGAGAACGGCTCACCCGCCGACGCGATCCGCCACGCCTTCGCCGCCGGGGACACGGAGCGAGCAGCGGCGCTCATCGAGCTGACCTGGGCGCAGATGGACCGTAGCTTACAGTCGGTCACGTGGCTAGGTTGGTTTGAAGGGTTGCCGCCCGACCTGGTGCGTCGCAGACCGCTGCTGCGCCTCGGGCACGCCTGGGCGATTCTCAACGGCGGCGAGCTGGAGGCTGCCGAGCGGGAGCTGGACGACCTCGAGCGCTGGCTGGGCACTCTGAGTGACCCCTTACCGGGGGACGTGGTCGTGGTGGACGAGGCGCAGTTCGGGGGGTTGCCTGCGGCTCTGGCGCAAGCCAGAGCCTACCTAGCGCAGTGCCGGGGCGACCTGGCAGGAGCCGAGCGCCACACCCGCCGGATGCTCGAGCTGCTGAGCGAGGACGACACCTTCGGGCGGGGCGCAGGGGTATCCATGCTGGCGCTGACGCAGTGGGGGCAGGGCGACTTGGCGAACGCCTACGAAACCTTTGAAGGTGCGACTCCCCTGCTGGCGCAGGCAGATGACGGCTTCTGGGAGGTGGTCTCGCCCCTCTTCCTCGCCGACATCCGGCGGGAGCAAGGACGCTTGGGTGACGCGGAGGCGCTCTATACGCGGGCGCTTGACCTAGCGAAGACCCGGGACGACGGACCCCTGCCGGGCGTCCGCGAGCTGTGCGCTGGGCTAAGCGAGGTGAGGCTCGAGCGGGGCGACCTCGCCGGGGCGCGGCAGCTCCTCCAGAGCGCGAAGGCGCTGGGCGAGCGGGCCGTTCTACCCGGCAACGCGCACCGCTGGCACCTCGCGGCGGCGCGGCTCGCGGAAGCTGAGGGCGACCCGGCGGGCGCACACAAACAGTTGGACCTCGCCGAGGAGCGTTACCTCCGCAGCCCCGTCCCAGACGCGCGACCTGTCGCGGCGCGGCGGGCGCAGCTTTGGCTCCGGGAAGGACGCCTAGACAAGGCGAGAGCTTGGGCGCGTGACCTCTTTGCTCGAGACAGCTCGAGCGAACTCACCTACGTTGGCGAATTCACCCAATTCACCCTCGCGCGGCTCCACCTTGCGGAAGGGGACGCCAAACGTGCCCTGAACCTCTTGGCGCGGTCTCTCGCAGCGGCGGAGGCGGGCGGGCGAAGCCTCAGCGTGATCGAGGGCTCGGTCCTGCAAGCTCGAGCGCAAGGGGCGCAAGGAAACAGCGCAGCCGCACATCAATCGCTGCAACGCGCTCTGACACTAGCCGTGCCGGAAGGCTACTTGCAGACCTTCGTGAGTGAGGGACCGACGCTGGCTAAGCTGCTCTCGGAGCTTGCACCCGCGAACCTAACCGAAGCTCAAAGCGAGCACGTGAACATCCTCCTCAGCGCGTTCGAAACGGGTGAGCCGAGGACGCAAGAGGTTGTTGTAAAGCGCGACCTCCTTATAGAACCCTTGAGCGAGCGCGAACTGGAAGTCTTGCGGCTGGTCGCTCAAGGTCACTCCAACCGCGACATCGCCAAGAAAATTTACCGCGCCCTCGATACGGTCAAGGGACACAACCGCCGTATCTATGGCAAGCTGGGGGTCAAAAGTCGCACCGAAGCAGTCGCGAAGGCGCGGGAGCTGGACCTGCTCTAGTCCTTCAAGAGAGTGTCCGAACCTCTCGCTATAAAGAACAACACCCCCTAATAACACCTTCGTGTCTACCCCTTGACACCCCCGCGCCGCTAGCTTAGAGCTATGCAGAGCGCGACCAACCTAAACGCGAACAGTCACGACGCCGACACCTATTGCATCCGGGTGCGAGGCCAGTTCAGCGCGCCCGTGGGCGAGTGGCTAGGGGAAGCGACGCTCGAGCCAGACGGTCCCGACACGCTGCTGTTCGTCAGCTTGCCTGACCAGGCGGCGCTGTTCGGGCTCTTGAGGAAGGTCCGTGATTTGGGTCTGCCCCTTATCTCAGTGAGGCGGCTTGGAGAGGAGGGTTGCGATGAACGCCTGAGCCAATAAACGTTCTGACGCTTTGCTCACTACAAGGTTTTGACGTGCGCCCTCAAGCTCGAGTTTTCTAAGGAGATCAATATGCAAACGCCAATTCAACCTGAACGTTTACAGAAGCTGGGCGGCCTAGCCGCGCTTCTACAAGCCGCGACGTTTATCGCGGGCTTTGCGCTCTACTTCGGCACGCTGGCAGCAGCAGATTATGGCAACTTAGGCGAGCCGGTCAGGAACGCGGGCTTTCTGCGCGAAAACGAAACCCTGATGTACGCCTGGTACTTCGTGATCTACGTGGTCTTCGGGCTGGCGCTCGTGCCGCTGACACTCGCTCTGCGGGCGCGGCTCACAGGCAGCCCCACGCTCTCACAACTGGCGGGCGTGTTCGGCTTCGTCTGGGCAGGACTGGTCATCGCCAGCGGCATGGTCGCCAACGTCGGCGGGCGTGTTGTCAGCGACCTTTACGCACAAAGCCCGGAGACCGCCGGGGCGGTGTGGCTGAATTTGCAGGTCGTCATCGACGGGCTGGGCGGCGGCAATGAGATCGTGGGCGGGGTCTGGCTGGTGCTGGTGAGCTTGGCGGCCTTCGCTGTAAATCGCTTACCTAAAGCGCTCAACCTCTTGGGGCTGCTGGTCGGGGCGGCAGGCGTTCTTACCGCATTCCCACCTCTAAGCGAAATCGGCGGCAGCGTGTTCGGGCTGGGGCTCATCGTTTGGTTCGTCTGGGTAGGCGCGGTGCTTCTGCGGTCGCCTGCATCCGCGACCCGCCTGCAAGCCGAAAGGCGCTACGCCTAATGGCGGCGCTGCTGTCTTGGGTAACGCTGGCGCTGCTGTCCTACCTGATCCTGTTCCAACTCGCGCTGGCTGCGGGTGCGCCCCTGGGACGAGCAGCCTGGGGCGGAGCCCACCGCGTGCTGCCCGCTCGCCTGCGCTGGGGCAGCCTGGTCTCGGCTCTGGTCGTCGGTCTAGGACTTCTTCTCGTCGCTGAGCACGCCGGTCATCTCACGCTTTTAGGGCAGCCTGCACGGGTGAGCGCTGGGCTATTCGTGCTGACACTGCTCTTCGGGCTCAGCACGGTAGCGAACCTCTTTAGCTCGAGCCCCTGGGAGCGCCTCCAGGGAGTTCCCGTGGCGCTCCTGCTGTCGCTGGGCTGCGCTTACCTGGCGCTGGTTGGTTGAGAGGTTGGACATATTGGACATGGAGGTGACGGCGTGACCTTCTCCAGACTCGGCTTTTGGACCGGACTTTGCAGCGGTGTGAGCGCTGCGCTCGGCGCGACGCAGCTTCTGGCAAGGACTCATTACAGGGCTGGTAATGGGCTTGGTGGTGAGTCGGCTCGAGGCAGAAGGCCTTGAGGCTGAAGGCAGGGTGTGTTGAAAAGTTAGCGCTAGAAAACTACCGGAAAGGAACTAAGAAGTATGACCTACACAAATCAAAACCGCCTCGCTAGAACCGCTGGTTTTGCCTGGCTCGTGATTATCGCAGCGGGTGTGTTCGCCGAATTTTATGTGCGCGGTTCGCTCATTGTAGCGGGTGACGCGGGCGCGACTGCAGCGAACATACGAACCGCCGAGGGGCTATTCCGGCTCGGCATCGTGGGCGACCTCATCATGCTCGTCGCCGACATAAGCGCAGCTCTGCTCCTTTACTGGCTGCTCCGACCCGTCAACCGGGGCTTGGCGCAACTTGCGGCGCTCTTCAGGTTGCTCCAAGCCGCCCTCATAGGCGCGAACCTCCACTACCTCGTGGACGCTTTGCAACTCCTCACCGGCTCTGGGGCAGGACTCAGCGACGCCGCGCGGCAGGCGTTGGCGCTGGGGGCGCTGGGGGCGCAGTCCGTCGGCTACGACCTCGGACTGGTCTTTTTCGCCTTCGCGCTCTTCACCCTCGGCACCCTGTTTTTCAAATCGAGATATGTCCCCCGAATTTTCGCCCTCCTGTTAGCCCTGGGCGGCGTGGTCTATCTGACGGGGTCACTTGTAGCCACCCTCGCACCTGTCCACGTGGGAATGCTCGAGCCCGCCTACCTCGTCCCTTTCTTTGCGGAGTTGGCGACTGCTTTGTGGCTCCTTGTGCGAGATGTCAACGTTCGAAAGAGAGACGGACGTACCTCCACATCCTCCCAATTGAGAACCGCCCAAAGAGCGTAGGCACTTCGTTCTCAAGAGGCTCTGAGTGATTCGCCCGACAGAGTATTTCAAAAAGGAGACCCATCATGACTAAAGAAACCAACCCTAATACAACTGCAAGAATCGCGGGCACACTGTACCTCCTGCTCGCTGTTTTTGGCGCTTTCAGCATCCTCTACGTGCCTTCAGTGCTTATCGTAGATGGCGACCCGGTTACGAGCATTCGTAACATCCTCGAGTCTGAGACACTGTTTCGGCTCGGCATCTTCGGAGCCCTGGTTACCCAAGTCGTGCAAATCGCCACCGTTCTTTATTTGTACAAGGTTTTGAAGCCTGTGGATAAAAACCAGGCTCGCTTGATGGTCCTTTTTGTGTTGCTGGCTGTACCGATTGCCATGCTCAACGAACTCACCTACGCGGCTATTCCTTTACTTTTGAACAGCTCTGATTATGTAGCCGCGTTTACCCCCGCACAAATCAACACGCTCGTCCCGCTGTTGCTCGATTTGCACGAACACGGCACCATGATCGCCCACATCTTCTGGGGTTTGTGGCTTTTCCCGATGGGCTATCTCGTTTTTCGGTCGGCTTACCTTCCCAAACTCATCGGGCTGCTGCTCATGATCGGCTGCTTCGGCTATCTCACCGACACCTTGACGTTTTTTCTGATGCCTAGTTTTGGGGTAACGGTCAGCGAGTACACGTTTGTTGGCGAACTCCTTTTGCCGCTGTGGCTCGTGTTTAGAGGCGTCAACGTTGAGCAGTGGCAAAAACGAGCGTTTGTGGCGGCGCGAGCTTAAGGAGCTTACTATGCACGTCAACCTTTGGACCTTTTTAACGGCTGCTGTCATCTTTGGCTCGCTGTTCCTCATGGTACTTGTCTTCGTAACGCACAGGAAAACCATGAAAGAACTGGACATCGAAGCCCTAAAGATTAAAAGCGCACGGTTACAAGCTGGGATCGACGAGCCTGTTTACAGCAGATCAAACGCCGCCCCACACGGCTGAGCCTTACGCACAAAGAGGAGGAAAAATGAAAGCTATTGTTTGTCCCACTTACGGTTCCCCCGACGTCCTCAGCTTCCGAGACATTACCAAACCCAGCCCTAAAGAAAACGAAGTCCTCGTTAAGGTTCATGCGGCTAGCGTCAATGCTGGTGACTGGCACCTGATGCGAGCTGACCCCTTCTTGATACGCCTGATATTCGGCTTGACCAAACCCAAACAGCCCATTCTAGGCGGTAACTTCGCAGGGGAGATTGAAGCGGTCGGTAAGAACGTAACGCGGTTTCAGGTGGGCGATGAGGTCTTTGGTGCAAGCCCAAACTTTGGTGCTTTTGCTGAATATGTTGCTGTACCCGAAAACGCCATCGTCTTAAAACCCGCCAATGTGAGTTTTGAGCAGGCTGCGGCTGTGCCTACAGCGGCGATGACAGCTTTACAGGGTTTGCGCGACCACGGCAAAATCCAGGCAGGACACCAGGTTTTGATCAACGGCGCGTCGGGCGGTGTCGGCTCATTTGCAGTGCAGATCGCCAAGGCGCTCGGGGCCGAGGTGACAGGCGTATGTAGCACTAGCAAGCTAGACATGGTGCGTTCGCTTGGCGCTGACCACGTGATTGACTATAAGAAAGAAGACTTCACGCGAAACGGGCAGCAGTACGACCTCATTCTGGGTGTGGGCGGCTATCACCCGCTCGCCGCTTACAAACGTGCCCTTAAACCCAAGGGCACTTATGTGATGACGGGTGGGGACGGCAAGCAGATGTTTGACGCCATGTTCTTTGGCCCTCTTATATCAATGAATAGCAGTAAAACAATCACCAACTTCATTCAGAAGATAAGCCAGGAGGATTTGCTGTTTCTAAAGGAACTCATGGAACACGGCAAGCTTAGCCCTGTCATCGACAAAAGCTATCCCCTTGCTGATGTGCCTAAAGCCATCGCTTTCCTTGAGAGCGGAAAAACCAAGGGAAAGCTTGTTATCAAAGTTGAGCCCACAGCGGCTCCAGCTTTCACCGAGCTAAATGCTGCAAACGCGCAGGTCTCGCACCCAACGCTGTGAATTCATTTTTAAGCTCATCACAGAGGTTCGCAAATGGCCGACGCACTCAGTTATCGAGCAAGCCTTGAAGTAAAACTGGCAGGAGATGAAATGTTTAATCCGAGCGATTTTCCCAAGCCCACGCTCGTTTCAGTCAACGGTGTGGAACTCGAGGTCTTTGAAGTAGGTCGAGAACAAAGAAACCCTATCGTACTCTGTCACGGCTGGCCGGAGCACGCCTTCTCTTGGCGGCATCAAATGCCTGCCTTTGCTGCGGCGGGCTACCACGTCATCGTCCCGAATCAACGGGGTTACGGCAACTCATCCTGTCCGACTGAAGTCACGGACTACGACATCGAACACTTAGCGGGTGATCTCGTCGCGCTTCTCGACCACTACGGATACGAAGATGCCACTTTTGTCGGTCATGATTGGGGTGCAATGGTCGTTTGGGGGCTGACCTTATTGCATCCAAACTGCGTCAACAAGGTGATCAATCTGAGCGTGCCTTACCAAGAGCGCGGAGAAAAACTTTGGATCGAGTGGATGGAAGAGCTATTTGGTGGCGACTACTATTTCGCCCACTTCAACCGATAGCCAGGCGTCGCAGACGCCGTACTCGAAGCAAATACATCCCATTTCCTTCGCAATATGTTCCGCAAGAACGTGTCCCCTGCACCGCCTGAGCCGGGCATGATGATGATCAATCTTGCCAGAGTAGAAGCACCACTCGGCGAGCCCCTATTAAGCGACAGCGAACTGGCCGTGTTCGTCTCCGCCTTTGAAGCAACAGGGTTCACAAACCGTATCAATTGGTACAGAAACCTCGACCGCAACTGGCACCTGCTAGCGGACGTGGACCCGATCATTCAACAGCCCACACTCATGATCTATGGCGACCGGGATGTGATCCCGAAGTCTGAGAAATTGACAGAGTTCGTGCCCAAAGCGGAAGTGGCCAGTCTGGACTGCGGTCATTGGATCCAGCAAGAAAAGCCGGAAGAAACGAACCAAGCGATTCTAAGGTGGCTGGAACAGCAAGGTAGTACCTAAACCTAAGCGCGCTTCGGGGTTGTTGACCCATATCCCCAAAACGCGCTACCCCAGAAATCCAATAGCTTCTGTTAAAAGTCTTATGCACCGCTTCAAAGCGCTAAGTACCTCCAACCTGAAACTAAAGGATGACAGCATTTAGGAGTGTAAGGGCGGCGAAGACAGCCTCTTTGAGATGATTGAGGGAAGCGTATAAGCGTCTAGGCAGGAGAAAGCCTTTGAGGAGACGCCAAAGTGTTTCGATAGGATTTAACTGGGGCGAGTAAGGGGGTAGGTAACGAAGAAACAAGCCTTGTTGTTGCCAGCTGTGTTCTTTAGCCTTGATGTTTTTAGCTTTGTGAAAGCGAGCATTATCAAGCACGACGACAGTGAGACCTTCGGGATCGGCTCGTTCGGCCAGCCTGTCGAGAAACGCCTCGACCTTACGAGCATCACAGCCACCCTCCAGAGGGTATCAGGAATTTTGTGTACCCAACTTATCGAGCAGTCTAGCACCGAAGAGCTGAGCAAACCAGTTGAGCGCCTTTTTCCAATCCCGGATCGGCATGGTCCATTTCTTTGACGCTTGCATAATTGCCAGGTAGAGCACCTTTCTCAGGGCATCTTCGGTAGGGAACGCACCCCTGGTCTTAAGCGGTTTTTTAAGACTGTAGTTAAACGACTCGATCACATTGGTGGTGTAGATTGCCCGGCGGATGTCGGCAGGGTAGTCGAAGATCGGGATGATGTGATCCCAGTTTCTGCGCCACAGCTGGGCGATGGTCGGATAGCTGTCTCGGTAGGTTTGCTCGAAGACCTCAAGTGCGTCTCGGGCCTGTTCTTCGTTGGCTGCCGTATAGATGGCCTTGAGGTCGCGGGCTACCGTTTTACGCTTACCCCAGGGCACAAACGTCAGGCTGTTGCGGATGAGGTGAACGATGCAGAGCTGCACCTGGGAATGCGGATAAACCTGTTCGATGGCGTCAGGAAAGCCTTTAAGCCCATCGACGCAGAAGATGAATACATCGCCTAAGCCGCGCTGCTTGAGTTCGCTCAACACCGAAAGCCAGAACTTGGCTCCCTCTTTTTGGTCTTTGCCGACCCACATCCCCAAAACTTCCTTAAGTCCTTGCAGGTTGATGGCAATCGCCAGATAGACGGCCTGTGTCCTAACCACCCCCTCAACCCTGAGTTTGACGAAGATGCAGTCGAGATAGACCACCGGATAAAGCGCATCCAGCGGGCGCTGTTGCCACAACTTGACCTCGGCCAGCACCGCTTCGGTAACTTCGCTAATGAGCGTGGGGCTCACCTCGACCTCGTAAAGCTCCTTAAGCTCAGCTTGGATGTCCCGAGTGCTCAGGCCGCGAGCGTAGAGCGACAAGATGCGTTCATCAAGTCCGGCGAGGCGGCGTTGATGTTTCTTGACCAGTTGCGGCTCGAAGTTTCCCTGACGATCTCGGGGGATGTCGAGGTCTACCTGACCCAGTTCACCCTTGAGCGTTTTCTTACTCGATCCGTTGCGGACGTTGCCCTCAGGATTGATCACCACCTCACCTGGTTCATGGCCTAAATGCTCGGTGAGTTCCGTTTCTAACACCCGCTCGATCAGCTGCTTGCTCAACTGCCGCAGTACCCCGGTGAGATCGCGTTCGCTGTCGACTCCTCGTAAAAGGTCATCGAGTATCTTGGCATCGATGCGTGATTCTGTCTTCGCCATCTTGCGTCTCCTTCCTCAGCCTTATCTTGGCTGATTCCGTTGAACACAAAATTCAGGATACCCTCCCCTCCAAGTCGCGGTAAACGAGTTTGTTGGCAGCAACGTCCAATGCACCTATAAGATTGAGCCTTCCGGCTGAACCTTGCCTGGAAGGAATCTCGAACTGAATTCCTGAACCTTTAGGCGTCCAGGTCTTGATCGGCTTGAGCGCCAGACTAAAACCGACCTGATCGAGATAAAGCAGTCTCAACCTTTGCTCCAGCGCCCCTTTTTCAACGTGTCCAAGGCTGCTCTATGGTGCTTGAGGTCGTCCTCACCAGGACGCTTGGCAGGCGTAAAGCGTCCCTTTTTCCAGCTGTAGCCCATTTCTTTGAGTCGTTTGCGGATACCCTCGGCTCCCACCTTGACACCGTAGCGCTCGCCGACGGTCTCGGAGAGCTGGGTACACGTCCAGGTTCTTGGTTCTGTTAGCTTCGTTTCCATGAACGTCTTGATGTCATCGGTAATTACGGGTTTCTGTCCGTGTGTCTCGTAGTGGTCGGCTAGACCTGCGTAACCTGCTCTTTCCCAACGGTCAAAGGTTCTTCTCAAGGTTTCGTAGTTCTTGGCTACATGCTCTGAAAGCTGCCCCAGGCTCATGCCCTGATTTGATAGTCTCAAAATCTGGGCACGCAGACGCACCTTGGCATTTATATGCGCGTTCTGCTCTAACGCTCTTAACTTCTCGTTCTCTGCCTCACTTAATGCGATATACCTTCGTCCTCGCTTTGTCATTCCTTAGTATTCGCCTTCAACCTACTTATTTAGGTTGGGTGTACTTATTGATCTTTCATCTGCAGTTATTGGGTCTCACAAAGGCTAAAGATAAGTTCGTTCCAGGGTAGTAAATTTCTTTAATAGCCTTTCGAAATTATAGCGTTGCGCAGACAAGAGCTTTCACACCATAAAAAAACCTTAGAGGCTATTAAAGAATTGAATCATCCCCAAGAGAGAACTCAACTGAAGGCGACCAGAACCGGACAGCAAAAACCGAACTCGTACTAACTTAAGCGGGAGCAAGCTATGACATCACTGTATAAGACGCCTGAGAGCAAACAAGCCGTTCTAGATATATATCAATCAAAGCTCGACGCTTTGAATATAGATTACATCGAGCAAGATACTGACACTCAGTTTGGTCTGAGCCACGTCATTATTACGGGAGACGCAACTAAGCCACCTTTGGTTCTGATTCATGGCTCGAACGGATGCGCCCCTATCGCGCTAGATGTGTACCCGAGCCTAGCTAAGCACTACCAAGTCTTTGCGGTAGACGTCATTGCCCAGCCCAATAAAAGTTCTGAAACCCGCCCGAGTATGAAAGACAGGTCGTGTGGCGTCTGGATGAACGAGGTTATCGCCGCATTAGGCCTTAGCGACGCGACCCTAGTCGGGTTTTCGCTGGGTGGGTTCATCGTCTGGAAAACACTGCTCGAGGACGAGTCAAAGATCAAGCAGGCTTATCTCATTGCGCCCGTAGGTATCGTAAGTGGAAACCCGTTAAGGGCTATGCTCGAGGTGTTTCTACCGGTGAAACGCTTTATCCGCACAGGGAACCCACGCGACCTTGACCGGGTGATTGACGCCTTATTTTCAGAACGGGATGATTTTGCCGCGCCGTTTCTGACACAGGTACTTCCGAACTTTGATCTAGATTTCACACCTATCCCTAATATCAGCCGAATAGAAGCCGGGCGTATCTCGACGCCTCTCACCGTGATAGCTGCGGAACACGACTTACTGGGACCAGGCAAGCGGCTTCTACGGCGCGCTAAGAGACTCTTTCCCAGCTTAAAGCGCGCCGCGCTTCTTGAAGGCTCTAGGCATGTTCAAGGTGTGAGGGATAATCAGAAGGTTGAAGCCTTTATCCTGGACCAGCGGGGGCAGTTGAACTGAAAGTCATAGTTCCGCTGTGAGGCTGTGTAAGTGACAGCAAAGAAACTGCTATGAGAACAGTTAGACTGCTCTCTTCCTTGAATCACGAACGCGCGCAACACGCGCAGAATATTCTGTAGGGCAGCGTTAACTTAGCGCGAGCTGATAGCCCTTGACTGTATGCGGTCCTGCGGCTTCAAAGTCGAGCGCCGTGGCGCGGACAAAGCCCAGCTTCAGGTAGAGCGCCGTAGCAACCTCCATGTAGTCCGAGGTGTGGAGCCCGAGCTTCTGCGCCCCTAAGCTTCTTGCTCGCCTGATACACTCGTCCACTAAGGCGTGCCCTAGTCCCAAACCACGTGCTTGTGGCGCGACAGCGAGCAGGCGCAACTCAGGGTAAAGCGATGCGTTACCTTGCCCGTAGGAGTCCGCGCCAGTCGGTGGGTAGAGTAGAACGCTACCTACAACTTCATCCCCACGCACCGCAACGATCTTTTCAGCGTCTTGCCGGTCTAAGTTGTCGAGTACGGACGTGACCGCCTGGTACAGGGCTCCCCACACCGCCCTAGGCATAATGGCGGCGTAGGGTCTATACGCCTCAAGCGTCAAGGCGCGTATAGCGGCGTAATCGGCTTCCGCCGCGTCGCGCAGGTGAACGGCTGTGCTTTCCGGCTTAGATGTTAACGGATTCACGGTAGCGCCTCGCGGCCGTGCGGCGCGCGCCAGTCGATCTCGGGACCAAGAGGTACGATGCCGCTTGGGTTCAGGCGGTCGTGCGTCATGTAGTAGTGGCGCTTGATGTGGTCGGCATTGATAGATTCACCAAAAGCGGGCTGCTGATACAGGTCGCGGGCGTAACCCCAGAGGTTGGGGTAGTCAACTAAACGCCGCTTGTTGCATTTGAAGTGCAGGTAGTAGACCATGTCAAAGCGCGCTAGGGTCGTGAACAGCCGTACGTCCGCCTCGGTCAGCTGAGTACCTACCAGGTAGCGCTGGGTGGCGAGGCGCTGCTCGAGCCAGTCGAGCCGGGCAAAGAGCGCTTCGTACGCCACCCCATAGGCTTCTTGCAAGGCGGCAAATCCCGCCTTGTAAACGCCGTCGTTGACGTCGCGGTAGACCAGCTCGCTCACCTCGTCGATCTCCTCGCGCAGCGCTTCTGGATATAGGTCGGGCACGCCTTCAGCGTGAAACTTCCTGAATGCCAGCTCGAAGTCGATGGTGATGTCGGGGTAGTTGTTGCTGACCAGCCGCCCCGTCTGCTTGTCCCACAGGCAGGGCACGGTGTAGCGCCCGGTGTAGTCGGGGTCGGTCTTGTGGTACGCCTCGGACAAGAACGCAAAGCCGTTGATCGGGTCGGGGCCATGACCCTCGCCCTCGCGAAAGGCCCAGCCCCGCTCGTCGCGAACAGGGTCTACCACCGATAGAGAGATGACCTCTTCCAAGCCGAGCAAACGCCGCACGATAACCGCGCGGTTCGCCCAGGGGCAGGCCAAGCTGACGTAAAGGTGGTAGCGTCCGGTTTCGGCCTTAAAGCCCGAGGAGCCGTCGGCGGTGATGCGGTCACGGATGGTGTAGCGCTGGCGGACAAACTCGCCTTTGGCGTTGGTCTCGTCAGGAAGTTGGGCAGTTGTGGTCATGAAGTCTCCAGGGTCTCAGCTTCTTGGGTGTGGCGTCGTACAGTTGCATATCTATAGTGACCGATGTGGCCTTGTAGCAGTGTTTTAGAGAGGACGGGCGGGACACACAGGCTAGATGGCTTAAGCAACCGGCCAAGCGCTTCGCCTCTGCCGCAGTTGCGCACATCCGGCGCAAAAGGATTTCGGACGGAGGGTTTTGACGCTTCGGCGTATACTCGAGGTGGCTATGACCTCAACCGCTTACAAGCACATCACGTTGACCGACGAGGGCGTCCCTGTTATCGACGGAATGGGCTTTAAGGTCAAGCAGCTCATTGGAGAACGTCGCGCCCACGGCTCGAGTCCAGAAGAGTTGCAGTTCCAGCACCCTCAGCTCAGCCTGGCGCAGGTCTACTCAGCCCTGGCTTACTACGAAGACCACCGGGAGGAGATCGACGGGCACCTCCTCGAGGGCGAAGCGCGTGCCGAGGAGCTTAGAGAATGGCTCGACTCTCCTGACCTGAAGACACTGGTGAGCTCGAGGGCCGAGCGCTGATTAAACTCTACATGGACCAGCACGTGCCGCGGGCAGTAACGGTCGGTCTCAGACAGCGTGAGGTAGAGGTTCTGACAGCGTTCGAAGACGGTACGAGTGAAATAGACGACGCGGCGCTACTCGACCGAGCCACCGAGCTAGGTCGTGCCCTGTTCACCCAGGATGACGATCTGTTAGTCGAAGCCGCCAAACGACAAACCGAAGCCAGAGCCTTCGCCGGGGTCAGCTACGCCCACCAGCAGCGCGTCACCATCGGACTGTGTGTAGAACAGCTCGAGCTTGTCGCTAAAGCGCTCGAGCCTGAGGAGATGCAAAGTCGTGTAATCTATCTGAGGGGTGTGCAAGCTCACCTAATAGCAATGAGCGTATCTTGAAGCTCAAGCACATCGAGTCCCAGACGAAGGTTAAGTTTAGCGAGAAGCAAGTAAGCAAACGTTGTGCGTA
>CAWCXJ010000007.1:0-568400 GCA_963799485.1 uncultured Trueperaceae bacterium
AAAAAAACGATTTCGGCGTTTCCGTACGGTGCAGGCGTCAACGTTGAAGCGGTCAGCGCCGCTGCGACGACCAAAAGCCCGCGCCAGAGCCGCAGTTTACCGAGTGAGACAAGCGCCAGCGCGAACGCCCCGACGCCGTAATAAGCAAACCCGACCGGCGCGATTTCACCCCAGTCCAAGCTCGGCCAGGTCGCGCTCGTATTCGCCGCCCAGATAAGGGCCGCCGCCAGCGGCGCAGTGAGGTGGTTTAAGAACGTTGCCAGTGAGAGCGACGTCGTGCCTAAAAGCCCCGCAATAAACCCGAGCGGAACCAGCACGGTCGCCAGCGGCAAAGCCACGATGTTGACGACCGGGCCGAACACCGGCACAGTGCCGAAGGTGTGCGCCAAGAGCGGCAGCAGGGGTGCCTGCGCCCCGAGACTCACGACCAGCGAACCGAGCAAAAGCGCTTTGGGATGCCACCACGGAAGCTTTGAAGCGTGCAGCAGCCGGAGCGTCGGCCCGGCAAAGACCAGTATCCCGGTAACTGCCAGATACGAGAGCTGAAACGACAGGTCGTAGAGTTGGGAGGGGTTTAGTAAAAGTGCCAGCAGCGCCGCTAGTGAGAGAGCGGGCCAGGGCTCGAGCCTTCCCGTACCCAGCCACAGCGACAAGAGCACGGCGACCGCCATCGTCGTCGCGCGCAAGACGCTCGGCGTTGCCCCTACAAGGGCCGCAAACGCCACCACAAACGCAATCATCAGCGGATAACGCAGCACGCCGAGCGGTTTAAGCAAAAGCCCCAACGCCGCAATCAGCACGCCGATATGAAGCCCGGAAAGCGCCAGCACATGCGCCAGCCCCGCTGCCGCAAACACGTCCCGCAAATCGCGCAAATTGTCACGAATTCCGAGCGTCATCGCCTCCATCAGGGCGGCCTGGTCAGGTGATAAACCCGCAGCGACGCCGCGCCGCAAACGTTCTTTGAAGGTTACAGCAGCAGGTTCAAACGAAAGTACCTCGTCCACGTAGACCTGCGCCCCGACCCCGCGCCGCGCCAAAAACCCGGCATAATCGAAGCCGCCCGGATTGCGTTTAGCTGCCGCCGCTACCACGTCGCCGCGTAGCGTAACGCGGCCCGCGCCGACGATATTTTTGGGCGAAAGCACGACCCTGGCCCCGGCGGGGGACTCGAGCTTCAAATACGTCCCGTCACTCGTTCCGGAAAGCGTCTGCGTCGTGCCGATAAGGGGCTCGAGCGGTTGTGGACGCGCCTCCCACGCTTCAAACCGTACAAACCCGAGCGGGACACACAAGAGCGTGAGCAAAAGAAGCCGTAAACCCAGCGTCCAGCCGAGAACCAGAAGCGCTCCGGCGCACGCGGCGCTCGTCCAGAGCGGCAGACCGGCACCTGCAAGGGCAATCCCCAAAACCAGACAAAACGCCGCCGGAACCGACCAGGCGAGTGAGAGCGCCGGGGAGCTTTCAGCGGTAGTCTCAGCTGACGAACCTAAAACGACGCTCATCGTTCGGTCATGGTTTGACGTAAGGGCGAATTTTCTCGAGCGTGGCGGGGCCGATGCCGGAGACGTTGAGCAAGTCTTCGATACTTTCAAAGGGGCGCGCTTCGACGATGCGCGCAGCCGTTACCGGGCCGACACCGGGAACGAGCAGTTCCAACTCGCGCTCGGTTGCCGTGTTGAGGCTGAGCCGGTCTTCGCCGGTGGCAGTGCGCGCTTCCGGAACGAGGACGGTTTCGCCGGTCGTAAGCGGGTCGGCGAGGTTCAAAAGCGTTTCTTCGGCGGTATCGGTCAAGCCGCCTGCTTTGGTTACGGCGTCGGTAACAAGGGAACCCCACGGCAGCGCGTAAACACCCGGAAAAGCGACCGCGCCTGCCACCGACACGGTGATGTCGGGTTGCACTACG
Source organism: uncultured Trueperaceae bacterium (assembly GCA_963799485.1). Classification (GTDB taxonomy): domain Bacteria; phylum Deinococcota; class Deinococci; order Deinococcales; family Trueperaceae; genus Truepera. Next base: position 1,907 of record CAWCXJ010000007.1, read on the forward strand.
TTTACCGCTGTCTTTTGCACCGTAAAGCGTGGCCACAGATTCCAACCCAGCAGCCCGGCACAAACCGCGAGCAAAAGAAACGTCACCGCTGTTTCGGCTCTGGCGTTCATGGCCCAAGTCTAAAGTGTGGCAGCAAAAACCGACGCGAAAAATCTCGCGCCGGTCCCGAGAAGTCGCTAAGCTAGAGCAGGTTGCGGATAACTTGCGACCTGGTGATAAGCCCAGCGCCCTGTTCGGCGCTGAGCGCGCCCTTACCGATAAGCCGGTCTACCTGCCGCTCGAAACGTTCTAAAGCCGCTTCTGCTTGACGTTCCCGGTTGCGCCCCAGGTGGCGCTGCGCTGTTTCTAGTTGAGACAGTAACCTCTGCGCGTCCCCACGTTTGAGGACGCCCGCCCCCTCGAGCCCGTTCACTTCGGCAACCAGCTCCGATAGCAGTGCTTGCGGGTCGGGCGCGCTCAGTTCCAAACCCACTACCACCGGGTCATGATCCGACGCGCGGTAAGGGTCGGGGGCAAAGATCGCGTCCTGCGCGTCGCTCTTAAAGCTGGTGTCGTAATCGAGCAAATCGGGTTCGTCGGCGCTAATGTGCCAGGCGGTCGTCCCGGTAATCTGCGCGGTCAAAGTCGGGCTCGAGAGCGCGTAGTCCAGATAGCCGAACTGCCCGTCAAAGGCGTAAGTGTAGGCGAACTCGCCACCGAAACGCTCGTTTAAGTCGGTGTAACCGCCCGCCTCGAGCGTGCGAATCGGGTCTTCTTCGTCATACGAGTTGAGGTCGCCGATAATGAGCACGTCCGGGTCGCCGCTGCCGGTCGGGTCAGCAGCCAAAAAGTCGACGAGCGCCGCCGCTGCTTGGGTACGCGTGCCGTTGCAGTTGCCTTGCCCGTCGCCCGCGTCGGGGTCGTCCACGTCGTCACAGCTCGAGCCCTTCGACTTGAAGTGGTTGACCGCCACGCTCACGCGTCCACCGTTTACGTCGTCAAACGTTTGAACGAGTGCCGGACGGTTTTTGGTATCGATAAAACGCGAGTCAACCAAGCTGTCGAGGACGGCAAAGTCGCCTACGGGCGTCACCGCTGCCGGTTTGTACAAGAGCGCTACCTTGATGGCGTCGGTGCCGATAGTGCCGGTTGAAATGAAGCTATAGGTACCTGCGCCGACCTTGGCGTTCAGCGCAGCCACAAGGTTTTGTACCGCCACGTCACCGTTGTTTTCAATTTCGGTAAGGCCGAACACGTCGGCGTCGATGGCAGCGAGCGCCGCAACGATTTTGGCCTGCTGCCGCGCAAACTCTTCAGGGTTGTCCGCGCCCCGTGCACTGCTGTCTTCGCTGGTCAGGGTCGTAAAGTAGTTGAGCACGTTAAAGCCGGCGATCTTGAGGCTGCCGCCGACCGCTTCAGGTGCAGCAGTGCGCGGGTTCACCGACCTGTACTTAGCGCCTTGCGTCGGTTGCACCCGGTAGAGCCCAAAACGGTAGTCGAGCACACCGACGGTATCCTGTACGGTGTCGCCGCCCCGGAAGCGGTTTGTAAGGCTAAAGGGTTCACCGTTCGGGTGCCGCGTGACGTCGGGATTTTGGGCGCTCAAGCCGTCGTCTAAGGTAATGCGGCTGCGCGTGTTCAGGTCGGCGACAGCCTGCGCTTCAGCGCCGGGTTCGGCGTAGCTGGTCGGGGTATAAGGGCGGGGCAAACTATCCGGGGGGCTTGCCAGGACGATTTCGCCGAAGCGGTCGTAGTTGAAGTATTCGGAGATGACCAGACTTTGCGGGAAACGGACGAGCATTCCCTCAAAGGCCTCGAGCACTCCCAACTCTGCTACCGGTAGCGTGATAAAGGTTTCAGGCACCGTCACCGGGCCGTCGTCAAGCACTTGGACGCTGCCGGCGCTAATCTGCGTTTGTTCGCCGAACTCGCTGACGCCGCCCGTCACCCGGACGCGCTGCCCAACCGAAACGCTGTCGTTATTGCCGTTAAAGACAAAAATGCCTTCGGAGGTTGCGGCGTTGTCGTCCCAGTCGCTTTGTTCTTCCTCGACGTAAAATCCACGCAAGGCCGGAGACGGCCCCTCGAAATCGCCGACGACAACGCCTTCGACGCTCACCGTCTGACCGGCGCACGGCGTCGTGTCGGTTTCACCCTGCACCACCGAAATCAGCGTCACAGCGGGCGCAGCCTGACATGCACCGGCTGCGCCGCCGTCTCCGCCGTAGCTACCCAGACCGGCAAAGGTATCGGTAGCAAGACCGTCCCACTCCGCCGCCGGGTCAAAAGCGTCGAGCCATCAGCGTCCCCTTGCATGACGCTTTCTTTACGCCGCAGCGTGTTGTTCTGCGTGCTCGTCAGACCCGTCCCCCACTCGCTGCCGGGGTCGAAGCCAATCTGCCCGATAACGTCGAGAACGGTTGTTCCCTTGCGAAGAACAACGGCGTCGTTGCCGTTAAAAAAACTTGCGCCGTCTCGTCTGGTCGGAACCTGGGCCAAAATTGAGCGTCGGCGCGGCTGCTAGCGAAGACAAAACGTCTTCGACGCAACGTGCCGTCTTAAATTTATGTTTGTACCCGCTGCTGCATTCCCGTTAGCGAAAAAGTTTGACGGCGTAGCCGCCTGCGCTCAGATACTAGCTTCGCCGGTACCGTTATAGACTTCCAAAGCCTTGTTGTTGCTGCTTCCCTCAACGTACTCGGAAAAAAACAGTTCGGTAGGGGCCGCCGCTGCACCCAAACTCGGCGCAGCATCTTGTGAACAAGCACTCAGGAGCAAAAGCCCGCCTGCGGCTAATATCGTTCGTTTCATCGTTTCTCCCTCCGGTTCTCACTTTATTTACCCTACCACCTCACTTTCAGCCTGTGGTCAAAAAAACCGCGCCGGGTGTACACCCGGCGCAGCGGTAAAAAGCAAAAGCTTGGCGGACTACTTAGTCTGACTGTAGAGTTCGCTGACCTTGTCCCAGTTGACGACGTTCCAGAACGCTTCGATGTAGTCGGGGCGCTTGTTCTGGTACTTGAGGTAGTAAGCGTGTTCCCACACGTCGAGACCCAAAACGGCGTGTTTACCTTCCATCGCGGGGCTGTCCTGATTCGGGGTGCTGGTAACCGAAAGCGTGCCGCCATCAGACACGAGCCACGCCCAACCGGAACCGAAACGGGTCGCAGCGGCGTCGGAAAACTTTTCCTTAAACGAATCGAACGAGCCGAAATCGCGGGTGATGGCCTCAGCCAACTCGCCGCTCGGTTCGCCGCCCCCTTGCGGGCTCAGCCACTCCCAAAAGAGCGTGTGGTTGTAGTAGCCGCCGCCGTTGTTGCGGACAGCTGCAGGCAGCGCGTCGGCACCTTTGGCGAGGATGTCTTCGATAGAGAGGGTCTCGAGTTCAGTCCCTTCAACCGCGCTGTTGAGTTTGGATGTGTAGGTACCGTAGTGCTTGTCGTGGTGAATTTCCATGGTTTTCGCGTCGATATGGGGCTCGAGCGCATCGTTCGGGTACGGCAGTGGGTTTACTTCAAAAGCCATGATTCCTCCTCTTAGAGACTGGCCCAAAATCTGGGCGGCCCTTAGTGGGTCTAGGGCTACGCTAGCAAAAGGCGAGGCTCTTCACCCTCTTCAGGGTTACAAAGCCTCTCCACCTTTAGGCTGAGGTTAATACGCTTTGGCTATATTTAAGGGCGCGTATCCCAGAGCTTAAGTAACGCTTCTAACTGCGCTTTGTCTAAATCTTGCGTATCCAGCCGTGGCGTCATCGTAATATCGATACCGTTAGCAGGCGGCGTAACGTTCGTTTGCTGTCCGTTTTGTAGGTAAGCGCCGGCGTAATCGACCGCATCGTTGAGATCGCCATCATTGTTGCCGTCTTTGTAGGCAGCGACAAAATAGTCAAGCGCAGCCAAACCTGAAATCATATAGGGGGCACTGCTCCCGCTCTGACTGATTTCAGCAAATGCCGTACGGTTTGGGTCACAGGTGTTATTGACAAAGTAACAAGCTCCGACAATAGTTCCTGAAATGTCCACCGTGGGTTCCGGCGGCGTGTCGCCTGTAACGCTCACACTGAGCGGGATGGTCTTGCTGACGCCGCCGCTGACACCTTGTACCTGAAGCGTGTAGTCGCCGCTGAGTCCGGCGGCGGCGGTCAGGGTCAGCTGGGTAGTGTCGCCGGTTGCCGACGACGGGGCGAAGCTCGCACTTAAACCGGCCGGTAACCCGGAGATGCTAAAGGCTACCGGACTCGTCAAACTACCCGAACGTGCGATAAGGACTGTTACGTCGGCGGTAGGTGCGGCTGTGCTGAGAGATACCGCTGCCGGCGACAGGGAAAGCGAAAAATCGGGTTCGGCGGGGGTTACGAGCGTCGCTAGGGCAGCGGCGGCGTCGATAAGGCCCGCGCCGCAACCGGGCGTACAAGAAACGTCGGTAAGCGGTACGGCAGTCTCGGCCAGGATGTCGCGCACTTCGGCGGTCGTAAGGGCGGGCCGCACGCTCTTAAGGAGCGCGGCGACGCCGGCGACGTGGGGCGAAGCCATCGAGGTGCCTTGAAAGTAAGCGTAGCCACTCTCAGGCGTGATATCAGGAGGTGTAGAGCCAAACCCCACGGTGCTGAGTACCCCGTCGGGCGCACCGTTACCGTCTAGGTCTCTGCCGCCGCGCAGGTCACCGCCCGGGGCCATGACATCGACCTGCGGCCCATAGTTCGAGTAGTAGGCGCGTTTGTTTTCAACCGTCGTCGCCCCTACCGAAATCACGTTGCCGCAACTCGCGGGCGTGTAGAAGCTCGAGTCGTCGTTGTCGTTTCCGGCTGCGACGACGACCACTGCGCCCGCAGCGTTCGCCGCGTCGAAGGCGTCTTGCAGGGGCGTCACGTCGCTGCACAAAAAGGGGCCACCAAGACTTAGGTTGAGCACGTCGGCGGGGTTGGGGTTGTCGGGAACACCCGGGACGCTTTCGCCCACGCTCCACAAGATGCCGTCGATGGCGTCGGCCAGGGTACCGGTATCGTTGCCCAAAACCCGTACCGGCAAGATGCGCGCGCCCCAGCTCACGCCGGCGACGCCGATACCGTTATTCGTTGCAGCCGCAGCGGTTCCCGCCACGTGCGAACCGTGGAAACTGCCCCCCGGGTCGGTCGGGTCGCCGTCGCGCCCGTCGCCGTCGCCGGAATCGGCAGCGCTGCTGACAAAATCGTAACCGGGCACGAGTTTGGGGGCGAGGTCGGGGTGCGTGGTAGCGACGCCACTGTCGATAATGGCGATCGTGACGTCCGCCGAACCCGTTGTTTGATCCCACGCGGCGGGCAGGTTGATGGCGCGGTAGTGCCACTGCAAGGTGTACAAGGGATCATTGGGTTCGGCGGTCGCCGTAAGCAGATAGTTCGGCCCGGCGTAGAGCACATCGTCTCTGGCGGAGAGTTGCGCGACAAGGCTCAGGGTCGCCGCCCTGAGGTCGGCGCTCTGGGCGCGTAAAGACGGCGCGACGCGGTAGAGGCCGACACCTCGCAGGGACAGGTCGCGGACGTGTTCCAAAGTACCCGTCAGGGCGTCCGTAAACGCTTGTGTGCGCAAACCGGGCTTGAGTTTGACGATAACCTCACCCGGTACAAAAGGTGCGTCGGTCGTGCCCGCGCCGACGATACTGACCGTACCGGAGATGCTGCCACCCGTACCGCCGCCCACGGCGTAAAGCACCGCTACCTGCGCCGTCTCGCCGGCAGTAACCGTCGCGGGCGAGCCGCTGACTGTGCCCGTGTAGGTTCCGGTGGTAGCGGAAACCGGGTCGGCAGTGACGGTGTAGCTGCCCGGCGCTAACCCGGTGAGCGTCTCGGCCTGCGTCAGATTCTGCGTAAAACCGTCCGGCCCGGCGACTGTCAGGGCCGCGGCAGTAGCGCTCGGCAAACCCGCTACCGTGACCTCGAGCGCCCCTGTCGGGGTCACCACATCACGCCGGCACGCCCCCAACAGGACTGTGAAGAGCGCTGCAAGCAGCGTAAGTGTCAACCAAAGTCGTGTTCGTTTCATCTTGCCTCCAGAGTTTCTAGTGCGTCTTTATACTCGCTCAGGTCGGGGTCACTAAAGCAGACGACCGTCACACGCGCCAAGTCGGGGTTTTCGCCTAAGGCTACCCGAATCTCCCGGAGTGCAAGCTTCGCGGCGCGGGCAATGGGAAAGCCGTAAATCCCGGTGCTGATAGACGGAAACGCCAGCGAACGCAGTTCGTGTTCGGCGACCAATCTAAAAGCGCTTCGGTAACAGCGCGCCAGCAGCTCGTCTTCATTTGCGTGGCCCCCTTGCCAGACCGGGCCGACGGTGTGGATAACGAAGCGGGCGGGCAAGTTGTAACCCTGCGTCAACTTCGCTTCGCCTGTTTTGCACCCGCCCAGGGTTCGGCACGCGGCCTTCAGTTCCGGCCCGGCGGCGCGGTGGATTGCACCGTCGACGCCGCCGCCCCCCAACAGGCTTGTGTTCGCCGCATTCACGATAGCGTCAGTTTGGCATTTGGTAATGTCGCCGCGGATAAGCTCGAGACGCGCCCACGGGTGTTGCCCCCTAGATTGACCCACAGGTTGACCCATAGCGTTATCATAGCCTAGCTTTGACGACTTCCCTGCAAACCCTTTTAGAAACCCTGCCCCGAAGGGGCAGGCTCGCGCTTATCTTGCTGCGCCCCGAACGGCGTGCCCGGCCGGTACGCGTAAACCACGCCCTCGCCTTGCCGGGACGCGGTTTGGCGGGCGACCACCGCAGTGAGCGTAACTCGAACTCGGCGCGGCAAGTCACGCTCATCCAGGCTGAACATCTGCCGGTCATCGGTGCGCTTTGTGGCAATGAAGCCGCCCCTGAACAGCTCCGGCGTAACCTCGTGGTATCAGGACTCAACCTGCTCGCGCTTAAAGAGCGGCGCTTTCGCATCGGCGGCGCGGTGTTTGAAGGTGCGGGTCTGTGCCACCCGTGTTCGCGGATGGAAGAAGCGCTAGGGCCGGGCGGGTACAACGCGGTGCGGGGGCACGGAGGAATACTCGCACGCATTTTAGAAGCGGGTGAGATTCGGGTGGGGGCTGAGCTCGAGCCCCTCTAACCCACCTTCACAAGCACCCGACCCTGCGTCTCACCCGCCAAAATCTCATCAATAACCCTACTCAGCTCGTCCAGTGTCACCTCGCGTGTTACCTTTGTAAGGTCGACTTTCCACTCCCCTGCCAACTTCTGCCAGACCCGCTGCCGCAGCTCCATCGGACACTGCGCCGAGTCAATCCCGAGCAAACTCACGCCGCGCAAGATAAACGGAAAGACCGTCAGTGACAGCTCCGGCCCCGCAACGAGCCCGCACGCCGCTGCCGCACCCCGGTAGCTGAGCGATTTTACGACGTTGGTGAGCACCTCACCCCCGACCGTATCGATAGCCCCGGCAAAACGTGGCTTGAGCAGCGGTTTGGACGACGGTTCGGAAAGCTCCTGACGCGGCACAACCGCCGACGCGCCGAGGTCTTTAAGCCAGCCGTGCGCCGCTTCGGTACCGGTACTCGCCACTGCCTCGAAACCGAGGCGGGCTAAAAGCGCGACGGCGACGCTGCCGACCCCGCCCGACGCCCCGGTGACGACGACCGGGCCGCCCGCTGCCTTTAGGCCGTGGTTTAAGAGCGCGTCTAGCGAGAGCCCCGCCGTAAAACCCGCTGTCCCTAACGCCATCGCCTCACGGAGCGTCAGACCTTCAGGCAGCGGCACGGCCCAGTCCGCAGGTACGCGGATAAGCTCACCGAAGCCGCCCGGCGTGTTCATCCCGAGGTCGTAAGAGGTAACAATCACCTCGTCGCCGACGTTAAAGCGTTCGTCACTGCTCGCCGTAACCGTTCCGGCGGCGTCAATACCGGGCGTGTGCGGATAGCTTTTGGTCACACCGGGGTTGCCGGTTGCTGAGAGCGCGTCTTTGTAGTTTAGGGACGAATAGCCGATCTGCACGGTCAAAGACCCGTCCGGCAAGGTTTCGGGGGAAAGCCTCTGGACGCTTCGTGAGAACGTCTCACCTGATTTCGCTACTCGGAATGCGCGGAAAGTTGCGGCTTGGGTCACCTTGTCACCTCTCACTCTCGTTCAAGTAAGTAAAGGCTATTTTACGTAGCGCCGCGGACAGGAAAAGAAAGTTGCGATAAAGTCGCGGTTTGGCTCGAGTCCCCCGGCAAAACCCGGACACGCCGGAGCTAACAGCTTCATTGCTCGTTACGGGGTAAATTGATGTATGGCAACGAAGGCTTCTAAAAGCAAAAAAGCTAAAACGACCTCCAAAAACGGTAAGCAAGCACAAAAATCGCGCTCCCTGACGCCGTGGCTTGTAGGTGCCGGTATCGTCCTCGTGATCGCCGTGCCGACCGGCCTCAACTTCTACCGGCAGGCGCAGCTTCCCGGCGAACGCTTTCGCAGTCTGGGCAACGCGCATATCGGCGAAAATGCGACGCCGCGTTACAACTCGAACCCACCCACCTCGGGGCCACACCTGTCCTACGCAGCAGGTTGGGGCTCATACACCGAGGTGCAACCCGACCCGCTTTTGGTTCACAACTTGGAGGATGCAGGCGTGATCCTCTGGTATCAGTCCGGTACCCCTGAAGAGAACGCCGCACAGGTTGGAAGGTTGGAGAACGCCTACGACGCACGCCGCTACCGCCGCGTGATTATCGCGCCACGAGACAACCTCGAGACGCAGTACGCCATGACCGCGTGGGGGCGGCTCGAGACCTTTGAAGAGATCGATCCGGCACAGATCAACACCTTTATGAACGCTTTTGAAGGCATCGACCATCACTAGGCGGGTGGCCAAGGGTAAATCAGCCGGCAGCTTTACACGCTAAACCACACAAAACCGCGACACGAAACCGTGATAAAAGGGGCTAGCCACGGCTGCAAACGTCCGCTATGGTGAGTTTGTCGGGATAGGTAAGTTTGTCGGGACTATCGCCGAGAGCGCGAGGGGGCCGAGGGTGCAGGAAAGAGAAAAGGAGCTTTTAGAACAGGCGTCTCGTTACCGGCTGCTCGTTGAAAACCTCAAGGACTACGCCGTTTTTACGATGAACCCGGCCGGACAGATCGACTCGTGGAACCTGGGGGCGGAAGAAACGCTCGGCTATAGCAGCGCCGAAATTATCGGACAAGCGGCGGCGCTGATCTTTACGCCGGAGGACAGGGCGAAAAATGCCCCGCAACAAGAACTCGACACGGCGGCCCGTACCGGACGCGCGGAAGACAACCGCTGGCACGTGCGTAAAGACGGTTCGTACATCTGGGTCAACGGGATTATGGTCGCGCTTTTCGACGAAGAGCAGCCGGAGCAGCTGCGCGGCTTCGCCAAGATTATCCGCGACGAGACCAAACGGCTGGCGCAAGAAGAAGCGCTTAGAGCGTCGCACGAGACGCTGGAAAACCGGGTTAGAGAACGAACCGAAGCGCTTAGGCGCTCCGAAGACCGGTTTCACAAGGCGTTCAGCTCGAGCCCGGCCCCCACCGTAATCGTGCGTTTAGGCGACAAGCAGTACCTCAACGTCAACGAAAGTTTTTTGCTGCTGACCGGGTACGAACGTGATGAGGTCATCGGTCACACCTTAAAAGAGGTCGACTTATATGTCGACCAGCCCGGACGAGAGCGGGTACTCGAGCAGCTTCGGAGCGGTCAGCCCGTCCCCTTGCGTGAGATGGAAATCCGTAAAAAGAGTGGCGAAACGCTTTGTGTGATGGTCGCCAGCGAAATCATCGACGTCGACGACGACGCCTGCCAGCTCGATATCTTTATCGACATCACGCAGCGTAAACGCAGCGAGGTGCAGCTGATGCGCGCCATCGAAGAGGTGATGAGCGACACCACCTGGTTTAGCCGTTCGGTCGTCGAAAAACTCGCGCAGCTGCGTTCGGGTACGGTCGATCAGACCGGCGTAGACGAGCTGACTGCCCGTGAACGCCAGGTTTTAAGCTACATCGCCAGGGGCTCGAACAACGAAACCATCAGCAGCGAACTCGGGCTCGCCACGCAAACGGTACGAAACTACATCTCGAGCATCTATGAAAAACTCGGTCTCCACACGCGCGCCGAGGTCGTCGTCTGGGCGAGAGAACGGGGTCTCGGCTAGCTGTGCCGGTGGTAGACGCCGTGAGCCTTTCGCGGCGCACGGGCAAGTACCGCGAAACGCTGCCGTTCAGCGTTGAAGGCGTTGACCTGAACCTGGATTTAGACGCTGAGGGTTACGTGTTACAGCTGGGGGTACTCTCCGCCACTACAAAACCATTCACAACACCGCAAAAACTAAAACCTGCTTGCACATTAGGCCATTTGCAGCCATTGTCTCGCCGAGTAAGGCAAGCTGTGTTCCGTCCGGGTTTTAGACCAACTAAAACCCGGACGGAAATTTATAGCTTCGGATAACCCGAAACATTTGCCCGGTGTCGGCGCGGCGAGCGTTTCACCGCGCTGGACTCGCCGCGCACCAAAACGCGTTGACCTCTGGCTGACTGCTGCGGGCCTAAAGCAGGTCTTTCAAGTCGATGCCGTTTTGGCGGAGCAGCGTAAGGCGCTGCCAGTTGGTCAAGAGCGCGTGGGCGAGGAGCGCCGCAAGCGCAACGAGGTGAACGACTATAACGACCACAGGCACATCCGGAATGAGCGTCATGCCGTAACTTTAGAACCGTGCAGACGTGCTGAACGTGAAATTTTCAGCCTCGAGCGCGTGAAAAAATCACATCTACAAACGGGTTTAGTGCATGTGAGATTGCCAACACTCAAGTACTTGAGTGTGTTCTTTACCGCCGGTCTGAGCCCGGACGCCGCCCCAAACCGTTAGAGTAGGCCGATGAAACAAACCAAGCTCGAGTTCGGCCGTGCGTTCAAAGTCTTTTTGTCTACCCCTCACGCCCAGGCAGCGACGATGACCCTTGCGCCCGGTGAGCAGGTCGGCGGTGGCGACAACGTTCATGCGCGCAGCACCCAGTGGCTTTTCGTCGTTTCCGGCGTGGGTGAGGCGACTGTTGCCGGTCAGGTGGTTAAGCTCGCAAAGCACACGCTGAGCGTTATCGAGGCGGGCGAAGCGCACGAAATCCGCAATACCGGAGGCGTAGCGCTCGAGACGCTCAACCTGTACATGCCGCCCGAGTATTGATGGGGACGGCTCGCAGTCGGTCGGGCTAAAAATGCAGGCGGGTTAAGAACAACAGTTCAAGGAACCACTGCCGTGTCTCCCAAGCTGCGCGTGCCAAGCTATGAATCTTAAACAGAGTGCGTTGTCGACCCGTTCCGAACGCAGTGAGAACGACTTTTGTACCCATATACCTGCTGACGGTAGCCAAATAAACGCCTGTCTGCTACACTGAGCAGGCCGATTTCGGCTTTTATGCGCGACTAACCTTTTTCCAGACGACTACGCCTTGCCCACGGGTATCTCCAACTGTCCCGGTGCAGGCACCGTTCTCTTTTGGAAAAGGATTTTTTATGTCGCTTGTGCTTCAGGCCCTCGGCCTCGGTTACCGTTATCCCGACCAACCCGACCCGCTCTTTGAAGGGCTCGAGCTGACCCTTTACTGCGGCGACCACGTAGCGCTGTTAGGTGTCAACGGTTCCGGTAAAACCACGCTCCTAGAACTCTTGTCCGGCCTCCTGCCGCTCCGGACCGGACAGCTGACGACGCACGCGGAGCCGTTCTATTTACGGCAAGAAGACCGCTTGACGGGGGATAAAACCGTGCTGGACGCGGTGCTCGAGACCTACCCCGACCTCGGGCCGCTACGCGCGGAACTTTTACGGCACGAGGCCGCAAACGTTCCCGAACCGCTTCGTTACGCCGAACTGCTCGCCGAGTTTGCCGAAGCCGGCGGGTACACCCTGGCGGCAAGCCTGCAAACCGAACTCGGCGCGCTCGGTTACGCGCCTGAGCTGCTGGAGCGCCCCGTAACCGCCCTTTCCGGCGGCGAACGGCGGCTGCTACAGCTCGCTGCGGCGTTCGCCCGGCCTCAAACGCTCTACCTGCTCGACGAACCGACCAATCACTTAGACGCGCGCGCCACGCGCTTCTTGACGCGCAAAATCCAGGAAACGGCGGCGGCCTGCCTGATCGTCTCGCACGACCGGGGGTTTTTAGACGAGACCGTAAACGGGGTGTTTGAACTTGGGCGCGGCGGCCTCAGGCACTACCGCGGCAACTACTCGAGCTTCTGGTCACAAAAAGAAACCGAGCACGCCGAGCGGGTTCGCCAAAGCGGCAAACTAAAGCGCGACATTGCGGGGCTTAAAGCGCAGGAGCGCACCTACAAAGTCTGGGGAGCGCGCAAGGAGAAAGAGAAATCCGGGGCGGCGGACAAGGGCTTTGTCGGGGCGCGGGCGGCGCGGCTGATGCGGCGCGGGCTTCAGGCCAAAGAGCGGCTCCGGGAGCGTATCGGCGACCTCGAGGACACCAAACCGTGGATTGATAAACGTTACGCCGTTGCTTTCGAAACACCTGAACTGCCGGCGGGTGTGTGTTTGAGCGCGCGCGACGTCCCGGTTTTGAGCCGGAAGGTTTCGCTCAACCTGGAGTACGGTGAAAGGTGGGCCGTCGCAGGTGCCAACGGTGCGGGCAAAACGACCCTGCTCCGCACCCTGCTCGGCTCTGGCGCAAGCACGGGTGTTATCTGGGACACGCGCGCGGTTATCGGCTACTTGCCGCAACGCTGCGACGATGTACATAACGACATAAACAGCGGCGAAACCATAGCAACTCGCTTTGCCGAGGCTGATGGGCCTCGAGCCCGCACCCTGCTGGGGGCGTTCGGTGTTCCGGGCGAGGCGTTTACGCAGCCCCTGATCTCTTTGAGCGAGGGTCAAAAACGCAAGGTTCGGCTTATTGAACTTATCCTAGCGCGCCCTAACGTCCTCGTTTTAGACGAACCGACGACGCATCTAGGTTATGTCAGCGTCGAAATGCTCGAGGCTGCCCTGCTGGGCTTTCCCGGAACCCTGCTGCTGGTCAGTCACGACGTGTACCTGCTCGAGCGGACCACACGGCGGCGGCTCGAGCTTTAGGCCGACGCAAGCTCTCACGGTATCCGGCCCTGAACCGTAGCAATACGGATTCCGGTTACTTGTCCAAGCCCCGGAATCCGTATGCTTGCAGCGCGCTGAGGCGAGCCTTTCACGCAGTCTAATGAACGTGCGTGTTACACTCACTCTTGCGATTTTGGAGGGCTGATTCGCGGAGGGGTGGTGCGCCCGACAGGATTCGAACCTGTGACCTTTCGCTCCGGAGGCGAACGCTCTATCCGGCTGAGCTACGGGCGCACGTCAGGGATATCATCCCTAAAGGCACTCAAGATGATACCCCTACGGGTCGCTGAGATGCTACCCCCAAATCTACAGAGCTACGAGACAGAGCTACGAGGTAGCAGGAGGGCATTACACACAATCATGAGTCAACGCAACCGAAATATTATCCTGTGGGTGGTCGCTATCGGCCTGCTCGTCAGTATGGTTATCAGTTTTACGCCGGGGAATTTGTTCGGCAATAGTCAGCAGCAAGCGGCTGCCGACGGGCCGGTCGCGCTCACGGTCAACGGCGAGCCGATCCGTGAACTCGAGGTAGCGCGGCTTCAGCAAACCCCGCCTTTTAACACCGTCCAGGAAGGCCCGGCGGCGCAGGATTTACGGCTGTTACTGCTAGACCAGCTCGTGTCGCAGACCGTGTTGCAACAAGCAGCGGCAGATGTAGCGGTCTCGAGCGGTGAAGTGCGGACGCGCGTCAACGAGTTCCGGCAGCAGCAGGGCGTCGCCGGGAGCCGCAACGACCGTGCCTACCAAAACCTGCTCGCCGGGGCCGGCTACACCGACGGAACCTTCCGCGAACTCGTTCGTCAGCAGCTCAAGCAAGAAAAGTATCTCGCCAACCTCACCCCCGACGCGGCTCCGACGGATGAAGAAATTCAGACCTACTACGCCGCCAATCAGAGCAGCTACCAGAGTGAACCGCGTATTACGGCAAGGGAAATCGTCGTCGCGGATAAAGACAAAGCCGACGCACTTTACGCGCAGGCCCTCGCCGGGGCGGACTTTGCTACGCTCGCCCGTGAAAACTCTACGGAGCGCGCCGAGCAGGGCGGCGCACTCGGCGCGGCGGCGGGTGAAAGCACCCCGCAACCCGTTGCCGGCGTCGCGCTCCCGACCGCTGTGTCGCAGGCCGCGTTTGCGCTGCAAGGTCCGGGTTTGACCGCACCGGTCGAAGCAGGCGGCGTCTATTACATCGTCAAAGTCGAAGCGTACACACCTCCCGGGACGCGTCCGCTGGGGGAGGTTCGCAGCGAAGTCGAAACCGACCTCACCGACCTCAAAAAAGCGGCTGCCGAAGAGCAGGCGTTACGAACGCTCAAGGCCACAGCTGAGATCACCTCACCGGCAGGGAGCAGCTACAGCTATCAAAACCCGGTGGTCGCCCGCGTCGGCGACGCTGAAATCACCGCGGTCGAACTCGACCGCAACACCTACTTGAATCCGCAGATTCAGCAACTCCTCAGTCCGAGCTTCGCCGGGATTATCGCCAATTCGGTCAAGCCCAATGTGCTTACGCAAATGATCGACGCCGCACTCGCGGTGCAGGGTGCCAAATCGCTTGACGGTAGCTTCGTCGGGCCGGACGCGGCGGTCGCGCAGAGTGCGCTGGGGTATGTGAGCCGCAACGTAACAGTCGATAACGCGCAGGTACGCAGTTTTTACGAGGAGAACCGCGCGACCTACACCGAGCCGCCCTCGGCTTTAACGACCCGCGTAAACTTCGCTAACGCGGCGTCGGCCAGAGACTTTCGCCAGGCCCTAACGACTGCCGACGCCATCAGCGCCGAAAGCATCAACATCGCCGCCGAAGCCGCAGGCGGCACCGCCGAAGACCTCGGCACCGTCGCGCCGGGAAGCCAACCCGAAGCCGTCGACACCGTACTTTTCAACTTTCAAGCCGGGATGACCGCGCTGGGGCAGAGCGGCTTCGACATCTCGCGTGTGCTGACGCTTACGGTTCCCGTGGCCACGGAGAGTGGCGGTGCGGTGTCCGGCGGCGCTGCGGTGTCCGGCGGTGCGGCCTCAGGTGGCGCTGCGCCTGCAACAGAGGAGCAGTTCGTCGTGCTCGTCGCGGTCCGCACGCCCGCACGCATCCGACCTTTAAGCGAGGTGCGCACTCAGGTCAGGCAGGCGGCTTTGCAGCAGCAACGGAATGAAAGACAGCAAGAATGGCTAAACGGTCTCCGTGAACAGTTCCCGGTTGAAAACCTCTTGGCTTCTGCGGCAGCGGCGGCTGGTGCACAGAGCGGCGGAGCCGTGAGTGGCGGGACGGAGAGTGGCGGCGCAGCCAACGACACGACGCCGGGTGGCGGCCCGATTCTTACCCCGACGCCTATACCTGCGCCCCAACAGGCACCCCAGAGTGGCGGCGCGAACTAGCCCGTTTGTAAAAGTCAGCCCCGGCCCTGCACCTGCAGGGCTTTTTCCTTGCGCCGAATCGTCCCGCCGGGCTTTTTGGAAAATAGGTTAGATTGGCGTATGCCCCGCGCCCTGTTGAGTGTTTCCGATAAAACGGGCCTCGAGCCCTTTGCCCGCGCCCTCCTCGAGCTGGGTTTCGAGCTGCTCTCGACCGGCGGCACCCACGCGGCGTTAAAAGACGCTGGTCTGGAGGTGCGCCGCGTCGCTGATGAGACGGGGTTTCCGGAAATCCTGGACGGACGCGTCAAAACGCTGCACCCCAAGATTCACGGTGGTCTGCTCGCCACGACGTTGCCCGACCATCAGGTGCAGTTAAAAGCGCATGACATCACCCCGATAGACCTCGCCGTTATCAACCTCTACCCGTTTCGGGAGACGGTCGCGCGCGGCGCACCGTTCGCGGAAACCGTGGAAAATATCGACGTCGGCGGCCCGGCGATGCTGCGTTCGGCGGCGAAGAACCACGAGAACGTGCTGGTCGTGTGTGACCCGGCAGATTACGAACGGGTTTTAGGGGCGCTCCAAACAGATGAGGCTGACGCGCTGAGGTTGCCACTCGCCCGCAAAGCCTTCGCGCATACGAGCGCCTACGACGCGGCTATCGTCACATGGTTGGATACGCTGGAACCCGAGCCGCTTCCCAAAACACTGCACCTGAGTTTAGAGCACGCGCAAAGCCTCCGCTACGGCGAAAACCCCCATCAGACCGGCGCACGTTACCGTGAAACCGGGGCTAAAAGCTGGTGGGACGAAGCCGTGCAGCACAGTGGCGCAGCGCTCTCTTACCTCAACTTGTTCGACGCGGAGGCGGCGTGGCGTCTGGTTCACGAGTTCGACGCGCCCGCCGCTGTCATCGTCAAACACGCCAACCCGTGCGGCGTGGCGCTCGCCGAGGACATTGAAACCGCTTACGAACACGCCTTTGAAGCCGACCCCAAATCGGCGTTCGGCGGCGTGGTGGCGCTCAACCGACCCGTTAGCGAAACGCTCGCCGCCGAACTGCTCGCCAACCCCAAAGCCGACGTGCTGATTGCGCCCGAGTTCACCCCGGGAGCCGCCGAAAAGCTTGCCGTAAAACGTAAAAATATGCGGGTGCTGAGCGCGCCGCCGCCAAATAAAGCAGGGCTCGAGCTGCGCCGCGTCGACGGCGGCTTCTTAGTACAGGAGCCCGATACCGTGAAACGTGAGCGCAGCGCCTGGCAGGTCGTCACCAAGCGCCAACCTACAGAAACTGAGTGGCGAGATCTGGAACTTGCGTGGCTTGTCTGCGCCTATACCAAATCGAACGCGATTGTTTTCGTTAAAGACGCGCAGGCTGTCGGTATCGGCGCGGGGCAGCAGAGCCGCGTGGACGCCTCTGAGATTGCGGCGCAAAAGGCGGCAGGGCGCGCTCAGGGCGGGGCGTGTGCGAGCGACGCGTTTTATCCTTTTAGGGACGGGCTCGAGGTTGCCGCCAGAGCCGGAGTCGCCGCCGTTGTCCAACCGGGCGGGTCGATTAGAGACGGTGAGCTAACCCAAGCCGCCGATGAGCTGGGTTTGGCGATGGTCATGACCGGAGAGCGGCACTTCAGGCACTAGTCAGGCTTTTTCAGCTTGATGGTAGACGTTGACAAGAAGCGGGAATCAAGGTGTACCAAGTAGTTATTCGGTCGCGGCTGCAAAAAAACAGTCGCCTGTACGCTTACAAGACCCCTGGCAAACAGGCTCAAACCGGCTTCGAGTAGCACTTCCAACATTCACCGCCACAGCATAAGCTAAGGGATGGCAAGCTATTCACTAGATTTAGCACTTCCAGCATTCACAGCCACAAAGTAAGCTAGAGCATGGCGAGCTATTCACTGGATTTACGGGAACGGATTGTCAAGGCCCATATCGAGGAAGGGCAGAGTAAAAGTGCGGTAGCCAGACGCTTTGGCGTCAGTCGCTGGAGCGTTGAGCGCTACGTCAAACGCTCTCAAACCGGGAGCTTAGCGGCAACACCCCATCCAGGTAGAAGGCGGCAGCTTGACGCCAAAGGTTGTGAGGTGTTGCGGCGGCAGGTTGAGGCGCAGCATGACTGGAGTCTCGAGCAGCACGCCGCCGCACTTGCTAAAGAGACGGGTATAGAGCTTAAGAAATCTTCGGTAGGTAACTACCTCAGGCGGTTGGGTATTACACATAAAAAAGAGCTTTAGTGCTACCGAAAGAGACGAAGGACAACGACAGCACTACTTAGACGAAGTAAGTCGCAAAGAAACAAAAACGCTTGTCTTCATCGACGAAACGAGCGCCTACGTCGGGCAAAGCCGAGAATACGGCTGGGCTGCAAGTTGTGAGCGCGTTGATGATAGCCGACCTAAAGGCAAGAAAGAGCGCGTCAGCCTGATTGCTGCAATAACCCTCGGGGGAATAATGGCTGAGCAAGCTTTAGTTGTTCCAGACACGGTAAACAAAAACGCCTTCCTAGCTTTTCTTGAATCTACCTTGCTCCCGACCCTTGCTAGTGGGAGCGTCTTAGTTTTGGATAACTGGCACGCAAAGCACCCCGAAGGGACAGTCCATCATGGTGAAGAAGTCAGGAGTCTTGTCGAGGCGTATGACTGTGAACTCTTGTACCTACCGACATACTCACCCGACTTTAATCCCATTGAACATCTCTTCGCCAAGCTCAAAGCGTTGATCAAAAGCCTTCGGCCTGAAACGATGGACAACCTTATCCAAGCTTTTTGTGAGGCGGTCAAGGCTGTTACCCCTAAGCAGGTTCTCAGTACCTTCAAGCATTGTGGCTATGGATTAGAGCAGTAAATCATGGAAGTGCTAGAATAGACGCTCCGGACAAAAACCTTTCGCAATTCCTACAGCTTGGGGTATAGTCAGACGCTACTCCAGAAAACTTCTGCCGGCGCTTGCAACGTCTATATCTTGCTGCTTCTTGTCAGTGCCGTACAGCATATGGTACGCTGTTTTGGTTCTCGTAGATACTTCGACCCTATAAGGACTTGACGAATACCCCGGTTAGCGCCTAAAGTAGTATGTGCAAATACAGTAAAGTGTGTAAAACGCTAAACAGAGTACAATATCTGGTACGACTGAGGAGGCTCCATGAGTACGCAGCCCAACCGAGCAGAACCCCGAATACTTCGCGACTTCGACGAACATGCTGTCGCTATTGCCAGACGGCAGTATTTTCAGCCGGATGACGGTGATTTGGCAGGGCTGTTCGGACGGGTCGCCGCGTGGGTGGCGTCACCGGAGGCCGAGAGTGAGCGGGAGGAGTTGAGGGAAACCTTCTTCAATCTCATGGCCTCGAAGCGTTTCTGCCCCGGTGGGCGGGTGCTGGCGGGCGCGGCAACCAGCCACGGCAACGTGCTGAACTGCTTTGTGCAGGACGGCTCACCCGAAACCGTCGGCACCGACGCCTGGGTCATGCATTTAGCCACCAAACTCGCGCTCGTTACCAAGGTCGGCGGCGGCAACGGGCTTTGCCTCGATCCTTTAGAACCCAAACGCCCGTACAGCGCGCGTACCGGCGGGCTCTACCTCACGATTTCGGCCTCGCACCCCGACTACGCCAAGGTCAAAAGCGGCACCTATATGGACTTGGTTCACGGCAAATACGTGAGCAAGGGCTACCGCTACGCGTCGTTTCTCGAACAAGACGAAGTGCCCGACGCCATGCCGACGGTCAATGTGGGCGATTCGGTCGAAGGCATCTGGCAGAGCGCCGACGAAGCAGTTGGCGCAGTGCTCAGCGGCGACGACCTGCTCCTCGACCTGTCCGGGCTCCGTGCGGAAGGAACGCCGGTCAAGGGTTCGGGGGGCTCGAGCAGCGGCCCTTCATCGTTTGCCGTCGAAGTGTTCGACAACTTCGCGCTCTGGGCGTCTTTAGGCGGAGCAGCTCATGCAGGCCCGGTAGCAACGCTACGTTACATCTTCGCGCCAACGCTAAGGGTCATTCGGCAGGGCGGCACGCGGCGCGGCGCAGGCATGGCCACCATGTCGGTCACGCACCCCGATATTCAGGACTTTATCACCTGTAAGGATTTGGCACGCGAAGAACAAGAGGGGGACATCAGCACCTTCAACATCTCGGTACTGGTAACAGACGCGTTTATGAAACGGGCTAAAGAGACGCACGCCACAGGCGTACAGCAAAATGTGCTGCAAGACGTTGCCGAACACGCGTGGCAGACCGGCGAACCGGGACTGATCTTTATCGACCGGATCAACGCCTTTAACCCGATGCGGGGTTCACTTGGGGACATTAAAGCCACTAATCCGTGCGGAGAGATACCCTTATTTCCCGGCGAACCGTGCGACTTAGGTGCTATCAACCTCGCGCAGTACGTCGAGACCTCCGATCAGGGCTTGAACGGTTTCGACTGGGCGAGTTTCAAGGACGACACCAAGACCTGTATCAGATTCCTGGATAACGTCTTAGAGGTCAACCGCTTTGCCTTGGAGGACAACCGCAGCATGAGCATGAAGCTCCGGCGTTTGGGCTTAGGTATCATGGGCCTCGCCGACACGCTTATCAAGATGGGCTTTCGTTACGACGCCCCCGAAGGCCGCGCCGCCGTAAAAGTCATGATTAACGAACTCCGCGAGAGTGCCACCCAAGCGAGCCAAGAACTCGCCCATGAGCGCGGCGCATTTCCAATGTTTGACGAAAGTAGTCTCGCGACCCCCCGCCGCAACGTCGCGCTGCTTGACCGTCGCCCCGACCGGCACGACGAGTATGTTGATGGGCGTCTCTTCAGGCGTCGAACCGATTTTCGCCCCCTTTATCTACCGTAAAATCGGTGACTCGTATGCCGCGCTGGTGTCTCCCCTCTTTCCGGGAGATGCTGGAACAGCACCCCGCGCACCCCGACTGCACGAAAAACGGGGCGTGGGACTGGGACAAGGTAGTCGAGGCCGTGCAAAACAACCACGGCAGTGTGCAGGGGATTGCGTTTATCCCCGACGCGGTGCAGCGCGTACTGGTCTGCGCCCACGACATCGCGCCCGAGGCGCACGTGCTGATGCAGGGCACCGTGCAGAGCACGTTTGATGCGGGCGGTGAACAGGTCGCCAACAGCATCTCCAAAACCATCAATATGCCCAACCATGCAACCGTCAAAGACGTGTACGACGCTTACGCTCAAGCGTTCGATACGGGTTGCAAGGGCATTACGGTCTACCGGGACGGCTCGAGACAGTTCCAAGTTTTATCGACCAAAAAGAGCGACGATAAAAAACAGCAAAAAGCCGTTCAACCTCAGCGCCCCCAGAAGGCCACTGTACAAGAAACCGAAGCTCAGCGCCTCCCCGGTGAACCGTTGTTCGACCGCCCCGGACGTTTGGTCGGCTTTACCGACAGCGTAAAACTGACGACCTCGAGCGGTGAGCGGCGCAGCTTTTACCTGACCGTAAACAAACAAGACGACCTGCCGACCGAAGTCTTCATCCAGTCGGGCAAGGGCGGCGAAGAGATCATGGCCGACTCCGAGGCGCTCGGGCGACTTGTGTCAATTGCGCTCCAGTACGGCGTCCCGGCAGAAGCCATCGTCAAAACACTGCGCGGCATCAACGGCGGCATGTACGGCTCGTATCAGGGCCGGATGGTCGCGTCGAAGGCCGATTTGATCGCAGTCGCGCTCGAGACCGCCGGTGTCCAGAGCCCGCCACTCGCCAGCGCGAACTGCCCGGAAAATTGTGGCGGTCAGCTTGTCCGCGAAGAGGGCTGCGTCAAGTGCTATACCTGCGGCTACAGCAAATGCGGCTAGTTTAGGGCCAGCTGTAGAATAGTCTGGTGACGTTGTCCCGGTGAGCCGCGAGCCCCGCCGGGATTTTTCAATGTCCGGTCTGCTCACATAAATTCGGCGGACGTTGCCCCAAACAAAGCCCGTTCAGCTTAAGACAACGATGACTTCTCGGCATAAACAGCTATAGAAGCGTCTTAGGTTTTAGGGTATTGACAAAGATTTTTTCTTAAACTACAATTGGAAACGATTCCAAAACTAGATGGGGCCGAATTTCGTGAAGGCTGCAGCTAAGAAGTACACAATCAAAGACGTGGCGCGGGAAGCCGAAGTGGGCGTCGGTACGGTCTCGAGAGTCTTAAACGGCGACCCCAACGTCAAAGGGGCAACGCGGCAACGTGTTTTGGAGGTCATCGGGCGCGTCGGCTATCAACCGAGTTTTTCTGCGCGTTCGCTCCGTACTCACAAATCGAGCACCATCGGCCTTATCGCCGACGCCGTAGCCACGACTCCCTACGCGGTCAACGTAATCAAGGGTGCTCAGGCGGCGGCGTGGCGGCGCGGCAAGCTCTTGTTGGTGGTAGACGCCGACAACGACCCGGACTTGCGTGAACGGGCGTTTGAAATGATGCTCGAGCGCGAGGTCGAGGGCGTCGTCTACGCCGCGATGTTTCATCAGGAGGTCAGCCTTTCGGAGCAATTCGGGCAACTACCGACGGTGCTTGTCGATTGTTTCGACAAAGACGCAGCGTTTTCGTCGTGCGTTCCTGATGAAGTGCAAGGCGGCAGAGACGCAACCCGCGAACTCGTCAAGAAAAAGCATCGGCGTATTGCCATCATCCTCAATTCACCCCTGGCTTCCCCCTATCCGGCCCCTCGCGGGCGATTTGAAGGCTACCGACAGGCGCTGGCAGAAGCAGGTATTGAACTTGACGTTGCTCTAGTGCGTGAGGGTGACGGCGACGCGGCCTCCGGTTTCGACCACACGCTGGCACTGATGCGCTCAGCCGAACCGCCGACTGCGCTCTTTTGCGCCACCGACCGCATGGCGATGGGCGCGTATGACGCACTTAAAAGTCTAGGCTTGCAAATTCCTCGTGACGTCTCGGTTATCGGGTTCGACAACCAAGACGTGATTGCCCAACAGCTCTATCCGCCCTTATCGACTATGGCGCTGCCACACGCGGCGATGGGCCGGTGGGCGGTAGATTTTTTGCTCCGTGAGCGTCCCGACACGCTTCAGGAAATGCTGCCTTGCCCGCTTGTCGCGCGGGCCTCGGTCGCCTACCCGAAGGCGTGAAGCCAGGGAGACGTAACCCCCGCAGATGTACCGACGGGGCGACTTTTGAAAGGAGGCAAACTGGAAACCACACCGACCGCTTGTAACTCGACTATACAAAACTGCTCGACTTGACACTTTCAGGAGGAACGATGAAATACACAGCGACACTCGCAGCTGCGGCTCTCTCTACTTTAGGCGTCGCCGCCGCCCAAACCGAAGTAAGCCTGTGGACACACTCCGCCGGGAATCCCGCCGAGATGACAGCGATTCGGGGTTGGATTGAGGAGTTCAACGCCGAAAACAGCGATTACAAAGTTGTCCTCGAGGCGTTCCCCCAAGGCGCGTACAACGAGACGGTCGTCGCGGCGGCACTTTCCGACAGTATGCCGTGCATTTTAGATGTAGACGGCCCGATTACACCGAACTGGGCCTACGCGGGGTACTTGCAGCCGCTCGACATCCCCGCCGAGACCCTCGACGCGATGCTTGACTCGACCACGGGCGAATGGGACGGTCAGGTCTACTCGCAAGGTCAGTTCGACGCGGCAGTTGCGGTTCTCGCCAAGCGTTCCGACTTGGAAGCGCTGGGTATTCGTATTCCGACGCTCGCGGAGCCGTGGACGTATGACGAGTTTCAGGCGGCGCTGGACGCGTATAAAAACAGCGGCGAGTTCGACTACGCTTTTGATCCGGGGATGGCCCTGGTAGGCGAATGGTACCCTTACGCCTTTTCACCCTTTTTGCAGAGCTTCGGCGGCGACTTAATCGACCGCGACACCTACCTGAGCGCCGAGGGCGTCCTGAACGGCGAAGAGGCCGTTGCGTGGGGTGACTGGTGGCAGAGCCTATTTGAAGAGGACTACGCGCCGGGGACGTCGCAAGACAGCGCCGACCGCGATACCGGCTTTATCGACGGCAACTACGGGATGCAGTGGAACGGTATCTGGGCGGCAAACGCTGCTATCGAAGCGCTCGGCGACGACGTGCTCTTTTTGCCCGCGCCGGACTTCGGCAACGGCCCGATTATCGGTGCCGGCTCGTGGCAGTGGGCGGTCAGCGCCTCGTGCCCGACGCCTGAAGCCGGAAGCGCCTGGATCAACTTCCTCCTGGAGCCCGAACGCGTCGCCCAGATTGCCGACGCGCAAAACGTCATTCCAGGGCGTGCGGACGCCATTCCGCTGACTGAGAAGTTCGTACCGGGTGGCCCTTTGGAACCGTTTTTCGCACTCTCCGAGGCGCAAGCGCTTATTCGCCCCCCGACGCCCGCCTACCTCAACATCGCCCAGGTTTTTGAAAAAGCTGCAGCCGACATCGCTAATGGCGCAGATGTGCAGGACGCGCTGGACGGTGCGGTAGACGAAATCGACGCCGACATCGAGGCGAACGGTGGGTACGGGTTCGAGTAACTTCGCTCAGTTGCCGGTGGCAGACCTTCACTCGAGACCGCTCACACACTCAACAAGGGGTTTCAAACCCCTTTGAAGCAACTACCGCAAGCTGGTGGCATCCGCTACCAAGTCCCTATAAGTTCAGCCTGGTCGTTCAGGATGTCGGTGACGTAGTTGCTTGACCGACACCCTGAACCTTTTACACCCCCAAAGGAAGGTTGCTATGTCACAAGTCCGCACTGCGGCAGCCGTAAGTCCTCCTGACGTGCCGACGACCTCGAGACGCCAAGAAGCCCTGACAGGCTGGTTGATGGCCACCCCGGTCATCGTGCTTTTAGGGCTCTTTCTCATCGTGCCGTTTTTACTGGCCTTTGGTCTTTCGTTTACCAATCAGCGGCTGATCTCGCCGAATCCGACCGAGTTTGTCGGCACGCAAAACTTTAGGAACCTCATGACCGTGCGGCTGTTTACGCTCGAGCCCGAACAAGACGCGGCGGGTAACGCCCTCCGTGACGAAGACGGCGCGCTGAGTTACCCGGGCTTACGCAACTTTACCCGGAACAACCCGAACTACCCGCAGCTCGACGGACTACGCGAGTTCTCCTCGTGGCAGGTCGGCGCAAACCGGCTGGTGCTGCTCGCCAGCGATACGGTTTTCCTAAAAGCAGTCTTAAATACCCTGCTGTTCGTCATTATCGTCGCACCGTTTCAGGCCGGGTTAGCGCTTATTTTGGCGCTTTTGGTCAATCAACCCCTGCGCGGCGTCAACGTTTTTCGGATGATTTACTTTATGCCGGTCGTCATCTCGATGGTCGTCGTCTCGCTCTTGTGGCGTTTTATCTACGACGGTCAGGACGGACTGCTAAATTCTGTTTTGAGCTTCCTGAGTTTCGGGACGTTCGGGCCGGTCGACTGGCTCGGTAATCCGTCAACAGCGCTGGGCTCACTGATTGCCATGTCCATCTGGCAAGCCGTCGGCTTTCACATGGTGATCTGGCTTTCGGGGTTGCAGACAATTCCCTTCGTTCTTTACGAAGCCGCCTCGATTTCCGGGGCGAACGGCTGGCAAAAGTTCAGGTTCGTGACCTGGCCCGGCTTACGCAGCACCGCCGTGCTTATCCTGATTGTGATTACCATTCAGGCGTTCGGGCTCTTTACCCAAGTTGACGTGATGACTCGGGGCGGCCCCCGCGACGCTACCCAGTCCATCGTCTATCAGGCGGTGCAGCGCGGTTTCGACAAGCAAGACATCGCCAGCGGCTCGGCTATCTCGGTCGTGCTGTTCGTCGTGGTTTTGGCTATCTCGCTGATTCAGCGCTACTTGACCAGAGAGGACAACTGATGTCAGCCGACAGCGGAAGATTCGTAGGAAAACGCAACCGGGGTCTCGGCACCGCCGCACGTTACGCCGTTTTAGTGGTGTTCGGCCTGATTTTCGTGCTGCCTATCTTGTTTATGGTTGTGTCGTCGTTTAAGCCCGACTTTCAGCTCCTTAGCGATACTTCTTCGTTGCGCGCATTTTTACCTGTCGGGGATTTATCGCTGAACAACTACGCCGACGCGTTCGAGCGCGCACCCCTGGGCCGCTTCATTTTCAACTCGGTGTTTATCACAGTTACGACCGTCGCTTTCGGATTGTTTTTCAACTCGCTCGCCGGGTTTTCCTTTGCTGTGCTGAACTGGCCCGGTAAGACGGTTATGCTTACCGTGGTTATCGCCACGCTCATCGTCCCCTTTGAAACGATTGCGATTCCGCTCTTGTTCGTCGTCGATAACCTGCCGTGGGTCGGGTCGGGCGGTTTCAAGCTGGGTTGGCTGAACTCGTATCAGGTGCAAATCATCCCCTTCATCGCCGACGCCTTGTCTATCTTTTTATTTACCCAGTTCTTTCGAGACCTGCCCCGTGAACTCGCCGAGGCCGCGCGCATCGACGGTGCCAACTGGTTTCAGGTTTACCTGCGGGTATTCGTCCCGATTTCCGGCCCGGTTTTTGCAACCGCCGCCATTCTCAAATTCCTGGTGATGTATAACCAGTACCTCTGGCCTTTAATGGTCGCACAATCCGAACAGTACCGCCCGGTGATGGTGGGCTTGCAGTACTTCTTTCAGCTCAACGTCGCGTGGGGCGAAATCATGGCCTACCTGACGATTATCACTGTACCCGTGCTGATTTTTTACCTGAGCTTGCAGCGGGCGTTTATCGAGAGCATCGCGTCGTCGGGGGTTAAGGGTTAGGGCGTGAGGAATTTGGTAAAGCAGCCGAGTGGCGTGTAAGGCAGAGTGCAAAACAGAAATGTCCTCGTTCTCCCTTCGGCTCCTGTACTCACTTTGACATACCGGCTGTTTCAAGCATCTTAGCGTTCCAAGTGTATTCAAGCAGTTTTAGGAGCATTGTGACAGACATCAAGCGTGAACCGTGGCAGGAGGACGCCCTCACCAAACGCCGCGCTTTTGCCTCCGACCCGCACCGCCCGGTGTGCCACCTCGCGGCGCCTGCCGGGTGGCTCAACGACCCCAACGGCGTCATCGAGTGGCTGGGCGAATATCATCTGTTTTATCAGCACAACCCGAAGGGGGCCCGCTGGGGGCCGCCGCACTGGGGCCACGCCGTAAGCCGTGACCTGGTTCACTGGCACGACCGACCCGTCGCCCTGACGCCAGCGCAGCCGCCTGTAGACGCGGGTGGCTGCTGGTCGGGTTGCGCCGTAAACGACAACGGCACCCCGACCCTCGTCTATACAGGCGTTCAGAACGACCACTTGGGCGAGCAGACGACCTGTCTGGCCTTCGGCGACGACACGCTGACGCGCTGGCGCAAGTTTGAGGGCAACCCGGTGGTGAGGACGCCGAAAAACCTGGGCATCACCCACAAGTCTTACCGCGACCCCTATGTTTGGAAAGAAAACGGCGTATGGTATCAGGTTATCGGCACGTCTATCGGCGGACGCGGGCAGGCGCTCTTTTACCGCTCCCCCGACCTGCGGCAGTGGGAATATCTGGACGTCCTTATCCCTCAAGCGCTCCGTGAAGAGTTTGACGACGTATGCCACACCTGGGAATGCGTAAACTTCTTTGCGCTGGGCGAGCAGCACGTTCTCATCGTATCGCTGGCAGCGGACGAGGCGCTACGCTATCCGGTCGCTTTTGTCGGTGCGTTCGACGGCAAGCAGTTTTATCCCGAAACGGTGCAGCGCGTGGACTGGGGTTACGCCTGCTTTTACGCGCCCCTGAGCTTTGAAGACAGTCGGGGCCGAAGGCTGATGTGGGGCTGGTTGCAAGAGCAGCGCCCGGTAGCAGCGCAGCTCGCGGCGGGCTGGTCGGGCGTGATGTCGCTGCCCCGCGTGCTGAGCCTCGAGCATAACCGCCTCATCCAAAACCCTGTGGCGGAACTCGCGCAACTCCGCACCTCTCACACGCAGGTAAAAGCGCAGCAAACGTTCGCCACAGCCGACCGCGCCTGTGAAGTCGAGCTGAATACGAGCTCAGCCGGAGATTTGTATATTGCCGACGGCGAAGGTACACCTCTGGCCGTTCTCAGCTACGACGCAGCGAAACTGTTAAGTTTACAGCCCGTAAAACCGACGCTCGAGCCCGCTCACCCCTGGGAGTGTCCGCTCGAGGCTTCAACTGAAATGCTGGAACTGCACCTCTTTTTAGACGGTTCGACCATAGAGGTGTTTGCGAACACTCAGGCGCTTTCGGCGCGGCTTTACGGGGCGGCGAGCGGGTTTAGGCTCGAGTGGCGCGGCGACCCCAAAGCGCTGAGGTCGTTTGAGGTGTGGGGGTTGGGGAGTATCTACTGAGCGGGGCAAAACAGTATTGCCACACGAGCTTGATATAGCTGTCATCTCAGCGTGTGTGCCATCAGATGAATCTCAAACAGAGCGCGTCACCGACTAAATCGTACCTGCTGTGGGCAGTAACTGTTCTCTTTTTCACCAGCGCGCGCAAGGTGGGCTTGCCGTACCAGAGCGCCTGTAAGAATTTTGTGAGAGTAGCCCCGGTAGAGTAAGCACCAGAAAGCTTCCACTTCCGCTCTCAACCTCCCGGGAAGCTTTCGCCAAGCTCTAACCCCGTGCTCCTGACCCCGGCGCGGGGTTTTTGCTGAACGCCCCGGTAACTGCCCTGCCCGTACTCACTGGATCAAGCCCAACATTTACCATATGCCCGTAATGACAAGACCTGCCGAGTCGTACCCAGCAGGTCTTTGTCACTACCGCACCCGGATCTGCCCCATAGCGGTAAGATACACTTTACTAGTCCTCGGTAGTATAAAACAGACGCCAAAGTACCGTAAACCAGTTATATGTCCCAAAAAACAGGTTTAGGTTATCGCCGCCGGGGGCAGACCGTTGGTACGGCAATAACCTAAACCCATAAACCCCGGATACCTGGAAGGACTGGTTGAAGGTAGCGCCGGAGCCTATAGGTTACCTTATGGAAACCGGCTACGTTCAATATGGGTAGTGCTTACGTTTTGCTCTGGAGTTGGTTTCGAACGTGACCCTGGGCTTCAGGTCGGCGTAGTGTTGACGCTTTGTTTACGCCTGTTTTGCTAATCTGCACCACAACGCCGCAACCGGCTACCGGTACGCAAAGAGGGGAGTTGGCGCAAAATGTGTACTTTGTAACCCGGCGGTGGCCCGTAAATACACGCACCAATGCCGGGTGATGAGTTTAAGATGAAGAAAAGCTGCTGTTTGCCAAGGCGATGTGGAGGACTTTACGCACAGAACTTTTGCTGACCTCGTTCAGTTCGGTTACCGACGTGCAAGCCTTTAAGACAGGCCAAAAGGGTGTTGTCGCGCCCTTTGTGCTGGCTGCACTCCTGATCGTTCTCGGCGCGGTGCCGAACTGGGGCGTTCACCTCGCGTTACCGCTTTCGGCGCTGACGGTAGCGGCGGCTATCTGGAGCGGTCGTCCGCGCACCCAAACAACGCTGCAGTGGCGCGCGTGGCGCTGGGCACTTTTAGGCAGCCTCTTCTGGGCCGGTGAAGAACTCGTCTGGGCGGCGGCGCGCCTCGTCTTCAAGACTGAACTGATCTTTTTGACCGACCCGCTTTATCATCTGGGGGCCGCGTGCTGGTTTATCGCGCTCTTCCGGATGCCGCAGCGGGCGACGCCCCGCCTGAGTTTACTGGTCTCGCTGCCGGTACTCGTCTTTGCGGTCTGGCTGCTTTTACAAAATGCGGGCCTGGCAGCTGTTTTACGGTTTCCAATGATAGACCTTGCGCTCCTGCTTTTTGCGCTCCCGGCTCTAGAGCAGGCCTTTTACGGCGACGTTCCCGAGGGTCGGCTACTCTGGTGGGCGGGATTGTTCGTCCGGGTGCTGGCCGGGGCGCTGTTCGTGTGGCTGGGCGATTATCCGTATATGCCGCAGCTTTTTTTCTTTCTCTGGGTTTTCGCCTACACCTTTATTGCGCTGGGCGCGTTCCTCGAGCTCAGCGGCGCAAGTGGCGGCTTGTGGTCGGTCGCCTACGGACTGCTGGGGCTCGAGGCAGTCGTCGGTGTTGTTCTGGGAATTAGTTTCGGGGCGCGCGCCGACGCCCCGACTACGCTCGTGGCGCTTACCCTCCTGCTCGGCTACCTGCTTTTTACCGGCATCATGCTGCTCGTCGTCGCCGACCGGAACCGGCGGCTGCGCGCCGAAAGGGAGCTCAAACGGTGGTCGGCGCTGCTCGAGCAGCTCGTCGGGACTTCGTACAAACAGGCAGACTCACCCGAGGCCGCGCTGACAACCCTGTATGCGACGCTCAAGGCTTCGTTTCCCGACCTGTGCGGCATCTCGGCGCACAAAGGGCGCATTTTTCAGGTCGGTGAGGCCACCCCGTACACGCGCCCGCTTGTCACCGAGGGGACTGAAGTCGGTTGCCTGCACTTTTGCGCCTTGCCCAGCCACGCTGCCCCCACTCCCGGCGGCTCGCCCGCTGCCAAAGGTTTGGACGCGCTGCTGCCCCTTGTAGCCGTCCAAGTCGAACGCTCGCTTGCCCACGCGCAGCTGCACCTTCAGGCGTTGACCGACCCGCTGACGAATCTCGCCAACCGGCGCAGCTTTGCGCTGCATGGTGCGAGCTTCGCCGCCCTCGCCTATCGGCACGACAAACCGGTCGGCCTCGCCGTTTTGGACATCGATTTTTTCAAGCGGGTCAACGACGCCTACGGGCATCCGGTCGGCGACGAGGTACTTAAAAACGTTGCCGAAATTTTGCGGCGCAATACCCGGAGCGAAGACCATGTGATGCGCTGGGGCGGTGAGGAGTTCGTTTTGCTGCTTTACGACGCGACGCTCATACAGCTGACCGAGGTCGTCGAGCGTATTCGGCTCGAGCTGAGTGAGACGCCCCTTGTCCCCATCGCCTGGCCCCTGACGCTCTCCGCCGGGCTCGCAGGGGGCAGCGTGCCGGTCGGCGAAGAGAACCTGCATCACTGGCTTGAGGCCGCCGACCAGGCGCTCCTTAAAGCCAAACAAACGGGCCGCGACCGCGTCGAGGTTGCCGCGTCCTGACACTTTTTTCTGCGTGGGTTTACTGCATGAAGTTACCGCGTGGGTTTACTGCATGGGACGAAAAACACCGAGCAGAAAAACCATAATCCCCATCGCTAAAAGTGCGAATCCTACCAGGATGTAAACACCCGCATGGTTTTTGCCGGTGATGAGGTCTTTGTTTCGCGCGCCGCTGCGAATCCCGTAGCCCAGAAAAATCAGGCTTAAAACCAGCATCGCCCCACCCACGAACATATCGAGTCCTGCCATCTTCCCCCCTTTGCCTACATAATAGACGTCAAAATTACCGAAACATGAGATGAGCTTCCGGGCTCCGGGGTTTCAGTGTCAGCCGCGCAGCGCGAGGCGGGCAAGCTCGAGGAGCACTTTGGGCGGCGTGCGGACAAGCTGCGTTTTTTGTGGCCTCTGCGCCGCCACCTCCAACCGCCGGAAAAGCTCGTCGAACACAGCGTCGGGCAGGTTGAGCGCCGGCGTCAGGCGCACGGTGCGGCTGGCGTTAAGCGTATAGCACGCATGAACTCCCGAGTAGTGCAGGGTTCTTAGGGCGAGCGCGCTGCCGAGCTGGGCGGTGAGTTCAGCGCCGAGCCCCAACCGGGTCAAAGGCGGCAACACTGCGCGGAGTTGAACGGCAAAGAGCATTCCCGCACCGCGCACCGCACCGAAAAAGTCCGGATAGGTGTTAGCGAGAGCCTCGAGCCTCATCAGTCCCCGTTGGCCCAGCACACGCGCGCGTTCAGTCAAGCCCTCGTCTTCGATCAGCTCAAGCGATTTAAGTCCGACTGCCATCGCCAGCGAACCGCCGCCGAAAGTGCTCGAGTGCCGTTTGCTGGCGAGCCCGCCGAGCATCTTTTGCATCACTTCTCGCCGGGCGATGGTTGCGCCGACGGGGACGAGGCCGCCGCCGAGCGGTTTGGCGAGGGTGAGAATATCGGGCTCCAAACCAAGCGCAACACTGGCGAAGTCGTAACCACACCGTCCCAGACCACTTTGAATCTCGTCGGCAACGACTAAAAACCCGTATTTTTGAGCGAGTTCGATAATTTTGGGCAAAAACTCGGGCGGCGGGGTGATGACGCCGCCTTCGCCTTGAATGGGTTCGACGACAACCGCGCCCACTGCCTTACCATGTCGGGCAAGCGCGTCGGTGAGCGCCTGCGCGTCGCCGTAAGGGAGCGTCAGCACATCATCCAGCAGAGGCCGAAAGAGCTCCTGATACTCTTCATTAGGCGTTAAGGACAGTGCGCCGAACGTCTTACCGTGATAGCCGCGCGTAAAGTTGATGATTTTGGGCGCTTTGGGCCGGGCAGCCCGGACGAGTTTGAGCGCCGTCTCGATGGCCTCTGCGCCACTGTTCGAGAAAAACACCTGCGAGTCGTAGTGGCTCGGCGCGTGCCTGGCGAGCAGCGCGACGAGGTTGGTTGCGAGCGCCGCCCGCCACGCCGAGGCCGACTGTTGCGGCAGGCCCATCCCCCGGTTTTCACGAAAGTAGCGCTGCACAAACGTTACGAGCGGCGGGTACAACTCGCCAAAGGGCAGCGCCGCGTAACCACCTGCGTTAATCAGGTGGCGACCGTCCGGAGCGCGCAACTCCCACGGGCTCAGCACTTCAAACGGCCCGGCAATCCCTAACGCGCCCAAAACGCGGATCAGGTCGGCGTTGCCGTGCCGGGTCTCGAGCCCCCGCACCCCACCCGCCGGGAGCGACCCGAATAGTTCGTCGGTACGAATCGGTAAGCTCATCGGTAGGTCAAGGGGCGCAGCACCTTAAGGGCGAAACACCGTAACGTTACCCGCCTGGTCGGTCACGGTGATTTCGACGTCGCCTGTGACCTCGAAGGTAAAAGGCACCTGCGCTGCCGGAGCAAACGAGTAGACCGTCTCCCCCGCCGCAATCTTGCTTACCAGGTCGTTATCCTGGGCCGTTCCCGAAACGCGGGTACGCCCAGCGCCCAAACTCTCGACGCCGCTCAGCGTGACCGTCGGCGGAGTCCCGTCGATCTCCAGAGGGAAAGTCAGCGCCGTCGCCCGTCCGTCTACGTCGGTGACTAGAATTTCCGAACGCCACAGACCTTCACGCACCTGACGCGGGCGAAAGCCGAAATTGATGAGTTTTTTGCCGCGCTCTCCCGAGTATCCGGGCGCGTCTAGAATTTCGGTATCATCGACCCGGATACTCGCTACGCCCACATCGTCCATCGCGTAACCGACGATTTGCAGGTCGCTTTCAGCCCGAACGGAGGTGCCCTGCGGTTCGGTAATCGTTACGACCGGGGCGAGTGCGTCGCCGCGTCCGGCGCAACCTGCGAGCGCCGCCAGCAGCGGCACAACCACTGTCAGCGGTAAGCGTTTCAATTGCCGTAAACATGTGCGTTTCACTCTGCCAGTCTACGCTACTACCGGACTTTGCTTATAGGGCTTTGTTGAACAAAGTAGCTGCGCCCCCGGACTTTCACATCGAAACCGCCCTGCCGGATTCTCGAGCGTTAGCAAAGATTTGCCAGACACTCACTTTAGAGCCGACAATTTTGTTAAACTACACGCAACAGTTTTCAGGTGCATTTAAGCACCGACTTCAGGAGGGAGAGCCGTTGTCATAGGCGTAGCAGCGACAGCTGTAAAGCCAAGCTGGGCTTGGTGCAACCATTTTCTCGTAACGCCGACCAAAAAACTCGAGACGAAAAGATCAAGGAGTTTAGATGAAAAAAATGTTACTACTCCTAGCCCCCCTCGGGCTAAGTGCAGCGCTCGCCCAAAGCGCCCAAGACACCTACATCGAACAGGGCATCGGTGAGGTCGATACGCTCGACCCGGTGCAGGCCTATGACACTTCTTCAGGCCAGATTATCGAGAACGTTTACGAAAAGCTTTACGGTTACCAAGGTGAAAGCGTCACCGAGTATGAGCCGGTGCTCGCCACCGGCTACCAGGTTTCAGACGACAACCTTACCTACACCTTTGACCTGCGCGAAGGTGTGACCTTTCATAGCGGCAACGCTTTTTCATGTAAAGACGTCGAGTATTCATACGAACGCGCGCTAGTCGTCAACCCCCCCGACTCCGGCGCGTGGATTCTGATGGAGCCCTTGACGGGCTACTACTCGGACGCCAACACCGAACTCGGCGAAGGTGCCACCGATCAGCAGTACGCCGACTTTTTTGCCACGATAGACAACAGCGTCGAATGTCCCGACGGCCCCGACGGGCTTACCGTACAGTTCAACTTGGCACAGGCCGACCCGACCTTCTTCCCGAAAACGCTCTTTTCTGCTGCGTCTATCGTAGACAAAGCGTGGGCGGTAGAGAACGGTATGTGGGACGGCACCGAAGCCACCTGGCGCGACTGGATCGGCGTCGATTTACGCGAATCGTACCTGCAGAGCAATATGAGCGGCACCGGCCCCTACCAACTCGTAAACTGGAATGTGGGCACCAGCGTGATCGCCGAAGCGTATCCGGACTACTGGGGTGAAGCGCCTGCTATTAAAAACGTTCAGATTCAGCTTGTCGAGGACGCCGCGCCGCGCATTTTAGCGTTGCAACAGGGCGACGCCGACAGCGTTTACCTCGAGCGCTCCGCTTTGGGACAAGTTGAGGGGCAATCAGGTATCACCGTCGAAGATGCCGCTACCGATCCGAGCCTTGATTGGAGTTCAGTCAACGTAGGCGCGATCTTTCTAAACGAAGCTGTTGAGCCCAATAATAACCCCAACATCGGTTCGGGTCAGCTCGACGGTCAGGGCATCCCCTCCGGACTTCTTTACCGACGTAAACGTGCGTAAGTGCTTTAACTACTCGTTCGACCCGCAAGCGTATATCGATCAGCTGCTTCAGGGCCAAGGTCAGCAGATTACCATGGCGTTGCCGCCCTCGTACCTCGGTTACGACCCTGAAATCCCGACCTACAACTACGACCCCGGTGCTGCCGAGGAAGCTTGCCGCGCGGCCTGGGACGGTCAGGTTTGGGAAAACGGTTTTGAAATGACGCTCGCTTACAATACCGGTAACGACGTGCGTCAAGCAGCTTTGCAAATCCTCAAAGCAAACCTCGAGTTCTTGAACCCGAAGTTCCGTATCAACGTGCGCGGTATCGCGTGGCCCGACTTTTTAGACCAGCGCGGTCAGAACCTCTTACCCGTCTCGGCCATTTCTTGGGTTCCTGATTACGCCGACCCCGACAACTACATCCACACGTTCTACGCCGAGGGTGGTTACTACGCCGATCAGTCGAGCTTCTCCGACCCGCAGATCAACGAGTGGGATCAGCAAGCGCGGACTTCTTTCGATGAAGAAGAGCGCGCCAGACTCTACGGTCAGATCGGTCAACGCGCCTATGAGCTTGCACCTTATGTGCTTACCCCTATGGGCGTTCCTTTCATTGTTCGCCGCAGCAACTTGCAAGGCACCTACTACAATCCCATGCTAAGTGGTA
The DNA here is from genome assembly GCA_963799485.1 of uncultured Trueperaceae bacterium. GTDB lineage: Bacteria > Deinococcota > Deinococci > Deinococcales > Trueperaceae > Truepera. Next base: position 36,681 of record CAWCXJ010000007.1, read on the forward strand.
CTTACCTCTGGAAAAACCTCTCCAAGAACTAAAAGTGCTGTAGGGGAAGGGTCTAGCCCTTCCCCTTTTTTGTAAGGAGGGGTCACGTGTTTGCTTTTGTCGTTCGGCGCATTCTGTTTTTGCCGGTCATCTTTATCGGTGTCACACTCTTTATCGTTTTACTTATGCAACTTCTCAGCCCCTACGAGCGCGCTGTTACCTTCGTTACCTCAGAGGTGCAGCTCCGCAATATCGACGCCATCATCGAGCAGTACGGCCTTAACGATCCCTGGTACGTGCAGTACTGGAACTGGCTGTCTCAGGCTTTGCAGGGTAACTTGGGTTTTTCTCGAGTCACCAATCAGCCCGTTTTGACAACTATCGCGCAGCGGCTACCCAACACTATCGAGCTGGCTGTCTTGACACTGATTCCGACCATCGGCTTTGGAATTTGGCTCGGCACCGCCGCCGCCCTAAACCGTGACCGTTTTATCGATCAGGTGTCGCGTGTCACGTCCATCTTTTTCTGGTCGTTGCCGACGTTCGTATTAGCCATCTGGTTACTTATCATCTTTTACGGCGGCTTTAACCTGTTTGGTTTGGGTCAGTTGTCTTCAAATTTTGCGCGGGCGGTGATCAGGCCCGAGTTCGAGCGCTACACCGGTTTTATGACGCTGGACGCACTCCTCAACGGTCGTTTTGACATTTTCTGGAACGCGCTGATGCACCTCGTGTTGCCGGTATCTACGCTCGTTTTGGTGATCAGCGCGCAGATTGTGCGGGTGATGCGCTCGTCGCTTTTGGATACGCTATCACAAGACTATGTGCGGACGGCGCGGGCCAAGGGGCTGTCGAACTCGGTGGTCAACCACAAGCACGCGCGGCGAAACGCGCTCATTCCGGTTCTTACCCTTTCCGGTTTTACTTTGGTCGGACTCCTTAACGGTTCGGTGATTGTCGAGACGATTTTCGCGCTGCCCGGCGTCGGTAAATGGCTTGCAGACGCCGCTGTGCAGCTCGACTACGCAGCCGTACTGGGGGGCGCGGTTTTTGTAGGCCTTCTGGTTGTCATCGGCAACCTTATCGTCGACATTCTCTACGCGGTCGTAGACCCAAGGATACGGTACTGATGGACAGCACCCAACCCGGCGCAGGCGGAATGAACGCCGAAGACGAGGTGATGCTCCAAAAGGCGGCCTCGAGCAACTGGTGGAAGTCAAAAACGATGAAACGTTTTCGGCGCAACCCGCTTGCGGTCGTCGGTGCGCTGCTTTTGATTTCTTTTGTAGTTATTGCCCTTTTTGCTGCGCCACTTACCTCATATCAGCTTATCAACACCCGCAACACCTGTGTGCGCGACCTCGGTTTGTCGGCCTCTACGGTTACAGACGTTCGTAACCCACTCAAGGCAGTTTTTTGGCGCGCCGTCGTGCTGCCACCTAGCGCCTGCTTCGATATTCCCCGCGTGTCTTACTCCCCTATTCCGACGCCTGCCTCGGAAGGAACTTTTCTAGGCACCACAGGCGGCGGTTACGATATCTACTACGGCCTTATCTGGGGTGCGCGCTCGGCCTTTTATGCGGGCGTTATCGTCACCGGGTTCAGCGTTCTCGTAGGCATCATCGTCGGCAGCATCTCCGGGTTTTTCGGAGGTTGGATAGACAATATATTGATGCGGCTTGTTGACATTATCTTTGCCATTCCGGGCCTCGTCCTCGCTATCGTTATCGTCGCCATTTTAGGTCAAGGCCTGACCAATGTCATCCTCGCCCTCTCCATCTTCGGCTGGGCAACCTATGCCCGCTTGCTGCGTGGCGACGTAATGCAACTTAAAGAACGTGAGTTTATAGATGGTGCGCGCGCGCTCGGTGCGGGAAACAGCCGACTGATCTTTCGTCATATCCTGCCCAACTCTATAGGCCCGCTGCTGATTATTGCAAGTTTGGATATCGGCTCGGTCGTTCTTTCGGTTGCCGCACTGAGTTTTTTAGGGCTCGGCGCGCCCGTTGGGTACGCCGACTGGGGCCAGATGATCAACTTCGCGCGTGGTTGGCTCCAGGGGCCGCCCGGACAACCCTTTGCCTACTGGTATGTGTCGTTCTGGCCGGGGCTGATTATCGTCTTGTTCGTTCTCGGTTGGAACCTTTTGGGTGACGCTGTGCGGGACGTTCTCGACGTTCGCAGCTAGGCTCTAACGTAGTTCAAACGTTGCCGCGTTCTTCCGGTTGAGTGACTCTTCCGGGGGAGCGCGGTTTAATTTGAGAATAAACGCGGTCAGCGCGTAGCTCTGCTCATCGTTCAGCGTCCCCGGTGCGTGCCGCGGCATCGCTGCACGGATGAAAGCCTGTAGCGCTGCTGCATTCTGGAACGCCTCGCGTGCATTCTTGCCCTGTAGCGGCGGCGCAACCCCGATAGAAAACGCGTTTCCTCTGACCGACCGACCCCCGACCGACTCGAAGCTACGGTTACCCATCTGTGCTTGCAGTTTGGGATTACCTGGTTTATGACAGCTCTCACAGCGGCGGTGATCTTCGGGAAACGCAAGGCGGGCCTCGTCCAAACCCCCGCCAGTGTCACCATGGCAGACCGCACAGCGCAGCGCAAAAATCTGCTCGCCCCTGAAGACCTGATGTGTGGCCTGGGCTGACGCGTCGTCTACTCGAGGTTTTGCAGAGGTGTCCGAAACAGACGTCCCGATAAAAAGACCTGTCGAGCTAAAGGCTAGCAGCGTAAAAACCAAACTCCGCATCCAGACGAGTTTACCAGCTCGAGACTTCAACCCGCCCTGTACCGTCTCCAGCGAGCGCTACCCACGCGCAGCTCGGCAGGTTCACCGCTCTCAATCTGTAAGGTCGCGTAGGCGATTTCAAAGCGGTTGTAAAGCCCCGACGTGCGGAAGAGTTCGGCAGGTGAGGCGGTAATTTCTTCGCTGAGGCCGGTTGTCGTTGTCATACCGTTGTCATACCGTTGTCATACCGTTGTCATATCTGAACATATGCAGATACAAGACTATGGAGGGTCGGATGGCCTAGCCGTCAAACGGTGTTGAGTTACGAGAAAGCCGCACCCGGCTCGAGTCCGGGTGCGGCTTCTTACTAAACCTTTTGTTAGACTTTTACTTGTTGGACTTTTACGCTCCGGCTTGCGCTTTTTCGCGTTGCATAATCGACCTGAGCACCGTATGCAAAATCCCGCCGTTACGGTAGTAGTCGATTTCGACCGGCGTATCGAGGCGGCAGACGACTTCAAACTCCGCGCTGCTGCCGTCTTCTTTTGTCACACTGACTGTAAGGCGCTCTTTGGTCTTCACATCGTCCGAAACGTGAATAGTAAACGTCTCCTGACCCGTCAGACCGAGCGATTCGGCGTTTTGACCGTCGGCGTACTGAAGCGGCAACACGCCCATGCCAACTAAGTTCGAGCGGTGGATGCGTTCATACGACTCGGCAATCACGGCTTTCGCGCCGAGCAAAAAGGTGCCTTTGGCGGCCCAGTCCCTCGACGACCCCATCCCGTAGTCGCTACCCGCCAAGACAATCGTCGGCGTATCCGTTTCGCCGTATTTTAGCGACGCTTCGTAGATGCTCGTCACTTCACCGGTCGGCAAATACGTGGTGTAGCCGCCCTCGGTGCCGGGTGCCATCTGGTTTTTGAGGCGGATATTGGCGAACGTCCCGCGCGTCATCACCCGGTCGTTGCCGCGCCTCGAGCCGTACGAGTTAAAGTCTTTAGGCTCAATCCCTTGCTCCTGAAGGTACAGCCCCGCCGGACTCGTTTTGGCGATCGCGCCCGCAGGTGAGATGTGGTCGGTCGTCACTGAATCGCCGACTTTGACGAGAACCCTTGCATTTTCGATAGTGCGGATGGGTTCCAAATCCATCGTCATACCCTCAAAAAACGGCGGCTCCTGAATGTAGGTGCTGTCTCTGTCCCAAGCGAACAAGTCGCCACCCTTGACCGGAATCTGGTTCCACGTCTCGTTCGATTGTTCAATTCCGTCGTAGAGGCGCTTAAAGACTTCGGGCGTGATGGCGCGGTTCATCCCCTCGGTAATCTCTGCAAAGTCGGGCCAGAGGTCTTTTAGGAAAACATCTTGTCCGTCTTTGTCCTGACCGAGCGGTTCGGTCGAGAGGTCGATGTCTACCGTTCCGGCGATGGCGTAAGCGACGACCAAAGGCGGTGAGGCCAGATAGTTCGCCCGGATGTGCGGATTGATACGGCCCTCGAAGTTGCGGTTGCCCGACAACACCGACGCTGCGACCAGATCGCCCCCGTTAATCGCTTCGACGACGGGTTCAGGCAGCGGCCCCGAGTTCCCGATGCAGGTCGTGCAACCGTAACCGACGGTGTAAAAGCCGAGCTGTTCTAAATACGGCGTCAGGCCGGTATCGTCCAGGTATTCGGTGACGACTTTCGAGCCGGGGGCGAGCGAGGTCTTAACGTAAGGTTTTACGGTAAGGCCCGCCTCGACCGCTTTTTTGGCGACCAAACCCGCCGCCATCATCACCGACGGGTTCGAGGTGTTCGTACAGCTTGTAATGGCGGCAATGACCACGTCTCCGTGTTTAAGCTGAACCTCCTGCCCTTCCATTTTGAGCGTCCCCGTTTTAGCGAGTTGTTCATCAGAAAGGCCGAAACCGCGCTCGTCCACAGGTTTTTGCAAGCCTTCTTGCCATTCGCGCTTCATGTCGCTAAGAGCACCCGGTCTTGTGGGCGTTTGGGGCCGGCTAAAGACGGCTGCACCGTCCCCAAATCGAGTGAGAGCGTATCTTGAAACGCGGGGTCGGGCGTGTCGTCGGTGCGGAATAGCCCCTGCGCCTTGCTGTACGCTTCGACGGCCTCGACTTCATCCTCGAGCCGCCCCGTCTGCCGTAAATACCGCAGCGTTTCCTCATCTACCGGGAAAAAGCCCATCGTCGCGCCGTATTCGGGGGCCATGTTGGCAATCGTGGCGCGGTCGGGCAAGGACATCGTAGAGAGTCCCGGCCCGTAAAACTCGACGAACTTGCCGACGACGCCGTGCTGCCGGAGCATCTGCGTGACGACCAAAGCCAAATCGGTCGCGGTCGAGCCTTCGGGAAGCTTGCCGGTAATCTTGAAGCCGACGACTTCGGGCGTGAGCATATAGATGGGCTGCCCGAGCATCACCGCTTCGGCTTCGATACCACCGACGCCCCAACCGACCACGCCGAGGCCGTTGATCATGGTGGTGTGCGAGTCGGTGCCGACCAAAGAATCGGGGTACATAACCTCGGTGCCGTTTTGCTCACTTGTCTGGACGCCCTTGGCGATGTACTCGAGGTTCACCTGATGGACAATCCCCGACGCGGGCGGGACGACCTCGAAATTATCGAAGGCTTTTTGCCCCCACCGTAAAAACTCGTAGCGTTCGCGGTTGCGTTCAAACTCGATAGCGGCGTTGTTCGCTAACGCAAAGGGCGAGTCGTACTCGTCCACCTGAACCGAGTGGTCGATGACCAAATCCACGGGAATCTGCGGGTTGATGGCCTGCGGGTCGCCGCCCATCCGCTCCATCGCACTCCTGAGGGCTGCCAAATCGACGACCGCCGGAACACCCGTAAAGTCCTGCAAAATCACACGGGCCGGTTTGAACGGCAGCTCGACCTGGGCAGGGTTTTTCGCGTCGTAGGCGGCAAGCGTGCGTACGTCTTCGTCGGTCACGTCGTAACCGTTTTCGTTGCGGAGCAGGGACTCGAGCAGCACCTTGATCGAAAAGGGCAGCTTGTCCACCTCCCCGATACCCTGCTCTTTGAGCGCGGCGAGCCGGTAGTACGTCACCTCGCCCGCGCCGGTAGAAAACGTGTCCTTTGCGCCGAACGAGTTCTTAAAGGTTGTCATGTGTCCTCCTTGATAGGTAGTCTATCGTAGCCGATGTTGTCGCCGAAAACCTTTGTGTACGGAACGTTTGGGCGCGTTACAAAGGTGTAGCCCCACCGTAAATGAAAAAGGTTTCAGTTTGAGTTACGTTACTCTGCCACCCCAACGCTGCTAGAGCCGCCATCAACCGCTCCGGTTCGTAAAACACTTTGACAATTTCAAACGTTCTGCCGTCGTCCAAACGCCGCCTTACGGTTGTAGCGTCCGGGCCGCTCGGCACCTGGTCTCTGGCGGTTCCTTCAGGGGCAGGGCGCGAGTCGATAAAAAACACCCGTCCGCCGGGGTTGAGGCACACTTTTACGCCTTCCCAAAACCCGCCAAACCGCTCCGGCGGCACGTGCGAAAGCCAGAACGAAAAGAACACCGTGTCGAAGCGTCGTTCCGGTTGCCAGTCGAACAGGTCGGCCTGGACATAGTTTATTCCTGCCGACGGGAGCCGCGCCCGGTTCAACTCGAGCACTTCCGGCGACGCATCTACGGCGGTCAAAGAGTCGCCATAACGCGCCAACTGCTCCGTCCACCACCCCGTCCCGCACGCGAGTTCCAACACGTCGCCGCGTGGGGCAAAGGTCTCGAGCGCACCCGCCAGCACCTCAACCTCGGCAAACCACTTTTTACGGTGCGCCTCTCCCCGGTCATACCGCCCCTGCCGTAAAAACCAGGCGTCGTATTCGGACGCCCTCGCCCGGTAATACGCCCTCTGCGACGCCAACAAATCCATGTGCGCCTCCTAAACTTCAGTGTGACGGTAAGCTGCGTGATATGGAAAACCAAAAATCACCCAGCCTGACCGTAACCGACCCGGACGCAGCAGCGGCCCTCACGAATCCGAAGACTTTACGGCAGCTCAAGCCTTTCTTAAACCGGGAACGCACCGTGTTGGAGGCCGCGCAAGAAACCGGGGTTAAACCTAATACGATGCTGGCCCGGGTCCGCAAGTTTACGGCGTTGGGGCTTTTGATGGTGACCCGCGAGGTGCCGCGTGCCGGACGCGCCGTCAAAGTCTACCGGAGCCGCGCCGAAAGTTTTTTTGTGCCGTATGAGGTGACGCCATCCGAGACGTTGGGAGCCGCGATGCAGGAGCGCGAACGCTACTGGGAAGAGCTTTTACGGCAGAACGTCGTGCGGGTGCGGGGTGAAGATGTCGGCTCATGGGGCACGCGCATCTACCGCGATGTGCGCGGTCGGTTGCAGGTGCAGGCCGCCGTTACACCCGAGCAAAATTACACACTTTTAGCGCCCGAACGCCCCGCCGCCCTGTCCGCTTGGCGCGACGCGGTGTATCTGGACTTCGACGACGCGAAGACCTTGCAGCGAGAGATGTTTGCGCTTTTGAAAAAGTATCAGCAGAAGGCGGGGGCGCAGCGTTATATCTTGCATTTGGGCTTAGCCCCTATTCGGACGTAGTATGAGATTTAAGAACTAAAGTAAATATATGGACGAATTCAGAGCCAAAAGGATTTACGCAACGCTCAACGCGATGGTTTTTATACTTAGTCAGCTAGACCGTCGCTATACTGAACTCGTAGCAATGCTTCACGATTATCGGAAAAGTAAGGAACAGGATGGAAAAATTGAAGAGCCACGTCAAGTTACTATGGATATCGGTTATCCGCGTGGCAACTATATGGTTAGTCTCGCGTGGGACATCGTTGACTGGTGTGACCGCTTAAGAAAAATTGCAGGAGTAAAGGCAGGAATCAAGCGTAGGGATGAATGGTTTCAACAGCTTGAGGCTACTCTAGAAACCACAAAAGACATCAGGAACTTTTTGCAACATTACGATAGCGAAGTAAACACATTTGTTCTAGGGTCTTATCCACTGATGGGCAGTATCAGCGCACACTTCCCCATAGAAGATGGATGGTGTGCTGTGCATACATTATCATGAGCACTCCTATTGCGTCGGTGTATCACAAAGAGTTTAAGATAGCGAGCTTCACTAACCCATCCGTCGTAAATGGAGACGTTGACTTAGTAACTTTCTCTGTAGCAGAGAAAGCACTAAATTTGACCGATATAACGGTAAAACTTAGAGAAGCAAAACTCGGAGTTATATGGAAAAGGAATACGATTTCACATGGCCAGAGTTCTGAAAAACTGAGATGCCTTTCACGCAGTCTTAGCCGCGAGCCGCTATCATAAGCGCATGACCCAACATAGACGCACGTTTACGGCGCTCGCGCTGGCCCTCGCACTAGCCGCCTGCGCCCCCCGCACACAAACCCCCGAAACTCCCGCAAGGCCGCCGCAAACGACGCCTGAAACGAACAGGACACCCGGAACTCCCGGTGGCGTGGTCCTGACCGACCCGGCAGCGCTCGAGGTTGACCGCGCCGCCCGGCAAGCGTTTCACCTGATGGGTTTGGAGTATACCCGCACCGGCGCGTACAGCGTCAACGTGCTGGTGTCCGACCTCGAGCTGCCGAGCGGCGCACGTTGGGAGCTGGAGAACCTCACACCCGAAACCTACGCCCTGCGTTTTACGTCGGACAGCGTGCCGGACGTCGCGTGGCGCGTTACGCCCGAAGGCGTTACGGCGCAAGAGGTTGAAGCCAATCAGATTCTCTAGCTTGCTGCACGGACTTGCGGCACGGACTTGCTGCACAGACCCGTCGAAACAGTCCTTTAAGGAGACCTCGTGTCCAAACGCCCGCTTACCCGTGCTTTTTTGCTCTTTGCCTTTTTATCAGCCGCCTGGACGACAGCGCAGGGTGCGCTGCCCCTGGCACAGCTTGCCCCCGCTGAAAGTTTTCTGCTCCTCGGCTACAGTCCGTCTGAAGCGCCCGAAACCCGGTTACAAAGGGATTTAGAAACCCTCGACTTTCCCCGCGCCGGAAGGACACTGGAAAAACTTGCCGAACTGAGCGGCGACCCCACGCTGCGCGACCTGTTAGAGGGGTACGGCGACCTTTTTCGGGGGGTTGAAGGACAGCTCGAGCGCCAGCAAAAACGGATGCGAAACCAGACCGGCGAGGGTGCAGGGTTTGCCCGGTGTTTGGAGGCCAACACCCCGGAAAACCCTGAAATGTTGGCGACACCGGAAGGCGAATACAGCGCCCTCTTGAGCGTCGGGGCGAGCAGTTACAGCCCGGTTCCGGCGGCGACGGCGCTGCTGCAAGTCACACCTGAAGCGGCAACGGAAGTTGCCGAGTTTCAAGACCTGCTGGTGCGTTGTAGCGAACAGGTCGGCCTCGAGGTCGTGCGGCTTAAAGAGGGCGAGACAACGCTGTTTGTCGTCGGCAACGGCGGCGATTTTCCGGTCGTCATCAGCCGGGTCGGGACGCTCTTTGTGGCCGGAACGAACCCCGAAGCGGTGCGCGGCGTCGTGCGGCGGGCGCACGGCTCGGACGAACCCAACCTCGCGGGAACCGACTTTTACGGGCAAAACAGTGAGCTACTCGGCGGCCCCGGGATGAGTTTGGCGTTCAACGCTGCGGCGCTCGGGGGGACGTTGGAAAGTCTGGGCGGAAGCTTTACCGACGCGCAGACCGGGCCGCTTTTAGACAAGGCGGTCGGAGCTTTACGAACCCTCGGCTCTTACGCCGGGACGCTCTATTTTGAAGGTCAAACGCTGACGCTCAGCTCGAGACTGGGCGTCAACCCCGAAGCCGGTGACGGCGAACTCGCCGCACTTTTACTCAACGACACACCCGCCCCGGCCCCAACGCTGGTACCGGAAGGAAGCACTGCGTTTAGCACCGCACATATCGAGCCGCAAGCCGTTTTGGATTATCTTGGAGGGTTGGGCCGAGCTTGCCGGACGCGCAACCGGCGAAAGCATTTCGCTTCAAGACCTCGCCCAGCAAGAACTCGGCCTCGACCTTGATACGGCTTTGGCTTGGCTCGGCGATGAAGTGACGAACGTGGTTTTAGAACCCGTCGGTACGGACGTGAACACGCTGCTTTACGGTCAGGCGCAGGTGACGGCGCTCCGGACGACGGGTGAAGCGGCGACGCAGGCCGGACTTGCCGAAATCGGTGGGGCAGTTTTACGGGGGCTCGAGGCTCAAGGCTTCTCAAGCACCGAGTTTCTCGATTTTTCTGCGCAGGTCGCCAGGAGCAGCTACCGTTACGGCGACACTGACATCACCCGCTTCCGCGTCGGCCCGACCTTCGACCTCGGCACCGCATTTTTAGGCGACACACTGCTCGTCGGAACGCCGGCGGCTGCTTTAGAAGATGTCATCGCCACCGCGCAGGGCTACCGCCGACCCATTACCGAAAATGAAAGCTTCACCGAGACCCGGACAGGTGCCCCGCAAAACGTCATCGGCCTGAGCTATCAGAACGTTGCGGATGAGCTTTACGGCCTCGCCGACCTAACGCGCGCCCTCGCCCAACCGCTCGCGTTTGCGGCGTCGGCGTTGGTCAGTGAAACTGGCGAGACCGAAATGCCGGACTTCGCCGACCTGCTGCACGCCACCGAACTCATACCCAACTCGTTAGAGGTAGTGGGCAACCATACCGACACCCTTACGGGCTATACCTGGATAGAGGACGGCGCACGCTACTCGGAAACGCGTTTGCGGCTAAAATAAGGTTCTAAAACCACGAAAAAGCCGGAGCATCACACTCCGGCTTTACTTTTGCGTAAGACCTTGGCATTTCTAGAACAGATTGTCGCAGCTAACATCCCAGAACGTGTGTGCTGGTCTGCAACGCTTATGCTGAGAGCGTTTATGACCAGATGATACCGGCTACGCTTAGTTTACAGCGGCGGCGACGTGCTTCTCGAGCCGTGCCTGGTACGCGCCCTTGGGCTGCGCCCCGACCATCGTTTCGACGGGTTCACCGTCTTTGAACAAGATGACGGTGGGAATGCTCATCACGCGGTAGCCCATCGCGGTCTGCTGGTTGTCGTCTACGTTCAGTTTGCCGACCTTGATTTTGCCCTCGTAATCGTCTGCGAGTTGTTCAATGACCGGGCCGACCATCCGGCAAGGGCCGCACCACGGTGCCCAGAAATCCACTAGAACGAGTCCTTTGTCGGTTTCACTTTTGAAGTTGTCATCGGTAAACTCAATGGTATTTGCCATATGTTTGGCCTCCTATAGTCAATCTAGTTGAGTCTAGCGCGCGTGTATGTCTCTTGGTCTACACGTTTTGAGGCTGCGCCCAAATGTGAAGCTCACTCACAGTATCACCTCTAGCAAACCGGGGCGTCGCCAAACCCAGGGCGCGGTTGCCCCCTTTTACGGCGGCCCGCACGAGCGCCAGCGGACTCACCTTGTCGCCGTGCAGCGCCCTCGCCGCCTGCACTTCGCGTTCGACGCTTAGGTCGGGGGCAGAACCCCTCGAGTCCGTCCCCAACGCAATTTCAACCCCGTGTTTGGCGTACAGTTCCCACGGAAACCGCCCGCATTCCAAAGCCTCGTTCGAGCGCGGGCAGTGCACCACCGCGCAGCCTGCTTTGGCCACAGTCTTTATATCGTCCTCAGAAACGTTGACCATATGAACGAGGGTTGGGCGGGCGTCTAATATGCCCAACTCGGCTAGATACTGCACCGGCGTCAGACCACTCGGCCTCCACGACCCCAAAAAGGGTTTCATCAAGTCAAAAAGTGGCCCGGTGCCGCCCTGTTGCATGAGGATTTCGGCAGGACTTTCGGCAACGTGGATTTGTAGCGGCAGGTTTTCCGCCACCGCCAACCGTGCAAGTTTTTGCAGCAGCGGGCCGCTGACGGTGTGCGGCGTGTGCGGGGAGAGTCCGAGCTTGAGACCGCCTGGGCGCTCGAGCCTCCGGAACTCACGCAACAGTTCAACGGTTTCGGCGAACGCTTTGTCAGCATCGTCGGGATTCGGCGCGAAAACTTCCCAGTAAGCGACGCCTTTCGATCCGGGTGTCTGCAAAAGCCAGCGCATCGCCTCGGCTTCGGCTACGATGTCGCCGAACGCCCCGACGCCGGTAGCGGTGATTTCAGCTAGTCCCAGCTTCGCCGCCACTACCCCACGACTTACGTTATTTTTGACGACGTGCCGGATGAAGTTCTCGTAAGAACCGCTAAAGTACGGCAACTGTGACAAATCGAGGTGCATGTGCGCGTTGACCGGCGGCGGCGAAATCGCAAAGCCCTACATCTTTTACGGGCGCGTCCGGATAACTTTGGCGAGCGTCGAAGAGGCTTCCGACCATTACGATACGCTCATCTTGTACAACGACTGCGCCGCCTTCACGGGGCGTACCAATGCCGTTATAAACGACTTCAGCAGTTAAAATCTCATGCGCCAGCGAACTCACCCTCCAACGCTACCGGGTTCTACGCGCCGGCACAAGGTGAACATAGACGCTCAACCTAACGCGCGGCCCAGAGCATTCCCCGCAGCATGATTTCTCTCGCTTCGGGTACGTCGAAATCTTTACGGATATGTCCCAATGACGAGTAAAACACCCGGCCCTTACCGTAGTAACGCTTCCACACGACCGGCATTACCGTGCCGGCAGTCCAGTGGGCGTCCCCGTATTCGCCTGAGAACGTCGTCGTCGCTAGAACTTCATTACCGGGGTCAACGTGCAGATAGTACTGCTCCGAGTTCATCTCGAAGTCGGCGAGGCCTTCGGTAATCGGGTCGGCCCAGGTGATTTCAACTTTGTAGGGGATGACGTTGCCGGGGTGCGCGACCCACTGCCCGCCGACCATAAACTGATACTCGGTACGGTTGCGAAACGAATCCGCCATCCCGCCGTGCCACCCCGCCAGCCCGACGCCACTTTTAACCGCCTTTAAGAGTCCGGCTTCTTGTTCGTCGCTGATGTCACTCATTGTCCAAACCGGAACGATCAGGTTGAGGCTCTGCATATACGCTTCGTCGGTGTAGACGTCCAAGTCGGAGACGACTTTGACCGCGAGGTCTTTTTGCCGTAAAAGGTCGGCAAACAGTTCGGCGCACGCTTCGGGTTCGTGTCCGTCCCAGCCACCCCAGTTGATCAGCGCAGTTTTTGTCATCTTTGCAGCGCTCCTAGCGTGTCGCCCAGATCGCCCGCCGCCACCCCTAGTGGCAACGGGGTCGGACGTTCGCAGCGGCTTTTTACGGTGAGGTGTTGGCCCTTTTCAGCAGCTTCGTGTAGCGACTGCATCACGTCCAGGACGTGCAGTGCAAGGTCGCTGTGACAACGGTGCGGCCTTTCGGCAAGCAGCGAACATGCAAGGTCGGCCGCGCCGATACCCCGCATGTTGTCGGTATAGCCGTTGACCAGCGGCAGCTCTTCCCACGTTTCTGCGCCCGCAAGACGTACCCGGACGGGGCCACCAAAGGTATTCGGGTCGGGAACCTGCAAGCTGCCGTGTTCGCCGTAAAGTTCGGTGGGGTGAGCCGTATGATGCTTTACGTCGAAACTCATGACTAGGGTGATGAGCGCGCCGCTGTGAAACTCAAGCGTTCCCGAAACGTGCGTCGGTACCTCGACCGGAATGCGTTCACCGTAACGGGGTTGGCTGGTAATCGTGCGCTCACCACTCATCGCGGCGGCGGCGCTGACGCGGCGCACCGGCCCCAGCAGCTGTACGAGCGCGGTGAGGTAGTACGGCCCCATATCGAACAAAGGGCCGCCGCCCTTGAGATAGTAAAAGTCCGGGTTGGGGTGCCAGCGTTCGTGTCCCGGCACCATCATAAAGGCGGTTCCGGCAACGACCCGGCCCAGCTTGCCACTGTTTACGAGTTGTAAACACGTCTGGATACCGGCCCCTAAAAACGTGTCGGGGGCGCAGCTTACCCGTAAACCCAAATCTTTGGCAGCCGCGACGACCCGTTTTCCCTCGGTTCTGTCCAGGGCCAGCGGCTTTTCCAGATGCACGTGTTTACCCGCCGCCAAAACCTGTAGCGTCACCTCGGCGTGCGCTTGCGGCACGGTCAGGTTCAAAACGATGTCGATGTCGGGTCGGGCGAGTAGGTCTTCAACGCTCAGCGCTTCAACCCCCCACGTTTTTGCGGCGCGCTCAGACGCTTCCCTATTCACGTCGGCGCAGGCGACGAGCCCCAGCACCGGAAACAATCTCGCCGCCTTGAAATACGCCCCGCTGATGGTGCCGCAGCCGATGATGCCAATTTTTTTAGTCATGCCAGTCATACCGTTCTCCGCTTTGGGTCGTTTTTAGCTGCCTTGAGAACATCTCGAGCGCGTATAAACCCTCTTCCACGTTCCAATCTATTCTCAATTCTGCCTTCTAAATCCTTACTTCTCGCTTCCAGCATATTGCCAACAGTTATCAGCACCTCAAAATACCCAACCTACCCCTTTAGCACCCCCGCCATCATCCCCGACACGATACGCTCTTGCCCGAAAATATAGACCAGAATCAGCGGCAACGCCGACAGGGTCAGCACCGCCATAATCGCCGGAATATTCATCGCGTACTGCCCCTGATACTCCCAGATGGCGAGCGGTAACGGGCGGTTTTGCGGTGAGGTAATCAGCACGAAGGCGAAAACGAACTCGTTCCAGAGGATGACGGAGTTGTAAATCGCGAGTGTGGCGAGCCCCGGCGTCGAGAGCGGCAAGATGATACGGAAAAAGCGGCCCACCGTGGTGCAACCGTCGAGGTGGGCGGCCTCCTCGAGTTCAACCGGAATCTCACGCATAAATTCGCTGAGGATAAAAATCGATACCGGCAAATTAAATGCGACGTAGGGGCCGAGCAAGGCCCAGAGCGAATCGTAAAGCCCGATCTGACGCGTAAAAAGGTAAACGGGGATGAGCGTGACGTGCAGCGGAATCACCAACCCCGCCAGCACAAAGCCGAAGAGCGGCCCGCTCAGGCGAAAGGTAAGGCGGGAAAAGACAAACGCCGCCATCGCGCTCAGGAGCAAAATCACGGCGACCGACACTGCAACGATGACGAGGCTGTTTTTGAGGTAGATAAAAAAGCCGCCGGTCGTGAGGATGTCCACGTAAGACTGAAGCGTCGGGTTTTTGGGCCACGCGAACACGCCGCCAAAAAGCTCGAACTGGCTTTTGAAACCGGTTAGCGCCATAAAGTAAAACGGCGTCGCGGCGATGACCAGCCAGATAAGCGCCAGCAGGCCGAGCGGCACCCGTTTAAGGACGTTCATGTGTTCCTCCGGTAGTCGAGCCGCCGACTAAGGCCGAGCGCCAAGAGCGACACGAGCATCACGAAAATAAACATCGCAAACGCAACAGTGCTGCCGTAACCCACTTCAAACGACGGGAACGCTTTTTTGTACATGTAGGTTGCCATCAGCTCCGAGGCGTTGTTGGGGCCGCCTTCGGTCATCACCCACACCAGATCGAAGTATTTGAGCGACCCGATGAGCGACAAGATAATCGCCGTTCGCACCGTCCCCATCACCAGCGGCAGGGCGATGAAGCGGTAGTAGCGGGCGTCGTTGGCCCCGTCGATGCGGGCGGCATCTTTGAGTTCGCCGGGAACGGTGTTTAAGGCCGCGTAAAAGAGAATCATGTAAAAGGGGATAAATTGCCAGCAAATCACCAGAATGACAGATAGCAGCGCCCAGCGAGGCTCGCCCAACCAGCTTTGCGTCAGGTTGCCCAGACCGATATTGGTCAAGCCCTCGTTGATAAGGCCGAACGAGGGGTCGTAGATGTACTTGAATAAAATGCCCACTGCGACCGACGACATCAGCATCGGAAAAAAATAGACGGTTTTGAAAAACTTGCTGATAAAGCTGCGGCTGCGCTCGAGCATCACTGCAAGTAGCATCGCAATCGGCAGCTGAATGGCGATAGAAAGAACGACGATGGTCAGGTTGTTGCCGAGCGCCTTCCAGAACACCGCGTCCTGCACGAGCCGCGCCCAGTTCGTCAACCCGACAAAATCGCGGGTGGGGTCGATGCCGTTCCATTCATAAAGGCTGAGCTGGAGCGAATTAAAGATGGGCCAGACGACAAAAACGCCCATAAAGGCCAAGGTCGGCAGCAAAAACAACACGATGGTCAGCGTTCTCTCACTCCAGAAACGGTGTTGGCTGAGCTTCCGGGTCGGGGTCGCGGTGCTTGGGAGGGTCGTCATACGCGGCCTTTCTCGAGTTGGGGAGGACTTGCGCGCTCCCCAACTTCGCTACGTCTACTCGTTGTAAAAGGCGACGGCGGCGGCTTCCTGACGGCTGGCGACCTCTTCGGGGGTAAGCTCGAGGCCGAACAGCGCCTGCATCAGGTCTTTATGCGTTTCACCGAGTTCCGGCGGCAGATACTGGTCGTACCAAAGCTGCACGCTCTCCGCATTTTCGACCATCCCGACAACCTCTTGCAAAAGCGGTTCCTCGATTTTGTCCGCGACCCCGACGACCGGCGGAATCAGCCCGTCGGCGATGCGAATATCGACGCTCTCGTCGTCGATGAGGTAGGTCAAGAGTTCAAAGGCTTCGTCGGGTGCTTCGCAGCTCGAAGAGATGTGATAGAAGTTGTCGCCGACCGTCCCCACCACGTCGCTGGGGTCGCCCGTGCCTTCCTCGAGGCTGGGAAAAGGAAAGAAACCCATGTTCTCGTAAAAGTCGGGGTTTTCGCTCTTCACCGTCGAAATCTGCCAGCTCCCCATCAGCTCCATCGCCGCGCGACCACTGTAGAGAAGCAGCCGTGACTGGCCCGTATCGTAGTCGAGGCCATTAAAGCCTTCGTTAAACGCCCCGGCTTTGACGAGTTGCTGAACGATTTCACCCGCACGGACAAAAGGCTCGTCTTCAAAGCTGCCACCCGTCCGGTTGGCGGCGTTGGCAAACGTTTCGGGGCCACCGAGCCGGTCGACGAGGTACATGTAGTACATCGAACTCGTCCACTTGGTTTTGTTGGCTAAAGCAAACGGCGCGATGCCGTTCTCTTTAAGCGTATCGATAACGCTGAGCAGTTCGTCGAAGGTTTCGGGCGGCGTCAGGCCCAGCTCGTCGAAGATGGCCTTGTTGTACCAGACAACCGCGACCGCCGTATTTTCTACAGGGACGCCGTAAATTTTGCCGTCGAAACTCGTATTGGTCAAAGCGGCGGGAACGAACCGGCTGACGTAATCGTCTTGTTGCATGTACTCGGTCAAGTCCAAGACCTGTCCGGCCTGAACGTACTGATAGAGCGGCCCGCCACCCCACGACATGAAGATGCAGGGTGCGTCGCCTGCACCGATAGACGTGCGAATCCGGGTTTTGTAGGGGTCGTTTTGCATCGGCAGAACGTTGACCGTCACACCTGGGTTAGCCGCCGTAAACCGGTCTACCGCCTGCTGGATAATCTGCGGGCCGTTGCCGGTGCTCTGGATATGCCAAAAGTCGATGGTTTGCGCCGCTGCGACACCTGGCAAGACGCCCAAAACGCTTGCGACGAGAAACTTATCTAGCATTCGCTTGTTCACAATTTACTCCCTAAGCTTGTGACAGGTTTTTTGGACGGCGATAGACGTTCTACCTCCTCTAAGCTAAATTCGTCACGAACAGCTGTAAAGCCGTAAAACGGCTGTCAAGCTGCGCTGTAACCGTACCCTCTTCTCTTGCGCGAGTTGGAGCTACTTTAGCGCTTAAGTTACAATTTTGTCAAGCTTTGTGGCCTAATTTGGACGTTGTTGCCGCAAGGAAACCCTTTTGGCTTTGTGTACACGTTCAGCACGCTAAAATGCTGAAGTTGTGTTCCTAATGACCACGGCGACCAAATGAGGGAAAAAGCATGACCGTCAAACCCAACAGCATTACCCTTGCAGATGTCGGCAAACGGGTCGGCGTCTCCGGCGTGACGGTCTCGAACGTCATCAACAACCGGGGCGGCACCTCGGCGGCGACGCAGGCGAAGGTCTGGGCGGCGATTCGTGAAACCGGCTATGTGGCAAATCTGGCAGCCCGTAGTCTCGCAGGCGGTCGAACCCGCACCGTCGGGGTACTCGTTCCCGATTTATCGACGCAGTACGCCAGCGAAATCGTGCGGGGCGTAAGTGAGGCAGTGGCAACGTCGGGCCTCGAGATGCTCGTCTCGACGACGCATGACGGGGCGCTCGAGCGCAGACAGGTCGACCTTCTCAAAGGGATCACCGACGGACTTATCTTTTTACTTCCTTATGAAAGCCAGAATGCTGGTCAAGATGACGTCCGCTCGTTCGATTTTCAGGGTCAGCCGGTCGTCGCGATTGAATACCGCCCCGGCGCACACCCGTTCCCGACGGTCAACATCGACGACTACGGGGGAACGGAGCAGGCGATACGTTATCTCATCTCACTCGGGCATCGGCGTATCGGGTTTATCGGTGGCCCTGCCGGACGCCTCGCCTCGGAAACCCGCTTAAACGCGTACCGGGACGCTTTGGCAGAAGGCGGTTTAGCCGTAGACCCGAACCTGCTCAAACGTGGCGATTTTACCCAACCGACGGGGTTTGCTGCGGCGCGGGAGCTTTTGGAGCTTACCGACCCATCCACCGCTATCTTTGCCACAAATGATTTGTCGGCGTTCGGCGTTATCGAGGCCGTCAAACATCACGGGTTGCGTATCCCTGAAGCTATTTCGGTCGTGGGTTTCGACGACGTTCCGATGGCGAGTCAGGTATTCCCGCCCCTGACAACCGTAAAAAGACCGCTCGAGCAGCTTGGCAAAACCGCCGTAAACTTGCTGTTGGCGAAATTACGGGGTGAAACCACCGAAGCTAACGTGACGCTGCCCACACATCTGGTGGTGCGCGCCACGACCCGGCAACGAAGGTGATTCAGGTTTAGCGGTGCTGCGTGTAGGTTGTCGTTGTGTTCAAGGTGCGGAGGGACTCGAGTTCACCTTTGCTCAGCTCTACTTGGGCCGCACCGACGTTTTCCTCGAGTTGACCTAAACTACTCGCTCCTGGGATGACCGTCGCTACCGCCGGATGCGACAGGGCGTAACGCAGCGCGAGCTGCGCCGTGCTGCGTTCAGGCGTGACTAAATCCTGCAAGGCTTCACGCGCATTTTCCAGCACTTCGGGCGTATGGTCTAAAAATCCTTTTGACACTTTGGCTTCACCCGACGCGCTCAAAATACCCTTCGCCACCGGCCCTCGCACAATCACGCCGACACCGTTTTGCTCGAGTAAATCCAGTGCCGACTCTTCCGGGCGGCGGTCTAAGAGGCCGTACTGCATCATCACACTCGCCATGTTCGACTTTTTGACCCACTCCCGGATGACGTTGGGCCGAATCGACGAAATCCCGTAAGCGCGAATCAGCCCCTGCGCCTTCAGACCTTCAAACGTTTCAATCACACTGTCAATGTCGTCCAAAGTGCCGCCGTGAAGCTGGTACAAATCAAGATAATCGGTTTGCAACCGTTTCAAGCTCGCTTCGATAGCCTGCCGGATATACGCCGGCGACGCGTCCCAATCCCAGCTTGTACCGTCTTCTCGCCAGCGGTTGCCCACCTTGCTGGCGATGACGACCTGCTCACGCATTCCCGTAAACGCTCTTCCGACGCTCTCCTCGTTAAAACCCCTGTCGTAAAGGTCGGCGGTGTCGAAAAAGGTGACGCCCAGCTCGAGTGCTCGGTGCAAAAGCTTGATGTTTCCGGTATGGTCTTGACCCAGAGACATGCAGCCGTAGCCGATTTCGCTGACCTGCACGTTACTTTGACCCAGCTGCTTGTATTTCACGGTTTCCTCTTTTCGCGCTCGAGTAGCCGGTCTATAAGCTCGAGCATCACCTGCGCCCTTCCCGAAGGCGCACCTTCAAAAAGCTCTCGGAGAGACACTTCTAAACCTTCAGGCACAGCTCGCAAATCCGGCAAATGTGCCCAAACCGCGCCCGCAGGCGGCACCGGTTTATCACTGAGCGCCCACAGCCCTGCTAACACCTTCCAGCTGTTGAGGCTTGTATAGTACCCGAGTTTTGGCATGTCGCCTACAGCCATCGCCGCGCTTAGTTTGAGCGAAGTGCTTTTGAGCCAGTAGGCTGACTTCTTACGAGTAACCTCGGATGCTAGTTGACAGCTAGGAAGAGAAAGAGAGAAGCTCAGGTTTATGCGAACCAAAGAACTCCTATCACAACAGACTGTAACAGACATTTTCACCGCCGTATAGGTTTTGGTAGACGACTATTTACAAGCAGCACAGCGATTAGGGCGCTTCAAGCTACCGCAAAAGTGTAATCAACGAGCAAGCTACGCTGAACTCTTAACTATTGTGCCGGTAGGCGAAGTACTGCAGCAGAAAAATCAAGGGTTGTGGTACTTGCTGGTCAAGTCAGACTACGGTGGGCTTTTTCCGGTGCTGCCTGAGCTGAGTCGCTTTTACCGGATTAGCCGTGATTTTGAACGCATCTATGCGGACTTAGCCTTGCTCAGCGCCGAACATGACGGCGTATATCCGATCGACTCGCAACCGTTGTCCATATAGGAATTCGCTATACCCGTGACCGCTTGTCAAGCGAAGCGACTTCAGGGCGCGGTGGCGCAACCAAGCGCTTTTATGGCTTTAGGTTACACGCCATTTGCAGTGGCACAGGCGCAGTTTGCCGCTTTGCGTTAGTTCCGGCAAACGAACACGATGTCACTTTGCTAAATGTCTGCTCAACGAGCGCTATGACGATTTGCATAGCCTTATCGGAGACAAAGCTTACTTGGGGCTGGGCATTTATACGCCACCAAAACAAAACGCTAAAAATCCCGGCTTCCGGTGTGACTTCTTTGCCCGTGCCAGAAAGTCTATCGAAGCTGTTTTCTCTTCACTCACACGCTGCCGCAATCTTGCTCTACAACAGCTCAACTCCTTCTGGAGTATTCGTGCCAGTGTCTGCCGTAAACTCGCGGCCCATAACCTTATCCTCTTCCTCTTCGCCCAAGCGTCTGGCATCCGAGGTTGAAAAAAATAAAAAGGTTTTAGAGATGAGACAGGACTCGAGGCTTTAACGGCCTGGTGACGTAATCTGATAAAGCACAATTTCGGGTCGGGCGTAGACGAGCAAAAAATCACCACCTGCCCAGAGCGGTTGACCGACGACCGCGCGCCACTGCCGGGAGCTTACCGAAAGCACGGTGTAGCGCCCATCACGAACGGCCTGCCAACGCCCGCCTGTCAGCGCGCCCGCAGGCAGAACGACCCGGGCATTTTGGACAACAGACGTAAGCGAAAAAAGGGGGTCGGGTAGCGCTTGCGGGAAGGTTTCGGGGGGTGCTTGACCGAACCAGGTCAGCTCGGGGCCGGCTGCGTTCGCCGTGCCGGGATTACCGAGCGCGGGGTAGCGCCCGCCCGTGCGGCTTACCGGGTCGAAGCGTTCGGCGACGACCAGAAACGGCGCGCCGCGGCCCGGTTCGTAAAAGATGTACGGACGAATCTGCGCTTCACCCAAGCCGAGCGCTTCTGCCGCCTCTGCGAGCCGCGCTTGCCCGGTAGCGCTCAGCGCGCCGTCCGGTAAAGCGTCCGTTTCTGCTGCGAAAAGTGGTAAGTTGGTCACACGTTCTATAACATTTGCGTCAGCCGGTGTCGCGTCCGGGAGCGGCGCGGCCCGCCACGCCGCAAACGGTGATGCGGCGAGTTCGGGGGTCAGCACGCGGTAGCTGGCAATCAGCGGTTCGTTTTCAAAACGGCCCTGCGTTCTGAGAGCCGCCGCGTCACCCCAGGGGACGACCTCGAGCCGCTCAAAAGGCGTAAAACGGTAGCGTGCGACAAAACGGGGCTCGAGCGGAATCAAATCGGGCGGGATGCCCTCGGCAAGCGCCGGCACCGGCACGGTGCCGCCGACCCCGCGCATCGCCGCCGCATACGCCTGCGCCCCCTCCCGGTCGGCAAACGCGCCCACCCGCAGCCGGTAGACGGTCGTCTCCCCCGGTACGCTGACCAGATAAGCCGGGTAGCCTTCGTCGCGGAGGGTGCGCCTGAGCGACTCCGCTGACGTCTGGTCCGACAAGGCCGCAACCTGTACGGTGTAAGAAATTGCCTGCGCTCCCGCTGCCGAGCCGACAAGATAAAACCCGAACAGCGCAAGCCCCAAAAACCAACCGACCAAGGAGCCAAAGTGGTGCGTTGAGATAGACATCGGCGCGTAGCGCTGCACCTTTTTAGCCTAGCATCCGAACGGGCCGCGTTCCAAGAGTGGTGAGCATATAGCCGAACGCGGTATTGGGTCAAGCCGGACTACGACGTTTGGGCAAGTTCGCGGGTGAGGGTCTCGAGTTCACTCTCTAAGGGTGTCTGCTCGACCAACGCAGCGCTCAAGATGACCTCGATGGCCTGGTCGACCATCTCGTCGAAGTCCCCGGCCTCGACGACCGGCACGCCCTCGGTTTTGGCCTGCGCCACGCAAAAGTCCTGAATCATCCGAATCTCTTCAAAGTGCGAGAGGTAGTGTTCGCGGCGGCGGCGGCTCTGCGTTTGCACCTCACGCGTACCGAAGTAACTGCGGTGCAGTTCGGGGTCGGAGACGTGCAAGATAAGCTCGACGACGGTCGCACCCTCTTGTTCCAGAGATATAAATCCCGGTACCAGATGAACGCCTTCCAGCACCACCGAACTCGCCTCGGCGACGCTGCGGTCGACGATGGCTTGCAAGGGCGCAGTCAGCTGCTGCACCTGCCGCTGAAAGCCGCGCACGACCCGTTTGCGTTTGGGTTTGGGTTGCTCAGACGGCAGCAGTTCGGCGCGCCACGCCGTAAAACTCGAGGTGTGCAGCTCGGGGCTCAGCTCGGGGCTGATGAGAGAACGCAGCGCCTGCCGGATGGCGTCGGTCGAAACGCTGCGCGGCAAGCCCAAACGGTAGGCGAGCGCCGACGCGAGGTTCGATTTGCCGACCCCCGGCGCGCCGCCGATAAGAATCACCAGCGGCCTTTCAGGGCGGCGCAGGGCGTGCAAAAGCTCGTAGCGCCGTAAAAACTCTTCCCCTGCTTCTTGCAGCAAGAGGCGTTTGACGCTGCCGCGCAGCGTCGCCACCGGCAGGTCGCGCTGACCCAGCCGCCAGAGCGCAACCTCGGTGCGTTTGGCAAGCTGGTGCGACAGTTCCGGGCCGAGCCCCAGCGCCATCAGGGATTGCGCCAGGATACCCCGCGAGTACGGTACCCGCACCCCGTCCTCGCCGATCACCCACAGTTCCGAAGGCCGCCCCTGCGCCGCCTCGAAACGTTCACGCGCCTCACGTCCGTAGCGCGCGCCAACCGCCAGCGCCGTCTGGTGTGCCAGCTCAGGCGGCGTAATCAGGCCCGAACCGCTCCGCCTGAGTTCTCCCTCGATTTGCCGCGCCAGCGTGTTCGCTTCCTTAAACGAGTAGCCCTGTTTCTCGAGCGTCCCGGCGAGGTTACGGCGCGAAAACGTCGTCTCTTCCGTACCTTCGTCGCGGACTCTTAAAGGCGCAAAAGGCGGCGGTTGTTCGGCAAAACGGGTCGCCGCTCCTGCGCCGTGCGCCTCTTTGACCAGCTCGGTCAGCGTTGCCATAAGCGCAGGCAGCTTGACTTCTTTTTTCCCCCGGTAGTGCTTTTCCAGCGCCCGCGCCAACCGAATCGAGTCGTCGGTAAGGAGACCTGCGCCCTGCAACGACTCGACGACCGTCCCGAGTTGAAACGGCACCTTGTCACCCTCACGCACAACCTTGAACCCCTGCTTCATACGTTTAGTTTAAGCCCGGCACAAAAGGCCAAAGGCGCAGACGCCGACAAAAAACAGGTTTATCCATCCAGCGCACGCACCACGCTTAAAAAATCCGCAACGATGTTGCCGGTAAGTCCCCAAATCAGCCGCTCTCCTGTAGAACTCTGATGGGCGTAAAAATAGATCGTGCGGCGTTGTCCCTCCAAAAGGCGCGTTTCTTGCCGGGGCGTAAGCTCGAGGAGTTCAGCCAGCGGCACCGTAAAAACCTCGGCGACCTCGGCAGCTTGGAGTATGAGCGGTTGAGGCCACCTTACGACACCGACGACCGGCGTAACGGTGTAGCGAGCGGGTGAGGGCAAGTCATGCAGCGTTCCCAAAAGCGAGGTTTCAGGAACGTCCAGGCCGATTTCCTCAGCGGTTTCGCGCCGCGCCGCTTGCACAACGTTTTCGCTCGCCTCGAGCCGCCCCCCCGGAAACGAAATCTGACCCGCATGGTTTGAAAGCGAAGTGCTGCGAACGGTGAAAAGCAGCTCGAGCCCCGCCGGTGTCCGCAACAGCGGCACCAGCACGGCGGCGCGGCGAAAGTCGGGGAAGTCCAGGGTTTTACGGGGGCGGTGTGGCAGTGCGTGTTTAAGTTTTGCCAGAAGGTCGTCGGGTTGAAGCGTCACGTAGCAGATTCGGTCGTTTCAGCCCGGGCGTCCGCCGCACGCCGTAAAGCGAGTTCGGGGTTGACCCCGGCGGCGCGGGCATAATCGGTTACGGCGAGTAAGAGCTTACCGAGCGCCGCTTCAGTCGGCAGCTCATCTAGTGCGGCTTTGATGTGTTCAGGATTGCCGGGCGACCACCCCAACTTACGACCCAATTCCGCCGCCCGCATCAGCGCCGGAAGACTACGCGGCACCCGTTCTGCCGGGGAAAACTCGACCCCGCCCCGCTCTTCAGTTTTGATTCGCTCCCAGTTGCGTTTGACCTCGGCTGAGTCGGCAACCTGGATGTCTCCGAAGATATGCGGATGGCGACGCTCGAGCTTCGCCACAATGCTCGCTTCGATAGCTTCGTAAGAAAACGTCCCGGCCTCTTCTGCTATGGCCGCGTGAAAGGCGACTTGCAGCAAGACGTCGCCGAGTTCGTCCGCCATGAGTTTAGGGTCGCCCGTTGAAAGTGCGTCAACGGCTTCGGCGGCCTCCTCGAGCAAATAAGGCCGTAAACTTTCGTGCGTCTGTTCCTGATCCCACGGGCAGCCTTCAGGGGCACGCAGACGTCTCATCGTCTTGAGGAGTTTGTCCATAGGCTACTATAGCGGGCGTCGGCTTATTGCCAACGGAACCGTTATTTGCCTAAACGTCAGTGTCACTCTTACAGATATATGCCTTATGACTTCAGCGTAAGTCTACGCCCGTTTTGACCGCCGACGTCAGTTGACTTACCGCTGCTCGAGTGGTCTTTTCTCCCGGCTTTTAGCGCTATTTACAGGTACTTCATATTTATCATCTTGCTCGTGATGAGTAGAGCCGTCCGGGTAGGTGTACTCCGGATGAGCCCGATGATCATCATGAGCGCAAGCTTGAAAGTGAGCTTCTTCGTCGTTTTCGCCTTGAAGGGGGAAAAGAGATGTTCGGTAAGCGCCGGTGCTGGTGAAGCGGCGTCGAGCCTACTCATAAGAAAATACAGGGTAAGCACCCGCCAGTTACATTTTTGCCACTTGGAAACAGCGACTTCTACCCCCATAGCTGCCGCCGTCTGCTGTAAAAACGCACTCCGCGACTCGTAGCGCGCGAGGTTCTTACGAATATTTTTGAGGGTTAGCGCACCACGAGCTTGCGACACACCCGCCCCATGTTCGCGGTAAGCGCCCACGGCTTGATCGATCGTTGCGACAGTCCCAAACAGCGGGGCTGTATCCATCAAGTAGGCGTCTAACGCCCCTCTAATCGTACTGGACTCTGGAAGCGGCGCGACGGCATCGAGAAAAGATTTCCGCCAGGCGTTACCCGAGGTCGGAGGCGCGACGTAACTGCCTGGACCGTACTCGAGCACCTGCGACCGCAGGTTGCCCTCACCGGGTTTACGTCCGGGAATCTGTTTTCCGCTCCCTACTCCCCGCCCGTCTACGACCTGGAGAAATCCCTGCAACTTGACGATCTCGGCGTTTCGCATCTTTGCTGCATAAAGAGATAAGGTGCCGGGCAAAAGATAATCGTCGGCATCGACACACACGACAATTTCACCGGTGCAGACTCGGATACCTGCGTTGAATGCTGAAGTTTGACCCCCATTTTCCTTAAAGATAGCGACCACAGGCTCTGCGTAACCCTCGATAACTTGTTTTGAAGCGTCTGCCGAGCCGTCGTCGACCACGACGACTTCTTTATGCGGGTAGTCTTGCTTGAAGATGCTGTCTAGACATTGACCAAGATACTGGGCATAGTTGTAGTTCGTAATCAAGACACTGATTTTCACCGGCTTTGTCTGGTGTTCTGCCAACACGCCTAAAGTCTCCTTAGTAGTTAGAGTCTTAGTATCAGCCGGCGTTAGCGCTGCGGTTGCGTTTCAGCCCAACGCTTCATAACCAATACCGGCAAAGCATGACGCTTAGTTTATCACTCTCATGATTTTTAGCTCAGCGTGTCGCAGCACTCCCTTTGGTGCTTTGTGTCGATGCCAAAAAACGAGTTTTTCCTTGTAAAACGCAGCAGCTACGCAAATGTACTCGCAAACTCATACAAACAGACAGCTAATTCGTCACACCTTAAGCAAACAGCTAGAACCCAGCTCGAGCCCCACCCTCAGCAGCACCTTGACACACGAAACCGTCAGCGTCGAAATCGTGCCCTCACCCAAGCCGGTCAACCTCCCGACTAAAAAGCCGCGCACCGGATTCCCGGTAAGTCTCTGCCGCCTGACCGGGCACTCCGGCTAAAAGACCGCGCCGGCGTCACGAGCTTGCAACAATCTTTGCAACGCCGCCTCTTTCTCCGCCCGGTCACGTTCTGAAATAGGCGCAGCCAGATAACGGCGCAAGGTCGCCTCGTCAAGTTGCGGTTTGTAAAAGTCCCGAAACATCTCTACTGCCGAGAGCGTCTCGCCCTTGTAAGGGTAAAGCGTTACCGCATCACCGACCTGTACATATCCTTCTTGCAAAACGCGGCAGTACACCCCCGGACGCTCCGCCTGCCGAAACCGCCTGACGAACGCCGGGTCGCCCATACGCGCGGAGAGCGTGACGCAGGGAACGCGCGGGGACGTAACCGCGAGCCCCACCGTCCCTACCTCTAAACGGTCGCCGAGTCTTAAGGACGTACTCCCCAAACCACTTACCGTAAGGTTTTCGCCGAAAGTACCGGGTTGCAGCTCCTTGCCCAAAGCCTTAGACCACCACGCATAATCAGGCACGCCGTAAACGTACACTGCCTGGTCGATACCGCCGTGGTTTTCGGTGTCGCAGACGGTGTCACCCCTCAAACCCAAGACGCCGACCGCAACGGGATTCTGAGTCGCTTGCTTGTAAATACCCGTCTGCCCCGATTTGGCTTTTATTGCCTGAGCTTTACCGATATTGACGCTGACCAGCTTCATAAGACTCCCTTGTAACCTCGAGCCCCCGTCAGCTACGCCGCGAGCCCAACCACACTCTAGCAGCGCTCAGGGCAGCACCATAAGCCCCTAATAAGCCCCTAGCAGCTTGGCGATCTCACGGAGCCGGGTGTCCGTTGCTACCACCGGGGTCGCGCGCGGTTCCTCTCGGTGTCGACCTGATTGATTTACCCCCTTGCTCGCCCGAACTTCAACCCGCTGAAAAGTTATGGCGGCTCACCGACGAACCCCTTGCCAATACACTCTTTGACGACCTCGGCTCGCTGCAAGCAACGCTTGATCAGCGTTGCAAGCTCTATCGACCCAACCCGATCTCATCTCACAAGAAACCCTCTTCCACTGGTGGCCGCTGACATGATAGAGGTTTATCCGGAATCTGTATAACCCCAAGCCTGCCGCTGTTTCGAGCACCTGCGCTACACCGTTCAGCCTGCCCTAGCCGCTGCCGGTTCACTACTCAATATCACCTCTAAACCAAACTATTACGTGAGGTTATTTCTGCCGGGGTACTTAAACGGGTGTCGGATGGGGCTGAAGCAAGCATTTAACCGTTTCCGGCGACCTGAGCAGTTCGTCGAAAAGCCCTGCGCCATCGTCCAGAGACGCACGTCGGCTCGTCAGAAGTTCCGTTGGAATGCGGCCCGCTGCGAGCAGTTCCAACGCCGCCTGAAAATCTTCGTCGGTGAGCCCGTATGTCCCGAGGATGCTGAGTTGACGCGTCACCACGGCCTGCATATCGACTTCAACAACGCGCGCATTGTTCCCGACCCAAACCACTGTACCGCCGTCTTTTACGAGCGCAACCGATTGACCGACCGTCGCGCTGATACCGACTGCTTCAAAGGTCACGTCTGCACCCCTGCCGCCGGTAAACGCACGAACGACGCCGAGCGCATCTTCCTCGTTGGGACTGAATGTCCGCGTCACACCGAGCGAGCGGGCGACCTCGAGCCTTGCGTCACTCACGTCGCTGACGATGACAGTTGAAATGCCGGACGAAAGCAGTACCGACGCCAGAAGCAGCCCTATCGTTCCGGCCCCGGCGATAAATGCTGTGTCGTAAGTCGGGGCGAGTTTGCGCGACACCTCGGCTGCGTGAAGTGCGACGGCCAGGGGTTCGGCGAAAGCACCCGCGTCGTAAGAGAGCCCCGCGGGTAGCGGGAAAAGCCGTCCGGCAGGCCAGACGACGTGCGTCGCATACGCGCCGGGGGCGTCCATCCCCAACAGGCGGCGCTGAGCGTTCTCGAGCAAAAGTGGCATCACCGCGACTCTCGCCCCGACCTCGAGCCCTTTTACGGCTTCACCGACCTGCACCACTCGTCCGGTCGCCTCGTGGCCCATAATCAGCGGCGGGGTGCGGCGTCCGCTGGCACCTGTGTAGCCGTGTAAATCCGAACCGCAGACTCCCGCAGCCCGAACTTCAACAAGTACATCGTCGGGGCGGGTCAGTTCGGGTAGGGGCAGCGTTTGCAGCTCGAGCCGCCCAATCTCCGTCATTACCAGCGCCCGCATCGTTTTGTCTATTGTTTTTGTCATTGCGTCACCCCTTGACCCCGCCCCCAACCAGCCAACCGCCGTCCACCACAATCGTCTGACCCGTAATATAGGCCCCGGCGTCCGACGCTAACAGTACCGTCGCCCCGGCGAGGTCGGCGGGTATCCCCGGACGACCCTGCGGAATCACACTCACCGCGCTTTCGTAAAGCTCGGGGTCTGAAAAGACCGCGTCGGTCATTGCCGTCCAGAATCGCCCCGGTGCGATGGCGTTGACCTGAATGTTGTAGGCTGCCCACTCGACCGCCAGCGCCCGTGTCAGCTGCCGGAGACCGCCCTTACTCACCGCGTAGAGCGCGATATTGGGCACGACAATCTCAAACGAAAGCGACCCCAAATTGATGATTTTGCCGCCGCCCTGCGCGCGCATCAGCTCACCTGCTGCCTGACACGCAAAAAACGCACCTTTTAGGTTGACGTTCATCAGCGTATCCCAGTCGGTTTCGGAGAACGTTGCGGCGCTCTGACGGAGGTTGATACCCGCTGCGTTGACGAGAATATCGAGCCGCCCGAAGTGCGCGTGTGCGCCTGAGACCATCTTCTGCACCTCGGCAACTTGAGACACGTCGGTTGGGAAAATAACGGCCTTTCGCCCCGTTTGCCGAACCAACTCAGCGGCCTCGGTAAGCTGCCCTTCAGACCGCGCGGCGAGCGCAACGTCCGCGCCGCTGTGCGCGAGGGCGAGCGCCATGCCCAGACCGAGACCACGGCTGCCGCCGGTGACGAGCGCCGCGCGCCCGTCCAAGCGCAAACTCGGCATGGCGAAGTCGCGGTCTAGCGGGCGGCTAGCAGGACGGCTGTTTTGGGGCATAACTTATATACACAGCCTACTACAAATCGGGCTCGAGCATAATCTTCACCCCTTCACCGCGCAGCAGCATCTCCATCCCTTCGGCAAACCGGCTGAGCGGCAAACGGTGCGTAACAATAGCGCCCGCGTCCACCACACCCCGGTAAAGATAATCGATCGCCAGCGGATAACAGTACGGCCCCAGGTGCGCGCCGTGGATGTTGAGTTCTTTGCGGTCGCCGATAATCGACCAGTCGGCGGTCGTCGGTGAACCGAACACCCCGAACGCGACGAATGTTCCGAGCTTGCGAATCATATTGAGGCCGTTGACAACCGCTTGCGGATACCCGGTCGCTTCGATAAACACGTCCGCGCCGTAACCGTCGGTCAAGTCTTTGACGCTCTGCACCGGGTCTTGTTCGTTGATGTTGATGACGATATCTGCGCCGAGCTTTTTGGCCAGCTCGAGCCGCTCCGGTTTGCCGTCTTGGACAATGATCAAGCCGGGATTTTTTTGTTTGATGACCTGCAACTTGAGCAGCCCCAACGTTCCGGCACCCGCCAGCACGACCGTATCGCCGAGCTGGATGTCGCCGCGTTCAACCGCGTGGATGGCGCACGCTAGCGGCTCGATAAGGACACCGGCTTCCAACGACATGTCGTCCGGCACCTTGTGAACGCGGGCGTTCACACCGAACTTCATATACTCGGCCCACGCCCCGTCCGCGACCTCGCGCTGAAACCCGTAGATGTTATGAACCTCGCACATCCAGTACTGCCCACGTTTGCAGTAACGGCACTCGTCACACGGATAAATTTGTTCGGCTATCGCCTTGTCACCGACTTTAAGGCCGTGCTTCTCCCCGGCTCCTTCACCAAGCTCTGTAACGGTGCCGAAAAACTCGTGACCGGGCGTCACCGGCACCTTGACGTAAGGGTCGTCGCCGTCCCAGAACATTCCGCTGCCGGTAAAGCATTTGCCGTCCGAGCCGCAAATCCCCGACGCGTCAACGTGAATTACGACCTCGCCCGGCCCGGCGGTGGGTTTGGCGATGGTCTCCAAGCGGTAATCGCGCGGGCCGTAGTTACGCACCGCCATCATCGTTTCGGCGGCAGTTTCCGGTGAGCTTGTTTCTTTGGTCAGGGTGTCCGACATTTCAGCTCCTTAAAGTCGTGTGTGTTTCACGATTAGTGTACGCGCTCGTTACGTTATCCTCACCATATTTCACTGCGCCCATGGTCGACCCGGCGACGATGTGGCGCTGAATCAGAAAGGCCAAGATGGCAACAGGCAAAATCTGTGAGGTTGCGCCCGCTGCTATCTGCTCCCGGACGGTGTCGGTCTGCCCCCAAAAGGTCGTCGGCACGACCGTAAACGTTCCGGCGTCGCGGCTCGTTAAAAAGAGCGGCATCAGGAACTCGTTCCAAAAGAGCGCCGTAAAAATCACGACTGTCGCGACGCCACCCAAACTGGATCGGCACGGCGCACAGCAAAACTCGAGCCAGTTGCCGCCGTCCACTTGGGGAGCCTCGAGCACTTCCCCCGGCGGCTGCCGCATAAACGAGGTGACCGTATGCCAAAGGGTAAATTGGAATTGGCTAGTTACAGTACACACCTGAAGTAGAGAAAACGAAGCCTTCAGCCACCTTGTTGCAACCTTATCACCAGGTGTCTCGCTCGCACCAACAACGCGTCTTGGAGAAAGCGATGAACTACTCCAAAATACCCTCTAGATGTCTATACTTTGGGGTAAAATCACCAGGTCACGGATCGTGATGTTGCGCGGACGCGTCAGCATATAAAGTACCGCGTCTGCCACCACCTCAGGTTGCATCAGACTGCCTGCAGCCAGCGCCTCTTCCAGCTTGGCTTTAGGCCAGTCGTCGAGTAGAGCGGTCACAACCGGCCCCGGCGCTACCGCGCAGACCCGGAGGCCGTGGGGCGCAACCTGCCTACGCAGCGCGTGAACAAAGGCCTGCACGGCGTGTTTCGAGGCGCTGTAGATCGGCTCCCAGACGACCGGAATCATCCCGGCAACCGAACTCGTCATCACGACGTCGCCCGTACCGCGCTCTATCATTTTGGGCAGCACCGCGTGGACGGACCGGAAAGCCGCGCTGATGTTGAGGTTAAGCATGCGGTCCCACGCATCGGGATTACCCTCGGCCACCGGCCCCCCAACGTAGCTACCGGCGTTAGCATGGAAAATGTCGAGGGGTCCAACCAGCTTCTCTATTTCAGCCCCGAGACCTGAGGTTTGAGTCGGCTCGAGCAGATCAACTTTTAGCCTATGCGCATTTGAACCCAGCTCCCGACAGAGGCCGTCCAGCTTGTCCTCGTCGCGGTCGATTAGCACCACCTGGGCACCTTCGCCCAACAGGGCGCGAACGCACGCCAGTCCGATGCCTGAGGCCGCTCCCGTTACTGCGGCGGTTTTTCCTTCAAGCTGTTTGGGCATAGCCTGTATTCCTTTCTGTTAGGCGCGGCCGCTGCTGGCACGCGAGCGGCGGGCAAGCGAATCCACGATCACTGCAATCGCAAGAACGGCCCCGGTAATCATAAAGCGCAGCGACGAGCTGAGGTTCAGCAAGGTCAGCCCACTTGAAATCGCCTGAATGACCAGCACCCCGAGCAGCGCAGACCAAGCCGACCCACGCCCGCCGAAAAGCGAGGTACCGCCGATGACCGCAGCCGCAATAGCATTAAGGTTTACATCACCGGTACCTGCCTGGAGGCTGGACGAGGCCAGCCGCGCCGCCGAAAACACACCACCTAGCGCTGCAAACGCCGAGCAGAGCATAAACGCCGTCAGCCGGATTTGCCGTACGTTAATCCCCGAGCGGCGGGCGGCTTCGGCGTTCCCGCCCACGGCGAACAGCGACCGGCCCCATTTTGTGCGGGTGAACGCGTAGTTCATCACCACTACGAACAGAATAAATACGGCAAACATCCACGGTACGCCGCGTCCTCTTTCGAGATAATAAACGGCGAAGACCAGGGCCGCGGTGATGCTAACCGATTTGATCACGACCACGCTGGGACTGCTCGAGGACAAGTTGGCTTCACTGCGACGCTTTCTCGTTGCAAAGTCTCCTAACACCATCACGACGCCGGGCAGCACGGCGAGCGTGTACGACAGCCAGGCCGGAATAATTAGCAGCTGACCGAAGCGCACCAGCATAGAGTCGAAAGGCAGGTTGATCGAGCCGCTAGGCCCGAGGATATAAAGTTGAACGCCCAGTAGCGCCAGCAGCCCAGCTAAAGTAGCAATGAAACTCGGCATCTCAAAACGGTTGCGCAGCACGCCGTAAACCAGACCGGTAACAGCGCCCGTAGCGACCGCGCCCAGCATGGCTAGCGGCAGCGGCAGCCCCGTATTGATCCATAAAATACCCATGATCGCCGAGGCGAGGCCGCTCATCGAACCGATAGACAGGTCGATCTCGCCTAAGAGCAAAACGCAGATGACGCCAAGCGCGATGAGGCCCACCGCGGCAGCGTCGAATAGCAGGTTGGCTAGGTTGTTTGGTGCTAAAAATATCGGATTGAGCGACGTAAAGACGGCGGTAATCAGGAGTAGGCCGATCACGACCGGCAGCACGCCCAAGTCGCCCGACCTTACACTGTCGAGAAAAGCGCGGAAAGCCCCGGCGATCCCCTCGTCCTGACGAACCCTCGAGTCCGCACGGTCGAGTAGCGGAGTTTGACGTTTAGACATTACAGCTCCTAGGCCTCGAGCTTCCGCGCGGCGCGGCGAGAGACGGAATTATCCGACGCCCCGGTAATGGCGGCGACCAGTTCCTCGTGAGAGCTTTCCATGGTAAAGACGCCGTTATTTTTACCAAGCCGCAAAACCACGATCCGGTCGGCGACGGCGCGGACATCCTCCATGTTGTGAGAAATCAAGATCACCCCGTGGCCTCGGTCCCGAACACGTTCGATCAGGTTCAAAACCTCGGCTGTTTGCGCGACACCCAAAGCCGCGGTGGGCTCGTCTAGCATGATGATTTCAGGCTCGAGCAGAAGCGAGCGTGCAATCGCGACGGTTTGACGCTGACCACCTGAGAGCGAGGCGACAGGTTCCCGTACCGAGGGGATGCGCGCCGCAAGTTCGCGTAGCAGCGTCCAGGCCCGGACTTCCATCTGCACTTCGTCCAGCTGCCAAGGCGACAGCTCGTGGCCCAGAAAAAGATTGGCGACGACATCGAGGTTTTCACAAAGTGCCAGGTCTTGGAATACTGTCGCAATCCCCAGTTCTAAAGCTGTACTAGGATCGCTCAGGTTGACTTTTTTCCCGAGAAACTCAATCGTTCCGGAAGTTGCCTGATGAACCCCGGCCAGCACCTTGACCAGCGTCGATTTGCCTGCGCCGTTGTCGCCGACTAGGGCCACGACTTCCCCGGCATGAACCTCGAGTTCGATGTCGGACAAGGCGGTCACCGCCCCGAACTTCTTGGATACCCCCGAAAGACGCAGGAGCAGCTCCCCGTGCGCTCTTTCTGTCTGTTTTTGTGTCGTGTGCGCTCTTTCTGCCTGGTGTTGTGTCATGTGGTGATGTCCTCCAGTCGAAGCGGGCTGAGCACCTCGTCGGCAGCTCAGCCCAAGGGAAGGTGCAGAACCGGAGGGTAAGCCGGTTTCGCACCACCGAACCCTTTACTCGGTCAAGCCGAGTTCGCGGCAACCCTCGGCATATTCAGCCGTACAAAGCTGTTCGGTAGAAACGATGCCTGTATCCACGACGACTTCCTTGAGATTCTCGCGGGTAACGACCTCGGGAACGAAAAGCTGGGCAGGCGTATCGTAGATCGTAGTCTCGGCTTCGGGTGTTTCACCGTTGAGGAAGGTGACCGCCACCTGTGCCGCGGCCCTGCCGACGATTTCGCTCGGCTTAGAAATCGTGTTGTACTGATCGCCCGCAATAATCAGTTGCAGCGCCGAAATCTCGGCGTCGTTCCCGGTGACGGGCGGGATCGGATTGACGCCTTGTGCCTTGAACGCAGCGACGGAACCACCGGCGGTTCCGTCGTTGGCTGCTACAACTCCCACGATCTGTGCGCCAAAACGAGTGATTTGACCACTTACCCACCTTTGCGCTTCGGGCGGCGCCCAGTTTGGCGTATCGAATTCAGCCAGCGTTTTGTAACCGGATTTAGCTAGCGCGTCACGCGATCCCTGGGCAATCAGACGCGCGGCAGCATCGGTCGGCGAACCATTGACTTGCAAAACGCCGCCATTGTCCGTCGGTACGCTGGTGTCTTGCAGATGTTTCACCAGGCTTTCCGCGATAGCGTAGCCGATTCCTTCGTTGTCGAAGGAAACATAGAAGTCCGGTGCAAGTTCGGGGATGGGACGGTCATAAGCAATGACCTTCACGTTCTGTGCTCGGCCCGCCTCGACAAGCGCAGCCGCAGCTCCCGAGTCGACGGGGTCCAGCACAATGACAGAGGCACCTTGCGAAATCATCGAGTTGAACTGCTGTTGCTGGAGCGTCGCGTCGGCGTTGGCATTCTGATAAACGGCCGTGCAGTCCGGGCAAAGCTTGTCCAGCTCAGCCTTGAAACCGGGCCAGTCGCGCTCGTCGTAGCGCGTAGAGCCTTGGTCGGGCATCAGAAAGCCTACGGTTCCTGCCGTCTGGGCGAAACTGGCGGTGCTGCTCAGCAGAAACAACACCAGTGTTACAGATACAACGGTCAACCGGGTTCTCATCACTTTCTCCTCCTTGATTTGCAATTTAGGTTCGTAAGCCAGCTTCCTAGCAACTACCTTCCGCCTCACCAGTGAAATTGAGATGGTGTGTACGGACGTAAAACCGCCGCCGAGTCTCTACATGGCGCTCCTTTCCCCTAGGGCCGCCGTTGAACCCCGGTGGACAAGCTGTGGCGCGATGATGGCGCTGCGCGCGTGCGCCGGAAGTTCGGTCGGGTTCAGGAGCAGCTCGGCGGCGTGCGCGCCGAGTGTAGAAATGTCTTGGGCGACCGTCGAGAGGGGTGGTAAGAGCAACCGGCCCATTTCGATGTTGTCAAAGCCGATGAGCGACACGTCTTCAGGAATCCGGTGTCCCTGCCCTAGAAGCGTCCGCCACGCACCTATCGCAACGATGTCGTTGGTTGCAAAAATCGCTGTCGGGGGTTTGGATAGCTGCGTCAGTTCGGCGGCACGCTCGCCTAGAGAGAGGTCTTGCGCCCCGTAACAGATATAGGGCGGCTCGAGCCTTACCCCACTCTCAGCGAGTGCTGCGATAAACCCGTCCATTCGTGAGCGCATGTTCGACACCTCGGCGTCACCGACGAGCGCGCCGATTCGGGTGTGACCGAGTTCCAAAAGGTGCTCAGCCGCCAGCCGCCCGCCCAGATAGTTGTCTGAAGCTACCGAGACCTGCCCGGCGACGGGCCGGTCGAGAAACACGACCGGCGTTTGAGTTTCTCTTGCGAGGTCGGGCAGGTCGCTCAGTTCACTGTCGTAGATCACCAAAATACCGTCGGCGCGGCGGTCGAGCAGGTTGAGAAAGTGTGCGCGCTCCCGCGCCGCGCCGCGGGCCGAATCGCACAAGAACATCTGAAAGCCCGCGTCCCATAACCGGTGCTCGATGACCCGGGCCAACTCTGCATAAAACGGGTTGGAGATATCCGGGATGATCAGGCCAACCGTCTGCGTCTGCCCCCGCCGCAAAGAACGTGCGCCCTGGTCAACTCGGTAGCCGAGCGTGTCGATGGCGCGCTGGATCCGCTCCGCCTTGGCAGGCGACACCGGTACCCGGTCGTTCAGATAGTGCGACACACTCCCCAAAGACACACCCGCCGCCTTTGCAACGTCTTTCATCGTAGCCATAAAACCTTTCTACCGCTTGTGTAAACAGAGCTTAGCACACTTCTTGAATCGTTTCAAGTACCTCGCAGGTCTCCAAGAACACGGAACCGTAACGCTAAGCTACGCTGGATGACGAAAAGCTCGAGGCACGTCTCGAGCGCTGTAGTTGGCAACGTTTTCCAGAGTTGTCAGCTCATATGCTAAAGTTCAGGTGAATGTGTCAGGCGCAGCGCCGACCTGACCCCATATAGGCGGACAACCGTTTCAGGGCTGAAATCCAGCTATTTAAGTAGGTGAATCTTTTGCGCGCGCACGTTATAACTCACGGCTGTCAGATGAACGAATACGACACCCACACCGTTTTGTCCGAACTCGCGGCGGGCGGACATCAGGTTGTCGGCACGCCCGAAGACGCAGATTTGATTATCTTGAATACCTGCGCGGTACGCGGTAAACCCGTTGAAAAAGTCGTGACGATGTTGGGCGAATACCGTAAACAAAAACTTGCCGGACGCGACCTGACCGTCGGGATGATGGGGTGTCTGGCGCAACTCGACGAGGGTCAGGAAATCGCCCGTAAATTCGGGGTGGATATTCTGGTCGGGCCGGGGGCGATTACCGATATCTTGAACGCCATCGAAGCAGTCGAGCAGAAAAAGGAACCGTACTGGAGCCTCGAGTTTAAGGGCGACTTGCACGAACACCTGACCCCGGCCCCAAATACGCTGACCGGCTTTTTAACCATCATGCGCGGTTGCAATCACCACTGCACCTACTGTATCGTGCCGCAAACCCGCGGGCCGGAAGTCTCGCGGTCTTTAGAGAGCATCTTGCACGAAGCTAAAGCGATGCAGCAAAACGGCGTCCAGGAAATCTACCTGCTGGGTCAAAACGTCAATTCTTACGGTTTAGGGCGGGACGATTTGCCCTCGTTTGCCGAACTTTTACGGCGCGTCGCCGATACCGGCATCCCGCGCGTCAAGTTTACGACCTCGCACCCGATGAACTTTACCTCGGACGTGATCGACGCCGTAGCCGAGTTTGATAACATCTGCAAGTACATCCACCTGCCGGTGCAGTCGGGTTCAGACCGGATTTTACGGCGGATGGCGCGCGAATATCGCCGCGAGCGTTACTTAGATATTGTCGCTGAAATCAAGACCAAAGTCCCTGACGTGGTTCTCTCTACGGATATTATCGTCGGTTTCCCCGGTGAGACCGAAGAAGATTTCGGCGCAACCATGTCGCTCTACGAAGAGGTTCAGTACGACACCGCGTACATGTTTATGTACTCGGCGCGGCCCGGTACGCCGTCTTACACGCATTTTGACGATTTACCGCGTGAGGTCAAAACGGAGCGGCTCCAGCGGCTGATTGAACGGCAAAAACATTGGTCGTACCTAAAAAACCAGCGCTGGGTCGGGCGCGAGCTGCGCGTCTTGATCCGTGAAGCGGCGACCGATTCGCAGTACGTGGTCGGGCATTCAGACCAGAATCACACGGTGTTGGTGCCGCGCGAGCAGGTCGGCGAGATGGGCCTTTACGCCGTAAAAGTCGAAACGGCAACGCCGCACACGCTTTACGGAAACGTCGCCGGAATAAAACGGGAGAGCATTCCGCTGATGATGGCGTCGTAGTTTGCCCGCTGTAACTCGAGACTTTACCGCGACGACGTTTGTCGTCTGGCAGGGCGGCGTCCTGCTGCACAAACACAAAAAGCTGGGGCGCTGGTTTCCGCCCGGTGGTCACGTCGAAAAAGACGAACTCCCCGACGACGCAGCGGTGCGCGAGGTTTTAGAAGAGTCGGGGGTGCCGGTCGCTCTAATCGGCGAGCGGGCCTTGCCCCTAACCGAACCGCGTCAACTCATCCGGCCTCGGGGGGTACAGCTCGAGACCATCGCCCCGAATCACGAACATATCGACCTGATTTATTTTGCCAAACCGTATTCAGGTTATAACGGCGCACTTTTGGAGACGGATAAAACGCTCGGCTGGTACGACAAGATGGGTTTGGAGGGGCTCGAGCTGACCGAAGAGATCCGCCACTGGACGACGCTCGCGCTTTTAGAACTCGGCTGAGGGCTCAACCAAAAAAAGACGTGGTCAAACGAACCACGCCCCTTGCTAAAGACCGAGTTATTTAACCCAAGCTATTGGTCAAAGGCGAACTGCACCTTCAGCCGCTTGGGGTCGCGTTCAGCGAGTTGCAAACCCCGCTCGAAGTCGCGGATGGGCAGCGTGTGCGAGATAAGCGGCGCTAACGTGAGCGCGCCCCCGCGCACGAGTGAAATTGCCTCGTGAAAGGTTTTGTTCAGCGCAAACGAACCGATAATCTTGAGGTCTTTGCGGAACACTTCAAAGGGCGAAAACGGTACCCTGGCCTCACCTGCCGCCACGCCGAAAACCCAGATTTTGCCGCCCGGTTTGACGTATTCAAACGTTCCTTCGATGACTTTCGGGACGCCCGTGGCGTCGGCTACCACGTCGAAACCGTAAGGGGCAACGTCTTTAAGTGCTTCCGGGGTAAGAGCGTCGGCCTGAACGGTCGTTGCGCCGAGGCTTGCGGCAAGCTCGAGCCGCCACGGTTCTTTATCGACGATAACCACCGACGCGGCTCCGGCGCGCAGCACCGCTTGCAACATCAGCATCCCCATCGGGCCGGCCCCGAAGATCAGCATGGTGTCACCGGCTTGGAGCTGCACCTGTTTAAGCCCCCAGACCACGCAGGCGAGAGGCTCCAAAAGCGCCGCCTCGGCAAAAGACAGGTCGCCGATACCGTAAACTGCACTTTCCGGCACCGCCACATAACGCGAAAACGCGCCGCTCCGGGTGACGCCGACGACCTCCAGGTTCAAGCACTGATTAAACTGCCGCTGCTGGCAAAAGACGCAGCTGTAACAAGGCAGGTTCGGGTCGGCGGTGACGCGCGCGCCGACCTGAAAGTTTTGCACCTGCTCGCCGACGGCGACGACGACGCCGCTAAACTCGTGCCCCGGTACGACCGGGTACGCGGCGAGCGCGTAAGAACCGTGCCAGATGTGCAGGTCGGTGCCGCAAATCCCGGCGTTTTGCACCTCGATCAGCACGTCGCGCGGGCCAAGGCCCGGTTCAGCGGTTTCTAGCACGTCGGACGTAAGCGGTGAACTAATCTGCGCCGCAATCATTTGATGGCCCCCATCGTCAGGCCGGTGACGAGCTGCCGCTGCGCGACCCAACCCGCAATCAAGACCGGAATTACGGCGGCGGTCGCCGCCGCCGACATCTTGGCGATAAACAGGTTGCCCTGCGCGGCCTTAAAGGTTGACACGTAAACGGATAAGGGCGACGCGTCGCGCGAGGTCAGGTTGACGGCTAAAAAGAACTCGTTCCAGGTGAAAATCATCGCCAAGAGTGAGGTTGCGGCGAGGCCGGGGATTAAGAGCGGCATAATCACGCGCATGAACTCTTGCCACAAGTTCGCGCCGTCAAGCCGTGCCGCTTCGATGACCTCGTAGGGAACCTCGAGCATAAACGAACGCATCATCCACACCACCAGCGGAAAGTTCATCCCGGCGTAAAGGATAATCAGGCCCAAGTACGTATCGAGCAGGTTGAGCCGTAAAAACAGCACGTAGAGCGGGACGATGACCCCGGCAGGCGGCAGCATCCGCGTCGACATCATCCATAAAAGCGACGAATCGGTGCGTTTGGTCTGATAAAAGGCCATCGCATACGCAGTCGGAACACCTAAGAGGAGCGACAGTAAGATGGCAAAAAAGGTGATGATAACGGTGTTTTGCAGGTATTCCAAAAAGGGTGAATTGAACAAGGCGACGCGCCAGTTTGCGAGCGTCGGTTCAAAGAAAAACTGGGGCGGAAAGGTAATCGCCATCTGCTCGGTCTTAAACGAGGTCATCACCATCCACAAGATGGGAAAAAACATGGCGAACGCCAAGAGCAGCGTAAAAATCGACAGCAGCGTGCCGCCGAGTTTGGAGTTTCCGGGTCTCATAAGGTCACCTCGCCAG
This sequence comes from uncultured Trueperaceae bacterium, assembly GCA_963799485.1. Taxonomy (GTDB): domain Bacteria; phylum Deinococcota; class Deinococci; order Deinococcales; family Trueperaceae; genus Truepera. The sequence goes on from CAWCXJ010000007.1 coordinate 76,788, forward strand.
AGTTGGAGTTACGGCGCAGCACGCGCAAAAACAAGACGATGACGATGTTCGCCAAAATCACCGCAAAAATCCCGTAGGCGCTCGCGCGCCCGACGTTTTGCCGGGAAAAAGCCTCGAGAAAAATCTGGTAGGGCAGGTTCGTCGTCTGAATCCCCGGCCCGCCTGCGGTCGTCACGAAGATGGTACCGAACTCACTCAAGATAAAGATGGTTTCTAGCAGCAGCGCGATTTCAACGAATTGCCGCAGGTGCGGCAAGATGATGTGGCGAAACATGGTAAAGCCGCTTGCCCCGTCGATGCGGGCCGCCTCGGTCGTCGAGTCGGGCAAGGACTGGAGTCCGGCGAGCAAGATGAGCATCACAAAAGGTATCCACTGCCACGATACAATACCGATAACGGTCGCCATCGGAAACGCCTCGAGCGCGTAAAAGTTGCGAATCCCCAAAAGACCCAGGTAGTACGAAAAAAAGCCGAAAGAAGGGTCTAGCATCACGTTTTTCCACAGCACCGCCGCAGCTACGGGCATCATCAAAAAGGGCGAGATGAGAAGCGTCCGGGCCAGCGCGCGCCCCGGGAAGGGGCGGTTTAAGAGGAGCGCGAACGCGAGCCCGCCGACGAAAGTAATGACCACGACCGCGACCGTCAGGACGACCGTGTTGATAATGACAGTTAAAAAGTCCGGGTTGGTCAGGATGCGCGAGTAATTGCGCCACATCCGGTCCCAACCGATAAAACCGGCTGAGTCGGGGCGCAAGAGGTTCCAGTTGGTAAACGAAAACCAGATGGCCAGTACAAAGGGAACCTGGGTGACGATCACGAGAAACAGGAGTCCGGGAGCGGATAAGAACTTGCGCCGTTCGCCGGTCGGTTTTGTGCTTACGGCGGGTTCATCGGGGGTCATGGCTTGGGTTGCCACAGCTGCCTCCTCGAGTTACAGCGTTGGGTTGTGCAGGTTTTACGGGATGCGCGTACAAACGTGTTGGTTGATTTTACGGTGGTTAAACTTCGCTTTTTAGCGGTAAGGCTCGAGTCGATTTTTCAACCATCAACTGCAAACGGTTAAGCGTAGAAATTAAAGGGTGAGGTTTATGTACCCCACCCCTGCTGCCTAGACGCGTGGGCTAAAGCCGGGTTTAGTAATAACCGGCGTCTATCATCGCGTTGTCGGCGATGTCCTGCGCACGGGCGAGGCCGGCGTCGACGCTCGTCCCACCCGAGAGAATTTCGGAGACAATCTGCGCGACGTCGTTACCGATGCCCTGAAACTCGGGAATCTGTACGAACTGGACGCCGGGGGCGATCTGCGGCTGTGCGGTGGCGTCGTTCGGGTTGGCGCTTTCAATCGATTGCAGAACTAACGGCGCAAAGGGAGCGGCTTCGGTGTACTGCGGGTTTTCGTAGGTCGAGGTGCGGGTGCCGGGAGGAACAGCAGGCCCAGCCTTTATTTTCAGCGACAAGGTTGACGTACTCTTTCGAGGTCGCCCAGGTGATGAACTTGAAGGCGGCTTCTTGGGATTGGCTCGAGCTGGGAATCCCCAAGTTCCACGACCAGAGCCAGGCGTTGCCCTTGTCGACCGGGCCGACCGGCGCGAGCGCATAGGCCATGTTGGGGCCTTCGTCGGTTCCGGCTAAAAAGCCTGCGGCGACGGTCGCGTCGACCCACATCGCGGCCTGACCCGTAGACATGAGCTGCAGCGCTTCGGGGAAGCTGATACCGGTGACGCCGGGCGCGCCGCACTCGTTGACGAGATTTGCGTAAAAAGTAATCGCGTCTTTCCACGCCTGCGAGTCAAGCTGCGGGACGCCCTCGGCGTTAAACCACTGTCCGCCAAAGGTATTGACGACGGTGGTAATCGGGGCCATGTTGTCACCCCAACCGGGTTTACCGCGCAAGACGATGCCCGCGACGTTGTTTTGCGGGTCGTTAAGCTGGCAGGCAAATTCTTGAATCTGCTCCCAGGTGGGTTGTTCGGGCATCGTCAGACCGGCCTCGTCGAAAAGCCTTTTGTTGTACATGGTAAAGCTCGACTCGGCGTAAAAGGGCAGCGCGTAGAGTTCGTCGTTGTACGAGTTGATCGCAGTGATGGCCGGGAGCAGGTCTTCGCGGTCGTAACCCTCGGCGGCGGCGGGAAACTGCTCGGTCAGCGAGTCTATCGAAACGATCCAGTCGTTCGCGGCCCACAGCGGGGTTTCGTAGGCACCTACGGTAACAACATCGAACGACCCTGAACCGGTTGCTACGTCGGTCGTCAGGCGGCTGCGAAGCGTGCCTTCGTCTAGAAAGAGCCACTCGAGCTTGATATCGGGGTTTTGCTGTTCGAAGGTCGTCGAAAGTTCTTGCATCGTGACCATGTCGGGGTTGTTGACCGAGGCAATCGTCAGCGTGGTCTGGGCCGAAGCTGCGGCGGCAAAGAGAAGTGCGGCGGTTCCTAAAACGAGTTTGTTCATCCATATCTCCTAGGACGTGCATGAGGGGCGTAAAACGACCTGAGCGTAACGACCTGAATGTGCAGTGGTCTTGCGACCGCCCTCCTTCCGAATTAGCGAACATCCAGCAGTATAAGCTGTCAGCGCTCGCTTTTCTACGATGGTCTCGTGACCATTACTGTAGTACAGCCTGTATAGACTTGTCAAGTGTGTATAGCCTTATGAATATATTTACCAAACAGTTTCACTCATGATGCACGTCTGCTATAGTGGCCCCGTGGCCAATATCATCGACGTCGCGCGGCGTGCGGGCGTTTCATCCACCACGGCAAAACGTGCAATTCGTTCACCCGAACTGCTGGCACCCGAAACGCTGGCGCGCGTTCAACGCGCCGTCGCCGAACTCGGTTATGAACCCGATCAGGTCGCGGCGACGCTCCGGCGTGGGCAGAGCCGGACGGTCGGGCTGATCGTCGGCAACATCGTCGAGCCGTTTTTCGCCGGGTTGACGCGAACCGTTGGCAAGGCGCTCCGTGACGAGGGTTATACGCTGCTCGTTGCCGACAACGAGTACGATGTGGTCAACGAGTTAGAGCAACTTAAAGCGTTTGCCGGCCTCCGCATCGCCGGACTTATCCTCCGTTCGGGTTACGGGACGCCGAATCTGGCGTATCTTCGCCGGATGCAGGCGCGCGGCACCGCAGTCGTCGAAATCGACTATATCTTTCCGGAAAGCCCCTTTAGCCATGTGATGCTCGACAACGAAGGGTGTGTTCGTACCGGGGTGGCGTATCTGGCAGCGCTCGGTCACAAACGTATCGCACCGCTCGGCAGCTTTCACAAAACGATTTTGCCCGATGAACGCACCCTCGCGTTTCCCAAGATGATGGGGGAGTTGGGGCTCTCGGTGCCCTCTGAATATCAGCGGGTGATTCACCCGACCTCCCACAACGCTTACCGGCTTACCAAAGAGCTGATGGGGCTCTCCGAACCACCGACCGCGCTTTTTTCAACGACCGGCAACCTGGCGCTCGGCGCGTTTCGCGCACTTAAAGAGTTGGGTTTGCAGATTCCGCACGACGTGTCGCTGCTGAGTTTCGACGATTACCCCTGGACGCAAGTGGTAGACCCCCCGCTGGACGTTATCGCACAGCCGGTCGAGGCGATGGGCGAGGCGGCGGCGAGGTTTGTAGTGCAAGAAATCAAGAATCCCGGACGTCCACCCGAACGGCTGCGCCTGAGTGGAACGCTGATTCGGCGGGGGAGCTGCATAAGGCTGCCTGGGTCGTAAACGCTGCGCCTTGTAGCCTTTTTCGCCAAGCAGGTAGGCGATTGCAGGTGTGCGAACAGGGTCGGCTCCAAACCAACAGCCCGCACTGGACAAGACTGTCCCCGAAGCGTCGGCAGGAGCGTTTGACATCTATCGCCTCGAGCGCTGCGTATCTATACGGCTGATTCGGTAGCCCCTATCTGAGCCGTCATCTGTCAACGGCCTTAGAACCCTGAAAAGGCGAGACGAACACTGTTTAGACCTTATACCGCTTATGCTTCATTTATCATGACCGATACACGCCACGCTTCACAAGCCTCCTCACACGCCACGAAACAACCTGCAGCGCACGCCGCCGGTTGCCCGTTCCATCACCCTGAAGGTGTGTCTGAACGTAAAAGCAGCCGCCCCGGAGAATCACTAACCCCCGCCTACGAAGTGACGCAGAGCGCTAAAGGCGAACGCTGGACGGTACGCTCGTTTGCGCTGGTCAGGACCATTTTGCGCGACCCCGAAGCGACCAAACAAGCCGGTTTCGGCGCGGAGGTCACGGCGCAGGCGACGAGCAAGATGCGTCCGCCAATTTTGTATCTGGAAGGCCCCGAACACAAATCACAACGTACCGCGACCGCCCGCTTTTTTACGCCGCAAACCGTCAGCAAAAGCTACCGCGAGATGATGGAAGCGCTGGCCGACGAGCTGATAGACACGCTCAAACGCCGTAAAAGTGCCGACCTGAGCCAGCTCAGTATGCGCCTTGCGACGCGAGTTGCGGCCCAAGTTGTCGGTCTGACAAACTCGTCGATTACGGGAATGAGCGGTCGCCTCAACACGTTTTTCGAGGGCGACCCGACCGAGTTTTCGTGGCGGCCCGATAAACTCTGGCGCTTCGTTCAGACGCAGAGCGCGCTGTTCCGCTTTTTTTACCAGGATGTCAAGCCAGCCATCCGCGCACGCCGTAAAAAGCCGGGTGAGGACGTCATCAGTCACCTGCTCGGCAAGGGCTACACCGATTTTGAAATCCTGACCGAATGCGTGACCTACGCCGCCGCCGGGATGGTGACGACCCGCGAGTTTATCGTGATGGCGTCGTGGCACCTGCTCGAAAACGATACTTTACGGGAGACTTACGTGAACGCCGACGAAGGGGAGCGGCAGAACATCCTGCAGGAGATTTTACGGCTCGAGCCCGTTGTCGGACATCTCTACCGCCGCGCTGCCAAGACGCTGACGTTAGAGCATGAGGGCAAAACGTTTACGATTCCGGCGGGCGCACTGATCGACCTCGATGTGCGGGCTGCCAACGCCGACGCGCAAACCGTCGGTGAAGAACCCTTGCAGCTCTGCCCCGCTCGGCCTTTAGAGCGCGGCGTTCAGGGCGCAGTCATGAGTTTCGGCGACGGCCACCACCGCTGCCCCGGCGCGTACATCGCCCTGCAAGAGAGCGACATCTTTTTGACCCGGTTATTCAAGCTCCCGCTTACGGCTGAACGAGCGCCGAAACTCGAGTGGAACGAACTCGTGACCGGCTACGAGTTGGGCGGCTTGGTCGTTCGGACAGCCTAGTCCGTCCCGCCGTCTTGCCAACCCACCTTGCTGTGGGTTCCGTCGCAAAAGGGTTTGTTGCTGCTCTGACCACAGCGGCAGAGGGCGGCCCTCGTTTCTTGCAGTTCACCTTCCGGTGTCTCGATACTTAGTCTCCCCCGGATGACAAGCGGCCCGTCCGGTTGCGGGGTTATCTGCGTCGTCTCGTCGCCGGTTTCTTCCTGGCCTGAAAGCGCGTAGTGGAGCGCCCCGGTCGGGCAGCGGCGCACCACTTCGGCAACCTTTTCGGCGGCGGCGTGGTCGGGTTGAATCCACGGACGCTTATCGGTATCGAACACTTCCGGCAGGCCGCGCACACACTCAGCGACGTGCAGACAGCGCCGCGCCGCAAAGAAGACGGTAATATCTTCGCCTTTATACGCTTTTCCGGGCGCGCTCACGCTTCACGCTCGAACTGGCGGCGGCTCACCGGGCTCAAAAGGTCTTGATAGTCTTTATGACGACGCATAAAAGCGGCAACGAAGGGGCAGAGCGGGATAACAGTAAGCCCCTGCGCCCGCACGTCGTCGAGCGCCCCGCGTGCGAGGGCGCTGCCGACCCCTTGCCCCTCTAAAGCTTCCGGCACTTCCGTGTGCGTAAACATCACGGCGTTGGCAAGGCGGTTGTATTCGGACACGGCGAGCTGTCCGTCCACCGTGAGTTCATAACGGGTACGGTCGTCGTTGCGTCTGACCTGGCTAGAATCAACGTCTGGCATGTTCAACCTCCAGAGGTTTCAAGTTCGCTTCGATGTCGGCGCGGCGGCCCTCTAAAAAAGGCGGCAGCGAAAGTTTCTCCCCGAGTGACCCTAACGGTTCATCCGCCGTAAAACCGGGGCCGTCGGTGGCGAGCTCGAGCAGTACCCCGTTCGGTTCGCGGTAGTAGATGCTCCGAAAATAGTAACGTTCGACCTCGCCGCTCGTCGCTAGGCCAAGATTTTTTAGGTGCTCGTCCCACGCGTGAACATCCTCGTCACGAATCCGAAAAGCGACGTGATGTACCCCGCCGGCACCGGGCCGGTGCGGGGGCAACGACGCGTTGACCAGAAGCTGCACTTCGCCTTGCGGCCCGGGAGCGTTCATCGTAAAGACGTGCGTTTCGCCGTCCGGCCCCGAATACGTCCGCACCTTTTCCATACCGTAAGCCCGCTCTAAAATCTGACCGGTCGGAAACAGCCCCGGTACGGTAAGCGTCACCGGCCCCAATCCCATAATCTGGTGTTCCGGCGAGACCGTGTTGTCAACCGGATGGGCTGAAACGCCGTCCGTTTCAACCAGACTGAGACGTTGCCCTTCAGGGTCTTCAAAGTCGAGTATCGTGCGCCCGTCGCGCGAAGCAGGCGTCACTTTAATCCCCTGCTCTTTGAGGCGGTCCGTCCACCACGCTGCGCTACCTTTTGGAATACGAAGACCGGTGCGGGTGACGCTGTTATTGCCGCGCCGCTCCCGCGCAGCAGGCCAGTCGAAAAAGGTGATATCGCTGCCGGGGCTGCCCGCGCCGTCGGCATAAAACAGGTGATAGGCGCGCACGTCGTCTTGGTTGACGGTCTTTTTAACCAGCCGTAAACCGAGAACTCTGGTGTAAAAGGCAACGTTTTCGGCAGCGCACGCAGTAACGGCGGTGAGATGGTGGATTCCGTGGACACGTAAGCTCATAGAGCCTCCTCAACTAAGCTTAGAGTAGTACATATTATGTAGTGAAAACGTAGTCCAAAGAGCAAGTCGGTTTTACGCTACCTTGCGCCAAGGCTTGAGATGATGCCCGGATCAACCTCCTGAGAAAATATGGATAGTCACAACCTATACCGTAAACAGCTACGACGAACCGCTGCTATTCTTGAAAATGTCCGGCAACCGTACCGCAAGGCAGGAATTCGGAGGCTTTTTTGGCTTATGGTAAAAAGATGAATTTTTACCGTGGGTTATGGTCTCCATACGCTAAGGCTGCCCCAAGTCAGCGCGCGAGGTCTGAGTTACATTGGCTCGAGACACAATGAACCGCGACGCTCAGCTCGGGAAACTGCAAGATGAAACTTTCGACGTTCTGGTCATCGGCGGCGGCGCGACCGGTGCCGGGATTGCGCTCGAGGCCGCCAGCCGGGGGCTTAAAACCGCGCTGGTCGAACGCGACGACTTTTCTGCCGGGAGCAGCAGCCGCTCGACCAAACTCGTTCACGGCGGGGTGCGCTACTTGGAGCAGGCCGTAAAACGGCTCGACCGCACGCAGTTTAACCTGGTGCGCGACGCCCTCAAAGAACGCGCCATTTTGCTCAAGATTGCGCCGCACCTGGCGCACCCGCTGCCCATCCTGACGCCCTTATACAGCTGGTTTCAGATTCCTTACATGATGACCGGCCTCAAAATGTACGACGCCCTCGCGGGCCGCGCCAACCTGAGGAGCAGCCGTTTTGTCGGTCGTGAGGAGGCCCTTAAACGCTTTCCGATGCTCAAAAAAGCGGGTTTACGGGGCGCAGTCTTGTATTACGACGGACAGTTCGACGACGCCCGGATGAACGTCTCGCTGGCGCTGACTGCCGCCGAAGAGGGTGCCGCTGTCGGCAATCACCTCGAGGTCACAGCTCTACTTAAATCCGGCAAACAGCTCAGCGGCGCGTCGGTGCGCGACACCTTGACCGGCAAAACTTGGGGCGTCCGGGCCAAAACCGTAATCAACGCGACCGGCCCCTTTGCCGACGCCATTCGCCAGCTCGACGACCCCGGCGCGTCGCCGATGCTGACCGCCAGCTCCGGCGTCCATATCGTGCTGGACAAACGCTTTTCGCCCCCCGATACGGGCCTGCTTATCCCCCAAACCGACGACGGACGTGTCCTCTTTTTGCTGCCGTGGCTCGGGTACACGCTTTTCGGAACCACCGACAACCCTGCCGCCATCGAAGCAAATCCCGAACCCCGCGAAGACGATATCGACTATCTGCTCTCTTACCTGAAACGCTATTTCAACGTCCCGGCAACTAAAGACGACGTTCTGGCTACCTGGTCGGGGCTCCGCCCGCTCGTTGCCGACCCCGAAGCGGCGGATACGGCGAAGCTTTCACGCGACCACGTAATTAACACCAGCGACTCGGGACTGATTACGATTGCCGGCGGCAAATGGACGACTTACCGTAAAATGGCGCGCGATACCGTTGCCGAGGCGCTTAAAGTCGGCAAATTGCAGGCGAGCGCGTCGCGTACCGACAATCTCAAACTCGTCGGGGCCGAGGCATATGACCCGGACGGTGCTGTCTCGCTCAGACGCCAATATGGTCTCGAGGCGGACGTTGCCGAATACTTAAACCGCGCTTACGGCGACCGGGCCGTCAAAATCGCCGAACACGCCGTAAAACACCCCAAACGTTTGGTCGAGGGACATCCGCATCTGGAAGCTGAGGTTATCTACAGCGCCACACAAGAAGGTGCTTGTACTGCCGTGGATTTCTTGGCACGCCGCACCCGGTTGGCATTTTTAGACCAACAGGCGGCGTTAGCGGCGCTTCCCAAGGTCATTAAGCTGATGAGCGAAACGCTTTCGTGGGATGAGGCCAGAAAACAGCGGGAGCAGCAGGAAGCTGAAGCTTATCTCGTCAAACCCAAACAAGCGCCGGTCACGGCGGCGTAACATTTAGCTAAGCCGATACACCGAAAAACGAGCCGACGAGCGCGGTGAGCGCCATTGCCACCGCGCCCCACAACGTAACCCGGAGCGCACCCCTGACCACAGACGCGCCGCCTGCGAAACCTGCCAGACCCCCGAGGAGCAGCAGGGATAGCAGTGTAGCAGCAGCCACCCCCCAAATAGCAAACGCTGCCGGAACGACGAGCGCACTCAGCAGCGGGATCGCCGCACCCAAGAAAAAGGCACTCGCGGAGGAGAAGGCAGCTTGAATAGGTCTGGCGCGCAGCGTTTCGGTAATTCCCAGCTCGTCGCGGGTATGGGCACCAAGCGCGTCATGCGCCGTAAGCTGCTCGGCAACGCGGCGCGCTAGCTGCTCGTCTAGGCCGCGGTCGGTGTAGATTGCGGCAAGCTCTTCGAGTTCATCCTCAGGGTTTTCCGCGAGTTCTCGGCGTTCGGTCGCAAGGTCGGCCTTTTCGGTATCGACTTGAGACTGTACCGACACATATTCACCCGCTGCCATCGACATAGCTCCGGCTACCGTAGCGGCAACCCCCGCCAGAAGTATATCCGCCGGGGTTGTACCGCTCGCAGCGGCTACACCGACAACGACGCTAGCTACCGAGACAGCACCATCATTCGCCCCGAGAACAGCGGCGCGAAGCCAGCCGATACGTTCAGACTTGTGCCTTTCCTGGTGCGGGTAATTTGCCCTCATTTTTGGCCTCCCAGCGCCAAGTTTGTCGCAACACAGCCAGATTGGGGAGTAAGGAGACGGTTATTTCTCCTGCCACCGCCCCGAATCGTCCTTTTCGTAGGTCTGCCCGACTGCCGACCACGCCACCCGGTGCGAGGTCTCTTCTCGCGAGGCGTCGCCCCGGCGCTCATCGGGGTCTTTGTATTCGTCCCAGGCGCTGTTGTAGGCGGCGCGGTAGATTTCCTGTGCGTGTTTGGGCAGGTTGTCCCGCACCGAACCCGGCAAGTCGCTCAAATTTTCGTACGGCATCTTCAGCCCCCTCTAACCGCCAACGATGTCGCCACCGTTGGGATGCAGTGTTTGACCTGTAAAGAACGACCCGTCGGCGGACGCCAAGAACACGTAGCTCGGCGCAATCTCTTCGGGTTGGCCGGGCCTGTTGAGCAGGACATTTTCGCCGAAATGCTCGACTTTTTCTTCTGAAAACGTCGAGGGGATCAGCGGCGTCCAGACGGGGCCGGGCGCGACTGAATTGACGCGAATCTTTTTCTCGGCCAAGTTTTGCGCGAGTGAACGGGTAAAAGCGACGATGGCCCCTTTTGTCGCGGCGTAGTCGAGCAAGCTGCCGGAACCCCGGAACGCCGTCACTGAACTCGAGTTGATGATCGCGCTGCCCTCAGGCAGGTGTTTGAGCGCCGCTTTGGTCATAAAAAACATTCCGAAGATGTTCGTACGGAAGGTGCGCTCGAGCTGCTCTGCCGTAATATCCGCAATACTTTTTTGCGGGTGCTGTTCCCCGGCGTTGTTGACCAGTACCTCGAGCTTGCCGAACTCGGCAACGACTTTTTCGACCGCCTCCCGGCAAAATGCTTCATCGCCCACATCTCCGGAGATCGCAAGGCACCGCTTGCCCTCGTCTTCAACCTGCTTTTTGGTCGCCTCGGCGTCCTCGTGTTCGTTGAGGTAGACAATCGCCACGTCCGCGCCTTCACGGGCAAAGTAAACCGCGACCGCCCGCCCGATGCCCGAATCACCCCCGGTAATCAGCGCGACCTTGCCACCTAGCTTGCCGCTCCCTTTGTATTCGGGGCTTTCGAACGCGGGCGCGGGCGTCATCTCAGCCTCGAGCCCCGGTTGCCGGTCTTGCTGCTGCGGTGGTACGTTTTTAGGTTTATCGGTCATCGTCTCCCCCTTTGAGCTTTCGCCAAGACCGATTATTTTTGAGAAGCCGTCTCCAGACTGTTCTCTACCTCCGGTTGCGAGCCACCCTCCGGCCTAATATCTTCTGTGACGGGCTTGTCCCGTAAAACGCCGCGTAAGAGAACAGCGTAGCCGACGACGCCGATAAGCGCAAACGAAAACCACTGAAACGCATACGAGAGGTGCGGGCCACGCGTAATTTCGGGCGGTGCCGGCGGGACGGGCAGCTGAGTTGTCTGGGCGGGAGTTTGGGTCGCGAGTTCTAAAAAGACCGGCTCGAGCGTATACGGCCGACCTACGCTAATACGCGCCGGGTCGACGAAAAATACTGCGTCGAGTTTTCCCTCTGCCGGGTCTTGCTGCACCAACCCGAGCCGGTCTAGAAATCCGCCCCCTACGGGCCCCGGCTGAGCGGGTTGCAAAATACCGGTGACCTGAACCGGGCCGTCCGGCGGCGTAGCCTCCGCTATCGGCGGCTCGTCGAGGGCAAAGGGTACCCAACCCCGGTCGACGAGGAGCGCGCGCCCACCACCCAAACGCAGCGGCGTCAGGACGTGATATCCCGGACTCCCGTCTAGGGCGCGCGAACGAAGCAAAAGTTCGTTGGCAGGGTCAAAACGGCCCGTTACCTGCACGCGGCGGTACGTGACCGAGTTTTCCGCACGTTCGGGCGCTGTAGGAGAATACTGCTTGATGAGTTTGCCGAAGGGTTGCGGGTCGGCGCTGAGGCGCGACTCGAGCAGCACGTTATACGCTTCACGCTGAGCCGCACGGCGGAGCTGCCAAAGTCCGAAGTTCACAAATAAAACGATCAAACTGAGCGCTAAAAGGTGCCCGAACAGCCAGCGTGGGGTTAACAGCTTTTTCATGGTCTTCTCTCAGGCGAAGAGGGCCGCACGTTTATTGCGACCCTCGCGAGCGAATGCGTCAAACCGTAACGCTCAGTTGGTGCTTTCTTGCGGGCTGTCGGGAGGGATCGTGTTACCGGCACCCGGCCCCGGTAGCTCTTGGGGTAGCTCGGCGGGCGCCGCTTCGGTTGCAGGGGGAACAGCAGGCGTTGTGGACTGAGGCAACGTGGAAATCGGGGGATTTTCGCCGCCCTCGCCCGTAATCGTGTCTTGCTGATATACCCCGAACGGGTCGCCGACGTTACGCACCTGATCCGGCCCCTGGTAAAAGATCGGCAACACGTAGACGATCAGCAAGACGAAAATCCACACGCCGTCGACCAGGTGCCAGTACGCGACGGGAACCTCGAGCCCGTTTTGCAGCTTCGGCGTAAACTTGCGCTGCCGTCCGCGAACGAACGCAACACCCAGCATCGTCAGCCCTGCGACGACGTGCAGCATGTGTAGACCGGTGATGGTAAAGAAAGCCGAGAGGTAGAGGTTTTCGCGTGGGTCGGCGGACGCTAGGATTTCGCTCCACTCGAATCCGGTAATCCCTAAAAAGATGGCCCCGAACGCCATTGTAGCTGCCATCAGACCTAGAAAGGTGCGGCGCTTGCCGTGGTTGAAGTCGTGGTGCGCGACGTGTACGGTCAGCGAACTCGAGACCAAGAAGAGCGTGTTTAAGAGCGCCAGCCGCACACTCGGCAGCTCTTCGGGAAACAGCATCCGCCCGTTTAGAAGCAGGTAGAAGTACGCCGAAAAGACCATCAAGAAGAGCGCGACTTCAGAACCCAAAAACCAGTAGGCGAACATCATGCCGTTAGAGGTCTTGGTGCGGTTGTGGTGCGCGACCTCTAACTCGATTTCCGGGCTGTCGAAGGCGGGTTCGTTGGCCCACATGATAAAGGCGAAAAGCGCTACCGCGATACCAGCGACCCACAGCGGCCCCTGCATGACTATCCCGACCAAAAAGAGGAACAGTCCGCCCGAAGCGACAAGCGGCCAGATGCTCGGATTCGGCAGGTGAATGTCGGATTCACGCAGGGTTGCTGCGTCGCCTACAGGCCAGAGGCCGAGCTTTTTCCAGTCGTAAAGCGGACGCTCGCTGCGGAAATCGGTCGGGAGCGTCACGCCGAAGTTGTACGCGGGCGGGGGGCTTGCTGTCGCCCACTCGAGGCTGTAGCCGTAACCCCAGGGGTTCGGCCCCGCCTCTTTGGGTTTGCGGAGGCTGATAACCACGTTGTAGATAAAGAGCAAAAAGCCGAACGCCAGCATGAGCGAACCAGCCGACGAGATCGCGTTCCAGACCCCCCAGCCGAGGCCGTCAGCGTAGGTGTAGATGCGGCGCGGCATCCCCAGAAGCCCGAGGACGTACTGCGGAAAGTACGTCACCATAAAACCCACAAACCAGAGTCCAAAAAGCCATTTGCCTAAACGCTCGTCCAGGAACCGACCCGTCATTTTGGGAAACCAGTAGAACGTCCCCGCCATGACGATAAAAATCGAGCCACCGATCAAGATGTTATGAAAGTGTGCGACGACCCAGTAGGTGTCTTGCATCTGCCAGGTGAAGGGCACGATGGCGAGCGCCACGCCGGTAATCCCGCCGATGGTAAAGAGAAAGATAAAGCCTAAACACATCAGCATCGCGGTATTGAAGACGATCTTGCCTTTCCAGATAGTTGCCAGCCAGTTAAAAATCTTGACGCCTGTCGGGACGGCGACCAGCATCGTGGTAAACGCAAAAACCGAGTTGAGGATCGGGCTGCCCATCGAGGTGAACATGTGGTGCGCCCACACCAGAAAGCTGACGAGCGCAATCCCCATTGTCGCCCCGGCAAGCGCCGTATAGCCAAAAATCGGTTTACGGGTGAATGTCGGCAACATCTCCGAAACAATCCCAAACCAGGGCAGCACCATGATATAGACCGCCGGGTGCGAATAAAACCAGAACAGGTGCTGATACAACACCGGGTCGCCGCCGATCGCCGGATTGTAGAGGCTGATTCCGGTCGTGCGGTCTAACAAGGTGATTACGGTTGCAGCGGTGATACCGGGCGTCGCCAGAACCTGCAAAAACGAGGTTGCCATAATCGCCCAGCCGAACATCGGCAGTTGCCGCCAACCCATTCCCGGTGCCCGCAGGTTGACCATCGTTACAATCAGGTTGATGCCGCCGAAAATCGACGCGAAGCCGACGAGCTGTAACCCTAAAATCCACGTATCGACGCCGGCGCTCGGTTGATACTGCGACGAGGCAAAGGGGAAGTACGCGACCCAGCCACCTTCGGCCCAACCGCCGAACAGCGGAGCCATGTAGAGCAAAATCCCGCCGAAGAGATAGAGCCAGTAGGCAAACGCGTTCATCCGTGGCAGCGCCATATCACGCGCCCCGATCATTAGCGGAATAAAGTAATTTGCAAACCCCGCTGCAATCGGAATGATAAATAGAAACTGCATCGTGGTACCGTGCGCGGTTAAAATCTGGTTGTAAAAACTCCCGACCAGTACGTCCATGTTGGGTCGCGAGAGCTGCAGGCGGATCAGCAGCGCTTCGATACCGCCGACGCCGAAGAAGAAAAAGCTGGTAACGAGGTACATGATGCCGATCTTTTTGTGATCGACGGTGGTCAAGAGGTCGAGCCAGAGCGGTTTGCGTCTGACGTCTTGTTTGGGGGTTCCGACAGCAATACTCATTGGGCGTTCTCCAGGCTGGTGAGGTTGTTGGATACGGGTAACGACGGGGTCTTGGCTTCAGGGGTAGGCGTTTTAGTGTCAGCTTGGGCAGGCTCAGCGCCGCCAATCGCCTGCTTCATATCAAAGCCCGGCAGGGTCAACGATTCCAGATAGGCCGTAAGCTGCACAGCTTCTTCTTGACTTAAACCCAGGTTAGGCATCGCCACGCCCGGTTTTATGGTATCGGTATAACGAAGCCAGCGGATCATGTTTTCCGGTGTGTTGGCGAGGAGACCCGCAGCGATACTCGTGCGCGAGCCGATAAACGAAAGGTTGGGGCCGGTGCGGTTGTAGGTGTTCACACCGTTGACCGCGTGGCAGTTGACGCAGCCTTTAGAAATAAAAAGTTGCGACCCGGCGACGGCAGCTTCAGCTTGAGGAGGGGCGGCGGCTTTTTGCGCGGCGGCCTGCCACTTTTGATAATTTTCCGGTGACAAGGCGACCAGCCGAAGCCGCATATTGGCGTGCGAGTCGCCGCAAATTTCGGCGCATTGACCGTAAAAGACGCCTTCGCGGTCGGGAGTAAACCAGAGCGTGCGCTGATTGCCGGGTATCAGGTCGGTTTTACCGGCAACTTGCGGTATCCAAAACGAGTGCATCGTGTCGCCCGAGGCGAGATTGAGCTTGACGGCGGTGCCGACCGGCGCGACGAGCTCATTGGCGGTGATCACGCCCGAATCGACGTAGGCCATCTCCCACCAGAACTGCCGACCGATGACGTTGACTTCAATCGCATCATCAGGGGCGGCGAAGCCGTCGAGCTGGTAGATGGCGGCCAACGTCGGGACGAGCAAAATTGCTAAAATGATCAGCGGGATCACCGTCCAGGCGACCTCGAGCTTTAAGTTCCCGTGCGTTTGCGGCGGTTCCTCGTCGTGATTGCGGTCACGGATGCCGCCGACGATGCCCGCGACCATAAAGGCGACAACTACCGCCATCACGAAGATACTAAAACCCATGACCAGCCAGAAGAGCCGGGAGATTTCCAGCGCGTTCGGCGAAGCTGTATCTAAAATGCTCGGCGTCGGAATGTTCGGCCCGATGCCGGACACGCCCGTGGCGAGCGCCGTGCCGGAAAGTAGCGGGATAAGTAGGGGTAAAAACCGCTTCATAGCTTCTCCTAGATAAGGGCGCGCTCGAGCGCCATCGCTAAAAATAACAGGGCCAGGTACGACATCGAATACTTGTAAAGGCTTAGCGCCGTAGGCCGGTCGATAGCTTCGTTACGTTGCACCTTGACAAACAGCCTGGCAACCCGGACGAGCAGCACCACGTTAAGGAGCAGCGCCGCGACGAAGTAACCGAGGCCGAACTCGTGCGAAAAGAAAGGGATCACCGTCAGCACAACCGTCAGCACGGCGTACATCACCATCTGCAAGACCGTCGCCCGCTCACCGATCACCGACGGAGCCATCGGCACCCCGACGGCGGTATAGTCGTCTTTAATCATCAGCGCCAGCGCCCAGAAGTGAACCGGCGTCCAGAAAAACACCAGCGCGAACAAAAACCATGCCAACAGGCTCAAGTCGCCGGTGACAGCGGCCCAACCCACGAGCGGCGGAACCGCGCCCGCTGCGCCGCCGATGACGATATTTTGCCAGGTACTGCGTTTAAGCCACATCGTATAGATGATGACGTAAAAAGCGATTCCCGCCCAGGAGAGCAGCGCCGCCAGCACGTTCGAGGTTAGGGCAATCACCAGAAATGACCCGAGGGTCAAGGTGACGCCGAAGAGAAGTGCGTCACGGCTCGAGATCACCGTCGTCACGGTTGGGCGCTGCGCGGTGCGTTTCATCCGCACGTCGATATCGCGGTCGTAAACCATGTTAAAGACGCCCGCTGCCCCTGCCGACATATAACCGCCTACGAGGATACCTAAAAGCGCCACCCAACCGGGAAGCCCACGGGCAGCGATAAACATCGCGCCGACGGTGGTCAAAAGCAGCAGGCTGATGACTTTGGGTTTGGTCAGGGTCACATAGTCGCGCCACGACGCCTTAGGCACTACTGCAGCGGGTACTGCCACATCAGGTACTACGGCAGCGGGTATCACTGCATCGGGTATTACAGCATTCTCGACAGTCACGTCCTCATCCCTTCGCGCCAAGCCGGCGCAGGTCTAACTGTAGCTGCGCGCGGCGAGCCGAGTGTATAAGCCGTCAACGCCGAAAGCAACCCGAACGCCAGCACTGCCAAAAGCAGGTGCAGCAGCTGCAAGCCGACCGGCCCCAAAAATGCCAGATTGAGCGTCCCGACCAGCAGCTGCAACAGGTAAACCCCAAACAAAACTCGGGCGATATGACGTGCTTGCAGCACCGGTTTGAGCCACCAGCTGAGCCCCAGACTGAGAAACAGGTAGAGCCCGACTGAAATGGCAATCAGCGGGTGCAAGACGCGCAGGCGGATGAGCAGGTGCGAAGCCGGGTCAAAGTCGGCGCGGAGTCCCGCAGCAAGGCTTTCCGACGGAAAGATGGTATTGCCCATCGCGGCGATACCACCGGTAAAAATCAGCAGGAGCATCCCGATGAGACCAATAGAAAGCGTGACTCCGATGAGGCTCTGACCGCGTAGTTTCGGCGCGCCCGGTGCGCCCGGTCGCGCGTAGACAAGCGTCAGGGTCAGCGCGCCAATTAAAAGCATCGAATTGACCAAATGTGTTGCAACGATAAGGCCGCGACCGAGCGTCGCATTCTCGCCGGTTAGACCGAGCAAGACCGTCGCCGCACCCAAGAGTGCCTCGAGGATCAAAAATACGAATGAAGCCGTTGCCGCGCCGAAGAGCGCCGGGCTCGTCCGGCGCGTGCGGTAAGCGCGGCTCAGGAGCCAGCCCCCCAACACGAGCGCCCCGAGCGAGAGCAGCCGGTGCGAATACTCGATAAGCGTTTCTGTCGTCGGGGCGAGTGGCACCACCGCGCCGTTACAAAGCGGCCAGTTACTGCCGCACCCCGCGCCCGAACCCGTCACGCGCACCACCGCACCTTGCAAAATAATCAGTAGGTTGACCGTGAGCGTCAGCCAGGCGAGCTTGACCGTTGAGAATTTTAAGCTTGACACACACCGCCTCCTCTAATTCGCGTCATAACCGCTACACGTATAGACTCCAAGTATATAGTCGCACCTTATCAAACTCGGTGGACAAACGTCCCACAAGCCCCGGCGTCCCAAGCCTCGGACGCGCTCAGCGTACCACTCACAGCGGTCTCACAACCGTGCTACGCAGTCTCTATCAAGCCCTCGAGACTTCGCCGGCTGCACCGACTGTCTTTTACAGGCCGAGCAGGGCGCAACCAGCACCCGCGCTTGTCCTGTAGGTGACTGTGTATACTAGGCCCAAACAGGAGGCCAGGTATGGCGATACCACTGCTACTTTCATCCGTCGCTGCGGGACTTATTGCAACTGCCGTTATGGTGTTTTTTCTCTATTTGCCGCTCGTTTGGCGGGGCAACTACTACGACGTGCTAGGCGCACTCGGTTCGGCGATCACCCGGCAGCTCGACGGTCGCGCCCGTTTTCTAGGCGCGCTCGTCTATTTCGGCGGCGGTATCTTTATGGCCATTTTTTACGGTTGGGTCGTACTCGCACTGATGCGAGTTCCGCAACCCCTGCCCGAAATTATAATCTTGCCGGGTTTACCTACACAGATCAACTTGTTTTACCCTATTCTGGGTGTCGCGCTTGGTTTGGGACACGGAATCTTAGTCGCCTTTATCGTAACTATCATCGTCATCGAACACCACCCGCTCGAGCAGTTCCGTACCCGCTTCATCCTGGTTATCTCACAAATCATCAGTCACATCGCTTTCGGCGTTACGGTGATGTTTTTTCAGTCACAATTTTTACAGCTCTTTCTGTCGTAGGAACCAGCTGAAGACCCGGCGGAGGTTCAGCTTTACCCGCGGCGCAACTGCCTGCAGGTTACACCGCCCTTTTACAAAAAGTACGCACCAAACAGCTCCACCGTCACTTGCCTAAAGGTAAACCGGCCTTCAGCCGGTTGTAACGGCTATACTAATCTCACGCATGAGGCTTTCGGCAACCGACATCTACGCGTTTCAAGCGCTCGGCTTTTTGGGAACCCAACCCCCTGAAAGGTGGGTCGGCGGCGACGACATCAGTCAGGCGACCGGGGTCGCGCGGCCCTACCTGATGCGCGTCTTGGCGCAACTCGTCAGCAAAGGCATCGTCAGCTCGAAAAAGGGCACCGGCGGCGGTTACGCGCTCAGTACAAACGCCGAACACATCAACTTGCGCGACGTGATGCGCGCCATCGACGGCCCGGTCGCGCCGCTTTCGTGCGTCAGCCTCAACTGGCACGTTCCCTGCAGCGAAGAGGCCCGCTGCCACGCCCGCAGCGCCGTTTGGGAACGTGTCCGCGACGCGCTGTTAGCTGCGCTCTCAGAAGTAAGTGTCGCCGACCTCGCCGCCGATTTCGAGCAGGGCGTGACCTATACGCCCTGTCTAAGCCATCTGCTCAAAGCCAACGCTTAAACGCTTTATCGCCCCAAAGATTTATCCCCCAACGGCCGACAAAACCGCAGCAGATACCCGTCCGGGTCTTGCACGTAAAACTCACGTTGTCCGGTCTGCATATCCCCTGCTTTACGCCACACATCTTTGATACCGCGGTGCATGATCTTACCACTGGCTAAAAGCCGCTCGTAGCTGGGCTGAATATCTGAAAGCTCCATCTGCAAGTTGACGCCGCGCCCGTAGGGAGGCTCGAGCGGCCCACCCAACCAATTGTCCGTTTGCAAGAGCATCAGCTGAAGGTCTTCTTGCTCCAGATAAACAAACTCCGGGTCGTGCCTAGCGTAAAGAACCGTAAATCCTAAAACCTCAGTGTAGAACCGTAAACTCACGGAAAAGTCCGAGACGTAAAGTTCAGGTACCATCTTCTGCCAGACGATGTTCACATGTACCTTGTTTACGGCTTGCGAACCTTCAGCGGCGCTTCCATCAGCGGGGCCGGGTGCGCGGTGCAGTAGTAGCTGCTGGCCTGCGCGGCTAACTTCGGCGTCAGCGTGAAAGTAATGCCTTCGTCGTCCGCCGTAAAGTTGACCTCAGGGTCGGTTTCAAAAGGCCGGTCTTGCGGGCGCTGATTAAGGAGCGAATCGCCACTCTTACCGCGAACCGCAAACGGGTGAATCTGCAACGTACCCAGGTTGATAAAGTGATAGCGTTTGCCGACGGTCAAGGTGATGGGTGTATTTTCGGTATTCAGTTGAGCGACGCCCTCCGCACCTTGGATACTTTTGACAACCCAGGCGCTCGAGTCCACGTTTTGCATCGTCAGCGTCACGTCGGCGTTTTGGGCAAAGACGACACCCAAGCAAAAAAGCAGGGCTATAAAACCCTGCTTCAGGTGATGTAGCACGCCTTAACCCTCGACCGACATCAGGTAGGGGTCTTCGATGGTTTCGCAGATGAGCCGTAAAAACCGCGCCGCGTCCGCGCCGTCGATCAGCCGGTGGTCATACGAGAGCGACAACGGCATCATCGTGCGCGGTTTGAACTCGCCCGCTCCGTCGTCCCACACAGGTTCGACTGCGCCGCGTGAAACACCCAAAATGGCTACATCCGGCGGGTTGACAATCGGCGTAAAACCGGTGCCGCCGATACCGCCCAGATTTGAGATGCTGAAGTTGCCGCCCTGCATGTCTTCAGGGCCGAGTTTACGGGCCCTGGCCTTTTCTGCAATATCACCCAGCTCTTTCGCCAGCTGAATAATGCCTTTTTTGTCTACGTCGCGGATGACCGGGACGAGCAGCCCGCGTTCGGTATCGACCGCAACACCCAGGTTGACATACTCCTTATAGACCACTTCGTTGTTTTCCAAGTCCAAGCTGGCATTGAACTTCGGAAACTTCTTCAGCGCTCCGACAACCATTTTGAGGAGCACCGCCGTCGGCGTGAGCTTGGTTCCGGCAGCCTCGGCCCGCGCTTTGTAGCGTTTGCGGAGCGCCTCGAACTCGGCGGTGTCGGCCTTGTCGAACTGCGTTACCATCGGTACGCTGCTCCAGGCGTTTGCCATCGCGCGCACCGTCGCCTTGCGGATCCCCGACATCGGTTCGCGGGTCACAGAGCCGTATTTGCCGAAGTCGGGGAGCGGTACGGCGGTGGGTGTAGGAGCCTGTTGCGGTGCCCCCTGAGATGCAGCCTGCGGTTTGCCGCCAGCAGCAAAACTCTTCACGTCTTCAGCGGAGATGCGGCCCATGACGCCTGAACCTGCGACTTCACGGAGGTTGACGCCCATCTCCCGGGCTAAACGCCTTACCGACGGGGCCGCCGGTATGCTCTGCTTTTCGTCCAACGGAGTGTCGTAAGAGTCCGGCGCTTTCTCGGCGTCTTCGGCACTTTTGGCGTTCGCCGCGTCGTCGATTTCGGCTTCTTCGGCATCTATGCTCTCGTCTTTATCTATGCTCTCGTTTTTACTTTTGCCTTCAGCCTGGGCGGTTTCGGCGGGTTCCGCTTCGGCAGCAGCGTCCGCGGCGTCTGCTTCATCACCGTCACTTTCGGCACTGTCTGAAGCCGATGCCGGAGCGTCACCGCTTGAGTCACCCTCGCCGACGACCAGCACAACCTGACCGACCGACGCCTCTTCGTTTTCGTTGACGCGGATTTCTTGCACCACGCCTGCAACCGACGACGGCACCTCGACGACGGCTTTGTCGGTCTCGAGCTCCAGCACCGCCTGGTCTTTTTCGATGGTATCGCCGACCGCGACCAGCACGCCGACGACGGTACCGCTCGTAATACCTTCGCCTACTTCGGGCAGTTTGAATTCAGTTGCCATACGTTCCTTTCGCGCACTCTGCCGGACTAACTACAGAACTTCTATGAACAGCATTACAAAAGGTACTTGCTTGTCCGTAAAACTCAGACAGAGAGCGTTCGTGACCAGATGATACCTGCTTAAGCGACATGCGCGTCGAGCTTGTCCGGGTTGATGTCTAAATCCTTGATGGCTCTGGCAACCACTGAAGCCTCGAGCTCATCCTCTTGTTGCAACGCGTAAAGCGTCGCCAGGGTGATGAAACGGGCGTCAACTTCAAAGTGATTGCGGAGTTCTTCACGCGCTTCACTGCGTCCGAAGCCGTCGGTACCCAAAGCGACGATAGGGCGCGGCAGGTGCCGCGAGAGCGCGTCCGGCAAAATCTTCATATAGTCCGACGCCGCCACGAGGACACCTTCGGCATCTTTAAGCGCCTCGTAAACGAACGGCTTTTCCGGTTCGGCTTCGGGGTGGAGGCGGTTACGGCGCTCGACCCGGAGCGCGTCTTGGTGCAGCGACTTGTACGAGGTCACGCTCCACACGTCGGCGGCAACGTCGTAAGCCTCGAGCATCTCCTGCGCTTTTAAGACCTCCAGCATAATCGACCCCGAGCCGAAGAGCTGCGCCCTGAATTTGCTACGTTTTTTATCTGAAGACTTAAAGAGGTACAACCCCCTGAGAACACCTTCTTTGACCTCTTCTTGGGACAAGTGCTCAGGCAGCGCGGGCTGCGGGTAGTTTTCGTTACCGACGGTGAGGTAATAGAACAAATCCTCTTGCTCCTCGTACATCCGCCGCATCCCCTCACGGACGATAAAGGCGATTTCATACGCAAAAGACGGGTCGTAGGCGAGCAGATTGGGAATCGGGTAGGCCAAAACGTGCGAGTGACCGTCCTGGTGCTGCAAACCTTCCCCGGCGAGGGTGGTGCGGCCCGCCGTACCCCCGAGCAGAAAGCCTTTGGCGCGCATGTCCCCGGCGGCCCACAAAAAGTCGCCGATACGCTGAAAGCCGAACATCGAGTAGTAGATAAAAAACGGAATGGTATTGACGCCGTGCGTGGCATACGCCGTGCCCGCCGCGATAAACGACGAAATCGAACCGGCTTCGGTAATGCCCTCTTCTAAAATCTGTCCGTCGGTCGATTCTTTGTAGTACAAGATGTTATCCGAATCGACGGGTTCGTAGAGCTGCCCGACGTGCGAATAAATCCCGATTTGCCGGAACAGGGCTTCCATCCCGAAGGTGCGGGCCTCGTCGGGAACGATTGGCACAATGAGTTTGCCCCACGCTTTATCGCGTAAGAGCTTGCCTAAAATCCGGACGAAGACCATCGTGGTCGAGGCGGCGCGGTCGCCGGTGCCTTTGGTAAATTCGTCGAACAGGGCCTCGTCGGGGGCCGCTAACGGTTCGACCTTGACGCGCCGCGCCGGGATGCCGCCACCTAGTGCTTCACGGTGCTCCTGCAAATACTTATATTCTTCTTCGTCTTCTTCGGGGCGGTAAAAAGGGTACTGAGCGATCTCTTCGTCTTTAATCGGGACTTCAAAACGGTCACGGAAGAGCTTGAGCTCGTCTTCGGTCAGTTTTTTCTGCTGGTGCGTGACGTTTTTGCCTTCACCCGATTCGCCTAAACCGTAGCCCTTGACGGTGCGCGCCAAAATGACGGTGGGCTGACCTTCGTGCTCGGTCGCGTGCTTGAAAGCGGTGTAGACCTTGATGGGGTCGTGCCCGCCACGGTTGAGTTGGGCGAGGTCGTCGTCGCTCCAGCCTTCGATAAGCTTTTGCAGTTCAGGTGTGTTAAAGAAGTTTTTCCGCAGTTCTGCCGCGCCAAAGGCCGCGTAACGTTGCGATTCGCCGTCGATGAGTTTTTCAAAACGTTCGACCAGCACGCCCTGCGTATCTTTTTCTAAGAGCCTGTCCCAACCCGAACCCCAGATGACCTTGATGACGTTCCAGCCGGTACCGCGAAAGTCGGCCTCGAGTTCCTGAATAATCTGACCGTTGCCGCGTACCGGGCCGTCAAGCCGTTGCAAATTGCAGTTGATGACCCAAATCAGATTGTCGAGCTTTTCACGGGCGGCAAGCGAAATCGCGCCCAGCGTTTCGGGTTCGTCGGTTTCGCCGTCGCCTAGAAAGGCCCAGACCTTACCCGAACCGGGTTTTTTGAGGCCACGATCCTCGAGGTAGCGGTTAAAACGCGCCTGATAGATCGAGGTGATCGGGCCGATCCCCATCGAGACGGTGGCAAAACTCCAGTAGTCGGGCATCAGCCACGCGTGCGGATAGCTGCTCAGGCCGGGGCCGTCTTGGAGTTCGCGGCGAAAGTTTCGCAGGTGTTCTTTGTGCAGGCGGCGCTCTAAGTACGAGCGCGCGTACATGCCGGGGCTCGCGTGCCCCTGAAAATAAATCAGGTCGGCGTCCGGGCCTGCGCCCGGGCCGCGAAAAAAGTGGTTCATCCCGACTTCGTACAGGGTCGCTGCCGACGCGTAGGTCGATAAGTGACCGCCGATCCCTTCAGAATGCTTGTTGGCGTAAAGCACCATCGCCACCGCGTTCCAGCGAATCAGGTTGCGGATGCGGCGCTCGGTTGCCAGGTCGCCGGGGTAGTCTTCGTCTTCGCTTGCCGGAATCGTATTGACATAGGGCGTGTTGGCGCTAAAGGGAATCTCGACGCCGAGCTTTTTGGCGTGCTGCTCGAGCCGTTTCAAAATCTCCAGGGCGCGCTCCGGCCCGGCGCTGTCCAGCACGTATTCGAGAGACTCGAGCCACTCTTTAAGCTCGACTTCGTTAAGTTGCCGCCGGGCGTCGGCGTCGGCCCCGGCACGGTCTAGGGTATCAGCCACAGTAAAGCCTCCTCTTGGCTACGTTAGACTAATCAGGTTTAGACTGACCAGTTGCTGGACTAACCAGTTTTAGGCTGACCGGGAACGGTTATCCCGGCAAGGTCAGCTCATCCTATCAAGCTTGACCCTAAAGACTTCATATATGCGCTGCAATCCGGGTCGTCCTCGGCGCCCAGCACGGCCCACGCTAGCGAGAACGAAACAACCAGCCGAGCAGATTGACGAGGAGCGTCAGTACGCCGCTGACGAGAAGCATTGAAGTTACGGGAAAGAAGACCGACCTGGTACGGATATCGCCGGGAAGCTGACCAAACCAGGCGAACGCCTTGGGGAAAACGAGGAGGACGACGCCTATAAGCGCCAAACCCATACCGGTGGTGATAAGACCTCGAGCCACCCGATAAGTTTAACCCTCGCGGGATTGATGAAAAAGTTTTTGTAAGCGTTTACATTTTCAAGTGGACGTTCAGCACAATTTTTGGTATCTACTCAAAACCCAACTCTTGATATCCATCATCGCGTTCAAAATAAAGATCTGTTGACATTACTCGAGGAAGTCTCTAGACTTGGTGCATCAAAGTACTTTTGTAAGCGGTTACAAAAACAAGCATTAAGGAGCTGTAGGTGAAAGCAGACGCCGGGGAGTCCCTGCCCACAATTCAAGATGTCGCGCAAACAGCGGGCGTTTCGACCGGCACCGTAAGCAGGGTGCTAAACGGTCGTCCGGGCGTCAAGGCGGTGACCAAAACGGCGGTGCTGGCGGCAGTGACGAAGTTGAGGTATCGCCCGGACACTGCCGCGCGGCAGCTCTCGCGGGGCCGTACCAAACGCATCGGCTTTCACGTGTCTGCCTTGAGCGGGCGGTTTTCACCTTTTTATATGCTCTTTATGGAACACCTCATCACCGGCTTTGAAGACGAAGGCTACCGTTTGGACGATATCCCCAGCCGCCCCGACGGGCTCCCGGCGAGACTAAGTGACGGCATGGTGCTTTTCGGCGTTCACGACGACGACCTCCGGATTCCGTACCTCGAGGCCCAAGGCGTGCCGTTTGTGCTGGAAGGTCACGCACCCGGTCAGCGCTGGGTGCGCGCGGACGATCTCAGCGGCGGCAGACAGGCGACTGAACACCTCGTGCGCCTTGGTCACACCAAGATTTTGCATTTAGGCGGTGACCTCAGCGGTCAAGCTGCGTTCGACCGGTTGCGCGGCTACCAGAGCGTACTTACCGAAAACGGACTCGAGCTCCCCCTGCCCTTAAACGGCGGTTTTACGGTACTCGGTGCGTACCGAGCCGTGCGGCGGGCGCTAGCTGCCGGTACACAGTTCTCTGCCCTTTTTGCCGCCTCGGACGAGATGGCGCAGGGCGCGGTCGCAGCGCTCGAGGACGCCGGCTTGGAGGTTCCCAAAGACGTGTCGGTGGTCGGCTTCGACGATTTGCCCGAGTTCGGTGAAGGTCTGACAACCGTCCGGCAAGACATCGCCAAAGTCGCTGCAACCGCAGTTGCGCTTCTTAAAGAGGGGTTGGCGGGGGAACCGGTGCGGCACGAAGTCGTACCCGTTCAGCTCGTAGTGCGCGGCACAACTGCCCGGAGGAGGTCCTTGTGAGGTAACGTCCGCAGCTCGCTAACAAACCTGTTTTCAGCTCTTTACTCTCGAAAGGATTTTACCGTGAAACGTTTTTTACTGGCACTGCTTTTCGGACTTGCATCAGTCAGCCTCGCCCAGACGACGGTTCGCATTACCGGTTACGGCGGTGGGGACCCGGCTATCGTCAACCGCCTGATCAACGAAGTCATCGGCGACCAGCTCTCTGCTGAAAATATCACCGTCCAGTACGAACCCGTCGAAGGCGATTACAACGCCGGACTCTTTAATGCACTTTCGGCAGGCACGGCGGGCGACGTCTTTTACATTCCCGCCGAAACCGCGCCCGGTATCATAGCGACCGGAACCGTTTTGCCGCTTAACGATGTGGTCGATACCGGGCCGTTTATCGATACGCTTTTAGAGCCTTTTACCGTCGACGGTCAGATTTACGGCGTCCCGAAAGACTTCAATACGCTGGCGGTTTTTTACAACAAAGACCTGTTTGACGAAGCGGGCGTCGAGTATCCGAATGAAAACGACACCTGGGAAACGTTCGCCGAGAAGTTGCGCGGCGTCAACGACTTGGGCGGCGACGTAAAGGGCGCGTGCTTCGTCGCCGATATCGCCCGGATGGGCCCGTTTGCCTTTAGTGAGGGCTGGCAGGTGCTAAACGAAGACGGTACGACCAATCTGCAAGATCAAGCGTTCGTCGACGCCTTTACCTGGTATACGGGGCTGATTCAAGACGGTACGACGGCGTTGCCGAGCGATTTGGGTCAGGATTGGTCGGGCGGCTGTTTCGGGACGGGCAACACGGGCGTAGCGATTGAAGGGGCGTGGATTTTAGGTTACTTGCGCGACACCGCGCCCAACTTGCAGTACGGCACCACCTTTTTACCGGTCGCCCCGTCGTCGGGTGAAACCGGCAACTTCACCTATACGGTCGCCTACGGCGTCAACGCGAACTCGGCAAATCAGGACGCGGCTATTAAAGTTTTGCAGGCGTTGACCAGCCCAGAAGCGCAGCAGTGGGTGCTCGAGAACGGCCTCGCCATCCCCAGCCGCGAATCCTTGAGCGACAACCCCTACTTTCAAGAAGATACGCCTGAAGCGCAGGCCAACCGCATCGTCTTCGAGGGAGCTACCCGCGGCAACGTCCAGAGCTATCAGTTCGGCAACGTCGGTACGGATTTTGTAACGCCAATCAACGCGGCGCTCAACGCCGTAGCGACCGGGCAAGCCGAGGTCGGCCCGGCGTTAGAACAAGCCCAAGGCGAGGTCGACGCGCTTATTCAGCGCGCCCAGTAACGTAAACCTTGCGTAGCCGGGGTAAGTTCGACTCCGGCTACACTCGTCAGCTAAACACCCGAATCCCTCACTTAAGGAGGACAGACTTATGAACCGAAGGTTCCGCGACGCAGCGGCAGGCTACCTCTTTCTCCTGCCTTTTTTGCTGACGCTCGGGATATTTTTCGTCTACGCGTTTGTACGCGCCGTCGGCTTTAGTTTTACCAACTACAATTTGTTTAACGCCGCGAACCTCGAGTTCGTCGGCTTGCAAAACTATCTCAACTTGTTTCAGAGCGACAACTTCTTGCGCGCCCTGACCAACTCGGTTACCTTTGCCACCGTCGTAACGGCGCTGCAAACGTTCGGCGCGCTTTTGATGGCAGCAGTGCTCAACCAAAAAGTACACGGTCTGGGTTTTTTTCGGGCAGCCTACTATATGCCCAGCGTCACCAGCAGCGTCGTGATTACGCTCATCTTTTTGTGGCTGTTTCAGCGCACCGGCTTGATCAACTATCTCACCACCCAGTTTCTCGTCTACTTGCCGCTGATCCTCGTATTTTTTGTCATCCTGGTAGTAATGCAAGTGGTGCAGGTCATGATTGAACGCGCCCGCAAGCTGCCGGCAAACTGGAACGACCCGGCCCTGTTCGTCATCTCGATTCTCGTGGCGCTCGCCGGAACCGTGGTGCTCAATATAGGTGGACTCATCTCACCCAGAGACCTGCCCCCCGTCGATTTCAACTGGCTCAATACTCAGCAGCGCGTCGGGTTTATCGGCGTCCCGCTCATCGTCATCATGTTTCAAAACATCTTTACGACAATACCTACCTTTATGTTGATGTTTCTAGCAGCGCTGCAAGATGTACCCGTGTCGTACTACGAAGCGGCGTCTTTAGACGGGGCGAGCGCCGCCCAGCAGTTTCGCTACATTACGGTGCCGTCGGTTCAGCCTGTAACCTTCCTGGTCGTCACGCTCGGGCTTATCGGGACGTTGCAGATGTTCGACCAGGTGGCGATTTTTGGCAACGCGGTGCCTTTAGAGTCGGTCATTACGCTGGCGTACTTCGTTTACGACCGGATGTTCCCCGGCGGGCAACTTCCCGAAGTCGGTTTTGCGTCGGCAGCGGCGATGTTTCTAGCCGTACTGACGCTGATTGTCGTGCTGATTCAGCGCGTCTTCATCCCCTCGGAGAAAAGCTGATGGCGACGCGCAGCGCCCCGCGCGGCGCAGAAACGTTTGGCAGCCGCGCCGAATTCGAACGCTGGCACGCCCGCCGCCGCTGGGCACGGGCCGGGCTTGTGTATCTGGCGATGCTCTTTTTTGCGGTGGTGCTTTTGGGCCCGATCTTGTTTGCGGCGCTCTCGAGCGTCAAGACAAACCCGCTCGAGTACCCGCCCAACCTCAACGTCCCGCAACTCTCCCCCGCCAACTGGTCGGCGGCGGCTCGGCTCGGCGCAGCGGGCGGCGGCGGGCGCTGGTTCGGCGGTTTTGCGCCCGGCGCGGACGTGCCGTTTCGCATCACCTATTTCGTCCCTGAAGGGCAACAGGCCGAGGCCCCCGAGGTTGTGGTGTCGCGCCGCCGTAGCGGAGGTTTGCAGGCCGCACAGGTCATCGAGTTCGCCGCCGATTACGCCGAGGTGAGTCCAATTGAGGAGGTCTCGCGCACGCCCGGTTCTTACCCTGTAAGAGATGAAGAGACCGCTGGACAGTTTGTCACCTACAGCTTTAATATCACCTATCCCGGTCAAGGGCCGGAGGTCGATACCTTGCCCCTGGACATCACCGCACCCGTGGGTCAGCTTTACACCGACGCGACGCTGAGTCCGAGTCGGCTCGAGCGTCGGGGCCGGGTCGCCTCGTTCGATACAGTCGTCCCCGGCGCACTCGGTTACGTCTTTCGCAACTACGTCCGCGTGTTTGCCGAGGTCAAGAGCGTCACCACCGGCGAGAGCCTTTTTTGGGCGTGGACGCGCAACTCGTTTTTTATCGGCATCGTCCGGGTACTGAGCACGCTGCTCTTT
Organism: uncultured Trueperaceae bacterium; assembly: GCA_963799485.1. Lineage (GTDB taxonomy): Bacteria > Deinococcota > Deinococci > Deinococcales > Trueperaceae > Truepera. Next base: position 105,725 of record CAWCXJ010000007.1, read on the forward strand.
GCGTCGATGGCGGGTTACGCACTGGCGCGGCTCCGGTTTCCGGGTAAAAACATCATCTTTTTCGCCACGCTTTTCAGCATGATGATTCCCGGTCAGGTGACGTTTATTTCCAACTACCTGGTGCTGCGTGACGGCATCTTCGGGTTTACCCAACTTTTCGGTGTGCAAACGCTGCTGAATACCATCTGGGCGGTGATTATCGGCGGGGCAAGCGGCTCGGCCTTGGTCGCGGCCGGGATGGTTTTTTTGATGAAGCAGTTTTTCGAGTCCATCCCCAACGAGGTCGAGGAAGCTGCGATGATCGACGGGGCCAACCACTGGCGGCGTTACTGGAACGTCGTTTTGCCGATGGCGCGGCCTGCTTTGGGCGCTGTTGCCATTCTCACCTTTCAGGGCGCGTGGAACGAGTTTTTCTGGCCGTTTATCGTGTTGACGACGCCCGAAGACATCAAAACGCTGCCGATTGGCCTGTTGTCGTTCCGGCAAATTTACGGCGCGACCGGTGACTGGGGCCTTATTCTGGCAGGTGCGATTTTAAGTGCATTACCCATCATCATCTTGTTTATCGTCTTTCAGCGCTACTTTTTAGAGGGCGTGTCGTATGGGGGCGGTAAGGAGTAGGGGAGCAGAAGTCGAAAGTCGACACTCAGAAGAAAAGCTTTATGCTGACTACTGATACCTGACTACTCTAGGTTTTATGGAGCTTTTATGGATTTTAGCAAAAACGTCGTGCTTAAAGAAAACTATACCTTTCTCGTTGCCGACGCCGCCGGGCAGATTGCAGGCGGCGAACACGGTGTATACAACCGCGACACCCGGTTCTTGAACCGTTACAGCTGGTCTTTGGGTGAGGACGTCCAGGCGCTACTTATCCACACCCCGCGCCCCGATGTTCTAAGCGCCCACTACGCACATATCGAAGGGCCGTCGCAAGCGTTGGGGGTCAAGCGGCAGCTGAAGGTACAAGCCGACGGCTTTGAAGATGTTTTGGAGGTGCAAAACACCGGTTCCGAACCCCGTAACGTCACCCTCGAGCTCAACCTTGCCGGCGACTTTGCCGATATGTTCGAGGCGCGGGGCTGGGCAGAGTCGGGGCGCGACCCGGCCTTACTCGAGCAAACAGCGGTCGGCTTTGCGCTGCGCTACCGGGCACAAGACGGGGTAGAAACAGCGACCTTTTTAGAGCCTTCGCAGATGCCGGATGAGGTGCAGGGCGAAGCGCTGGTATTTCGGTTTATCTTGGCACCCAAAGAGGCGCGCACACTCAGCGTTACCGTCACCTTACGCACGATGGGGGAAAACCGTCCGGGTACAAGTTATGAAACGTGGCTGGGGGCATTTTCGGTTCCCGAAACGCTTTCACAACCTCACCAGGAGGTCTTGGCCCAGGCCCAAAAAGACCTCCGCGCGCTCCTGCTTTTTACCGAACACGGCCCGTATCTAGCAGCAGGTATTCCCTGGTACGTCGCCGCGTTCGGGCGGGACGCGCTGCTGGCTGCTTCGATGCTCTTGCCTCACCACCCGGAGGTTGCCGAGGGCGTGCTGCGCTACCTGGCGGCCTATCAGGGCGAAAAACACAACCCCCTGACCGCCGAAGCGCCCGGCAAGATCATGCACGAACTGCGTTTCGGTGAGCTGACGCGGTTGGGCCGGATGCCCTTTAGTCCTTACTACGGCACCGTAGATGCGACGGCGCTCTTTGTCATGCTCCTTCACCGGCTCCATACGCTGACCGGAAGTAAGCTTGTCCGGGAGTTGCGCCCGTGCTGGGAAGCCGCGCTCACTTGGATGACCGACATTGCCGACGGGGACGGGGACGGGTTTCTCGAGTTTACCGGGGCCGATACGAAAGGTCTGGCGGTGCAGACCTGGAAAGACTCGTGGGACTCGCTGAGTCACCGTGACGGGCGGTTAGCCAAGGGTGCAATTGCCGGAAGTGAGGTGCAGGGCTACGCTTACGCCGCCTACTGCGCCGCTGCCGACTTTTACGAGGGGCTTGGTGAGGACGAGAGTGGGGCGTGGCGTACACGGGCAGGAGCACTCAAAAAGTCGTTTCATGAACACTTTTGGCTAGACGAACTCCAAACCTACGCGATGGCGTTAGACGGAGACAAGTGTCCTTTAGAAGTCCATAACTCGAACGCCGGGCACCTCCTCTGGACGGGCATCGTCCCGGCTGAGGTGGCACCCAAGCTTGCTAAAACGCTCTTTTCAGAGCCCAACTGGTCGGGGTGGGGCGTCCGCACGCTCGGCGCAGGCGAGATGCGTTACAACCCGGTGTCGTATCACAACGGTTCGGTCTGGCCCCACGACACCGCGCTTATCGCCGGAGGTTTGGCGCGTTACGGTTTCGACGACGAGGCGGCGCGTATTCGTGAAGCGCTTTACGACTTGGCAGCAAGCCAGAATGACCGTCGTCTGCCCGAACTCATCGCGGGCTACCCGCGAGAAGCTGCGCCGCCCGTTCCCTATCCGGTCGCGTGCCGCCCGCAAGCGTGGGACGCAGCGGCGCTGCTCTACTTGCTGGAACTGTAGGCAGCACTGTAGGCGGCGGTTAGTAAAAAGCAGTGAGCAACGAGTAAAAGCTTTTCGACTCGTTGCTCATTGCCCGGCACCCATTACGCCCCTATGATTCCGGCAATTCCGTTACTTCAACGTGCTGCACCTCGTCTTCGGGGTCTTTCGATTTGGGGCTCAGCAGCGACGCAACGATGCTGATAGTCAGCGCGCCGATGATAACGCCCAAACTAAGAAGAATCGGGATGTGAACGTCAAAGTATTCGACGAGCATCTTGACGCCGACGAAAGTCAGCACGAACGCCAGGCCGTAACGCAGGTAGACGAACTTGTGAATCACCCCGGCGAGCAAAAAGTAAAGGCTCCGCAAACCCAAAATGGCAAAGATGTTGCTGGTAAAGACGATAAACGGTTCCTGGGTAATCGCAAAAATCGCCGGAATCGAATCGAGGGCAAAGACCAAGTCGGTCAGCTCGATCATCACCAAGACCAAGAGAAGCGGCGTGACCATCCGGCGGCCCGCCTCGAGCACCGTAAACTTCGCCTCCCGGTAGCCGTCGGTAACCGGAAACAAACGCCGGATAAAACGCAGGGCGGCGTTTTTCTCGAGGTCGACCGTATCGCCTTCATCGCTAAAAAACATCCTGACGCCGGCAAAAACCAGAAACGCCCCGAAGAGATAGATAATCCAGTTAAAGTTGGCAATCAGCGCCGCGCCGAGCGCGATCATCGCCCCGCGCATGACGAGCGCGCCCAAAATGCCCCAGAAGAGAACTCGGTGCTGATATTGCGGCGGCACTGCAAACGCCGAAAAAATCAGCACGAACACGAAGATATTATCGACCGAGAGCGAGTATTCGATGAGGTAGCCGGTTAAAAACTCGAGCCCGACTTGTGGCCCATAGATAAAGTAAAGCGCTACATTAAAAAGGAGCGCCAGCGAAACCCACACCGAAGTCCAGGCACCCGCCTCACGGACGCTGACGGTATGCGCTTTACGGTTGAATACGCCCAAGTCGAGCGCCAGCATCGCCAGTACAAAAACCAGAAAGCCAATCCAGAAAACCAGTGGTACGTCAATCACCCTGCAACCTTTCCCCGGCACGGTTCGTTATTAAATCGACCATTACAGCCAATTATCCACGCCGGTTCAGGTCTCGCACTATTTTTGAACGCCGGAAGAGCACTGCTCTTCGTGTTGACGACGCTCAACCCCGTTTTCACCGGTAACGCAAAATCCGGCGGGTGGCTACTCCCCTGCTCCGGGTACTATAGCAGCTCATCGGGACGTTTCACGAAGGCTCCTCAACACCTTCTATCCGCAACCGGCTTAAAGGCGACCCAGCGTTCCCATCACGACCGCCTTGGCGCGCCGCGCTGCCAGCGTCGTAAAGCTGCGAAAATCCACCTCGGCACCGCCGTCGGCGCTGTCGCTGAGTGAACGGACGATAACGAAAGGGAGGCCGGCACGGCTACAAATCTGGGCGACGGCGGCCCCTTCCATCTCGGCGCAGGCACCCCCGAACGTCGCGAAGAGAAACTTCACCTTCTCCGGGTCGGCGATAAACTGATCACCTGAAAGCACCCGGCCCGAAACGACTTCGACGTCACCGGCCTCGACCTCGGGGAGCGCCCCGGCTGCCGCCAGCGCAGCCGCGTGCAAAGCTTCGTCGGCAGGCCAGCTGAGCGGTTCTCCCGGCACCTCACCGCGCGCGTAACCGAGCGCCCGCACGTCGGCGTCGTGTTGCAATGCGTCGCGGCTGACGACGATATCGCCGACTTTAAGACCCGGCGCGACGCCGCCTGCAACCCCCGTAAAAATCACGTGCGAGACGCCTTCGAGAACGAAAACCTGGGCGAGCGCCGCTGCATTGACCTTGCCGATACCGCACTGGGAAACCAGAACGGGCTTGCCCCCCAAGACACCTTTGTGAAGCGTATACGCGCCCCGCTGCACCGTCTCCTGTTCGCCGAGCGCGCCCAAGAGTTGCTCGAGTTCTGCTGCCATCGCACCGATAATACCAATCACAGGTCTATCTTAAACTACCGTTCCAAACCTGCCGTTCCAAACCTCGATCTGAAGTCGCAGTATTTATAGAAGAAATGGCCTATCTTTTGCATTCCCATGCCCTGATGTGAAAGCCTTGGAGTCTGTGCCCGTAAACGAACTTTGCAGTGGATATGTGGGTTCTGTTCCAGGGCCCGCAGTTTCTCGTTCTCTTCCTCGCTCAGCTTGATGAAACGGTTCGCGCGATTTGCCACCGCTTATTATCGCGGAAGATTGGCTTGGAGACACTTAATTGCCACCGCCACTACCTGCACCACCCGTTTCGGTACCGCTACCGCCGCCTGTTTGCGCTTCGCCGCCCAGCAAAAGGGTCTCGAGGGGTGCTTCTTCAACCGGTGTACCTATAACGAACAAGGTGTAGACCTCGTTGGGCCTAAACGACACCTCCTCTAGTGTAAGAATGGCTGCCGCTGAGCCTTCGATACGAACCTCCAACCCGCTTGCCTCAGCGGGTTCGAGATCGTTATACGAACTGGCGTCAGCAAAAGCCAGATCGCTCACGACCGTGCGCGCTTCGCCATCTTCCTGAGCGGCTCCGGCAACATTCACGAGTGAGATGGGCGCAGTTCCCGGTGCAGCATGAACCAGTCGGACGCGAGCAAACTGCGGTACAGGAACAGCCCCACCTACCGGCTCACCCACTGTTGCAGGTGGTGTTGCCGCCGGAGCGGTTGCCGCTGGATCAGCGCCTACCCCTACAGCTGCCGGTTGCGCCTCTAACGCACTTAAGGGTGGGTCATCGTCATACGAGGCCAGCCTCAGCGCGAGGCTGTCTTGGTTAGCCCCATCGCTAAAGATGTTGCCGAGGAAGCTGAAAAAGCCGCCTTCTTCGTCTTGAACGTCGGCTTGCTCCCCCAGGTTTTCAGGAATGACCAACCCTATAGCTGCGACCGTATAGTAGGCACTCGCATTAAAGCTGAGGGTCTCGGTCAAATTACCTTCAGGGGTCTCAAGCACTACATCGTATTCACCTGACGGGACTTCCAGATAGTCCGTGGTGTCGCGGTAGCTAAGACCACTCAGCTCGTCCGGCGCGAGGGTTTGGCCTCCCTCTGCGGTGCTGGTCAGGTTGATGCTGACCTCAGGTGCATTAGGGGATAGGTGCGCCACTCGAACAAAGGCTGCGTCAGGAGCTGGAGCTTCCTGAGCCGCTGCCCACCCTAGCGGCAACGCAAGAGTTAGAACGACGTATTTCAGATACGGTTTCATAACTTCCTCCTTTACTCAGTTAAGCAATTACAGTTTATAGTATAGCCGAAGAACTGGAAAAGCGCGTGTGTGTACTTGTAGCGGCGACAGCCTTTTTTGGAGCCGCCAACCTGGCCCACTTCCGATGTTGACGCTGCTGTTTACGTGCGCTGTCTTCAACTTTTCAGGCTGTCAACCTTTATCTTGTACCCGTTAACTACGTCCCGAAGCCCCCGCCGCGCCGTAACCGTAATCCCGCCTGAGCACCTTCAACTTCTCCCTGACCCTACTTCGTCTATGGTCTCTTTGCTCGTTTGTCTCTTTGCTCACGACCCACTGCTCACGACTTGTGGCTCTTTAGCGGGGTTGTTTGACAAAAACCGGGTAACTCCCGCGCTGCTCAAACCCGATAGATTCCAAAATACGCACCAGTTTGGGGTCACGCTGCGTCACCAGCGTCTGCAGCCGGGCCAAGGGGCTCCGGGCCGCGAGTTCTTGCATACTCGAGAGTAAAAGCCGCTGCAACATCTCCGCCGAGTCGCGGTGCTCGGCTAATACACCCGCCGCCGTCAGGTAATAAACCCCGTCGATGCTGTCTTCCAAAACGCCGTAAAACGCGTACCCGACCGGCTCCTGGTCCAAAGTTTCGGAGGCCAAAAACCACAGGTTCGGGTAAAACGGGCCGCGCCAGCGTTTGAGCCAGCCCCAAAACGCCTCGGACGGCGTAAACCCCTCACCCTGCTCGAACACGTTTTGAAACTGGTCATCGCTCTCTTCAGTCCACGCCTCGAGTACCAAAGGCACCCCCAGAGGCGGCAACTCGGCCAAGTCAAACTCCAGATCGACCGCCTGTCGCCCCTCGAAGCCGAGTGTGGTGAGGGCCGGGGCGAGCATGCCGAGGCGTGCGGGCGAGACGTTGTAGAGCGGACAGTGCACCGCTTCGTGGTCGAACTTGTCTAAAAGATGCCTCAGCAGCGTCTTTAAGTCGTCGGCAGAGCCCTTGAACCACAAATTGCTCAGGTACAGGTTCTGGTCGTCGTCTTCGGGTTCCGGTGCCTGCACGTAGGCACCGGCGAGTGGGATGTCGCCCGCGGCGAAGAGGATAAAGCAGCGGTCGGCCTCGCCCAGCGGGTCGTGAACGGCGCGTATACTCCGCCGCGCAAAACCGCGCGGGTCGCTGTGACCCAAAAATTCGTAGGAGGAGGCGAGAAACCACTCGAGTTCGTCGGGGGAGGTGGAGCGAATCACTGTGTCGCACTTTACCCTACTGCCGCCCCCGACCAAAGCAGAAGCGAACGGTTGACCAACCGAAAAAGCTCGAGCCGCCACAAGCTAAACTTACTGTAAAAATACTGCCCTCAGATCTTCGTCCCGACAAACGCCTCGAGCCTCGCCAGCGCTTTCTCGATATTCTCCATACTCGTCGCGTAAGAAAATCGCGCCTGTCCGGGAGCGTCGAAGTCGGTACCGGGAACAACGCCGACATGCGCTTTTTCCAGCAGCATCACCGCCGCCTCGGTTTCGTCTTGGTGAATAGGCGTCAGGTCGCTCATCACGTAAAACGCGCCTTGCGGTTTCGGGGTTTTGAGGCCGAGACCGTTGAGGCCGTCAACCAGTACGTCACGCCGCGCTATATACGCTTTTTTGGTCATCTCGACAAACTCGCGCGTTTTGTCAACTTCGTTGAGCGCCGCTATGACCGCGTACTGCGCCACCGCGTTCGCGTTACTCGTCACCTGACCCTGAAGCTTGTTCATCGCCTTGATGAGGGGCGCAGGCCCCGCACCGTAGCCGATACGCCAGCCCGTGAGCGCATACGCCTTGCTCGCGCCGTGAATGATCAGCGTCCGGTCTTGGGCAAAGTTTGCCGCCGAGACAAACTCACCTTCGTAAACAAGGTGTTCGTAAAGGTCGTCGGAGAAAAGCCAGAGGTCGTGTTTTACGGCGAGTTCGGCAATCCCGCGCACGACTTCGGGCGGATAAACCGCGCCGGTCGGGTTCGACGGCGAGTTCAGCACGATGACGCGGGTGCGCTCAGAAATAGCGGCTTCGATAGCCTCAACGCTCGGAATAAAGCCGTCTTCGGGGCGCGTCCTCACCGGCACCGACACGCCGCCCGTCAGCTGTACCTGCGCCGGGTAGGAGACCCAGTACGGGGCCGGCAGAATGACTTCATCGCCGGGATTCAAGACTGCCATAAAGCCGTTGTACAAGACCTGTTTGCCGCCGGTACTGACCGAAACCTGGTCGAGGCCGTAAGAGAGGCCGTTTTCGCGCTGAAACTTCGCGGCGACGGCTTCGCGCAGCTCGGCGGCGCCTTCGGCGGGCGTGTATTTGGTCATGCCTCGGTCGATGGCTTCGTGCGCCGCTGCCAGCACATGTTCGGGCGGCTGAAAGTCGGGCTCGCCCGCCGTCATCGCCACCACGTCAACGCCGCTACGCTGGAGTTCTTTGGCTTTGGTGTTAAAGGCGACGGTAGCGGACGCTTTCAAGGCTTTGAGGGTTTCGGAGAGTTGCGGCATAGTTCCTCCTAGTTAGGGTCAGTTTAACGTAAGGCTTGCAGGGAGCGGCGGTTATTACAGAGCAATGAGTGCCGAGCAATGAGCAATGAGTGAAAATCACCGACTCATTGCTCATTGCTCGTTGCTTGCTCGTCTGACCCCAACAAAAAAGCGCCCTGCTGAGGTGCAGAGCGCAGAGAGCCGGCGTGGGCCTTAAAGGAGTTCTTCAGGCTTGAAAAAGATACCGATTTCGCGTTCGGCGGTTTCAGGAGCGTCGGAGCCGTGCGCGACATTTTCGTCGATCGTGGTGGCAAAGTCGCCGCGAATGGTGCCGGGAGCCGCGTCTTTGGGGTTGGTTGCGCCCATCATCTTGCGCCACTCACTTATAGCATTTTCACCCTCGACGACCATCGCCACGACCGGGCCGCTGGTGATAAACGAGACGAGTCCCTCGAAAAAAGGTTTGCCCTTGTGTTCACCGTAGTGTCGTTCGGCAGTTTCACGGGGGATTTGCATGAGTTTCATACCGACGATGCGAAAGCCTTTGGCCTCGAGCCGCCGCACCACTTCGCCGACCAGAGCGCGTTTCACGCCGTCGGGTTTGACCATTGCGTAGGTAAGTTCTATAGCCATAACGAGGCACCATACCACACGCGTTCAAGGTTATACCCGCGTTTACATTTCAGCGGGCAACAGCTTCCGAATGAGCAGAATCTGGCCCCGGTGGTTCGTCTCGTCTTCAAAAACATGAAACCATTTGTAGTAGTTGCTTCTAGGTATGTCTCGAGATACATCAACCTCATGCAACCAAGCGTCATCACAGTTTTTAAGCCCCGCTAACGTCTGCTCCCTCACACGTTCCAGTTCTGCCAGATAGTGCTCTGAGGGTTGGTCACGGATAGCTTTGCGCCCAGCTTCACCGAGCGCTTGAGCCGGGGTTTCCCAGTCAACAACTTGATGTTTGATGGTGTCCAAATAGTACCCTTCCTCAACAGCTGCGATATGAGCGAGCAGCATCCCGATAGAGTTGCCCTCCGGATGAGGCAAACGGTCGAGTTGCGCCGTACTCAGGTCTTTTACGGCGTGGAGCGTCTCGTCACGAACACAGCGCATCATCCCCAAGAGTCGGCTGATGTGCGGCGTGTAACCGGGCAGGTCTTCAAACAGGAACGGGTTTTGAATCGTCATCCCGGTAGTGTAGCGGGTTGGCGTCCGGTGGGGGCTCGAGTGAACTCACCCTTTTAACCCGCCGTAAAACGTTCATCTGCACCCATGTTCGCCTACGCAGCCGCGTCTACAAATAGAGCAAAACCCGTTACAGACAAAGGAGAACGCAAATGGCTCACTATCAAACCGAGCTCGACATCGAAGGCATGACCTGCAACCACTGTATCCGGGCGGTTCAGGGGGCGCTCGAGCAGGGCTGGTGCTTCGACTTTGAGGGCGTAAAGCTGCGGACACGGCTCTTTGCGGGGACGTTTTCGGATTGTCTTATAGCAGCAGGCGTTTTTTGACAAAGCGTTTCAAAGTGTCTGCACTAAACGACTTGCCCAGAGCGTGTTCCAATTCTGCTCTTGCCACGGCGCGTTGCTGGTTCAGGTTACCGTCAGCGGCGGGCCATCTGCGGTGGTGACCTGGCTCGGCAATCACCGCTTTGACCTTTTCAAGGTCAGCCTCCGCGAGAATTGGTTTGCGTCCCCTACCCGAGAGGTTTTTCAGCCCTTCAATACTGCGCTGCTTGTAACGTTTCAGCCACATGCTGACTGTGACCTGGTTACAACTCAACTGCTCCGCAACCTCTACCGGGGTGCGCCGCTCGCTCTACACCCCTTTACACCGCTGCCGATAGCTATGTGCCTTACCTTTGCGATACTCGCGCTCCCGGGCTTGGCGCTCCGCTTCGTTCAGCTCAACAAGCTTGACGCGTCCCATCTCAACACCTTGGCTTGTTTCTGCGCAGGTACTAAGCTAAGCAGCGGCTCTGGCAACCGTGGCGACATACACCTGTCCGGCCCCGGCCCCTAAAAGCGTCAACGCACATTCGGTGACGGTAGCGCCGCTCGTCATCACATCATCTACGAGCAGCACCCGCTCGCCGCTGAGCTGCTGCGAGTGAAACGCTCTTGACACGTTGTCCTCGCGCGCGGCTGCGCCGAGTTTCGCCTGCTGCTGCGTCGTGCGGACGCGCCGCAGCAGGGGGCGATAAGTGAGACCGCTATGGGCTGCTGCGCTCTGGGCAACGAGCGCCGACTGGTTATAGCCCCGGTGCAAGTAGCGCGTCACGTGAAGGGGTACCGCGCACAACGTATCGACGGGCCACGCCGCCGCTGCCAGTGTAGTGGCTAGCTGTCGTCCGAAAAGTCCGCCGAGCTGCCTTGTGCCGTGAAACTTGTAGGCGCGCACAGCGCGCTCCAACTGCCCCCCGTAAACCCCGAGTGAAAGCTCGAAAGGCCCTATCTCCGGTTCGAACAAGCCTTCGGCGCAGCCTTTGCAAATACCGTCACGTCCGCTTCCGGCGGTGTGGCAAACAGGGCAGCGAATAAGTCCGTACATCTACCCAGCTTAGTTACCCGACTCTGCTCGACCGGGTGAAATTGACCGCGAACTTGTCAGTGTGACTTTTTATACGTATCTGGTTGTGGCGTCTAACTATGGCGTCAGGTACGGCGCTGCGCGACCTCGGCGAGGGTGTTCAAGATAGTCTCGGCTGCTCGTTCCGAAAGGTTTTCAAAACATGTTTGTAAAAGCTTCAAGCCGAAATCGGCTTTTTTTTCGGCAACTCCTTGCGCGTAAGCGAGTGACCCCGACGCACGCAAGTGCAAGAGCACCCGTTCGACTTCGGTGTAGGTCTTGTGGGCTCGAGGTTTCCCCAAAAGTTCCTTGACCTCGTCCTGCAGCGCAGGTGCAGCGTGAGCGAAAAAATGCGCCAGCACGAGCGTGCGTTTTCCTTCAAAGAGGTCACCTGCAAACTCTTTGCCGTAAGACACATCGTTCATCAGGTTCAGTACGTCGTCGCGGATTTGAAAGGCGACGCCGAGCGCACGTCCGGCTTCCATCAACCTGGGGTCGGGGTCGGCTCCCGCGCAGAGTGCGCCCAGTGTAAGCGGCCCTACGACCGTGTAGTACGCCGACTTGAGCGTGACCATCGCCAGGTAATCGGTTTCGGTGACGTCAAAGCGCCCTTCGGCAACCCAGGCAAGATCAAGATGCTGCCCCTCGGCGGTGCGTGAAATCATCTCGTCAAAGGTCTCGACGATGCGCTCTCCCTGTGCGCCCATACGCTGTGTATGACGGAGCAGCGTCCGCCACATATAGATATGCAGCGCGTCGCCGACGTTGAGGGCGACCGGCACACCGACCTGTTTGTGCAGCGCCGGACGCCCGCGCCGGTCTTCGGAATCGTCTTCGATGTCGTCGTGGATCAAGACCCAGTTTTGAAACAGCTCCAAAGCTGCTGCCACACCCAAACCCTGCTGCCACGGTGCGCCGTGGGCAGCGGTCGAAAGAAGTAGCAAGAGACCGCGCAAGCGTTTGCCGCCGCGTTCCGGGTAGTCTCGTAAAAGTGTGTAAAACTGCTTCAGGTCGGGTAGCGGATGCGACGCGGGAAGTTCACGGAAGATGGCGGCGTCCAGCTCGGTTTGAAGGGGCTCGAGGTCAAAAACATGTGAGACGCTCACGAGCCTGAGTATAGCAAGCTGGGTGTTACTGCCCGTAGGGAGCGGCTAGTCGAAACGGCAAATGAGCGCTTAAAGCCTCAGGGAAGCACCTTTGCGGGGTCGGCTAGAGTTTCCTCGAGCTGCCCCGTTTCAACCTTGACCGCAAGTTCCGGCTTGGGCGTCAGCGCTGCTAAAAAAGCCTCGTCTACGTGACCTATACCGATAGCAATCAGGGTGATGCCTTGCGCCCGCGCCAACCGCGCAGCCGCGAGGGTCGCTTCCCGGCTGTTGGGCATGCCGTCGGTAACGAGCAGGATGGTCTTGTCACCGGGCCGCCGCCGAAGCTGCTTTGTTGCCAACCTGATCGCCTGGGCCATCGCGGTACGTCCGGCGGGCTCGAGCGCCCTCAGTTGCGCCTCAAAACGCGCCGCGTCGCACGACGCCCGCAATAGGAGTGCGGCGCGGTTGGCAAAGCCGATAATCCCGACCGCGTACTCACGTTTTCGCGCTTCGGCAAAAAGGTGTAACGAGCCCCGTCTGAGTCCCTCCATCTTGCCCTTGTCGGACATGCTAGCAGACGTGTCGAGAAGCAGATAAACGGTGCCGCAAAGGTGCGGTTGCCGGGTGAGCGCACCGAACCCGCCCCTGACCAAGCCCGTTGCCGGCTTGACCTGCCTGACCAGTGCGTCGCCAGCTTGCCCAAGCGTAACGCCGGTCTCAACCTGTTCGTCTTTGCGCTCACTTTTTATAACGCAATCTTACCGCACAGGTACACGCCGGTTCTAGTACGGTACGCAACCTATAGCAGGCGTTGGGCGGCTTGGCCAGAGTCGAGTCCCGGGAGCAGTTTCCAAGGAGAGCTTCGTAGCCGCTAGAGCGTTTCATGCGCTATTTGGTAAGCGCTGCCTGCTGCTAAGCTAATCATGGAGGTCAAAAATGAAGGTATTTCTAAAACGCACAGTCCTTGCCGTAGCGCTCATGATAGGGTTTGCGGCGGTTGCGGCACAAACAGCTGCGCCCGAGGTCGCGGGCCTCATCACCCGCGAAAGCCCCCACGATATCGCCGGAACGATGACGCGGCTCGAGCAGGCTTTGGAAACAAACGGCCTGACGGTCGTCGCTACGGTCGACCACAGTGCGAACGCTGCGGGTGCGGGACTTACGTTGCCGCCGACCTACCTCGTCATCTTCGGCAACCCGAACGCCGGAACCCCGCTGATGCAACAGTCGCGTACCATCGCCATCGACCTGCCGCAAAAGATGCTCGTCTGGGAAGACGCGGGTACGGTTTACGTGGCGTACAACGACCCGGCGTACCTCGCCGCGCGGCACGGTCTAGACCCCCAGGGTGAAGGGATTACCAACATCGCTGCGGCGCTCAGCGGACTTGCAAAAGCGGCGACGGCACCCTGAACAGAGGTTGTCATAGTCAACCCGAGCCCGGAGTTCATATCAGAGCCGGTAGCTGCGACACTTCGTTTGGAAGCTGGACTGAAGGCCTCTTAGGCTGGTGAGTATAGGCGATCAGACCAGCTATGAGGTTAACCGCGAAATTGGTCGGACTCCGGTGCCGGGTATGCTCGATTTGAGAGCTGTTTTTAAGCTGGTCATTGATCGTCTCGATATAGTACCCGCACTAGCGGGGGCCTGGTGGCCCTATACTGATGAAACGCTTGCGGAGCAAAAGCCTGTCGGCAAGCGGTATGAATCTGGCTTTCATGTTTTTACGCAGCGAGGTGATCAGCGCTAATTTACGTTGATATAGAGTCTCGAATAGAGTTTGAGAAAGATAACCCTTAGCTCCGAAAGGCTTGCCGACCAGCTTTTGCCTTTGGGTGGCGGGTGCAACACAAGCGTTCCCCGGTCGAACGTCAGCCTGCTGCCTCTTGGCATGACTTTAGGCTAGCACGGGCTGAGGTGGATTTTGGTAGCCGTTTGGAAAGCGCAACCCGCTGCTCGCGCTGTAGGGATTTTACGGGCAACCCCTCGAGACCAGGGCTCGAGGGGTTGCTTTATTTCTGAAAAAGCTTAACGTTTATAGCTATCACTCAAACTCTACTTCGACATCTAGGCTGTTTTCGACCCCTGTTCCAGGCAAACCCGCTGCCTCTCTCTGACTTGCTGCTATCAGCGTAACTGAGCCAGGTTCTGTTGACGTAAACGAGAAGGTGTGTTTCAAAACAACTCCTTCGCCATTCTCAACAATCTGCTCGCCAAAAACCTTCCGGTAACTCTGCCCTTCAGCGATGACAATATAAGAAGGAAGTGGTAAATCTTCAAGTGAACATAGACCTCCTCTAGCTTGAATAGGTTGGTCGGCAGTTCGGCTAAAACATGCACCGAGCCGAAAACTATAGACGATGAGATCAGGCGAAGATGCATCTCCGAGATTGACAAAGCCACCTGTCAAGGTCACTGTAACTTGCTCTCCCACAACTGCTTGAGGCTTGCTCACGGTAATACTCAAGGGTTCCATAAACCTGCCGTCAACGCGCCTTGTACACGCCGAAAGAGCAAACACGAGCACGACTACCAACAGAAAAATCTTTCGTACCTCAAATATCTTTAGCATCCGTCACCAGCCCAAGTCCCCAGATTGTATTTTTTAACAACGCAGTAATTGACCAGCTGAGCGCTGGTTAACCGAGGCTTGAACATGTTTTTCCACACATCACCAAAGTCGGCTGTGATGCGCCCATTGTTAAAAACTGTGCGACATCACGATACCTTACGCTGATATCAGAGCTTGACGGCTTTACGGGGTCGATAGAAGACGATTCTCTATTTAAGAGGATTTCTGTGCTGTGGCTGTCAGTAATATCCATGAGAAACTGGGCCACACTACCTGGTCTATGGCTGCCTAAAGTTTGACTATTACCAGTGGTAGGTCTGAATTCTGGGTCGAAACTATAGTCAACCCGCGCTCCTAGTGCTCTTGTTGAAACGTTCTCGAACCAGAGGGCAAAACCCTCGAGCATACCTGCACAAAGCCCTTCGATTGCCCACGGCTCCCAGCCGAGACAGGGCAACCGCAAAGTCAAGCAGTGAGGAGCTTAAGCAAATAAGCGCGATCCCAGCCTGCACGTAGGCGCTTAGCCTCGACGCCTGCTTTGATGGACTTGTCGCGTTTAAGCAAGTTGACAGCAAGATGCCTAAGTGCGACCCAGGTAGCTTGGGCGTTTTTGAGACGTGCCCGTGAGCGGTCTTCGTCAAACGCTACATCGAGAACCCAGTGCAAGCCGTTTTCGACGCCCCAGTGCAAGCGGGCTGCACGTAGGGCACGCTCAGCATCGAGCGGCAAACTGGTAATGAAGTAACGGCTGTGCGTGGTTGTATAGGTGCCGACGGTACGAGTTGCGTGAACGCGCACGATGCCGGTCAAGTCGCGCCAAGTTTCACGCTCGTGCAACCACTCGGGAACGGGTAAAACCCAGCATTCACGGGTCTCTTCACGCCCATGCCTCTGTTCGGTAGTCTTGGTACGGCTGTGTTCAATGTCCCAGTTAACCTTGTCGGCATAAGCAAAGAAATCCTTGGCATCTGCGTAGAGCGTTGGATGGTTGTCTTTGAGCGCTAGCAGGTAGTGTGCGTGATGCTCTCTAGCTGTCCAGGCTATCTGTTTCTGACAACCCAGGGCGTCTGTAGTGACAACCGCCCCGGCGGGGTTTACAACTTCTAAAAGCTCAGGAATGACCGTGATCTCGTTTGTTTTCTCAGGTACTTGCTGCTGGGTCGGCACAACTTCGAACTGGCTCGACCAAACACTGACAGTATGCAAAGCCCCTCCACCCTCGCTTAAAGAGCCTCTTACCGTCTTGCCGTCCACCGCAAGCACTTCATCCTCCCTTTCGGCGGGCGCGGGTAGCCCTAGAGTCTGTGTCCAAGACAAAAAGCGGGTCTGCCAAGCAGTAGGATGCAATATCGCAAACAACCGCTCGAAGGTATCTTGACTTGGAATACCCGACGAAAGCCTGAGAAACTCTCGCAACCACACTTCTTGCGCTAGGGCGTACTGATGTATCTGACTGTAAGTATTAGCTCCGCAAATGACCGCCAAAATGCTGATACATACGATGTCTACCAGCTCATGCCGAATCCTAGTGGCTCAGGTTGAAAAGTGCTCGAATCAGAGGGCAAAACCGTTCGAGCATACCTGCACAAAGCCCTTCGATTGCCCACGGCTCCCAGCCGAGAGCACCTAAACACGCTGGATAAGTCGGGAGCTGTCCGCGAAGTGTGACGTTCTGGTGAAGCCGTTCATATTCCGCTCCACCCAACATCCTCCGGTAGTAAACTTCATGACCGAACTCATGAAAAATCAAGGGATCATATCTAGCCCCGGCACTAGGAATATGCGTCCGACCAACGCCGGACAAGCCGCCAACCCCAATGTAAGGGTAGTAGGTATCCAACGGAAAGGTGTTGTAAAGGTTGTGCGACCTTCTTTCCCAACCGTAAACTTGATTTATCTTCCAAAACAACCGTTGAGAATCTATGCTAAGTGTATTTCCGTCAGTTCTTACAACAGTTCCGCGTATGTTGTCTGCATTGAACACTTTTCCACCGGCAGCAATATCTTTTTTCCAAGCAAAAAGCTTTTCCTTAGAAAAGATATCCTTTCCGGTGTGGATATACATGCCGGTGTTAATCCACGAATCAACCTGAAAACTTACTCTTGTGCTGCAGCTATAGCTGAACTCTACACGACCGTAATCACCGACGTACCGAACTTGTACCGGCTCCGAATGAGTATCTATTCTTACTCTGGTACCTTTGATATGGGCAGTAGGATTCTGATCTACAATCGTTTTCAAAGTAATGTATGTCGGCTTGGCGGTACAAGCCTGTGAAGTAAGTGCTGGCGAACTCTGTAGTGTGGCAGTCTCAATTGTATCTGTGCCGCCATCAAGGACAACAGCATCAAACTTCTTCTCGAGTTTCCCATCGACGTTTTTGAACTGAACGCCGTCCAAAATATACGCTTTTGGAGGGCTGGGGTCTTCGTTAAACGTTTCAATTTCTGCTTCGGTTCTGGCAACCGGCAAAGTCTCGTAGTATTCGTTTACAGTTAGCGGCTCACCTGCAGGTTTTTTGTCTTGCGTTTGTAGTTCTGCTCCTTCGATATATGGTTCTTCAAAGTTGGTGTAAAGAGAACCCATAAGCGTTGCACCGTTGCTACTAAAGGCACTAACATGAAGCGCATCTAGCGCGGGTTGTGTTGCGCGAGCGCTCAACCTAACCTGGGCACGTCCAGCTGAATCGGTCGTCAGCTTTGCTTGTGTAACGCTGGGAATTATCCCGCCACCGACTATCTCAAGCTCGAGCTCCTCGTTAGGCGCGGCGTTTGTTATATCGATGGCAACCGGGAAGGAGTCTCCGAGCGGAATGCTGTTGTCAAGCGATTCCACTGTCAGGGTCGGCGTACTACTTTCTTGTGCTGCTACGAGCTGTCGTGGTACTGGCGCTTCCGGCACCGCGCGGCATCCGGCAAGTGCCAGACTACCCAAAGAGAAAAAGACTATGTATTGGCTTCACACCAGTTCCTTTTAGACCAGTGATTTACTAAGCGCCTCAGGTAGATAGATTGCGTTTTCTAAAATCCGCTTAGTTGAGCAAAGTGTAAAGTTAATCCAACTTATTTGCTACTTATTTTCCTCATTTTTATTTTCATCTTTTCTTAATTTTTCCCAGTGTGTTGCTCGAGACACACAAACAAATGCCGCCGAAGCGTAGCGGCATTTGTTTCTCAACCATTTTCGCCTAGGTACGTTTAGGGCTCTGAGATTTTTTAGCCCGGAGCTTCTCCGGCGATACCTCTTCATAGCCGCCCTCATCGTAGGCGATGTCTACCGTGCCCTTAAGAACGTTGAGTTTGACCACGCGCCCACACGCGCCGGTTTCGGTATGGCACGCTTTGGTGCCTTTCTTGGGCAAATCCGCGAGCAGTTCACGGTACATGTCGTGCTCGAACTGCAAACAGCACATAAGTCGTCCGCAGGGGCCGCTGATCTTTTCAGGGTTTAAGGGGAGCTGCTGGTCACGCGCCATCCGAATCGAAACGGTGCTAAAACTTTGCAGCCAGGTCGAGCAGCACGAACCGCTGCCGCACGCGCCCAACGTCCCGATGATGCGCGCCTGGTCACGCGGGCCGACGTTTTCGAACTCGAGCCTGGCACTCGTCAACGGTGAGAGGTCTTGGACGAGCGGGCGCAAAGACACCTGCTGTTCGGTGCTGTAGGTAATGAGCAGCAAAGACTCGTCGAGAGTGAACTCGAGCTGCACGATTTTAAGCGGCAGATTACGTTCGCGGGCTCGCGCCTTGAGCAGCCATTTAAGCTCTTCGGCCTTCTCATTAAGCCGCGCAAAACGCTCGAGGTCGTCGGGTTGCGCGGTGCGGACGAAGTGCCCGCTCGGTTTCTCGGAATGGCAGACCACCGTGCGAACGAGGCCTAGCTCGAGACCGCGCCGGGTCGAAACCACGCAGCGCGCGCCGACCGCCGGAGCCTGCGTAGGTACCTCGAGATAGTGAAGTTTCGGCCCATTGTCGAACCGAACACCGATACAGTCGGGCATAAAAGCCTCCAGTTACGCCGCACGAACCCAGCCGGGGCCGTGCAGCGAGAAAAAGTTAGATACTCCCCGGCTCCAGTATATAAACCAGAACGCCCGGAACCTAGTCGGCGGATGTCAGCGGGTGTGCCCCCGCCCGACAACCGGCGCAAAACTGAGGCGGTGCTGCGGACTCGGGCCGTGTTCGGCGAGGGCGCGCAGATGCGCGGGGGCACCGTAGCCTTTATGCGAGGCGAACCCGTAGCGGGCGTCACGGGCGTGCAGGTCTATCATCCACGCGTCACGCGCTGTTTTGGCGAGGATGCTCGCCGCCGCAACCTGCAGGCTTTGTGCGTCGGCTTTGGGGGGCGCGGACACCGGGCCGGGAAAGCTGAGTTTAAGGTAGTCCGTCACGAGCGCGTCTACGGGGGCCGCCAACGCAGCGAGCGCCCTGAGCGCCGCCAGATGCGTGGCGTGCAGGACGTTTACGGCGTCGACTTCGGCGGCGCTGGCCTGCCCGACACCCCACGCCAAGGCAATTTGTTTAATCTGCGCGGCGAACACCTCGCGCTGACTCGGCAAAAGCTTTTTAGAATCGTCGAAAGGGAAATCGCCGTAAGGGAGCAAGACGGCAGCCGCAACGACCGGCCCTGCCAACGCCCCACGCCCCGCCTCATCGATTCCGGCGACGCGGGCGTAACCGCGCGCCCAGAGGAGACGCTTGAGTCCCCACCCCGCCCCCGATATAACGCCTTTCTTTTTGGCGGCTTCCGGTAGCACCCCCAAAGTCTAACGCGCAGCCGGTGAACTTACGTTTAGCCGAAGGTGGAAATGCCCAAGCGAGCCCTGCCGCCCGGTTTGAACTCCACCAAGACCCGGCTTCTCAGGTCAACAGGAGATCGTCGGGCTCGAGGGGAACACTCACACTTAGCGGGATACTCAAAAAAAAGGTGCTTCCCCGCCCGACCTTGGACTCGACCCAGATTTTGCCGCCGTGCTTTTCGACGGCGAGTTTGCAAAAGGTCAACCCCATCCCCGTGTCGAAACGTTCGTGCAGCGTGTGCTGCGACTGCTCGAACGCGTTGAAGATACGCTTTTGATCCTCTTCAGGGATGCCTTCGCCGTCGTCACGTACCGACAAGACGTAAGTTTGCTCATCTTTCCAGGCGCGAAAATCGATGTGTCCCCCCGAACGGGTGTGTTTAACCGCATTGGCGAACAAGTTGGCGAGAACGCGGCGCAGCAGCGCGCTGTCGGCGTAGATACTCTCCGCCTCGGGCCGCACGATAGACGACACCTGCCGCTCTTTAACGGACAAGCTCACATCGCCGAGCGCGGTGCGCGCAAGGTCGCTCAGGCTGTCGATCCAGGTCGGGTAGTAGGGCATATTGCCCTCTTTCATCCGCCGAACATCCAAGATATTCGCTGCCAGATTGAGGAGGTGCTGGGCCTCGCCGTGCGCCAAGCCTAGCAGTTCACGCAGGCCGTATATGTCGGACGACGCCTTGGTGATGTCGAGCGAGTGCTCCAAAAGCCCCATTACACTCGCAATCGGGCTTTTAAGGTCGTGAACGAGCATGTGGGTGAGGTCTTCTTTGACCCGTTCGGATTCCCGGTGTGCTTGCTCGAGCTGCCGCAACCGCGAAAGTGTCTCCCGCAGACCTGCGTCCGCACGTTCACGCTCCAAAGTCTTGGCGAGATAGCGCGTGACGAGTTGCGGGGCTGTCGCGTCACCCAGGTAAAAATCCGCACCCGAGTCGAGCGCCGCCAGGTGACGCGCCAGGTCGTCCGGGCCGAAACAGACGATCTGGGTGTGGGCCAGATGTTTGCGGCGGCGCAGCAGCGCGATGAGGTCGAGCTGCGACACGCTGCTAACGACCGCGTCGTCGAGCAAGATAACAAGCGGCGCGTGAACCCTGGTCTGGTAGAGCAGGGCTTCAGCCGAGTCGACCGGCGTCAGCGGTACGCCGAGTGCGGCAACGGCCTCGGAGAAACGTTCACGGTGGTGGGGGGGAGCTGCCCAGAGGAGGTGAGTGGCGGTGAGCATGCCTCCGCAGTGTAGCAAGTGCAGGCGTACCTTTAGCCTTGAAGTGAAAGATTTAACGCATACGCATAGGGCAAAACTTCGGCTGGTGGACCGTGTGCGTCTACCCTACGGGCAGGCCCTGGCTCTCGCCCTCCTCCAAATCGCTCCCCCGGACAACCGTCCAGCGGGTGTCGCTGGCAAACACCCGGCGGCACGCCTCTACCTGGTCGTCTAAGTCTGCAAAACGAGCCGTGCGTGCAAGCCAGCCGAAGACCTTGACGAACGCCCTGAGCTGCCTCGAATACACGTCGTGCCCGTCGCGCGTGATGTGCCAACCGCAAGAGAACACGAGCCGCGCCCCCGGACGTGCGTAGTCGAGCACAGCCTGCGCGGTTCCGGTCGCGTACTGCCGGGTACCCCACGGCACCAGCACCGTAAGCACCGCGTCGCAGCCTGCAACCGCTTCTTTAATAACCTTCACGGTCGTTCGTGTCTCCCGGAACGACGCGGATACGCCCCTTAAAGCGCGCCAGCTTCCCCGCACTCCGCTCACGGCACACACCGACCACCTCGTAGCCGCGCTCGAGTGCGTGCTGCACCATGTACTGTCCGAGTTTGCCCGAAGCGCCGATGATGCACACCTTTAGCGGCTGTGCCGTTGGGTCGGGGCCAGGGTCGACGAAGCGACGGGATACGCTCGAGTCTCTTAATTTCCGTACAGTCTCCTTACATTGCGGTGCATTACGCTAGGGTGCAACCGACCGAACCGGCTGCTCAAAACCTGCTGTCCAGCTTCCGCAACCTTACAGTGTAAGATTGTCAAGAAGCTGCAACGACCCCTGCATCTTCACTTCTTAAGCGTCCGGAGGCTGACTATGACGACAAGACCCAACGCACACACCGAGCCTCGAGCCCCCCTCACTAAAGATCGAGTCCTGCGCGCCGCTGTCCTGCATGCCGACGACGAGGGCGTCGCGTCCTTGAGTATGCGTAAACTCGCTGAGAAGCTGGGGATTAAGGCGATGTCTTTGTACCACCACGTAGCAAACAAGGACGAGGTTTTAGACGGCATGGTCGATCTCGTTTTTAGTGAAATCGAACTACCCGCGGGCGAAACCGACTGGAAAACGGCGATGCGACAGCGTGCGTTCTCGGCCCGTGCCGCACTTTTGCGCCACCGCTGGGCCGTCGGGCTTTTAGATTCGCGGGCTAACCCCGGCCCGACGACACTTAAACACCACGACGCGGTTATCGGCAACCTGCGAGTAGCAGGCTTTTCCGTCGTTACGGCGGCTCACGCGTTCTCGGTTCTCGACAGCTATATCTACGGCTTTACGTTGCAAGAGTCGAGCTTGCCGTTCGAGACCCCGGAGGAACTCGGGGAGGTCGCCGCAAGCATCCTCGAGCAGGCTGCTGCCGAATATCCGCACCTCACCGAGCTGACCGCCAAGCACGTCCTCAAGCCCGGTTACGCTTACGGCGACGAGTTCGCGTTTGGCCTCGAGCTGATTTTAGACGGGCTCGAGCGGGTTCGCGGCGAGTAAGCATGACGCAATTTTGTTTGAAAAACAGCGTTTGGTTCTGCAAGGCTTGGGGTTCAAGCGCTGTACACCGTAAACCCTATTTCTCATAATTACTTCGCGCCGCTTTTAACATTTTTCAACACCCGTAAAGCTGTGCTTGCGCGTTTGTGTTAGGTCGTGCTACGCTCTCTCTAACGATTTAACCGCGAGACGGTTACCGACTGTCTGTGAATTATTCGGTGAACTAGAGGGGTGCAGGCTTGTTCTTAGCGCTTCAGCTGTTGGTCATGAACGTGGGCTCGAGTCGTGCGCCAGGTCACCTGTGACGACGGCACCACTTCTAGAGCTGGTCGGCGTTCGCAAGAGCTTTGCCGGCGTACAGGCACTTCGGGGCGTCGATTTCGACGTTAGGCTCGGTGAAGTTCACGCACTCTTGGGTGAAAACGGCGCAGGCAAATCGACGCTCATCAAGACTATTGCAGGCGTTCATCAACCCGACGGCGGCGAGTTGCGTTTCGGCGGGCAGACCGTGCGCTTCAACACCCCGAGAGACGCGCAAAAGCTCGGTATCAATACGATCTATCAAGAACTGAGCCTCTACCCGGAACTCACGGTCGCCGAAAATATCTTTATGGGTCACGCGCCCTACCGCCGTGTCGGGCCTTTTAAGGTGATGGACTGGGATACGATGTTTCGCCGCGCACGGGAGCTGTTAGCTGAACTGGACGTGTACACGCTCGATGTGCGCGGCAAGGTCGGGGCCCTTAGCATCGGCAACCGGCAGCGTGTCGAGATTGCCAAGGCGCTTTCACTTAATGCCAAGCTGCTGATTATGGACGAACCCACCGCCGCCTTAGGCGAAACGGACACCCTGCACCTCTTCCGGACGGTTCGTTTGCTCCGCGACCGGGGGGTCGGCATTATCTATATTTCACACAAACTCAGCGAAGTGTTCGAGCTTGCCGACCGTGTGAGCGTCTTGCGCGACGGGCAGTACATCGGTACTAAAGACGTGGCTGATACGAGTGAACGTGACCTCATCGGCATGATGGTCGGGCGCGACGTCGGGACGCTCTTTCCCAAACAAGACAGCAAGGTGGGCGAGGTGGTGCTCGAGCTTCGTCACGTCAGCCGCGCCCCGCACACCCACGACGTTTCGTTCACGCTCCGGGCCGGTGAAATCGTCGGCTTGGCCGGACTCGTCGGCTCGGGCCGCTCTGAAACCGCGCAGGCTGTGTTCGGGACGCTGCCGGCGCACAGCGGCGAGATTTTGGTCGCGGGTCAGCCTGTAACCATCCGCGCGCCCGCGCAGGCGGTCGCCCACGGCGTCGCCTACGTGCCTGAAGACCGGGGCACGCAAGGGCTCATTAAAGAGATGACGCTCCGTGAAAACACCACGCTGGCTGTTCTTAAACACGTCGCAAAAGGCGGCTTTATCGACACCGGACGGGAACGGCGTATGGCGCAGGACGCCATCAAACAGTTCGGCATTCGCGCCTACGGCCCCGAACAGCTCGTCGGGACGCTCTCGGGCGGCAATCAGCAAAAGGTCGTCGTCGGCAAGTGGCTGGCGAGCAACCCTAAAGTTTTGATTATCGACGAACCGACGCGCGGGGTTGACGTCGGGGCCAAGGCCGAGATTCACCGGCTCATCGGGCAGCTTGCAGCCGAACAGGGATTGGCTATTTTGATGATTTCTTCCGAGCTGCCGGAGATTTTAGGGATGAGCGACCGGGTTTTAGTGATGCGTGAAGGCCGGCTTGTAGCTGAATTTTCTCGTGCCGAAGCGACGCCTGAAAAGCTTGGCGCGGCGATGATGAGCGAAGAGGTGGCGGCGTGAGCCCTGATACGAACGCACTTCGTTCACCGCTGGCGTGGTTGCCTATGCTACTCGGCGCAGCGCTTTTGGTTTCATATGTTTTCCTGCCTTTCGTTATCCAGCCGGAACTTGGCCCCAGCACCTTTCCGGCGGTCAACACCTCGAGAGACGCCAACGAATTTGGCCTCGAGACCAGTGGCGCGCAGCTTATCCTCTTCGCTGCCGGAATTGCGCTGCTCGCCGGGGTCTGGGGTCTGACGAACAAACAGTTCAGCCGGGCAGTTTCCGCCGTCACCGCGCTCGGCGGCGTTTTGGTCTTGGAATACTACGCCGTCTTTTTTCTCTCGTACCGGGGCGATGAGGGCACCTATCTAAACGCGCTGGGACTGAGTTTCTGGCTGATGCTGGGGCTGGGTGTTGTCATGGTTTTACAACTCGCGCTGCCCCGTCCCGTTGCGCCCCCCGAATACCGCCTGAACCGCCTGTTAGCCAATCAAGAGAGCGTCATCGTCGTGGCTCTGCTTATCCTTTTTGTCACCATCGGTCTCAACAACCCACGCTTTCTAGCCGAACGCAACCTGCTCGACATCTTGCAGGGCAACGCCTACATTGCCGTCGCCGCCATCGGTATGTCGATGGTCATTATCACCGGCAACATCGACATCTCGGTGGGGTCTTTAATTGGCTTGCTGGCAATTATCAGCGGGCGTCTGGTCGTCAACGATGTACCCGTCATCATCGCGTGGCTCGTCCCGCTCCTTGTCGGCGGCGGCGTTGGAGCGGTAATTGGGCTCCTCGTCGCTTACTTGCGAATTCCCTCGATTGTCGTCACGCTCGGGATGCTCAGTATCCTTAAAGGCATTCTGATTATCTGGACGAGCGGCGAGCGCATCACCGGGATGCCGGCGGCGTTTTATCTCGCGCAGGCGCGGCCCCTCGGGATACCGATGCCGGTCGTTTTCATGATTGTGCTAACGCTGCTAGCGGCGCTCTGGCTCCGTTACAGCGGCCTCGGGCGAGCGTTTTACGCGCTCGGCGGCAACGCAGAGGCGGCGCGGCTCTCGGGCTTTTCGCAGACGCGGCTGGTGATGCAAGTTTTTATTCTAAACGGCGTCTTTGCGGGCGTCGCCGCCGTGCTTTACGCCACGCAGCTCAACGTCATTCAGCCGACGCCGCCGCCCGGTTTGGAGCTGTTCGTCATCACTGCCGCCGTCGTCGGTGGGGTCAGCATTTTGGGTGGTAAAGGCACCGTTATCGGCGCGATGCTGGCGGCAATTTTGCTTAATACGATTCGCTCGGGAATGATTTTCGTCAACGTTTCACCCTTTTGGATTCAGGCGGTGCAGGGTGTGCTGATCCTCGTTACGGTGCTGCTCGACCTCTTGAGACGCCGGAGGCAACTCCTGTGACACACAACACGCCTGGCCTGGCGCAACGCGTGCGTAACGTCGTCTTGAGCCAAGAGGGTATCTTGTTCGTTATCTTAGCTGTCGTCATCGCAGTGCTGGCGGGGCGGAGCGAAGTGTTTTTTACCCCGCGCAACCTCATCAATCAGGGCCGGTTGATGAGCGAGGTCGGGCTCGTCGCGCTGCCGATGACCTTTATCATCGTCACGGGCGGTATCGACCTCTCGGTCGGCTCGATTTTGGGACTTTGCGCGATTCTGCTCGGGGTGCTCTGGCAAGGCCTCGGCATTCCGCTTGGGATTGTGCTGATTCTGGTGCTCGTCGTCGGCATTTTGGCCGGAATGTTTAACGCGGCCTTTATCGTCCGGGTCGGGGTGCCGCCGCTCATCATGACGCTGGCGACCTTGGCGCTCTACCGGGGCTTGGCGCAGGGTATCAGTCGGGCTAGAAGCGTCACGGGCTACCCGGAGTGGTTTTTCTGGTTCGGTCAGGGAACGGTTGCCGGTCTGCCCGTGCAGCTCTGGGCGTTTATCCTCATGGCGCTTATTTCGGCGGTAGTGCTGCGGCGTACGACGCTCGGGCGCTCGCTTTACGCGCTCGGCAATAATCCGGTCGGTGCGCGTTTTTCGGGGCTGCCGGTGGGCCGTAATCTGCTCATCATCTACGCGTTTTCCGGCTTGATGGCGGCATTTGCGGCGATAATTTTTGTCTCGAGAGTCACCACTACCCGCAGCGATATGGGTACCGGGCTCGAGCTGGACGCCATCGCCGCCGTGGTGTTGGGGGGCACCAGCATTTTCGGCGGTAAAGGCAGCGTCTTCGGCACCATTTTGGGCCTCGTGTTGATTCAGCTCCTGAAAAACGGTCTCGCCCTGACCGGCGTCACGAGCGACGCCACGATTATCGTCATCGGCAGCACCCTGATTCTCGCTATTTTGGTCAACAACTTGATTCAGCGTCTTAGGGGGGGAGCTATGTAAAACGTGGACAGCAGACTCGAGCCCGTAGCCAAACACATCTCGAACGGAGGATTTATGAACACCGCAATCGCCGTAAAACTCACCGCACTCCTCGCCACCGCGTCCCTTTTGGGCGTCGGGGTGGCCCAAAGCTCGTGGGACGGCGGCGACGACCTGCCGACGAGCCCGCTTCCGTGCGGCAGCGAAGCCGCGCCCACACCCGCCGCACAACCCTACGACGGCGGCACGGCGAGCGGCGCACCCGACTTGGCCGGACAACCGCTCAACTTCGTCGATGTACCCAAACTCGTCGGTATCGGCTACTTCAACGCGACCTCGCAAGGCATCCAGGAGGCCGCCGAAGAACTCGGCACCATGACCGGCAGAACCGACGGCCCCACCGAAGCCAACATCGACGACCAGATCGCGGTGCTTGAGAATTACATCTCGAGCGGCAACATTCAGGGTATCTTGTTCGCTGCCAACGACCCCGTAGCGATTTCACCGGTGCTGAAACGGGCCTTGGCGCAGGGCATCCACGTCGTCGGCTACGACGCCAACAGCCAGCCCGACGCGCGCGAGTGGTTTGTCAACCAGGCCGAGTTTAACGGCATCGCCAAGGCGATGATCGACAACATGGCCGCCGAAAAAGGCGAAGCCGCGCAGTTCGGCATCGTCACCAGCACCTTTACGACGCCGAACCAGGCGCGCTGGATTGCCGAGATGCAGGCGTACCAGGAATCGTGCTTTCCCGAAATGCAGTGGTTGGAGACCTTGGAGGCCCAAGAGGACGCCGTGCAGTCGTTTAATCAGGCGAACACCTTGATCAACAAATACGGCAACGACTTGGACGGGATTTTCGGCATGACGAGCGTGGCGACACCTTCGTCGGCGGACGCGGTGACGCAGGCCGGACTCTGCGGTGAGGTCGCGGTTATCGGGCTCGCTACGCCCAACGATATGAAACCCTATGTAGACGCGGATTGCGTCAAGTCGGTGGTGCTGTGGAACCCCATCGACCTCGGTTACGCCGCCGCCTATGTGCTGCGGGCCGTTGCCGACGGGACGTTGACGCCCGACTCGACGACGGTTTCCGCCGGACGTTTGGGCGACCTGCAAATCATCAACGGCTCGGAAATCCTGCTCGGCGCACCGTTTGTCTTTACGAGCGAGAACATAGGCGACTTCGACTTTTAGTTTGCGGTAATCCGAACGTCGGCAAAAACACCCGTAGCGCCCAACGCTACGGGTGCATCTTTAGACATATTTATAGTTGAGGTCACGATGACACAAACGCTTCAAGACAACGAGCTTCAGCAAGAACTCGTCGGGCTCGCCCGCACCCTCGGCGACCCGGCGCGGGCTCTCGCTATTTTAGGCGAAGGCAACGTGAGCGCACGGGCGGATGAAAGGACGTTTTGGGTCAAGGCGTCGGGCAGCAGTTTGGGGACGCTGGGGCCTACCGACCTGAGCCGCGTTCACTTTGAGGCGGTTTTGGAGGTTTTAGACCGGGACACGCTGAGTGAACTCGAGGTCGAAGCGGTTCTCGTTGCCGCGCAAACCGACCCGGCGCACAAAAAGCCGTCGGTCGAGACGTTTTTACACGCGCTCTGCCTAAAGAGCGGCGCAACCTGGGTCGCGCACACACACGCGGCAGCCGTCAACCGGATTTTATGCAGCACGCTCGGCGCGGAGCCGTTTAAGCAGCATATCTTCCCCGACGCCGTGGTCGTTTGCGGCGTTACCCCGGCAGTCGTTCCGTATGTCGACCCCGGTTTCGGCCTCGCCAAAGCGGTACAAGCCGAACTCGCACGCTACCTGGAGGTTTACGGGACGCTACCCAAACTTTTGCTGATGGAAAATCACGGTCTGGTCGCGCTCGGCAGCAGCGCCCGCGAGGTTTTGAATATCACGCTGATGGCGGACAAGTGGGCGCGGACGCTCGCAGGAACCTACGCGCTCGGCGGGCCGCGCTTTTTGCCCGAAAGAGAGGTCGAACGTATCGATACCCGCCTGGACGAAGACTACCGCCGGAAACGGCTGGTCGAATAGAATGGTGGGCTAGTGGATAAAGCAAACTTTTTAGCGGTGGATTTGGGAGCCTCGAGCGGGCGCGTTTTGCTCGGGACGCTGACGGATGAGCGCTTCAAGCTGCGCGAACTGCGCCGCTTCGACAACGGCCCGGTGCGGCTCGGCAAGGTTTCGGGGACGAGTTTGTACTGGAATCCGCTCGAGCTCTGGAGTCAGCTTCAGGGAGCGCTCAGGGGTTATGCCAGAAACGTCGGCACCCCGCTAAAAGGCATCGGCGTCGATACCTGGGGCGTCGATTTCGCCCTCTTGGACGAGAGCGGCAACCTCCTCGGCAATCCGCACCACTACCGCGACGCGCGTACCGACGGGGTGATGGAACGGGTTTTCGAGCGCGTCCCCAAATCCGAGCTGTACCGCCGCACGGGGCTGCAGTTTATGCAGATCAACACGCTTTATCAGCTCTACAGCATGAAGGGGAGCGCGCAGCTGGCGGCGGCCCGGACGCTGTTAATGATGCCCGACTTGTTTCACTACTGGCTTACCGGCGAGGCTTACGGCGAAACGACGGTTGCCTCGACCACTCAGCTGCTGGACGCGACCACCAGGCAGTGGGATACGGCGCTGCTCGAGACGTTGGGCCTGCCCGGTCACATTTTGCCGCCGCTCATCGCGCCGGGAACGGTGTTGGGGACGCTCCATCCGGGTGTCGCCAAAAGCGCGCATCTCTCCCCCGACACGCCCGTTATCGTCCCCGCCACTCACGACACGGCGAGCGCCGTCGCTGCGATTTCGGGCGGCGGGATGTTCGTCAGCTCCGGGACGTGGAGCCTCGTTGGAACCGAGCTTGCCGAACCCGTCCTGACACCCGAGGCGCTGGCCCGCGACTTTACCAACGAAAGCGGTGTCGGCGGTACCGTCCGGCTGCTTAAAAATCTCGCAGGGTTGTGGCTCTTGCAGGAGTGCCGCAGACAGTGGATTTCAGAAGGTTACGACTACACCTGGGAACAACTGCTGGCGCTGGGCGAGCGGGCCGAGGCATTTCGCAGTCTCATCGACCCCGGCGCGGAGACGTTTCTAAATCCGGAAAATATGCCGGAAGCTATCCGCAGGACTTGCCGCGACCACGGTGAACCCGAGCCCGAAGGTATCGGCGCGCTGGTTCGCTGCTGTCTGGAAAGTCTGGCGCTCAAATACCGGAGCGTGCTGGACGACCTCGAGGCCCTCACCGGCACCCCTATGGAGACCGTGCGGATTGTCGGCGGCGGCTCGCAAAATACGCTGTTGTGCCAGTACACCGCCAACGCCTGCCGCCGAAGGGTCGTCGCGGGCCCGGTCGAAGCCACGGCGCTCGGCAACCTGATGATGCAGGCGCTCGCCGGAGGGTTTTTGCCCGACCTGAACACCGGGCGGGCGGTGGTTGCGGTCTCGAGCCCGCAAGCGCACTTCGAGCCGCAAGACGGCGAAGCGTGGGAAGACGCCTACGGGCGTTTCCGTACACGCTTTTTATAGCGTTATGGTGCCGTAAAATGTCGAAAACTTGCCCCGGCCTTTTTGCACAACGCCGGGCGGGTTAAGCTGAACCTTTGATGGACGTATGCTAGTGGACGTATCTACACTCGGACTCGATGTCGGCACGACCGGCTGCAAGGTCGTCGCGCTCAGCCCTGCCGGAAAGGTTTTGCGGGTCGAGTCGGCAACCTATCCCCTCTTGACCGACGCGTCCGGACGGGCCGAACAAGACCTAGACGCGATTTGGGCGGCGGTCTGCCGGAGTTTACGGGGCGTCTCCGAGTTTTTACGGGGTTCGGGGCTAAAGCCTGCGGGACTTTCGCTGAGCGGCGCGATGCACAGCATTTTGCCGCTCGGCGCGCACGCACAACCGCTGGGGAACGCCGTGACCTGGGCGGACAGTCGCGCCGAGGAACTCGTGATAGAAAGCGCTGGAGGCATCTACGAGCGGACGGGGTGCCCACTCGAGACGCCCTACCACCCGGCGCGGCTGCGCTGGCTTAAAGAAACGCAACCGGAACTGTTCGCGCGTACCCGCACCTTCATCTCGATTAAAGATTACGTCGCGTACCGGCTGACCGGAACCCTCGCCACCGACATCGGGATGGCCTCGACGACGGGATTATTGGATATTTACAAGGCGAGCTGGCATGAGGGGGCGCTCGAGCTGGCCGGGATTACCGCAGACGTACTGCCCGAACTCGTTTCGCCTACCGCGCAGCTCGGCACGTTGACGCCTGAAGCAGTGGCGGCAACCGGACTCCCTGCCGGAACTCCCGTCTTTGCCGGGACGAGCGACGGCGGGCTGGCGAATCTGGGCTCAGGCGTCGCTCGGCCCGGGGAAACAGTCGTTACGGTCGGAACAAGCGGCGCGGTGCGGCAAGCTGCCGATACGCCGCAACTCGGCTCCGAAGGGTTGACCTGGTGTTATCTACTTTCTGAAAACCGTTATTTTGCGGGTGGGGCCATCAACAACGGCGGGTTGGCGCTCGAGTGGCTCCGCGCCACTCTGTACAGCGAATTCCCCAAACGCGAGGGTTTTAAGCAACTTCTCAGGAACGCAGCCGAGGCAGCGCCGAGTGACATTATCTGTTTGCCGTATTTGACGGGCGAACGCACGCCGCACTGGGACGCTTCGCTCCGCGGGGCCATGTTCGGCGTCGGTAAATCTCACACCAGGGCCGACCTTGCACGCGCGGGGCTCGAGGGCGTCGCCTTTTGTCTCGCAGACGTGTACAGCCTGCTCCGGCCCAACGCGCAACCCGTACAGCTGACCGGCGGCGTGACCCGCTCCCCCTTTTGGGCGCAGCTTATCACCGACACGCTCGGCGCAAAGACCGAACTCAACCGCGTCGCCGACGCTTCGGCTATCGGCGCGGCGCTGCTCGCGCAGATTGCGCTCGGCTGGGCGACGTTTGAAGGTGCAGCTAGAGTTGCTTCAGTCGGGGAACGTACCCTGCTGACACCCGACCCTGAAAAACACACTGCGTTAAACGAAAAACGGCGACGCGCGCACGCTTTGCTGGCGGCGACTCGAGGGCTTGGTGATTGAGCGACCTTTCCAAAAAGCGTTTTGAGCTTGTGTGAAGCTATTTCTTTACGCTTCGTGAACTCAGGCACAGCTTGCTTTCGCTTGCTACCTGCTGCTTGTCCCCGACTCACCCGTACGCCGAGAATTTCACAATCCGTAAAGACCCCCGCAGATGCCAAACTTTACCCAAACGTTCGCGTTTGACCCGGTTAGAGTAGAGCCATGAAAGACCTCTCCCCCAACGCCCTCCTCTGGTGGTGGTCGCTTCCGGAAAAGCAGCAGCTCGAGATCGAAGTCAGCTGCTTGGAAGAAGCCGTCGATCTCACCGACATCATCTACCTCTTGTCGGGACAAGTCTTCGCCGACCTGCAGCCCAACGACTAACCGGCTGGCAAGTTAGGTGAGGTGTACGCTCTGGATACCGGTATCGGGCTCGAGGCCCGGCACAGGCGCTAGATAGTCGCTCGCATAGAGGTAGAGCGCGACGCCGCCCACGACGAGACACACGACGGTAAAGATAATGCCGCCCGTCCGGTCCAAGTCGGCGCGTTCGGTCGGCGTTTTGTCGCGGGTTCTAAACGCCCGCAAAACCCAAAAGACCCCGAGGACCGCCAGTGCAAAAGAGATAAGGGAGAGAAAAAGCATAACGCCTCAGTATAGCCCGGCAGAACGCCGGTTCAGCCGCGCAGACCGCAATCTCAGGGGGTTTGCCTCAAAACACGTATGCGTCGCCGGGCAGCACGGTACGGTCGCGCTCAACCCTTATACTTGGAAGTATGCACAGAACGTATGGAGGCTTGGGTAAATGGATACCAAGCTTCATTGGGCTGACAATCTTTTTGATGTGGGGAGCAGCGCAGGCGCAGCGCCCGGTGTGGGTCGTGCCGATTGAAGGCGTCATCTCCTCGGCAACCGCGCAGTTTGTCGAGGCGCGGCTTCAGGAGGCCGCCGCCGAGCAACCTTTAGCCGTGGTTTTTGAAATCGACACACCCGGCGGCAGCGTCGCCGCCGCTGAACAGATCGCCAACAGCATCTTGAACGCCCCCGTGCCGACGATTGCGGTGGCAAATCAGGCGCTGAGTGCAGGCGCACTGATTGCCATGAGCGCCGAGCAGCTCGCCATGCTCCCCGGCGGCACCATCGGCGCGGCAACGGCGATCAACGGTATTACCGGGCAGACCGCTTCAGAGAAGATCAATTCAGCGTGGCGCGGGCAGTTTCGCAGCGTCGCCGAGGCGCGAAACCGCAACGCCCGCGTCGCTGAAGGGATGGTCTCGGAGCGTATCGAGGTGCCGGGGCTTTCGACGAACCAAGAACTCATCACGCTGACGGCGGCGCAGGCAGTCGAATACAACATCGCCAATTTGCGGGCCGACAGCCTGCGGGCTGCGCTTAACGAACTGGGCTACGGGGACGTGGCGCTAGAAAGACGCGAGCCCAGTCCCTGGGAACGTTTTGCCGGAGCCTTGACCAACCCGCTCTTCGCCGCAGTTTTGCTCGCCGTCGGCGTCATCGGCGTGGCAGTTGAAATCTTTACGCCGGGGTTCGGGATTCCGGGCAGCGTCGGAATCGTGGCGCTGCTGCTCTTTTTTGCCGGGTCGTTTGCCGCGAGTCCGCCGGGCATCGTCGACGTGGCGCTGATTCTGGGCGGGGTTGTTTTAGTCGCCGTGGAGCTGTTCGTCATCCCCGGTTTCGGCGTCGCCGGGGTGCTGGGTTTTGCGGCGCTGGCGTGGGGTATCGCCCGCATCTTTCAGGGCAACACACTCACCATGCTCGGCTACACCACGCTTATCGGTGCGGCGCTCGTAGGTTTGGCCCTGTGGCTCTTGCCCAACTCGAGGCTGATGCGCCCCCTCACGCTCTCGGCGCGGCTCTCGGGTTCGCCTAAAGAAGAAACGCTCCTCGTCCCGCAGTCTCCTCACGAACTGCTCGGACAGACCGGCACCGCGCTCACCGACCTGCGTCCGGCAGGGACGGTTCAAATCGACAAACTGCGTATCGACGTGGTGACCGAAGGCGGTTATATCGCCCGTGGCAGTGACGTCGAGGTCGTCCGCGTCGAAGGCAACCGCGTTACGGTGCGCGAGTTGAGTGCTTGAACCCCGTGGCGCTTTACTTTTGCAGCGCCAGCCGCTATCTTGCGTTTATCTTGACTCAAACCCTGCTTGGCAAAACCGTTACAAAAACGGTATCTAAAGGAGTTTATCTGTGGATTTAAGTGTCATCATCATCGCCGCAATCGTCGTCGTCTTTTTTATCATCTTGTTTTCGTTCGTGCCTATCGGATTGTGGATTTCGGCGATTTCGGCGGGCGTGCGCGTCAGCCTCACAAGCCTCGTAGCGATGAGACTCCGGCGTGTGCCACCTCACCGCATCATCTTGCCGCTGATTAAGGCCGACAAAGCCGGCATCGACGTAACGCAAGATTTGCTCGAGGCGCACTTTCTCGCCGGGGGTAACGTCGACAGAGTCGTCGACGCGCTGATTGCTGCCGACAAAGCCAAAATCGGTCTTCCTTTCGACCGCGCCGCCGCCATCGACTTAGCCGGTCGTGACGTGTTAGACGCCGTAAAAGTCTCGGTGAACCCACGCGTGATTCAAACACCGTCGGTTGCCGCCGTCGCCAAGGACGGGATTCAGCTCATCTCGACCGCCCGCGTCACGGTGCGGGCAAACCTGGAGCGACTCGTTGGGGGCGCCGGTGAAGAGACGATTATCGCCCGCGTCGGTGAGGGCATCGTCTCATCGATTGGTTCGTCGGCAAGTCACAAAACCGTGCTGGAAAACCCCGATGTGATCTCTAAAACGGTGCTCGCCAAAGGTCTCGATTCGGGCACCGCCTTTGAAATCTTGTCCATCGACATCGCCGACGTCGACGTCGGTAAAAACATCGGCGCAATTTTGCAAACCGACCAGGCCGAGGCCGACAAGAGCGTCGCCCAGGCGAAAGCCGAGGAGCGCCGTGCGATGGCGGTCGCCGCCGAGCAGGAAAACCGCGCCAAAGTCGAAGAGATGCGCGCCAAAGTGGTTGAATCCGAGGCCGAGGTGCCGCGAGCCCTCGCTGAAGCGTTCCGCAGTGGCAATTTCGGCGTGATGGACTACTACAACCTGCAAAACCTCCAGTCCGACACGCAGATGCGCGGCAACATCGCCCGCGCGACCAACGACGGCGACGGAAGCTAAACGTTGAACATCCCCTTCGAACTCATCTTTATCGTGCTGTTTTTCGTGCTGCCCGCGCTCAGCGGTGTGATGCGGCGCGTTCAGGGGCGGGGGCAGCAGCGCCCTCCAACCCAAACACGGTCTACCACGCCCCGCGCCGGTAGCTCCGGCCCATCAGCGAATACGGACGCCGATACGCGGACGGACATTCCGCGCTGGCTCGAGGAGGCGCAGCGCCGGGTACGCGAAGCGCAGCAGGGTGAGGCCGACCAGCGGGGCAGGCGCGGGCAAGCAACTAAACCTTCACCCAAACCTCAAGCCAGGCCGCTGGTCCAGCCCCGCCCAGCCGTTACGCGTCCGCAACAAGCGCGTCCGGCAGTCACTCAGCCGAAACCGACGAGTCTCGAGGATTACCGCCCCAATCCCGTCAGTTTGGAGCAAACCTCCGCGTCGACGCGCCAACCGGCGACAACGCCTGCACCGCCCCTGCGTGTCCAACGTCTCGGCGGCCGAAAAAGTACTACACTGGGCTCGTATAAGATGCGGTTTGATGAAGAGACCCTGATGACCGGTTTTATCTGGCACCAAATCCTCTCACCGCCGCTCTCCAAAAGGAGGAACGCTCAATCGCAACGTCAACGCTGAAGTTACGCTCGCCCGCCGAGGCTATCTCGCTGTTCGGGCAAAACGATGAAAATCTCAAACTTTTACGGCATAAACTGAGCGCCAAGGTTGTGGCCAGGGGCGACGAACTCCGGCTTTCCGGCGATGACCGTGACGTAGCCGAGGCCGAGCGCACCTTTGCCTCACTGCTAAGCAGCATTCGGCGCGGCGAAGCGCTCAGCTTAACCGAATTGACACACCTAAGCGCCGAAGCCCTAAGCAACCCCGCCCCGGTTGAACCGGTGACGCAGGGCGCAGCCGAACGGCTCCCGCGCCGCGCCCGCCCCAAAACGGCGGGGCAGCGCCGTTACGTTTCCGCTATCGAGCACAGTGAAATTACTTTCGGCATCGGCCCGGCAGGAACGGGCAAAACGTATCTGGCCGTAGCGATGGCGGTGCAGGCGCTGAAAGACAAACGCGTCAAACGTATCGTCCTGACGCGTCCTGCTGTCGAAGCAGGCGAACGGTTGGGATTTTTACCAGGAGACTTGCAGGCTAAAATCGATCCTTACCTGCGCCCCTTGTACGACGCGCTTTACGACATGTTAGACGGTGACAAGGGCGAGTTGCTGTTTCAAAACGGCACCATCGAGGTCGCGCCGCTGGCGTTTATGCGGGGCCGCACCCTAAACGACGCCTTTATCATTCTGGACGAGGCGCAAAACACCACGCCCGAACAGATGAAGATGTTTCTGACGCGGATGGGCTTTAACAGCCGGGTGGTCGTTACGGGCGACATCACCCAGACCGACCTGCCGCAAAACATGACGAGCGGCCTCAAGGTCGGTGAGCGCATCTTAAAAGACATCGAAGGCATCGACTTCATCTACTTTAACGAGAGCGACGTGGTGCGGCACCCGCTCGTGGCGCGTATCGTCAAAGCGTATGACAGCTTCCAGGAGCCCTAGAGCCGACCCTAAAACCGAGCTTAGGCTCGGGTGGCGGCGGCGGCGCGAACTTTCACGCAGACGTTTCGGGTTGACCGCAGCACTTTTTGCCGTCACCTTAGTGGGCCTTTTTTACAGCGTTTACGGGCTCTATCCGGCTGCGGCGCTCCGGGTCGGTCAGCCGAGTCCACAGACGTTTGTCGCGCCGCAGCAGCTTTCGGTAATTGACGAAGTGGCGACGGCGCGGGAACGGCAAGCGGCGCGGGGTCAAGTCGGTACCATCTACAGCTCGGTACCCCAGCTGCGCGCGCTGATGCTCGAGGAAATCGCCGCTGGCACCCTGCCGGAAAATGTCAAACGCTTTTTAAGAACCGCCTACAACCGCCCGGAAGGGGTCAGCGCGCTCACGCTGGGCACCGTGATTCGCAGCGCCGCCGAGCTTACCCCTGAAGCTCAACAATCCCGCGTGGCGCGAGTCCTCTCCGAAACGCTCCTCGCCAGCGCCGAACCGAACATCCGCCTGACCGAAGCGGCGCGGGAGGCCGCTGCCGGGAGCGTCACCCCCGTGCTGCGCGCTCTTGCGGCCGGAGAAGTCATCGTCGAACGGGGACAACCCCTGACACAAAATGTTCTCGGCGTCCTCGAGGACACCGGACTCTACAACTCGCGGAGCGAACGGCTTGCGCAGGGCGTCCGCTTGTGGCTGGTGTGTTCTGTGCTGGCCCTGCTCTTAAGCGCACCCTTGCTCTTTTTTTACACGGCGCTCCGGCGGAGCGTCACCATCGGGCAGCTATCGTTTCTGGTCGCGCTCTGGGCCACCGCGCTCATCGCGCAGCGCTTGGCGCTCATCGCCGACAGTCACCTTCTCTTTATCGCCTTTTTGCCGCTTTTGGGCGCAGTCTTGTTCGGTGAACGTCTGGCCTTCATACTGGCGGTGTGGCTGGCGGTTATCACCGCATTTTTAACACCGGGCACAGGTCTGGTGACGCTGCTCGTGGTGCTAAGCAGCAGCGTCGTCGCGCTCTTGTTGGCGAAAACCTTTCGGACACGGGCGTCGCTTTTACTCGCCGGGCTTTTGGGCGGTGTTGCCGGATTTTTAGGGTTTGCCGTTTTTACCGCATTAAGTGGCGGGTTTGAAACGCTCGGGGTGGCAGCCGCGAGCGCCTGGATTTTAGGTGGTGGCCTCCTAAGCGGGATTCTCGCGCTCGCGGCGCTGCCCTTAGCCGAGAGCAATCTAGGTTTTTTAACCGAATTTCGGCTGTTAGAACTCATGAGCCCGTCGAACCCGTTGTTGCAAAAACTCCTTTTGGAAGCGCCTGGAACCTATCAGCACAGTCTGATTATCTCGAACCTGGTCGATCAGGCGGTGAGCAACATCGGCGGCGACGCGCTTTTAGCCCGCGTCGGAGCCTTGTATCACGACGTCGGCAAGCTCAAAAGACCGCAGTTCTTTACTGAAAACCAGTTTGCCGGGGAAAACCCGCACGACCGCATCTCGCCGCACCTGTCGTACCTGATTATCACCAGCCATGTACGCGACGGGGTTGAACTTTTACGCGAGTACGGCCTACCCGCTACGCTCGAGCCCTTTGTCAACGAACACCACGGCACGACTGTTTTGGCCTACTTTTATAAACGGGCGCTCGAGGGTTCCGAGAGCGTCAAGGAACTTAGTTTCCGTTACGCGGGGCCGCGCCCGCAGAGCAAGGAGACGGCGGTGCTGATGCTTGCCGACGCGGTAGAGTCGGCCTCCCGGACGCTCACCGAACCTTCGCAGGGGAGCATCCGGGCAATGATCGACCGGCTTTTCGAGGTGCGGCGGCAGGACGATCAGCTCGCCGAGAGCCCGCTCAATTTTCACGATTTGGAAGTTATCGCCAACACTTTCGAGCGGATGCTCACCGCGATTCTCCACAGGCGCGTTTCCTACCCCTCTAACGAGGAGATACAGAGGCTCAAACATGATCGAGATACTCGGCGAAGCCCAGCGCTACCCCTCCCGTAGCGCCCTCAAACAAGCGCTTGTGGCGCTCACCACCGAACTCGGCGCCGGCGAAAAACAGCTGACGGTCGTGTTGGTCGACGACGCGGAGATTCACGCGCTGAACGACGAGCATTTGGGCGTTGACAGCCCGACCGATGTGTTGTCGTTTCCGCTTTTTGAACTCGGTGACGAGGGCTTTCCCGATGTGCCGCACTTGGGCGATGTAGTCATCAGTTTGGATACCGCGCAGCGCCAGGCCGACGCCGCCGGACATTCGCTTACGACCGAAGTCGCCACCCTAGCCGCGCACGGCCTCACGCACTTACTCGGCTACGACCACCCTACGGAGGAGGCATGGGCTACCTTCCGCGCCAACCAAACGCGCATCGTGGCGCTGCTCTCTCACTAAGAAGGCTACGCGCGGCCTTCGGGGTCGCGTTTGCAGGGGTTTACGCGGTGTGGCGAACCAGCGGCAACTTTCGGCTCGAGGTTGCTGTCGGCAGCTTGGCCCTGCTGCTGAGCCTGTTTCTAAAAACCGGCGTCGTGCCGGTACTTATCTTGTGCGCGCTCGTTTTATCTTTGGAGCTGCTTAACAGCGGGCTCGAGGCCGCTGTAGACCTCGCCTCACCGGAGCTGCACCCGGTAGCCAAATATGCCAAAGACGCCGGGGCCGGGGCGGTGCTCATAGCTGCGCTCGTGTCGGTCATCGTCGGCTTGTGGTTGCTCGGGCCGCCTTTGTGGGCGTTCGTGACAAAAATGCTGGCGTGACCTATGCTTTTGAACTTCTTATGTAGCGTTCGGTAACAGCGGGTGCTTGGAAGTCGTTGGCTTTATTTCACTCGGCAAGCTCTATCTCCAGAGTGTTTGGCATCAACGTTAGGTTTGGCGAGCACGGCTCCGAGCTCGAGTTTTGACCAAGCAGAAGCGGTCGGCCGCTACCGTTATACAGACCACATAAGGCTTTCTTTAGGGTGACGCGTCTTGAGAGAACATGCATCAACCTAATGCCGCGCAGTGCCTATTTGTGGCAAACACGCGCCCAGCACGGGATGAGCAAAACCTACGCAAATGGTAGCAAGGACTGCGCTACCAAAACAGTTTGGTGGCGCAAAATCGGGGTACCTTGCAGTAAAGGTTTCGTTGGTCGCGCCCCTTAGTGTGCTACAGACGTCTTTGGCGCGCCTACAGCCGCAAAAAGTGGGAGGGACGATATGGGTTTGCCGCAGTGGTTACTGGTTGTTTCAGGGCTTCTCGCTTTTGCAGTCGTTCTCGGTACCTTCGCCGAGCGGGTGCGACTACCGGTGACGGTCGTGCTGGTCGTAGTAGGTTTCGTCGCCTCGTGGGTCAGCGGCAGCTTTGGGCTGAGTAGCCCGTTGGGGGGCGAGGGTTTTGAAGAAGTCGTGGTTTTTTTGTTTCTCCCCGTGCTGGTTTTCGAGGCCGCCTACGGCCTCTCTACTCAAGCATTTTTCCGCAACCTCGGGCCGATTTTGGTGTTGGCGATCCCCGCTGTTATCGTCTCCGCAGTTTTTATCGGCCTCGCCCTTTACTGGATTTTAGGCACGCCGCTGCTGGCCGCGCTCCTTTTCGGGGCGCTGATTTCAGCGACCGATCCCGTCGCCGTCGTCGCTATTTTCCGGGAGTTGGGCGTACCGAGCCGCCTGCTGACCATCGTCGAGGGCGAAAGCCTGCTCAACGACGGGGTGGCTATCGTGCTTTTTACCATCTTGCTGGGCGTCGCTCTCGGCGGCGAGGTGAGCGTCCTCGGCGGCGTTTTGGAGTTCTTTAACGTTTTTCTCGGGGGTGCGCTTATCGGCGCGGTAGTCGGGTTGATCGCCGCCTTTGTGCTGCCGTGGCTTGACCGTTTAGCAGCGGCTGCGCTTACGGTAGCCGTCGCTTACGGCGGCTTCGTGCTGGCTGACGAAGTGCTCGGCTTCTCGGGGGTCATGGCGACGGTCGCGTCGGGGCTGGTGCTGAGCGGTTTCGCGCCGAGCCGCGCGTCCGAGTCCGTCCGCGCGGTCTGGCGCGAGCTGTGGGAGTCGCTCGGCTACACCGCCAACGGGCTGCTGTTTCTCCTAATCGGCCTGGCTATCGATCCGGCACTCCTCCGCGTCCACTTCGTCGCGATCATGCTCGCTATTGTCGTCGTTTTGCTCGCGCGCGCCGCTGCGGTCATTCCGCTGGTGTCGGTACTCGAGCGCCTTTCGGGGCTGCCGCCTGTTGGTTTTCGCAACGAGGCGGTGCTCATCTGGGGCGGGCTCAGGGGCGGCGTCGCGCTGGCGCTGGCGCTGGCGCTCCCCGAGGCGTTGGCGCAGCGCGAACTGTTTGTTGCAATGACGGGCGGCGTGGTGCTCGCTACACTGCTCCTTAACGCGACCACCATCCGCACGCTCGTACACCGCCTGGGGCTCGATAAGCCGAGCCGCGCCGAGCAGTTTCTGGCAGGTGGGGCGCGTCTTTCGGGAATCCGGGCAGCTCGGCAACGGCTTGAAGAGTTGGGGCTCGAGAACCCGGCAGTTTCGGCGGCGCTGGGCGACGCCGAGGACGCCGCCCGCACGGAGTTGGCGCGCATCGAACTGTCGGCGGAAGAGGAGTTGGAGGTCGTCACCCGGCGCGGCCTGTTTGTAGAGCGCGAAACGTATCAGCGCCTCAGCGACGCGGGCCTTTTGCCGCCCGCCTCGACCCGCGTCTTGCTGCACGAAACCGACGACAAAATCGAAGCTGTTAGCCTGGGCCGGGCTTCGTTGGATACCTTGCAGGAGCGTAAGCGGCCCCGCTCTGACCGCCTCCTGGCGCGGCTGACCGGCTGGCTGCCTCAGCCTTTAGGAGAGGACGCGTCCGAACTGGCCTACGCCGAGGCGACTGCGCGGCGGCTGGCGGCGCGCCGGACGGTCGAGGCGTTGGCGCTTTTCGAGCACCTGCCGAACGTTCACAACGAAGCGGTCGCGGCGGCGAAGCGCACGTTTGTTCGCTGGGAAGAAGAGGCCACTGCTTCACTAGACGAGTTGGACGGCGAAAGGGCGCGCGACTTAGACGCCCTGCACCGCCGCCAAGCCGCCGCGCTGAGCCGCGTCGCCGCTAGCGAGGCGTTAGGCGAACTTGCGGAAGTCGGTCTGTTATCTGCGGTCGTCGCGCGCCGGGCGGCGGAGGCGGTGGCCGCGGAGGTCGGTGGGGCGGCGTAGGCGGGCAACGACCAAAGTACCTGCCGACTGACAGCTCCACGTAAAGTTGCGCTATCTCTTCACAGCTCCCGGCGCAAAAAGCGAGTGCCAGACTGTGTCTTTTCGGGCGAGGACGTTTTAAGTTCAGTAAACTTTCGGTACAGCCTGAAGGTCACGCTGCCGGTTTCGGTAATTTTGTGCCGAGAGCTTAGAAGAACCCTGCTACCCTCAAATTCAAGGTAGCGACGGTAGGCTCGGGCCCAAACCGCGCCGCCACGCCAAGTGTAAGTTCGCCGTCGGCGAGCCGGGTATAGCTAGCACCCAAGCTGGAACGCACAGCGTCCGGGTCGAAAAACGCGTTGCCGGTTAGCGATAAACTCATATCGCTATCACCGAGCGGCAGCGCGACTTGACCGCGTACAGCGGGGCGCGGGTTTATAACGGGTGACAACTGCGCCGGAATTGTGTCCCCGTCGTCTTTGAGGTTGACTCCACCCGGTGTGAGGTAGGCGGCCTCGAGCGTCCATGTCCCATTCGTCAAGTTGCCGTTGAGCCCCAGCGCCCCGCGTCCTTCTAAGGGATTCGTCAAAAGCCACACCTCGCCGTAAACCACCACGTCAGCGACCAGACCACTCCCGCCGAGTCCGGCGACCAGGCCGTTTTGGTAAAGAGTGTGGGCCTCGAGGTCGAAGCGGTCGAACGTTCGCCGTAAACTGACAAGTGGCGTGACATTTTCTAGAAAATCCTGTCCCGTAATCTCTCGGTAAAAAACGGCCCCACGCACGCGCCAGTCACCGCCGTAAAAGACGCCGCGTACTCCCGGCACCCCGCGGCGAACCCCCCGAAACCCGGCAGTCTCAACGCCGTAGGGCACGCTCAAGCGGGCAGTTTCTAGCGGGAGCCGTTCAATTCCTGCGCTGAGGTCGAAGTTGCCATACGTTGTCGCCGCGTACAACTCAGTCAGTCCCGGCTCGGTCGTTACAATCTGGCTTACACGCACGCTCGGGTCGAGGACAAGACTGAGATCAACGGGCGCAAAGTCGCTCGACTTTACGTTGTAACCAGCCTCGAGGTGTCCCGCTAACGTCAGGCCGGTTTGGGCAGGTACGGTGCTAAAAGTCGACGCTGTAGCAAACGCGACCTCACCCCGATAATAGGGTTGTGCGAAAGAAAAAGACGCCGTAAAAAGTAGCAAAACAGGCAAGGATTTCATGTTTACAGTCCTCAATCGTCAACCTTCCTAGCGACTTCAGGCAGGAACGGCTTCGCGTTTGTCCGCGCCGACGATGCGCCCGTCTTCCATCGTGAGCGTGCGCGTCACATGTTCCAACAGCCTTGGGTCGTGCGTTGAAAAAACGAACGTCACACCTTTCGCTGTGTTCAAACGTTTCATCAGTTGGGTGAGCTGCCCGCCCGCTTGGCTGTCTAGGTTCGCGGTGGGCTCATCTGCCAAGATGATGTCGGGTTCGGCAGCGAACGCTCGAGCGACCGCGACCCGCTGCTGCTGTCCACCCGAAAGCTGGTTGGG
Source organism: uncultured Trueperaceae bacterium (assembly GCA_963799485.1). Taxonomy (GTDB): domain Bacteria; phylum Deinococcota; class Deinococci; order Deinococcales; family Trueperaceae; genus Truepera. The sequence continues at coordinate 148,390 of CAWCXJ010000007.1, forward strand.
TTTACGGTCGGCGAATTCTTCTATGCCCAGCGCTTTAAGAGACTCCCTGGCCTTCGCTTCACGTTTCTTTTTACCGACGCCCTGAAGCTCCAGGACAAACGCGGCGTTTTCCAACGCCGTCAATACCGGAATCAGGTTGTACGCCTGAAAAACGAAACCGAGGTGCCCCAACCTCAAGGCCGCGCTCGCCTGTTTACTGAGCCGGTCGATACGCGTGCCGTTTAGGTAAACCTCGCCTGAGGTCGGCGTATCAAGGCCGCCCATCAGGTGCAGAAGCGTGCTTTTACCGCTCCCCGAAGGCCCGGCAATTGCCGTAAACTCGCCCCGTTCGACGCTCAGGTCAACGCCTCTAAGCGCGTCGGTTTTAACCTCACCGATTTGATAGGTTTTCGTCAGGTTTTTAACTTCAAAGAGCGACATGGTAGAGCCTTTCAGTTGCCCTCATCACGCGGTGTAGCGCATCGCCTCGGCGGGTTCGATGTTCGCCGCCATCCGTGCGGGGCCGAGCGCCGCAAAAAAGGCCGTCAAAACGGCGAAGCCCACCGCCAACAGCACTTGCCACGGTTCAATCGACAGGTAAAAAATGCCGGGTAGTCCGACCTCTGCCAAAATCTCCTCGGCGTAGCCCGGAAACCGAAACCCGTCTGCGCCGAGCGCCACAAGTCCCAGACCGAGCGACAAGCCAATGAGTGCACCGGTGACGCACATGAGGAGGCTCTCGAGCGTCACCATCCCCATCACCTGCCGCCCTCTGGCCCCTAAACTCAAGATGACCCCGAACTCACGGACGCGCTCTAGAGTACTCAGATAAACGGTATTCAAAACGAGCAGACCCGCCAGCACGAAGAAGATGAGTGACATCACAACCATCGTCGGGGCGATAAAGTTGAGCATTCCCGCCAAACCGGGGTCGAGTTGCCGCCACGCTTCGACCTCTATACCGGAACCTACGCGCCGGAGCGCGTTTAAGTCGGGCGCGATGAGATTGTCCTCGGCGACTGTGTTGACGTCGGGGTAGTGCAGCTCGAGCCTGCTGAGCCCGTCTGGTGCCGCAAGTTCTTGCGCCGCCGGCAGTGACAAGTAAGCCGCGCCGATTTCACGGTTGGGGTCGCTGAACTCGAGCAAACCCTGAACCGTATAGGCCGCTGCGCCGTAACCGTCGGTACCGGGGGCGTAGACGTACACGTCGTCACCCAAACCGACTTTGAGCGCCGTTGCCAAAGACCGACCGAGCATGATGCCCGTGACGTTATTGCCGTCAACAAACGACCCTTCGGCGAGGTAATCGGTTACGAAGTCCTTTTTCAACAGCTCAGGCCAGTCTTGAGCTTGCACCGCCAACCCACGCGAACGCGCTTCCCCGGCGACCAGCGCGGGAATCTGTAACGAGCCGACGACGACCGCGTTCGGCGCAGTTTGCGCGACTGTCGCCCTGACCTCAGCAGCATTTTTCAGGAGTCCGTCGTTAAAGTCGTAAGCGTCCCGGTAGCCTGCCGTGTGAAGCTGGGCGTTGCCGACCTCTTTCGTCAGGTCACCGTACATCCCGTTGGTAACCGCGCCGCCCAAGCTGTACATCACCACCGCAAAAAGCACGACGACCGCGACTGCCAAGAGCGAAATCAGGCTGCGCCGCCCCTGCCGCCAGAGGTTGCGCCAGGCGAGCGCGATCATTTACAAACGCCTTCACGCTCGAGCGCATTCTGCGAAAAACACGCTGCGGGAATCGCCACGCCAAACTCGGCGTCTTGCCAGGTCACGACCGTCGTGTTGCCTTCAGTGAGCAAGTCTCTAACTTCAAACCTTTGCGGGATATAAAGCCCGTCAACCTCGGCGTAGTCCGACAAGATGTTTTCTTTTACGGCGTTGCCGCGCTGGTCGAAGTAGGTGATTTGGGTGGGCGCATAAGAAGGTTTTACGGCGGTCAGCTCGAGCTTGCCGTAAGGCGTCGGGGCGCTCGGGTTCGGGGTGAGTTCCAACGTAACGCTTTCCTCCGACTCCTCCAAGATGCGCGCCTGATAGTCTCGCCGCAGGTCGTCGCCCGCAAGGTCGTTGTAGGAAATGTCCGAACCCAAAAACGAATCGCTCCGACCGCTCGGCGGCAACCTGAGCACGCGCCGTAAACGGGGGTTGTAGATAAACACGTTGTCGCCGTCATTCAGAAACGCTTGACCGGCGTCCCTGGGCGGGGCGATGACTCGGGTCAAGCCTTTCGCTTCACCTTCGCTGTAAATCCGCATGGTGTAGCTGTCTTCTTCATCCGGGCGGATGACCTGCATGTTCAGGGTGGCGGCTTGCGATTCGCCGCGTAAGTTACCGGTGATGGTATCCAAAATACCGGCAGCGTCTTCTTGGGCACTGGCGAGACCGAGCGCAAGGAAAACGAGGAATAGCTGGCTGAGTTTCATGCGTCTCCTTTCGGGAAATCAGGAAGCAAGCAGCAGGTAAAAGCCTTCTTGATTCTTAATTCCTACTCCTTGCTTCGGCCCTCACGTCGCCCGCATCGCTTCCGAGGGGTTGAGGTTGCGAACACGTTTACCGGGAACGGTAACAGCCAACACAGCGGCAATCACGATGGTCATCGCGGCCCACGCGAGGTACGCGAGGCTCGAGGCAAACACGAACCGGTCGCTGATGGCGAGCCCTGACAAGTAACGCCCGTAAAAACTGTTGATAAACGGCCCCATCAGGTTCGTGGCGCTCATGACAAACGTCAGGGCGTAACCCAAAACCGCGCCGAGTGCGAAACCGATAAAGGTGGTGTAGACGGCCTCGAGCGTGACCATCCGGGCAAGCTGGTGCTGACTCAGTCCCAGCGAGGTCATCACCCCGAACTCCCGCGTGCGCTCGATGACGCTGACGATAACCGTACTCATCACCGTGACGGCGGCGAACAGGGCGATTATCACGACGATGGGAATCATCGAGGCGCGTTTGTCTTCGATACCCGCCATAATGCCGCCTAAAAGCTCGGTGATGGGATAAGCGGCCACGCCAGGCGGCAAGACCGACGCGGCATTGAGGTTTTTGGCGACGGTCTCCTCGTTGCCCTGCCGTACACCGAGCGCGACGCCCGTCGCTGTAGAAACGCCCGTAAGCATCCGCGCGTCGCCGATATGAACCAAGCTGACACCCTCATCGACGGGCAAAACGTTGCTGTCGATCAGCCCGACAACCTTCAGCCCCAGCCCTTGTGAGCCGCCGACGGACTGGACATCCAAGGCGAGGCGTTCACCGACGCGCACGTCGAGGTCTGCGGCGAGCGTTTTGCCGAGCACGATTTCGCCCGCGTTTTGGAGCATCCGGCCCTGCGTGACGTCACCGGGAATGTTGCTGACTTGCGGTTCCAACGCCGGGTTTACGCCGCGCACCTGCGCTCCGAGCGTGCGGTACGGCGAACGCAGCAGCGACTGAAACTCGAGCCTCGGCGCAACCCCGCGCACACCTTCGACCTGCAAGAGCGCGTCTTCAAAACGCAAGCTGTTCAGACTGTTTTCCGGGTCGGGGTCGGTGCGGTAAGCCTCGCTTTGCACCATTACGGGCGCGCTCAGGTAACGGGCCTGACCGCCCAACAGCACACCGACAAACCCGTCGTAGTACGCCCAGAAAAAGATGATGGCGACCGTGGCGTAGGCGACGACGGCTAACAGGAGCTGGGTGCGGCGTTTATGCCGCCACAAATTACGCCAGGCGAGCTTAGAGATCGAGGTGTTCATCCCTGTTCCTTTCCTTTTTCTTCCCAGCGGGCAAAGATACCAGGCATCTCGCGTTCGTAAAAGGTGAGCATGTCGCGCATATCGCGTAAACCCCTCATCACTTCGGGGTCGTCGCTGCCGAGTATCGCGAGCCCCCGTTCCGACAACCGCCGCAGCTGCGCGATCAACACGACTTGCTGCTTCGTCGCCTCGAACCAGGCGTTGGGACGGTTGCGAAAATAATCCTTGCGGTCTCCCGGTTTACGGCGGCGTTCAATCAGGCCCATCGTCGCAAGCGTCGTCGTCCCGCTGCTGACAGCGCCCCGGCTTGCTTGCAGCGTCTGCGCAAGTTGCTCGGCAGTCTGTTCGGGGGGGTCGGCGACGAGCAGCGCGCTCAGCACCCGTCCAGCGATACGGGGCATTCCGAACCCTTCCAACGCCATCGCCAGTTCCTCGAGGTACACTTGTTTTTCTGTATGTTCAGAAATAACTGAAACCTCCTGCGGTGAATATAGTCCTTTTGGAGTTCTTAGTCAATGCTAAAGGTTATGACCCATGTAGAAACTCAGCCGGTGTTAAAATGACCGGCCTTTTTGGTAAACTCGCAAACTTCAGCTGACGCGGGTGTGTGCGTTACAAATCGGCGGCAAGACTCGCGGACGTACCGGCTACGCGGTTTTGGTCTCTCGCGCAACATACACATCCCTGCGGAGCTTGCCCTGTACAGCCGGCCTGAACTGTACCGCTGACATTTATATCACCCTGTAAGTAGCGCTCAGTCTGCCGCCATCCCGACGTTGTTTTTCTCCAAGGCCCGCTCTGCCCGGTACGAGGAGCGCACCAGCGGCCCCGACACGACCTCGAGAAAGCCTTTCTCGAGCCCAATTTTACGGTAACGGTTAAAGTCTTCGGGCGGCACGTACCGCACGACCGGCAGGTGCGACGCGGTAGGGCGCAGGTATTGCCCGAAGGTCACGATATCGACACCGGCGGCCCGCAAATCGTCCATCGTTTCTAGAATTTCTTCGTCGGTTTCACCTAGACCTAACATCAGGCTCGTTTTGGTCAGTACGCCCGGGCATGAGCTTTTAGCATACGTGAGAACGTCTAAGGTCTGGTCGTAGCCTGCACGCGGGTCACGCACCGGGTGGGTGAGGCGGCGGACGGTCTCGAGGTTTTGCGCGTAAACCTCTACACCGGCATCTAAAACGCGTTGTACGTTTTCCGTCACGCCGCCGAAGTCGGGCGTCAGCGCCTCGACCGCTGTTTCCGGATTGACACGTTTGATTTCACGGATACACGCGGCGTAGTGCCCTGCGCCGCCGTCCGGCAGGTCGTCGCGGTCGACCGAGGTCAGCACGACGTACTTGAGGCCCATCAGCTGTACCGAACTCGCCGACAGACGCGGCTCGTCGGGGTCTAAGCGGCCTTTAGGGTTGCCGGTATCGACGGCGCAAAAACGGCAGGCGCGGGTACACACCGAACCCATCAGCATAATCGTCGCTGTGCCCGCGTTCCAGCACTCGCCGATATTCGGGCACATCGCCTCTTCGCAGACCGTCGATAAACGGTGTTCGCGCACGGTGCCTTTGACCTCGCTATATTTAGCGCCGGAGGGCAACGCGACCTTGAGCCAGTCCGGCTTGCGTTCTCGCGGCACATTTACGGCATCTTTACGAAACACGCCGTTCTTAACGACTTTGATGTCTGCCGGGGGAAGGTCGGGGGTTTTAGGTTGCGTCACTGTGTAACCTTGCTTTCTGTAACGGATACGCCGTCTTCTGCCGTGTGAGGCGTCAGCTCGAAAACGTCGGCAAACGCCTTCAGCAGCTTGGGTTTGACCTCATCGAGTGTCACAGTACGGCCTAAAAGCCGGCTTAGACTCGTAACGCCTTTGTCCTGAATCCCGCACGGCACGATGTAGGAAAAGTGCGACAAATCCGTCGAAACGTTCATGGCAAACCCGTGAAACGAGACGTTGCGTTTGATAGCGACGCCGATAGCGACGACTTTTTCGTCACCGACCCAGACGCCTGCGTAACCGGGGCTGCCTTCACCCGCAACGCCGTATTCAGCCAAAATGCGCACCATCACGGCCTCGAGGTTCCGCAAATAACTCCGCACCGCCCGGCCTATGGGCAAAATCGGATAGCCCACCAACTGACCGGGGCCGTGATACGTTACGTCGCCGCCACGCTCGATGTCGTAAAGGCTAAACCCCTGCGCCGCGAGCACGGCAGGGTCGGCCAAGAGGTTCGCACGTCCGCCCTTTCTGCCGAACGTAATGACCGGCGGGTGTTCGACCAATAAGAGCGTCGGCGGGGTGCGCCCCTCGGCGACGGCGGCGTGGGTTTCTAACTGCACGTCCCAGGCGGCGCGGTAGTCGCGTCGGCCTAAATCACGGACGACAAGGTTACGGGCTTGTGGGTCACGTGCCGGAGCTGCTGTCGCCATACTTAAATGGTAACAGCTTTCGGCATTTTGCCCTGCACCCCAGCTGTCAGTTTTACGGGCGCGGGTCACTGTCAGAGGGTCTTGTCCAACGCTTCAATAAGCTGCGTTATATCACCCTCGCTCGTATAGTGAACGAACGACAACCGGAGCACGCCGTCACCGCCTATCCCTAAAGCGTCCAGCAACCTTGCCGCGTAAAAGTGCCCGTAAGCGCACATGACGCCGCGCTCAGCCAACCTTTCGACCAGTTCAGCCGAAGAGCGACCTTCAACAACCAAAGAAACCGTCGGAGCGCGGTTTTCCAGAGTTTTGGGGCCGATGATACGGACTTTAGGGTGAGCATTTAGGTAGTCCAACAGCGGTTCCAGCCGCGCCAACTCTGCGTTTCTGAAAAGGTCATGGACGGCTTTGGCTTTTACGGCGGCCTCGGCCTGTGTGTCGGCGTTCGCACCGTAATGATGCCCGTAAACTGCGCCAAAGTAGTCCGTTACACCCCGCGCCGCCGCAATCTGCGCGTGGTCCGGCCCCGCCGGGGTCAGGCGTTTGGTGGTATTGCCCTCATTAAAGTAGTGTCCCTGATTCGTCAGTTTTTGCGCTGTGCCCTCACGCACCACCATCACGCCCTGATGCGGCCCGTAAGTTTTATAGGTCGAAAAAAGGTAGATATCCGCGCCTAGCTCCCCTACGTCCGGGAAGCCGTGACCGGCGTAAGAGACGCCGTCTACAACCGTAACCGCGCCGACCTCGTGCGCGAGTTCGGCAACGTTACGGACCGGATTGATTTCACCGACGATGTTCGAGCAGTGCGGGAAGGCAACGATTTTGGTCTTTTCAGACAACAGCGTCTGCAAAGCCTCCAGGTGCAACCTGCCCGCAGCGTCAACTTGCCACTCTTTAACGGTCACACCGTACGCTGCAAGACGCCGCCACGCGCCGCTGTTCGCCTCATGGTCTTGGTTGGTGACGATGATTTCGTCGCCCGCCTTTAGATAGTCCCGAAACGCTTGCGCCAGGACGTAAATATTTTGCGTCGTCGAGGGGCCGAAGTACACCTCATCAGGTTGGACACCCAAGTAGGCGGCAAAGCCGGGGTAGCTCGAGTCCATCTCTCTACCCGCTGCTTGCGAAACCGGATAACGGTGATGGGGCTGCACCTTCAGCTTCGTGTAAAAGTCGTGGAGCCTGCCGATAACCTGGGCGCAAGCATACGAACCGCCGGCGTTTTCAAAAAAAGCCTGTCCTGCAAGGCTGGGTTCACCAAATGCCGGAAACTGCTGCCGGACGAACGCCAAGTCTAACGCGCTGATAGCTGTCATACCCTCTAAAGTATGCCAGAAAACCGGGACCGCAAGTAGGGTGCGCCGTTCACATCGACAACCGTACCGGTACTAGGTCTCCTCAAACGCAAGGCGTAAAATCGGATTCGGCTCCCTGAAGCCAAGGGGCAATCCGTAATAGGCGCTGCGTCCAACGGCGTTTTCAAGAAGACCTTGTGTGCGAAAAGCTGTACACTCACGACTTGTTGGGTGTCCAGTCCCAGGGTTGTCGGGTTCCGAGTTTGGGCTGGGGCGACCTGGGTTTGGTTTTGCAAAAGTCTTTCCAGCGCTGGTAGCAGTGCAACATTGGTTTGGCAAAAAAACCGACCCTCCCGGTTTCAACACCTGTCGGCATGTCTTACGACCAATTCCGTGCCAACGACCGGTTAGATGATGCTCTCCAACTGCCGCACATGGTTGAGGTCGTGTCCGGCGAGTAGCCGCACCATCAAATCGACCGAGAGCGGCCCCCGTTCAGGATGCGCGACCTCGGTAAGCCAGTCCTCGAGGCTAAACCCCGCGTAAAGTGCCAGGTTCCACGCCCGCAGTGCTTGAAAAGTTCCCAGCGCCAACGCCGGGTCGGTGCGCCCGTAGCGCGCTGCCCACACGTCTTGGTCGTAGGGTTGAGGCGCAACGTGGGCGACGGTCTGCCGGAGGCGAAAGCCGGCGGCGAGTTCGTTGTCGGCTAAGTGCGCCAGAATATGCCGCGCGTCCCATTTGCCGGGCGCGTAAGGGCAGTCTACGTCGTCCCCGAGTTGTAAAAGGATGGCCTCGAGCTTGACCGGCGTCGCCTCTAAAACCAAAATCGGTTCTTGGTCGCCGAGCAGCTCCAACATCCGCGCAACATAAGCGTTCATCTCAAAACTATAACCGCAAAACTTACGAACGTCCGCTTCAGAACACCGGCCCTGACCCGGAGCGCTATAGTGGCTTTATGGCAGATACTCCTGAAATCGGCGTCCACGAAGCCCAAACCCGCGTGCAAAACGGCGCACTCCTCCTCGACGTGCGCGAACAAAACGAATACGACGAGGAGCGCATCCCCGGCGCGCAGCTCTTGCCGCTTTCTGAACTGACGGCGCGTTTCGACGAATTGCCGCAAAACCGCGAGATTATCGCGCAGTGCCGGAGCGGAAAACGGAGCGCCCAAGCCACCGATTTTTTGCGGGCACAGGGGTATGACGTAACCAATATGGAAGGCGGGATTTTACGGTGGAAGGCTGAAAGTCTGCCGACCGACAAGGATTAGCATGATCAGGCTCGAGTCCCTCAACGTCGGCGAAGCCAAACCGCTTATCGTCGGTAATGAGGTTGTGCAAAGTGGAATCGTTAAAACACCAACGCAGTTTGCCGACTTGGGGTTAAACGGTTTTAGCGGCGACGCACAAGCCGACAAAAATCACGGTAGCCCCGACCAGGCCGCCTATATCTGCCGCACCGAAGATCATGCGTGGTGGCGTGAAAAGCCGGGAAAATTGACATCTGGAATATCCGGTGAAAATCTGACGATCTCAGGGTTGCCCGAAACCGTCCGCATCGGCGACCGTTTAGCGTTCGGCAACCTTCTTTTAGAGGTCACGGCGGCGCGTATCCCGTGCAGTAAACTCGCTGCGCGGATGAACGATGTGCATTTCGTCAAAACATTCACCGAAGTAGGGCGACCGGGTTTTTACGTCCGGGTTCTCCGGCAAGGCCGGGTGAATGTTGGCGACAACGCCGAGTACACGCCCAACCCGGACGCTGCGCCGAGCGTCTGTGAGACCTTCGCTGGTTTCTCGAGCCTGAAGCGGACGCCGAAAAGTTAGGGGCCGCGCTTAAGGCCCCGCTAGCAACCCGGTTACGCAAGCGGTTTGAAGAAAAGCTAGCGACCTTAGCTGAGCATTAGCGTGCCGTGGGTTTTCGCCCACAGCACCGTCCCCACACCCTTACCGTCCTGCCAGGCGTTGCGTGACCTCGAGTACCCCGTACCACCAGCCCGGAAAAAAGCCGAGCAAAACGGTGCCGACAGCGGCGGTGGCAATCGCAATCCCGGTAAACGTACTTTTTGTACCGATATCGCGGTATTCGGCGTCACGAAAGTACATGGTGGCGATGACGCGCACGTAGTAATACGCCGCAACGATGCTCGTCAGAATAGCGATGATGGCGAGGCTGATATAGCCGGCCTCGAGCGCAGCTTGAAATACCAGAATTTTCCCGACGAACCCCGCAAGTGGCGGAATCCCGGCTAGCGACAGCAGAAACAGCGCCAGCGCGAACGCCAGATACGGACGCGTTTTGCCGAGTCCGGCGAGGCGTTCTAAGTCGTCGCCCCGGTCGTTTTGGTCGGTCAGGAGGCTTAGCACCGCAAACGCGCCGATGTTCATAAAGGTGTAGGCCGTCAGATACCAGACAGTTGCCTGCGTCCCGCTACTGTCGGCAGCTAACAGCGCCAGCCCCAAGTAACCGGCGTGCGCGACGGCGGAGTAGGCCAGGAGCCGTTTCAGACTCGTCTGGACGAGCGCGACGAAGTTGCCGACGACGAGCGTCAGGGCGACGAGAATGGCCAGAGCTTGCAACAGCGAGGTGTTGAGGTTCGGATAGACCGTAGCGAAAATACGCAGCAGCGCGGCGAACGCAGCAGCCTTGACGACCACGCTCATAAAGGCCGTCACCGGGGTCGGCGCACCTGTGTAAACGTCCGGCGACCACTGGTGAAAAGGCGCAAACGCAGCTTTGAACGCGAGGCCGCCCAGGATAAACGCGCCGCCGAGGGTTGCCAGAGCGCCCTGCGAAAAACCGTCCGCTAGGAGCGTCTGCACGATTTCAGCGTAGGTGAAGCGTCCGGTTGCGCCGTACAGCAGCGCAATCCCGTAAATCAAAAAGGCCGAGGCGAACGCGCCCAGAAGAAAGTACTTCATTCCGGCCTCTTCGGAGTCTCTCGAGCCCTGCCGCCACGCCGACAACACGTAGACCGGGAGAGAAAGAATCTCTAAGCCCAAAAGCAAGGTGATGAGGTCGCCCGCCGCCGCCATCACCAGGCCACCCGTAGCGCTCAGCAGCATCAGCGGGTAGTATTCGTAACCGCCCAGGTTATCTTCAACCGCGTCGAACGAGATGAGGAGCGCCAAAGCCGTCCCCAGCAAAATCAGTGCGCTGAGGCCGAGCGCGCTGTTGTCGGCGAGGTAACGCAGGCCAAACGCGCTCAGCGGTTCGGCGCGACCAAAAAGTTGTGCGTTAAACGCCAGCGCGACGAGTACCCCGGCAAGGCTCAGGTAGGCGACCGGGCGGGTACTCTTAAAGCCGATACCGAGCAGCACGCCGAGCGACGCGGTGATAACGAGTACTAGCGGAGGCGAGATCACGAGCCAGTTAATGTCCACTTTCGCCCCCTTCGGCGGGTGCAGTCGGTTCAGGTGCAGCTTCAGGTGCAATTTCAGGGGCAGCTGAAGGTACGGACGCTCGCGCGTCGTAGGCGAGGATACGCGCGGCTTGCGTGTCGATACGGGAAAGTCCCGGTTTGGGAATAAGGCCGAACAGCAAAATCCCGATCACAAAGGGTAAGAGGGCGGTTAGCTCGAGCCCCCCCAAATCCTTGACTTTCTCCTTGGCGTCTACTTGGTAGAGCCGCTGATACATGTTGACGCCGTAAACTCCAGACGCGATAACCGCCAGCGTTGCAAACCCGCCCAACCAGGCGCTGCGCTCAAACGCCCCTAACAGGCTCATAAACTCCCCCGGAAAGTTCGACAACCCCGGTACGCCGATGCTGGCAAACAGCACAAAGAGCGTCAGCGCCGCCAGCACCGGGGCCGACTTTGCCAGACCCCCGTATTCGGAGCGGTCAAACGAACCGCGCCGCGCGTAGAGCATCCCGCTGATAAGGAACATCCCGCCCGTCGAGAGCATCTGCGCGGCGAACAGGTACATCGCGCCGTTTAAGCCGCTCAGGTAGAGCCCGAACACACCGACCCCGACGATGCCCATGTGCGAGAGCGAGGCGTAGGCGAGCAGCCGTTTGAGGTGCGTTTGCGCCGTGGCAATGACCGCCGCGTAAACCGCCGTAAACGCGGCCAGCCCGAGCAGATAAGGCGTGACTGCTGCTGCACCCGCTGGAAAAAGCGGTAACGCGAAGGCAAAAAAGCCCCAGCCGCCGACCTTGTAGAGCGTTCCGGCGATGTCGGCGACGCCCGAGACGTGGTTTTGTTCGTGAAAGTCCGGCAGCCAGCCGTGAACGGGCCAGAGCGGAAGTTTTACGGCGAAGGCCAGCGTAAACGCCAAAAAGAGCCAAATTTGGGTGCTTGGCGGCAGAGCTTGTGTGGCCGGCATGAGGTCGGTCAGGCGAAAGCTTGTCGCACCAGACAGCGGACGAAGCGCCAGAATTGCAACCAGCATAATGAACGACCCGGCAACCGCGTAAACGAGATACTTTACGGCGGCCTGACGGCGGCGCTCGAGCCCCCAAATCCCCAGCATCAGCACGCTCGGTATCAGGGTCGCTTCCCAGAACAGGTAAAACAGCACCACGTCTTGCGCCAAGAAGATGCCGGCAAGTCCCGCCTGCATCGCCAAGAGCAGTCCAAGAAAACGGTTGGTGTTCTCTTTAACCACGAAGCTCGCGTAAAACGTCGTGGGGAGCATGACGATGGCTGCAACTAAAACCAGCAACCCGCCGGCCCCTACCGCTGAAAGCGAAAAGTAAACACCGAAACTGCCCAGCCACGGCGTTTCATAAGGGAGGGCTTGCGGCAGGGCAATCGCCGCGAGCAGCGTAAACACCGACGTGGTGAGCGCAACCGTGCGGCCCATACCTTTGGAGACGAAAAAGAGCAAAATTGCGCCGATAAGCGGGATTAACACCGTTGCCAGCGTCATGCTGCGCCTCCGGTAAAGACAGCGACCAAAACGAGTACCGCCAGACCGACCAGCATCAGCAGCGCGTAGAGCCGGACAAAACCCGACTGAAGCTGCGACACCGACTTGCCGAGTTCACCAACGCTGCTGCTCGAGCCCCCCACCCGCGTATCTAAAACCTCACGGTCGACCTCACCGAAGCCCTGCGCGAGTTCTTCACCCGGACGGGTAAAGAGGGCGCGGTAAAGTGCGTCGAAGCCGAGCGCCGAAAACGACGCGGCGCGGAGACCGCCCAAAAGACCGGCGACCTGCGGCTGCTTGGCCGCCATGAAATCGGCCTTTTTGTGATAACGCAGATAGCCCAGATAAAGCCCGAGAAAAGCTGCGACTACCGAGATTAAAACGAGCAGCCATTCGACCCACAAGGCCAGGTGGCTGAAGGTAGCGGCGGTAGGGGTCTCGAGCCACGGTGCAATCAGGTTGGGAAAGGCAAACTCCGGCAAACCGATGTAGCCGGCAAAAATACTTAAAAAGGCCAAAATCAGTAGCGGTACGGTCATCACTTGCGGCGACTCGTGCAGGCGTGCCCGCGCCGCATCCGAAAACCGCTCCTCGCCGGCGAAAACCCGGTAATACCAGCGGAACATGTAAAACGCCGTCAGCACAGCAGTAAAGAGCAGAACGAGGTAGAGCCAGATATTACCGTACCCCGCAATCAGCTCAGAGGTAAACACACGCGCCAAGATTGCATCTTTACTAAAAAAGCCCGACAGGAAAGGTACCCCTGAGATGGCCAGCACCGCAATCAGCGCAGTCGTTCCCGTAATCTTCATGTGTTTGCCGAGGCCGCCCATCTTGCGAATATCCTGTTCACCACCGAGCGCGTGAATGACCGAGCCCGACCCTAAAAAGAGCAGCGCCTTAAAGAAGGCGTGCGTCAAAACGTGAAAGATAGCGACCCAGTACGCCCCCACGCCGACCGCCGCAAACATAAAGCCGAGCTGCGAAATCGTCGAGTACGCCAGGATTTTTTTGATGTCTTGCTGCGTCAGCGCAGCGAACGCAGCGACGAGCGCGGTAATCCCCCCAACCCAGGCGACGACCGCCGAGGCGTCCGGGGTACTAGCGAAAAGTGGCGCAGTCCGGGCAATCAGGTAAACCCCGGCTGTAACCATCGTCGCGGCGTGAATGAGCGCCGAAACCGGCGTCGGCCCCGCCATTGCGTCGGGGAGCCAAGTTTGCAGCGGCAGCTGCGCCGATTTGCCGCACGCTGCAAGTAAGTAGAGCAGACCTAAAACCGTGACAACCGCCGAACCTGCCAGGAGCGGCGCGGCAGCGTTGACCTCGGCGATGTCGAGCGTTCCAAAGGTCTTGACCGTCAAGAACATACCCAGCAAAAAGCCGACGTCGCCGATGCGGTTGACGATAAACGCTTTGCGGGCAGCGTCGGCATTTTCCTTGATGGCGTACCAGAAGCCAATCAGCAGATACGAGCAGACCCCGACGCCTTCCCAACCGATAAACATCAGAAAGAACGAGTCGGCCATGACCAGAACCAGCATTGCGGCGATAAACAGGTTGAGCGCCGAGAAGTAGCGGCTGAAGCCGGGGTCGCGGTGCATGTAGCTCGCGGAATAGACGTGAATCAGGAGCCCGACCCCGGTGATAATCAGCATCAAGGTAATGCTCAAGGGGTCGATGACGAAGCCTAAGTCGAGGCTGAACGGGCCACCCTCCAAGTACCCCCAGAGCGGAATCCGCGCTGTGCGCTCGGGGTAGGCGAAAAGTCCAAAAAAGGCCAGCACGGAGAGGACAAAGCCCGTACCGACCGCCGTTGCTGCGATGATACCCGGCAACGGTTCACGCAGACGTTTACCAAATACTCCGTTAATGAGTGCGCCTAGCAAAGCGACAAAAGGCGCAGCTGCAGCTAAGGTGACGACCGTCATCGGTTCGCCACCGAAAGCGCGTCAACGTCGGCAGAGTGCCGGTAGCGGAAAATGGCGACGAGGATGCCCAAACCAACGGCAACTTCAGCGGCGGCGACGGCCAGGATGATAAATACCGCAACTTGTCCCGAAAGCGCAACAGCGGCTCCAGACGCGGCCCACCCCCTGGCAAACGCAACCAGCGCCAGATTAGCTGCGTTTAGCATCAGCTCGACCGACAAAAAGATCATAATTGCGCTGCGGCGCGTCAACACGCCGACCGCACCGATCACGAAGATAAGCGAGCTGAGCGCGACGTAGTATTCGGTAGGCACGGGGCCGCTAAGCATGGGTCAGCTCCCTCTCGCGGGGTTCGGATTGCGCCGTCTCCTGAGCGCGGTCTTTTGGCACGGCGCGGCGCTCGACGAGGCTGACTGCCGCGATAATGCCGGTTAAGAGCAGCACCCCGACAAGCTGAAAGGCCAAGACGAATTGGCTGAAAAGAACCTCGCCTAAAACGTTGGCGTTACCACCCTGCAACGCTGCATCTACGACAAGAGCGTCCGGCAACGGGGTACGACCGATAAACGCGGCAGCGATGAGCCCACCCGCAGCGATAGCACCGACGATGTACGCCGTAGGTGTCACCCAGCGCAGGCGTTTGGCCCGTTCGTCGCCTTGGGCATTTAAGAGCATGATGACGAACAAAAATAGCACCGTGATCGCGCCTGCATAGACGATAACCTGCACCGCTGCCAAAAAGTGCGCCTGCAGGGTTACGTAGGTCGTTGCAACCGTTAGGAGCGTCCCGACCAGCGAGAGCGCAGCGTGAACGGGCTGACGCAGGGTTATAACCCCGAGCGCACCGACAATCATCACGGCGGCAAGAAGCGCAAACATCACCATAAAATGGGCTCCGCCGGGGAGGCGATAACGAGCATCCGAAACTCGTAACACATTAGTATTCGACCCCCTCGAGTTCAGGTCTATGCGCCGCCTTAAAGCCGAGCCCAACGTCTTCGCCCAGTTTTTCCGCCTCGCGCCGTTGCCACTTCGAGCCGACCGTCCCGACGAGCATGTCGTCTTTGCCGTAGGTAAAATCTTTGTACTTAAAGTCGGCCAACTCAAACTCGTGCCCTAAAACGACCGCGCCTGTGGGACACGCCTCTTCACAAAAGCCGCAAAAGATACAGCGCAGCATGTTGATTTCATAAATCTTGGCGTAGCGCTCCCCCGGTGAAGTTGGATGTTCCGGGTCGTTTTCCGCCGCCTCGACGTAGATCGCGTAAGACGGACACGCCGCTGCACATAACGAGCAGCCGATACATTTTTCCAACCCGTTCGGATGCCGTAAAAGATGATGACGCCCGCGAAAACGCGCCTTGATGTCGGCTTTTTGTTCCGGATACGAGACCGTTACCGGCTTTTTGAACAGGTGCGAGAGCGTCACCCCCATCCCCTTGGCAATATCTAAAACACTCATACGCTCTCCTTTTCGATTTGAACGGTGTCGCTTTGAATGGGGTCACCGGTGTTAATTTTACCGCTGGACACGATGCCTGCGCGAAGTCCCGCCTGATGCACCATCTTCAGTACGTCCCGGTGAACGATGGTCGCAAGGTGATTGCAGGGTTCACACAGCCGGGTGCCCTCGAGGGTTACGTCGCCGACTTTGAACGTTTTACCGACCAACGTGTTCAAGCTGACGCCCCTGGTCAAGATGTTGCGGCGAAAGGCGTGAGGGGAAAGTTCTACCTCACCCCGCGCATTAAACGCTTCGATCATCTCGGACTCGATCAGTGTCACCTCATAAGAGGGCGCTTCGACCGTTTTTGAAAAGGTGCCCCTACCATCAAAGTAGCGGTCGCCCTTTAAGCCCTTACCGGCAACGGCTGCTACCGAACGAACCTCGGTCATCGGCGCTTCGGCTTCAGGCGCGACAAAGATAGAAACGACAGAGGACGTATCATTAAAGGACAAGTTAGAGGACAAACGCGATCACCGCCCCCGTAATGAGCGCACTAAAAAGCGCAATCTCGAAAAGCCAAATCCAACCGAACCGCATTAGCTGATCGTAACGAAACCGGGGCAGCGTGGCGCGCAGCCAGATGAACAGAAACATAAAAATCGCCATCTTGAGAAGCAACCAGATAAAGGGCCACTCGGACACGCCCGGAATCACCGCGTCCAAAAACCCCGGCCCGCGCCAGCCGCCCAAAAAGAGCGTGCTGATAAACGCCGCCGCCGTCATCATGTTGACGTATTCCGCCATCTGAAAGAGCGCCCACTTGATAGACGAGTATTCGGTCAAGTAGCCCGCGACGATCTCTTGCTCGGCTTCAGGCAAATCAAACGGCGTGCGGTTGACTTCGGCCACCGACGAAATGACGTAGGTGACAAACGACACTGCGAGCGGGAGCCAGAGCAGCGGACTCAGCGACCAGACGCCGAAGTCAACGATTTCGCGCAGGTTGAGCGTGCCGGCAATCAGGATAATCGTCAGCGCGGAGAGACCCAGACCCAGCTCATACGAAATCATCTGCGCCGACGAGCGCAGGCCGCCCAGGAGCGAGTATTTACTGTTCGACGACCAGCCCGCCAAAAAAATCCCGTAAACGCCGATGCTTGTTGCCGCAAACACGTATAAAAGCCCGATGTCGAGGTCGACAATCCACGGGTTCAGGCCGAACAAGCTACCCGCCGGACCAGCCGGAATCGCGCCGAACGCCGAGAGCGCAAAGAGGATACTGACAAACGGCGCTAGAAAGTAGACGAAACGGTCCGAGGCCGAAACCACGATGTCTTCTTTGAAAATGGACTTGATGGCGTCGGCGATGGGTTGCAAAAGTCCAAAGGGGCCGACGCGGTTGGGGCCGTAGCGGTGCTGCATCCGGCCCAGGATTTTACGCTCAATCACGGTCATGTAGGCGAACGCGCCGAGGAGCACGGCGCACAAGACGAGCGCCTTGACGAAAGTGACGATAAACCCGTCTATCATGCGACGAGCTCGGGCTCGGGAACGACTTCTGCGCCAACTAAACCGACAGGTTGGTTAAAGGTTGCGGGAAAGAGCATCAGGCCTTCGGGTGCATTTTCGGTGACGACGACCCTGCCTTTGCGGTTTACGCCGCCAACTGTAAGCGTCACCTGACTGCCGGACTCGAGCCCCCGCTCTTTAGCATCAGCCGGATTGACGCGCAGCGCAGCGTCGCCGTAAGCCGCGTAGAGTTTGGGGTTGCGTTCTAGACGCTCGAGTTTCAAAAAGCTCGGTGTTAGCAGCAAGTTGCCTTGCGCGGTTTCGGCAGCAGCATCTTTAGTTTCGCCAGCTTTTACGGGGGCGAGTTGACCCTCTTCGGGCAGCGCCGCAAAGTCTAACGCGAACGTTTTTTGCAGTGCCCGCCGCGCACTCCGCACGCTGCGGCCAGTAAGCCTCGTTCCCAGCGCCTCACCGAGCGCCCGCACGACGCCCGTAAAATCTTCCGAGCTGCCGCTGTCAACCGGTGCGGGATAGGCGTTCAAGAAGCGGCCCTCGAGGTTCACCACCGTACCTTCTTTTTCGTACCCGGTTTTAGCCGGCAAAACTACGTGCGCGAGCCGGGTCGTTTCGGTTTCAAACGTATCGTGAACGACGAGCAGCTCGAGGTGTTTGAGTTTCTCTCCTACTTCAGCGTTTTGGGCCGGGTCTAGGTTCGACAAGATGAGCGCGTCGCTGCTGGCGATGAGGTCGGCGTAACCCTTTTCCGAGGTGACTCGAGCCGCTTCCAGACCGTAAGAGTTCGCCATCTGCCCGAGTTTCATGACCTTCGCACCGACTGTTTCGGCTAGAGTTTCGGCAGCTTTCGTAGCGGCGGGTGAAGCCAAGACAAAAGCACCCAAGATAATGACCGGGTTTTTCGCCTCGTTTAGAGCGTCTTTAAGTGCTTTGAGTTTTTCGGCGTCTAAACCAGCGGTAGCTTTGCCAGATTCAACACCTTTGAAAAGTTCGGCCTCTTGCCCTGCCGGATAGACCAGCGTCTGCCCCGCGTGCCGCATCAGGTCGGTGCGGTAGGGTGCAGCCACCGTAAGAATCTCCTCTTTGCGCGGCATCCGCTCTTTAAGGCGCAGGTCGGCAATCGGAACGCCGTGCGCTAGAAGCTCGGGCGGCGCAACGCCTTTAAGCGCGTCTTTGATTCGCAAATCTAAAGTCGGAACCTCTTCGGTCGGGTCGCCGACGACGAAAATCGCGTCGCTGGTAGCAACGTCGGTAAATGTCGCCGGGTTCTCGGCAATAACCGACGCAGCCGGGCGGGGAAAGTGTTCGCTTTGTCCGCCCAAGTGTTCAGCCAAAGCTTTTACGGCGACGCCTTCCTCGAGCGTCGCGTCACCCCGAACGGCGACACCGACGGCTTTACCTGAAAGCGCCTCGAGACGTTCCTTGATAAACCCTGCAGCTTCTTCCCAGGTGGCAGGCTCCAACTTCCCCTCTTTACGCACCAGCGGCATTTTGAGGCGGTCAGGCGCGTCTACATATTCGTGCCCAAAACGCGTGCTGTCGTCGATCCAGTCGAGGTTGACCTGCGTGTTCCTGGCACCCTTGATGCGTTCAATCCGGCCCGTCCGGGCGTCCACCATAATCGCAGCGCCTGAAGCGTCGTCGGGTGAAACGGTGCGGGTGTGGTCGTACTCCCAGTTACGTCCGCGAAAGCGGCTCGTCGAATCGAGAAGCGCCCCGACCGGGCAGATGTCGGTGATGTTGCCGGTAAAGTAGCTCGGCAAACCTTCGTCCACCGTCCCGATATAGGTGTGCCCGCCGCGTTCGATAAAGTCCAGCACCTCGTCGCCCGGAACCTCTTCAAAGTAGCGGACGCAGCGTTTGCAGTGAATGCAGCGTTCGCGGTCTAAAGTGATGAGTTCGGACAGCTCGTGGTGTTTTTCCTGATGGCGTTTGTCGAACTCAAAACGTGAGGTGCCCGCACCGTACTCGTAAGCGCGGTCTTGCAACTCGCACGCGCCGCCCTTGTCGCACACCGGGCAGTCGAGCGGGTGATTGATGAGGGTAAATTCCATCATCCCCGACTGCGCCTGCTTGACCTCTTTGCCGAGCGTGTCGATGACCATCCCTTCCATGATGGCGGTGGTGCACGTCGCCATCAGATTGGGGAAGAAAAAGATTTGCGGTTCGCCCGACTCGTCTTTAATCCAGTCGTTCGTCTCGCGGTCTTTACGGGGCGCACCGACTTTGCCGAGGCACATCCGGCACGCACCGATGGGCGACATGTATTCCTGCGAGCAGAAATACGGCACGTCGTAACCGGCAGCAAACACCGCGTCGATAGCGCTCGTGCCGGGCTCGAGCTCCAACTCTACATCGTTGACTTTAACTTTCATATGCGTGTCCTCGTTGGCCCATTTCTATTTGGCGTTTCATTCGGCCCACCAGTCCGACTTCTGATATCGCGAGTGACCGTGTTCGATCAGGTATTCGTATTCGTCGCGAAAGTGCTTGAAGCTCGACTGCACCGGCATCACGCACGAATCTGCCAACAGGCAAAAAGCCGTGCCGCGCATGTTTTTGAGCATCCCTTCGATCAGCTCCAAGTCGCCGGGTTCACCGTAACCCGACAGCAGTTTTTTGAACATCTTCGGCAACCAGGTCGAAACCCCTTCGCGGCACGGCGTGCATTTACCGCACGACTCGTGCGCGTAAAACCGCACCACGTTGTACATCGCGTCGACCATGCACTTTTCTTTCGGGATGAGGATGACGCCGCCCGTGCCCAGCATCGAGCCTTTTTTAGCGACCGACCCGTAGTCCATCGGCGTATCGAGCGTATCGTCGTCGAAAGGCAACATCGGCGCGGAAGAGCCACCCGGGATTAGCGCTTTAATCTCTTCGGTCGGACCGCCGCCGAGGTCGTAGAGCAGCTCGCGGAAGGTCGCGCCGATAGGCAGCTCGTACACACCGGGCCGCGCAACCGGGCCGCTGATCTGAAAGAGCTTGATGCCCTTCGAGTCTTCTGTACCCATCGACGAATACCACTCGGCCCCCTTATTGATGATGTGAACGACGTTGACGAGGCTTTCGACGTTGTTGATGGTCGTCGGCAAGCCGTAAACGCCCGCTTGCGCCGGAAATGGCGGTTTGAGGCGTGGATTGGCCCGCAACCCTTCAAACGAGTTCATCAGCGCAGTTTCTTCACCGCAGATATATGCGCCCGCGCCTCGGTGCAAAATTATGTCGAAGTCGAATCCCGAATCGAAGATATTTTTGCCGAGATACCCTGCTCCGCGCGCATCGATGACGGCTTGCTGAAGGTGTTCGTAAGCGGTGTAGTATTCGCCGCGAATATAGATGACGCCGATGGTCGCCTCGATCGCGTAGCAACCGATCAGTAGCCCTTCGATAAGCTGGTGCGGGTCGTCCTCCAAGAGGTAGCGGTCTTTGAACGACCCCGGCTCCGACTCGTCGGCGTTGCAGACCAAAAAGCGCTGCCGCCCGTCGGGTTTGGGCATAAACGACCACTTGAGGCCGGTCGGAAAACCCGCGCCGCCGCGTCCGCGCAGACCCGACTTTTTAACCTCTTCGACGACTTCAGCGGGCTTCATCGTCGTCACAGCTTTTTTTGCCGCCTCGTAGCCGCCACGCTCCAAGTACGTGCTGAGCTTGTGCGAGTCTTTGACCCCGGCGTATCTGTAAAGCGTGACCTCGAAACGCGGGTCTTTACGCGAGTTAATCAGCTGTGGTTTTTCGGCAACGGTTGTCATAGAAAACCCCTAAAAGCAGTGGGCAACGAGCAATGAGCAACGAGAGGTAAGGCGCTACTCATGGCTCACCGCTTTCTGCTCATTGCTGATATCTGGCTTTTCGGCCCCTGCGTTGTCACCGCCGCGTTCTCGCGGGACTTCGGGCATCTCACCACCTCGGAGCGTGTCCAAAATCTGCCGACACCGCGACCGCGACACCCGCTCGTAGTAGGTATCATTGACCTGTAAAACCGGCGCGGTCCCGCATGAACCCAGGCATTCAACCTTTTGCAGGCTGAAAAGGCCCAGGCCGTCGGTTTCACCATTCACCAGCCCCGTCTCCTCGGAGATAAAGTCGTACATCTCGTCGGAACCCGCGAGCGAACACGAAAGCGTCGAGCAGATTTGCAAATGATATTGTCCCACTGGCTGTTCGTGGTAGGTCGAATAAAAAGTCATGACGCCCTTGACCTCGGTCGCGTGCATGTCCAGAATCTGCGCGATCTCTTCGACATGCGCTTCGCTGATGTGCTTTTCAGCGTTTTGGACGGCCCACAAGAGCGGCATAATGGCGCTGCGCCGACCGTAGTCGGGGTAGCGACCTAAAATTTCGCTCAGCAGGTCTTGTTTATCGGAGAAAAACCCCTGAATGGTCTCGAGTTCAATCATTTAGGCTCCGGCATTTCATCGGCAATTTTGCGGCTGTCTTTACGAACGGCGTTGAGCCCGAAAGCGACTGCAACCGCGATCACAACGCCGACGCCTATAGCAAAGAGCCAACGGTCGAGCAGCAGTCCAAAAAGCAGCGCAAAGGCCAGACCAATACCCAGACCAGCTAACAGCGCCGTAAGCTGATTGGTACGCTTCTGCTTCTGCCGCGCTTTCTCTCTCTCCGGGTGTTCGTAGCTCATTTGTCAACGTCCCCCAAAACCGGGTCGAGCGTGGCGATGTTGATGACCATATCAGCGAACAGACCACCGACGCAGGCGGGCTCGAGGCTCTGCAAATTAATCAAACTCGGTACCCGCACCTTGACGCGGTAGGGCATCGAACCGCCGTCTGACACGAGGTAATAGCCCAGCTCTCCCCTAGCGCTTTCAGTCGGCACGTAAACTTCGCCGCGCGGCGGGTGAAACCCTTCTGTTACCAGTTTGAAGTGGAAGATCACCGCTTCCATCGAGGTTTCCAGCTCACTACGCGGCGGCAGTGAAATCCGGCGGTCGGGGTCGCTGATGGGGCCGGGCTCGAGCTTATCCAGCGCCTGCGCGACAATCTTGAGGCTCTCTTCCATCTCAAAAAACCGCATCATAAAGCGCGTGTAAGCGTCGCCCACGTCGCTTGTCGGAACATCAAAATCGTAATCTTCATACGAGCTGTAAGGCTGCGCTTTGCGAAAGTCGAGCGGGACACCCGACGCCCGTAAACTCGGCCCGGTCAGGCCGTAATCGAGGGCGCGCGCTTTGGAGATGTGCCCGACGCCTTTTGTCCGGTTGACGAAGATGTCGTTTTTACGGAACATCGCCGCGTACTGCTTGAGCATGTCCGGAAACAGCTTGATAAACGCTCGGGTCGCCTCTTCAAACCCTTCGGGTAAGTCACGTGACAAACCGCCGACGCGGAAGTAGCCGTAATTCATCCGCACGCCGCAAACCATCTCGAACAGGTCTAAAATCTTTTCGCGTTCGCGCATGGTGTAAAAAAACGGCGTCAGCGCCCCCATGTCGAGGATGCCGGTACCGAAGAAAACCAGGTGGCTGGCAATGCGGTTGAGTTCGTTTAGGATGACGCGAATCCGCTGCGCCCGAATCGGTACTTGTGCCCCGATCAGCTTCTCGGCTGACAAAACATACGCCAGGTCGTGCGCGAAACCGTGCAGGTAATCCATTCGGTTCGAGTAGGTAACGCCCTGCTGATAGGTGCGGTTTTCCATCGTCTTTTCAAAGCCGCTGTGTAAGTAGCCGATCTGCGGGACGATTTTGGCGACGCGCTCACCGTCTAGGTCAACGACGAGGCGCAGGACGCCGTGCGTCGAAGGGTGCTGCGGCCCGACGTTGAGCCGCATGTATTTGGTTTGAAAATCTTGTCCGCCCGGTGCGGGCACGTCTTGTTCGGTAACGCCCGGAACCGCACCTGCTTGTCCAATCGTCATCGTCCCCCCTCCCCCGTCGTTTCGTGGATGTCCGGGTCGGTTTTGACCTCGGTACCGCCCGGTACCTGACTGCTGACGCCTTTGCGGGCACCGCCGCGCCAGCCCGACAACCCCGAGGCTTGCCCGCTCATCCCGGCCCGAAACGCTTCCGGGTCGAGAAAACGCCCGTCGTTAAAAAGCGTCGGCGTTTCACCCAAAGGAAAATCTTTACGGTGCGGATGCCCGTCTAGGTCTTCTGGTGTGATGAGTTTACGGAGGTCGGGGTGGCCCTCAAACTCGACGCCGAACATGTCGTAAACCTCGCGCTCCATAAAGCTCGAGCCCTGCCAAAGCCCCGTAACCGTCGGCAGCGCTTCGCCGTCGTCAACGTTCACCCGGATGAATAACCGCTCGTTATGCGCCACGCTGTAGAGGTTGTACGACACCGTAAAACGCTTGCCCTGATGCCCCGGATAGCTCAGATAATCAGTGCCGAACACGTCCGAAATCATCTCGAAGCCCTGCTTTTTCGCCTCGGCGATAGCATCCACGAGTTCGGACTTGTCTACGGTGACGCTGACCATATCCTTGAACTGCGCGGGTTTGCCGCCCCTTGCTTTGAGCTTGTCGACGGTCTGCTCTAGGGCCATCAGGGACGCCAGCCTTGTACCATCGGCAGTTCGGTGCCGGTGCTATCGAACGCTTCGCCGCGGACTTTTTTCTGCAACTGCACGACACCAAAAATCAGCGCTTCGGGGCGCGGCGGGCAACCTGGCACAAAGATATCGACGGGCACGACGCTATCGACGTTTTGCACGATGGCGTAGTTGTTAAACATCCCGCCTGAGGACGCGCACGCACCCATCGAAATCACCCATTTGGGGTCGGGCATCTGGTCGTAAACGCGGCGCAAGACCGGAGCCATCTTTTTAGACAACCGTCCGGCGACGATCATCACGTCGGACTGACGCGGCGACGCGCGAAACACTTCGGAGCCGAAACGTGCCATGTCATTGCGGGCGTTCGTGGACTGCATCATCTCGATGGCGCAGCACGCCAGACCGAACGTCGCGGGCCAGAGGCTGTTACTTCTGCCCCAAGCGACAAGCTTTTCCAAGTTTGAGAACAAGATGCCCTCGTTCTCGAGTTCTTGGATATCACTGGTGAACAAATCTTGTAAGGCCATGGGCTCAACTCAACTTCCTAGCGCCAGTTTAGGACGCCCTTGCGTAAAACGTAAACGTAGCCTACGGCGAGTACGGCAACAAAAATAATCGCCTGAACGAACAGAAACTCGGGTTGCGCCTTGAAGTGAACAGCTAACGGGTAAAAAAATGCCGTCTCGATATCGAAAACGATAAAGAGCATGGCGACGAGATAAAAATGAACCGGAAAACGCTCACGGGCACTGCTCGTCGCAGCGATCCCCGACTCATACGCTGCCAGCTTCGTTTCCGAACCCTTTTTCGGCCCGAGTAGCCCACCGACCAAAAGCGCCAAAGCGCCGATAAGACCGGCAGCGAGAAACATCATCAGTAGATTTAAGTACACAGCGCTCAGCCCCTTTCGCACTCCCAAAACCTGCTCGAAATCCTCGTGCGGCATTTCACAACCTAGCAGCAATTTTAACATCTCACACACGCAGGTACAAGGGCGCATCTCTCGTTCTAAAGAGGTTTAATCCATACTTTTCAGGTCGGATATGAGGCAAACCCGGGAAACGTAAACGGCTCCAAAGAGGAGCCGTTTACGGATAACTGATGTGTTAGTCGGGTTTGGAAATGTCTACAAATCGTTATCTTTTCGCTCTTGACAATCAGGGCAAACACCTTGCAGACCGATGCTCGGTTCGTCTACCTGCCAGCCCGTCGCTGAGGTCGCTCGAGCCTTGAGCAGCGCCGAAAGGGTCATATCGGCTGTTACGACCTCCGGCAAGTCGAGCACTTTACTACAGCGGGTACAGATAAGGTGGTAGTGCGGCCCGACGTTCGAATCGTAAAGCGCTTCGCCGCCGACACCATTAAACTCGCGTACCAGGCCTGCGTGCTTGAGTACACCTAGATTGAGGTAAACCGTCGACAAGCTGAGGTTCTCCCCCCGATTTTTAAGTTCGTGGTAAACCTCTTCAGCGCTTACATGCATGTCACGTTCACTGAAATAGGTCAAAATGACCTCACGGGGACGGCTGTAACGCAGACCGTGCACCTGAAGCACCTCTCTCAACTTTTTGCCTTGCCTTGTCATACTGTTTCCTCGAAATATAGCACCGACTTCTCGTGCAAGCTAAAGACAGTTTAGCACAGCCGCCCAAAAAGCTGCACTACGCGAACACCGACGCTAAAACCAGCTTCCAAGTTCTTACGAAGTCGCAAGTAGATGTTCGACGGCGGTACGTTCCTCGAGCAGCTCTTTCTCGCTCACTTTTAGCTTCTCTTGAATAAACGGTGAAAGCTCCAAATCCCCGACCACGGCAACTCGACCCGCCTGGGTCGTAACCGGGAACGAGTAGATAATGCCTTCAGCGACGCCGTAAGCGCCCTTGCTGAGAACTGCCATGCTCGTCCATGTGCCTTCCGGGGTTCCGTGAACCCAGGTTTGCATATGGTCGATCGCTGCCGATGCTGCCGACGCCGCGCTCGAGGCTCCCCGCGCTTCGATAATTGCCGCACCCCGTTTTTGTACGGTTGGCATAAAAGTCTCACGCGTCCAGCTTTCGTCAACGACTTCGGTGGCGGCGCGGCCTGAAACCGTAGCGTGGGTCAAGTCGGGAACCTGCGTACTCGAGTGGTTGCCCCAGATAATCACACCCTGAACATCTTTGACGGCACTTTCTGTCTTCTCGGCAAGCTGCGCGGTCGCGCGGTTGTGGTCGAGCCGCGTCATCGCACTGAACTGTTCGGGTTTGAGGTCGGGTGCATTGCGCATAGCGATAAGCGCGTTTGTGTTTGCCGGATTGCCGACGACAAGGACTTTGACGTCGCGGCTCGCCACCTCGTTCAAGGCTCTCCCCTGTTTGGTAAAAATCGCACCGTTGGCAGCGAGTAAATCCCCGCGTTCCATGCCGGGGCCACGCGGTCTCGAGCCCACCAGCAGCGCGTAGTCGGCATCTTTGAAGGCGACGTTGGCATCATCTGAGGTCGTAACGCCGTGCAGTAGTGGAAAGGCACAGTCGTTGAGTTCCATTACGACGCCACCGAGTGCGCCCAGCGCAGGCGTAATCTCGAGCAGTTGCAAGACAACGGGTTGGTCTTTGCCCAACATTTCACCTGAAGCGATACGAAACAGCAGCGAATAACCAATCTGCCCCGCCGCGCCAGTCACAGCTACTTTTACGGGTTCATTCATAGATTTATCCTTTCAAGAATGGCATCGTAGCATCTTGAGGCGTTACAGAACCAGAGGTTTTCAAAACTCGAAACGACTTTACGCTCGATGTTTCACGTGAAACAACTTCAGTACCGTAACCTCAGTACCGTAACCTAAGCCTGATAATTGAGTAGCTCGAGCAACCGCTCCAACTCATCACGTGAGGCAAAGTGAAGTTCGATCTTGCCTTTTTTGCCCCCGGAAACACGAACTTTTGTTCCCACAGTGCGCGAGAGATTTAGCTCGAGGTCGCTATATTGGTTTTCGCTCGAGCTGCGATCAGCTTGAGCATTTTGTCCCACCGGGCGTTTGAGCCCTTCTGCTTGCCGTACCGAAAGCTGCTTTTCTAAAATCGTAGCAAGTGCCCACGTCTGATCGTCTTGCGGTTGCGCGAGAATCGCCCGCGCGTGACCGGCGCTGATTTTACCTTCGTCAAGCGCTGTTAGAGCCGCGTGGTCAAGGCGAAGCAACCGTAAGGTGTTGGCAACTGCGCTCCGGCTCTTGCCCACCGCGTCGGCAACCGCTTCTTGCGACAAACCGAATTCTAGAAGCTGCTGGAATGCCCGCGCCTCTTCGACTGCGCTCAGGTCTTCACG
The DNA here is from genome assembly GCA_963799485.1 of uncultured Trueperaceae bacterium. Classification (GTDB taxonomy): domain Bacteria; phylum Deinococcota; class Deinococci; order Deinococcales; family Trueperaceae; genus Truepera. The sequence continues at coordinate 175,426 of CAWCXJ010000007.1, forward strand.
CTGGACGTTTTCGATCAGGGCGATCTCGAGGGTTTCCCTGTCGCTGAGCGTTTTAACGACGACCGGCACCGTCGCTAGACCTACCTGCTGCGCGGCCCGGAAGCGCCTCTCGCCTGCAACGATTTCAAATCCGTTTTCAGCCGGACGCACGAGCAGAGGTTGTAGTACGCCTTTTTGCGCGACCGAACGTGCAAGTTCAGCGATGCCCTCCGGGTCGAGGCGTTTACGCGGCTGATAAACCGACACTGAGAGTTGCTCGAGCGGTAACTGCTCGGTACCCCGCTCTTTTTCGACTCTAGGTAAGAGCGCGTCTAAACCCCGACCCAAACTACGCTTCGCTGACACGTAAAATGACCTCCTCGGAGAGTTGCCGATACGCCTGCGCCCCGGACGACGCAGGTGCGTAGGCGTAAATGGGTTGACCGTAAGACGGGGCCTCGGCAAGGCGGACGTTACGCGGGATGACCGCCGAAAAGACGAGCGCTTCAAAATGTTTGCGGACGTTTTCTTCGACCTCTTGCGACAACCTTGTCCGACCATCGAACATCGTAAGCAAGATACCTAAGATGTTTAAGTTCGGGTTGAGCGAACCGCGCAAGCGCTCGACCGTATCCATCATACTGGCGATGCCCTCGAGCGCGTAGTATTCGGTCTGCAGTGGAATTACAAGGTGGTCGGCAGCGACGAGTGCGTTGAGTGTGAGTGCACCAAGCGAAGGCGGCGCGTCGACCACGATAAAATCGAAGTTTGGCCTAACCCCGATCAGCGCTTTGGTGAGCAGCTTCATATTGTCTGTGCTGGCGTCGAGTTCTACCGCTGCGCCGGAAAGCTCCATCGAAGCGGGCAGGACTTTGAGGTTTTCTATATCGGTATCGGTAATAGCGCGCCGCGCCGAAAGCTCGCCGACGAGAACGTCGTAGATGGTACGTTCTGCGCCCCTAACGCCGACGCCGCTGCTAGCGTTCGCTTGTGGGTCCATATCGACAAGGAGCACCCGCCGCGTCTCGGCTAGAGCGGCAGCAAGGTTGATCGCGCTTGTCGTCTTGCCGACACCGCCTTTTTGATTGATTACACCGACGATGGGCAAGGCCGCCCTCCTTGGAGCCGTAACGCTATGAGCTTACCATGCGTTGGCAAAGGTGACAGAAACGTCTCCAAAATCGGCCCGGTGATAGGCGTAAGCTCAGCTTGTTCGGTAGGGGAGAGGTCGCCACGCCGCGAGACGATGGTAACTGTCTCTGCGTGAAGATGCCGCGTCAGACAGTAAAGAAGCGAAAACCGCCCGACCGCCTGCGCACAAACCCAGTTGTAGGGCGTGTCTTGCAGCGCCCGCACGTCGTCGGCGACGACCGTGACATGCTCGAGCCCCAGCTGACCGACAACCAACTTAAGAAAGCTCGCACGTTTTTGCCTTCTCTCGACCAGCGTCACCTGATGCTGCGGAAAGGCGATAGCAAGCGGAATACCCGGCAACCCGACACCCGAACCGATATCTAAAATGCGGTCGGCAGGGGAGAGGCGGGAGGAGAGGAACTCAGGGTAAGCTTGAGCCGCGAGCAACTTGGCATCGAGTTCGGCTACAGCCCGCGCCGACATCAGATCGAGCGTGTGCTGGTACCGGAGGATCAGTGCTTTGTACGCCTCGCGCTTATCCAAAACTACCTTGCTACCGCTGTTTCACGTGAAACACTTGACTGCTTACCTCTGCAATAGACGAGTAGGGCGGTAATATCGCTGTCTCTCACGCCCTGAACACGCTGGGCCGCGCCCAGGGTTGCAGGCTGAGCGCCCGTCAACGCCTGTCTACCTTCGTGCGACAAACTGGGGATGCCGTCAAACGATAAGCCGGATAAGCTGACCGTTTCGTAACCCCTACGCGCCTCGAGTTCGCGGCGACTACGTTCAATATACGAGGCATATTTGACCTGGATTTCGACCTTCTGTTTTTCTCTAACAGACAAGCTTTGCGCCGGTAAACCGAGTTGCGTTTCCAGCTCGCGGTAGGTCATCCCCGGACGGCAGAGCACTTTGCTGGCTGTTACGCCGCCGAGCTGCACTTTACCCAAACGCTGGATTTCGGCTTCGACTCGAGCTTGGCTCGCCTGCTTTCTCTGCAGAGATTCGCCGGACTGCAAACCCCAAGCATGACCCAGTGCCAGCAGACGGTCGTCAGCGTTGTCCTGACGGTGAAGCAAGCGGTATTCGTTACGCGATGTGAGCATTCGGTACGGCTCGTTGAGACTCCAGCGCACCAGGTCGTCGAGCATCACCCCGATGTACCCCTGGTCGCGCCGCACGCTCACGAGCTCTTGTGCTGCCGCAAACCGCGCAGCATTCACGCCTGCAACAAGTCCCTGAGCGGCTGCCTCTTCATAACCGCTTGTACCGTTGATCTGTCCGGCGCTAAAAAGCCCCGGCAGGACTTTCGACATGAGCGTGACGCTGAGCTGTGAGGCGTCGAGCGCGTCGTATTCGACCGCATAGGCGTAGCGCTGAATCTGGGCATAGGTGAAACCCGGCAGCGTACGAATCATCTCGTCTTGTAAAACAGGCGGCATCGAACTCGAGAACCCCTGTAAATACACTTCACTCGTCCCACTGCCGTCGGGCTCGACAAATAACAGGTGTCGGTCTTTGTCCGAAAAACGGACGATTTTGTCTTCAATCGAAGGGCAGTAACGCGGCCCTTGCCCGTGAATCACGCCGCCGTACATCGCTGAGTGCTCGAGGTTTGCTTGAATCAAGGTGTGCGTTTCCGGCGTCGTGTGCGTCAACCAGGTCGGGGAACTCGCGGCGTGCTTACCGGGAGTACCGCTAAACGACGCGGGCGGGTCGTCGGCGGGAACGACCTCGAGCCGAGAAAAATCAACCGAATCCGCACGAATGCGTGGCGGTGTGCCGGTCTTGAAACGCTGTAAAAGGTGTCCTGTCGCCCGCAAACTGTGCGACAAATGCCGTGCCGGGGCCTCACCCTGCCGCCCCGCCGGACGCTGCTGTTTACCGTACCAGACCACACCTGCCAAAAACGTGCCGGTACAGAGAACGACACTCGGCGCACGCAACGTGCGACCATCGGTAAATGAAACACCGCGCAGTACGCCCGCATCCTCGCTAAGAGCAGCGACCTCGCCCAAGACTAGCGTAATGCCGGACGTTTGTACGAGCAGTTTTTGCGCCGCCGCCGCGTAACCGTCGCGTTCGTTTTGTACCCGTAGCGACTGCACCGCCGGGCCTTTGCTGGCATTGAGGGTGCGGGCGTGAATCGCCGTCTCATCGGCTAGCTGACCCATCACCCCGCCGAGGGCGTGAAGCTCGAAGACCATCTGCGACTTGCCGGGGCCGCCAATCGCCGGATTGCACGGCATCAAACCGATCTTGTCGGGGTTAGGGAGGCAAAGCGCAACTGCCGAGCCGAGCCGAGCCGCAGCGGAGGCCGCCTCGATTCCGGCGTGCCCGCCGCCGATTACGATTACGTCGAAAGTAGAACGCGTCATCACCCTACACTCTATAAGGTCGGCGGAGGTTTTGCGGTCGCCCCGAGTCCCGGGCTGAAGAGCGCCTACAAGGTATTGGTTTTTTCGCAAACAGCCAATGCCAACGTGGCGGGCGCAGATTTGTTAGACTAGCGCCCTATCTCCCGCTGGCCCTGTAAATACGATAACAAGCTGCCGGGGCGTACAGGGAAAAGGACGCGATGAGGCAAGAAAATGCTATCTGGCAGGACATCCTAGAGTATGTACAGACCCAGATTCCCGAGGTCGAGTTTCGCACCTGGTTCAAGCAGGTACGCCCGCTAGGAATCGACGACGGCATCTTCATGATCGGGGTACCGCATTCGTTCGCGCGGGAATGGCTTAAGAACCACTATGCCCCGGTACTCGAGCACGCCCTTAAAGACCTCGGGGCGGCGTCCCCACGGGTCGGCTTTCAGGTCGTTCACTTTCCCAGTTCCGAGCAACCCGACATCTTTCAGCCGAGCGCACAAACTAGCGCTACGCCTGCGGTCAACCGTCCACGGCTTAACCCCAAATATATCTTTTCCAACTTTGTCGTCGGACAAAATAACAATTTGGCGAGCGCGGCGGCCCTTGCCGTCGCCGAAGCGCCCGGACGCGCCTACAACCCGCTCTTTATCTACGGCGACTCGGGGCTCGGCAAAACCCACCTGATGCACGCAGTCGGGCACGCGGTTGCCGAGCGGTTGCCGAACCTGCTGATCGAGTACGTCACGACCGAAGCATTTACCAACGACACCATCAACGCCATCCGTGAGGACAAGATGGTGGCGTTTCGTGACCGCTACCGCAGTATCGACCTGCTGCTCGTCGACGACGTACAGTTTATCGCGGGTAAAGAGCGCACACAAGAAGAGTTTTTTCACACCTTTAACGCGCTTTACGAATCGGGCAAACAGATTATCGTTTCGTCTGACCGCCCGCCCAAAGATATTCCGACGCTCGAGAACCGCCTCCGTACCCGTTTCGAATGGGGGCTGATTACCGACATTCAAGCACCTGAACTCGAGACGCGTATCGCTATCTTGAAGATGAACGCCGAGTACCGGGGCGTTAAAATTCCCCCGGAAGTCATCGACTATATCGCCCGTCAAGTCACCTCGAATATCCGGGAACTCGAGGGGGCGTTGGTGCGCGTCATTTTGTACACCAGCATGAACCAGATTGAACTAAACCGGCAAACGGTCGCCGCTGCCCTTTCAGACGTTTACGCACCGAGTGAGCTGAACCTGACGATGGATGAGATTCTCGACGCGACCGCGTTCGCCTTCGAGGTCGAAGCAGGCGATTTACGCTCGAAAGGGCGACGGCACGAACTCGTAATTCCGCGGCAGGTAGCAATGTACCTGATGCGTGAGTTTACCACCCACTCATATCCAGAAATCGGTCAGTTTTTTAGTGGTCGCGACCATTCGACGGTTGTTTACGCCGTGCAAAAAGTTACCGAACAACTTTCTAAAGACCGCGACCTCGAGGAACGTATCCAGACGGTTAAAGGTGCCTTGTTGTGACAAAAAACTTTCTCATAACGTCTATTTTTACTCATTTTTCATATATTTCACTCACGAATAATTGTGGATAACCCTGTGGATAAGCTGTGGATAAGCTGTGGATAAGCTGTGGATAAATCCAGCTTTTTATCAGCCTGTGGATAGCTGTGGATAACTTCGGTACTTATCCACAGGTAAGGGCGAGTTATCCACAAAGTTATCCACAGGTACTTCGCCGTGCTGAACAGGCCAAATGGCAGTTATCCACACTATCCACAGCCCCTACTATAGAGAGTTTTTCTTTTCAACCTGTGGAGATTTCAAAGTCATCCCCCGAACGCCTTAAGGGAGTTTTCTCATGATCGCACACGTCTCAAGAAAAAAACTAGCCGATGCACTTGGCAGTGTCGAACGTATCGTGCCAAGTCGAAGTAGCAACCCCAGTTTGAGTTTGGTCAAGCTTACGTTAGGTCAGGGTCTACTTACCTTGAGCGGAAGCAACCTCGATATCGATATCGAGGCTTCTTTAGACGTGGATACTAAAGACGAAGGAACTTGGGCACTTCCGGCGCAGGTTTTTAGCCAAGTTGTCCGGGCGCTGCCGGGTGAACTCGTCGAGTTGTCGTTTGAAGCAGCCGAACTCGAGCTTCAAGCCGGGTCTTACGCGACCAAACTGCAACTCGTCGAAGCGGCGCTGCCGTCTTTGACGTTTCCAGCAAGCTACAGTGGCAGCTTTTCCGGTGACCGGCTGGCGACTGCCCTGACGCACGTACGTTACGCCGCGGCGGTCGCCGAGTATCAGGCCATCTTTCGGGGGGTACGGCTCGAGTTCGATGACCGCCATATTCGGGCGGTTGCGACCGACGGTTTCAGGCTCGCGTACTACCATATCGACGATGCTGCTGGTTTAAGCGGTGAGGTCGTGTTGCCTGCACGCAGCGTCGACGAACTTGCCAAGGTGCTCACCACCGAAGCGGCGAAGCTCGCGCTCTCAGAAGGTCAGCTCTCGCTTGCAACCGGCCCTTACAAGCTCAATCTCAAACTGATGGAAGGCGCGTTTCCCGACTATCAGCGGGTAATTCCCAGCGAGTTTCCGGTCAGCGTCGTTGTCAGTGCTAAAGAGCTGCTCGAAGGGGTGCAGCGCGTGGCGGTGATGGCCGACAGGACGGCGAACAACCGCGTTGACCTGTTTATCCGGGGTGGTGCTATCCAAGTCACTGCCGAAGGCGCTTACGGGCGCTCTCAGGAGGCACTGGCGGTCGCGCAAGAAGGCAGCGAGTCGGAAATTGCCCTGGCTTACAACGCCGACTATCTTTTGAGTGCGCTCAGACCGGTCGCAGGCGACGTGCGCTTCTCGTTTTCCGGGCCGACCAGTCCGAGTGTTCTCTCGAGCCTGCAAGACCCCAGCTACCTGGCGATGGTCGTGCCGCTCCGCACCGGCTGATACTGCTGCACACCGGTCGGAACTTTCTGGAGGCAGCTATCAAGTCATCGGGTTAAGGTAGAGGAAGTGCGTCATTTATGCAGAGGTCAGAAGTAGACAAGAACTCAGAAAGCCAAACCCGCATTCTTGCGACGAAACGAGAGGAAGATTATGACACTGATTGAGACGGTTCAAGGAACCGAGCTGCTCGACTCGCGGGGCAACCCTACCGTCGCCGCAACGGTGCGACTGACCGGGGGTGCGGTGGCGACCGCCATAGTACCTTCAGGAGCCTCGACCGGGATGCACGAAGCTACCGAACTGCGTGACGGCGGCGACCGCTACGGTGGCAAGGGCGTTCTCAAAGCGGTGCAAAACGTCGATGAAGTTCTAGCGCCGGCGCTTATCGGCGTAGACGCTCTAGAACAAGCCGAAGTTGACCGAGTGATGCTCGAGCTCGACGGGACGCCGCACAAAAGCAAGCTGGGCGCGAACGCGCTTTTGGCGGTCTCGCTGGCGGCGGCTCGGGCTGCGGCGCAAACGCTGGATATCCCCCTCTACCGCTACCTGGGCGGAACAGCGGCTAAAACGTTGCCGGTGCCGATGATGAACGTGATTAACGGCGGCAAACACGCCGACAACCGCGTCGATATGCAGGAGTTCATGCTCGCACCGGTCGGCTTCGAGCAGTTTTCCGAAGCGCTGCGCGCCGGCGTCGAGACGTTTCACGCGCTCAAAAAGGTCTTGTCGCAACGTGGCTACAACACCAACGTTGGTGACGAGGGTGGGTTTGCCCCCGACCTTGAATCGAATCAAGAGGCGATTGAAGTTATCTTGGAGGCCATTGAAGGTGCAGGTTATATACCGGGCGACCAGATCGCCATCGGTCTCGACCCAGCTTCAACCGAGTTTTTCAGGGACGGCAACTATCACTTAGAGGCCGAAGGTAAGGTGCTCTCGAGCGCCGAAATGGTGGGCTACTGGGCAGATTGGGCCTCGCGTTACCCGATTATCTCTATCGAAGACGGTCTGGCCGAAGACGACTGGGACGCCTGGGCCGAGCTGACCAAGGCTCTTGGGAGTCGCTGCCAGCTCGTCGGTGACGACCTCTTCGTGACCAACACCGAACGTCTGCAACGCGGGATCGACATGGGCGTCGGCAATGCGATTTTGATCAAGGTCAATCAGATCGGCACGCTAACCGAAGCGCTCGACGCCACCGAACTCGCCAAGCGCGCGGGCTACCGCAATATGATCTCGCACCGCAGCGGCGAGACCGAAGACGCGTTTATCGCCGACCTCGCCGTTGCGGTCAACGCCGGGCAGATTAAAACCGGTTCGGCGAGTCGCAGTGACCGTTTGGCAAAGTACAACCGCCTCCTCTTGATTGAGCAAGAACTCGGCACTAGCGCCCGCTTCCTCGGACGCCGGGCGTTCTGATGCAACTCGTCAGACGCACAAAAATCGTGGCGACGCTTGGCCCGGCGAGCAGCGACCCGAAGGTCATCAAACGGCTCATAGAAGCGGGCGTCAATGTTTTTCGGCTCAACTTTTCGCACGGCAGCCGCGAGATGCACCAGAACAACGTCGAGTTTATCCGCACCGAAGCGGAGCGGTTGGGCAGCCCGGTCGGTATTTTGCAAGATTTACAGGGGCCGAAAATCCGCACGGCGACCTTTGCCGAAGGCAAAGTCATGCTTACCGAAGGGCAGAGCTTTCTGCTAACCTGCGGCGACAACAGCCCCGGAGACGCGACGCGGGTCGGCGTGACCTACACGAACCTCTACACCGACGTAAAGGTCGGCGACGCGTTGCTATTAGACGATGGACGCTTGGCGCTCCGCGTTACCGGCTTGCGCGGTGAAACGATAGAGACCGAGGTCACGCTTGGCGGAGTTTTATCGAACAACAAGGGCATCAATATCCCCGACGCCGACCTGAGCATTCCGGCGATTACCGACAAAGACATGGAAGATCTGCTCTTTGGGGCCGAACTCGAGGTCGATTGGGTGGCCATCAGCTTCGTCCGGAGCCGTGACGATTTGCTCTTGGCGCGTCACTACCTGGCGCGAGCCGGGTCACGCGCCAAACTTATGGCAAAAATCGAAAAACCTTCGGCTGTCGCACGCTTTGACGAGATTTTAGAAGAAGTTGATGGGATTATGGTCGCGCGCGGTGACTTGGGTGTCGAGCTGCCCCCCGAACAAGTTCCGCTGATTCAAAAAAAGCTTATCCGGGCGTGTACGCGGGTCGGTAAGCCGGTTGTGACTGCGACGCAGATGCTGGAAAGCATGATCTCGAGCCCGACCCCGACCCGCGCCGAAGCCTCGGACGTTGCCAACGCCATTTACGACGGTACCGACGCGATTATGCTCTCCGCTGAAACCGCTGTCGGGAACTACCCTATCGAGGCGGTCAAGATGATGGTGCGGATTGCGCGTTCGGTCGAAAGTGACCCGAACTACCAGGCCGACATGCGTGAACGCTATCCCGAGCCCGACTCGACCACCGCCGACGCCGTATCTTTGGCTGCTTGTCAAATGGCACACTTTATCTCGGCCAAGATGATTGTGACGTTCACCTCAACCGGAACGACCGCGCAGCGGGTCGCGCACAATCGTCCGGCGTCACCAATTTTTGCCCTAACGCCCAGCGAACGTGCTTACCGTCAGCTCAGCATTGTTTGGGGGGTTATTCCGTCGCTGTCGCAAGAGGTTTACACTACCGACGAGATGGTTGAAGTCGCTAACGCCAAGCTCGTCGAGATTATGAGGCAGATTACCGACATCAGTGTCGGCGACCGCTACGTGATTACCGCCGGGGTACCTTTCGGGATGCGCGGTTCGACCAACCTCATCCGCATCGAAACCGTTCGCGGCGAAACAAAAAGCAGCTGACGAAAACGTAAAAATCCCTCACAAACGTGGGGGATTTTATTTTGCCGACGTGTAAGCCTTTACTCGGCGCTGACGTTGACCTTGAGGTCGATAGGGACTTCAGGGTGAGGTTTGTAAACGACGATGTACTCGCCGAGCGTTTTGATCGGGTCGCCTAGCTCGAGTTTACGGCGGTCGATCTCGACATCAAAACGCTGCTCTAGCACCTCGGCGATGTCACGACTCGTAACCGAACCGTAGATACGGTCCTCACCGGCGCGCACCTTGATATCGACCGTAGCGTCGGCGAGCATCTCGCGGAGGCGTTCGGCGTCGGCTTTGCGGGCCGCGAGCTGTTTCGCGCGTTGCGCGAGCCGCGCGTCGAGTTCGCGCTGATTGGCCTGCGTCGCAGGCAAGGCGAGGCCGCGCGGAACTAGGAAGTTACGGGCATAACCGGGTTTTACGGTGACGAGCGCGCCGGCTTCACCGAGGCGATCAACGGGCTCGAGCAGAATAACGTTCATAGGTGATACCTCTGGCTACGCGTGTTCACTTGCGTACCAGCTTCTCGGTAATCGGGATAATTGCCAGGACGCGCGCTTCTTTAATGGTGTTGGCAAGCCTACGCTGGTGCTTGGCGCACACCCCGGTGCGGCGGCGCGGCAAAATCTTGGCGGTATCCGAGATAAAGCGGCGGAGCATCCGGGCGTCGCGGTACGCGGTCACTTCCTGCTCACCCGTACAAAACGGGCAGACTTTGGGCCGACGGCCCCGGCGACCACCACGGCGGTCGTCGCGGTCGCGCTTGCTGCTGTTGCGTGCTGCGGGTCTTTGTGCCATCTAGAAAGGTAAATCCTCTTCCGGTGGAAACTCTTCGTCGATGTCCAGCCGGGGACGGCTGGGCTGACTTTGCTCCTGACTCTTCTGGACGCCCGTTTGTGACGGGCGGGCGCTGGTGCCACCACCACCAGGGCCACGAGTCAGATATTCGATACGGCTACCCTCGAGCTTGTTTTTATACTGCCGGTTGCCCTCTTTGTCCGTCCAGTTATCGGTGACGAAGCGTCCCATAATCAAAACCGGATCGCCTTTGGCGAGTTCGGCTGAAGCCTCGGCAAGCTCGCGCCACACGTCGACGTCAACGTAGTGCGTGCGTTCTTGCCACTCCCCTTTAGCTTGGTACGACTCGTTGACGGCGACGCTCAGCCGTGCAACTGCGCTGCCGGTCGGCGTATACCGGAGTTCGGCGTCACGGGTCAGGTTGCCGATAATGACCACCTGATTGAGAGCGTTTTTAAGCCGGGCTTGCCCGCGCGCGTCGGTTACAGTCGCCTCACCCTTGCGGTTGCCTAGAGTCAGCGAGGACACCCGCGCGGCGGTGACGTCGAGCGAGCTGCGACGTTGACCTTCCGGGCTGTCCCATGAGCGAAAGTTAAGTCGCCCTTCGACAAACACCGGACTTCCGACCTCGAGGCTTTCGACGAGCCCTTCAGCCGCAGCGCCGAAAACGGTGACGCGGTGATACCAGGCCAGTTCTCTCGTCTGACCGTCCTCCCCGGTTACGTGGTCGTTGCCGGCCAAGTTGAGGGTCAAAATCGCCAGACCACCTGCGGTGTAACGCATCTCGGGGGTTTGCGTAAGGGTACCGATCAGTAAAACGCTATTTAGCCCACGGGCCATGATGTTTCCTCCTGGAGTCTTGGGTTGGGGTAAGTATAGATTCGAGTCTTAAGCTGAGGTGGGCGGAATTTCACGTGGTTCGGAACGGGGTTCGGAACGCGGCTCGCTGCGAGAATCACTGCGCGGCGCTTCTTTGCGGGTGCGCTGCTCGGGCCGGTCACGCGTAATCAAAACGCGCATGACGTTATCGCGCAAACGCAAGTTAGTACCTAGTTGCCGCGGCGCACTCTCTGAAAGCGACAATTTGTAGATCAAATAGTAGCCTTCGTTGAGTTTGCGAATCGGATAGGCGAGGCGTTTGTTGCCCCACTCGTCGAGTTCGTGGACTTGGCCTTCGACGCGCCCTATCTGCGCGGCGATAGCGTCTTTCTCGAGTCCCAGCTGCGCTTCGTTCAGGTTCGGGTCGAGGATGACATTTAGGTCGTAGTTATGCACCGTTTACCTCCTTTCACGGGGTTTGTGCCGTTGCGTAGGCTTGCTGAAATTTCAGCCCTGTATTCTAGCACGTCCGCAGCGCTTTGGCCAATCGTCAACTTGCCCAGCTATCTCGGACAAATTTTACGTGAAGCTCGGTGACGCGCGCGAGGTTGCACCAAGCTGTTATCGTAAAGGCTCATGGGACCTGCTGCACCAAAGCGAGAGCCGAGACCGAAAAGACTTTTGTACGTTGCTTTGTTGTGGCTGGCTACCTTGGCAGGCTTTTGGCTTTACGCGCGCGCTTACGGCGAGACCCCGGTTACGCTCCTTAGAAACCTGTTAAACGCACTGCGAGACGATCCGCTGGCACCTTTTTTTCTACTTTTTATCTACCTGGTGCGACCTCTTTTTCTACTTCCCGTGGGTCTTTTAACCGTTGCGGTCGGGCTGCTTTTCGGCGCTTTTTGGGGCACGGTTTACGCGCTCTTTGCCGCTCTGCTAACGGCGGCGGTCGCTTACTGGCTCGGTCGTCTTTTTGGTGGTGACTTGCCTGAAGCGGCGCAGGCGGGATGGCTGGGGCGGCTTAAACAGTACCCGTTCGAAACCGTTTTGCTCTGCCGTTTCCTGGCGGTACCGGGCGACTTGGTGAACTACGCGGCCGGCTACTTGAAGATCAGCTTTGCCGCGTTTTTAGGAGCTACGGCAATCGGCGGCTCTCCTGGTCTGCTCGTCGCCGTGTTGGCGGGGGCGTCGCTGACGAGTTTGTCCGAGCGTTCGACGCGTTTTAGCCTCGACTGGCGTTATCTGCTGGCCTCGGGGGTGCTGCTGCTCCTAAGCCTCGGCGGGTCGTGGCTGTTGCGGCGGCGCACGCGCCTCAAAATGTAGAAACGGCTGGGCGCGTAGTAGCTTTATCGACTTACAAACTTGATACAAACGCACTCATATCTGTTGACAAGAGAAGCTCGAGGCAGTATACTCACGGCTGGATATGAGCGTCTTACGCGCAGATACATTTGACATCACCTTATCAACACATCTGTGGGGCGCAAACTACATAAATAAGATTAGGAGAGATCATGGCTAAAGCAGTCGGTATTGATTTGGGTACGACGAACAGCGTCATCGCCATTATGGAAGGTGGCGAACCGACGGTTCTCGTCAACAGCGAAGGCAACCGCACGACTCCCTCGGTGGTGGCTTTCAAGGGCGACCAGCGGCTCGTCGGGCAGGTGGCCAAACGGCAGTCGGTGCTAAACGCCAAAGGCACCCTGTTCGAGGTCAAACGTTACATCGGTCGTTCGTGGGACGAGGTGAAAGCAGAGGCCGAGCGCTCACCCTACGAAGTCGTGCGCGGTAGCGACGGCGGCGTCCGCTTTGTCGTCGACGGCAAACAGTACACTCCCGAAGAAGTCTCTGCAATGGTCTTGCAAAAGCTCGTCGAAGACGCTTCGGCAACACTCGGTGAAAAGGTCACAAAGGCTGTGATTACCGTGCCCGCGTACTTCAACAACTCGCAGCGCGAAGCGACGCAAAACGCCGGACGTATCGCCGGCTTGGAAGTCTTGCGTATCGTCAACGAACCGACAGCGGCGGCGCTCGCTTACGGTTTGGAGAAAAAAGGCAACGAGACCGTGTTGGTTTTTGACCTCGGCGGCGGCACCTTCGACGTGTCGGTGCTAGAAGTCGGCGACGGTGTATTCGAGGTGCGGAGTACAAACGGGCACACCGACTTGGGCGGTTCGGATTTCGACTACGCAGTCGTCAACTGGCTTGCCGAAGACTTCAAAAAGGAATATAGCGTCGATCTTCGTAAAGACAAGCAGGCGCTCCAGCGTATGCTCGAGGCGGCCGAAAAAGCCAAAATCGAACTCTCAGGCATCCCCGAAACGACCATCAGCTTGCCGTTTATTGCGATGGATCCGGCGTCGAACGCGCCCTTATACCTCGAGAAAAAACTCTCGAGGGCCAAGTTCGAAGAACTCATCGGCTCGCTGCTCGACCGGGTTCGCGGCCCCGTAGAAGCGGCGCTCAAAGACGCCAAGCTCTCAAAAAGCGATATCGACGAGGTGATTTTGGTCGGCGGCTCGACGCGCATCCCGGCGGTTAAAAAACTCGTTCAGGAAATGCTCGGCAAAGCGCCCAATCAGTCGGTCAACCCCGATGAAGTGGTGGCGTTAGGTGCGGCAGTTCAGGCGGGTGTCCTGACCGGCGACGTGGAAGACATTGTGCTTTTAGACGTAACTCCGCTTTCACTCGGCGTCGAGACCAAAGGCGGCGTGTTTACCAAACTCGTCGAACGCAACACCGCCATTCCGGTACGCAAGACCGAAACTTTCTCGACCGCCGAGATGAACCAGACGGGCGTCGAGGTTCACGTGCTTCAGGGTGAGCGTTCGATGGCGCATGACAACAAGTCGCTGGGCCGCTTTAAGTTGGACGGTATCCCACCCATGCCCGCCGGCATGCCGCAGATTGAAATCTCGTATGACATCAACGCCAACGGCATCTTGAACGTCACCGCCAAAGAGAAGTCGACCAATAAAGAAGCGTCGATCACCATCCAGAACACCACCACTTTGTCCGAAGATGAAGTCGATCGGATGGTCAAAGACGCCGAGGCGAACGCCGAACGCGACCGCGAAGCGCGCGAACACACCGAGGCGAAAAACACGCTCGACAGCCTCCGGGTGCAGGCGCAGCGCACCGTCGACGAATCGACCGCCGATGACGACGCGAAGCAACCCGTTAAACGCGTGATTGCCGAAGCGCAGAGCGCCATCGACAGCGACGCGCCCAAGAGCCGTTTAGAGGAACTGACCCGCGAGCTGAGCGAAAAGGTCGCCGAACTGCAGCAGGCCGCGCCGCCCCAGGGTGACGACACGCAGGGCGAAGGTGAAGGGCAGCCACAAGGTCAAGACGACGTGGTAGACGCCGACTTCAAACCGGCAGGTTAACGATGCGTAACGACGAGACGCAAACCAAAGTTGCAACAGACGACGCGGTGGGGGACGACCCCACCGCTACCCCTAAAGCCGACACCGACACGGTAGAGCTGAATGAGGTCGAGGTGTTGCAGGGCGAGTTGGAGCGTGCCCACGCTGAAACCGCCGACTTTAGAGACCGCTTTTTGCGGGCCAGAGCCGACCTCGAGAATTACCGCCGCCGCGCGGCACAAGATGTTCTGCGTGCCCGCGACGCCGGGTTGGAAAGTGCTGTACTACCGCTTTTAGCTGTTTACGACGACCTCAGCCGCGCGCTCGGCGTCGGTGCAGACGACCCGGCGCAACTTGTTCCCGGGATTCAGGCAGTACGCGACGGACTTCAGCGCAATTTGGGCGCGCTCGGGTTTACTGAGATCGGCGTCAAGGGTGAACCGTTTAATCCCGACCTGCACGAAGCCCTCACTGCAATTCCGGCAGGAGACGAAAACGCCGCCGATACGATTGCCGAAGTCGTTCAAACCGGTTTTACCAAAGACGACCGGCTCGTTCGGCCTGCTCGAGTCGTCGTTTTTCAGGGTTAAGTCTGTTAGCCGGAAAGGAGGGGTGAATGGCTGCTTACAAAGACTACTACCAGACGCTCGGTGTACCTCGGAGCGCGTCGCAAAAAGAAATCCGCTCGGCGTACCGTAAACTTGCAGCCAAGCATCACCCCGACCGCAACCAAGGTGACGCGGCGGCTGAAGAGAGGTTCAAGGAAATCGGCGAAGCCTACGCCGTTCTAAACGACGACGAAAAGCGCAAAATCTACGACCAGTACGGCGCGGAGGCGGCGAAAGGCGGCTTTTCACCGGGTGCAGGCGGCTTTACCGGGGCTACTGGTGATTATGCCGGTGGTTATGCCGGAACCCAGGCCGGGGACTTCAGCGACTTTTTTCAAACGCTCTTCGGCGGCGGTTTCGGGAGTGCAACCAGCTTCAGCACCGGTGGGTTTGACACCCGGTTTCAAACTGCCGCACAACCCCGCACCGGAACAGCGCGCAGCTCGTTCGGATTTCAGGCGAGACCGCTCGAGGCCGAGTTGCAGGTCGCTTTGCGCGACGCCTACAGCGGCGCGACCAAAACCATCAGCCTGGAAGGAAAACGGCTCGAGGTCACGCTCCCGGCAGGCAGCCGTGACGGCAGCCGCTTGCGCCTGCGCGGACAAGCCCCCGACGGCGGCGACGTGGTGCTGACGCTCAGGTTTGCACCGGACAACCGCTTTACGCTCGAGGGCGACGATGTGCGCGTCACAATAGACGTGCCCGATTACGTCGCTGTCTTGGGCGGCAGCGCCCGCGTACCGACGCTCGGGGGCGACGTGGAGATGACCTTACCGAAAGGTACGCGCGCCGGACGTTCGTTTAGACTTAAAGGCCAGGGTTGGCCCCGTAAGGGTGGCGGCAAGGGCGACCAGTTTGCCGTGGTGCGAATTACCACCCCGGAAAGGCCGAGTGAAACGCAGTTGGAGCTTTATCGGCAGCTTGCAGCCTTGAACCGTGAACCCGTTCCCGGTTGACCTTCAACAGGCTGACCCAAACAGACCGACATGAACAAACTTGGTTTGGTGGGCGAGATGTTTAACGTTTCGTCCACTTTCTCATACGCTGCGTGTTAGGGTTTGGCTAGTCAAGTGAGGCGGCAACGCGCCGCTTTTTTAGTGAAAGGAACCTCCGTGAACACAAAAGGCCCCTTCGTAAGCAAGCAGCGCACAAACGAAAAAAGATTTCCCGTTTTTTGGACGGTTGTGACGCTTCTCGTTGTCTCCGGACTGATGCTCGTTGCGGCGCAAACCGCTGCCCAGTCTGGTGGCGCAGTGTCCGGCGGCGCAGCGTCCGGCGGCGCGCAGACCGCAACGCCCGCCGACCCTAACGCCGTCGTTTTGGAACTAGGTAACAAGACGGTTTCGGTAGCCGGGTTTGAAAAACGCTTTAACATCGCCCTGCGCGCACTAGCGGCGCAGCAAGGCGCACCTTTGGATGAGGCGACGCTCGCTCAGTTCGCCAGCCTCAGGCCCAACTTTCTAGACCAGTTTGCCACGCAAGAAGTCTTGTTGCAGCAAGCGCAAGAGCGGGGTGTCGAGGTTTCTAAAGCGGACGTCGACGCTGAACTCGAGGCTGCCAGAGCCTCTGCCGGAGGCAATTTTCAGCAGGCGCTTACTGTGGCGGGGTATCAAAACGAGGCTGAACTGCGGAGCTACATCCGCGAATCGTTGACCCTGCAACGCGTGGTCGAGCAAATTCGGAGCAATATCACAGTCGATGACAACGCCGTTCGCACTTTTTACGACAACAACAAAGACCAGTTTGGGCAGTCCGAGCAGGTTTGCGCGCAGCACATCTTGGTTGCAGACAAGGCCAAGGCCGATGAGCTGTACCAGCAGTTGCAAAATGGTGGCGACTTTGCCGAACTCGCCGCTGCCAACAGTATCGACCCGGGCAGCAAAGATAGCGGCGGCGATCTGGGTTGCCTGAGCCGGGGTCAGACCGTACCGGAATTTGAGGCGGCGGCGTTCGGCGCTGAAGTCGGGACGATAACCGAGCCGGTTCAGAGCCAGTTCGGGTATCACATCATCAAGGTCAACGAGAAAAACCCGGCAACGACGACCCCGTTTGCCCAGGTCAGAGACCAGGTACGCCAACAACTCGTTAGTGAACGGCTGGGTGAAAGGATCGCAGCCCTGCGCGAAGCTTCCGGCATCCAAACTTTTCCTGAAGTGTTGCCGCAAACGCCGCCGGTTGCACCTGTCCAACCCGAAATTACGCCGCCGCCCGCCCCGGAGAGTGGCGGTCAGTAGCCCGCATTCTCGCGTCTTTAGCAAGGAGCCCACCAGGGCTCCTTCTTTTGTTTAACCGAGCTCAGGGCGCCAGCCGCTCGAGCCGCCACCCTTCACCCTGCCGAGAATAGCGGAACCTGTCGTGCAGTCTATTGGGCCGTCCTTGCCAGAACTCGAGCCTCCCCGGTCTCACCACAAGGCCGCCCCAAAAGTCCGGTAGCGGCACCTCGCCCGGAAACTCGGCCTCGACCTCTTTGAGGCGGGCCTCGAGTACCCCCCGGTTGTCGATCACCCGACTTTGCGGCGAAACCCACTCGCTCAGCTGTGACCCCCTGGGCCGCGTTTTGTGGTACGCTTCGGACTCTTTGGTAGGAAGCTTTGAAACCGTCCCTTCAACCCGAACTTGACGTTCTAAAGCAAGCCAGTTAAAGACAAGCGCAACTTTCGGGTTTTCTGCCAGTTCGTGTGCCTTGCGGCTTTCGTAATTTGTGTAGAAGACAAACCCGCGCTCATCTAAACCTTTGAGCAGCACGACCCTTGCCGAAGGTTGACCGGCAGCATCTACGGTTGCCAGAGTCATGGCGTTGGCCTCGAGCATCGCTCCCTCTTTAGCAGCGTTTTGCGCGTCGTCCAGCCAATTTTGAAACTGTTTTACGGGATCGGCGTCGAGGTCGTGTTCGTCTAGAGTACCCTGGGTATAGTTTCGTCTTAAGTCGGCTAGGTCTTTGGTGTTCACTCCGGTATTATCCCGCATTAACAGCGCCGAGTGGCGGCGTGTGCCCCTTACGTCACAAACAGACCCACGCCGCGTTCTATAAACTTGGGTTTAGTATTGACCAAGAGGAGGCGAAAGATGAACGATTACGACCGCGAACAAGACGGCGATTTGGGCGGCGACGAAACCCCGTACATGAGCGACGACGACGAGTTCGAGCGCGACGGTACCCACGAGATTGCGATTGACGAGCTGAGCGAAAATACGGCGCGGCGCGACGAGCTTGCGCGGCGACTCGAGGATTTGGTGGCAACCGCGCTCGAGTGGTCTGAAATCAGCGAAGACGAAGACGCCCAAGACATCTACGAGGCGCTCGCTGACCTTTACGAACGCGTGAGTGTGCCGCTCGAGGACACCGACGACGAGTTGGTCGAGTAGCCTGAAGCGCACTGATTCGGGTTTGGTTGCAAAGGTGCTACGAAGCAAGCATTAAAGAGCAAGCATAATGAAAACGGCGTAGGCTCGAGTTCTACGCCGTTCGTTTTGAGCAGTACAGACTTTGAGCCATACGAATATCGTAAGCTGCACGGTCACGCCGTAAAACCGGGTCGTTTACGGTGAAGTTATGTCTAACGAAGCCACATCCAACCGCCTCAAAAATGAAACGAGTCCGTACCTGCTGCAACACGCCGAGAATCCCGTAAACTGGTTTCCCTGGGGCGACGAAGCGTTCGACCTCGCCAAAGCCCAAGACAAACCCGTGCTGCTTTCTATCGGTTACTCCGCGTGTCACTGGTGTCACGTGATGGCGCACGAATCGTTTGAAGACCCGCAAATTGCCGCGCTGATGAACGAGCTCTACGTTTCCATCAAGGTTGACCGCGAAGAGCGCCCGGACGTGGACGCGGTGTATATGAGCGCGGTGCAGGCGTTGACCGGTTCGGGCGGCTGGCCGTTGACGGTGTTTTTAACGCCTGAAGGCAAGCCGTTTTACGGCGGCACGTATTACCCGCCCGCAGACCGTTTGGGGCATCCCGGTTTTCGGCGTGTCTTAACGAGTCTCGCGGGGGTTTGGCAGGAGCGCCGGGGAGAGGCGCTTGAAGCGGCGGAGTCTCTGACCGGGCAGCTCGAGGCGCAAGTCCCGTCGGTACCGGGAGATTTAGACAATGTTACAACGGACGCTTTAGAGACCCTTTCCAACACCTTCGACCCGGTTTACGGCGGTTTCGGCAGTGCGCCCAAGTTTCCGCCGCACACGGCGCTGAAGTTTCTCCTGTTACGCCCGGAACCGCGCGCTTTGGAGATGGCGAACGTCACCCTTACAAAGATGGCCCAGGGTGGTATTTACGACCAACTCGGCGGCGGCTTTTCGCGTTACAGCGTTGATGCTAAATGGCTCGTCCCACATTTTGAAAAGATGCTCTACGACAACGCGCAGCTTGTGAGCCGCTACGCCGAGGCGTTTACGGCGTCTCAAAATCCGCTTTACCGGCAAGTTATCGAAGACACGCTGACGTTTGCCGAACGCGAACTCATGTCCCCCGAAGGCGGCTTTTACAGCGCCTTAGACGCCGATTCCGAAGGGGTAGAAGGCAAGTATTACGTCTGGACGGCGGCAGAATTAGACGCGCTTTTAGGCGATGACGCCGAACTCGTCAAAGCGCACTACGGCGTGACGGCTGCCGGAAACTTTGAAGGTCAGAGCATTTTGTTTGTCGCTCAAAATATCGAGGCTTTAGCAGAACAGTTCTCCCTCGCCGAAGCTGACGTTACGGAAAAGCTAAACCGCGTCAAAAAAACCCTGTTCGACGCGCGGCAACCTCGGGTTCGGCCCGGTCTCGACGACAAGATTCTCTGTTCGTGGAACGGCCTGATGCTGTCCGCTTACGCCGACGCGGGGCGCGTTTTACGGCGAGCGGATTATCTGGAGACGGCCCGTAAAACCGCAAGGTTTATGCAAGAAGCGTTTTACGGTAACGGGCGGCTCAAGCACACCTATAAGGCGGGGCGGGCCAAAGTTGAAGGGTTGTTGGAGGATTACGCCTACTTCGCCCACGGGCTCGTAAGCCTTTACGGGGCGACGCTCGAGGCCGACTGGCTGCTGCTCGCGCTGGACCTCACCGAAACCATCGTCAAAGACTTTCACGACGCCGACGCGGGCGGGTTTTACGGCACGGTTCCCGGCGGCGACCTCATCGTCCGGCCCAAAGACCTGTTCGACGCGGCGACGCCTTCGGGCAACGGTGCGGCGGCAGAACTGCTTGTCACCTTATCGCGTCACACCGATAACCGCGACTGGGAAGACCTGGCGCTCGACGCCGTAAAACCGCTGCAAGAGGCGCTGCGCCGCTATCCGACCGGGTTTGCGTCATGCCTCACGGCTGTTGAAAAGCTTTACGCGCCGCCCAGGGAAATCGCCGTCTTCGGCAGCCGCAACGACCCGGAAACGCAGGCGCTTTTGGACGTACTTGACGAATTCGACCTGACGTTTACGGCGGTGGCGCTCATTGAAACAGATGACCCGCTCATAAAAAAACTGCCTTTTACGCAGAACCGGGGCCGAGTGGAGGGCCGACCGACGGCTTATGTCTGCGAACGGGGCGCGTGCCGCTTGCCGGTTACGACCCCGGACGCTCTACGTGAACAGCTCAGCCAAGCAACCTGAACGGGGCCGATTTGCGATTTCTGGCATGTGTTTCGCCGCTAGTCGTTAAGATAAAAGGGTGACTACCGAGCGCAAGCCGCTTAATCTCCTCGTCGGGCCACCGGGTTCGGGCAAAACCACAAGGCTTTTAGAGGTAGCGCTTACTGCCACCCGCGCCGGAAAACGGGTGTGGTGGGTCGGCCTGCCGAGTCAGCGGAGTTACGTGTACACCCGCGCGACGGTGCAGGGCGCGGTGTTGGGGCTCGAGTTCCTCTCTTCACAGCAGGTCTACTACCGGCTGTTAGCAGCGGCGCTCAAACTCAAACCGCTGTTAGTTGGGACAGGTCGGATTGCGCTCGTGGGTGAAGCGCTCCTTACCTGCTACGGCGAACTGCCCGCTCCGGGCGAAGCGCGGCTTTTTACCCGGGCGATTGCCGAGGCCAAACGCTACGGTTTAGAGCCCCAAACGCTGCCGCAAACCGACCGCGAAAGCGAACGGCTCCGTGAGGTTTTTGCGGTGTATGAACGCATCAAGGGCGAACGCTGGGACTACGACGACTTCCGCCGTGAAGCGTTCGTGCTGGCGAGTCAAGCTACCGTAAAACCTGAAGCCGACCTCATTATCATCGACGGCTTTCGGGAAGTGGGGCCGCTCGAGCTGGGTCTTTACACAGCGCTTTCGCGGCAAACCGAGGTGTGGCTGTCGCTGCCCGAAGCGCCGCCGGGTTTTACGGCAACCCAAATGCTACCGCCGCGCCCCTCGTCCCACACGGTTGTGCATCACGCCGCCAACCCGGTTGCCGAAGCGCGCTGGGTGCTGCGTTCCCTTAAACGCGACCTCGCCGAAGGGGCCGACCCGCTCTCGCTGGCGGTCATTTTGCCCGAAGGAGAGGTGCGGGCGTTTGCTGTCTTAGCCGACGAATACGGCGTCCCGCTGATGGACGAGACGCCCAAAGCGCTCGCCGACACACCGGGCGGACGGCTGCTTTTGGATTTGCTCGAGTTACCCGACTACCCGACGCCGTCGCGCCTATTAGCCATTCCCGAACTTATCCCGCTGGCGAACGCGGCTCTGAAACGAAACCTGGGCGGACGCGAGGCGCTTTCGCTTTTGGCTAAAGAATTGGGTTTGGAGCGGCCCTTACTGTTCTGGCTGGCGCGGCTCGAGACCCCCGGAGACGAACTCGCGTGGGCTAGAGAACTCCTCGACAGCCTGCCCGAACTCACCCAACGCTCGCCGGAACGCGGTTGGGACGGCTTCAAGGCGCACGCGCTCGAGCGGGCCAAAGAAGCCGCGCAACTTGCTCGGGGGCCGCAATTTCGGGCGTGGTGGGGTGCATTGTTGCAAGAGACGGCGGTGTTCGACCGGCCCAAAGGGGGCGTGGCGCTCTTGACACCGAACCTCGCGTCGGGGCGGCGGTTTCGGCGGGCGTATCTGTTACGGGCGCTCGAGGGCGTCTACAACGCCGGTGAACGCGAAGATTATTTTGTCCCGGAAGAGTCGCGAAGTAGTTTGGAAAGCGTTTTTGAGCGTTTCGGACTCCCCAAACGCTTTTTGGGCCGTGACCCCGTGCTTCTAGAAGAGCTGCAAACTCGAGCCGACGAGGTTGTCATCCTCTACCCCGAAGCCGACCAGGGCGGGCCGAGGGTCGCCGAAGTGTCCCTTACCCGTGACGCGCTGCCCCTGAGCGAGCTGCCTGCCGGGAGTGTGCTCGAGGCGGGCAAACGCAGCCGTTTCAGCGCTACTGTCACGCCGGTGTCGCTCAAACGGGCGAGTGTCAAGCAGTTGTCACGTTTTGAGACCTGCGGCTTTCGCTTTTGGGCGGAGCGCTTTACCGAGTTTGAGCAGGTCTGGTGGCGTGAGCTGATTCACGAGTTCAGAACCTATGAACGGCTGAACGGGGCGAGGCTGGGGTCGCTGCACGCAGCTTTTCCGGGCGCGGCCTCGTGGTTGGACGAGGTGGAGGCTACGCTTTTGCCGCTGACGTTCGGCTATATGCTCACCAGCTTCGATGACGGCCCTTATGCCTACCTTGATGCGGTCGGGCGGAGCGGCGACACGTACCGCGTATATACCTTTACCGAACCGGGTGAGCTGAGCGCCGCCGACGCCAAGCGCTTCGTTGAGCGGAGCGGGCGCTTGCATGAGCTCTGGGCCGCAGCAGAACTTTTTACGCGCGGCGCGGCGTCCGTTGAACTTTACGTCTGGCCGGTGCTGGGTCGTCCGGTTGCCGCTTACGACGCGGGTGTGACGAGGCCGACGCGGGCGATGGTTGGGCGGCAGCAGCAGGCGGCCCGCCTTCATGAGCGTTTTACGGCAGGGGAGATGCAGCCCAAACCCGGTTTCGGCTGCCGTGAGTGCGGCGTCTTCGACCTCTGCCGGGTCGGGACGAGATAGCGTGAAAGTCCGAGTTGCCTCCGCCGGAACCGGTAAAACGACGAGTTTAGTAAGGCGTTACCTCGAGCTGACCCAAGCCGGCGTCCCGCTCCGCCGAATTGCCGGGGTGACGTTTACGAACGCCGCCGCCGCCGAGTTGCGGCAGCGCGTCGGAGCCGGAGTGCGCGAGGCACTCGCTACGGACAGCTACCTCGACCTGAGTTTTACGGCGGACGACAAGCCGAGGTTGGCGGCTGCCGAACGCGAACTCGGCGGCGCGACCTTAAACACCATTCACGGCTTTATGGGCGGGGCGCTCCGTTTGACCGCGCCGCTGCTGGGTCTAGACCCCGACTTTAGCGTTTTGGGCGAGTGGGAAGGCACCGCATTGTTCGAGGAGGAGTTGAAAACGCTCCTCTACCTCGCTGCAAGTCCACAGCATGGGCTTTATAGCACTGTGCAACGAGCAGGTCGAGATGCCTATGAGTTGACGCTTAAACTCTTTCGCTCACGCTCACTTGCAGAGCAGTACAGCGCCGATAAAGCCAACGCTGAAGAGGTCGCGGTCGTCGCTCTGTTCGACGCGGTGTACGCCCGTTACCGGGTACGGCTGGGGGCGAAACTCCTCACCCCATCCGAGGTCGAGCGGCGGGCGCTGACCCTGATTCGGCATCCGGAAGCCTTGAAACGCTTGACGAGCCGCTATCAGGTTTTACTCGTAGACGAGTTTCAAGATGTCAACCCGCTGCAAGGTGCGTTTTTCCGGGCGCTCGAGCACGGCGGCCTGCAAACCGAAGTCGTCGGCGACCCCAAACAATCCATCTACGGCTTTCGTCACGCGGATGTCGAGGTATTCCGGGCGGCGCTTGCGACCGGCGAGGTGCAACCGCCGCTGGACGAAACGCGCCGTCACGCCGTCGTAATCAACCGGTTCTTAAACCACCTGACGCGCAGTTTTGCCGAACGGGAGTGGGGGTTTTCCGCACTCGAGGCTCCCGAAGTCACCCCCGTCGGCCCACAAGGGGAGAAAACCGGGCGCGTCGAACTGCACTGGGTCACGGGGTCGGTGCCGGTCGGCGAGTTGCGGGCGTATGAGGCGCAGGTGCTGGCCTCACGTCTTGCCGACTTGAGTAGAGATTACGCGCCGCACGAGATGGCCGTTTTGGCCAAATCGCACGCGGGGCTCGGGCTTATCGAGACGGCGCTCCGTGAGATGGGTTTGCCGAGCGTCTTGCTGCAAGGGCGCGGCTACTACGAACGCCGCGAGATTCGTGACCTCTACCACGCGCTGCAAGTGGGACTCGAGCCGAGCGGTTACAGCCTCGCAGTCTGGCTCAGAAGCCCGTTTGCCGGGTTGACGATGCCTCAGATTGACGACGTGATGGGGGCCGAAAGGCCGCTCGAGCGGCTCGAGCTGGACTTTCCCGAAACATTCGCGCGGCTGGGGCGCATCCGTGAAGCCGTCCGGACGCCGCCGCTCACCGCCCTCAAAACCCTGATTCGGGAACCGTTTTTGGGCGGACAACGTTATGTGGACTTTTTAGAACCACGCGCACGCGAAAATGTAGACGCCCTGTTATTTACCTTTGCCGGTAGGCCGCCGCAAGAAGTTGGGGTGCTTTTGGAGCGCCTGGAGCGCCTCAGCCGTCAGACCGATGCGGGCGACGTGCCGCAGCGCGGGAGCGGCGTCAAGCTGCTGACGGTTCACAGCGCCAAGGGGCTCGAGTGGCCCGTCGTCGCCGTGTTCGATACCGGGCGGATGAACCGCGTCCAGAGTGAAACGCTCTACGTTGCTCCGGCAGGGGGCCGGGTTGCGCTTAGGGGCAGCGCGGCTTACGACGAGGTGAAGGGGCAGCTTACTGAACGCGAAGCGGGGGAGAGCTACCGACTCCTCTACGTCGCCGCGTCGCGGGCCAGAGACGTGTTGCTTTTGTCCGGCAGCGTCAAGGACGAGCGCCCTTCAGGGTGGGCCAAAGCCCTATCCGACATCGGTTTTGGCCCGGACGCGCGGCCTTATACGCGCCCCGATTTCGTCCTTAAAGCTTGGCCCGTACAGGCGACTGCGCCTGTGCAGGGCGTAACGGCTGAGGTCTCAGGGTTACAGGTTGCGCCCTGGACACGCCGAACGTTTCCTCATTTACGGCACGCGCCGGTGTCGTCGCCGTCTTCACTCAAACGCGACGCCGAAACACACGAACCGCTGCCCGTCACCGACCCCGATGAGGGCGAACGCCTGCCCGGACGGGCGCGCACGGTTGGAACGCTCGTTCACTACGCGATTTCACAAAACTGGTCGGCAGAGAACCCGGTTCACCTGGAGAACTTGCGGGCGCAAGAGGTGATGTTCCCTTTTAGCGAAGCTGAAAAAAGTGACGTCGTTGCCGAGGTCGCCGGACTGCTCGCTACTTACGAAAAGATGCTCGGTCATGAGCTTCCGGCGCTTGCCGAGCGCAGCAAAGACCACGCCGAGGTGCCGCTGGCCTTGCCGCACGGCGGGACGGTCTGGCAGGGTATCATCGACCGGTTTTACTGTGCGGACGGGGTATGGTACTTAGAAGACTACAAAACCGACCGCGAAGTCGTGCCGGAACACTACACCTTTCAGCTGGCCTTGTACGCTCGAGTCTTGCACCAAGTCAGGGGCATTACGCCGGTAGTGCAGCTCGTTTATCTGCGTGCAGAGCGGGTCGTTACGGTGCCGTTAGGGGTGCTCGAGGCTGCCTTCGACGAAACGCTCGCGGTTCCCGTCGGCTAGACCGTTGTTTTTACGGCGACGAGACCGCCACGTAACCACGTACCGGGCGGTTAGCCGAATTGCCGAGCCCGTCGGTAGCCCTAGCCCGGAAAACGTAGGCAAACTCGTTCCCTGAACCGGGCAAGTCGCTGATGTTGCGCGCGTTTTCGGCGACGCGGATAGGAAATACGCAGCGCACAGTGGTTGGGAGTAAACCTATGCGGCAATCTCCGGTCGGCGCGCCGACAATTGAAAAGGGCGGCCTGTCGGGGGAAATCTCTCCGGCGAGACCTTCCGGGCGACCGTTGACCAAAAGGGGTGAGACCCTAGCGATGCCGTCGGGGTCGCTAAACATGACCTCGAGATAAAACTCGCCCCCCGGTGCGACTTTAAGGACGCGGTTGTCGTCTCGGCTTTCGATTCCGCCGGCCTCATCGTTGACAAACGGCCCGTTGGGTCTCAAGCTGACGCCCAGGGTTCCTTCGGGAGCTTCTGCGGCGCTGTCACCCTCACCACCACTTGCTGCGCTACTAGAACCTGCGCCACCGGACGCTCCCCCGGAAGCTGCACTGCCGCCGACGCTCGCTACGCCCCTTACTTCGACCTGCCGCGTCTGCTGAACGCTCCCGAGGCGGTTTTGGGCAATAAGTGTGTAAGTTGTAGAAATAGTGGGTTTCAAGCTTACCGACGAACCCGAATAGGTTGAGGCGGTTTCTGCATCCTCCGAGAGAAGCCGCGCCGCGTCGGTTCCGGCTAGTTGCCACGACAGCGTTACAGGTTCACCGCTCGTAATGACGGGGCTCGAGACGCTAAAAGCCTTAATCTCCGGCAGAGCCGAACCCGCTACCACCGGAAATCTCGCATAACCGAGCCCGCCCGCAACCACAGCGAGCAACATCAGCCGAAACCATCTTGTCGTAAAAGCCTTTTTCACCTTGTCTCCTCGGCTAGCGTCACTATAACTTGAAGTTTGACCTCTCGAGGGGCTATACTAGCAAGGTTTTGCCCGCGAGGGCTTCTTAACGGTACTGTAAAATTTGCGAAACTGAGGTGCAGAGCATGAACTACAACAAAGGCGCGATTTTGCGCGCTATCGAGCAGCCTTTTCTCAAGGACAACCTGCCCGAGTTCGATACCGGAGATACCGTACGCGTCGATTACCGCGTTTCGGAGGGCAACCGCAGCCGCATTCAGGCATTCGAAGGGGTCGTCATCGCCCGCAACAACGGCAAACAGGGTGCGCGCGCGACCTTTACCGTTCGCAAGATGAGTTTTGGAACGGGCGTCGAACGTATCTTTCCGCTGCATTCGCCGCTGATTAGCGCTTTGAGCGTGGTGCGCCGTGGTCGCACGCGCCGCGCTAAACTCTACTACCTGCGCGACCTGCGCGGTAAAGCAGCGCGCCTTAAAACCGACGTGACCCGCCAAGAGGTCGATCGCGCCGCCTTCCGCGCCACGCGTGACGAGAAAAAACAGCGCGCCCAGGCCGCGTCTGCAGAGGCAAACGAAGCCGCTGCGGAGCCAACCCAAAGCTAGCACAGCGCTGCTGTGGTTTGCCTGCGCTCCGCTAGAGTGAACGCTCGTTTGTTACGCTGTCGTTGACAGGGAGCAGGCAAACTCGTTAGTATGGTTGGGCTGGCATGGCTGTTAAAGCCGTTTTTGGGGCTGTGGCGCAGTTGGGAGCGCGTCTGAATGGCATTCAGAAGGTCAGGGGTTCGAATCCCCTCAGCTCCACCAAAGCTGCTCGGCTGAGCAAAGTCCTGAGTCAAGGTTTGACAAAACCATGGCACTCGGGGCTTCGTCTTATGGTTACAAGTGCTAGACTTTTAACTTTTATGTTTCGGAGGACATAATGTTTGCAGTTATTCAAAGTGGGGGCAAGCAGTACAACGTCGCTGAAGGCGATGTGGTGCGGCTCGAGACCCTCGACGCAGAACCCGGTGAAACCGTCAAGCTAGACGTGATGATGTTGAGCGGGGATGAAGTCAAGGTCGGCGCCCCCTTAGTCGAAGGGGCAAGCGTCAAAGCCGAGGTCGTCGGTCACGGGCGCGGCAAAAAGCTCTATATCTACAAGTTCAAAGCCAAGTCGAACTACCGCCGTAAAACGGGGCACCGTCAGGGTTACACCGAAGTCCGCATCACCGCAATCGAGAGCTAGAGGTTAAAAGCCAAAAGGCATTAGGAGAACAACATGGCACATAAGAAGGGCGTAGGCAGCTCGAAAAACGGACGCGACAGCCAGTCGAAACGTCTAGGCGTCAAACGT
The DNA here is from genome assembly GCA_963799485.1 of uncultured Trueperaceae bacterium. Classification (GTDB taxonomy): domain Bacteria; phylum Deinococcota; class Deinococci; order Deinococcales; family Trueperaceae; genus Truepera. The sequence goes on from CAWCXJ010000007.1 coordinate 203,317, forward strand.
TTCGAAGGTCAGCTCGTTCCGGCGGGCAACATTTTGGTACGGCAGCGCGGCAGCAAGTTCAAGCCCGGCTTAAACGTCGGTCAGGGGCGCGACTTTACGCTGTTTGCGCTCCGTGAAGGCGTCGTCAAATTTCATAATCGCGGCGTCAAGGGCCGGTTCATCAGCGTCGAAGCACAAACCCAAACCGAGGCCATCGCAGCCGATTGAGCTGCCTTTGCAAGTACATTCTGGCGCGGGCACCACGCTCGCGCCTTTTTGTTGAGTTATCAGGTTGTTAAGTTATCAGAGGTCGGGATGCCGTTAAGAGACACGCTGACAATTACTGTACAAGGAGGCAAAGGCGGCGACGGCGGGATGTCGTTTTTACGCCTCAAATACATGCCCAAAGGCGGCCCTGACGGGGGGCACGGCGGGCACGGCGGCAGCGTCTGGTTAGAAGCCGTCGATGACGTGGCGTCGTTAGAGCGCCTCGTCAGCCGCCGTCACTACAAAGGCGGTACCGGCGCACAGGGTGAAGGTCGCAACAAGGCCGGTAGGCAGGGCGAAGACCTCGTGCTAAATGTTCCAACCGGGACGCTGGCGCTCGACGCCGATACGGGTGAGCGGCTTGCCGATTTGCTGCACGTCGGCGAGCGGGCACTCGTTGCCCAGGGCGGGTTGGGCGGGCGCGGGAACGCCTCGTTCGCCTCGTCACTAAGGCGCACCCCGCGTTTTGCTGAAAAGGGCACGCCGGGGATTAAGCGGGAACTGCGGCTCGAGCTGCGCGTGATTGCCGATGTGGGGCTGGTCGGCTACCCGAACGCCGGTAAATCGAGCCTTTTGGCGGCCCTGTCAAACGCCAAACCGCAGATTGCGGCGTATCCGTTTACCACCCTAAGCCCGAATTTGGGTATCGTCGAACGCGACCTGGAGCGCCTGACCTTAGCCGACATCCCCGGCATCATCGAGGGGGCGAGTGAAGGCAAAGGGTTGGGTCTCGAGTTTCTTCGGCACATCTCGCGCACCCGGCTGCTGGTCTTTGTTCTCGACATCGCCGAGGCTCCGGCGGAAAACCTCGAGGCTTTAAGGAGCGAACTGCGCGCTTACGACCCAAGTTTACTGACGCTCCCGGCCCTGATTGCGCTCAACAAATGCGACGTCGCCGACCCGAGGGAAGTTGCCGAGGCGGTAGACGCGTTGACGCGTTTCGGCTTGCCGGTGCTGGCGATTTCGGCGCAAGAGCGTAAAGGTTTGGACGAGCTGCGCGGCGCACTCTTCGAGCTTTTACCCGAACGCACCGAGTTGACGCCGCTCGAGCTGCCGCCGACTCGTGTCCACGTCGAGCCGGTCGTCGTTACGGCCTTACCGGACGGGGCCGGCTGGGAGGTATCGGGGTCGGAGATCACGGCGGTCGTGTCGCGTTTCGACGCCAAAAACCGCGAAGCCGTCGCCTATTTGCAAAATCATTTTATGAACCTGGGCGTTTACAAACTCCTAAAACGTGCGGGCGCACAGGCCGGCGACGACGTATATATCGGCGAGGCTGCGTTTGAATACTTCGACGACGAAAAACCCCCAGTCGCGGCGGAAGCGGATTTTGTAAAGGCCGAAACCGAGCTAGAGGACGGTGTTCAGGACGAAGCTTAAACTGCTGGTCATGGCTGGGTACACAGGCTTGTACATGTGTTGGCGCAGATGCGTTTAGGGCTTTTTGGAGGGCGCTTCGACCCGGTTCATATAGGCCACTTGCTGGCGGCTCAGGAGGCTTTCGAGGCCTTAGGGCTCGACGAACTCTGGTTCATCCCGGCCAAGTCGCCGCCGCATAAACCCGCCGTGGCAAGCCCCGAAGACCGCCTGCAGATGCTCGTTTTGGCGACCCTGAGCAATCCGGCGTTTGTGGTGCAGGGCCTCGAGCTCGCTCGTCCCGGCCCTTCGTACACTTTTGATACGGTCTGCGAAATCAAAAGGTTGCGCCCGCGCGCTACCCTCTTCTTTATTGCCGGCATAGACGCCGCTGCCGAGTTCGCCTCGTGGTACCGCGCCGAAGAACTCAGTACGTTAATAAACACTGTCGCGCTCGCACGTCCGGGGTATACTACAGCTGACTTGGGGCCGCCCTTTCGGGGGCGTATCCAAACCCTGAATACGCGGCTTTGTGACGTCTCGAGTACCGAGGTTCGCAGCCGCTTAAGCCGCCACCGCAGTGTCCGTTACCTCGTTCCCGAGCTTGTGGAGACCTACCTTGACCGAACCGCTCTTTACCGTCAATAGCCCCTGCACCCGGCCCAGCATCGCGCCCTACTGCGCCCGCGTCAAAACACAGGTCTCGGCCCGGCGGTTCGAACACATCGTCCGCGTCGCCATCCTTACCGAAACGATTGCCCAGGCTAACGGGTTTTCCAGAGACGAGGTGCGCGTCGCGAGTTTGGCGGCAGTCTTGCACGACGTTGCCCGTGACTTCTCAGCGGAGGAACTTTTTGCACTCGCACCGCCCGAAACGGATTTGGAGCGTCAACAACCGCTCGCCGTCCATGGTCGCGCGGGCCGTCGCCTGATTGAAACCTGGGGCGTCAGCGACGAACGCGTACTAGACGCCGTTGAAGGGCACGTGTTCGGGGTCTCGCACGGTAACCGTATCGGCATGGCGCTTTACATCGCCGACGTGTCCGAACCGGGGCGCGGCGTCAACGCCGATATTCGCGACCTCGCCATGCGGAACCTTTTTTGGGCGTATCAGCGGGCGGTCGCCAGCAAAGTCACCTACCTCCGCGCGCGGGGCAAGGCGGTTCACCCGGATACCCTCAGGGTCTACCGGGAGATTTGCGGCCCCGGCTGAGCAGTCATGTCAATCCGGTGACGCCTAAAAACCCGACGCCAAAACGGGTGCGACGCTGGGCGCGGCTGGTCAGCGTACTCGGTATCCTTATCGCGCTGCTCGGGCTGAGCGGCTACTGGCTGACGCGCAGCGAACAGCAGACCGTTTTAACCAGTGAAGAAAAAGCACTGGTCAATCCCGACGGCGAGTTTCAGATGAGCTTCGTACTGGCAGGGCGCGATTACGACTACAGCGAGGCGGCGGGGCCGCTGGTGACGCGTGGTGGTGAGCAAGTCCGAAGTTTTGTCACTAAAGCGCAGCTCGGCAACCGCACCGATACGATCATGTACGTCAATATCGTCGGCAACCGGGTTTTTATGGTGTCGCTGCCTAGAGACATTATGCTGAGAGTGCCGGAAGGTGTAGATATTGCTACCCGCCGCATTGGGCTCAACGAGGTTTACGATTATCCGCAGCTTTACGGCACCCGCGACCGTGCCGACGCCTTACGCAAAGCCGTAAGTACCCTGCTCGACCTGCCGGTCGACTACTACGCTGTTATCAACATCGACATCTTCGAGCGCCTCGTCGACGATGTGGGCGGGGTTGACCTCGAGGTGCCGCAGCGGATGTACTACGTCGACCAGGCAGGGGGGCTGACCATCGACCTGCAACCCGGCCTGCAACACCTTAGCGGTGAACAGGCCGCCGGGTTCGTCCGTTACCGCCAGCTTTTGCGCGGCGACATCGACCGCATCGACAACATCAAAACGCTCGCCTACGCGGTGCTGAGCCGATTGAAAGCGCTGAATGTGCGGGCGGTTACAGCGGTTCCGGCGCTGCTCGAGACCTTCTTTTCCGAAGTCGATACGAATATGAGCCTAAGCGCCTTGTCACGACTTGTGCCGCGGCTCGGAGAATTACAGCTCGAGGCCGTCACCTTACCGACGCAAGACGTCGAAGGGAGTAAACGCTTCGTTCGGACGGTACCGAGTGAAGTCGAGACGTTCCTAGCCGGCGTGTTCGGCGGTGAGGCGCGCCCCGTCACTGAGACGCCGCGCGCCACCCTGATGCTGAGTAACCGCAGCGGTTTGCCGGGGCTGGCAAAAAGCATCAAGACCGAACTTGTCCGGCTGGGTATTCCGGCTGGACGTATCCGCATTCGCCAAGGGCCGCGCGACCCGGTAACGCGCGTGGTGACGACCCACACGGGGCTCGCTGCCGCCCCTTTTTACGCCGACCTGCTTGGGGTAGGCTGGCAACAAGTCGACCGGCTGGCATTAGACGAAGATATAGAAATCGTACTCGGTCAAGACGCAAAAAACTTTTATCTGGCGACGCAACTCGCCGAAGGAGGCCAACCATAACTGCAACGACGCAAATCCCCCGGGAAGTGCAACTTATCGTCGACGCTCTAGACGACCGCCGCGCCAAAGACATAACTGTACTAGACCTGCAAGGCGTCTCGGAGACGCTCTCTTACTTCGTCGTCGCCACCGGCGAATCGAGCGTACAGCTTAGGGCGATGGAAGACCGGGTGCGCGAGCGCCTGAAAGAAGCAGGGTTCGTGCCCAAAGCGATCGAAGGCCCCTCGGCGCGCTGGGTGTTGATGGATTACGGCTTTATCGTCGTTCACATCATGAGTCCTGAAGCTAGAGAGTTTTACGACCTCGAGGGTCTCTGGGTCGACGCCGAACAGCTCACCGTTACCCCTTCGCCGCCGAGCTAACCAAACCCTATGCGCCACTGGGCGGAAGACGCCGCAAAACGTTATCTGCTCGCGCGCGGCTACCGCATCTTGGCAGAAAACTACACGGTGCGCGGCGCGGAGGTCGACCTCATCGCTGAAAAAGACGGGATAATCGTCGTTGCCGAGGTCAAGCAGCGCCGTTCGGAGCGTTTCGGGACACCTGCCGAGACAATTTCTAAAAAGAAGCTGGTACGCCTTCAAGGGGCCGCCCTCCGGTACATTTCAGCAGAGTTCGGCCGAGACGACCTGCCCCTCAGGTTCGACGCCCTGCTGTTTTTGGGCACCGAAGTGAACTACCAAGTTACGCACCTCGAGGGAATCGAGTAGCGGTCAACTCTTCCGGCAGTTCAAAGGTGCCGTCGGCGTGGGGCGGAAAATCTATCACTCTGACAACCGCTTCTAGATTAAGCGGGCCGTAAAGATGTGGATACGCTTCTTCGGTGTTTAGAGCTTCGTATCGCAGTTCAGCCGTGAGTCTTTCGGGTAAAACGCAGAGCAGAGCAAGGTTTTGCCGTCCACGATAAAGAAAGTTTGCAACAGCTACGACTTGCCCGGGTTCGGAGAGATGAATAAATCCTTCTTCCTTTAGACTCGGCGTTTTATAAACGTTTTGGCGCTGCGCCTCGTTCCAGGCTTCTTGCGTTGTAATGTGCCAAATAATCTCAGACATTCTTTATACTAGACCGGTGAGTCTTCAGCCCGTACGCGTCAAAATTTGCGGTATCACCCGTCCTGAAGATGCGCTCGCCGCCGAGGCTGCCGGGGCGGACGCGGTAGGGCTCATCTTTGCCGCGCGCTCTAAACGCCGGGTGACGCTCCCGCAGGCTCAGGCGATTTGCTCACAGCTCGGCCCGTTTATTGCCAAAGTCGGGGTTTTTGTCGATGCACCTTTAGAAACGGTACTCGAGGCTGCGCGGCAGCTGCGACTCAGCGCAGTGCAGCTTCACGGTGCTGAAACCCCGGACTACGCTCGAGCTCTGCGCCGTGAAGTGCAGGTTATCCGGGCCGTCGGCTTTACCGCTGAACTGGATATGGGAGCACTTTCGGACTTTCCGGCAGATGCTGTACTGCTCGACGGCCTGGTACCGGGGAGCGGTGACACGTTCTGTTGGGCGGACGCCGCGGCGCTGCGGGGTTTTCCGCGTCTTATTCTTGCAGGTGGGTTGACGCCGGAAAACGTCGGTGCGGGTATCGAGGCGTTGCGCCCCTACGCCGTCGACGTCGCATCAGGGGTAGAGTGCACGGCTGGGATCAAAGAAACTAGCAAGATACAAGATTTTGTGCGCAACGCCAAAAACGCATCAAACCCCGAAGTTATCCACAGATCGCCTGAGGGCTGTGGATAACTCTGTTTCGCCGCGCACGACGCAAAAAAACCCGCTCAAACACCGTTTTTTACGTCCAGGACGACATCCTTCGCTTTCTGTCGATAATTCGGACGGCTACCAAATCCGCCACCATTTTGTCAAGCACTATAGTTATCCACAGCCTGACCCCGACTTATCCACAGGTTATCCACAGCTTTTCGAGCAACTTCGGGATGCATATACATGTTCGTGTGAATAACGGAGAGACTTCTAAACGGCGCTCTTATCGAATTTCCAGGGGCCGTAAAACCGTATAACGTCTGCAAACGCGAAGTTTTTTACATTACGGATTTGTAACTTGTCGGGGTGACCAGTCTCCCAGGGTACGGCGCAAGCTGACGATTTGTCCGGTGTGATACGCCGAATGGTCGGCGACCAGCAAGAGCTGGCGCAAGTAGGTGCGCCCTTCGCCGTGCGGGATTTCGGCGGTGAGTTCGTAGGCCGGATTTTGGGCCAGCGCGATAAGCCCTTTAAGGTCGCGCGCATACGCTAGGCGCGCGCCTAGCCACGCCTCGTCGGAAAGGTCGCTGCGGTTTTCCGGCCAGTAACCTTTGGGCCACGGCGGAGAGTGCCAGTCCGGGTCCAGCGTATAACGCAAAATATCCTCTTGAGTGATGCGGATATGCTCGAGCAGTTGCCACACCGAGTGGGCTCCGGGGGGGCGGTGCGTCCGCCATTCGGGGCGCAGGCCGTTTAGCGCGTCCTCCAGGCGGACGTGCGCGGCACCCTTTTGTAAAAGCTCAACGACGGTTTGCCGAAGCGTAGCGGAATCAGAGGGCACGCAGTTACGGTGCACGCGGTTGTGGCATGCGGGGCCTCGAGGTAGGGGAGACAGGGGGCTGAGACATAGCGGTTCGCTCACCGTTATACCCTAGACACCTATCCCAAGTGCGGTAAAATGAGCCAAATGTTGTGCTTAATGCGCCCTTTTCTCAGCTGCTTGCCATGCTGACGTGGCTTGCACCGAACGCTCTCTGGCTGCTCCTCGCGCTACCGGTTATTGTACTACTCTACGTCGTGCGGGCGCGGCGGCGGCAGCAGGTCGTATCGGCGCTTTTTTTGTGGACAGAAGCGAAGGTCTCCGCACGCCAGCGCCGCCGTATCTCGCCCACCCTGCTCTTGCTGCTCCAGCTCTTGCTCGCGACACTTTTGGCTTTAGCCCTCGCCCAGCCGCGCCTTCGTCTTAGCGGCGCGCCGCCGCGCGTGCTGGTCGTTGACGCTTCAGCGAGCATGGCGGCTGACTCGGCGGGCGGTTCACGCTTGGCGGAGGCCGTAGCCCAGGCTGATGCGCTCCTGGCGGACGCGGGCGAGGTCGCGGTGGTGCGCGCGGGGCTCGGCGTGCGGGTGGTGCAGCCGCTTACGGGTGACCACGCGCAGGTACGCCGGGTTCTGGCAGGGCTCGTTGCAGCGGACGCGAGCGCCGCGACCGCCGAGGCTCTCGCACTCGCCCGCTCGCTCGTACCCGGCGCTGAAGTGCATCTCTTTAGCGATCAGGCCAAACCTGCCGGGTTTAACGAGGTTGCGCTGCACGCCGTTGGTCAAGCTGCCCCCAACCTCGGTATCAGCGCGTTCGAACTCGCTTACGGTCAGCTTTTCGTCTCCGTCGTCAACAACGCCGACACGCCGCGAACCGCCGAGCTGAGCTTGAGCGAAAGCAGCGGCGACGGCGTAAATGAGGTAAGAACCAGTTTGCTCGTACCGGCGCGGGGTCAGGCCAATACGTCGTTGCCGGTTGCGTCGGCAGTCGGGTTCTACCGGGCGCAGCTGGCGGAGCTGCAAGGTGCAGGTTTACAAGGCGACGCGCTTGCGCTCGACAACGAGGCGTTTGCCGGGGGCCGCGCGCTGCGTATTCGCTTTCTAGGGGACGCGCCCGCGCTCGACCGGCTTTTAAGGGCGCTACCTGATACGGTTTTGGACGTGCCGGAAGACGCCGATGTGACCGTTTCAGTTGGGCAGACGGGGCCGCTCCCGGCAGGTAACGTCGTCCTTTTTGCCCCTCCGGAAAGCGCCCCCGCCTACAGTGAGATCGCCGACTGGACGCGGAGCGACCCACTGCTCCGGTTTGCCGATCTGAGCGGTACGGTCGTTGCGCCCTCGAGCGCTCCCCCACCCTTGCCACTCGCGGCGGCCGACGTCCTCGCCCGCACCGCCGACCTGACACCCGTCCTGCTCCGCTGGAATCAGGGGGGGCGTGAGGTGCTCTATTTTGCCTTTAACCCGGCTCAGAGCGACCTGCCCCGGCGTCCCGCCTTTCCTATCGTGCTGACAAACGCCCTCACCGGGTTTCGCAACGAGGCGCAGGTTCCGCTCGGGACAGCGCTGGGCGGCGGCGACTACCTTACCGAACCGGGGCGGCTAGAGCGTGCGGGCCGCACTTACACCTCCGCGCCGCTCCCGGCAGCCGAGTCGCGTCTAGCAGTAACGGCCCTCGAGAGCACTCCGCCGCGCCGCGAAACCGGCAGCGAAGCCATCCGCGACCCGGCCCTCTGGCTTGTTCTCGGCGCGCTCTTTTTGCTTTTGACAGAATGGTTGCTATGGTCGCAAGGTTTTGCCGGGGGCGCGGCGCGCGTTACGGGGCGAACGTCCCCGCCAGCGAAACCTTAAGCGCAACCTCATCTTCGGCAACAATGCCGAACAGACTTGGACGTTTCATCTCGTAGTCGCTTAGCAGCACGGTAAACGAACCCGTCGCCGTCGCCTGCGCGCCGTCCCGCGAGACCTCGACGGGGAAGCTCACCCCCTTGGTGACGCCGTGCAGCGTCAGGGTACCGCTAAACGTCGCCGTCGCCCTGCCCGACGCTGCGGGCGCTCTAAGGGGCGCAGCTAAAGGCAGCGTCCCGGTAAGCGTCGCCGTAGGAAATTCACCGGTCTCGAAAACGGTAAAGCGGGCGTTGCCGTCACGGACGAAGTTGCCGGAGTCGAAACGTCCGGGCTCGAGTACGGCCCTCACCCGGAGGCCGTTTGTGATCTCCTCCAAGGTCACGTCTTCAAGCGGCGCGACGCCCCGCCACGTGCTTCGTGAGTCGTATGCGGTATAGGTTACGGTACTCGCGTCTAGTGAAAAACTCAGACCGAGAAGTAGCGGAACCGTAAACAACAGCAGCCCCGGAAAAAGACGCCGAAGACGAACCGGCAAAAGCTTCATCCCTCGAGCATGGTCGATTCGGTTACCCGTAATGGTGTATGTAGTCACCTTTGGGCGTCGGCGCGGTAACCATCAGGGACAAACATGCTGTGGTGCCGGTTTACGCCGCGCACGCGGTACAGTTAGGCGCGTCCCGACCCCGACGGACGGGGCATTAAGGAGGTTCAGGTGCGTTCACGGGGCATCATCGTTACTCTCGTCGTGATTCTGGTGGTACTTTTTACGCTGCTCAACCTGGGGCCGCTCTCGCTCGGACTACCCATCAACCTGATCTTTTTTACCGTTCAGGCACCCCTGGGTTTGGTCTTGGTCGGGTTTACCCTCGTTCTCAGCTTCGGGTTTTTGCTCGTGTCGCTCTTTCGCCGCGCCGGACAGCTGCGGCAGATTTCACACCTCGAGACCGAGCTAGAGCGCGAACGGGCGCTCGTCCAGAAAAAGCGTCTGGCTGAACTTGAAGCCTTGGAGACCCGTCTCGGTGAGCGCTTCGGGACGCTCGAGGCGAATCTCCGGGCCACCCTGAATGAACACTACAACCGCCTCGAGTCCGGGGAAAAGGCGCAGGTCGAGCGGCTCGAGGGGCACGTCCTCAGTATCCGCCGCGAATTGGCAACCGACTTGGCGCAGATCGAAAGCTCGATCCGCCGGAACTTGCCCGCACCCCGCTCAGAAAACGAACGCGGCTAGCGGTATCTGCTACGCTTGGCTTATGAGTGATGTTACCGATACCGATGTTTTTGCTAACGAAGCGGCCCTAGACACATCCGCAAGCGACTTGCCGAGCAAAGAAGCGCTGCTAGAAGCGCTCAAGGTCGTTAAAGACCCGGAAATCCCCGTCAACGTCGTCGATTTAGGGCTAATTTACAACGTTGATATCAAAGCGGGTGGCGAGGTCGATATCGACATGACCCTGACGAGTATGGGCTGTCCGGTTCAGGACATGATTCAAGCCGACGCCGAACTCGCGTGTATGCAGGTCGAGGGCGTAAAAAAAGTCAACGTCGAGTTCGTCTGGTCGCCGCCGTGGAGCCCTGCCAAAATGAGCGAAGACGGCAAAAAACAGATGCGGATGTTCGGCTTCAATCTGTAACGGCGTTTTTACGGCAGGTTGAAGCAGTCCGCCCAAGGTCTGCGCCCGCGGTTCGGCTTACGACACCGTAAAAGTCGGAGAAAACCCTATTCAACGTGGACTGGACTTTTCAAGTTCTAACACTTACAACGCCGTAAAGGTCGGAGAAAAGTGACGGGTTTTACGGCGCTGCACGGCTCAAGCCCTATCCAACGTCGGCTCGGCTACTGCTCCTGACCCAAATATCCCGCCCTAAGCGCGGTGATACGGATGCCCCGCCCGAATCGTTTCGCTGCGGTAAAGCTGCTCCAAAAGTAGCAGCCGCGCGAGTTCATGCGGCAACGTCAGTTTAGAAAGGCTCCACAACTCGTCAACCTGAGCTTTAAGCGCCTCGCCGTGACCGTTCGCGCCGCCGAGCAGAAAACTCAGCTGAGAGACCGAGCGGGTCTCGAGGTCGCTCGTGCGCGCCGCCCACGACGCCGAAGTGTGTTCTTTGCCGCCTTCATCGAGCGCAATCAGGTAGCCCTTTGCCGCTTTGAGGAGCGCCGCGCCCTCTTGTTCAACTTGATCACGGCCCTCTTTAAGCTCGCGCATTTCAACCTTGGCATACGGCCCGAGCCGCGCCAAAAAGTGGTCGCACCCCATTTGCAAAAACCCGCGCCTGAGCTTGCCGATGGCGATAACTTGATATTTCACAAAAATCTTAGCAGAAACTGCAGCAAACTAGGCCGGGGTTTTTTCATTCGGTTCGGTTTCGTAGAGTGGCGTCTTCGCGGTTACGCTGAGTTTGTCCAACAGCTCTCGCTGCCGCGTTTTTCGTAGGTTGCTGGACTCGAGCGCCGCCTCTAAAACCTCCCGGTCCAGAGCCGTAAGCAAAAGTTTCATCTCGGAGCGTGAAAACGTCTTGGCGTACAAGATGTGTTCTTCAAAGGCCCGGTACGCTAAGGGCGCGACGGCGCGGGCAAGTTCTGCTATCACCTCGCCGTAAACCCGGATTTCGTACTGGGCGTGCGCGTCTAGCCGGAGCCGTAAAAAGTGAAAGAGATTGTGCAGGTCGATCTGCCAGTACATCTCGGTGTACAAACTCAGCGGCAGGTTGATGCGGGCGAGTTCACGAGCGACGTCTTCGTCTAGCAACGCTTCATACGCCGTAAACGCACCCTGCTGACCGCTTTGGAGTAGCTTTAAGGTCCGTGCTTGCAGTTCGGCCGGAACCTCTTCATCGCTGCGGCCTTGTTTGTTCGCCGCACTTTGCCGCCGCACTTGCGCCGCGTCGGGCAGGTAAAACTCGTCTCGCATCACGCTGTAACGCCCGGAAATCTCGTTGAGCCGCGCCGTGCGGTGCCGTAACCACTGCCTAGCTACAAAAATCGGCAGCTTGAGGTGAAACGTCAGGACGACTTGCTCGAGGGGTGAAGTGTGTTTATGCCGCACCAAGTAATCGATCAGCGCCCCGTCTTCACGAACCGTCTTGGTACCCTCCTGATACGACACTCTCGCCGCCTGCACGATGCGGGCGTCGCCGCCCAGATAATCCACCAGCCTTACAAATCCTTTGTCCAGCACGCGGTGCTCGCGTCCTAGAAGCGCGTCTGCCGCTGCAACATGGGGCCTCGTCATAGACTCATCTTACGCTTTGCACGGGGCGTCACTTAGGTTTTTGGCGCGAAGCTCGAGCGCCCGGTCGGACAGGTCGGCGAACCAAGCCGAGCTGTGTACTTTGTACTTTCTCACGCAAGTTTGGCGTGTTGCGCGCAGAGAAAGTCTTGTGTTAGAGGTAGCGCGCACCACCTTTGCCAGACGCACCACACCGGTATGAAGTATGAGTCGGCTTGTAAGAGCTATGTGTAACTTACGCAAATGCCGTGTGACACGTGACAAACGAACCTTGGCAGTGAGGTGTAAGAATACCTATAATTCAGCTCGAGGCATTCTTTCTCATCTTTACGGGGGCGTCAAAAAGAGTGTTCCAGAGTGCATTTTTTGTTTACAGTCGGCGGCTTCGGGATTTCTCACAGGCTGCTAATCCTATTTGACACTCACCTAAAGCTTATGGAATACTGCCTGTGGATTTGTGCCTTTAGGGTCGCAGCGGAGGGAGGTGACTACCACTTGAACCGGCCTAAAAAGATCACGACTCCCGGTGTGCAGCGTCTTCTTGAAAGCGTAGCTATGAGGAAACTCGGAAACTCTCGTTACGCCCCGTTTTACTACCGCCCACCGACGCTATCTACCGTACGTTCAAGGGGTATACCTACTATGAAAAAAATCCTACTCGCTCTTCTAGCTTCGACCGCCGTAGGCGGCGTTGCAGCCGCGCAGAGTTTCCCGGATGTTCCGGCCGACTCTTACGCGGCGGAAGCTGTTTCGCGACTTGCCGACCTTGGCATCGTGATCGGTTTTCCCGACGGCACCTTCCGTGGCAACGAAGCGTTTACCCGCTACCAGGCCGCGCTTGTCGTCACCCGTCTGCTCGACACCGTGCAAGGTGAGATGCTCACCGACGCCGACCTCGACACGCTCCGTAACGCGCTGCAAGAACTTGCCAGCGACGTTGCCGCCAATCAGCAGTCGGTCAGCGACCTTCAGGCCGCGATCGACGGCGCCGGCAACGCCGATTCCCAAGCGGTTGAAGAACTCCAGGCCCAGCTCGACGCCCTGACCGTCGAACTCGATACGCTGAGCGCTGCGGGCGCTGCAGGTGCAGAGCTCGAGCAGCAGGTCCAGTCGAACACCGACCAGATCGGTCAGCTCAACGACCTCGTGGGCATCTTAAACGAGGACATTTCCGGGCTCAGCACCGGCGGCGAAGTCGATACTGCATTTTTGGACGACATCGCCCAGAACACCTCCGACGTTGCCAACCTGCGCGAATTCGTGGTGCTGCTCCGCCGTAACCAGGCCGGTCTGACCGAACGCGTCGCGACGATTGAAGAGAGCGACACCGCGCAAAACGCACGTCTCGACGATATCGACACCCGGGTTGCAGCTTTAGAGCAGGCTGCGGTTGCCTTTAGCGGCTCGATCGGCCTCAAGTACGACGTGGCCCGCCTTAGCGGTGCGGAAGTTCCCTTCGACGTCGACCGCATCTTCGGGATTGGTCAAGAACGCGCACAATCCGAATCGTACTTCTCCGGCGACTTCGCGAGTGCCACCGACGACCTTAACGACGACGGCGACGAGACGGACGAAGGCGAAACCGCCCAAGACCGTCAGGACATCGAGTTTTCAGCAGGCAACTTCGGCCCGGAGCTGACCCTAAACATCAACTTCTCGCAGGCGCGCGGTATCGCGCCCGAGTCGGGGCTTAACGCCTTCGACGCTTCTGTAGCCCTCGAGCTTCGTGAAGCCACGATCCTCAAAGAGGGTATCGATGTTGCTGTTCCGGGTGCGACAACCGACCCCGACAACTACTTCGGTGGGTACGCCTTCGAGTTCAACTCGTTTGAAGCAACGCTTGGGCCTATCGGCGCTGACCCGATCAACTTCTTCTACGGCGAAGACCCGGGTGCTTCGTTTACCGACTACGTGTTCGAGTCCCTCGGGCCGGGTTTCCGCCTCGACATCGGTACGCCCGACTTCTTGGCCTTCTTGCAGCCCACCTTGCAAATCGCATACGGCGTTTACAACAGCGGTGGCGACACCGACGACGATACCCTCGAGCTGCCCGACAACGGCAAAGACACGCTCGCGCTGGGCGGTGCGCCGGTTCCGAACCCCCTTGCCGACGCCTACTACCGCGGCATCCGCGGGACGCTGACGCCCTTTTCGGGTGAAGGCTTCTCGGCTACGGGTGGCTTCTCGGTCGCGCAGCTCTCGGGCTTTGCTGCCGACAACGCCGACGCCGCCATTGGCCCCGACGGAACACCTGGTGACAACGTAGACGTCAGCGTTTACGGCCTCGACGGCGAAGTCAACCTGAGCATCTTCAACCTCACCTTCGAGTACGCTCAAAACGACATCAGCGACGGCTTTTTGTTCCAGCAAGACGACAACTACCTCAACGGCCCCGGTGCTGGCGATACCGACTATGTTGACTTCACGGGTGCGCCCATAGACTCAGCCGACCGTATCCCCATCGCGGTTGACGGTTCAGACCTCGACAGCTCGATGGTCTACGGCGAACTCTCGGTTGACACCGAAGCCGCCGGCATTCCGCTCCTCCGCAGCCTCGAGGCCAACTACCGCGACATCCCCCAATTCTGGTACGGCCTCAAGTACGACGAGGACACCTACCCCTGGAAAACCGACCAAACCGGTTTCGGCGCTTCGGCGACGGTCGGTCTGTCCATCTTCAACCTGACTGGTTTTTACGATACCTACACGATCGCCGAAGCTGTAACTGAACCCGGCCTCGGTAGCGATCCGGCTGTTACGGGTAACGAAGTTGCTGCCTACGGTGTTGAACTCGGTGCTACGCTCTACCGCGCAGTTGAAGTCTACGGCTTTTATACCTACATTACGCTCGACGGTAGCCCTGTCCAGCTGCTCGACAGCGCCGACCGCAACGACGCATACGTCGCCGGTGTAGGTGTCGGCGTGCGGCACGACGGTGAGGCCGAAGATGCGCTCGTTCCGGGTGTCGACTTCGATGTGGTCTACAGCATTAACAACAACAAGTTCTCGGCGGCAAACCTAAATGCCGAAGGTACCGTTGCAGGCTTTACCCTTACGCCTTATGTTGACTTTACCGTCGACGACATCAACCTGCCCGCATCGGACGACGTAACGGCGCTCGAGGCTGGTACCGGCATCACGACCCAACCGCTCAACGTCTTGCTCCAGCCGAGCTTTGCGGGAAATATCAACTACCGCAACGCCGACCATACGGATGTTGAGGCCGTTCCCGGCGGTTACACTGCCAACGTACTGCAGTACTCGGTTGGTGTGAACTTCAACCAGTTCTTGCTCGAAAACAGCACGCTCGGAGTCCGTTACGGCTACTACTCGGGTACGAACATCCAGCTCAACCCGAACGTCAACGGCACAGGCGACTTTGCCAGCGACATCTCGGACGGCGACGTGTTTACAGATGGCGTAACCCAGGTTACCAGCGGCTACGAAGTCGTGTGGAACTACTACGGGCTCGAGTTCGGTTACGGTGCCTACCTCAGCGATATCAACGGTGACGCTGCAGGTGGCGCAACCGGCGGGCAAGCCTTCTCAATCCTCTACACGGTCAACTTCTAGACCGCTGGAGCGAACAGCTAAAGTACAGAGAGTCCTTCGGGGCTCTCTTTTTATTTTTTGTTATGTTCTTGCACGCCAAATCGGGTTTACGGCGCGCGGTAAGATTTAGCTATGTTTACCACTGCACAACTCTTCGACGCGGCGCAGCTGTCCCCGGAACTGCAGGTTTTGTTAGAGACAGAATTTCCCTGGGAAATACTTGCCCGACTCGACGCGTTTGCTGCTGATATTCCCGCGCAAATTCTCGGCGATGTTCACCCTACGGCGGTACTCACGGGTAATGTGTACGTCGCCGCCGGAGCTAAGGTTATGCCGCACGTCTTTATCGAAGGCCCGGTGTGGCTCGGCGCAGGAGCGGAAGTGGGTCATGGGGCTTACTTACGCGGCAAGGTCGTACTTGCGCCTAAAGCCAAAGTCGGTCACGCGGTCGAGGTCAAACGGTCGGTCTTTTTACCTGGCGCAGTAGCGGCGCATTTTAACTACGTTGGTGACTCGGTACTTGGTTCGGGCGTCAATCTAGGTGCCGGGGCCAAGCTCGCCAATTTTCGGACGCTTGCTGGAACGGTTAAGGTCGCAGGTGTTGACACGGGTTTGCGTAAGTTCGGCGCGGCGCTCGGCGACGGCGTTTCGCTCGGGTGTAACAGCGTCACCGGGCCGGGTACGGTCATCGGCCCGCGCACGGTGGCGTATCACGGCTCGCTGCTGCGCGGGCTCTACCCGGCAGATACGGTGCTTAAGGTGCGGCAGGGGCTCGAGACCGCAAAGCTACGGTAAACAGCCCCTGGTCTTTCCCCTCTACGACGCTAACTTACGTTACCTGGGGGCTTATCTTCGTCAACGTCCTCACCTTTTTTATGTTCTCTCCCTTCCAACACTTGAAACCGAACCTCTTGTTGTACAGCCTTATTCCGCTGCCTGACGCCTACCGCCTGTGGGCCAGTGTGTTCGTTCACGGCGGTTGGGCGCATATTTGGGAATATGTTTCTGCTCGCTTCGGCGACAACATCGAGGACTGCTTGGGGCGTGGGCGCTACCTGCTGTTTTATCTTGGCGGCGGGGTGTTTGCAACGCTTGCTCACGGGCTTTTTGTTCCCGGCTCACCTGCGCCCGATGATCGGCGCGTCGGGGCTATCAGCGTGGTTTTAGGCGCGTACATCGTGCTGTTTCCCCGCTAACGCATCCTGACGTTCGTCCCGACTTTTTTATCTTCCGGCTCCCGGCGTGGTTTTACCTGGGGTACTGGGCGCTTCTTCAGGCGCTCGCGGCAGTGAGGGCGCGGTCGTCGCCTCCGGTGGCGGGGTAGCGTGGTGGGCGCACGTGGGCGGTGCGTTTCCGGGTTCCGGTCAGAGCTACAGAGCGGTCCCTGTAAAAATCGAGTGAAAAACGCGCGCCGGTAGGTGGCGCGCGTTCAAACGACGGCGGGAATAGCGCCTTTAACTTTCGGGTTCGATAAGGCCGTAGTTGCCGTCGAAGCGCAGGTAGATCACGTTGATGTCGTCTGATTCCATGTTGCGAAAGACAAAAAACGAGTGTCCGAGCGCCTCCATCTGCATGGCGGCGTCTTCAGGCGACATCGGGCGCATGACGTGCCGCTTGACCCGGACGATTTCGCCTTCTTCGGGTTCCGCTTCCGTTTCGGCGGGTAGATCGCCTTCCAAAGGCAGCGGCGGCAACTCACCCTCGAGCAGTGTGGGGTCTTGCGTCCGTTGGGTGATTTTACGTTCCTTAAAACGCCTGAGCTGACGCTCGAGCTTCTCTACCACCATATCGGTCGCCGCGTAGGTGTCGGGGCCATTTTCTTCGGCGCGCACAATGCCCTGAGGCAAATTGAGCTGCACCTCGACCTTCGCCGGGAGCGCCGGGTTACCGTCGGTCTTGTAACTCATGACGACTTTGGCGTCGACGATGTGGTCGGAGTAGCGGCTGAGTTTATCGAGCTTTTCCTCGGCGTGGGTACGCATCGCGTCGGTAACTTCGATGTTGCGACCAATCAGCTTGTAGATATCCATCTAAACCTCCTGGGAGTGGCGGAAACCCTGACGTATCCGCATGTCGATTCGGTGCGTCTTGGTCTAGCTGCGCTCAGGCCGACCCAACCTAAACGCAACCGGCTTTGAGTGACGCCTAGTCTAGCACCCGAAGCTTTGCCTGACGGGGTAGCGTTCATCACAAACGTGCAGCGGACCAAACTTGTTCCCATAAAGGACAAGTCGCGGTCGGCTACGCTTGTTTTGCAGGCAAGTTGGCGACTAAAACCATCCGGTCGCCCTGCTGCTCCAAAGACACGTCGTAGTCGGTATCGTCGGCAGGAAAGTATTTGCTGATGACCTGCAAAAGTTCGTTTTTCAGTTCGTCCATCTTGCCGGGGGCGAGGCCCGAGCGGTCGTAAGAGAGGATGATTTTAAGACGCTCTTTAACCTTGTCTTTGCTCTTTTGCCGTCCAAAAAGCCCAAACATCAGTCCATCCCCAAAATGCGGCGCAAATACGACATCAAGCCTTTTTTGCTCTCCAACGCGGCGTGCGGGATGTCTTGCCCCTGCACCCGTTTGGCGATGCTGCGAAACGCGTCTCCGGCTTTCGATTTGCCGGTCTCCAAGCTGATCGGACTCCCGATATTTGTCGAGATGATAATCTGTTCGTCTTCCGGGACGATGCCGATAAGTTTGATGCCTAAGATTTCCAGCACATCATCGACTTCCAGCATATCGCCGCGTTTGACCATCTCGGGGCGCAAACGGTTGATGATGCACTTGACCTCGGTGATGCCGCGCGCTTCTAACAGGCCGATGATGCGGTCGGCGTCGCGGACGCTGCTGACCTCCGGGTTGACGACGACGAGCGCCCCTTCTGCGGCGCTCGCAGCGGTTTGAAAACCCGACTCGATACCTGCGGGCGAGTCGATCAAAATGCGGTCGAAACCCTCTTCGTCGATAAGTTTCTGCACCGTCTCCTGCATCCGCTCCTCACTCAAGGCGCTCTTGTCGCGCGTCTGCGAAGCGGCCAAAAGGTGCAGGTTTTCTACGCGCTTGTCGCGGATGAGTGCCTGTTTGAGTTTGCAGCGTCCTTCGAACACGTCGATGAGGTCGTAGACGACGCGGCCCTCGAGCCCCATCACCACGTCCAAATTACGAAGTCCGACATCGGTGTCGATCACGACGACTTTTTCGCCGAGTTGTGCGAGCGCCGCCCCGACGTTGGCGGTCGTCGTAGTTTTGCCGACGCCCCCCTTGCCTGAAGTGACGACGAGTGCTTTAGCGTTCAATGTGCCTCCTTCGGCTCGGCCTCAGCAGCGGAGCCAACCCTACCTAAATCGGTAGATTGTAACATCTAGGCTGCCGGGCTCAGATTGGCGTACTTGATTAAAAGTCGTTTCGGCCCGACTTCTTTGAAGACCACCGTAATTTCGGCGCGCGGCCCATCACCTGAAACGCCGACAACCGTCCCGGTGCCGAATTTAGGGTGCGTGACCTTTTCGCCGCCCCGGTAGCTCTCGCCGCCAGCTTTGCTGTCGCCATTCTTGGACGAGGACGATGGACTCGAGCTCCCTGTACTCGGCGGTGCCCAGACTGCGCGGCTGTACTTGTTCAGCTTCGCTTCGCTCAGGTCTTGCCCGAAGATGTCGATCTCTTGCAGCATGGTTTTCGGGACTTCTTCTAAAAAGCGGCTGGGGCGGGCGAACTCGGTACGCCCAAAGCTCATTCTGGATTCGCAGTTGACCAAAAAGAGCTGCTCCTGGGCGCGGGTAATGCCGACGTACAACAGGCGGCGCTCTTCTTCGATCTCTTGCAGCGAGCCGGTCGAGGAGCGGTGCGGGATGAGATTTTCTTCTAATCCGACTAAAAAGACGACGGGAAACTCGAGCCCCTTGGCGTTATGCAGCGTCATCAGGGTCACCGCTTCTTCAGGCACGTCGCCCTTGTTGACCGCTTTTACGGCGCGGTCGTCTACACTCGCCATGAGGGACGCTTCATCTAAAAACTCGCCAATCGAGCCGCCCGTCTCCTCCTGCCATTCGGTCACGGCGCTGATAAGTTCGTCCAAGTTTTCAATCCGGCCCTGCGCCTCGAACGATTTCTCGTCTTTCAGAGACTGCATATACCCTGACTGATCCATCACCGCTTTAAGAAACTGTGCGGCGGGCAGCGTGTCGGCGGCCTCTTTGAGGTCGTCCATCAGTTCGGCAAACTCCGCAATGCGTTTTACGGCGGGTGTGCCCCGTAAAACCTCGTCGCTACGGCGCACCGCGTCGGAAAAACGGGCCGAGTGCTTCGCTGCCCACGCCGTGAGGTTGTCCTCGCTGGTTTTGCCGATACCGCGTTTGGGCCGGTTCAAAACGCGCCGCCACGCGATGTCGTCGGCTGGGTTGAGCGCCGCCCGCGCATACGAAAGCATGTCTTTAACCTCGCGCCGTTCGTAAAAACCGACGCCGCCGACGATTTTGGCGGGGATTCCGGCGCGGCGCAGCGACTCTTCCATCACCCGCGACTGCGAGTTGGTGCGGTACAAGACCGCGAAGCTGTTGGGCGTCAGTTTGGCTTGCAACTGCTCGATCTGCCGCGCGACGAAGTCGGCCTCGGCGCGGTGATCCGTGGCGCGGTAGAGTTTGACGCTTTCGCCTGCACCTTTTACCGGCTTGAGGTTTTTTTCCAGGCGACCTTCGTTGGCGGTGATAATCGTGTTGGCAAGTTCTAGCACGCTGCTGACCGAGCGGTAGTTGAGCTCGAGCCGATAAATCTTCGCCTCCGGGTAATCATCCCGGAAGTCCAGAATGTTGCGCACATCGGCCCCGCGAAACGCGTAGATGCTCTGATCGGGGTCGCCGACGACCATCAGGTTGCCGTAAGAACTCGCTAACTGTTTGGTCAGCCGGTACTGCGCGGTGTTGGTATCCTGATACTCGTCTACATGGATAAAGACGGCGCGTTGCTGAACTTTTTGCAAAACGTCCGGGAAGGCGTCGAACAGCTCGACGGTGCGGCCCAAAATGTCGTTGAAGTCTACGGCGTTGGCCTGCCGCAAACGTGAACCGTAACGTTCAAACGCCTCGGCGATGAGGTCTAAGGGCATCCCGGCGACCATCCCGCCCAGCACCCGTTCACCCTCACGCATCAGCTCGGCGGGCGTCCAGAGGTTCGATTTGGCGCGGTCTATAAGCGACCGTAAAACCCTCGGGTTCGCGTCGCCCAGACCTGAAACGCGCTCCAGAATCTCTTTAAGCACCTCTAACTGATCGGTGTCGTCGTAGATAGCAAAGCCGTTCTCGAGGCCGATCAGCGGCCCGTAGTTTCGCAACACCCGCAAACACGCCGAGTGAAAGGTGCTAACCCAGAGGTCTTTGGCTTTTTCACCCATGAGGTGACGCACACGCTCTTTAAGCTCGCCTGCGGCCTTGTTGGTGAAGGTCACGGCTAGAATCTCGGTCGGGTAGACCTCGTGTGCGTCCATCAGGTAGGCGATGCGGTGAACGACGGTGCGCGTTTTACCCGAACCTGCTCCGGCTAAAACCAGCGCCGGGCCTTGAAAATGCGTCGCCGCCGCCCGCTGCTCTTCGTTCAAAACGCTGATAAGGGGGTGGTCTAAAGTTTCCGGCACAGTCTGGCTATCATAACGCGCCTTTTGGCTTAAGCAGGCTAGAGCCCACCGCAAAAATGCCTCAACAGCATAACGGTGCAGGCAAGCCTCTGAAGTGCGGTAGAGCCAACTAAAAAAGCACTCGACTTTTCACCGACGCTGGTAACTAGGTTTTCTATCGTCTCGAGTCCCGGCCTTTTCGCGGTTACGTCGGTGTAGTGCAATCATGTCAAGACCGGATTGGGCCGGCTCCGCGTCTAACAGGTCGCTGCCGCAGGCTTTGTCACCAATCAAGCGTTGGGGCAATGGTCATAACCCTGCTGCTTTTACCTCGCTTGGTCTTGCCGACTTCGAGAGCCCTTTTTTAGCTGGGTAAACGTCTCGTCGATAAAACACTCGGACAAATCAGTGTCACCCCGCACGTACAGGTCATGAGCCAACCGCTCGAGGATGGCAGGCAACACTTCGGCTTTCGACCAACTTCAAAACCGCCAATTACAAGTCCGAGAAGGTGGATACTTCTCGGACAGGTCTTTTTACGGTGCGCCAGCTCTTAAAATCCATCCCCCGGCTTTATGCAGTTCGTCTCTCTGATTTGACGTTTTTTGAGATACGCCCTCAACACTTGCGGCTTCACGCCCGCCAACTGCTTGAACGCTTCTGGTTTCAGCCCTTTAACCGCTTCATAGCTCACGCCTTACTTTCAATCCCCTAAGCCTATTGCCGGAGGTTGATGATAAAAAACGCCGTTCGGTAAAACTAAGGATCGTTGTAAAAGCAGCATGGCAGGAGTCGCTTGGTGGCTCTTTCTCGACCAGAGTCGGATTCAACTCACCGGGTGAACGTCATACCCGGCTTTAACCGCCTAATAGCCGCCGCAATCAACTTGATGACGTTCTCGACGTCCTCCGGGTCGATCATCTCAACGGGCGAGTGCATATAGCGGTTGGGCAGGCTGACAACCGCCGTCGGTACGCCGCTACGGTTTTTGGCGATGTCGTCGGCGTCGGTGTAGGTGTGCGCGGCTGAGGTGCCGAACGTGTGCGGAATCCCCTCGGCTTCGGCGGTTTCCTCTAAGAGCGCTGTCAGCTCCCTGTGGGCATACGACCCGGTGGTCAGTTCAGCGCCCGAACCGAACGGTTTTTCACCCTCGCGTTTGACGTCTACCGTCGGTACATCGGTTGCGTGCGTTACATCTACGGCAATCGCAGCGTCGGGTTCAAGGGTATGCGAGGCAATATACGCGCCGATACCGCCGATTTCTTCTTGCACTGTTCCGACAGCAGTCACCTCGGCTCCGGACTCTGCGGCGCGGCGGGCGGCCTCAAGAACAATAAACGCCCCGATACGGTCGTCGACGGCTTTTGAAACGAGCCGACCGTTGAGGAGCTCCAGAACGGGTTGTTCGATAACGGCAAAATCCCCGGCCCGGACGTGTTCTTTGGCTTCGTCGCCGCTTTTGGCTCCGACGTCGATCCACAAGGTCTCGATTTTAGAAACTTTGCTGCGCTCTTCGCCTTCCATCAGATGAATAGGCTTTTTGCCGATGACGCCCATCAGTTCGCCTTTGTAACCCACGACGCGTACCCGCTGTCCGACGAGTTGCTGCGAGTCCCAACCGCCGACGCCCTTGAAGTAGATAAAACCTTCTTTGTCGATGTAGGTGACGAGCAGGCCGATTTCATCCAAATGTCCGGCGAGCATCACTCGAGGCTTGCCGCCCGTGCCAAATGTCGCGTAGACGTTACCGTAAACGTCGCGCTTTACGGTAGCGCCGTACTTTTCGGCTTGCGCCGCGTAAACGTCGGCGGGTTTTGTTTCGAAGCCGCTGGTACCGGGGGCCATAAGTAACTTGGTTAAAAAGTCTTTTTCGGCTTGATTCACAAAGCGGACTCTACCACGCACAGGAGAATCACCGAGTTGCTAAGTGCCTTACAGGGGCAGGTTTGCTGCTGAGCCGGACTATCTGTGACGCTTTTCGTAAGCGGCCTACGCGCGAAACGCTGAGGTTGCCGCATAAGTACCTGCGCGGGCCGGTTTCGACTTATGATGGTCTGACGATGGAGATTCGACCTGCCCGCCCCGACGACGTACCGGCAATTGCCAAAGTTCATGTGGACAGCTGGCGCACGACCTATAAAGACATCCTTCCCAAAAGCTACCTCAACGACCTCTCTTACGACGCCCGCGAAACGATGTGGGAAGAGTCGTTCGGTGAAGCGAGCACCTCGTTTTTAATCGTTGCTGAAGACCAGGGCAAGGTCGTAGGGTTTTCCGCCGGGGGCAGAGCGCGCCAGGATACCCCGGAAGCCAAAGGTTACAGCGGCGAACTCTACGCGGTCTACACCCTCGAGACCTATCAGCGGCGCGGCCTCGGGCGGCGGCTTGTGGCGGCAGTTGCCGAAGAGCTTATTCACCGGGGGCTCGACACCATGATTACCTGGGTAATTGAAGACAACGCCGCCTGCCGTTTTTACGAACGGCTCGGCGGCGACCTTTTAGGCAGTAAAACCGTCGAAATTGCCGATATGTCGCTCCGGGCAGTGGCTTATGGGTGGGCGGACTTGAGCACCCTGCTTAAACCCGAGGTTTAGACGCAGCCACCTTCGCTTCTTAGGCGGTGAGCCGGTTTCAGCTCACCGCCCCCAAGGCTAAATAGGTCTAATTCTCTGTGTTGACGTACTGAGCCGGGTTGCGAGTTTCACCTTCTGATGTGAGCGCGGGCCGGAACCCCTCGGCTTTACTCCGCCGCAGCGCGATATAACCGAGCAGCACGCCGTAAACGACCTTGGAGGTCACGTCGGCTACCGTAAAGGTGATAAGCCGCGCGACTGAGCCGCCTTCGCCAAACCAGATGACCGGCATCAGGTACGCGCCCGGATAGAGCATCCAAGAGATGAAAAGCAGCCAAAACACCCCGCGCATCAGCCCCTTGGCGTTGTCGGGCAGGTCCGGTAGCGACTGGTGTGTGACGCGCCAGACGATCACTAAAATCCACAAAAAGAAAACCGTGCTGATGGTGCCCCAGATATAGAGCTGCGCCGTGCTGGTCGTTTCATAAAACTGTCCGACGTACCCGGCGTAGATCATCGCCAGTCCCGCAACCACGAACTGCACCCAGTAGCGGCGAAACCGTGCCCCGGCAAACCCGGCAACGATCAAAAGCTGGGTGAGCAGCATCGGTACGTCGATGGTCCAGTTCATGTAGCGGTAGCCGTTGGAAAAGGTTGCGTTGCTCCGCTCCCACACGTCGCCGTTAAAGACGAACGCATTTTGCCAGCTCTGCTGCTGCTGAAACAAAATCAGCGCCGCCGAGATCATCACCACACCCGAAAGGACGTTGGACAAGCGGTAGCGCGGCGCAACCTGACCGATCGTCAGGCAAAAATAAAGGAGCGCGGCGAGGTGCGCTCCTACCCCAAAGGTCAAGACTTGCGAAACGATGTCCCACGAGACGGGCGAGTACGTAAACAAATTCTCCATATTTTCCACAGTTGCCCCCCAACCAAGCTTGGTCTGCTACGGCCTTGACTTTAGACGAACGCAGCGGCAGTTTTGCGCTACCGTCTACCGACATTATGACGAAACCCAGCTGCTGCGTTTTGTAAGGTCTTACCAAGTTCGTGGCGTTAGCTCTGCCCGGTTGCGTTTTGGCCTACGCGGCGCAAGGGGATAAAGTTACGAAGTCGGGGTCAACCTGGGCGGTAAATCAGGTTTGCGTGTCTGTCACCCGCTTTATCTTACCGCTAGGCGCAACGGCGGTCGGCTACTCCTTCACCGCCACCGTCTGTTTTTTAGGTGCGGTTTTTGCGGTGCCGCTGCTGTTCGCGCTCTCGGCAGGAGAACGGCTTTACGCGGGCATCTTTGCAGAGCTGGCTGCCGGAAGTTTTGGCGTCGGCAGCTTTTTTCGGCGGGGACAGGCACCCGAACTCGAGCTGCCGGACAGCGCACTATTTATCGGTATCGTCATTTATCAGTATCGTTAGGTTATCGGTATCGTCATTTACCAGTATCGTCAGGGAAGACAGGGTCTTCTTGCGGCAAGGAAACACCAGGCTCGAGGTGAACGGCCCGCTCCCCTTTTTGATAAAAAGTGACCGAGTAGTGCAGTTGCTGAAACAGGCCCTGAACCTGTGGGATTTCGCTTGCAGCGCCGCGCCCAAAAATAGGCCATTAACAACATAGGTCACTATCAAGTGCGGCTCGAGACACCTGCTGCAAACGGTCAAATCGCTACGAAACGCCGACGATCTCCGGTTTTAGCTTTTGCACAACGTCGGCCACGGCTTGCCGCGCGTGAACCAGGCCGTTTTCGATAAATACGTCGCTGGTGCGGTCGCCGAAGCCTGCCGAGCCGATGAAATAGAGTCCGGGGACGGTGCTCTCGAATGTTTCGGGGTCGAGCGTGACCGAATGGTCTTGTGAGTTTCGCTCAATGTTCAAACTCCCCAAGAAGCCGCCGGGCGCAGCGTAGTAACCGGTCAGGGCAAAGGTCACGTCCGTCGGGATGCTGAACGTTTCGCCCTGTTTGTCAAAGATGACGTCTGTCGGCGTAATCTCCCGGACGACGCTGTTAAAATGCGCGGTAATCGAGCCTTCTTTGATACGGTTTTCTAGGTTTGGTTTGACCCAGTATTTGAGCGAATGCCGAAAACTATCGCCCCGGTGAACCATCGTGACCTTCGCCCCGGCGCGGTACAGCTCCAAAGCAGCGTCGGCCGCCGACGAACCCGCCCCAATGATGGTGACGTTACGGCCCCAGTGCAGGTGCGCTTCGTCGAAGTAGTGCGAGACGTTTGGCAAGTCTTCACCGGGAACACCGAGCATTTTGGGCGTATCGAAATAGCCGGTCGCTACCGCAACTTTACGGGCACGAACCGCTTCGGCGGGTTTGTTCTCCGGAACGACATTTAGTTCAAAGCCTTCACTGGTACGTTTTACGTCGGTTACGGGACTGTAAAGCCGAACGTTGAGCCCTTCACGCTGCGCGACTTTACGGTAATACTCCAAGGCTTCGCGCCGCGTCGGTTTGTCGATGGCGGTCACAAACGGATGATCGCCGACCTCGAGGCGGTCACTCGTCGTAAAAAAGGTCAGAAACGTGGGCCAGCGGTAGATAGCGTCAACCATCGCGCCCTTGTCGAGCAGAATATGCGACATCCCGGCGCGTTTGGCGCGGATGGCGGCCTCGGTTCCGATAGGGCCGGCGCCGACGATCGCAAGGTCGTAAGTAAGGGGATCTGACATGGGTGTATGGTAGCAAGTAGCGTTCCAGACGTGGGCAAGAAGGCTTACAGAAAACGACGTGTCTCTCGAGGGTTTACCGAAAGCGAACAGACGATTACAAGCGCCGCACTGCCGGTACAAGTAAGCCCGTAAAGGCCAGAAAGACAGTTGCAAATCCGTAAACCAAAATCAGCGGTGAAGTTCCAACACGCTCGGCTAAAAAACCGGTTGTAATAAACCCGAGCGGTAAGAGGGCAAACGACCCGAGCATATCGAGGCTGAACACGCGCCCGAGCAGCTCTTCTGGGACGAGCGCCTGCACCGTCGTCTCCCACACGACGCCGAAGACCGTGAGGCTCGCACCGACGCACACCATCGCCCCTACGCCGAGGACGATGTGCGGCGAGAATCCTACGCCGACCAGCCCTAACCCGGAGACGGCAACCGCAAGATAGGCAGCCCAACCGCGCCGCTGTAGGGTGATTCGGTTGAGTACGAGCGCCGTAAACAATGCGCCGCCCGCCATCCCGGACAAAAGCCAGCCGAGCGACGTGGCACCGGCAAAACGCGTTTCTGCCAGCAAGGGGAGGAGCACAGTCGTAACCCCGGCAACAAAAATGTTGACGAATGAAAAGAGCACAATTGTCACCCACAACCAACGCGAGCCCGCCACGTACCGAAACCCTGCTTTGAGGTCTTGCCAGTAACCGGGGGTCGTTTCGGCTTGACGCTCTACAGGACGGGGCCGCATCGCCAGCAGACAGAGCGTCCCGAGTACGAACGTCAGTGCGTCGAAACCGAGTGCCAGACTCAGGCTCCCCAGCGTGATAAGGATGCCCCCGAGGGGTGGCCCGAGAATACCCGCCAGCTCCGAAGCGAACGAGCGCATAGCGTTGGCTTGGGGCAACACCTCACGGGGGACGAGTTGCGGCGTGATGCTCATCGTCGCGGGCATAAAAAATACGCTCAGCAGACCGAACATTCCGGAGAGGACGTAAAGGTGGGGTAGCTCAAGCCTCCCACTCACCATCAATACCAAGACGACGCCCAGCAAGAATGCGTGAAGTACGTTACTTACAAGCATCGTCAGACGCCTCGGAACCCTATCGACCAAGACGCCACCGGTCAGCAAAAAGAGCAGTTGCGGCACCGCGTAGACCGCCAGCACCCGTCCGATTTCACCGGCGCTGCCGCCCAGCGCGAGCACCAGAAACGGCAGCGCCACACTGTACACACGGTCGCCTAAAAGCGACACACTCTGACCGAGCCAGAACCAGACGAAAGGCGTGTGCCGGAAGGGATGAGCCGCTGAGGTAGTCATACCCTCAGCTTTGGGCTAAGCTGCTCTCAGTGAAAGAGAAAAATGAAAGCAGCCCGTTTACGGTGACGACGCCGGAAGCTGCGCGGATGTTGCTCGAGCCCAAACACGCCCGCTTTATCGCGCCGTTTCTTGGACGCGAACGGCTTGTCGCAGAAGTTGCTCGAGAAATCGGTGCGCCCCTTAGCACGACCTTCAGGCACGTGACCCGTTACTGCGAGGTGGGCATTTTGGAGGTGACGCGGGAACAGACCCGCAAGGGTCGGGCGCTTAAATGTTACCGGACGGTTGCCGACGCTTTTTTTATTCCGAACCGTTTGCGAATGACCTCTCAAAATGTTTGGTTAGACGAGTTCGAGCAGATGACCAGAAGGGGTATCGAACACGTTTACGGCGAACATCTCCCGGATTGGGGCGAACTCATTTTTCGGAACGAGGCGGGGATTTTTACGACCAGCCTTGCTAAAGCGCCGGGACACCCTGTAACCGCACTCGAGCCGGACGCGCCCGCGACGCTGACGACCGCACACGACGCTATCTATCTGGACTTCGACGATGCCAAACGTTTACAGCACGACCTGCACACGCTCTTTGAGGTATACGCCGCGAAAAGTGGAGCGCAGCGTTACCTTTTACGGCTCGGCCTGGTGCCGTTACCCGAAGATGTCGAGCTGATTCTCTGACTTTAGCGCGCCTTCAAAAAAAGCAGCCACGAGATTTCTTCCATGTATCCCTGGACGCCTAACCCACCACGCCGCAACTTAATCGCGCGCGCTACTGATAACCGTTCGTAGTTGTTCTCTATTCACCTTGCTCCCTCGAAAACCTAAAAGTCATAAAGTGCTTGCTCGCGGCTGTCTACCATCATCCGTAAACCACTACTACCCCAAAGAGTCCTGCAATCCGGGGAAGTCGCCGTAGCTGTCGAGTGGATGAACCCGGAACACTTCGGCGGTCGCGAGTTCCTTAATCCCCGCCATCACCTGACGTGACCCCCGAAACCCAAGCCAAGCGTCTCAACCTACCGACTCCGAGTCGGTAGGGGTTAAGTTTGTCCCGTACTTAGCGCGACGACATACCAAAGGACATGCGAGTCTGATGCACTATCGGTTTACGCCGCTTCTAAGATGTGCGCCTGCACCTACCCTTTGGCTTTTCAATGCCGGTAAGAGAACTACCATATGGGCAGTCTGGCGCGCACCGGGTTGTGCTGCGCGTGCTCGCGTCCTATTTTAGAAAGACGATGGACAGCCTCAGTATCACCGCGCTCGCCACTTTATACCGTCAGAAAAAGCTATCGCCGGTAGAAGTAGTCAAAACGTGCTTGAAACGTATCGAACGGCTTAACCCGGCGCTCAACGCCTTCGTCACCATAACGGCAGAAACCGCGTTACAAGAAGCAAAACGAGCAGAGGCCGAGCTGCTAAGAGGCGTAGACCGGGGGCTGCTGCACGGCGTTCCGGTGGCCCTGAAAGACCTCATCGATACCGACGAGGTACGCACGACTTACGGTTCTAGCGTGAGAACGTCGCACCTCCCGCAGGACGCCGATATTGTCCGCCACCTTAAAGCAGCAGGCACGATCAGTTTAGGCAAAACGAACTTGCTCGAGTTCGCCTACGGCGTGGTTCACCCGGACTTCGGCCCAACGCTCAACCCGTGGCGTCAGTCGCGCACCGCCGGAGGTTCGTCGGGGGGCAGCGCCGCCGCGGTTGCCGCAGGGCTATGCTGCGCCGCAGTCGGCACGGATACGGGTGGCTCGGTTCGCATTCCGGCATCTTACTGTGGCGTCGTCGGCTTCAAGCCGAGCTACGGTTTAGTTGATACCAAAGGCGTTTTCCCCTTGTCTGAGTCACTCGACCATATAGGGCCGATTGCGCGCAACTGCCGCGATGCGGCAGCGCTGCTAGAGGCACTGACCGGGCAGCATTTTCCGGTCAGCCCTGCACTCGACGGTCTACGTTTTGGCGTTGATCCGGGCTACTTGGAACGCACCGAGATTGAAGAGGGCGTTTTAACAGCGTTTGCTGAGGCGTGTAGTGCGTTTCGTGCAGCGGGCGCAAAAATGATAGAAATCGATCTGGGGCTCGCGGGAGCCAACGCTGCCCTGTTAGACATACTGCTCCCCGAAGCAAGTCTGATTCACGAAGATTTTCTTCCAGAGTATCGGGAGGACTACGCACCCGGAACGTTAGCACAGCTCGAGGGAGGCTCGGCCGTTTCCGCGATAACCTACCTGAAAGCACAGGGAATTCGAAAAACCCTGCAAACCCGCTTTACCGAGCATTTCCGCTCGGTGGACGCGCTGCTCATGCCGACGGTGCCGTGGGTAGCACCCTCCGAAGACCCGAGTGTGACCGGCGACGAAGGCGAGGCCGAGATGCACTTTACCGGCCCCTTTAATCTGCTCGGCCTCCCCGCACTTTCCGTCCCATGCGGTTTTGAAAACGGGCTACCGGTAGGGTTGCAAATCGTTACTGCACCGCAAACGGACGCTCAAACGCTCGGTATCGGCGCAGCTTACGAACGGTTATGTCCGTTTTCGCTGCCTGACGCTAACGAAAACTTTAACGGTTGACTGTATATCTATTAACTGTTACAGTCTACCATAACAGTTGTGCGATCCCCGGCCAGGAAATCGGCAGACTGTTACCTGGAGGCCCTTGGTGAGGAGATTCGTGAAAAGACTCGTTCCCCTTTTGCTCAGTTTGTGTCTGGTGCTGTTTGGCAGCGCGTTCGCTCAGACACGTGGCGGTGAAATGCGTTACGGGCGCTACGCCGACTCGCTCTTTTTAGACCCGGTTCTGAACGACGCCAACCTCGACATCTGGGTGCTGACGAACCTTTACGACACGCTGCTTCAGCCGACCGAAGACGGTAAGGGAGTTCAGCCAGGGCTCGCCACCGAAGTCGTGCCCTCAGAAGATGGCCTCATTTACACGGTGACGCTCCGCCCTGATATCAAGTTTGCCGATGGGTCGCCGATCACGCCGGAAGACGTGAAATGGTCGCTCGACCGGGCACGGAATCCAGATAACGGTATCTGGAACTTTACCTTAGCGTCTGTCGAGTCTGTCGAAGCCGGTGACGGCGAGGTCACGATTACACTCTCCCGCCCCGACGCGACGCTGCGTGCGGCGCTCGCGACCTTTAACTCGGCGATCATGCCGCAAAAGCTGTTCGAGGCTGCCCCCGGCGCAACCGACGCCGAAAAAGCCGAAGCGTTCGCCGAAAAACCCATCGGGTCGGGGCCGTTCGTGCTCAGTGAGTGGCGGCGCGGCTCGTATATGGTGATGAAAAAGAATCCGTACTACTGGGAAATGGGCGCAGACGGCGAGCCGCTACCATATCTCGACAGTGTACGCTTTGAAATCGTCACCGACGACAACACCCGTATTTTACGGCTCCAAGCAGGTGAACTTCAGGGTGCCGAATCCATCCCTTTAAGCCGCGTTGCTGAACTCGAGAACGATTCGCGCCTCAGCATGGAGCTGTTTCCCTCGACGCAGGTCAATACGGTCTTGCTGAACAATCGCCCGGAGCTCAACGACGGTTCGGTCAATCCCTTGGCTGACCTGCGGGTTCGGCAAGCACTCAACTACGCCACCAATAAAGAGGCGCTGATTCAAGTTGTCGCCTTTGGCAACGGCACGCCGATGCAGTCGTACATGTCGTCAACCACGCCGCTTTACGCCGCGCAACCGGGTTATCCGTACGACCTCGAGCAGGCCCAGTCGCTGCTCGCCGAAGCGGGTTACGCGGACGGTTTTGACGTGAGTATCTTGACGACGACTGGGAGCGCCAACGACGTCGCGTTAGCGACCGCACTGCAAGATATGTGGGGACAGCTCGGCGTGCGGATCACGATTGAACAGCTCGAGGCCGCCACCGAAGCCGAACGCTACCGGAGTGCCGACTTCGATACGCGCGTCGCGGGGTGGACGAACGACATCAACGATCCGAGCCAGATCACCTCGTACTTTGCGATTTTTGACAACATCGAGTCGCTCTACACGGGCTTTCAAAACGACGAGATCGACACCCTTTTTGCCGCGAGCCAGGGCGAACTCGACACCGCCAAACGCGCCGACGCGTACCGCCAAATCCAGAGCATCTACATGAACCAAGCGCCGATTGTGTTCTTATACGAAACCCCCTTTCCTGTCGCGCTGCAAACCTCGGTCAAGGGGTTTGTGCAGATTCCGCTGGGGAACAACATCTTTAAGGGTGCGTACCTCGAGCAGTAGCTTCCACCAGAGCAGCCTTACGGGGCTGATCAACTAAGACCGCGCTGATGAACTGGGGATCAAGTGAACAGGTGGCAGTACGCCCTAACCCGGCTTTTACAGATTATTCCTACATTTTTCGTTGTGATGCTGCTCGTTTTTGTGATGGTGCGCCTTTTACCTGGCGACCCGGCGAGCGCGATTTTGGGCGAACGGGCGACGCCGGAAGCAATTACGCGGATTAATCAGCAGTTGGGTCTCGACAAGCCGCTCCCGGTACAGTTCGGTATTTTCGTGCAGAACTTTTTTCGTGGCGACTTGGGTGCGTCCTTAAACCTCAAGGTGCCGGTGCTGACGCTGATCGCTCAAAGGATGCCGATTACGCTGCTGCTCACGCTTTACGCGGCTGTTCTTGCAGCGATTTTGGCGGTGCCGCTGGCGATTTTAGCAGCGTTTACCAGGGGCACGTGGGTTGATGCGCTCATTCGCGGCGTCTTCCAAGTTGGACTCTCGGTACCAGTTTTTTACGTCGGCTTGCAACTCTTGACCTTCTTCGGCGCACGCTTAGGTTGGTTTCCGGTAGGGGGTATCGGCAACAACTTCATCCAGAACCTGTACTACCTCTTTTTGCCCGCACTCTCGCTGGGGTTTTATCTGGCAGCTATTTTGATGCGCAATTTACGTGCGTCGATTATCGAGGTTTTTAGCGCTGAATATGTTGAGTTCGCTCGGTCGAAAGGGCTTAAGAGGCGGGTAGTCATCCTTAAACATATCTTGCGTAACGCCCTCATCTCGACCGTTACGCTCTTCGGCCTCAGCATCGGACAGCTCATCGGGGGCGCGGTCATCACTGAAACCGTCTTTGCGATTCCCGGCGTTGGACGCCTGATGGTTGACGCTATTTTCGGGCGTGACTACGCCGTGATTCAGGGGCTGACCCTGACCTTTGCGCTGCTCGTCTCAGTCGTGTTTCTCCTCACCGACCTCGTTTACGCTGCGCTCGACCCGCGTACCGAGTACGCCTAAAGAAGGTTTTTAGTGGCTACCCCTGCGCTCAGTAACCGCAACGCCCCGCGCAGCCTCTTGCGCGTGCGTCCTAAACCGACCCTGCTCGTCGGTCTGCTGCTTCTCGCCGTATTTTTAGCAACGGCTTTTTTCCCGGCTCAGCTTGCCCCTTATGACCCATCTGAGTTCGACTACACCGCGCTGATGCAAGGCCCGAGCGCCGCGCACCCGTTCGGCACCGATAATTTCGGCCGCGACATCTTTTCACGCGTGATTTGGGGCGCGAGAGTTGACCTGCAGATCGCCCTTTTTACCACCCTGTTCCCTTTTGTCTTTGGGACGATTGTCGGAGCGCTGACCGGTTACTACGGGCGCTGGCTCGACGCCATTTTCGGGCGCATCGTCGATGTTGTCGTCGTATTTCCATTTTTGGTGTTGGTCATCGCTATCGTCGCCATTTTAGGCCCCGGCCTCTTAAACCTCTACATCGCCGTAAGTTCAGTGGGTTGGATTTACTACGCGCGGCTTGTGCGCGGTGAGATGATGGTACAGAAAAAAGCCGAGTACGCGCAGGCCGCCAAGGTGATGGGCTATTCCCCCACCCGAATCATCTTCCGCCACCTCTTACCCAACGCCGTTACGCCCGCCATCGTTTACCTTATGACCGACATGTCGCTCGGGATCTTGCTCGGCGCGTCGCTGGGGTACTTGGGCCTCGGCGCACAACCCCCGACCGCTGAATGGGGCGTGATGGTCGCCGACGGCAAAAACTTTATGGTGACGGCCCCGTGGATGACGACGTTCCCGGGTCTGGCGCTGACTGTTGCGGGCATCACGTTCAGCCTGATCGGGGACGGGCTGGCCGACCTGCTAAGGCCGCGCGCGTGAGCGAGCCTATATTATCGGTGCGCAACCTAAGCACCACGTTTTCAACCCCAAGGGGCCCCCTACAAGCTGTCAACGACGTCAGCTTCGACGTATATCCGGGTGAGGTCTTGGGGATCGTCGGTGAATCGGGTTCGGGCAAGAGTGTCACGTTACGTTCGATCTTACGGCTGTTGCGCCCCCCGACCAAGCTGAACGGCGAAGTGAGGTGGCAAGGCGAAAACTTGCTCAAAGTCTTGCCCGAACGGTTGCGTAAGGTCACGGGGGGCGAGATCAGCATCATCTTTCAAGAACCGATGACCGCGCTGAATCCGGTGCTGAGCGTCGGTGAGCAGATTTTAGAGAGTCTAGACGAGCACGAGCGGCTCTCGAAAAAAGAGGCCAGGGCACGCGCTGAAGAACTCCTGTCGCTCGTCGGCATTCCCTCACCCCGCGAACGTTTGGGCGACTACGCGCACCAGTTTTCCGGCGGGATGCGGCAACGGGCGATGATCGCCATTGCGCTTGCCTCAAATCCGAAACTCCTGTTAGCCGACGAACCGACCACCGCGCTCGACGTGACCATCCAAGACCAAATCTTAAAGCTGCTGCTGCGGCTTAAAGATCAGCTCGAGATGAGCGTCGTCATCGTTACCCATGACCTCGGTGTGGTGGCGCAGACGTGCGACCGGGTGGCCGTAATGTACGCCGGACGTATCGTCGAAACTGCGCTGGTTGCGGAGCTTCTGGGAACGCCGCAACACGCTTATACGCTCGGGCTTTTACGGTCGCTCCCCGGTGAAGGGTCGCGGCGGCAACCCCTCTCGCCGATTCCCGGTGCGCCGCCCAACCTTTTGGACTTGCCGGGCGGCTGCGCTTTCGCACCGCGCTGCGCTTACGCCGACGAGGCTTGTCTGAAAGCGGTACCACCTCTGGCTGGTGTCGCCCCGGAACATCTCTCGGCGTGTATTCATCATGAGCTGTTACCCAAACCCGCCACTAGCACGGAGGTGACTGCGTGAGCGAGACGCTCCTCAAAGTTCAAAATCTGACGAAGACGTTTCCGGTGAAAGCGCCGTTTTGGGGACGACTGCGCGGCACGACGAAACCGGTCGTGCGCGCGCTGACGGGTGTGAACTTGGAGGTTCAGCGCGGCGAAACCTTAGGCATCGTCGGCGAGTCGGGGTGCGGCAAATCTACGCTGGCGCGTTGCCTGGTGCGGCTTTACGAAGCCGAGGACGGCAGCATCGAATACGGCGGCGAAGATGTGCGGGCGCTCCGCGGTGGGGCACTCCGGGCGTACAACCGCCGCGTGCAGATGGTTTTTCAAGACCCCTACAGCTCGCTAAACCCAAGGATGACGGTCGAACAAACCCTCGCCGAATCGTTACGGGTTCACCGCATCTGCTCGCCCAGCAAAGTCAAAACGAGAATTAGCGAGCTGTTAGGACTTGTCGGTTTGCCGCAAAGCGCGGCGCAGCGGCTGCCCCACGAGTTTTCCGGGGGGCAGCGTCAGCGTATCGGGATTGCTCGCGCCTTGTCTGTCGAACCCGAATGTTTAGTCGCCGACGAACTTGTCTCTGCGCTCGACGTATCGGTACAAGCGCAGGTCGTCAATTTGCTGCTAGAGCTACAAGACAAACTGCACCTTACCGTGCTCTTCGTCGCGCACGATTTACGGCTGGTGCACCACATCTCGCACCGCGTCGCGGTGATGTATCTAGGTAACGTCGTTGAGGTTGCCGATACCGAAACGCTCTTCGCGCGTCCGCAGCATCCCTATACGCAGGCGCTCCTCGCTGCCGCACCCGACCTCGATCCGGCGAAAAAGAGCACGGTCGCCGCCGTACAGGGCGAGCTGCCGAGCCCGCTCAAGGTGCCGAGTGGTTGCGCGTTTCATACCCGCTGCCCGCATGCATTTGACCGCTGCAAAACCGAGAAGCCCAGGCTCGAGCCCCGTGTAGCAGACGCACCCCAACCGGGCCACTCGGCCGCGTGTCACCTTTACGAACCTGCTCGAGGTTCTACTTTCAGGCCCCCTACTTCTGAAACCGAGCAGCTTTCCAGACCGGCTTAATCCTGAGCCCCAGTATGCACTTCTACCTCGACCGCTCCCTCCCCATCCCCGTCGGCGTGCAGCTGCGCGGGCAGCTCGAGTACGGCGTCGCCTGCGGCGACATCGGGCGGGGCAGCAAACTCCCGTCGGTACGCGACCTCTCGCGTACCCTGGGCGTCGCACCCGCCACGGTGTCGCAAGTCTATAAAGAGTTGTTACAAGAAGGGCTGCTCGAGACCGTTCCCGGCAAAGGTACCTACGTCACCGAATCGCCGCGCACGCCTGCGCGCGATTTTACGGCGCTGCACCGTATCGCCGACGAACTGATTGACCGTGCCTACGCTTTAGGGTACGAGGCCGCTGAACTCGCGCAACTCGTACAGCTTAAAGTGAGCAGCTACCGCCCCACTAGGCCGCTCGAACTCGTCTTCGTCGGGATTTTTCCCGAGGCGACCCGCGCCTACACCGACGCGCTGCGGCACTTTTTGAAACCGACCGACCAGCTTAGAGGAATCACACTGGACGAGCTGGCTCAGTTTGAAGGACAAACGCTATGTGCAGACGCCGACCTCGTGATTACGCTGGGGCACCGTGAAGGTGCGGTGCGCAAACTGCTCGGCGCGGCGCGGCCGCTAACTTCGGTGAACCTACTGCCCACCGAAGACGTTCGGGCTGCGCTCGCTGCGCTTGCCCCGCAAACCCGGCTCGGGCTGGTCGCAACCTTCCCGGAGTTTTTACCGACGATGAAAAACGGCGTCGTCCACTGTGCACCCGGCGCTGAGGTGCGCCCCTGCACCCTCCATAATCCTGCCCTGCCCGACCTGCTCGCCTGGAGTGAAGTCGTTGTCTACGCCACCGGTTCCGAAGTGGTTGCAGAGGCCGCGCCACCTCACGTCGTCACCTTTGAATACCGTCACACGCCTGAAACCCATTCAGTCGAAACGAAACTGCTTCCCTTGATTGAAAAATTGCGCTTTGAAAAGAGGCAAGATGAACATCCGCGAAATGAACTGGCTACAAGTTGAAGCGTATCTTCAAGGTGACGACCGGGTTGTTCTGCCCCTCGGTTCAACCGAACAACACGCTTATTTGAGCCTTTGTGTTGACAATATCCTGGCCGAACGGGTCGCACTCGCGGCTGCCGAACCGCTCGGCGTCCCCGTGTTTCCGACGGTCAATTATGGGTTGACGCCCTACTTTCGCGCTTACCCCGGCAGCCTTACGCTGCGCACCGTGACGTATTTGAGTGTCGTAAAAGACCTGCTCGACAGCCTCGCCGAAAACGGCTTCCGCCGCATCTTGCTTGTCAACGGACACGGCGGGAACGCCCCGGCGCAAGGCTTCGTCAGCGAGTGGATGGCCGATAACCCCGGTTGCCGCGTCAAGTTTCACAACTGGTGGAGCGCGCCCAAAACAATTCAAAAAGTTCATGAGACCGACCCGCAAGCCTCGCACGCGTCGTGGATGGAAAACTTTCCCTGGACGCGGCTGCCGGGGGTTGAGCTGCCGGGTGAGCAGAAGCCGATGATCGACCCCGCGCACATGCGGCTGCTGACCCCGCAAGAACTCCGCGAGTATCTCCAAGAGGGCAATTTCGGCGGCTACTTTCAGCGTTCAAATGAAGACATGCAGGCTATCTGGGACGTGGCTGTCAATGAGACGCGGGAACTGTTGGCAAAAGACTGGGGCAACGCGTGAAGGTCCTGCTCTGGGGTGCAGGGGCAATCGGCGGCACCCTGGGCGCGTATTTTACGCGATCAGGTCATGACGTGACGCTCGTTGATACGGTTGTGGAGCACATCGAGGCCATTGCCGACAAGGGGCTAAATATTACCGGGCCGATTGAAACCTTTAACGTCGGCGTACCCGCGTTCGTTCCCGCAAAGCTTACCGGGCAGTGGGACTGCGTGCTGCTCTGCACCAAAGCACAACATACCGAAACAGCACTTACCGCCCTGCTCCCTCACCTATCTAAGAACGGTTACGTCGTTTCAGTCCAAAACGGGCTCAACGAGCAGACGCTGGCAGACAAACTCGGAGAGGCTTACGTCGTCGGTTCATTCGTCAACTTCGGCGCAGACTACCTTGAGCCGGGCGTGATTCACTACGGTGGACGCGGCGCGGTCGTTTTAGGTGAGCTGGACGGTCAGGAGACACCCCGGCTCAAAGCGTTACACGAGCTGTTTTTGACCTTTGACGACGCAGCCATCACTACGCCGAACATCTGGGGTTACTTGTGGGGCAAATTGGCTTACGGCGCGATGCTCTTTGCCACCGCCCTGACCAACGCCTCCATTGCCGACGCGTTAGACCATCCCGAGTACCGCACGCTTTACATTGCGCTGGGTCAAGAGGTTTTACGGGTTGCTGAAGCGTTAAACGTTCAACCTGAAGCGTTTAACGGCTTCGATCCGCAGGCGTTTCTGCCGGACACGCCGGAAGCCGTGTCGCAGCGGTCGCTTGACGAGATGGTGGCCTTCAACCGCAAGTCGGCGAAAACGCACAGCGGCATCTGGCGAGATTTGGCGGTGCGCAAACGCCGTACCGAGGTTGACCCGCAACTCGGGGCGATTGTTGAGGCAGGGCGGCGCGTCGGGGTTGCCACGCCGATTACGGCAAAACTTACCCAACTTGTGCACGACATCGAAGACGGACGCCGCGCCCAAGGCTGGGACGCCCTCGCGGTTTTACGGCAAACTCAGCTGAGTTACGCGTGAGCTTCGATTTTACGGGCCAAACGGTCATCGTGACGGGAGCCGCGCACGGCTTCGGGCGGGCGATTGCGCTTTCGTTTGCGGCGCTCGGCGCAGCGGTGTGGGCGGGTGACGTAAATCAAAAAGGGTTAATCCAAACCGCAGCAGAAGCTAACGGTTTAGCCGGTTCTGTAGAGACGCGCCTCGTAGATGTAACAGATAAAGCTGCTGTTGAGGCGTTTGTGAATGAAGTGACCGCTGAACATGGCCTCGAGATTTTGGTCAACAATGCCGGGGGCGTCCTCGGACAGGTAGGAAGGCCGCTCGAGCAGGTCAGCGCCGAGGACTGGGAGCGTATCTTCGGCGTCAACGTAGACGGCGCGTTTTACTTCACTCAAGCCGTCGCACCTGTGATGAAAGCGGCGCGGTTTGGACGCATCGTCAACATCTCCTCCGGGGCCGGACTCGGCGTCAGCTTGACGGGGATTCAGGCGTATGCAGCGGCCAAAGCCGCGCAAATCGGTTTAACCCGGCAGCTCGCGCACGAATTCGGGCCGTGGAATATCACGGTCAATAATGTTGCACCGGGGTTTGTGCGCTCGAACCCGGCGACCGAAAAGCAGTGGGCGTCTTACGGCGAAGCGGGACAGCAGGCGCTTGTAGAGAAAATCGCGCTCCGGCGGCTCGGTACCCCTGAAGACATCGCCAACGGGGTACTGTTTTTCGCGTCGCCTTATGCGGGTTGGATAACTGGACAGGTCTTGTCGGTTGACGGGGGCAAATAGGTGAACGTTTACGCGTATTTGGACGCGCACAAAGGCGAGGTTTTACAGGACGTACTCGAGTTTGCCGCCATCCCCAGCATCAGTACCGACGCAAGCTATAAGAATGAGGTGGCCCGCGCCGCGCGCTGGGTCGCGGCGCAGTTGACAAAGGCGGGGCCGCTCGAGACCGAAGTTTTTGAAACCGAAGGTCATCCTGTCGTCTACGCTGAATGGCTCGGCGCAGCGGGCCAACCCACCATTTTGGTTTACGCGCATTACGACGTGCAACCGCCCGACCCGCTCAAGAAGTGGACTTCGCCGCCGTTTACGCCAACCATCCGGGACGGGCGTATCTACGCGCGGGGCGTCTCCGACGACAAAGCGCCGCTGCTAACGACCATCAAAGTCGCGCAGGCGTTTTTTGCTACTAAAGGCCGCTTGCCGCTCAACGTCAAGTTTTTGTTCGAGGGCGAAGAAGAGGTTAGTAGCCCAAACCTCGAGGGCTTTATTAAAGAACACGCCGAACGCCTCTAGGCAGATTTCGTCATCTCCGCAGACGGGGCGATGTGGCGAGCTGACACGCCTTCTTTGAACGTCAGCAGCCGGGGTTTGGCTGCCCTGGAGTTTAGCGTTTACGGCCCCGGCAAAGACCTCCATTCAGGGCGGCACGGCGGCGGCGTTGCCAATCCGCTGCACGCTATGGCGAGCCTCGTTGCCAGTTTGCACGACGAAAATGGACGCGTCGCCGTAAAAGGGTTTTACGATGCGGTCGAAGAGCTGACCCCGGCAGAGCGTCAGGCGGTGGCAGCATTACCCTTTGACGAAGCTGCCTACCTGACTGAAGTCGGGAGTTCTGCACCTTACGGCGAGGCAGGCTATACGACGCTCGAGCGTGCTTGGCACCGGCCCACCTTAGAGGTCAACGGGTTGTGGGGTGGGTATCAGGGTGAGGGAAACAAAACCGTCATTCCGAGTGAGGCGCACGCCAAACTGACCTGTCGTTTGGTGCCGAAGCAAGACCCGCAAGACATCATGGAAAAAATCGTCAGGCACCTAGAGGCAAATTTGCCGGAAGGTGTCCGGTTAGAGGTCGGGGAGTCCGAACACGGGGCTGACGCGTACCGTTTACCCCTCGAGCATCCGGGATTACGCGCTGCAAAAACGGTTTTACGCGACCTTTACGGCGTAGACCCGCTCCTCGTCGGCGTCGGTGGCACCGTGCCCGTTTGCGCGACCTTTCAGCGTTTGTTGGGTATGGACACGGTATTTTTTGCGTTCGGCGTCGGGGACGAAGATATCCATTCGCCTAACGAGTTTTTTAGAATCCCTCGGCTTTTTGAGGGTTTACATGCGTGGGCAGGGTTGTGGGAACGTTTAGGAGAGGTATGCGTGCGTACAAAGATTTAACAGGACAAGTGGCTCAGGTTAACGATATTCTGAACGCCATTTCCGTCTTAAGCTGGGACGCCCGGACGCAGATGCCGCCCGGCGGTGCCCAGACTCGAGGCGAACAGTTAGCGACGCTCGCAAGCCTCGCCCAAGAGCGTTTGACGAGTAGCGCACTTAAAGCGGCGTTGGAAGAGGCCGAAGAAAATCCAGCCGACGACATCACTCAGCAACGCACCGTGCAGAGCGTTCGCGAGGCGGTAGACCTGTTTGGGCGTATTCCACCGACGCTCACCGCCGACCTCGCCCGCGCGAAAAGTGTGTCGCAAGAGGTCTGGGCCGAAGCGCGTAAAACCTCGAACTTCAACTTGTTTGCTCCGTGTCTAACGCAAATGGTCGAACTCAATCAGCGGCTTGCCGAGGCCATCGGCTACCGCGAGCATCCTTACGACGCGCTTTTACAACAGTACGAACCGGGCCTCACCGCACGCACGCTCGCCGACCTGTTCGGCTCGCTTAAAGCGGGCATCCTGCCGCTGCTAGCGGCGATTCGCTCACGTGACGAACCACGCTGGGATTTTTTGACTTACGATTTTCCCGAAACGCAGCAGCGCTCCTTTAACGTTTACGCCGCCGA
Organism: uncultured Trueperaceae bacterium; assembly: GCA_963799485.1. GTDB lineage: Bacteria > Deinococcota > Deinococci > Deinococcales > Trueperaceae > Truepera. The sequence goes on from CAWCXJ010000007.1 coordinate 244,376, forward strand.
ACTGTTCGGTTACGACTTTACGCGCGGACGGCTCGACGTGTCCGCGCACCCCTTTGAAATCTCGTTGACCCGGCAAGACGTCCGCATCACCACGCGTTACGAGCGCCGCTACCTGCCCATGAGCCTGTTCGGGACGCTGCACGAAGTCGGGCACGCACTCTATGAGCAGGGGGTCGCGCCGGAGCTGACCCGAAGCGCGCTCACCAGCGACTTTGCGGGGCTTTACGCCGTGGGCGGCGCAAGTTACGGCACGCACGAATCGCAGTCGCGCTTGTGGGAAAACCTGGTCGGGCGCTCGCTCCCCTTCTGGGAGCGGCACTTTGCCGAGTTGCAGCGGGTGTTTCCAGAACAACTCGGGGACGTAGACATCACCGCCTTTTACCGCGCCGTCAACCGTGTATCGCCGAGCCTCATCCGGGTCGAGGCCGACGAAGTGACCTACAACCTGCACATCATGCTGCGGGTCGAGCTCGAGACCGCTCTCCTAGAGGGCACGCTCAACGTGACCGACCTGCCCGAAGCGTGGAACGCCAAAGTAAACGAGTACCTGGGATTGACGCCACCGGGCGACGCTTTTGGCGTGTTGCAAGATATCCACTGGTCGGCGGGGCTGTTCGGCTCGTTTCCTACCTACACGGTCGGGAACGTGATGGCGTCGCAATTTTTTACGGCGGCGAAAGCGCAGGTTACAGACCTGGACAACGCTTTGGCGGCAGGTAACTACACGCCGCTGCGGGGTTGGCTGACCGAAAACATTTACCGGTTTGGGCGCACCTACACGCCGCACGAACTGCTAGAACGCGCCACCGGTCGGGGACTGGAGGTTACGCCTTACCTCGCGTACCTGAGCAGCAAATACCGTGAGCTGTATGACCTCTGAGTTGGCAACCTTAAAAGCTGCTCGGTCAGGACAGTCTAACATGCGACTTAAGCGACGCCGACGACGCGGTGATGGTGTTCCCGATGACGTTCTCTTGGCGTAGCATCCCGACTCCGTTTTACGGCCCCGCCCACACCGTCCACGCCCCACAAGGCGATTTAGACGCGGTTTATGAGGGGCTTGACACCGTAAAACCCGGTTGGGTGCTCGTCGTTGAGGCCGGTGGCGTTGACCGGGCCGTGTGGGGTGAAACCACCGCGCGGGCGGCGCTCGGCCGGGGCGTCGTCGGGGTCGTCATCGACGGCGCTTGTCGGGATGTTCCGGCGGTGAAAGCGTCGGGGTTGCCGGTCGTGGCGCGGGGCGTCCTCAAACGGGCGCTGCGGACGGGGCGGGGGGCGATGGGGCGGCGGCTCGAGTTTTACGGCGTTACGGTCTGCCCCGGCGACCTGATTGTCAGCGATGAAAACGGCACGGTCGCCTTGCTGCAAGCACATATAGACGTTGTAGTTGACAAAATTGCAAAAGCATCCAAGGAGCGTTGATATGGATTTAACGGGTAAAGTTGCGGTGATTACCGGCGCGTCGTCAGGGATCGGTGAGGCGACGGCCTTGGCTTTAGCGCCAGCGGGCGTAAAACTTGTGCTTGTAGCGCGGCGTGAAGCGAGGCTCTCGCTCAAAAGATTAGAGAAACGGACGCTGAGGCCGTTGTCTTCGCCGCCGACCTAAGGGGCGCGGACGAGGCCGAAGCGTGTATTGAAAAAGCGCGCGAGGCATTTGGCCGGATCGACATTCTGGTCAACAATGCCGGAGCTATGCTTCTGTCCCCCATCGAGCGCGCTGCGCCGCGTGACTGGCAGCGCATGATCGAGATCAACCTGCTCAGTTTGATGTACACCTCGCGGGCGGCGCTCATCAAGATGCGCGCGCAAGGTTCGGGGCATATCGTCAACATCTCGTCGGTGGCGGGGCGGAGCGCCGGGCCGACGGCGGGCGGCTACAACGCCAGTAAGTAGGGCGTCAACGGCTTTAGTGAAGCCCTCCGCCGCGAAGCGCACGGGGACGGCGTCCGAGTGACCGTGATTGAACCGGGGGTCGTCGCCACCGAGCTGACCGACCATATTCCTGACGAGGAGACGCGGACGAATTACGAGGCGCGGGTGGGCGAGATAGAACCGCTCACGCGTGAAGACGTCGCTGCGGCTATCTTCTACGCCGTAACGCAGCCGCGCCGGGTCAATGTCAACGAGATTTTGATCCGACCGCTCGACCAGGCTTGACCATCTGCACCGTCTACCTAAAGCAGAAGCTCGAGTGGTAGAAGTTGGCAGTTTTGACTACCAACCTGACGCTCACTCCACAAAGGCGGGTGAATAGATTGTAGAGTTGACGAAATAAAATTCACGTATTACGATATAAAACAGTATTGCTGTGCAAAACATTATCGCTATGCAAAACGTTGCCCGAGACCTCCCCACCGATACGGCTGACAACCGCTACGTTATCGCGTCGGCGTACCGTACCCTCGAGATTTTACGGGCGTTCAGCACGCCGCCCCACCGCTTTTCACTGGCAGAGCTTACAGGTGTGCTGGCGCTGGATAAAGGCCAAACCTACCGCTCGCTAAAAACGCTCGAGGAGGCTGGCTTTTTACGCTACAACGACGATGGTCGCTTTTCGCTTACGCCACTTCTCAATGTTCTAAGCGTCGCCGCGATTGGCGCTCAGAGCGCGTCCCTTGCTGAGCTGGCCGCGCCTTACCTCAACCATTTGGCAAGCGAAACGGGCGAATCCGTTCACCTTTTTGCGCTAGTAGACGACCAGGCCGTATGCGTCGGTATCCGCGAGAGCAAGCACCCGGTGCGGCTGAGCGCCGCGCTAGGGGCAACTGCGCCGCTGCACGCGGGCGCCTCACCCAAGGCGATGCTCGCCTTTTTGCCCGCCGCTGAGCAGGAACGCGTCTTGTCCGAGCTTCCCAACTATCCTAAATACACCGAGCAAACACTGCTAGACGCTGACACGCTGCGTAAGGCGTTAGAAAAAATCTGCACCCAGGGTTACGCCGTCAGCGATGAAGACGTGGACGCCGGGGCGAGGGGCGTCGGCGCACCCATTTTCGACCTGACAGGCTCAGTTGTCGGGGCAATCAGTGTTGGGGGGCCGGCGTACCGCGTTGACGACACGACCCTCTACACGTTCAGCGGACTCATTGTCCAGAGTGCCCAAGCGATCTCGCGACAGCTTGGGTACGCCGGGTGAGAGAAAAGGAGAGCATTATGACAGGAAAGCTACGCAGTTTCGGTCTAGTCGTTCTTGTTGGTTTGTTTGGCGCGGTGCAGATTGCAGGGGCGCAAGAGGATTACGACCCTAACGCGACGCTGACTTTGGCCACCAACGCCGACCCGACTATCAACCCGTGGACACCCGGCGCAGTCGTCGAGTCTAACCTGATCAACACGCTCGTCTTTGACCAGCTCGTGCGCTACAGCAAAGAGGATTTAGCCCCTTCGCCTGGTCTGGCGAGTAGCTGGGAAGCCGCGCCCGACGGACTTTCGTGGACGTTTACGCTGCGCAAGGGCGTAACCTGGCAAGACGGCGAGCCTTTTACGGCGGATGATGTCGCGTTTACCTTTAACGACGTAGTGCTTAAAGACGACCTCGCAGCCAACAACGCCAGCAGCTTCGGCCCGGTCGAACGTGTCGAGGTCGTCGATAAGGCGACGGTGCGCTTTGTCCTGAACGAGCCGTTCTCGGCGCTGCCTTACTACCTCGCGTATTACGCAGGCATCTTGCCGGAACACCTCTTGGGTGAGGCGGAAAATCCTCTATCGGTGGCATCTTTTAATAAACAAACGCCAATAGGAACCGGAGCCTTCCAGGTTGCCGAGTTTGTACCGGGGTCGTATGTACGGCTCGAGCGCAACCCCTCGTACTGGGGCGGCGAGCCGAAAGTCGGCAGTATCGTTTTTAGCATCGTGCCCGACCCCAACACGCAGCTCGCGCAGGTTTTAGGCGGTGAGCTCGATATGGTGAGCGTCGGCAACCCGGCGCTGCTCGCAGGCGTCGAAAACAGTCCGAACCTGGAGATCATCCGCCAGAGCCAGAATGTCTATTACTTCGTCGCGCTCAACCAAACCGACCCGCGTTTTCAAGACGCTAGGGTACGTCAAGCGCTTCTATACGCTATCAACCGTCCGGCCATTATCGATTCGGTGCTTAAAGGTTACGGTCAGATTGCGACCGGGCCGATTGCCCCGCTCCAGGGGACGCTTTACGACAGTGAGGTACCGGATTATCCGTTCGACCCGGCAAAGGCCAAAGAACTTCTCGCTGAAGCCGGCTGGACGCCCGGCCCGGATGGAGTTTTAGCGAAAGACGGTGAACCGCTCAAGATTTCGATGCCGACAGGTCAGTTCGGCTATTTGGTACCCGCGACGCTGCTCGTACAGCAGTACTGGAAAGACATCGGCGTGCAGGTAGACGTGCAGGTACTCGAGTGGAACGCCTACATTCAGCAGATGTTCGTCAACCGGCAGTATGAGGCGACATTGGCATGGTGGAGTACCCCGCCGACCCCGGACGTGACGCCTTACTACGCCTCCACAGCTGCTGAAACAGGGCAAAACATTCCGGGCTACAAAGACCCCAAGTTAGACAAAATCTTGGCAGCAGGCCGTAAAGCGACAAGTGAGGCCGCACAGGTCAAGACTTACGGCGAGATGCAGGAATATCTGGCCGAACAGTTGCCTTACCTCTACCTCTGGTATCCCGACATCATCTCGGTTCGGAACGTAAAAATCGGGGGAATGCCCGACCTCAACAGTGCCGTTGCCTTTCAGTACGCCTCCGAGTGGTACGTTTCACGCTGAAGCACTAGAACGGGAGGACGAGGATGGGGACATTTGTGCTTCGCCGAGCGCTACAAGGTGTGTTGGTTTTGCTGCTAGCTTCGGCGTTTACCTTTTTCCTTGTCAACCTCGCACCGGGCGGGCCTTCGGCGGCGGTAAGTTTGGAGCGCACCGCCGCCGAACGTGAGGCGCTCTACCGCCAATACGGGCTCGACAAACCTGTTGCCGTGCGCTACCTCATCTGGTTGGGCGGTATTGCTCGCGGCGACCTCGGCACGTCGCTCAACCAGGGATTACCTGTCGGCGGTCTATTGTTCCAACGTCTGGGCAACACCTTGCAACTCGCGCTAAGCGCCCTTTTCCTGACGGCACTTCTCGGCGTCGCGCTCGGCGTTCTAGCCGCCGTCACACAAAACCGCTTGCCCGACCACCTCATCAGCAGCGTCGCGACGCTCGGGATGTCGGTGCCGGGGTTTTGGCTGGGAATTGTCGGGATCATCTTGTTTTCAGTGAAGCTCGACTGGTTGCCTTCGTCGGGTATCGCAAGTGTCGGCGTGCCGTTTTCACTGCTCGACCGAGTGCAGCATTTGGTTTTGCCTGCGGGCGTCTTGGCGTTTACGCTCCTACCCAACGTTATCCGGGTCGCTCGCTCGGCGATGCTCGAGGTCTTACGTTCCGATTATGTCCGCACCGCCAAAGCCAAAGGTCTGCCGGAGCGGTCGGTGCTTCTCAAACACACCTTCAAAAACGCGTTAGTCCCCGTGATTGCGATCCTCGGACTTATTACCACCGTGCTCTTTTCGGGTTCGGTCGTGATTGAAAGCGTATTCAGCTGGCCGGGACTCGGGCGGCTCGCCATTGAGGCGGCAAATGGACGTGACTACCCGGTCATTTTAGGTGTGACGCTCGTCGCTGGCACGATTGTCATCGTTATCAATCTGCTTGTCGATATTCTCTACGCCGCCGTCGATCCCAGGATCAGCTATGACTAGCGCTGTTGCTGCGCCGCGCACGCAACGCTCCCGGGTCTTGCGTAACTTGCGCCGCCATCCGGTCGGGCTCACGGCCTTTGTGATTCTCGTTTTGCTCTATCTGGCTGTCATCATCGGGCCGATTGTGTATCCCCTGTCGCCGGAAGCGACCGACGCGCTCAACGTCCTCGCTCCGCCGAGTGCCGCGCACCCGCTGGGAACTGACGAGTTGGGGCGAGACATCGTCTCGAGGCTCCTACACGGCGGGCGCATCTCGCTCAGTGTAGGGCTGCTGTCCATGCTCGTCGGGCTGACGTTGGGGCTCATCGTCGGCGGTACTGCGGGCTACTTCAGAGGCCGCGTCGAAGGGGTGCTCATGCGCCTTGTAGACATGTTCATGGCCATTCCCAGCTTTTTTCTGCTACTGGTAATCGTCACCGTTTTCGGCAGCCATCCGCTGACGATCATCATCACCGTAGGCCTGGGGTTCTGGGCACAGATGGCGCGGGTCGTTTACGCCGAGTTTACCAGCTACCGGGGGCGCGATTTTATCGAAGCGATGCACTCGTTGGGCGCGTCGCATCTGCGCATCATGGTGCGTCATATCTTGCCTCAGGTTGCGCCGCAGGCCATCGTCTTGGCAACGTTAGGAGTAGGTTGGGCCATTCTGAGTGAAGCTGCCCTCAGCTATATCGGTTTGGGGATTCAACCACCTTTGGCGTCTTGGGGGAACATGCTGCAAAACGCGCAAGCTTACCTCTACATCAATCCGCTGCTGGCGGTTTATCCGGGGCTCTGCATCGCCGGTGCGGTTTTGGTCTTCAACTTGACCGGTAACGCGCTCCGGGACATCTTGGATCCCAGAGCGTGATCGAGATGTCTTTTACGCTCCTCTCGAGCCGCCGCATTCTCGCACGCGCACCCCGCCACCGCCCTTTGTTGCACCTTAATCCCGTTCCGCTTTTACCAGGAGACTCTTAATGCAAAACAAACGTTACAGCGGCTATAAATCGTTCGATTACCTCGAGCCCGGCACAGACTATAAAGCGTTTAAGCTGGCTAAAGAACTGAACCGGGTGCCGAGCATGAAAGTGCCCACGACCACTGAGCAAGAGGCGCGGGTCAAAAGCCTGTTTGAAAACACGCTGATGGTTTCCCTACATGATCACTGCTTCGTCGCACCGGACAACCTAAACGAGTTCTTCGAGTTTCGTCGTTGGGGGCGCGATACGACGAGCTACGAAGGTTTGAGCGTCAGTGGCCTCGACGCCGTGTTCGACAACCTGATGAACGGTACCGCCATGATCACCTCGAGGGGTGGCTGGAAGTGGGACGACATCATCTTTGATCTCGGCATTCGGCTCTCGGACATTGCGCATCAAGAGCTGGTCGTTTTGGCGACGACAACAGAAGATATTATCCGCGCCAAACAAAACGGACAGGTTGCTTTTGTGGTGTCCTTAGAGGGCGCAGCGATGATCGAAAACGAACTCGACCGCATCGACATCCTTTACGGTTTGGGGGTTCGCTGTTTGGGTATCGCCTACAGTGAAGCCAACGCACTCGGCAGCGGCTTAAAAGAGCCGCACGACGGCGGGCTGACGACCTTTGGCCGTCAAGCCGTAAAACGCATGAACAAGCTGGGGATGGCCATCGACGTGTCGCACTCGGGCGACCGGACTTCGGTGGACACCATCGAGGCGAGCGATAAACCCATTTTTATCACCCACGCGGGCGCAAGGGCGTTGTGGAATTCAAATCGCCTCAAACCCGACGAGGTGATCCGCGCCTGCGCCGACAAGGGTGGCGTCATCGGCATCGAGGCCGCACCCCACACGACGATTACCAAGAACAACCCGCGTCACTCGATCGAATCGTTTATGGAGCACTTCGAGTATTGCGCCGAACTCGTCGGCATCGACCACGTAGCATTCGGGCCGGACGCCTTATTCGGCGATCACGTCGGGCTGCACCATACGCTTGCCGACGCGCTGTCGATCGGGGCGTCGCGTGGCACGCTGCCTTATCCCGAAGTCGAATGGGTAGACGGCCTCGAAAGCCCCGCGGAAGCGTTTCCCAACATCGTCCGCTGGCTCGTGACGCACGGTTACAGCGACGAAGATATCGCCAAGGCAGTCGGTGGCAACGTCATGCGGGTACTTAAAGCGGCGTGGGTTCGGTGAGCCGAACCGTTCACGTCAACGGCGTTTCGCTGACCTACGATGAGGCGGGGCGCGGCGTCGCCTTTGTCACGCTCCACGGCGGGCCAGGGATGGGGAACCGCAAGGGAGACTGGAACACGTTCCAGCCGCTGACTGACACGTATAGGCTTGTCAGCTACGACCAGCGGGGCAACGGTGAGTCCGATGGGGGAGAACCTTATTCGCACGCACAGTTCGTCGCCGACCTCGAGGCCCTGCGCCAAGCGCTAGACCTGGGCAAAATGATTTTACTGGGCGGCTCTTACGGGGGCTATATCGCGCTCGAGTACGCCCTCCGGCATCAAGACAACCTGCACGCCCTCATCCTGCGTGATACCGCTGCCAACAACCACTACCAGGACACGAGTATGCAGCGTGCCCTCGAGAGTGAATTTCCAATGGACAAGGTGCGGCTCGCGCGCCTCTTTGCCGGTCACGTCGAGAGCAACGCGGAGTTTTTGGAGAGCTACAAGATGATTCAACCGCTTTACAACGTTACGCATGACCCTGCTAAGGACGCCGAACGGCTCGCCCAGATTCCTTTTAGATATAAAACGCACAACTACGCCTTCAGCCGCAACCAGGCCGACTTCGACATTACCGAAGCGTTACGCGAGGTTCAGACGCCGACGCTGGTCACGGTCGGACGCTTTGATTGGATTACGCCGTTAGAAGCGAGCGAAGAGTTAGCCGAAGTGTTGCCGAACAGTGAACTCGTTGTGTTTGAAAACAGTGGGCATTCACCGCAGCTCGAGGAGCGTGAGCGCTATCTAAGCGTGGTGCGAGACTTTTTAGCGCAGCATATCAGAGCATGATTGCGCCGATTTCAGCCGAAGAGCGTGCGGAACGGGCACGTACTGCCTTTGACTATGTAAACGCTGAGATTGCCGCGCTCGTACTCTTCGACGACCAGTTCATCTAGTACTACACCGATTTCGTTTTTCACCCGACCGAACGCCCGGTCGCGCTTATCATCTCGCGCGCAGGAGAACGGACGCTGTTCGTGCCTGAGCTCGAGCGCGAGCACGCGGCGCAAGCCGGACAGCTCGAGCACGTCGTGACCTATCCGGAATATCCCGGCACAGAGCATCCGCTTACGATTTTATTTCATCGTGTGACCACATTATCCTGATTATTTCGATCATCCGTCTGCTGAGAGGTTTTAAGTACCTCCCAGCCAAGAGCTAGATATTGACAACGTTCAGAGCTTTGAGCCCGAGCACAAGGGCGGCTTTAAGTTGGGTGAGGGTGTCGTAGCCGGGGCATAAGGAAGCCTTTAAGCTTGCGCCAGACGCTTTCGACCGGGTTGAGTTGGGGACAGTAAGCGGGCAAGTAGCGCAGGTACAGACCTTCTGCCCACCTTTCCCGTTGCTCGTTGAGGAGCTTGCCCTTATGAAAGGGCGCGTTACCGAGTACGACGACCGTAAGCCGGATTAGGTCGCAGCTTTGGGCGAGCGTGTCGAGGTAGCTGATGACTTGAGCCTGCGTACACGACCCGGTAGGTTCACGACCCGGTAAGTTCACGAACTTCGAGCTGCGCGCTGGCTCCAAACAAAGACAGGGTACCGATCACGTTCGGGCGGCCTTGCGAACGCCACCGGGTCGGTACTTTGAACTGCTTACCTGAACCCCGCTGGAACCAGGTGTAACACAAACTCAGCATCAAGGAAAAGCCGCTTTGGTCGAGGTACAAGGTCAAGCGCTGCGCTAGCACCCCCTTTTTAACGTCTCTAACGACGTTTGCTGTTCAGCGACGACTTCCGGGTCGGCTCGTTTACCCGGAGCATAGCGCGCGCGTTTTCAGCGGTAGCCAAGCTTCAGCAACTCGACCCGGACGGCTTCACGCTTGCGACTTACGCCGAACTCTTTCTCAACAGCTTCCCTAGCAAACTGCTGTTCCAAACGCGGTCCCGTCTGCCAAGCCTTCTACTCCTCGCAGCTCGAAGCGAGTCAGGTCGTTGTGGACACTTTGTGCGTTGCTCCCAAAGTGCTTGGCCCGTTTCGGCACACTCCAACCCGCACTATTCAAGCGGATGATGCTCGCCCTTAAGCGAATCTTGGCGTTGACCACCAAACTCACCTCCAACTCTCGTAGTGACTCGTCTTGCGCTGCTATAAGATGTCGGGCAGGTGTCGTCATGCTCTGAAGTACATGCGGGATGTACTTAGTTCGCGCACTTTCCACGTGAACAGCTGCTAGTTCTCGCGAGTGAGGCGTTTTTCAAGAACCCGGCGGCGAGCTTTCACACCACCCCGGTTTGGGTTTACCCGAAATCTACCTGCCCGTCTATCGGCAGCTCAATTAGGAGCGGTCCGCTGAACTTAAAACGCAGTTGGGGGCGTACTTCGCGCCGCACAACGCCCGGCTCGAGGCGCTTTTGGGACGACCTTTCGGGACGAACCCCCAACCGCTGCCGCCGAGAAGCTAAAAGCAGCGTGGTTACGTAGTTACGTGACTACAGGGTCAACTCTCGTGGCGGACGAGCAGCCGGAAGAGGATAAACAAGCCGAGTGCGGCGACGGTGAGTACGCCGGCGAGTGCGAGCGCCGCGTCAAGCTCGCGCTCGAGGCCCGCATAAATCGCCAGCGGCAGCGTGCGCGTCCGGCCCTGCAAGCTCCCGGCAAAAACAATTGTCGCACCGAACTCGCCCAGCGCCCTAGCCCACGCTAAAACCAAGCCTTCGGTAAACGCCGGCCGCGCGAGCGGCCAGGTCACAAACCAAAACGCTCCCCAACGGCCCGCGCCGTCGGTTAAGGCGGCGGCCTCGAGGTCGCGCGCTACCCCCGCAAAGCCGACCTTGAGCGCCCGAATGTAAAACGGACTGGCGACAAAAAGCTGCGCCAATACAACCGCCGAGGTGGTAAACGCCAGCGTAATCCCCAGTTCGTTCAGCGGTTCACCGACAAGCCCGCGCCGCCCGAACACGAGCAAAAGCCCGACCCCGGCGACAACCGGCGGCAAGACGACCGGCAGGTCGATAAGACCCTCGAGCAGTCTCCGCCCCCGGAAACGGTAACGGGCGAGTAAATAGGCGACGGGTGTGCCCAAAAGTACGGTCAAGACCATGCTGATGCCGGTCGTTACGAGACTGAGGCGCAGGGCTTCGGCGGCGGCAGGCTCCAAAAGCGTGGCAAGCGCGGTGGGCGCTGCTGCGCGGACGAGAAGCACCGCGACCGGCAGGCCGAACAGTACGAACAGGATAAAAGCCGCTGCCAGAGGCAAAAGCGGGACTCTCTCCCACGAAGCCCCCGCAAGACCTTTACGGTTTGGGTCGGCGGGAGTCAAAGGTTCTGCAGTCTGTTGGAAGGCGTCAGGTCTGGGCGCTCTAACTGTGCGCTTGGCTGTAGCCGTAAAGGGTCAAAGACGTTGGTCGAGCCGGGGGTCACTCGAGCATTTTATCTACATAATCTCAACTTGCATACAGGTGGCAGCGGTAAAGTGGTAGCGCCGCAGCACCCGAATTCTACTCACAGCTAAACCCGCTGCCAGCTTATCCGCTGTTCGGATGGCGCGCGGCGAGTGTGTCATACTTGACCCTCGGAGGTGCTATGCCGGGAGTTGCAATCATCGGGGCACAGTGGGGAGACGAGGGCAAGGGTAAGGTCGTCGACGCTTTGGCCCACGACGCAGATGTGGTCGTGCGTTACTCGGGCGGCGCGAACGCCGGTCACACGGTCGTCGTCGGCGGCGAGATTTTCAAACTCCACCACCTGCCCTGCGGCGTCTTGCACGACCAGCCGGTCTCGGTATTGGGTGGCGGTATGGTCGTTGACCCGTGGTCGTTTCGCCTGGAGTTTGAAGCCTTCGCCGAACGCCGCGACCCCGGTCAGGTGGTCGTGTCCGAAGAAGCGCACCTGGTCTTGCCGCATCACAAAAAAAACGACGAGGGCGGCGGTTTTGTCGGCACCACCGGGCGCGGCATCGGCCCCTGCTACTCGGACAAGGCGCGGCGTATCGGCCTGCGTTTCGGCGACCTGCACGACGCGTCGGTTTTGCGCGAACGCCTAGCGCGGCTGTTAGAAGCCAAACCCAACTCGACAGCAAGGGTCGGCTGGACGGATGTGGACACGGCTTTTGACGCGCTTCACGACGTCCGCGAGTTCATCTTGCCGTTTGTCGGCGACGCCGGACACCTGGTGCGCGAGGCGCTCCGTAAAGAGAAGCGGGTGATGTTCGAGGGCGGTCAGGGGACGATGCTCGACCTCGCTTACGGTACCTATCCGTTTGTTACGAGCAGCCACCCGACCACGGGCGGCATTCTGGTCGGGGCGGGCGTCAGTCACAAAGCCCTAACCAACGTTTACGGCGTCGTGAAGGCGTTTACCAGCCGGGTGGGGCATGGCCCCTTTATGACCGAGCTTGATGGTGAGATGGCGGGGCGTTTACGCGGCAGCGGGTCGAACCAGTGGGACGAGTTCGGCACCACGACCGGGCGGGCGCGGCGGGTCGGCTGGCTCGACCTGGTACAGCTCAAGTATGCCTGCGATATCAACGGCTTCGACGGCTTGGTCGTGACCAAGCTCGATGTACTTTCAGGCTTGGATAGCGTACAGGTCTGCACATCTTACGAAGACGGTCAGCCCGTTTACGAAATGCTGCCCGGTTGGGGCGATTTGCAAGGACTCGGCAGCCGCGACGCACTCCCCAAAGAAGTGCTGGATTATCTGGGCTGTATCGAACACTTTACGGGGGTGCCGGTAGCGATGTTCTCGACGAGTCCAAAACGCGAAGACACCTACGGCAAAATCAGCTGGTAGCTGCCAAGGTCGTACGTTTTATTGCTAATGTAAACTTTCTCGGTGGCGCGTTTTATTGGCGATCTCTGCTAAAAATCGTGCGCATAATGCTCGAGAATGCAGCGTAACGACCTGACCTGCTTGAAAAAACCAGGTTTAGTAGGGCTAGGAGGTCAATCATGCAGTATCGGCAACTGGGCAAAACAGGGCTTGAAGTGTCCGAAGTCGGTTTCGGCGCGTGGGGTATCGGTGGCGGCTGGGGTGAACGTGACGACAAAGCGGCGCTCGCCGCGTTGGAACGTGCTCTCGAGCTGGGCGTCAACTTTATCGATACGGCGCTGGCCTACGGCGAAGGTCACTCTGAAAAGCTGATCGGTGAGGCGGTGCGGGGGAGTAGCAAAGAAGTCGTAGTTGCGACCAAAATACCTCCCAAAAACCGGGTTTGGCCCGCGCAAAAAGGTTCAAAACTCAGCGAAACGTTTCCTAAGGATTATGTGCTCGAGTGTACCGACCGCTCGCTCGAGAACTTAGGGTTGGAGCGGCTAGACGTGCAGCAGTTTCACGTCTGGGACGACGCCTGGGCCGAGCAAGACGAGTGGCACGAAACCGTGCGTGAACTCAAAGACTCGGGGCGTATCCGCGCTTTTGGCTTGTCTATCAACGACCACGAGCCGGACAACGCGCTCGCTGCGCTCAAAACCGGTTTAGTCGATTCGGTTCAGGTCATCTACAACATCTTCGAGCAAACCCCGCAGGAGAACCTGTTACCCGCGTGTCTAGAGCATGGAGTTGGAGTGATCGTCCGGGTTGCGTTAGATGAGGGCGGCCTGACCGGAGCCGTTACGCCCGACACGGAGTTTGAAGAGGGCGACTGGCGGCAGAGCTACTTCAAAGGGGACCGTAAACGCGAGGTTTTTGAAAGGACGCAGGCGCTTTCATTCTTGACTGAAGACGGCTCGAGCCTCGCCGAAGCCGCGCTCCGGTTCGTCTTGTCGCACCCGGCTGTCTCGTCGGTTATTCCGGGGATGCGCTCACCGGGTCGGGTCGAGCAAAACGTCAAGGTTTCAGACGGACAGCCCTTTTCGGTCGAAACGCTAGACAGGCTTAAAGCTCACGCGTGGCCCCGTAACTTCTACCGCTAGACCCGGAAGCTGACGCTTTTGCGTCAGCTTTCAGCAGCGTAAGCACGGTCTAAGAGCTGAACGGTGTGCAAAACTGGCAGAGGCCGCCCCAGATTTTTAAGCTGTAACGCAATTTGCGTGGTGCAGCCGATGTTTCCGCTGACGACAAGCTCCGCGCCGGTATCTAAAAGGTTTTGCGCTTTGCGCAAGCCGAGCTCACGCGCCATCTCAGGATGCTCGAGGTTGTATGTCCCGGCAGAGCCGCAGCACAGCTCGGCTTCGGTGGGCTCGAGCAGCTCAACGCCCGGAATCTGCTTGAGTAGCGCTCTCGGTTCGCGCGTCACCTTTTGCGCGTGCGCCAGGTGGCAGGCGTCGTGATAGGCAATTTTTAGCGGCCCGGGTAGCGCTGGCGGTTCCAGAATGCCCAGTTCGGATAGAAATACACTGACGTCTTTTGTTTTGCTCGAGAACCCTCTCGCTGTTTCCTCTTCCGGTTCACCTTTAAGCCACAGCGGATATTCGTGCAAGCCCGAGCCGCACCCGGCAGCGTTCGTGATGATGGCGTCTACCTCGTCTGGAAACGCCCCCAGGTTGTTTTTGGCAAACGCTTGCGCCTGCGTTTTGACGCCCGTGTGCGCGGCGAGCGCCCCGCAACAAGATTGCGCTTTGGGTACGACGACCTCGACGCCGTTATACGCCAGCACCCGCAGCGTGGCCCAGTTGAGGTCGGGGTCTAGCACCTGCTGGGCGCAACCCGCGAGCAGGGCGACCCTGCCCCGCCGCTTTCCAACCGCCGGAAAAAACTCCGGCAACGGTTGCGCTTTCGGCACACGTTCCGGCAACATCCCCAACATACTGCCCAACTTTTTGGGTAACAGCGGACGGAGCGGGCTGGCGACGCCCCCGGTGTGCGCGGCGGCGCGAAAACGGGCGGGGTACGGCAGCGTTTCGGTGACGAGGCGGCGGAGGGCTTTTTCGGCTAAAGGACGTTCGCGCTCCCCTTCGGTCTCCATCCGAAACGGGGTGATGAGTTCGCCGTATTCGACCCCCGAAGGGCAAGCCGTGACGCACGCCAGACAACCCAAACAGGCGTCGATATAAGGTGTCGCCTCGACAAGGGAGAGGTCTCCTTCCAGAACTTCTTTCATCAGGATGATGCGCCCGCGCGGGGAGTGCATCTCTTCACCCGTAACGACGTAAGTCGGACAGGTCGGCAGGCAAAAGCCGCAGTGAACGCAACTCTCGATTGCCTCCGCCATCGGCTTAGTGAGGGGTGGACGCTCATTAACCGGGATTTTATGCTGCACCTGAGACCTCCGCGTCTGTAGTATGGGCGGCAGTCACCGTAAAAATGCCGCGCGGGTCGAACACTCTTTCAATGCGTTCTAAAAATGCGTTGCCGGTCTGAACACCTACGTGCGGGTTAAGCCAACTGCCTGTAAGCGCCAAACCTGATAGCCGCTGATGTGTAAGCAGTGTCTCGAGCCCCGTTCTCTCAGCCTCAGGCCAAGCCAGATAACAGACGTTGCCGCCGACGCCGTAACGGTGCGGCACACTAACCGGGGAGAGCGCAGCCTCGAGCCCCGCAACCTGACGCGGACTGTGAACGACCTTGACGAGCGCGTGACCTGCCGGCACCCAGCCAAACGCCTTCGCTTCGCGCCAGAGTTCGCTTTCAGCGTCACCCGTTAAGACTTCGCCGGGTTGCCGTAAAAACGCCTGAACGCGCTCCAAACGCCCCGGCAGCGCTGCGCTGCGTCCGCCGAAACGCACCAGCAGACGCGTGGGCGGGAGAAGCTCGAGCGCCACCGCTTCAAAGCCGGACAGTGCCAGCTGCCGCATCAGCGCGTCGGCTTGCGTGAAATCAGTCGCCTCTAGTTGTAAAGTCGTGTAGCTTTCGGGACTCGGAAACACCTTGAAGGTCAACTCTACCAGCACCCCAAAACGTCCGAGACTGCCGACCATCAGCTTGGGCAAATCGAACCCTGCCGCATTTTTAACGACTTTACCGCCGCCTGAGAGCAGCTCACCCGACCCATCAACAAAGCTCACGCCCAGCAAAAAGTCACGGACGCCGCCGTAACGAAAACGCCCCGGCCCGGACAAGCCGGCGGCGACCGTTCCGCCCAGCGTCGCCCCGGCGTCGGCAAAAGGTGGGTCGAAAGGGAGATATTGGCCTTCGGCAACTAACAGGTCGCTCACTTCTGAAAGCTTTGTCCCGGCGAGCGCCGTAAAGGTGTACTCGTGCGGGTTGTACTCACCGACCCCGGACAGGTCACGCAGCTCGAGCCCCGCCCCCCGCGACAATGCCGGTTTGCTGCCGCCACCTCGCACCCGGAGATGCTTTGCGGCTTTTACGGCGTCTTGAATCTGTGCGGCGTTCATACGCGGCTGATCACGCCCTGCTGCTCGAGCGGGTGCGGTTTCGCGCTGATAAGTGCGGGCGCTTCGCCGTGCGGGAGCATCTTGCCGCTGTTGGCGAGTTCCTTGGGGTCTACGGCCTCACGCAGCCGTACCATCACCGCCATGTCACGTTCGCTGTACTGCTCGGACAAGTAGGCTTTTTTCTCGACGCCGACGCCGTGTTCGCCGGTAATCGAACCGCCCATGCGGATGCATAAGCGCAAGATTTCCCCGGCAAGTGCTTCGGCGCGTTCCATTTCGCCTTTGGTAGAGTCGAACAAGATGAGCGGGTGCAGGTTGCCGTCCCCGGCGTGAAACACGTTGGCGACGCGGAGCTCGTAGCGTTCGCTTAAACTTTTAATCGCAGCGAGCGCTTCTCCCAAACGGCTGCGCGGCACCACGCCGTCTTGTACGAGGTATTCGGGGCTGAGCCGCCCGACGGCGGAAAATGCGCCTTTGCGCCCCTTCCAAATCTTTTGCCGCTCAAGCTCGTCTTGCGCGATTTGGACGCGGTACGCGCCCGACGCTTCTAAAAGCTCGAGCAACACAGGCGTTTCGGCAACGACCTCTTCTTGTGGCCCCTCGAGCTCGACAATCAAAAGCCCCTGTGCGTCCGCCGGATAGCCCGCGTGAACGGCGGCTTCGGCGGCGTCCAGCGCCAGCCTGTCCATGATTTCCATCGCTCCCGGCAGGAGGCCCGACGCGACAATTCTTGTGACGGCGTTGCCGGCGTCCTCGAGGCTCCGGTACGCCGCCATCACCGTCCGGTACTCCTCGACTTTGGGCAGCAGCCGCAGGGTTATCTCTAAGGCAATTCCAAACAAACCTTCCGAGCCGACGAACAACCCGACCGAATCGGGGCCGAGGGGCTCGAGGCTGTCCCCGCCCAACTCGGCAATCTCACCGTCCGGCAAGGCAACTTTGAGCCCCAAAACATGGTTTGCGGTCATGCCGTATTTGAGGCAGTGCGCGCCCCCCGAATTAAACGCGACGTTGCCGCCAATCGTGCAGACCGGCCCCGACGACGGGTCGGGCGCGTACAACAGGCCGTAGGGTGCGGCAACGCGGCTTACCTGCGCGTTCAAAACGCCCGGTTGGGCGACGCAGGTGCGAGACTCGGGCTCGAGCCTCAAAACCTTGTTCAGCTTGTTGAGCGCGATGACGATACCGCCCTCGATGGGCAGCGAACCGCCCGACAGACTCGTGCCGCTACCCCTTGCGACGAACGGAACCCCGTATTCGTAGCAGAGCTTTAAGGTGTCCGTTACGTCTTTTTGCGTCTGTGCGATGACGACGCCCAGCGGTTGCGCCTTAAACGCGACCAAGCCGTCGGACTCGAAGGTTTTGAGCGCCGCCTTGCCCGTGTGCAGGCGACCCGGTGGAAGGTTTTGCTCGAGCTTTGTAAGAAAGTCGGGTCGCATCACTGCCTCCTGATAAAAGCTACGTCCGTGTCAACCTTCAAAACGCTGTAGCTCAGTATAGCCGCCCAGCCGCCCGGTACGGAGTCGTTGAGGTATTACGGCTGCTCTGCGGTCAGGTTTTGAGTACAACGGTCGCTTAGACCGGCCTCGAGGCTATACTGGCTCGAGCTGACTTTACTGTTATTACGGAGTCCCTTTTGACGACCCTACCCGAACCCTACAGCGCCCAGGAACTCCGGCTTTTACGGCTCCTGAGCGACCGCTTTCCCACGATCACTGCCGCACACATCGAGATGATGAACCTGAGCGCAATTTTGGCGCTTCCTAAAGGTACCGAACACTACCTCTCAGACATTCACGGGGCGTATGAGCAGTTCGAGCACATTTTACGGCACGCCTCGGGTGCGGTTCGCCGTAAAATCCGGCAGACGTTCGGTGACGCGTTTTCGGGCTGAGCAGCAGATCGATCTGGCGCTCCTGATCTACTACCCCGAAACGAAACTCCGGCAAGTTGCTGCCGAAGATGAGGGCGTCACCGAAGCGTGGTTTGCCGAACATATCATCGCGCTCGTCCGGGTGGCGCGTAAGTGCGGGGCGCAGTATACGAGGAGCAAGGTGCGTAAACGCCTCGAGCCGCAGCTCGCGTATTTGCTCGAGGAACTCCTCAGCGAACAAGGCGGCGGTATCGCGCAAAAAGAGCATTACTACGCGAATATCATCCGCTCGATCATCGCGCTCGGTGAGGGGGAGCGCGTGATCATCACGCTCTCGTACCTGATTCAAAGTCTGGTGGTCGACCGGCTGAACATCATCGGTGACATCTACGACCGGGGCGGGGCCGCCGAGCGGGTCGTGGAAAGGCTGATGCGCTACCACGACGTGTCGATTCAGTGGGGCAACCACGACGTGACCTGGATGGGGGCGGCGGCAGGCTCACCGGTACTCGTCGCCAACGTGGTGCGGCTGGCGCTCCGTTACGCGACGCTCTCGACGTTGACGAGCGGTTACGGGATTGGGCTGCACGCGCTGGCAAACCTGGCTGAAACGGTTTACGGCGACGACCCCTGTGAGGCGTTTTTGCCCAAAGCCGACCCCAGTCTGCTGAGCGAATATGCCCCCGACCTGCTCGCCCGGATGCACAAGGCGGTGACGGTGATTCAGTTTAAGCTCGAGGCCCAGACCATCGCCCGCCACCCCGAATACGAGATGGAAGGCCGGTTGGTGCTGGAACACGTTGACCTGGACGCCGGAACGCTTTCCGTGGACGGCTCTGAGCTATCCGATGCTCGATACGAACTGGCCGACCTTGAGAGACGACCGCGCCGCCCTGACCGCAGAGGAAGAGGCAGCTATCGGCGACTTGATGCAGCAGTTTACGCAGAGCAGCCGCCTGCAGGAACACATCCGGTTTCTCTACTCCTACGGCAACATGTTTGAGGTTCGGGACGGCAACCTCAAGTTTCACGGTTGTCTTGCCCGTAAATGAGCACGGCGATTTTACCCCGTTTACGCTCTCCGGTGAGACCGTCTCCGGCCCGGCGCTTTTGGCCCGGTTCGAGGCGCTTTCCCGCGACGCCTACTTCAGCCGCGACCCTGAAGCTCGAGCCGCCGGACAAGACACGCATGTGGTATTTGTGGTGCGGCAAACACTCGCCGCTGTTCGGGCGTTCCAAGATGACCACGTTTGAACGCTACGTTTTAGCAGACACGGAGACACACGATGAACCTAAAGGCCCCTACTACGACCTTCGCGCCGATGAAGGTTTCTGCCGTAAAGTGTTGAGTGCCTTCGGTGCCGACCCCGAACGTGGCCACATCATCAACGGACACACGCCGGTCAAGGTCAGAAAAGGGGCACGCCCGATCCTGGCCGGGGGCAAGCTGATTATCATCGACGGCGGCATGAGCGAGGCGTACCGCAAAGTTACAGGAATTGCCGGGTACACCCTCGTCGGCACCTCGCACGAACTCGTATTAGCGGCGCACGAACCGTTCTCTTCAGCCGAAGAGATGATCCGGGAGCGCCGTGACCCCGCGCCGAAAACCGAACAGGTCGAGGTGTTTCCGGAGCAAATCCTGATCTCTAAAACCGATGTAGGCAGAGAACTTTACGCGCAACTGGGCGACTTGGAACGACTTGTCCAGGCGTATCGTCAGGGCGTCCTGGTCGAGCGGCCTTTGACCCGGTAGTTATTCACCCATTTTTGCAAGTCCAGGTCAGGTACGCTGGCCCAAATCTAGGGAGGGCGCAGTGGACGACGACCAGAAAAAGACGCTAGACAAGTTTAACGAAGCGGTCAACATGACCCCGAAAGAGCTGGAAGACTGGCTCGAGACTGACCATTCAAAAGAGGTCGGGCAAAAAGATGACGGCGGCGAATCGACCGGTCACGAGATGGGCCGCGAGATCGTCAAACTGCTCGGTAAAAAGCAGGCCGATTACACCGGCGATGACGTGAAGCACATGCAAAAGGTCGTGTCTTATGTCCACCGGCACAGCGCGCAAAAGCCCAAAGGGGACGTTGAAGATACCCGCTGGCGCTACTCGCTGATGAACTGGGGCCACGACCCGCTCAAATAAGGTGTCAACCAAAAAAAGCGCTGAGGTTTGGGCCTCAGCGCACGGTTTTACGGTTTGGTTTAAGCGCTAGACGATTTCGACGAGTTCGATTTCAAAGGTGAGGGCTTCGCCTGCTAGCGGGTGGTTTGCGTCTAGCGTGACGGTTTCACCTGCCGCGTCGGTAATCGTTACAGGGATGCGCTGACCGTCCTCTTGCTGAAGCTCGAGCTGCTGTCCCGCTTCCGGCGTAATGCCTTCGGGAAACTGCTCTTTGGGCAATTCGACCACCAAATCGGCGCGGTGTGTGCCGTAAGCGTCGTCAGGGTTCAAGCGGGCGGTGCGGGTCTCGCCGGGCTGCATCCCGTCTACGGTGCGCTCGAAGCCGGCGATGACCTGCCCGGTGCCGATGCGAAACTCTAGGGGCTCACGTCCGGCTGAGCTGTCGAACTCGTTGCCGTCGTCGAGGGTGCCTTTATAGTGGACGCGGACGGTGTCGCCTTGCTTGGCGCTGCGGGTGGCTGAGGTGTTCAGGTTCTGTGTCATGGTTGCTAGGGTAACGCAGACCTCAGCCGGGCATTGTTGTCCCCTTGACGCCTCTCACTACCGTTTATCCCGCTCTGTTTTTATCAGCGCCTCCACTAGGTGCAGTGCCCCGAGCCTATTTTGTAGCAATGTGTATTGGGAGGTTCCCAGCGAGAGTTTTGCTCGAGCTTTTTCCGTCCTGCTCACCATTGAAGAGAACGCACGGAGGGCTCTCTTGCACGTCGTCGGACAAATCCCCTTTGACTTCATTTAGAAGTCTTAAGGACTCTTCAATGAGTTTTTTACTCATCGTCTTTCTCCTTTATTAGATGTGACGCGGTAGCGCCCAGCATCCAAAACGCTGTCGAGCCGAATTTAATAACGACGTGCAGATTCGGGAGCCACATCAACTTCAGCATCCATCAAACTCTTTTAGACCATCCTCTAGTCCCTGCAGTCGCTTAAGCTCCTGCTCGAGTCTCATGGCTTAAGAATCAATAAGTTCCTTGTGCTATTGGATTCATTCTTTCTGACCTTTCAAGGTCTATTTTTATGAATCTTTCTAGCTCTTGGTCATTGTTCTTAATGGGATATCGTTCCCTCTTTCGAGTTCTTCAATATCTGTCTCTCGTTTGAGAAACGTTTTCAAGCTCGACAGCTTGGAGAAAGATTTTCAATGTCCACTCAGGCGCTGTGACCTGATAGGTGTTAGATTACTACAAATTCTACACATAGTCAAATTTTTGCTCCCCGTGTCATTTTTACTTGCTAAAGTCGTAGTTTTTACAATCGCCACCAAACGCATTTCATGGCTCTTAGTGCCGTTTACGCGCCTTCCACGTCCCGCCGTAACGGTACGTTTCAGGATGCGCGGCCCGGAGTTCTTCGGTGCAGATTCGGACAGACGAGCCGCCACTGCGATCCGTCCACCTGCACCCGGTAACGCACCGTCGTTTCTTTCCCGCACCGCTCGCAAAACCCTTCCCGGACGCGCTTGGCTTTCAAAGTCCAACCTTCAAAACCCGACGGCCTGCCCGTCTTTACGGTGGTCTGAGGCGGCTAAGTAACCGTCTTCCAGCCTATAAATCAGCTGCGCCCCGCCGAACGAAAAACTCGCTTCGGGCGCGGTCTCGGTAAGCTGATGGCCCCTTGCGCTCAGTTCATCCAACACGTCAGGCTTAAACCCCTTTTCGACGGCGACCTCGAGCCCCTCGACGACCCGCCAGCGCGGAGCGTCCGACGCCGTTTGCGGGTTCTGCCCGTAGTCACGGAGCCGCACGACCATCTGCGCGTGCCCTTGCGGTTGCATCGGCCCGCCCATCACGCCGAAACTCATCAGCGGGTGATTGCCCTGCATCAAAAAGCCCGGAATGATGGTGTGAAAGGGGCGTTTGCCGCCTGCGACTTGGTTGGGATGGCCCTTTTCCAGCGTAAAGCCCGCCCCCCGGTTTTGCATACTGATACCGGTTCCGGGAACCACTATGCCCGAACCGAAGCCGTAATAGTTCGACTGAATCAGCGAAACCATCATGCCGCCCGCATCGGCGGTGCTCAGGTAGACGGTGCCGCCGCGTTGCGGGACGCCGTAGCCGGGGTTTTGGGCGCGGGTCATGTCGATGAGCTCCGCGCGTTCGGCGAGGTAGTCGGGGTCTAAGAGCGCGTGGGGTGACACGTCCTCAAAGTCCGGGTCGCTCACGTAACGGTGCGCGTCGGCAAACGCGAGTTTCATCGCTTCAATCTGTACGTGCAGGCTGTCGGCGGAGTCCACACCGTAATCGGCGACCGGATGATGTTCTAAAATCCCGAGCATCAGCAGCGCGGCGAGTCCCTGACCGTTCGGCGGGATTTCGTGGAGCGTCGCGCCCCGGTAGCCTTGTGAAATCGTTCCGACCCAATCGGCCTGGTGGTTGGCAAAGTCAGACTCGGTGAAGAGGCTGCTGTGGGCGCTCGAGTCCGCTACCATCTTCTGCGCCAGCTCGCCCCGGTAAAACGCTTCACCTCTGGTTGCGGCAATCTGTTCTAGAGTTTTCGCCTGGTCTTCAAAGCGGAACAGTTCGCCGGGTTTGGGCGCGCGGCCTTCCGGTAAAAATCCTGCACTAAACGCAGGCATATCGGCAAACGCTCGTTCGGCAGAGGCCCACGCTTTTGCGGTGATGGGGGAGACGAGAAAGCCTTCACGAGCATAGTGAACCGCCGGTTCAAAAAGCTGCTCGAACGGTAGTTTGCCGAAGCGCTCCGAAAGCGTCACCCAGCCCGACACCGCGCCCGGTACGGTTACGGCGTCCCAGCCCCGCAGCGGCATACTGCCTTGGCCTGCAAACCGTTCAGGTGTCAAGGCTGCCGGGGAGCGTCCCGACGCGTTGAGTCCGTACAGTTCTCGTCCGTCCCAGAGAATCGCAAAAAGGTCTGAACCGATGCCGTTCGAGGTAGGTTCGACGACCGTTTTGGCAATCGCGGCGGCGATGGCGGCGTCTACGGCGTTGCCGCCCCGGTAGAGCATCTGTAATCCGGCTTGCGCGGCTAGGGGTTGCGAGGTTGCCACGACGTTTTTGGCCAAAACCGGCATCCGCTGTGACGGGTAGGGAAAACCGTAAGTAAACATAAAACTCCTGCCTAACGAAAGAAGGCGACGCCGAGCGCACCACCGACGACAATCAAGAGCGCCGGGTGAACGTTAAAGCGAACCGATAAGGCAAACGCTGCAATTGCCAAGAGCCAAAGCGCCCAATTGCCGAGCCACGCGCCCGGACTCCCGAAAGCACTCGGGATAAAGTCGTAAACGACCAGCGCCAAGAGCGCAATGACAATCGGGCGCACACCCCGTAAAAAGCCGTTGATGACCGGTGCGTCACGGAAACGGACGAAAAACGCCGCGAGCGCAATCATGGCTAAAATCGTCGGCACCGCGATTCCGGCGAGACCCATGACCGCGCCGCCCCACCCGCCGACCTTGTAGCCGACGTATCCCGCCAACTTGGTGGCAATCGGGCCGGGGAGCGCATTGCCGAAGGCGAACGCGTCTAGGAACTCTTCTCGAGACAACCAGCCCTTGACGTCCACAACTTCATTTTGAATCAGCGGAATCATCGAGGGGCCGCCGCCGAAACCGAACACGCCGACCTTGCCAAACGACCAGAACAGGTCAAAAAGGAGCATAAGGGTCTATTCTGACACCAGCGGACGCCGTAATAGGTTTGACCACCTCTAGGCGTCCTCTTTGGGCTCGAGCGCGTCCCGCAACCCGTCCCCGAACAGGTTAAACGCCAGCACCGTGACAAAGATACTGACCCCCGGCCAGACCGCCATCCACGGCGCTTGCGCCATAAAACCCTTGGCGACGTTGAGCATCCCGCCCCAACTCGGCGTCGGCGGCTGCACCCCGAGACCTAAAAATGAGAGCGACGACTCGGCGATAATCGCCTGGGCAATCGTCAGCGTCGCCTGCACCAAGAGCGGCGTAAAGCTGTTCGGCAAGATGTGCCGGACGATGATACGCCGGTCGTAACCGCCCAGAGCCCTCGCTGCCTGCACGTACTCTTCAGCTTTGACGGCTAAGACCTGCCCCCGCGTCAAACGGATAAAGGTCGGGGCGCTGGCAATCCCGATGGCGATCATCGCATTTTGCAAACTCGGCCCGAGCGCGGCGGCGAGCGCTACCGCGAGGATTAAAAAGGGAAACGACAGCACGGCGTCGGTAAAGCGCATAATGAGTTCGTCCCAGAAGCCGCCGTAAAACCCGGAAATCAGCCCGAGCGGGACGCCGATAAGCATCGCAATCACCACCGAAATGACCCCGGCTAAGAGGCTTGCGCGAGCGCCGAAGATTACACGTGAGAGCACATCTCGCCCTACGTCGTCGGTGCCCAGCAGGTATTCGGCACTCGGAGCCTGACGCACCGACAAAAAATCAGGCGTTGCCGGTTCGTACGGGGCGAGCTGAGGCGCAAAAACGGCTAAAACGACGAAAAAAACGATGATGAACGTGCCAAAGAGAGCCAGAGGACTCCGCCGAAACCGTTTGAGGGCGCGGTTCGGGGGGCGCTGGGGGCCGCCTTCAACCTCTGTAAGTGGCGTGGCAACTTCGCTCATGTGCTTCTACCTATCTGAATGCGCGGGTTCACCAGCGCGTAGGCCACATCTACGAGCAGGTTGATAAAGATGTACGCTGCCGAAGTAAACAGCACGACGCCCTGTACCACGGCGTAATCGCGGTTAAAGACAGCGTCTACGACGAGCTTGCCGAAACCTGGAATGGTAAAGACCTGTTCGGTTAAAACGGCACCCGACAAAAGCGCTCCCATCTGCAAGCCGAAAATCGTAATCACCGGAATCAGCGCGTTACGGAGCGCGTGCCGCAGCACGACGCGGCGTTTTAGCAGCCCTTTGGCCTGCGCCGTGCGGACGTAATCTTGCTTCAACACGTCCAGCATCGAACTGCGGAGCTGCCGCATCAACACCGCTGCCAAGCCCGTTCCCAACACGAACGCAGGCATAATCATCCGCTGCAGATTACCGAGCGGGTCGCTGCCGAATTCGACGTAACCCGAGGCGGGCAGCAGACCCCACTGCACCGAAAAGAGCAAAATCAGCATGATGCCAAGCCAGAAGTTCGGCAACGACAAGCCTGAGAGCGCAAAAAAGGTGCCGATGTAATCTATCGCCGTATTTTTGCGCACCGCCGACAAGATGCCCACCGGCAGCGCAATCAAGAGCGCGACGAGCATACTCAGCAGTGCGAGTTCTACCGTTACCGGGAGCTTTTGCCAGATGAGCTGCGTCACGGGTTGATTCGTGCGGATGGACTGACCCAAATCGCCCCGTAAAACCTGAGCGAGCCACGCCACGTACTGCACCGGCACCGGGTCGTCCAAGCGGTAGCGTTCACGGATAAAGGCGATGACTTCGGGGTCGCGCTGCTCTCCGGCGATAATAAGGGCCGGGTCGCCGGGGAGCAGCCGCTGAATCCCAAAAACCATCAGCGTGACGATAATTAGCGTGGGAATCGCGGTTAAGAAGCGTTTAACGATAAAGAGCAGCATCAGTGTTTTAGCATCGCCAGTGTGACCTCTCGAGCGCATCCCACACAGCTTTTGTGTGGGATGCGGAGCTAAAGCCTAATTTAGTTGAGCGTCACACCTTGCCAGCGGATAATGCCGTCCGGATAGGCGTTAAAGCCTTCCAACGCGCTCACATGCGGGAAAAACAGGTTCTGGTGGTACAGATAGATGATGTTGCGGTTCGGCAGGTAGATTTCACCGGCCTGGTCGTACAACGCTTTGCGCTCCGCCATATCTGAAACCGACCGGGCCTCGTTTAGCAGCCTATCGACTTCGGGGTCACAGTAACCGGTTTCGTTAAGCGTCCCTTCGCACGTTTGATACTGGTGAATGTTGCCGTCCGGGTCGATGCGGCCCGACCAGCCGACCTGAAACGCTTCGTAGTCGCCCTGCTCCTGAAAGTCGAGGGCGCTGGCAAATTCGGTGGCGCGCAGCGAGATGTCAAAGCCCGCCTCGGCCCCGAGCGCCTGAATGACCTCACCCAAACGCACCGATTCGGGATTGTTGCCGACCATCAGCTCGAACGCGACGCGCTCGAACCCGGCTTCTTGCAAGAGGGCTTTTGCCTGTTCGACGTTGCGTTCAGAGACGGGATAGGCTTCGTTGTACCAGGGACTGCTCGGCGGGACGGGCTGGTTGCCGACGATAAACTCGCCGTTGAAAACAGCCTGATTGATGACGTTACGGTCG
Organism: uncultured Trueperaceae bacterium; assembly: GCA_963799485.1. Taxonomy (GTDB): domain Bacteria; phylum Deinococcota; class Deinococci; order Deinococcales; family Trueperaceae; genus Truepera. The sequence goes on from CAWCXJ010000007.1 coordinate 270,784, forward strand.
AGCGCGAGTTCTAACGCTTCGCGTACCTGCGGGCTGCTCGCTAGGGGTGTACCCAACGGTTCAGGGTTCGAGAGGTTGATGGTGATGCCCTGATAGCCTAAACTCGGCGCGGACGGCAGCGTTAGGTTCGGGTCGTTGCGGATAGTCTCTAGGTCGGTTGGGGCGGGGCGTTCGATCATCTGCAGGTCGCCCGACTGCAAGTTGGCAAGCCGCACGCTGGTGTCGGGAATCGCTAAAAAGACGATCTGGTCTAAACTGATGCTCTGTGCGTCCCAATAGTCGGGGAACCGTTCGACGACGATACGGTCTTGCGCGACGCGCTCCTTGAACGAAAACGGCCCCGCGCAGACCGGCGCGTTACCGAAGTTTTCCCCTTCGGCTTCGGCGGCCTCGGGCGAGACCATCATCCCGGCGCGGTCGGCGAGTTGCGCGACAATCGGCGCAAAAGGTTGTGACAAGTTGAGCCGGACGGTGTTCTCGTCGACGACTTCGACGCTCTCTAACTGCTCCAACTCACTCGCGCGGTTCGAGCCGGGCAGGTTTTTCGAGCGCTCGAGGTTATATTTTACGGCCTCGGCGTCCATCGCCGTACCGTCGTGAAACTTTACGCCGTCACGAATATCGATGGTCAACGACAGGTTATCGTCGGAAAATTCGTAGCCGGTGGCGAGCTGAGGAATGATCTCCGCATTTTGGTCGATGTCGAAAAGTTTGTCGCAGAGGCTGGCAAAGACGATGCGGCCCACGTAGGTGCGACCGAGGTCGGGGTCTAGGAGGTCGGGGTCTTCGTTGAGACCAACCCGGACGGTCTGGGCTAAGCTGCTTGCAGTTAAACCTAAAACGAGGACGCTCCCTAAAAACCTTTTCATGTTCCTCCTCCTTACCGCAGATGTGTTTACGGTGAGTTTTTGCGCATTAAGCAGAGTTTATGTAATTTCACCACGCATTGTCAAGTTTATACAGCTTATGTTAAGGTTATGCGCAGAACTAAAGGCGGTTCTGTAGAACCTCTCGAGGTAACGATGACTTTAGACCGGCTCGACCAACAGCTTATCAGCGCCTTGGAGGACGACGGACGCCGCCCCTACCGCGACATTGCCCGCGATTTGGACGTTGCCGAAGCGACGGTGCGTTTACGGGTCTCGAGGCTCATCGACGCCGGACTGATCCGCATCACCGCAGTCGGCGACCCGCTGAGTTTAGGCATCGAAGTTGCCGCTATCAGCTTGCTCTCGGTTCGGCCCGGTAGCGCGGCCCAAACGGCGGAACAGCTCGCGGCTTATCCGAACGTGCGCTTTGTCGGCGAGTCGTTCGGCTCGGCGGACATCATCATTCAGACGCTGCACCCCGACATCAAGAGTTTGCACCACTTTATCGGGACAGAATTGCCGGGGGCGCTCCCGGGTATCACCCGCACCGAGACCTTTCAACTGGCGCGGGTCGTAAAAAGCACCTGGAACTGGCGGGCGTGGTTTGAACAGGGGAGGGGGAAAGGTTAGGCTTGCGCTTTCACACGGCCTAAAAGGGTCGTTACCGTACTGGCAGCAAGAAACAGGGAGAGCTTTGGAACCGTGACGGTTGTTCTTTCCGCCGTAAAGTCACAAACGCTGCTCAAACGTCCGCACGACCTAAAACGAGCTACTTCGCGCGAGCAAAAACCTGCACCCAGTAATCCCCGCTCTTGCCGACGCCCAGCACCGTGTACCCCGGATTCATCAGAGTGGCGCAGTGCCCGTCGCTCTCCAGCCAGCCGCTCATCACCTCGTCTACGTTTTTATAGCCTTGCGCGAGGTTCTCGCCGACCCTAGACCAGCGGTAGCCCGTCCGGGAGACGCGCACGCCTACGGTGCTGCCGTCCGGTGCAGTGTGGCTGAAATAACCCTGCGCGTTCATGTCGTCGGCGTGAGCTTGGGCGGCGGCGCTAAGGCGGGGCTCGAGCCCTACCCCTGTCGCCGCCTCAAAAACGCCTTTTGCGCCGCAATCTTGACCTGCTGTGCGCGCCGCGTTGACCTGCGCCAACATTTTGCGTGCGGTTTCGGTTGGGGGCGGTGCAGCTTCGTCGGCCTCAGGGACCGGTGCACCCGGTAAACTACACGCAGATAGAGTAAAGGCCAGCAAAACCAAGCTCAAGCCTTTGAGAAGAGGTAAATAGGGGTGCTTTAGCTGCCGCTGCTGCGTCGCCATACCCTTAATTTAAGCGGTTTTACGGCGACGCGGAGGTCTAAAACTTCACGACCCAGAGTTTTACGGTGCAGCGTGCGTTTGCACCTTGCGCTCTGGAACCTGCGTCGCCTGCGCCGCGTAGCGCCCTACCGCGAGCAAGCCAACGCCGTAAAAGAGCGCCGCTACGCCGAGGAGTACGGTGGGGTAAAGGGTAGGACTGCCAATCAGCCAGATAAAGAGCGCAAACCAGACCGGCGCAGCGAGCAAGATACCCTCGAGCAGCGCCGCCGTCAGCGCCCCCGCCTGCGCGCCGCCGCGCGCGCTCAAGGTGCCGAGCAAGTAGGTGGCGGGTAGCTCGAGCAGCGCCAGGCCTACAAACATCTGTGCGGTCAGGTTAGACGCCGCGGGTTCAGGGCTCAAGACAAAAAAAAGGACTCCCCAGGCCAGCGCTGCTTGCCCTGCTTGCCCCCAGAAAGCCAGTAAAAACAGCGTTCTCAGCGCCCCGGCTGCCTGCGCCCGCGTCGGCGCGTCGCTCTTTAGGAAGGTTTGTAACGCCGTAAACACGAGCTAAACTATACCCGAAGCTGCAGGGCGACACCCTCACGGTAAACTTGGCCCATCGACTCTCGTTATCCTGTCGGCCCGTTTTCTTTAACACACGCCGACTGAAGCCAACCGTGCCGTGTGGTCTTTACAGGCCGTGTGGTCTTTTCGGCTAGTGCGAATCCGGGGTGTCTTCGGCAGATTCGGCGGCGAGTGCGTGTCCGGCAAAGGTCAGCATCCCGGCGACAAGCGTAACCCCGGAAAAAACGAGTACGCTGTTGACTGCAATTTGAATAACCGTGTCCATACTGCCTCCTGAGGCTTCCAGTGTACGCTATCAGCGCAACTCGGTTTTGTTGTAAACTCCAAGCCGCCAAGCGAACCGGCTGGATGAGCGCCGCTGAAACCGCCGGATGTAAGGTTTTCCCTTGCCCAAACAGGTGTTATCCTCCATATTAAGCCTATGAGAGACTATGCCATCGCCCCTACCGCGCAGCGCCTCGCCGAAGAGAACAACGTCGACTGGCGTGTACTCGAGGGCAGCGGTGAAGGGGGCAGCGTCGTCGAGCGTGACGTTTTGGGCTACCTCGCGCGGGTGATGCAGGGCGAAGAAGCGACCAACCCGACCCCTGAACCCTTACCTGAGGGCTTGAGCGCCTGGCCCGAAGAACCCGAGCGCCGCCGGGGTGCAGACCGTAAAGCGGAGCGCACGACCAATCACACCGCCCGTCGCGCCGAAAGTACTCTTGAACGTCCTGAAAACCAGAATGCTGCTGAGGCGAATCAAACTGCGCCTTTTACCATGCCGCCGGTCGCTGTGGTCAAACCGACCCCGGACGCTGAAGTGCAGTCGCCCTGGACGGTCGAAAAACCTGCCAAACCCGTCGCGGATCCAGCTAAAGCCTCTCCGCGAGCGGACTCGGAAGCTTTCAGCACCGTTTCTGAGACAACTGTCTCTGAACCTGCCCCCAAAGCCGCTGCAACTCTCGCGCCACCTGCTGAGACTGTTGCGAATACGCTTTCTACCGCGTTTTCAGCAGACGATGCGGAGGCGCACCGGGCCGAACGTGCCGAACTCGAGACCCTGAGAATCCGCGTCGCCGAACTCGAGGACGAGCGCACAAAGCACGTCAACGAACTCCACCAGCTCTCGCGGATGCAAGAGACGATTGCGCTGCAAAAAAACGAGGGCACCAAACTCGGCGCGCTCCAGAGTGAGGTGCGCGACCTCAAGGCGCAACTCGCCGCCGCGCAGCGCTCTAGCGAACGCGCCGAAGCGCTCGCAGCACATAACCGCGACCTCGAGGCGCGGCTCGTGCGCGCCCGCAACTTCAAGCGCAAGGCCAAAGCCGAATTCGAGCGGATTACAGAAGACAACATAATGCTCGAGCACGAACTCGCCGGCCTCAAACGCTCGAAGCGGGGGCTGTTTCGCAGGAGCTAAAAGGCCAGCCTAGAAAACGCACAGTAAAAACCACAGTGCAGCACCGGTTGCCCCGGATATTTCGGCAGTTCGGGCCGGGTGCAGCGGAGAAACACGCTTTCTCGGCTGCTCCGCACCAGCCGGGCAGCGGCGCAGCCGCCGCAAAGCCCGCCACGCGCAGCTTTTAGTAGCGCCGCGCGGTCGTCTGCGCTGCTCTTCTCGTCGTCTGGGTCGTTATTCGGCAGGTTCGCTGTCACTGCTGTACAAGGTGTCGGCGAGCTTAAAGAGCATCTCGCGGGTGAATATACGTTTGCCCTCGACCAGTGTACCTTTGTCGGCGTTATAGGTCAGGGTGCGGTAGGTGTGCGACTCGAACGGGTGCAGCCCAATCTCTTTGAATACTGTGTGGCGCGGGGAAGCGTCGACCAGCAGGACAGGACGTCCCTTGAGGTCTGATAGCGAGGCGGACATAATTGTCGTAGGCAGGTCGTAAGGGCGCTCCATCCGGTAGATGTAGTCGGGGAAATCCGCTTCTTTTTCGAACATGGCGTGGGGGTGTTCGGCGGCGTACTCGAGCAGCCAACCCAAGAGCTTCTCCCAGGCAGCGTAAAAGGCGGCGTGGTCGGCGGCCTTTCGGTCTGCACGTGTATCTACCGGGGCCGGAGTTGGGCCGGTGTCGGAAAGCGGTTTTTCGGAGAGCGTACCGTCACGTTCAGTCATGCGCCTAGTTTACCCTTATCACCGCGCCGTAACCGGGATAGAATAGCTTTATGAACTCTTTTATGTCTCGAGCCCTGCTGCTGGCCCTGATTTTGAGCATCCTAAGCGCCTGCGACGGGCCTATCGATCTCGTCGATCCTTACGACCGGATTCAAGGCGAACCCAGCGGTCAGGTATCGACGGCCCTCGACGTTCCGGCGGGTGAACCTGAACCTACCTATATCGGTCTGGAAAGCGGCGGTGCGGGCGCGGAGAGTACGGGTGAAGAGAGTACAGGTGAAGCTGCGGGTGAGGCCGAAGGCGGGCGCTAGGTCAGGTTGCGCTCGGCTCGAGGCCAGCGGGTGAGCGCAACCTGACCTAGTTCGCCGGGGGCGTAACCAGCAGCTTTTCCAAAAGGTCTTGTAGCGTCTTGTCTGCCATTACCCGCGTCAAACGCTGGTGACGGTTGTTACCCGGTGCCACCCAGACGTTGTAACCGCTTTGATCGAGAGTCAGCCGCTCATCCGTGCGGATTTCGAAGTAGCGGCCTTCCGGCCCCTCGGTTCCGCGCACCGCGTAGAGCACCGAACACAAGTCCCAGCTGGTTCTGCCGTTCCCTTCCTCACCAAAAAACAGCGTGTAGGCGGCGCGTACCGGATTGGTTTCGGGGGTTGCTGCAGCGAGTGTTTGACCGTTTTTGATAGCCTGGCAAACAGGGCCGGTATTAAAAACGATTTTGGTCGGCCAGGTATCGATGACCTTGATGGCGTATGACGAGTCCATCTCGCGTCCGCCGGTCAGATAGAGGTCTTTGCTACTGCTGGGGTAGTGTCCACCCATAATGACGAGTTCTTTGACCTTCCGCGTGACCAGCGCTGCACCGTCAAGGGGACTGTACGCGTCCGGCGGTGAGTCCAAAAGACCTGCCAGATTTTGCAAAAACCCGACCGAGGCGATAGTTACGCTCTTGTCAGGTTGAGCCGCGAGCAGTTTGCGGTAGGTCTCCACCGCGCCAGGAATCTCCGCCGAGTCGGTCGGAGTGTCGTGGGGAAAACGTGCTGCCAACGTCTTGATATAACGCGGTGAGGGGTCGCGCCAGTACGGGTATGCTTCGGCGTAGTAAGGTAAAGTCGTCAGACCTATAGGGATGTCGGGGCGTCCGTAGTAAGTGTTGATCACGTCGATAGCCGCGGGCGCGTAGCGGTCACTCACGTTCGATACGACGCCCAAGAGCACTACTTCGTTTTGGTTGGCGAGCGTGTGCATAATCCCCAGAGCGCCGACATCATCGACGTCGAGGCCGAAATCGGTATCGTAGATGATACGCACATCCGGCCCTTCAGGGCTTTTCGGGTTAGACGCGGTTGGGGGCGCTTCAGCTGGTGGCGCAGTCGGCGGCGTTACCTCGAGCGGCGTGTTTGAACTGCAGGCGGCGAGACCCAGCGTGATAAGTAAGACTATTTTCTTGGTAAGTTGACGCATACGCTCCTTTCAAAGATGCTTACAAAGGCTTTTTCAGCGGGCGACCGGTAAACCTGCGCCGTTTACGGTAAAGACATAGCTATATTGAACCAGAAACGCTGTACCTGCCTAGTCCGGTACACAACTGTCCGGTAAACGACCTCGTTAGTACGTGACCTCGAGCCCCACCGGATAACGAAAGACATTTTTGGGGTGGTACCTCGGCGTCTTTGCCAGCTGCAACTCGGGCAGGTGCGTTAGCAGCGCTTTGAGGGCGTGACGCAGCTCGAGCCGCGCCAAAGGTGCGCCGATGCAGTAGTGCAGCCCCAAGCCGAACGACAGATGCGGATTCGGGTGCCGCGCCGGGTCGAAGGTGTCGGGGTCGGTAAACACCCGTTCGTCACGGTTGGCTGAGGCGTAGTAAAGGCAGAGTCTGGTGCCTTTAGGCCAAAAAAAGCTGCTGTACTCCAAGTCTTCCCGGACGACGCGCTCGAAAAATTGCAGCGGCGTGTCGAACCTGAGCATCTCTTCGACGGCGGTTTCCAGACGTTCCGGGTGCGTTTTAAGTATTTCCCAAAGTTCAGGTCTGGAAAGCAGCGCAATCAGCCCGTTGCCGACGACGTTGACGACCGCTTCGTGTCCGGCGTCCAAGAAAAGAATCGCGTTGGCGACGATTTCGGCTTGGCTGAGGCGGGCGGGGTCGGCGTCGTGCAACCTCACCATCCGGCTGATGAGGTCGTCTTGCGGCGCAGTACGTTTTTCTGTGATGAGGTCGCGGACGTAAGCAGCAAAATCACGGGCAGCCAGGGCGGCTGCTGTTTCAGCTGCCGGGGTGCGTTCGGGTTCGAACATCCCGATAATCGCCTTCGACCACGGGACGAGGTGATGGCGGTCTCGTTCAGGAACACCGAGCAGTTCGGCAATCACCGTCACCGGAATCGGTTCGGCAAAATCGCGGAGGAGTTCGGCGCGGCCTTCCGGTCTTGCGGCAAGCTCAGCCGCGAGGCGGTTACAGAGCACCGCAATTTTGTCTTCAAGCGCACGCACGTGTTTGGGGGTAAAGACGTCTTGCACCGCTGTCTTGATACGGGTGTGGTCGGGGGGCTCGAGTTCTAGGAGCGAACCGTCCTGAATAGCGTCGAAGGGGGCGTGAGTGGGCTCGATACGAACCTTGACATTCTCTAGAACTCGTCCGAGCCGCCGGTCACGCAAAAGCGCGCCGATATCTTCATGACGCGTTAAAATCCACTTGCGCCACGGTTCATAAAAAAAGATAGGTGCGTCGTCTCTGAGCCGCGCATAAACCGGGTAAGGATTTCTCAAAAATGCCGGGTCGGTCGGAGTAAAATGCTCGCTCATCCCTTTACTTTACAGCTCGAGCCGCGCACCTCAGCGCACCGAACCATCAAAACGGAGCGGGCTGAAAAAGGGTGCAACGAACGCCGCGAGTAAAGGCGGCAGGGCCGAAATCAGCAAAATAGGCGCGTAGCTGCCGAACCAACCGTTCCCGAGCGCAAAAATAAGCGGGCCGAAGGCGGTTCCGGCAACCGTCAAGGTCGCCGTAAAGCCTTTGATCGAACCGATGTGTGCGCGTCCGAAATAGTGGGCGTAAGCGCTGCCGCTGATCGCGCCGCGCATCCCCTGTGCGACACCGAAAATCGCGCCGTAAACCAGAACGAGTGCGGGCGTCGTTACAAAAGCGGCAAACACGAGCGAGGCGCATAGCAGCGCGAGCGACGCCGCAAGCAGAAAGCGCGGCGGCACCCTGTCCATCAAGACGCCGGTCAGCAGGTTGCTGCCTGCTGCGATAAACCCGAAGGGAACGAACACCGCCGACGCTGCCAAACGGTCGATACCAGCGCCCGCCATGATGTCGTAGTGGTGAAAAATCAGGCCGGTACCGAGCGCCGCGCCGAAAAAGTCGCCGCTTACAAACAGCCAGAACGTCACCGTGCGGCGGGTCTGGGCGAGCGTGTAGTGTTTTTCCGGCGGCGTTTCCTCGCCCGGTTGCACCCGGCTGTCGGGGCGAAGACCGTAGAGTTCGGGTGTGCCCCGGTAGAGCCACGCCCCGAGCGGCAAAATCGTCGTCATGACGCCTACGCCCAGCAAGATATACGCGGTGCGCCAGCCAAACGCGCCGATCAGCGCTTCGATAGTAAAAGGGAAAAGCGCGGTCGCGACCGCCATGCCGAGCCCCGAGAGCCCGACTGCAAGCCCGCGCCGCCGGACGAACCAGAGATTGATGACGTGCAAGCTGACCAGACCGAGCGCCCCCTGCCCGAGCCCCCGAATCAGGATAAAGCCCACCAGCAGCGTAATCGGGCCACCCACAAAGCCCATCCAGACGCACGCCAGCGCGAATAGTCCGGAGATGATAACGACTGCAAGACGCGGCCCGCGCGCGTCGATAAAGCGCCCGATAAAAGGTAGTGAAAACGAACCCAAAAGCGTTCCGACGGTGTACATAAGCGACACCGACGCCCTCGAGAGCCCCAAATCCTGAATAATCCGGTCGAGAAATACCGACACCCCAAGGGTTTGTCCCGGCGTCGTCATAAACATTCCGAAGGTGCCGACAAGCAAGATGACCCAGCCGTAGTAGATGGGCGAACCTGAAACGACGCGGCTGTGTTTTACGGGGGCGGCGGAGGGCGGTGTGTTCATAAAACCTCGGTGTTTTGGGGATGTTTTGCGTACTAATCGTCTGGCAGACGTTATCTACAGACCGGAGTGTGTACCTGAAACAGACCGGAACACAGCACGACCACGATGATAACGGCAAGTTTGCCCGGCGCATGTATGAGACTTTAGGACTCGTGTATATAGTTCTGACAGGGTGTAAAAGCTGTTTGCCCTCAGGTCGGTTGTCGCAGTTCAAAAAAGGATGCTGAAGCGGATATTAAAGCAAAAGTCCATGCCGAGGTAACGTAATGTTAAACTACAAAGGAAGACAATGGGTTTTTGGTGTTTAAACTACTTGACGGGTTGCCGTAAGCGATGTAATCTCTGTTTACGGGGCCCGAGTTTAGCTCGGGTCTTCGCCATTTCTCACAGTCAAGCGAGTTTCATTCTTCAAAATCGAATATCCTTTGTTCTTGGGTATAACCGTCTTTGCTTGTTCGTAGAATTCAGCAACTGTGAGCATGTGTGTTAGTAAAGTCGGGGTCTATTTCTTCAACTGCTGCACGGGCGACCGCATAATGTATCGAAACTCCTAAACCGGCAGTCTGTTGCAAGCGCCTGTTGGTAATATGTTCATAGTTGGCTTTGACAAATTGTGGCCCCTTTGTACTGAGATTACAGACCTCAAAAAGTATGGCGTCAGGCTTTATAAAATTATGCTGAATCATCGCTTTACGAAATGAAGTGAACCCAATCAAGTCGGCAGCTTGCGCTAGATTTACGTTGTCTGAATCTGCCGTAACTTCTATTCCCACAATATGTTTTAACTCAAACACTTTGTTGATTGCTTCCAATATCTCACCTGCATCCAACCCGCTGGCATCTGCGAAGGGGTCTACTTGTAGAAGTACTTGCTTGTTTCTCAACTGGCGCATAATCTCGTCAATCTGAATGATTTTCCTTGTAAGTAAAGGTAACAATGGACTTGCCATCTTTTTTAGATAACGTTGAGCAAAAGACCGTTTTGCAGAACGCTTTCCGTGTTTCGCTAAAAAATCAAGTTCAGCAACCAACTGAGGCTCTGAAAAATACCTCAGAACGCCTTCACCTAGATTTTCTCGAAGCTCGTAGGTTGTACTCCAGTGTAAAACTTGGGGCTGGTTTTGAAAATGGGTGATTATTTTTGCGCCTTCAGTTATCCATTCCTTTATTTTCTCAAAATCGCAGTCAGCATATGGATTTAGTTTTCCTCTATATTTTTGGGGTTTGTTTTTTCCGTACATTAGCCTCATATGTATTGCAGGTAGCTCTTCACATTGCAGGTACTCCTGGATTTTGCTCCTCAATCCAGTCCACATTGTGTCAAATTCATCTAAGGCGTTTGTATGTAGCAACAAGGCGGTTATGCAAGCGATAGGGTGGTCGCCTGGTACGTAGATGCCTCCCCACTTCACTAGAGGCTCTATTCCTCCAGAATCATCTATAGTTGCAACGTAATCCGGCATTAAACTCCAAAATGTATAGGTGAGCTATCAGAGGTTTGAGAATGCAGGTCCTTCTTGTCTATAATCACAGTACTAGACCATTCGAAGTATACCTTGTACAATCTTAGGAACCAAACGCTTGGACGAAAAGAAGAAGAGGTTATAAGCGGCGGCTTTGCGGCTTGTATCAATTTTGGCGACTCGAGCCAACCACCTCTCTTCCCAACGAACATGAATATAACAAAAAACAGTAAAAGTTTACATTTTGGTGTTGACAAAAGGGAGATTTTTTGAGTAAGCTAATTGTAACAGCACATACACATCTAAGACGGCAGTCGGCTAGGGAGTGTCCATATCGGGGCAAATCGGATGCAGAAAATGAAGGATTCGTTATCGGCTTTCCGGCAACACGTCTATTCATTATAGTGAGAGTGTTCAAAAATTTAGGAGGAGTAACGTTTATGAAAAGTTTGTTTGTGGTTTTAGCGGTCTTATTGTTCGGGACAGGTGCACTAGCTCAGAACTTGACCATCCTGGCCGACGATAACGAATTGACAGTAACTCAGATTAACGCGCTTACGGAGTCTTACACGGCCCAAAACCCGGAGGTGAGCTTTGACCTCGAGCTCCGGCCCGGCGGTACTGAAGGCGACAACATCGTCAAGACGCGCCTGGCAACCGGCGATATGGCCGACATTTTTCAATACAACTCCGGTTCGCTGTTTCAGGCGCTCAACCCTTCACGAACCCTCACAGACCTGTCCGGTCAACCCTTTTTGGACAACATCGTCGAGTCGTTTATCCCGGTCGTGTCCCAGGGGGACGCGGTTTACGGCGTGCCGTTCGGTACTGGCATGGGCGGCGGCATTCTCTATAACAAAGCGGTTTACGAACAACTCGGGTTGGAGATCCCCATGACCTGGGAAGAGTTCGTCGCCAACAACGCAGCGGTTGCCGAAGCCGGTCTTATCCCTGTGGTCGGCTCATTCGCCGACAGCTGGACTGCACAGTTGTTTGTTCTGGCAGACAACTACAACGTCGCGCAAAAAGTGCCGAATTTCGCCGAGCAGTACACCGCGAACGAGATCGATCTCGCAACCAACGAAGCGGCGCTTGCGGGTTACGAACACCTCCAACAGGGTTATGAACTCAGCTGGTGGCAAGACGACGCCGCCACGACGACCTACAACGACGCGCTCGAGATACTGGCAACCGGCAAAGCGGCGCACTACCCGATGCTGACCTTTGCGCTGCCGCAGATTGCCGCAAACTTCCCGGACAACATAGGCGACATCGGCTTTTTCGCCCAACCGAGCGACACCCCGGACATCAACGGTGTGACCTTCTGGATGCCGGCTGCGGCGTATATTCCGCAAACGACCGAAGGTGAAAAGCTCGACGTGGCCCTTGACTTTTTGGGCTTTATCGCGTCGGTGCAAGGCACGCAAATCCTGACAGAATCCGCTGCCCCCAACGGCCCCTACCTGATTAAAGATGCAACCCTGCCCGACGACGTGTTGCCTGCTGTGAGCGACTTGGCTGCTTACATCGATTCCGGCAACTCCTACCCGGCCTTAGAGTTCCTCTCGCCGGTCAAAGGCCCGAACTTAGAGCAGATCGCCGTAGCGATAGCCACCGGTCAGATGGACGCGGTGCAAGGCGCTGAAAACTACATGGTCGATATCGAGCGGCAGGCGCAGCAGCTCGGCTTACCCGGCTGGTAGAAAGTCGCACTTTCGTTCTGGGGGCTGGCCCGGTGTCGGCCCCTAATCACGCCCGGTTCTGCTAAAGAGAGGTGTTATGACGAGTGAAAAGGTGATTCGAGCGCCCACCAAAGTAGCGACGACGCCCCCGATGGTTAAACGTATCTATTCATACTGGTTTTACGTGCCGTCCGCCGTGGTCTTCGGCATTTTCTTTTTAGTCCCGACGGCGCTGGCGTTTTACTTCAGCCTGACGCGCTGGACGATTTTTGATGCGACCTTTATCGGGCTGGAAAATTACCGCTATTTTTTCCGCGACCCCCAACTCATGCTGGCGCTCAAAAATACCCTTATCTTCGCCTTTATGACGAGCGGCCTCAAAGTCGTGCTCGGTTTGCCCATCGCGCTCCTGCTCACCTCGGGCCTCAGAACTCAGGAGTTTTTACGCAGCGTCGTTTTCTTTCCGGTGCTGGTCAGCGCCGTGGCGGTGGGGATTACCTTCTCGAGCCTGATGCAACCCGCCGACGGCATCATCAACGTGGCGCTTACGACTTTAGGTCTGGGTAAACCCAACTGGCTGGGCAGCCCCCAGCTGGCGATTTACTCGGTGGGTCTGATTGATGTCTGGCGCGGCGTCGGGATTGCCACGCTCATCTTTATCGCGGGGATTACCTCGGTGCCTACCGAATACTTTGACGCCGCCGCGCTCGAGGGCGGAGCCTGGGTTAAGTTTCGTCACGTCATCCTGCCCCTGTCGCGTAACGCGACGTTTACGGTTATCTTGCTCTCGTTTATCGGCGGCCTCAGAACTTTCGACATCATCTGGACGACCACCGGCGGTGGGCCGGGTTTCGCCTCGGACGTGTTGACCTCGGTGATTTTCAAGCAGTATCAGGCCGGGTTTTACGGTTTGTCGGCGGCGGGGAACGTCGTGCTGTTTATCGTGATTATGGTTCTGGTCTATCCTATCAACCGTTTTTTGAACAGCCGGAAGCTAGACGCATGAACCGGAAGCTGTCGCGCGGCCTCCTCGACCTCGTTTCGCTGCTCGTTTTTTTCGTCGTGTTTATCGTGCCGTTTATCTTTATCCTCCTGACCGCCGCGAAAACAGCGCCCGAAGCCGCGCGGTTCTCGTTCACCCTGCCTACCGATTTTCAGCTGTTTCAAAATTTGCGTGAGGTCATAGAGTTCCGCGACTACCGGATGCTGCTCGCGTTGTGGAACAGCACGCTCCTGACGGTCTGCTCGGTCGTTCTCATCGTCATCCTGGGCTCGAGCCTGGCGTTCGTGATGGAAAGGCGCAAAAACCGCGTCTCCGGCGTTGCCGACCTGCTCCTCTTGTCGGGGCTGATTATCCCGGCGGCGGTCGTTCCCACCATCTTCGTTTTAGAACAGATCGGCTTGTACCGGACGCTCCTCGGTTTGATTTTTGTCGAGGTGGCGCTGAACCTGCCCTTTGCGACGCTCCTTATGCGCTCGTTTATGGCGACGATTCCGCGCGAGCTTGACGAGGCCGCCATCATCGACGGGGCGTCGCCCTGGCAGCTCTTTTTGAGGGTGATCTTGCCGCTCCTGCGCTCAGCCATCGTTTCGGTCGTGGTCGTCTCTTCGGTATTTATCTACAACGACTTTACGCTGCCGCTCTACTTTTTGCCGGGTTCGGAAAACGTCACCGCGCAGCTCACCCTGTTCAGCTTTATGAGCCAGTTCACCTCGAGCTGGAACCTCCTATTCGCCGACGTGGTGATTATTACGATTCCGCCCCTCATCATGTACATCTTCTTCCAGCGGCAAATCGTTGCGGGCATGACCTCGGGAGGCGTCAAAGGGTGAGGATGTAGCAAGTTAGCTTAGAGCCGACGAGTTCGCTCCGGAGCGTTGTACGCGAAAGATGAGATTGACAGTTAGAAGGTTTACAAGCATCCTGAGTTGTAAAAATGCGCTGAACAGTGAGCGCACACCCGTGACCTATACCGTAAAGAAGGTTCCCTATGACCCAGACGAAAATCATCAACCCGACCTGCGAATACCGCACCAATCCTTTAGGCATCGATGTAACGGTTCCGCGCCTGAGCTGGCAGTTGGGGACCTCCCGGCAGGGCGCGCGGCAGACGGCTTACCGGATTTTGGCCGCGAGCAGCCCTGAGCTGACCGAAGAAAGCGCCGATTGGGACAGCGGCAAAGTCGAATCCGATGCGTCAGTTCACGTACTTTACGGCGGCGACGCGCTCCGGTCGCGTCAGCGGGTGTACTGGCGCGTGACGGTCTGGGACGAGACCGGCGCGGCGTCAGAAAGCGACGTGGCTTGGTTTGAAATGGGTTTGCTTTCACGTGACGACTGGCAAGCAGGGTGGATCGGTGCGGCGCTTACAGGCGGCGCACGCTCGTCGGTTCCGGTGCCTTTTTTACGCAAGGCTTTCAAGCTACCTGCCGAAGTCGTGTCCGCCCGGCTTTACGTTACGGCGCTCGGAGTGTACGAATGCTGGCTGAACGGCGCGCGTGTCGGTGAGGACATTCTTGCGCCGGGTTGGACGGACTATCAAAAACGCGTGCGCTACGGGACTTACGACGTAACCGAATTGCTTCAAGGGGGCGAAAACGCGTTCGGCGCTATTCTGGGTGACGGTTGGGCGGTCGGCTTCGTCGGTCTGGGTCAGCGCCAGCGCTACTATGACCAGCCCCGACTGCTGGCGCAGCTCGAGCTGACCCTCCCGGACGGGACAAGGGAAGTCATCGTCAGCGACGAGAGCTGGGCGCATCAGTTCGGCCCTTTAATTGAAAGCGACATGTTTATGGGCGAAGCTTACGACGCGCGGCTCGAGCTGCCCGGTTGGGACAGACCCGACTACAACGCGCAGAGCTGGCTACCCGTTCAGGTTTACGGCGACCCCGAGATAGAACTCGAGGCGACCAACGGCCCAACTATCAGGAAGATTGAAGAACTCAAACCCGTCGGCGAACCAACTGATGTGAGCGACATGATCCGGCGGCGGTTCATTTTCGATTTGGGTCAAAACATGGTCGGCTGGGTGCGCTTTCAGGGCAGCGCTCCGGCGGGTACGACCGTCGTCCTCCGCTTCGGCGAAGTCTTGAATCCCGACGGCAGCCTCTACACCACCAACTTGCGCGACGCGCGTGCGACCGACGTGTACACCTTTAAGGGCCACGGGCTCGAGGTCTGGGAGCCGCGCTTTACCTTTCACGGATTTCGCTACGCCGAGCTGACGGGTTATCCCGGCGACGTAACGACTGAAACTATCACAGGCGTCGTCCTCCACTCCGAGATGGCGCAGACCGGGAGTTTTGAATGCTCGAGCAGCGTCATCAATCAGCTCCAGCACAACATCCTCTGGGGTCAAAAAGGAAACTTTCTCGATGTGCCGACCGACTGCCCGCAACGCGATGAGCGCCTCGGCTGGACAGGCGACATTCAGGTCTTCGCGCGGACAGCAGCCTTTAACATGAACGTCGCCGGATTTATGACCAAATGGCTCCACGACGTGGCCGACGCGCAGAGTGACGCCGGAGCCGTCCCGCCGGTCGTCCCGTCGGTCATGACAGGCTTCGACGACGGCGGCCCGGCCTGGGCCGACGCCGCGGTTATCTGCCCGTGGACAGTCTATCTCTGTTACGGCGACGCGCGCGTTCTGGAAGAAAACTACGCGGTCATGACCCGCTTTATGGACTTCTTGCACGAAACCAGTCCCGGTCTGGTGCGCTGCGCCCCCGACTATGAGGGCTGGCAGGGGTTCGGCGACTGGTTGTCCATCAACGCCGACACCCCCCGCGACCTTATCGGCACGGCGTTTTACGCTTACGACGCGTGGCTTATGGGCGATATTGCCGAGGTGCTCGGGCATACCGACGACGCCCAAAAGTACCGCGACCTCTTTGATGAGATAAAAGGCGTGTTTCAGAAGCGCTTCCTCAAAGGGAGGCGAACTGAAGCTGGTGCGGCAAAAGCCGCGAGAGTTGACCTCAGCCAGGCCGACGCCGTTTCACGCGGGAACCTCGAGGTCAAAGATTACGGCCCGGTCACGTCAGACGTTTACGACACCGGGCTCTTTACCCCAACGCAGACCGCCTATGTGCTGGCGCTGCATTTCGGCCTCCTGCCGGACGCCCTGCAACCCGTAGCCGCCGACGAACTCGTCGCCGACATCGAACGCCGCGACCTGCACCTCTCGACCGGCTTTGTCGGCGCGCCGTACTTGCCGCACGTGCTGAGCGCACACGGTAAAACGGAAACGGCCTTCAAGCTGTTAGCGCAGACGACTTGGCCCTCGTGGCTCTACTCCGTCACTCAGGGTGCGACGACCATCTGGGAGCGCTGGGACGGCTGGACGGAGGAGCGCGGGTTTCAGGACGCGGGCATGAACTCGTTTAACCACTACGCTTACGGCTCTATCGGGGCGTGGCTTTATCAAAATGTGGCGGGTTTAGAGCCCGGTTTACCCGGCTACAAGCACATCGTGATCAAGCCGCAGCCGGGAGGCAGCCTGACTTGGGCCCATGCCTCGCTCGCTTCCCCTTACGGGCAGATTGCGGTGTCGTGGCGTTTGGAGGGTGAGGCGCTAAAGCTCGAGGTGACAGTTCCACCGAACACCACGGCGACGCTCACACTACCTGAGGGTTACAGGCTTGACGAGAGTGAGGCGGAACTAGGGGCCGGAACTTATACCAAGACCCTCGCGAGAACCGACGTGGCTACCTGAGCTCAGCTCGGGATTTCGCGCAACCTTTTGCGTTTACGGTTCGGTTCGACGTTTACGTCAACGCTCACGCCGCACACGAGAAGGTGGTACCCGAAAGCCTGCTCGCGGGTTTGCCGCCTATCCCGGCTCGAGCTGGGCAAAGACCATCCGCCCGACCTGCGTTTGCAGGTGACTGGTGACGGCGGCGCTGACTCGTTGCCCGACCAATTCGCTCGCGCCCTCGACGACGACCATCGTCCCGTCGTCGAGATATGCCAAACCCTGCCCCGGTTCACGGCCGGGTTTGGTGATCTGCACGCGCAGCGTCTCGCCGGTGGCAAACTCGGGTCTCAAGGCGTTGGCGAGGGCGTTGGGGTTTAAGACCTCAACGCCGCCGACCGCCGCGACCCGCGCCAGGTTGTAGTCGGTCGTAAAGAGCCGCGCGCCCCGCTGGAGGCAGAGCTTGACGAGTCTGGTATCGACCGCTTCGTCGGTGCCGGAAGTGTCGTGGACGAGCTCGAGGTTGCCGCCCAAAACCGCCTCGAGCTGCGCCAAAACCTCGAGCCCCCGCCGACCCCGGCGGCGTCTGGCAGGGTCGCCCGAATCGGCGATACGCTGCAGCTCGAGCAGCACCATCTGCGGCAAGAGCACCGGGCCGCCTAAAAACCGGGTTTCGACGACGGCAACTACCCGTCCGTCGATAAGCGCGGAGGTGTCGAGTACCGTAGGTTTTAGGGCCTCTTGCCGGGGCGCACGTTCAGGTCGTTCGGATTGCCTGAGGCGCAACAAGATTCCCCGGTTACGCACAAAAAACCACGACGACGCGGCTACGAGGAGTGCGGTCATCAGTACCGATACCTGCCACGAAAACCCCGGTACCTGTTCCAGCACACTGTTTAAGAGCACCGTTACGACGAGCGCAGCAGTCGCTCCCACCCCGGCAGCTAAAACTGCGTCCGGTGACAAACTCTGAACCCGGCGCACCGTGCGCTCGGCGGGCCCGACGAGCGGCGCACTTAGAAGGTAGCCGAGCAGCAGCCCGAGGAGTGTCAGGTAGACGAGGTTGACGCTCTCACTAAGGACGTGTTGCGCGAGCAGCCAGCGCCCGACGAGAAGACCTGCAAGCCCGCCCACGACGCACGCCGCACCCCGGACGAGCAGCTCGAGCGTCCCCGCCTTTGCACTCGATACTTTCACCGTACCAACCTCATCCCCACACCGCGCCAATCGCCTCGGCAAGCGTGCGTACCGCGACGTGCTTGCTCCCCGCCAGGGGTGGTCCGATGAGGCGCGGAAACTCGGTGCGGCCCGCCTCCTGAAGCCGGCGCTCGAGCTGCGCGACGCTCCTAAGCTCCCCGGCTAAACCGACCTCACCGACGACCGCCGTCCCTTCCGGGAGGGGCCGGTTCGTCACCGCCGAATAAACAGCCAGCGCGACCGCCAGGTCGGTACCGGGGTCGGTCAAGCGGAGGCCGCCCGCGACGTTCACGTAAACGTCCAGCCCGGCGAGGGGCAGCTCGAGCCGCCGCTCTAACACCGCTAACACCACATCGACGCGGCGCGGGTCGAGCCCCTGCACGGTGCGGCGGGGTGAGGCGTAGGGCGATTTGGCGGCGAGCGCCTGCACCTCCAAAAGTAGCGGACGTTGCCCCTCCAGTGCCGCGACAATCGCCGAACCCGCCACCCCACGGGGCCGCTCCGCCAAAAACGCCTCGGAGGGGTTAGCGACCGGGCGCATCCCGAGGGTGGTCATCTCGAAGACGCCCATCTCTCCGGCGGGGCCGAAACGGTTTTTCATCGTCCTTAAGACCCGAAAGCCTGAAGCGCTTTCTAACGCCAGGGTCGCGTCCACCATATGCTCGACCACTTTCGGCCCGGCAACTTGCCCTTGCTTGGTAACGTGTCCGATCAAAACGAGGGCGCTCCCCGCCTCTTTCGCGGCTTGCGTCAGGAGCGCGGTACCGTCGCGTACCTGCGTGACGGTACCGGGCGTGGCGCCGTCTTCGGCAAGAAGCGTCTGCACCGAATCGACGATGACAAAGGGGGGCCGGAAGGTGCGGAAATGCTCTGCCAAGGTGCGGGCGTCGGTCTCGCGGGTGAGTTCGAGTTTGGACGCGACGCCGAGCCGCTCGGCGCGCATCTTGACCTGCGATAACGACTCTTCGCCCGCGACGTAGAGTGTGGTGTGTCCTTGCAGGAGCATTTCATGGGCGAGTTGCAGTAAAAGCGTCGATTTGCCGATACCGGGTTCGCCGGCGAGCAGCGTTACGGCCCCGGCAACCCAGCCGCCGCCCAAAACCCTATCGACTTCACCGATGCCTGAAGGAACGCGCTGCGATTCGGTGAGTTCAAGGCTCGAGAGCTTTTCCACCAGGGCCGGCGGCGTCAGGCTCCGCGCCGCCCCCCGCCACTGGCCCGGCGGCGCGGTAAGCTGCGCCTCCATACTGCCCCACGCCCCGCAGCGCGGACACTTGCCCATCTTGACGGGCGACTGTGTGCCGCATTCGTTACAAACATAAGTAGTCCCGACCTTAGCCACCGGACTATCATAAGGCGCAAACTCTTACAAAAAAGTTGCGGCGCACCGCCGCGCTAGTCTGCCTCCCTTATACTGAGCCCATGACCCACTTTTCTTCACTGCTGCTGGCAGTAGACGCTTCTCCTTACGCCGAGGTCGCGGTGCGCTACGCGGCGCTGCTGAGCGGGCGTTTGGGTGTGCCGCTCCGCGCCGTTCACGTGATCGACCTCCGCGTCGCTACGACGCCGAGTACGTTGGAAGCCGGTATGGGCGACCCGGCTTTGGTGACCCCTTACTTCGATACGGAGCTTCAGGGCATTCTGGAGGAGCGCGCCCAAAAAGTGCAGGCGGACGTGCAGGCCATGTTGAAACGTCTAGGCGTTGAGGCCGACCTCGAGCTGCCGACCGGGCCTGTCGAAGACGAAATCCTGGGCCGCGCCGACGCCCAGACGCTCATCGTGATGGGTAAAGAAGGCGACAGCGCTCAACCAAACGGTGCGCGTCTCGGGGGCGTCGCCGAACACATCGCGCGCCGCGCTGACGGGGCTGTGCTGCTCGTCCCGCGGCAGTTTACCGAACCCCGGCGGCTGCTCCTCGGTTACGACGGCTCGGATGGGGCCGAAGGCGCGCTCAGCTACACGCTGGCGCTTGCCAAACCTCTGGGGCTCCCCATTTTAGCGCTCAACGTCCAAGACGACGAGGAGACCGCGAGGGCCCCTCTCGCGCGGGCGCGCCACCACGCGGAGCGGGCAGGGCTCGAGCTGACCGCTGAGTTTCGTTCCGGCAATCCCGCCGAGGCTATCGTAGAGGTCGCGCAAGCAGGCGACGTTATCGCTATCGGCGCATTTGAAACAGGCCGCCTGGCTGAATTTTTTCGGGGTTCGACGACCCGCGACGTGGTATTTGGGGCCGCCGTACCGGTACTTTTGCATCACTGATGTGTCTAAGGTGAGCCGGTCTACGCGCCCCGTTTCGCTTCCCGGCGGCACCGCTGCGAACAGTGACGCACATTCTCCCAGTCGCGTTCCCAGCGCTTACGCCAGCTAAACGGCAGGCCGCAGTGGGCGCAGGTTTTGCTCGGCAGGTCGGCTTTTTTACGCGCTTTAGCCATAGGCTTTGGGCTCGGTCACTTTGGTCTTTACGATAACCGCTACCAAGCCGCTATCCCGGCAGCCGTGCTACAGTAGACGCCTAGAGCCACAGTGGTCTACGCCGCAACCGCAAAGGGCGTCTCAGGTGTTGTCCCACACCTGAAACGGTAGCTGGAAAGGGTACTTTCAGACCGAATCTGCAAAAAACGGCGTGCTGACCGGCTACACGGTTTTCTAGGGTAAAGGAGCCGTAATGGATAAAGAAGCGCAAGTGCTGAGTCGGAGCGTAGCGGCTCAAGTCCGCCCGCAGTACCAGGGTTGGCTTAAAAAAGTCGGGGCGGCGCAGGCCGACGCACGCGCCTACGACAAGGTAGTCGAACTTGTGGCTCGCAAACAAAAGCTCAGCGCCGACAAGGTAAGGTTCGCCTCGCGAGAGGTTTTGCAAGAAGCGATGGCTCTAATTACCCGGTAACCTCTAAAAACCTGTAGTGGGTGCGGTACGAAAAACCATCATGCTGCCCGCTCGGTGAGTATGACACCCCCCACTGTTAGCGGCGTAGCACGAACGTTAAGGTAGAGCGTGTACTACTCATTACTTACGCTTCGGCTTAACACACTGTTTCAACGAGCGTGGTGGTTTCCGGTCGGGTCGGGCCCTCGGCCCGACCCGCCCTTCGGTTTACGGTTTTTCAAAATACTCACCGGCGTGCTGGTGCTTGCTGCGCTGGGGATTGCCCCACTCGGTTACGCGCAGCAGCGCCAAACTCCCGCTCAGCCAACTACCCGAACGTCTCGCGTGCAAACGCCGCAAGTGCAAACGCCGCAAGTGCAAATGCCGCAAGTGCAAATGCCTTTACAAACGCCTTCAGTGCAGACCCGGGTCTGCGCCGCTTCCGAAGCGGCCCCGGTGCGCCCTATCTGGCAAGGTGAGCGCGGCTGGCTCTTCGGCCGGCCCGACCTGATCACCGCGTTGGAGCTACCTGAAACGGCGCTGCCTTATCTGCGGCGGCTCGCGGCGGCCCTCAGGTCCGAGGGCATTACGCCGGTCGCTTTGGTCGTCCCGACACGCGGCTCGGTGGCCCACAATCGTATGGGCACGAACCCGGCCCCGGCCTTGGCGAACTACGACCCCGAGGCGGCGGCGCGCGGTTACCGCAGCTTTCTAGCCCGGTTGAGGACGGCAGGGTTTATCGCGCCCGACCTGCTGGCAGTCGCGCGCACCGAGGGCGACACCTTCTTTTTCAAACGCGACCATCACTGGACGCCCGAGGCGGCGCGGGCCGTGGCGCAGGCGGTCGCGGCAAGGCTCGAGGCTCAGCTTGCCTCATTCCCCAAAACACCCTCCGTGTCTCTGCGAGTCCCCTCCAAAAAACAGCTGGGGACGCTCCAGCGACGGGCCGAGGCACTTTGTCCGGGGCTCAGCCTGGGGCTCGAGTCCGTCTCTCAGTTTGAAACGAGCCTGAGGCGTCCCGAAGCCAGCAGCACAGCCCTCTTCGCCGCCGTAAATCCTGAAATCGTTCTGGTCGGTACCAGCAACAGCTACCGCGGAGAAGACAAACCGGAACTCAACTTCGACGGGTTTTTACGGCAGGCAACGTCGCTCGAGGTACTCAACGTCGCTTTTCCCGGTGCCGGGGTTTACGGTTCTCTGGCAGCGTACCTGCTCTCTGCGGAATACCAAACAGCGCCGCCGCAGGTGCTTTTGTGGGAAACGACCTATATGAGCTGGCACCGCCGGAAAAGCCTCGAGACCGAACAGCGCCAGGTCTTGCCGAGCGTTTACGGCGGGTGTTCGCGCACGCTGGCAAGGCGCACCGTAAAAACACTGCGTAAGGGCGAAACCACACTTCTCGCGGGATTAAACGTGCCCGGTACAAAAAGTGCCTATTTGCAACTCACCGTAGACGACCCTACGCTGGTCAGGTTCGGTCTCGAGCTGCGCTATCAAAACGTTACCGAGCGCGTTCAAATCGCCCGCACGACCCGCGTGCCCAACTCCGGCGAGTTCTTCCTCGACGTTTTGGACAAGCCGCTTAGAGCAGTGGTTTTGGACAGTCCAAAAGCAGTTGCGGGCGGGGCGGAGGTTACGCTCTGCCCTGCACCTGAAGGCGCGTCAGCACACTAACGATAAAACCCCAGCAAGTACGCCGTCACCCCGGCAGCCTCGCGCAGCAGGTAGGGGAGACGTGGGCCGTACGTCGTGACGGGCGCGACCTCGGCGTCGAGACCGAGGTGCCTTGCTAGAAGTTTTGTGCGGTAAGCGTGCAGGTCGTCGGTAACGATAATGATGCGTTGACCCCGGAGGAGCGGTTCGCTGTAACGCAGGTTCTGGTAGCTCGAGCGGCTCTTTCTTTCACTTGCAAGGGCCGCTTCGGGTACACCTTGCTCGGCGAGGTAGCGCACGCCGGTCTCTCCTTCGGTAAACCTGTCGCCCTCTTGCTTGCCGCCGGTAACGACGATACGCGGCGCACATCCGGCCCGGTAGAGTTCCAATGCCCGGTCGAGCCGCCGCGCAAACACCGGCGACGGCACGCCGTCGTACTGCGCCGCGCCCATCACCACGAGGCTGTCGGCAGGGCACTGCGGAGTCTGTGCGTGCGTGACCCAGCCTGCACCCAAAAAAACCATCAGCGTAAACCCGACGCCAAACCCGACCAAGCTGCGTAGACCTGAGCGCAACATCAGGATGTGGGTTCAGGCTCGAGCCGCGCCTCAATCGCGCGGGCGTGTGCGGGGAGCCCTTCGGCTCGCGCCAGCCGCGCCGCCGCCGGGCCGATTTTTTGAAGCGTTTCTGCGCCGATACCCACGACCGGAATCACCTTTTGAAAATCGCGCACGTTGAGCGCCGAGGCAAAGCGCGCCGTGCCGCCCGTCGGCATCACGTGGCTCGGCCCCGCCGCGTAGTCGCCCAGGGCTTCCATACTCGCGGCTCCCAGAAAAATCCCGCCTGCGTTTTTAACCTCCGGCAGCGCCGCCCACGGGTCTTGAACGAGCAGACAGAGGTGTTCGGGTGCGTAGAGGTTGGCGACCTTTAAGCCTTCGGCAAGTGAATCCACGACAACGGCGTAAGCGCGGGTCGTAAGCGAGTCTTTCGCAGCGTCTCGGGTGGCGAGGGTGAGAAGTTGCTGCTCGAGTTCTCCCTGCACCCGCGTCAGCAACGTTTCGTCGGTCGTCACCAGAACAGGCTGCGCGAAAACGTGTTCAGCCTGCGCCAAAAGGTCGGCGGCGACGTGTTCGGGGTCGGCGGTGTGGTCGGCCAACACGAGCGTTTCAGTCGGGCCGGGCAGCGCTTCGATCCCGACTGTGCCGAAAACGAGCTGTTTGGCGAGTACCACGTAAGCGTTACCGGGACCGACGATTTTGTCAACGCGGGGGATGCTCGCGGTACCGTAAGCGAGGGCCGCGACAGCCTGCGCGCCGCCGACGCGGTAAACCTCGGAGATGCCGAGAAGCCGCGCTGCTACCAATATTTCCGGGGCGACGCTCCCGTCTTCTCGCGGGGGCGTCGCTACGGCAATGTCCGGGACGCCCGCAACTTGTGCGGGTACGGCGCACATCAGCAGCGTGCTAAAAAGCGGCGCACTCCCGCCCGGAACGTACACGCCGATACGCCCTAAGGGCCTTACCAGCTGCCCCAGCAGCCCACCGTCCGTCTGGTGCAAGAAGCCCTCTTGCGGTTGACGAACATAAAACGCCCGGATACGCGCCGCTGAGAGCGCCATCGCAGCTTTTACGTCTTTGGAAACGGCACGTTCGGCAGCGCCAAAAGCCGCTTCGGGTACCCGTAAGGTATCCAGCTTGACCTTATCGAAACGCTCTGTATAGTCCCGCACCGCCGCGTCACCCGATATTTTGACCCCTGCCAAGATTTCCGCTACCGCGCCCTGTTGGCTTGCGTCCGGCTCGCTCCCACGTTTTGAGAAGACCCTTTCGGCTTCTTTGTATCCCCGTAATACCTGCATAGAGGGCATCATATCGTCAATTGCCGGGCGCGTAAGCTCGAGCCGCGTCATTAACAGCGCATTCTCAGCAAGAGGTTGCAACCCCTTGTTTGCCGGGGCCGAAACGGAAGCTTTTCGCACCGCGAGCTGTCGGCGGTGCTTAAACTAAACGTGTGAAAACTCGCCTCGCTACCCCCGCCGACGCCGCGCCGATAGCCGAGATTTATAACCAGGGCATCGCCTCGCATTTGGCAACCTTTGAAACGACGCCGCGCAGCGCCGAAGACGTTGCGCTCTGGTTCAAAACCCCGTACCCGGTCGTGGTGATTGAAGACGCCAATAAGAATGGGGGCCGCATCGGGGCGTTTGCGGCAACCTCGAGCTACCGCCCCCGGTCATGCTACGCGGGTATCGCCGAGTTTATGGTGTATGTCGCACTCGACAAACAGCAGCAGGGTTTGGGCAAGGCAGCGCTCGAGGCGCTCTTCCCGGTCGCCGCCGAGTGTGGGCTTTACAAGCTGGTCTCGAGGGTTTTTGTAGACAACTATGCCAGCCGCCGCCTTTTGGCCTCGGTCGGGTTTCGTGAGGTCGGCGTTTACGAGCGGCACGGCCAGCTTGCGGGTGAGTGGCGCGACGTGGTGATTGTCGAGCGGTTTTTAGATGTGTGAAGCTCGAGTGTGGTCGGGCTCGAGCAAAAGCAAAGGCAAGCGTATAAAAGAAACGCCGACAGATTGCTTTTACGGCGTCAGATCAAAAAACAAGCCACCCGAAGGTAGCTTGCATCTGATATTTGGAGTTCGTTAAGCGCTTTTAGACAAATCTACCAAACGCTTGAACGCGTCCGGATGCTGCACCGCCAAATCGGCTAGAATCTTGCGGTTGATTTCAACGCCCGACTTGCGCAGCCCGCTCATAAAGACCGAATAGCTCAAGCCTTCCTGACGGGCAGCGGCGTTGATGCGGGCAATCCACAACCGCCTGAAATCGTTCTTTTTGTCGCGGCGGTCGCGGTACTCGTAGTCGGCGGCGTTGAGCAGGGTTTGCTGCGCGATGCGAACACTTTTCGAGCGCATCCCCCAGAAACCCTTGGCGCGTTTTAAGATTTTCTTATGCTTGTGGCGGCGAACGACGCCGGTCTTGGCTCTTGGCATCTACAACCTACTCGTAAGGGAGCAAAGCGCGGATGCGCTTGGCGTCCGCTTCGGCGATGACGAGTCCGGTTCTGCCCTGACGGATGCGCTTGCCACTCTTCTTGAAGTTCAGGTGACGTTTTCCGCTCCGCATAGCCTTGACCTTACCTCGCCCTGTGATTTTGACACGGGCTTTGGTGCCCTTATGGGTCTTTTGTTTCGGCATCTCTTCTCCTAAAGTTATTTTTGCAACCTGCTTGCGGCTAACTAAGACGCTGTTGCAGTTTCCTGCTCGTCTTTTGGTGATGCGACTTTCGACGGGCCTAAGACCATGTTCATATCCATTCCGGCGAGGTTAGGGGCAGATTCGACGACTGCCATGTCGGAAACGTCACCGGCGACGCGGTTCAAAATCTCTTGTCCGAGTTCTGGGTGCGTGCGTTCACGACCCCGGAACATAATCGTGATTTTGACCTTGTGACCGCCTTTAAGAAAGCGTTTGACGTGGTTGACTTTGGTCGTATAGTCGTGGTCGTCGATCTTGATGCGAAACTTGATGGCTTTCATCTCCTGCTGCCGAGACTTTTTACGGGTCTCTTTTTCCTGCTGCTGGAGTTCGTAGCGGTACTTGCCGTAATCCATCAGTTTAGCGACGGGGGGCTGGGCACCTTCGCCGACGAGTACCAGATCGGTCTCACCTTCGCGGGCCATCCGGAGTGCGTCACGGGTTTCGACGATGCCTTGCTGCTGACCGTCGGCCCCAATGAGGCGCACCTGCCTCACCCGAATCTGCTCGTTTACCTTCATCTCTCTGGCTATAAACGTCACCTCCAAAAGTTTGCGCTCAGGCGCATACGCCCCGCACAGCGCATCAGTGTAGCAGATTAGGCCAGGTTAAGCAACGCGCCAAAAGACGTGATGACCGGCTTTTGCCGTGCTGAACCTGCACCGTAACGCTTGCAGAGGCTTTCTCGGCGGCGCAGCGTTATCTTGAGCTGTGCTTGTACTGGCGTCCCTCACACTTGTACTTTGGCTTGTGCTGAGCCTAGATTGGCTTTTGGGGGTGGGGTTGGTTGACCGGTTAGCTGTTCCCGTTACGGTAAAAGAACAGCCTACGTTATCCGTTATCATTCCGGCGCTAAATGAAGAGGGAGCGATAGCGACCAGCCTCGAGTCGGTTTTACGGCAGGCCTATCCGGGGCTCGAGGTCATCGCCTTAAACGACCGCTCGACCGACCGTACCGGCGCGATTTTAGACCGGGTGCAAAGGGCGTATCCGCAGCTTCAGGTAGTTCATATCGAAACGCTGCCGGCGGGTTGGCTGGGAAAAAATCATGCGCTTCACTTAGGCGCACAAAAGGCAAAAGGCGAGTGGCTGCTATTCACCGACGCCGACGTAAAGTTTGCGCCGGGAGCGCTCTCAGCCGCCGTAAACTACGCGCTGGAGCATGAGCTCGAGCACCTCACCGCCATCCCGCACATGACCGCGAAGGGGCCGCTGCTCAAGTCGTTTGTGGCGGCGTTTATGCTGCTCTTTTCGTACAAAGTCCTGCGTTTTTCGGGCCGAGTAACCGGTGAACACATCGGGTTGGGCGCGTTTAATCTTTTACGGCGCAGGGCGTATGAAGCTGTCGGGGGGCATACCGACATTGCCCTGCGCCCGGACGACGACCTGATGCTCGGCAAGCTCGTCAAACGGGCCGGGTTTCGGCAGAGCGCCGTGTTTGCTGCTGAGCTGATGCAAGTCGAGTGGTACACGGGCGTTAAAGAAGCCGTGCGGGGACTCAACAAAAATGCTTTTGCGGGCCTCGGCTACTCACTCCCGCTCGTACTGCTCGTTACAGGAACCCTCATCGTTACGCATATCTTTCCGTTCATTGCCGTTTTTCTGACGGCGGGTTGGGCGCAACTTGTTTACGCGCTCGTGCTGCTCGATGTTTTGCTCATTTACGCTGTAGGCTACCGCTTTACCAAACTCAGCCCGGTTTACGCGGCGCTGCATCCGCTCGGGACGGCGGTTCTGGTTTACGCGACGCTCGAGTCTGCCTTCAAAGCGCTCGCGCAGGGCGGGATAAGGTGGCGCGGGACGTTTTATCCGCTTCAGGAGCTGAGGAAGAACAAAGTTAGAAACCGGGCGTAAACGGCTACTCACTTCTGTGCAGCAAGGTACTCGAGTCCTAATTGCGTTAAAGGCCCTCCAAGGTCGCCTACGTTCGCTAAAAGCCCTCCAAGGTCGCCTACGTTCGCTAAAAGCACCAAGCCTTCCCCCGTCCGGGCGTTGAACCCTAAAAAAGCCGAGTAACCTGCTGTTCCACCGTTATGCCAGACAATATTCCCGGCAGTTTTTCGTGAACGTATCCAGCCAAGCCCCTGAGCAGTAGTTTTACCTGCTTTTACTCCGGTCGCTTTTTGTGCCGCGCAGTTGGCCCTAGAGAGTGTTCCAGACGTTTTACACGCAGTTATAGAAGCTTTCAAAAAGGTGAGTGCGTCGGTCAGTGAACCTCGAGCCGCCCCTGCTCCGGCGAGTGCGTCGAAGTCCTAGTAGCCTGCCTTGTCGCCTTCGGGCGTAAGCGGCGGTGCAACGTCTTGCAAATACCAGCCGGTCATCGTTGCGCTCCGCATCTCTAACGGCTTAAAGATACGGTTTTCAACGAGCGTTTTGTAAGGCGTTTTGGTAGCTTTTGACAAAAGCGTTCCGAGAAGGCCGAAACCGAAGTTGGAATACTCGCGGCCTTCAGGCTCGAGCCTTACCTGCTCAACTGCGTCAAAGAGCATCTTTTCGTCATACTGTGCGTAAGGGTTGTCTCCATACCGGAGCATATAAAAAAAGTTCATGTTGGGTGGCAAACGTGGCAGACCCGCAGAATGCGTCGCCAACTCTTGTAGCGTCACATCACTCCATTTTTCACCTTGCACACTTTCAGGTAGATAGGCGTTTACATTGTCTTCTAAACCGACGGCCTGTTCTTGAGCAAGTTCGGCGAGTACGATTGCCGTAAAAACTTTTGTAATCGAACCGTATTCAAACAGCGTCGCGCCGGTAAACTCAGGATTGCCGATAAACCGCGTTGTTTGGCCTTCAGCACTGATTTGACCTACTGCGCTACCGGCGCGGTCATTCGGTAGAGCAGCTTTTAATTCGGCTTGTAGTTTAGCTAAACCGGTTGCGTTTGCGAAACCGCTATAAAGCGCGAGCAGCACGAGCATCTTTAGATAGTCGGGCATAGTTACAATCTAGGGGCTGGATAAGCCAGCGTCAACAGTTGCAGCTTTCACCACTAAACCTGGCGCAGCCTTAGACTTAATGTTATGCAACTAGGTTACTCCCCCTGCCCCAACGACTGCTTTATCTTTTACGGCCTCGCACACGGCAAGGTCGCGCCGGAACTAGATGTAAGCGTGAGGCTCGAGGACGTCGAAACGCTCAATCAGCTCGCACGCAGCGGCACGCTGCCGGTTAGTAAAATCAGCTATCACGCGTTTTTTCACCTGTCTGAGACGTATGTGATGCTCCGCTCGGGTGGCGCGCTCGGCTTCGGCGTCGGGCCTTTAATCGTCTCAAGGAGCTCGCTAGACACGCTTTCGGGTCGCCGCGTCGCCATCCCCGGCGGCCTGACGACGGCGAACTTGCTGCTCAAACTCTCCCAAGCGGATGATGTCGAACTGCTTACGCTTCGTTACGACCGGATTATGCCCGCCGTCGCTGCTGGCGAGGTTGACGCCGGGTTGATTATTCACGAGTCGCGGTTTACTTACCCTGATTATGGACTCGTCAAACACCTCGATTTGGGTGCGTGGTGGGAAGGTGAGACGGGTTTGCCGCTGCCCTTGGGCGGCATTATGGCGAAACGTTCACTCGGTGACGCGAAGTTACGAGACCTCGCGGCCGCCGTCCGCGAAAGCCTCCGCTACGGTTACGCGCACCGCGCCGAGGCGCAGCCTTACATCGCCCAAAACGCGCAGGAGATGAACGTTCAGGTGATGCAGCAGCACATCGACCTGTACGTCAATGAGCTTTCGCTGGACGTAGGCAGTACGGGCGAGCGGGCGGTCGCTGAGCTTTACAGGCGCGCTTATGCACGGGGACTCGTCCCGGAGGCTCGCAAACCGTTATTCTTGGCCCAATGACTGGATTTGCTAGCAAGGCTTTGAGATGACCGGGTTTTTACGGCAGCTCTGGGCGGCGGCTTCCGCGCCGGAGCGTTTTTTCAGGTGGCTCGAGCCTCAACCGACCCGCACCGTGCGCGGCGGCGCAGTCGCCTACGGTAGCCTCATCGTATTCGGTCTGGCGTGTGCGCTCGGGCTTGCTCGCCTGACACGTTCGGACGCGCCGCTGCTTTTTGTCATCTTGGCTTTGGGGGGCTCGAGCAGCTTTTTCTTGTACGCCTGGGGCTTTGGCAGCATCTTTGTGCAACGTGCCGGCGCGCTCGATTTGCGTACCTGGGAAGTCACCGGCTGGTGCTGGACACCTGCGCTCTTCGGCGCACTGTCGCTGCTGCTTCCGCTCTACTTCTTTCCGCTGCCGGCGCTCGCCCTAGCGCTCTTCGGGGTACTCGTGTGGCATTTTGTGACGCTGCACGCGGCGCTCCGGGTCTTTTTGGGGAGAAAAGCGACGCGCGTCGTGACGATCTACGGACTCTACGTTTACGCGCTGCCGCTTGTTCTTTTCGGACTCGTCGTCTGGTTTAGCGCGCAGTTTCTGGCTTAAGGCTGGCTCGGCGAGTCCGCGAGAACGCCCGCAAGTCTTCGGCCCTGCAAGGCAGCCTTTTCATAAGGTAAATACCCCGCAGCGCAAACCCCGGCGGCGTACAGCCCTTTTAACCGCCCTAAGGCAAACGTTTCGGCGTCCCACTCAGCAGCGTTAAAACGCCTGCAAGCTACGGTGTAAGGTGGCGCACCGCGAGCCCCCGGAGCAGAGAGTATCACGTCATCAAAGGTAAAATCCAGGCTTACGAGGTCGTCGTAAAGGTCGTCGTAGGCCATTTCCGAAAGCCGTCCGGCGGTCTCGGTTAGTGTCCCGACCATAAGCCGCGCCCGTAAAAAGCTGCCGACGCAAAGCGCGACACGTGGGGCCGTGCGGTCTACACCTTCCCAGGTCGAGACGCCGACGACCTGCCCGTCTTGGACGCGTAAACCCGTAACGCTCGACTGCAAGAGGTGCAAGTTGGGCTCGCGCTCGAGCCTCCCCTTCGCTTTACGGTGCAGCTCGAACGTTTCTACGGTTCGAGTCTCCGTACTACCACAAAGTTCTGCAAGGAGCGTCCCCTCGGGTGGCGTCAGCTCCGCTGCGGCCCCAACGAGGTTGTAAACCGTATCGAGACTGGTCGTGACGAGCAAAACGCTGAAACCGGCCCGCGCCACCTTCAGCGCCGCCTCGCTGCCGGTCAGTCCGGCCCCGACGACGACAAGGTCGTACTCAGGGTTACCGGGGCTTGCGGACAATGCTACTCGTCAAACCCGTCTAAGAGCGGAAACGGTTGCCGCCGTCCGGGAGCGCGTAAAAGCAGATGTTTGCCGCCGTCGGTACGCTGGTAGAGCAAAATGCCTTTGGGTTGTCCCAGCAGCTCTGTTGGCCCCGGCGCGTCGACCATCACCCGCAGGTGCAGCGGCAAGCTGGTTTTAGGGCGGCCCAGCTCGTAACGTTCACTCTCGCCGATGCGGTAGCCGAAAAACACATCCGACGGGACATTGCTGTAGACCGCCGTCAACGACTGCGCCTCACCTGCCCGGTAGAGCGCCAGCGCCTCCCAGGTAATCGCCTGCGCCTCCTCTTCGGAAAGCCACGTCACCTCGGCTACGCCCAGATCGCCGTAAAACGCGCCGGGAAAGTTTTTCGACTGGGTGTAAAAACCCGCACTGCCGACGACGAGTTTCATCACCGCGTTGCCGTAAGAGGTGCCCTGAATCGTGCCCTTGACGTAGGCGATAGCGAGACCGTAGCGCTGTTCGTGCAGCGTGGCGAACTCGTCCCAGTCGGGGTTGATGAGTTCGATATCGGTGTTGACTTCAAAACCGGGCATCATCAAGGTAGTTCTCCTGAAAGGTATTCTAGACGGGCTTTTCCCCGGTGTGCAAGGCGGACACGCCGAACGTCTGGAGCTTGTAGCGGACGCCGCTAAAACCGGCGTCCGTCATATGTTCTGCGAGCACCGCCGGGGGCGGAAATTTGAGGACGGAATCGGGCAGGTAGGTATACGCGCTTTTACGCCCCGAAACGAGGCCGCCGAGTCTGGGTAAAACCTGCAAAAAATAAAACTTGAAGACGCTACCGAACAGACCTTTGGGCGGTGGCGGAAACTCCAAGACTACAAGCCTGCCGCCCGGCCCCAGCACCCGGTAAAACTCCGCTAGACCCTTGTCGAGGTCGGCAAAATTGCGGAGGCCGTAAGCGGTGGTCAGCGCGCCAAACGACCCGTCGGGGTAGGGTAGCGCGAGCCCGTCGCCCTGCTCGAGGCTTACTGCAAGCCCCTGGTCACGGGCTTTACGGCGACCAATCTCGAGCATCGCCTCGACAAAATCGACGCCGATAATTTCTGCTTCAGGCCGGTATTTTTTAAGTGCCAGAGCCAAATCTGCTGTGCCGGTCGCCACATCTAAAACGCGCGTCGCGCCCCCGGCAAAAGCAGCCTTTACCGCATCTTTGCGCCAGCTTTTATCGAGCCCGAAACTGAGCACCGTGTTGAGCAAATCATAACGCCGCGCAATCGAGGAAAACATCGCCTGAACTTGCGCGGCCTTGCCTTCTTGAACCGTTTCGCCCCCCAAACGGGCGTCACCTTCCGGTGGTGTTGATGGCGAAGACGGTTTCATCTAGCTAAATCTAGCACGGGCGTTTTGGTTTGAAATGTGCCGGTACGGGTTTTGAACGAAAGATTAAAAAGATGAAGCGGAGGTGTTCGGGTTTGAACGAAGGGTTGCGACCTCTTGTTCGCTGCCGGCGCTTGTAAGCAGCTTCCTCGAGCCGACTTGCAAATCTGCAGACCGGCTCAGCCAGGTTGTGGACGGACTTAACCGAGCAGCTGATGACGTGACAAAAAGCTGTCGAGCTTGGCGCGGCTGAAATTGGATAAACTCGCCGCGTCGCCGTTATATACGAGCGTCGGGACGCTGCGGCGGCCCCCGTTGACCTGCATGACAAATTCAGCCGCGCCCGGGTCTTGTTCGATGTTGACCTCGAGGTAAGGCACAGAAAGCTTCGTCAAGGCCTTTTTCGTCACCACGCAGTCGCCGCACCAGCTGGTGGTATACATCACGAGCGTGTCGTTTGCGGTTGTTACGGCGTTTGTCGGCTCAGATAAGACAGCCATCTTTGTCTCCTAAAAAATGAGAATCCGGTGCGGTCGTACACACGTTTGCAAGGTATCAGCCGCCTGGAAACCTCTATGTATGCTGCTTGACGTATGCTGCTCGGCACGCCTCCCGAGCACTTTGTGCCAAGTTCCGAAGATGAGAGACGCTGCTGAAAAGGTACGAACGGGTAAAGTTACGGAAGACGCTGTGTGGTAGATGTGTGGACGTGAAGGTGCAGCTTTTACCCAATTTTATCAGGAGGTCGGTTATGGTGATATTCAAGCGGTGTATCGGCGTATTTGTTCTTGGGCTCGTTGTGGCAGGCGTTTACGGCGTGGCGCAAGCGCAAGACGACGCGACCGTCGTCGGGGTGGCTGCCGCAACGCCGGACTTCAGCACCTTGGTCAGTGCGCTGGCTACTGCCGGACTGACCGAAGCGCTTCAGGGCGACGGCCCTTTTACGGTGTTTGCGCCGACCAACGAGGCGTTTGCCAAACTTTCAGAAGACGACCTAAACGCCCTGTTAGCCGACCGTGCAGCGCTGACTCGAGTCCTGATGTATCACGTGGTACCGGGCAGTTTTACGACCTCGGACATCACCGAAGACATGACGAGCTTTACGACGTTAGAGGGCAGCGAGCTGCCGATTACGCAGCAGGGTGTGGGCGACGCGGCGGTTACGGCGGTCAACATCCCGGCCTCGAACGGGGTCGTTTTTGCCATCGACACGGTGCTGATGCCGCCCGCCCAGACGGCACCGGCTGCGAGTGGCTCGGTAGGGAGCGGCAGCGCGGCGAGTGGGGGAACCGGATTGTACTCGAGTTCCGCCGAAGCGAGCGAGCGCTACTTGCTGGGCGAGGTAAACGGGAGCGGCGTAGCGGGTTCGGTGCTGGTTGCCGAGTACGGCGCAGGCCGAACGGTTATCAGCCTTTCGCTTTCGGGGACACCGGCCGGGGGTCTCTATCCGGCGACGCTTTACGTGGGCAGTTGCACCGACCTCTCCAGCGAGGTCGCCAGACTCGAGCCCGTCTCCGGTGACACCGGCTTTAGCACGACCGTCCTCGACGTGCCCTTTGCTGAAATTGTCGGCGGCGACCATGCGCTTAACGTCACCGCTTCTGAGGGCGACGATACCGCCGTAGCGTGCGGCGAGGTCGGTCGGTAACCCGACAAGCCCGCGTACGGTAAAGCACAAAAGAAGGCCCTTCACGAAATAAGGTGGTGGGCCTTGTTAGTGGTGAGCCTTGTCAAATGAACAGAGGCTTTACGCCACGTCAGCTTGTTTTCAGATACCACCTGTAATGCACCAGCCTGTGACGCCGTTTCAGGCTAACTTCTAAAAAAGTCGCAGGCGTCCACTTTGTACGTGTTAGAGCGCGCAACGTGCTGTTCGGCAAATCCGTGTATACTGGGCTCTTGTGTAGCCGCCCCGAGCCTTGCTTACGCGGCCCTGTTTAGTAGATAGCTGTGAATCCGACGACCTGCCAACCGAAAAAACACCCGGCAACGCTGCCTTAATCTCAAAGGACACCCTATGACCTACCGCAATATCGCTATCGTCGCGCACGTCGACCACGGCAAAACTACCCTCGTAGACGGCCTTTTACGGCAGTCGCACATCTTCCGCGACAACCAGGAGGTGCGTGACCGGGTGATGGACTCGAACGACTTGGAGCGTGAACGCGGCATCACCATCTTGGCCAAAAACACCGCCGTCGAGTGGCACGGCACGAAGATCAACATCGTCGATACGCCCGGTCACGCCGACTTCGGCGGTGAGGTCGAACGCGCCCTCGGCATGGTCGACGGTGTGCTGCTGCTCGTCGACGCTGCTGAAGGTCCGATGCCGCAAACCCGTTTTGTGCTGAAAAAAGCCTTGGCGTTAGGCCTCAAACCGATTGTGGTCATCAACAAAATCGACCGTAAAGACGCCCGTCCCGACGAAGTGGTCAACCTGACGTTTGACCTGATGGTCGAACTCGGCGCGAACGACGAACAGCTCGACTTTCCGATCGTCTATGCAATCGCGCGTGAGGGGAAAGCGTGGCTCGAGCTCGAGACCCCCGGTGACGACCTCACGCCCCTCTTTGAAACCATCTTGAAGTACATTCCCGAAGCGGTCGCCGATACCGAAGCCCCGTTTCAGCTGCAGGTTTCTAACCTCGACTATTCGGATTACCTGGGCCGCATTGCAGTTGGGCGGGTGCTGCGCGGCACGCTTCACAAGGGCGACAGCATTTTGCGCCTGACCCGTACCGGCGAGGTGCGGGCGCGCGTCACCAAGCTCTATACCCACCTGGGGCTGGCCCGCGTCGAAACCGAAGAGGTTTCAGCCGGGGACATCATCGCGTTGACCGGCGTCGACGAGGTACAAATCGGCGATACGCTGACCGACCCGAACGCCCCCGACGCGCTGCCGGTGATGAGCGTCGATGAACCGACGGTTTCGGTGACGTTTAGCCCGAACACCAGCCCCTTTGCCGGACGCGAAGGCAAATACGTCACCTCCCGGCACGTCAAAGACCGCCTAGACCGCGAACTCTTGACGAACGTGGCTTTGCGCGTCGAAGAACTCGGCAGCGAAAGTCACCGCGTCTCGGGCCGCGGCGAGCTTCACCTGTCGGTCTTGATCGAGCAGATGCGCCGCGAAGGGTACGAGTTTTCGGTGTCGCGCCCTGAAGTCATCTTAAAAGAGGTCGAGGGCAAGGTCTACGAACCGTTCGAGCACGTCATTGCCGACGTTCCCGAAGCCGCGATGGGCGGCGTGATGGAGTCGCTTGCAGGTCGCCGCGGAACTTTAATCAACATGACGCAGGATTTGGGGCGGGCGCGGCTCGAGTTCTCCATTCCCAGCCGCGCGCTGTTCGGCTACCGCACCAACTTTTTGTCGATGACGCAGGGCGAAGGGCTCTTAAACCACACCTTCGACGGTTACGAACCGCTCGTCGGCGGCCTCAAAACGCGGCAGGGCGGCTCTTTGGTGGCCATGGAACCCGGCGAAGTGTTCGCCTACAGCATCTTTAAGCTCCAAGACCGCGGCGTGTTCTTTATCGACCCCGGTACCGAAGTTTATGTCGGGATGATCGTCGGCGCGAACTCGCGCACGGGCGACATGAACGTCAACGTCACCAAAAACAAAAAGATGACGAACGTGCGGGCGTCGTCCTCGGACGACAACATCACCCTGACGCCGCCCAAAAAGCTGACTTTGGAGGAGGCTTTGGAGTACATCACCGACGACGAACTCCTGGAGATTACGCCCAAAAACGTCCGCTTACGCAAACGCACGCTCGACCCGAACATGCGGAAAAAAGAAGAGAAGGTCGCGGCGGGCTGAGCCGGCCCTTTCAAGTTTAGGCGGACGGTGCAGAGCCGTCCGCTTTGCTTTAGCTCGGCTAAGCCTCGAGCGTAGACAGCACGATCTCGTCAAAAGGTGCGGTTTGCTCGGCTTTCGCTTCTCCTTCCTTAACCATTTCCAGCATCGCCGTAAACGCCACGGTCAAGGTAGGCCAGTCTCGCGCTTCCATCAACGTTTGAAGCGTCCCCCGGCCCCGGCGCAATCCGGCACGTAGTTTTTTAAGCGCCGAAGCGAGGGTCAGGCGTTCGACGGCGAGTTCGAAATAGTGCGTGGCGCGGTGGCGGGTTGCGAGTTCGCTCAGGCGGCCCAGTTTGGGCCCGAGTGGGCGGGTGCGGCGCGGGTAGCTCGGGCGGGGGGCTTGCGCGCTCAGGAGGTGTCGCCGCGTTTCCCGGCGCTCGCGCAAAAAGCCGATAGCGCCTTCAAACGCCTCGAGTGCCAACACGGTTTCCAACACCGCTTCGCGTTCGGCTTCGGGTGTTTTGGGCGGTTGCGGCAGCAACAGCCGCACTTTGAGTTCGATAATCCGGGCAAGGAGCGGCAACGTCTCGGTGGCGCGCCCCAAGTCGTGTTCGGCAAGCCCCTGATAAAAGTCCAGATAACGCCCTACCAGCCCCGACACGCCCACGTCGCCCGGAGCGACCTGCTCGGTTCGGAGGGCGTGGGCGAGTTCGCCTAAGGTGCCGGAAAAGGCGGGAGTCTCGACGCGAAAGGGGGCAGGTTCAAAGGTCAAGGGATACCTTTTTGTTTGGGCGGCGGCGAAAGCTGCCTGGTTGCAACAGCCTTCAGATGCCGGGTATCGTTGAGGCGCTCGAGTATCAGCTGCGATCCGTCCCAAACAAAGCGCGTCACGCTCGTATGCTCGAGATAAATGCGTTTGCGCCAGCTTTTCGTTTCCATCTGCAAAACGTGTGCGACGAGCATCTGGATAGTGCCGGAATGCGTGACGGCGACGATGTGCGGCGCGTCGGGCAGGCTTTCCAACATACTTTCTAGCCACGCAGCGGCGCGGCGCTGCAACTCGCCGTAAGACTCGCCCCCCGGCGCAGGGGTAGAAAAAGGCTCACGCGTCCAGTCGTGCCACGCCGGGAGTTCGCGCCGCTCGGCGAGGGTCAGCCCTTCAAAGATGCCGAAGTTGAGTTCGCTGAGACGCGGGTCGACGATGGGGGCTTGTTCCGGGAAGGCGAGCGCCGCCGTAGTACGGGCGCGGCCCAGCGGGCTCGCGTAGAGCCGCACGTCCTCGCCGGAAAACCGCCCGCAGAGCGCCCTGGCCTGCGCTTCACCGAGCGCGGAGAGCGGTACATCGCTCTGACCCTGTACCCGGCCCGCGGTGTTCCACGAGGTGACGGCGTGACGAATGAGGGTGAGCATCACAAGAGGGTGAGTTTAGCATTCTCTGTCCGGACATTTGTCGGAAAGCTCGGATTTAGGGTGCAGCCGGGGTCTGCTTGGATGCTCCGCGCAGGCGCGAGCTGCCTTTCAAATGTCATTCAGCTAACCTCGCCGAAAACCCTATTTGCCGGTTTTGGGCTTCAGTATGATGAGCACTGGAGATGGTTGGCCTACCCCTATGAAAGCGCCCGCGCACACTATAAGAACGTCGGTGAACGCCCCCAAAGTAGCCTTTTGGGAGTGGCCGAACGTCCTCTCGCTCGACGCGCCCCTGATCGCCGCACTCTGGCAGAGCCTTTTCACCCGAGTTTTCGGCGTGGCGCTGGGGTGGCCTGCCGCGCTGCTGCTCGGCGCGGCGGTGTGGCTGATCTACAGCGCCGACCGCTGGCTCGACGGACAAACGCTCGGCGTAAACGCCCGTACCCGGCGGCACCGTTTTTATGTGCGTCACCACCGCGGCATCTTTTGGGTCTGGTGGGTCGTTTTTGCGGGCACGTTCGGTGTGAGCCTTTTTCTCCTGACGTGGACGGAATTTCTAGGGGGCGCGGTGCTGGGTACGCTGCTGCTCGGCTACTTGTCGCGGCGGCACCGGGGCGACCGGAAAACACACCCGAAAGAGCTGCAAATCGCGGTCATCTTCGCGCTCGGCGTCGTGTTTTTACCCTTTTTGAGCATTGCCCCAGGCGTCTCGAGCGTCTTGCTGTTGGTTTGCGGCGGATTTTTCGGCGTGCTTATCTTTTTCAACTGTGCGTTTATCGCACGTTGGGAGGGCGAGCTCGACCGTGAAACGGTACCGTTTGCGGTGCGCGCGCCGAGAATTGCGGCGCGGCTCAATTCTCTAACGCTGGAGTTTGCGCTCTTTTGCGGCGGCGGCGGCGTGTTTTTTGAACCTTTACGCCCTCTTTTTGCGGCGCTGGCCCTCAGCGCTTTGTTGCTTTACGCCCTCGAGCACGTTACCCCCCGGCTCAGCCCGGCGGCGCGGCGGGTTCTCGCGGACGCGGCCCTCTTTACGCCGCTCTTGTGGCTGCTTTACCGCTAACTGGTATGGGCGACCCGCTTAAAGATGGTTTCGGGCGGCTGGCGGGCGTTTACGAAGGGCTCGAGTATCTCGCTTACGGCAATTTATTGGCGCGGGCCCGGGCAGCGGCTCTAGCCGAGTTAAGGTGCGCCGAACGCGTTCTCGTTTTGGGTGAGGGCGACGGGCGTTTTTTGGTTCGGCTTTTGGAGACCAACCCACGCGGCTTAGTAACCGTTTTAGACAGCAGTGCCGGGATGCTCGCGCGGGCTGAAGCGCGTGTTTCGGCGACGTTACCGGCGGCGCGTTCACGGGTTACATTTTGGCGTGGGGACGCCCTTACCGCAACCTTGACGCCGGAGTCCTACGACGCGCTCGTCACCTGCTTTTTCCTCGATGTTTTTCCGGCAGAGATGCTGAAGCAACTCATCCCCAAGCTCGAGCGAACCCTCAAACCGGGCGGTTCGTGGTTTCTTGCCGACTTTGCCGCGCCGCATACACTTAAGCGCCCGTTACCGCGCCTTTACAGTCGGCTCATGGTGCCGCTGATGTACACCTTTTTTCGCTGGCAGACCGCACTTCCGGCCCGGACCCTGGAACCGCCGCAGCCTTTTTTGAGTGGGGCAGGGCTCGAGCTTACGCGCTCCCAAAGTTTTCGTAGCGGGTTCGTCTACGCCCAAACCTGGCGTAAA
This sequence comes from uncultured Trueperaceae bacterium, assembly GCA_963799485.1. Lineage (GTDB taxonomy): Bacteria > Deinococcota > Deinococci > Deinococcales > Trueperaceae > Truepera. The sequence goes on from CAWCXJ010000007.1 coordinate 310,000, forward strand.
TGTGGGCCTCGAGCCTCTCCAGGCCCGTAAACCGGACAGCTAGCTGCTACACTGTTCTGGCGTTCTGCGCGCTCGGCTCCCGGCTATACAGGCCGACAAAGCGCCAAGCTGACAGTTCGGGCCAAATCTCCCCCGCTATACTAGACCTACGCGGCTTTAAGCCGCACCAAGACACCCACGCGGCCCAAAGCCGCATTAAGACGCTGAACAGTTCAGTTACGGTTTTGAAGGAGTTTTTGTGAAGTATCCCTATCTCGGCGCGACCTTTGAAGACGGCGGCGTGCGCTTTCGCGTCGTGTCACCGACTGCTGAGCGGCTCGAGGTCGCCCTTGAAGACGGCTCCGTTTATTCGATGACGAAAACAGGCGACGCCACCTTTGAAACGCTCGTCCCGGACGTTAAAGCCGGTACGCGTTACCACCTCCTCAAAGACGGCGCAGAGCTGCCCGACCCGGCCTCGAGGTTTCAACCAGAGGGCGTTCACGGCCCTTCTGAAGTCATCGACCCGCACGCGTACAGTTGGCAAGACACAAACTGGCAGGGCGTCCCGCACGAGCAGCTGGTCTTTTACGAGCTTCACGTCGGCACTTTTACGCCTGAAGGCAGCTACCGCGCCGCCCAAGAAAAGCTGAACTACCTCAAAGAACTCGGCGTTACCGCCGTCGAACTCCTGCCGCTCACGGCCTTCCCCGGTGAACGCAACTGGGGTTACGACCCCGCCGCGCAGTACGCGCCCGCGCACCCTTACGGGCATCCCGACGAACTGCGCGCTTTTGTAGACGCTGCACACAAAATCGGTTTAGCCGTCTATCTGGACGTGGTGTACAACCACTTCGGGCCGGACGGCGCGTATGTGGTGGGCCTCAACCCGCAGATGTTTACCGAACACCACCATACGCCGTGGGGCCAGGCGATCAACCTGGACGATACGGGTTCCGAACACGTGCGGCAGTTTTTTTTGGAGAACGCCGTCCACTGGCTCCGCGAGTATCACTTCGACGGTTTCCGGCTCGACGCGGTGTTTGCGCTCGTAGACGATTCACCGAAGCATTTTCTCAAAGAACTCGCTGAAGTCGTCTCTGAAGTTCCGGGTTGGACACGTTACTTAATCGCCGAAGACCCACGCAACTTCCGTGACTTGGCCCTGCCGCGTGACAAAGGTGGGTATGGGTTGGACGGCATCTGGGCGGACGATTTTCACCATCAGATGCGGGTCAATCTGGCAGGCGACCACCACGCGTATTATCAGGACTTTACGGGGTCTCCGGCGGATATTGCCAAGACGTTGGGGCAAGGCTGGTTTTTTACCGGACAGCAGTCCAAAAATCAGGGGGAACCCAGAGGCACGCCGACAGACGGTTTAATTCCGGAAAACTTCGTCATCTGTATCCAGAACCACGACCAGGTGGGCAATAGACCGCGCGGCAACCGTTTAAGCGACGAGATTCCGCTGTCGGCTTACCGCGCCGCGAGCGCGTTGCTGCTTTTTGCGCCGCAACTCCCGCTGCTCTTTCAAGGGCAAGAGTGGGCGACCGAAACGCCGTTTATCTACTTTACCGACCACAACCCCGAACTCGGCAAGTTGGTCAGCGAAGGGCGTAAGGAAGAGTTCAAGGACTTTCCCGATTTTCAGGGCGACGTCCCCGACCCGCAAGACCCGGCGAGTTTTGAAAAGAGCAAACTGTCGTGGGCTGAACCTGAAGAACCCGAACACGCCGGAGTGTTGCAGCTCTACAAGGACTTACTCGCGTTACGGCCCCAACTTTCCGGCGCGGTGGAAACCTTGGAAACGACGGACAAGGGATTGGTTTTACGGCGCGGTAGTCATATCCTTTACGTCGCGCTACGGGAAAACACCACCTTGCCGCTCACCGATAACTTTGAAACGCTGCTCGTCACCGAAGCGCCCGCTTACGCCGTAAACGGCAGCGAACCCGAATTTTCGGGCGATGAGGTTACGTTTTCGACCCCCGGCGCGTTTATTGCCGAGGTCGAGCCTGAGGAGACCCGATGAACGCCTCGTACCGTTTGCAACTCACCCCGGACTTTACCTTTGCCGACGTGCAAAACCTGCTCCCTTACTTCGACAAGCTCGGTGTCTCGCACCTGTATCTGTCGCCGATTACCGAAGCGCGCCTCGGCAGCACCCACGGTTACGACGTCATCGATCACAACCGCGTCAGGGGAGCGTTCGGTGGGCGTGAGGGTCTAGACGCGCTGATGGCAGCAGCTAAAGAACACGGCCTCAAGTTCATTTTGGACTTTGTGCCCAACCACGCCGGGGTCGCGCCGCGCAACACGCTCTGGCACGACGTTTTGGCCTACGGGCCGCATTCGCCCAATGCCGGGTTTTTTGATATCGACTGGCACCCGCTCAAGGCGGAACTGACGGACAAAGTCCTGCTTCCCTTTCTCGGTAGTCCCTACGGGGACATCGTAGACGGCGGCGAGTTGGGGCTCTTGTACTTGGAGGGCCGCTTTTACGTCACCTATTACGACGCCCGGTTTGCGCTCAACCCGGCGAGTTATCCGGTGATTTTGGAGCGTTTACTGCCGCAATTTGAACGGAGCGACGTTTATTTCGACCTCAAAGACCTGTTAGACGCGTACACCGAACTGAGACCCGAAGAGGTCGAAAAAGCCGAGGCGCTCCGGGTGCGGCTCACAGCGCTCGCCGAACAGCTCAAGCTGGACGCGTTACCCGAGCTCGAGCCCCCCGTTATGCACGCGCTCCTGGAGCGGCAGTTCTGGCGGCTGGCGCACTGGCAAACGGCGGGCTACAACATCAACTACCGCCGGTTTTTCGACATCAACGAACTCGTGGCGCTGCATATGGAAACCTCCGAAGTCTTTTGGACGGCGCACAAGCTCTTGGGTGAGCTGGCCTTGGATGAGGGGCTCGAGGGCGTCCGTATCGACCACATCGACGGGTTGTTCGACCCGCAGGGGTATCTGGAGAACCTCAAGGCGCTCGGCATCAAAAAAGCCTGGGTTGAGAAAATCTTGGCCTCAGGTGAAGTTTTGCCGGAAACGTGGATTACGGCGGGTACCTCCGGCTACGAATTTATGAACGACGTGCTGGGTGTGCTGGTGCAACCCACGGGCGAAGAACCGCTGCTGCGCACTTACCGCCGGTTTTTAGGCGGCGTCAAACCGTATGAAGACGAGGTTCACGACGCCAAGCTGCTGGTGATGGAGACGAGTTTGTCGGGCGAGTTGGTGCGGCTCGCTGCTGAGCTCGGACGGCTCGCTGAAGCCGACTACCACACCCGCGATTTTACGCTGCAGTCGTTGCAAGAGGCACTGGCTGAGATTATCGCCGCCTTTCCGCGTTACCGCACCTATCTGCCGCACGGTGAAGCCGAAGCCAAAGCGATTATCCGTGAGGCCGTCGGCGCGGCGAAACGGCGTAATCCGGCGACCGAACAGTCGGTCTACAGCTTTATCGAATCGTGTTTGGTAGAAGAGCGGGAGGGTGAGCTCGAGGCCGCCCGCCAAGCCTTTGTCGGACGTTTTCAGCAGTACACCGCGCCTGTAACCGCCAAAGGCATTGAAGACACCACCTTTTACCGTTACCTGCCGTTTGCCGCCCGCAACGAGGTCGGCGGTGAGCCGGAAGATTTTGTCACCGAACTGCACGCGTTTCACGCCCGCGCCCGCTTCCGCGCCTACCGCTATCCCGACAATCTCCTGGCGACCGCGACGCACGACCACAAACGCGGCGAAGACACCCGGATGCGCCTGGCGGCGCTCGCCGAACTGCCTGAGCTGTGGGAAGAAACCGTGATGAAGCTGCACGAACGGGCGCTGGAGCTGCAGCGTCTCGCCCCGACCGGAGCCCCGTTTTCGGCGAGTCTGCACGGCAGCGACCTCTACTTGATGTATCAGCTGCTCGGCGCACTGCTTAAGGGCGAGACCCCCGAAGGGCTCAAAGACCGCCTGCTACCGTACATGGAAAAAGCCATGCGCGAGGCGAAGCTCCATACCTCGTGGCTCAACCCCGACAGCGAGTACGAAGGCGCGGTCAAGGGGTTGCTGGCGCAAATTCTGGGAGACGAGACCGCGCTGGAGATTCTGGAACCGCTCGCTGCTGAGATGGCGCGGCTCGGGTTTCACAACACGCTGGCGCAAACTGTCATCAAACTCACCACACCCGGTGTTCCCGACTTCTATCAGGGTACCGAACTGCTGGATTTGTCTCTGGTCGACCCCGACAACCGCCGCGCCGTCGATTATGAGGCCCGGGGTGAGCTGGTCGATAAGCTCGAGCCCCTGCTCAAGAACCCCGACGCCGACGCTTTTAGAGGCTGGCTCGAAACCCAAGACCCGCAGGCCAAAATGTACCTGACGACGCGCCTCTTGCACCTCCGGCGCGCGCATCCCGAACTCTTCGCCGGCGAGTACCGCGACCTCGGCGCGAGCGGCGAGAGATGCGAACACCTCGTCGCTTACGCGCGGGAAGGGGGAGGTGAAGCGCTTTTGACGTTCGTGACGCGGTTTCCCAAAGCCGCCGAAACTGCCGACCTCAGCGCTGTTACGGTAGCGCTGCCTGAAGCGTTGCAAAAGCGGACGTGGCTCGAGCTGCTTTCAGGAAAGCAGTTTACCCAAGATACGTTCAGCCCGGCCGATTTTCCGCTGCCCTTTGCGGTTTTACTCTCCGCGTCGTAGCGTTGCCGAGCCCGACCTCCTGTTTGTGCCCACTGTGGTATGCCTGTGGCGGTCTCTCGCAGAAATGCCGGCGGTAAAAGCAGCGTAAAAGCTAGAGCCGCCGCGACCGGGCGTAAAGCGCCGCCTGCGTCCGGTCTTTAAGCCCCAGCTTTGCCAGCACGCTGCTTACATGCGTCTTGACGGTTTTTTCACCCACCTCGAGGCGTTTAGCGATAGCTTTGTTTGCCAAGCCTTCGGCGAGCAACTCTAAAACGGTGCGCTCGCGCGGCGTCAGGCGTTTTAGCGGGTCATCTTGCAGCGTCGGTAATAGTGCCACTGCCGCCGGGTCGAGGACGCGTTCGCCGCGTAGCGCCGCCCGGATACCGTCTAGCAGTGCGCCCTGCCCGGCGCGTTTGAGCAAATACCCGGCAGCACCCAGGCGCAGCGCCTCACGCAGATAGTCTTCGTCTAGAAAACTCGTGAGGAGCAGCACTTTGGGCGCGGTTTCGCGGAGCGTTTCCAGCAGTGACAGCCCGTTTTCACCCTCGAGCTGCACATCGAGCAAGATTAAATCGGGCTGGGTTTGGTTAAGCAGTGCTACGGCCCGGGCCACACTTTCCGCCTCACCGACGACCTCGAGCCCCGGTTGCAGGGACAGGTACGCCCGGAGTCCTTCACGCACAATCGGGTGGTCGTCAACGAGTAGCAGCCTAGCCAAGCGGCAACTCCAGCTCGAGCCGCGCCCCGTGCGGTCTCCCTGCCAGCGTCAGCGTGCCGCCTGAAGCCTCGGCACGTCGCCGCAAACTGCGGAGGCCGAAGCCTTCGGTCAGGGGTTCGGAAAGTCCGATGCCGTCGTCCTCTACCGTCAGCTTGACCCCGGCTGCCGAGCGTTCGCAGCGGAGCCAGAGCCGACTTGCGTGGGCGTGCTTGAGCGCGTTGTGAACGCCTTCTTGCGCGGCGCGGTAGAGCGTTTCGGCGTGTGCGGGTGAGAGTCCGGGCGGTGGGTGGGCCTCGAGCTGTACCCGCAGCACGCCCTCGGTACGTTCGGCAAGTCGCGCGAGCGCTCCTTTGAGCCCGCCCTCGAGGTCGGCGGGCCGCAGTACCTCGACGAGCGCCCGCAGTTCGTTCTGCGCGTCCCCTACAAGCGCTTCGGCGCGCGCCGCTGCGCCTGTTTGCAGCGCCAGTTCAGCGGCGAAGAGAAGTTGCGAGACCGAATCGTGCATCTCGGCGGCGAACCGCTGCCGCTCTTCCAAGACCGCTAGATGCTGCGCGGCCTCGGTACGCGCCTCGAGCAGCGTCGCCCGTTCAAATGCGGTGCCGAGCTGCCTGCCGACCGCCGTTAAAAAAGCCAGGGTCTCCGCGCCGAACGTCTCCCGGCCCGCCGCCGCCAAGTTGAGGATACCGACCGGCCCCGCGCGGCCCAACAGCGGCACGCTGGCGTGCAGCTCGAGCCCCCCTTTATCGCCCGTAGCAGCCTCCAGGCGACTACAGTGAACGATGTTGACGCCTGCGTCGAGTTGTCCCTGCCGAAACAGCCACTGGCAATCACATGAACCCTGACAGAGCGGACGGTTTTCGTGCTCACTGAGTGCAGGCGGCAGCCCCGTCGCCCCGGCAACCGCAAACGTCCCTTGGTGCAAGTCTCCCTGCACGACCTGCGTCAGAAAAACCCAACCCGAATGCAAGGGGAGCAGTTCGACAAGTTTTTGCAGCGCTTCTTTAAGCGCTACCGTAAAGTCTGCCTCGCGGTTTAAGATGTCGCCGATGGCGTTTAAGGTCGAGAGTTCTTCGAGGCGGCGCTCGAGCGCTGAGTGAGCGTTACGGTTCATGCGTTACAAGTAGGGCGTCTGCACATAGATGTCCGCCGCCGTTAGTTCGGTGTCGGCGCAGGGCACCGGAACGGCTTCCCCCTCGGCAAACACCCGCTCTGCCCAACCTGTTTTCGTCCGGTAGTAGCCCCACACGAAGCGGCGGCGGCTGTCTACCAGCAGGTACAACGTCAGGCTTGGCAACGTCAGGTAGTTGTAACGCTTCTCGTTCGTATCGGTACGCAGGGTGCTCGGACTCAGCACTTCAACCAGCACGCAGGGTTTTTCTTTGTAGTAGGGGTTAGGGCCGTCGTCGCAGACGAACATTACATCGGGATAGTAGAACGCTTCACCTACGCGGACTTTCATATCGCTGGCGTAAACGCGGCAGTCTTTTCGGCGGGCAGCAGGGGTAAGCGCGAGCGCAAGATTGAGGGTGATGGTGTTATGCACGTCGCTGGCTCCGGCAAGCGCAAAAACCTCACCGTGAACGTATTCGTGTTTGACAGGGGCGTCTTTTTCACCCTCGAGATACTCCTCTACGCTCACCCGTAGCCAGCTTTTCGAGGCGTCCATGTGGGCATTGTAGCGCACCGGATAAACCCTCAAGACCCCGGCAAAATCAGGTGGCTGTCGCCGAACTCGTGCCACAAATAGCCCGCCCTTAACGCTTCGGCGTAGGCGTCTTGGACGAGCGCCGCGCCCGCGAGCGCGTAGAGCATCTCCAGATGGCTCGCTTCGGGGGCGTGAAACCCGGTGATGAGGCCGTCAATGACCCGGACGCCGCGCTCAAGCCGCACGTAAAGACGGGTAAAGCCCTCGGTGGCGTGAAGCGCGCCGCCGTAAAAGGCGGATTCTACCGCGCGCACGACCGTCGTCCCGACCGCGACGACGCGACCCCCCGCCGCTTTTGTCCTGTTGATGGCAGCAACCGTATCGGCGGGAACGTAAAAAGGTTCCGGGTAGAGCGTTCCGTTCATCTCCGCCGCGTCTAGGCTGCTTACCCCGGTGTGCAGGGTGATAGTGGCGCGCGCGACGCCTTTTGCTGCCAGACTCTGCACGACCCGTTCGGTAAAGGGCCGGGCGGCAGAAGGCATCTCGGCGCTGCCGGGGGTGTCGGCAAAGAGCGTTTGATAGGCCGCGAGCGGTTGCGGCGTCCCGACGTACCCGTAACGGATGGGCGCGCCGTAACGCGCCAGCGCCGCCCCTACGTCCCCCTCCAGGCGGACGAACCAGAGGCGGGGCAGACCGGGGTAGGGGTGGAGAAACGTCCCCTGAAGGCCCGCCGCCGTAAACGTCTCGCCTGCGCCCAGCGGAAGCGGCCCCGGACGGTCGAAGCCCCGGCGTGGTTCGGCCAGCCACACCCTGCCGCCGTACTCGGACGAGAGGTTGAGGACGAAGCGCCCCGGCGAGCCCTCGGCCGCCAGACTCGAGCCCAGCGTCGCACTCCGGTTGACGACGAGCAGATCACCGGGCCGTAAAAAGTTGGCAAGGTTGGCAAACCGGCTGTGGTGATGCCCGCGCTTCGTACTGACCAACAGCCGCACGGCGTCTCGCGAGCCCCCCTTCAGCTCCGGGGGTTCATGCGCTTCAGGCACGGTATGTTCGGGGCCGGGCTGCAGTTCAGGCCACACGGGGAAGCTCCCAACGTTCGCCCTGAGCCGCAAAGCGTCCGCCCGACACCCGAAGCGGGTCTTGACCCAAAAGCCACGCCCAAAACGGCAGCGTCACCTCCGGGAGAGGCCGGTCGCTGATGTCTTCACCGGGGAAAGCGTCCTGGTGCATCTGCGTCTGCAAATCGCCGGGGTCGACGGAGACGACGCCCACATCTTCAAGTTCGGCGGCGAGTGTGCGGCTCAATAGGTCTAGCGCGGCTTTGCTCGAGCCGTAAGCGCCCCAACCCGGATACGCGCCCACGGCAGCGTCGGACGAAACGTTGACGACGAGCCCACGCCGCGCCCGCAGCGGCGCTATCGTCTCCTGAACGAGACCCAGCGGTGCAAAAACATTTGTACCGAAAAGTTCCCGCAAACGTTCCAGCGGATACCGGGTCAGCTCCGGTAGCGGACTCGCCCCCAAGTCCGAGGCGTTGTTGACGAGTAAGTCGAGCCTACCTTGCCTTGCTGCAACCTCTGCCAGCGCGCGGCGGTGGGCGGCGTCGGTAACGTCGCCGGGGAGCGCGTGGACAGGGTGTCCGTAGCGCCTTAGCTGCTGGGCGGCGGTTTCAAGGGCAGTTTCGTTACGGGCGTCGAGGATAAGCGTATAGCCTTGGGCGGCCAAAAAGTCGGCGAGTGTAAAGCCGAGACCTCGGCTCGAGCCGGTAATCAGGGCGACTTTTGCTGAACGTGGCGAAGCGTGTGTCATAAAGGCTGCCTTTCGGTATGGGTTTAATCCCTTACACCGAGTTTAGAAGTGCGAAAACGCGTTGGCCTCCGCCTATAGCCCTAGTCCTATTGCAGATGGCGCTTTTGCCGTTTGTAGTGAGCCTGTCTTGCCTGAGCTTGGCGCCGTCGCTGCCACCACGACCAAGCCAGAACGAACTGTGAATCCAACCTGGTATGCCGGAGTAGGAGATAAAACCAGTGCTGCACCTCAGGTACACTTAAGGCGACGAGTTCAGCGGCTGTATCGCCCCTTTTTAGCCTCGCGAGTACGAAACGCGCGCGTGGACGGGTTGGTACCGGCACATCACGCTTTCGCTCCCAGCCCACGCTTTCCTGGCTGCGCTACGCGCCCAAGCACTAAAAAAGCAACTGTGTCATTTGTCAAGTAGCAGCTGGACGCCAGGAGCTTCCGGAGCGGATCATCGCGTTCAAGATACATAGGAGCTTTCTGGCACAGGCAACCAACGCTACCTTTTTGGGCTTGCCCTTGAGCAGCAAGCGCTCATAGAGTGGGCGGATCAGGGGGTTGTAACGTGAGGCCGACAGCGCTGCCAGGTAAAGGGCGGTGCGCACGTCACGCCGACCGCCCCACACACTCCTTCGGCCCCGCCAGAGACCGCTATCGCGATTCAAAGGTGCGACGCCCACCAACGCAGCGATCTGCTTTCTCGTGAGGCTACCCAGTTCCGGCAAGTTCGCCAGCAACACCAGGGATACCTGCGGACCCACGCCTGGCACGCTCTGCAGTAAATGGTCACGTGCCTTGGTCGAGGGATCAGCCTTGACAGCTTCAAGCAACGCCTCGTCCAGGTGCTGGCGACGCTTTTCCAGGAACTTCAGGTGCTCATCAATATCGGCTTTCACACTGTCGTCGTTGCAGGCGTGTAGGCGGTTGCGCTCGGCGGTTATCATCTGCACCAGCTGACTACGCCGCGTCACCAGGGCGTCCAAGGCACGTGTGGCGCTATCAGGCAACTTACGTAAAGCAGGTGCGACTTTGATTGCAAACTCAGCGAGTACCACAGCATCGATCCGGTCGGTTTTCGCCAGCTTGCCCAGGGCCCGAGCAAAATCACGCACCTGTCTTGGGTTGACCACCACCACAGGTAGCGCTGCCTCAACCAGGGCGATGACCAAGGGCTGCTCCAAACCGCCGGTGGCCTCAAGAACGATGCGGCTCGGCTGTAGATGCCTCAGCAGCTTGACCAACTCGCCGATACCGTCTGGCGTGTTGGCGTGTGAAAGGCGTTCACCGCTTGGTATGATCGCGATATCGAGACGGTACTTGGCGACGTCTACGCCAGCCACCAACACTTCGTTAAGCATGTCACCTCCGTGAGACGCTCCAGCGTAGCCCAACCTTGCAGATGCGAGCTTATTGCTCGGGTAACTGTTCGGGCTTAGGCTGAAGACAACAGCACGACGAGACTAGCTTTTTTACGGTCTTTAGAACCTAAGGGGCGACGCTCTGCCGTGCCGTGTCCCATCCTCAACATACAAGGGGCTACCCCTGAACTCATCAGCTTGAGTATTCAAGAAGTTCGCCGCCTACTCGCTCGGCTTATCTGGCACCACTCCCTTGATCCACCCCGAGTCCTTGTCTGGTCTTGCCGGCGTCGGCGTCGTCAAGCCAGAGCTAAAGCCGCTCACTTCAAACGAAGAGGGTACTATCTGCGGCTGTAGTAAAAAACTTGTAACACCGGAAAGACGAAGAAAAAGGCGGACAGCTATTTAGCGTGTTCGCCTTTTCGGTGGTGCCGAGAATGGGACTTGAACCCACACCCTCTTGCGAGGACTAGCTCCTGAAGCTAGCGCGTCTACCGATTCCGCCATCTCGGCGAGTTCAGGAAGTGCAGTCTAACAAGAATATAAAGGGTTGACAAGACACCTATGCTCGTCCCAAAATTGGGAGCGCTCGACGAACTGACGGGTGAGCGGGTAAAGTTGACAAGACACCTATGCTCGTCCCAAAATGTCCGACCTCAGCAGCGGCGAGGCAAATGATAGACTGTGAAGATGACGCAGCGACAGCTCGACCGGGCGCTTTTGGCGGGTATCGGGGTGATCCTCCTCGTTATCCTGGGGTTGGCACTAAGTCCTGCGCCGACCACGGCGCGAGGTGACATCAGCGACCCTGCCGTGCGTACCCCGCAGGTAGACGTGTTACCGGCCTCGCCTCCCGACGCAGCGGTGCTAGCTGACAGCAGAGAAGGGGAGTTGGAAAGTACGGATTCTGAACCGGCAGTTGTGGAGAACGATTCCGCCGCAGACACCGAAGAAGGTTCTCCGGTTGAAACCGCGCCGCCTCCTACAGATGAGCCGACCGCGCGAACTCCCTTTCAACCTGTTGCAGGCGTCCCGGTTGAGCGCGTTGGTTTTGCTTATGCGACCGGCAGCGAAGGCGCGTGCGGGGTACCGCTAACGGCCTGGAGCTATGTCGCGGTCAGCCGTGACCTCTTGGAGGCTTACCCGTGCGGCACCGCCGTTACGCTGAGCTTTGAAGATGAAATCGCCGGGCGCAGCTCGGTTACGGCGCAGGTCGGGGACACGATGGGAGCCGATATTACCGATACGGTCAATGTATTTGTCGGTGAAGATGAACCCGCGCTCGAGTACGGCGTCACTAGCGGCACGCTCGCACAGTAAGTGGCTCAGGTGCGCCGTTTTACCGCTCAGGGAACGAATACGGGCTTTGTCTGCGCGCACTGTAAACGCACGGTGCCGCCCCTGCAAAACGGTTCGTACCGCAACCACTGCCCGTCTTGCTTCCATTCGCTCCACCTCGACATTTTCCCCGGCGACCGTGCCAGCGACTGCCACGGGCTTTTAGAACCCGTCGGCGCTGAACACAGCGGGAAAAAGGGCTGGATTATCGTCCACCGCTGCGCGCGTTGCGGCGAACTGCGGCGCAACAAAGCCGCCCTAGACGACGCTGTACCCGACGATTTCGAGGGGCTCGTCGCCCTGACCCGACCTCGTTAGTTTGCCTCGCAAAAAGGAGAGATACCAATGTCCAGCAGCTACCGAATGCTAAAGGTCACACAAACCGGCGCACTTCTAACTATTGCTCTCAACCGGCCTCAGGTGCTTAACGCTCTGACTTTAGAGTTACTGGGGGAACTCCAGTCAGCGTTAGGCGAAGCCGCCGCCGACGCAGTGCGGGCTGTTCTTTTAACCGGCGAAGGACGCGGCTTTTGCTCGGGTGCCGACCTCGGCGCGACGACCCTGGGTAAAGACACCACAAAAATTGTCGAAACTTACTACAACCCGGTAGTGCTCGCACTCGCTGCGCTCCGTAAACCTGTGATTGCTGCCGTAAACGGCGTTGCAGCCGGGGCCGGAATGAGTCTGGCGCTCGCCTGCGACCTCAGGTTGCTATCCGAAGCGGCGGTTTTTACCCTCGGTTTTAGCCGCATCGGGCTCGTGATGGACGCCGCGATGAGTTATACATTGCCGCGCCTTGTCGGGCCGGCGCGGGCGCTCGAGCTCGCCTATACAGGGCGAAAGATAGGCGCTGAGGAGGCGCTCAAACTCGGTTTGGGTGAGCTGGTACTGCCCGCTGAGGATTTTGCGGAGAAGGCGGCAGAATTTGCGGCAGCGCTCGCCGAAGGCCCGACGCAGAGCTACGCCCGGATTAAAGCGCAGGTTGCGGCGTCTTTAGGGAATTCGTTAGAAGCGCAGTTAGGGCTCGAGGCCCGCCTGCAAGGTGAAGCCAGCCAGACGAAAGATTTTGCCGAAGGTGTCAGGGCTTTTGCTGAAAAACGGACGCCGGTATTTCGTGGGCGATAAAAGCGTGCAAGATATTCTTTTTTACGGCGGCCCGATTTTAACGCAAGATGATGTGAATCCCCTTGCCGAAGCTGTTTTGATACGCGGTGAACGGATTGCGTTTGTCGGTTCTTTGGCGGACGCTGAAAGTTTGGCGAGCCCCAAAGTAGAACGTTTCGACCTCGCGGGGCGCGCGCTGCTGCCGGGATTTCACGACGCGCATGTTCATCTGACGCAGCATGGGTTCGACCTCTCGCGGCTCAACCTCACCCAAACGCAAACGTTAGGCGAAGCGCTTACGTTGGTGGCGGCGCGCGCACAAGAACAGGAACCGGGAACGTGGCTTCAAGGCTCGGGGCTTTCGATGAGCCGCTGGAACGTTTCAAGCCTCGATAAACGCGACCTCGACCGGGTGTCGTCGCAGCACCCGGTTACGCTCCGCTCACAAGACGGGCACAGCGTTTGGGTCAATTCACAGGCACTAGAGCAGATGGGTATCACCCGCACTACCCCCAACCCCGAGCACGGCGTCATCGAAAGGGACAACCAGGGGGAGCCGACCGGACGACTGCTCGAGCTTGCGACCAAACTGCTAGAGGCCGCCATCCCGCAACCTTCGGAAGCAGACCTTCAAAAAGCACTGAAGCAGGCCGGGGAGCATCTCGCAAGTCTCGGCATCACGACCGTTCACCACATGGCTTACGAACCGGCGCGGAACTGGCGGCAGTTGGCGCTCTCAGCCAGCCGGGACGATTTCCCGCTGCGGGTGTGGGCGTGTATAGACCAGGAACATATCGAAGCGGCGGACGCGCTCGGGGTGGCGACGGGGCAAGGGGGACGTTTTACGGTTGGCGGGGCGAAGTTTTTTGCGGACGGGGCGCTCGGGAGTCTGACAGCGTGGATGCTCTCACCCTACACCGGCACGGATACGGTAGGTGTTACGGTTCACGGGCCGGAAGTTTTACGGCAGCGGTACCCAAAAGCGCTGGACGCAGGTTTGACGCTCGTTACGCACGCCATCGGCGACGCAGCGAACCGGGCGGTGCTCGACGCTCTCGAGGCAACTAGAGACCAGTGGCAAGCTAAAGGGTTGAGGCCGAGGCTCGAGCACGCCCAACACCTTCACCCGGACGACGTGGCCCGCGCTGCCCGACTCGGTGTGGTGGTGTCTATGCAACCGATTCACCTTACCTTCGACGTTAAGCGCATCGGTGAGCTTTTGGCTGACCGGCAGGGCGGCGCGTACCGAACGAAATCGCTGCTGGACGCCGGGACGGTGCTTGCTTTCGGTTCCGACACGCCGGTCGCGTCCCCCGACGTCATCGCGGGCATACGCGCCGCGTGCCTGCGCGAAGCGGTAGACGGGTCGGTGCTTAATCCGGCAGAAGCTTTGAGTATAGACGAGGCGCTCGCCGCCTACACGAAGGGTGCAGCCTACGCCATCAGCCGTGAACACCGTTCGGGAAGGCTTAAAGCAGGTTTCGACGCCGACTTCGTGCTCTTGTCGCACGACCCGCATACGTCTTTAGCGGGGCTTTCGGTCGAGGGGACGATGCTGGCGGGAGGATGGACGTATGCGCCAACCTGAGGACGCTATACTGAGCTATGCAGAATGTAACGCTGGACCGTACCAACCCAACGTTTGATTTGGCTGCCCTTCTGGGCCGCGCCCGCACTGCGAGTCGCCCACTGGCCCGCGCCGACCGTAACGGGGCGCTCTTGGCGGTAGCGGCGGGGTTGCTCGCGCATCAACCCGCCATCTTGACCGCGAACGCCGAAGACGTTACTGCTGAACGTGCCAAAGGCACCTCGGACGCCCTGTTAGACCGCCTCAGTCTGAATGAAAAGCGACTTCAGGAAATCGCCGAAGCGGTGCGTCAGGTTGCCGCGCTGCCCGACCCGCTGCACCGGACGTTGGAGCAGTGGACGCTTGAAAACGGGCTCGAGGTTCGCAAAGTCAGCGTTCCCTTCGGCGTGATTGGGATGATCTACGAGTCGCGCCCGAACGTCACCGTAGACGCGGCGGTATTGGCCTTAAAAGCCGGGAGTGCGGCGGTATTGCGCGGCTCGGCGAACGCGCTGCGGAGCAACCGGGTGCTGGTCGCGGTGATGCGTGAGGCGCTCTCGCGTGCAGGCTTGCCCGAAGACGCCGCGCAACTTATCGACTCGCCCGACCGGGCGCTCGTCACGGAGTTGTTGTCCGCTCGCGGGCAGGTTGACCTGGTCATCCCGCGGGGCGGCGCGTCTTTAATCAATCACGTCGTCGAAACGGCGCAAGTCCCGGTGATTGAAACCGGCACCGGCAACTGCCACATCTTCGTAGACGACTCGGCTGATTTGGAAAAAGCGAAAGAGATCGTTTTGAACGCAAAAGTGCAGCGCCCCGGCGTGTGTAATTCCGTGGAGACCCTCCTCGTTCACCGCGACGTAGCCGAAACCTTTTTGCCGGAGATGTTGGGGGCGCTGAGCGGGGCCGGAGTGCGGCTCCGAGGCTGTGAGCGTACACGGGCACTTTATCCCCAGGCAGACGCCGCGACCGAGGCCGATTGGGAGACGGAGTATCTAGACCTCGAGCTAGCCGTCCGCGTCGTGGGTTCAGTAGACGAGGTCATCGCCCATATCAATCTTTACGGTACGCAGCACAGCGAAGCCATTCTTACGGCGTCACCGGAAAATGCCCAGCAGTTTCAGGACGAAATAGACGCCGCGGCGGTCTATGTCAACGCTTCAACGCGTTTTACCGACGGCTTCGTGTTCGGTTTCGGGGCGGAAATCGGGATTAGCACGCAAAAATTGCACGCACGCGGGCCGCTGGGTTTAGCCGAGATTACGACCTATAAATATCTGCTTAACGGGCAGGGTCAGGTACGCGGCTAAACGTCTGAAAATAGCATTGTAAATAAAGAGTATTATCGTCTCAGACGTGTCTCCCGGCGTCTCCGCAAGCCGCTTTGGAATGGTACACTACAGTTGAAGCTATAGACTCTCTTTACTTAACGGGAGTTTTCGGCGTGGTTTTCTGGAGGACACATTGACAACTTATACTGCAGACAGCATTAAAGTTCTGAGGGGACTCGAGGGCGTCCGCAAACGTCCCGCCATGTATGTTCAGGGCGGCACCGGCGTTGACGGGTATCACCAGCTCCTAACTGAAATTATCGATAACGGAATTGACGAAGCTTTAGCCGGTCACGCCGACACGATTGAAGTCATCTTGAACGCTGACGGCTCCGCTACGGTGGCGGACAACGGGCGTGGGCTGCCGGTTGGCATGATGCAGCGTGAAGGCCGTTCCGCTATCGAAGTGGTTTTTACCGAGCTGCACGCGGGTGGCAAATTCGACTCGGACTCTTACAAGGTCTCGGGCGGACTGCACGGGGTCGGCGCGTCGGTTGTCAATGCGCTTTCGGTATTTCTCGAGGCCGAAGTTAAAACGGGCGGCAAACGCCACCGTATCCGCTTCGATTACGGCGAGGTGACTGAGCCGGTACACGAAATCGGTAAAGTCGCCAAGAACGACTCCGGCTCACGTATTACTTTTTTGCCCGACCACGATATTTTCAAAGAGGTCAAAGCGTTCGAGTACACTCGGATTCGCCGCCGTTTGCGCGAGTTGGCGTTCCTGACAGCGGGTGTCAAGATTGTTTTGGAAGACCACCGCGGCCCCGAACCCAAACAAGAGGTATTCCAAGAGCGCGGCGGCGTCGCCGCGTTCGCGCTCAACCTCGCTGAAGGCAGCAAATTCGCCTACGAACCGCCTGTGCTGATTTCCGGTGTGTCGGACGAGATCGAGGTCGAAGTCGGCTTTATCCACACGAGTTCATACAACCAGACCATTCTGACCTACGCGAACATGATTACCAACCGTGACGGCGGAAGCCACCTGACCGGTTTTAAGACGGCCTACACGCGCGTTCTGAACAACTACGCCAAGGCCAAAAATATGGTCAAAAAGGGTGAACCGGCACCTACCGGGGACGATTTTTTGGAGGGCATCAGCTGCGTCATTTCCGTTAAATTGGGCGACCCGCAGTTCGAATCGCAGGCGAAGGTCAAGCTCTTAAACCCCGAAGCGCAGAGCGCGGTGCAGTCGGTCGTTTACGAACGGCTTAACGAGGTGTTAGAAGAGAACCCGAAAATCGCCAAGTCGATCATCGAAAAAGCGGTCAACGCCGCGCGCGCCCGTGAAGCGGCCCGTAAAGCTCGCGACCTCGTGCGCCGCGCCAACCCCATCGACAACGACGAACTTCCCGGTAAGTTAGCCGATTGCCAGTCCGAAGACCCGTCGGTCAGCGAACTCTATATCGTCGAAGGGAACTCGGCGGGGGGTTCGGCGAAGGGCGGACGTGAACGGCGGTTTCAGGCGATTTTGCCACTTCGCGGTAAGGTCTTGAACGTCGAAAAAGCGCAGCTCAGCAAGGTCTTGAAGAATGCTGAAATCCGGGCGATGATTGCCGCGATTGGCGCAGGCATCGAAGGGACGGGGGATAACGCGCACTTCAGCCTCGAGTCCGTCCGCTATCACCGCATCATCATCATGGCCGACGCCGACGTAGACGGTTCGCACATCCGGACGCTCTTACTGACCTTTTTTTACAACTACATGCGCCCCCTTATCGACGCAGGCTACATCTACCTCGCGCAACCGCCGCTTTACGGCGTCCGTTTCGGGCGTGAGAAAGAACCGACCTACGTTTACGACGACGGCGATTTGCAGCGCCTCCTGAGCAGCAACCGGGGCCGTAAATACGAGCTTCAGCGCTTTAAGGGTCTCGGCGAGATGAACCCTGAAGAGCTGTGGACGACCACGATGAACCCCGAGACGCGCATCCTCAAAAGAGTCGCCGTCGAAGACGCGCTCGACGCCAAAGAGACGTTTGAGATGCTGATGGGTACGGAAGTGCCGCCGCGCCGCCGGTTTATCGAAGAAAATGCGCATCTGGCGCAGCTCGACGTATAGGATTTTCTTTAGAACCGTAAAAGAGCGGAGTCGCCAGCTCCGCTCTTTATTTTGGCCGATAAGAACTTTACCGTCCCAGAAAAACCGCCGTCGTCCGTCCCGGTACAACGAAGGTTCCGTCCGTTCTAGCCCGTGAAAACTTGACGAGCGGGTCGCCCCCTTCCTGCTGCACCGGATGCAGCTTCATTCCACCTGCTAACTCTGGAATGTTTAGAGTCTGCACGTCGGGCGTACCGTTGAAAACGACGGTGATGCTCGCTAACTTAGGCTCGAGGTCGTCGGCGTCCTCGAGCCTCATCACAATCACGCCGGGGATTTGTTCCGGGCCGGTGTTGTAAAAGCTCAGAGCGCTTTGCACGGCTTCGGCGGTTTGCAAGCGGAACAGGGGAGAGCTGTTACGAATTTGAAGCATCTCTTGAAGATGTTCAGCGTTTTGGCGAATGTCCGTTTCACTCGGTGCAGGGAGGGTTCCAAGCAAGCGGCTCATCAGGGGCCAGTTGTCGCCGTTTTCTCCCTCGAGTGGTAGCCCTAAACCCCAGTTGTTCGCCTTGTACGAAAAGTCCAGCCGGTTAAACCAGTCGCCGGAGTTGTAAGAGTTGCGGTCGAGCGATTTTGAACGCAGCAGGTCGCTGCCCGCGTGAAAAAACGGGACGCCTTGGGACAGGGCGACCAGAGACAACCCCAGATTTTGCATCCGTACTCGTTCGCTTATCGGGGTCTCGAGCGGCGCTTTAAGCGCAACCGCGTCGAAAAGCGTTTCGTTGTCGTGCGCTGAGACGTAAACGATGTTCTCTTGCGGGTCTTGGGTGTAACCCGCCGGACTCTCGCCGTAAAGGATGTCGGCCCCGCGCACCGTTTCGCCGTCGGCGTTTTGAAAGGTGTAATCGGCAAGGTTGCCTGCTAGTCCGATACGAATCTGGTCGCTGGCGAGCAGGAGTCTGGCTTTTTGCTCTGCCGGTGTTCCCTGCGCCGAGTCGTTCGGGTCGGTAAAGAGTCCGGTGATAAAACCCTGTTCTTGGGGCCCGGAAAAAGGTGTGCCCCCCCGCGCGGCGTCGCGCAACCTATCGTTAAACGTACCGATACCGAGCCCCGCAACGTTTTGCTGCGTCGCGTTGACGCCCCGCGCATTTCCGGCGACCTCGCCGAAATCCCAACCTTCGCCGTAAAGGTAGATGCTGGAACCGTCCACGCCGTCTTTTTCAAGGGTGAGGCCGCTGAGCGCCTCTTTGACCGCCACCATATTCGAGACCATATGATGCCCCATCAAATCGAACCTGAAGCCGTCTATCTTATAAGCTTTGGCCCACGTAACGAGTGAGTCCACCATCAGCTTTTCCATCATGGCGTGTTCTGTAGCGGTGTTTTGGCAGCAGGTCGAGGTTTCGACTGCGCCGTCCGGATTCAGGCGATGATAGTAACCGGGGACGATGCGGTCTAAGACCGACAACTCGGCTTGTCCGCTCGAGCTCGTGTGGTTGTACACCACGTCCATCACCACCCGCAAGCCGGTTTCGTTCAGGCTTTGCACCATCTGGCGAAACTCCAGGGTGCGCGCCGCTCCCTCCGGATTTACGGCGTAAGAACCCTCTGGAACAGTGTAGTGCAGCGGGTCGTAACCCCAGTTAAAGGCGTCTTGGTCTTGCACGGCGGTGACGGCGGCTTGTTGTTCGGGGCTGGCCGGCGCGTAACGCGTCAGGTCGCCCGCAGGCGTCTCCCACGTGCTTTTATCTTCGTCGATAGTGGCGATGTCGAATACGGGCAAAAGGTGCAGGTGGGTCAACCCGGCGTCGGCTAGTGCGCGCAGGTGCGTCATACCGTCCGACTTCGGCACGCTGAACGCGCCGTAAGTGCCGCGCAAGGATGCTGGAACAGTTTCGTCGGTGGCGCTAAAATCGCGCACGTGCAACTCGTATACACTGATATCTTCGGGCGCTGCCAGGGGTGGTTTGTCCAGAGTATTCCAGCCTTCAGGTTGCAAGGCGGGGTCGTCTAGGTCGACGATTTGCGAACGGGTGCTGTTTGTCGATAACGCGTAGGCGTAGGGGTCGGTGACAAGGTTGGTTTCAAGCTGCTGCGTGGTGGGCGCGTAAACCGTGACTTCAAAAAGGTAGTACTTGCCGTTCCAGTCGGGGTCGCCGGTAATATTCCAGATGCCGGTGGTGTCGCTGCGGGTCAGCTCGAGTACTTTCCCCGCGTCACTTTCGGCGTCGGGAAAAAGGTGTAGCCGGACGTTTTGCGCGGTGGGTGCCCAAACGCGAACAGTCGGCGTGTCACCCTCCCAAACGACGCCTAGAGGTTCGTCATAAGCAGCTTCGGCGTAGAGGTCGTCCAAAATGCCGGGAATCTGTACGCCGGTTGCGTCTAAAGGTCTGCCTATAGGAAAATCTCCGGACTCAGCGATGGCGAAGACCGCAAGCTGACCGCGCAAAGTCTCGGCGGGATTATCGTCGTTCAGACGGTAAGCAGAGTAATCCGCGAGATAGGGAAACTTAGCTCGCAGTTCGTCGCTAAGTCCTGCTTTGAGAAGCTCGAGTTCAACAAATTTTTGGATGCCGACCTCTGTTGGCTCAACACCGGTTTCAGTCAGCTCGAGCCCCCCGCTTGCCGCAGAGGTGAGCACAACGCGGGCATCTTCCGGCAATTCAGCGTCCCAAACGAGGGTTGTCCGGTCGAGCCAGTGGGCCCGCGCCATACTCAAGTCACCGGGTAGTCGGGCCTGGTTCGGGTCGGGCAAAGAAGTATAGACCATCTTGTCTCCTGAAACGACCCACGCTTCAAGGTCTTGGGTCAAGTCGAGTGTCATATCCGGCCCGGGGTCTTTTTCGTCGCCCTTATGAATGATAAACCCGAGTTGCTCGGCGTCGTTTGTTAGACTCACGTCCCAGTAGACGCCGAAATCGTCCTCGCCGGTGGGCCTCAGCCCCGTCTCCCAAGTTACGCTTTCCGAAGTGTCTCCCCAAACATGCAGTGTCCAGCCGGAAAAATCTGTGTCAGGGCGGTTGTAGTGAACACGGGCTACGCCTTCAGAAACTGCGCTCTGTGCACCTGCTGCCGTCCATAAGGCTAACATTGCCGCTAAAACGAAACCGTACCGTTTCATAAATACTCCTTAAATCGGCTTTGAAGCTAGTCTACGCCAGGTACACCAAGAAAAAAGGTGAGCCTAAGCTCACCTCGAGGTCGCCTGCTGGGTTTGTAGCCTATTGGTCTCCGCTTAAGCCGAGTTCTTGCCTCAGCGCGTAGACCTCATCGGAACTCAGGCCGGCGTCACGCACAGGCGTGATGTCCGCAGCAGTATAGGGTTGAAAGTTTTGCAGCGCGTCGGCGTTGCCCCAGGCATTTGAAGCGTAGTTGAGAACGTTGGCGATATCCTCGTCTGAAAGCTGTTGCCATGCGGGCATAACGCCGTTATAGGTCTGACCTTGAACCTGGATTTCCCCCTGCAAACCGTACAAAAGGAGGTTGATAAGGTAGCTGCGGTCGGCGTTGTAAAGTACCGGAACGTGACCTGCAAGGGGCGGAAACGCGCCCGCAACGCCCTGCCCGGTCGCTTGATGACACGCAGCGCAGTTAGCCGTGTAAACTGCTTCGCCGGCACTCAAGTCCAGCTGAGCGGGTTGAGCCTGACCGGCTTGGGCTTGCGTGGGTTGCGCAGGTGACGACGCGGCCTGCTGCGGTTGCGCGGGTTGTTGGGCCGGTGGTTGAGTAGGTTGCGCCTGAGCCTGCTGAGCCGTATTTGCCGGTGCTGTACTTGCGGGGGTAGCAGGTGCCGCTAGCGCTTCGGTGATGGGGCCGAGTCCCCTTTCGGCAACGAGGGAAATCGCCTCGTCAATAGGAATGCGGGCTGTTTGTTCCCCTTCGTTCGGCGCCGTAACGCTTATCGCGTTGGTCGCCTCGAGCAGCGTCCTTTGATACTGCGTTTCGTCAGCCGGGGTGTAGCGGCCCTGAGGGCCGCTCGAGGCCAGCGTCAAGATAAAAACGATCAGCGCGACGCCGGCGACGTTGCTGGCGATAAACAGGTTGCGTAACCCCTTGGGCGAGATCAGGTAATTGCGCGCTTTGGGTGCGTGCGTCTCTTCTGCCGGTTCCGGGATAACGCGGGCGACTTTAGCGTTATCTTCGGGCCGGGTTAGCGGGCGACTTTGCCTCTCCTCGGCGTCGAGCTTGGCTTGACCAGAAACACCGGCTTCGTCTTCGGCGATATTTTCTCGGTCGTCCTGCGTCTTCTGGTTAGGTCGCAGGTCTTCAGCTTCGCGCTGCACTTCTTTTGGATCGTCGCCGGGATTGTGATTCTTGGCGTTATGTTTATCAGTCATGGGCAGCTGCTCCCATCAGCTCGGGTTCGATACGTGGGTCGTGGGCGGGTAGGATTGAAGTCGACTTGAGCCGCCGGAAAAAGAAGCTCAACCAGATGCCGCCGAACGCCAAGATAAGCGCAACGTCAAGCAACCTAAAGGCGCTGCCGGGTCGTTCGAAGGTCGGGACGATAATCCAGTAGATGTCTACGATTCGCATCAAGATCATCCAGCCGGCTATCCACACGAGCGCGCGGCCCTTTTGTTTGACCCAGCGAGAAAACAAGATTATGAAGGGGGCGATAAAGTGAAAGAGAAGCAGAAACGAGCTGACCCAGACCCAACCGGACTCGAGGCGCGTTACGTACCAGGTGTTCGTTTCAACGACGTTGTTCGACCAGAGAATAATCAGCTGCGACATCTGCACGTAGGCCCAGAACATCGTAAACGCCATTAAAAAGTTGCCGTAATCTTGGAGGCGGGCTGCGTTTAAGACTTTGGGCAGCGGTTCGACCTCCTGAAAGCTGACGAGCAGCAAGATCAGGAGCGACACAGCGCTGATCAGCTGACCGATCATAAAAATGACGCCGTACATCCCCGAAAACCACTCCGGCGTCAGCGACATCCCCCAGTCGAACGCCGCAAAGGTCATCGTCACGACAAACATCAGCACGCCGAGTGCGCCCGCATTCTTCATCTGCTGGGTCATCCCCGGATCGCCCGCGTCTTGCCGCTTCGACCAACCCTGAAAAAGCCGAACGAGAATGCCCCAGGTGGCAAAGTAGATGACGGTTCGGACGATAAAGAAGGGGATATTGAGATAGCCCGTTTTGAGTTCAACGAAGGGGTGCGTTGCGACGTAAGCCGGGTCGGTCCACACATACAGGCTTCTCAGACCGAGGAGGATGGGGATTACTAAAACTGCCATCATAAAGATGTTGCTTGCCCCCGCCTCTAAAAAGCGTCGTGCGATGGCACCCCAAGGGCCGCCCGCTAAGTGCTGAAGCATCAGCAGCGCGAGGCAACCGAGTGTCAGCCCGATCCAGAAGAAAAAACCGACCAGATACGACTGGAAAAAAGCGGTAAGGCCGCCACTAAGCGGCACGAGGATAACGGCTAAAACGAGCCCTAGGACGCCGACAACCGTGGCGAGGCTTTGAGCACGCCCGAGGCGCGCCTGATATGATTCGGAAGAAGTATCGGTGCGGCTCACTAATCGGCTCCTTCGGTGTTGGCAGCAACCCGGTCGGTATTTTGGTCGGTGTTCTGTGCAGTTGTCGATGTTTGGTCCGTAGCAGCTTGCGTGAGCTGTTGCCGCACGTTTTCGGGTAGGTCGGCGATGGGGGCGTTTTGGGAGTACTGGAGCGTCTTGATATAGGCTGAAATGGCCCAGCGGTCTTCGGGAGGAACCCTCGAGGCGTACGAGTACATCCGCCCAAAACCGTTGGTGATCGTATTAAAAAAGTAACCGACGGGGGCAGCCTGTAAACGTGGGTCGTGAAACGAGGTCGGCTGAACGAACCCTTTTTGAACGATCATCCCGCGTCCGTTGCCCGAATAGTTGTGGCACGGTGCGCAGTAGATATTGTAGCGCTCCTGACCGCGTTTCAAGACGGCTTCAGTCACGTCCATCGGGACTTCGGTGACGAGGCCGTTGGCGTCTTGTCCGGTAAAGAAAACTTCATCGATAGCCCCGCGGCTCCGCGACACGGTGCCGTCGACCAGCGGCCTCGAGGAAGCCCCGTCAGCGAAAAGTAGCGAAGGCTCGTCTTCTTGGTATTTGGCTTGTTCGTACATGTTGCGCCCACAGCCGGTAAGCACTAGCAGCAGGGCCGCGATAAAAAGTAACCGCGTCATCTTAAACCTCGACCTTGGAAACGCGGAGTGGGCCCAGCGCCCTCAAGAACTCGCCGGTTTCGTCTGCGTCGAACTTTTCGTCGGTTGCCTCGATACAGAGAAAAAAGTGGTCGCGGGTTGCCGCCCCGAAGTTCGGTGTATTGAAAATAGAGTGGTAGGGCTGCGGCAAACCGTTACGGGCGAGCATAAAAAGTCCGGCGGTAAAGGCGGCGAAAAGAATCGTAGATTCAAACGTAATCACGATGAAGTTGGGCCACGAGTTGAGCGGTTTGCCGCCGATATTGAGCGGGTAAAAGATGGCGTTGGCATAGTACTGCATGGCAAACGCGGCGAGACCGCCTGTAATTCCCATAAAAAGGACGAACCAACCCAAACGGGTATTGGTCATGCCCAAGGCTTCGTCGAGTCCGTTGACCGGGAAAGGGGTATAGGCGTCCATCTTTTTGTAACCTGCTTCACGGGCCTGGTTTGCGGCGTCGATCACCGCTTCGGGCGTATCGAACTCGGCGACGACGCCGTACAGGTCGGTGTTCGCGTCGGGAGCCGCTGCTAGCGGTTTAACGTCGATGTGCGTAGTCATCAGCCCACCTCCCCGGGCATAGCTTCATGGGTGCCGCCGTGATGTTTGTCGTGGTGAACCAGCTCCTTGATTTCCGAGGTGGCAATCGACGGGAGCAGACGGATAAAGACGAACCAGAGCGACAAAAAGAGACCCATCGAGCCGATAAAGAGCGACCAGTCGAATACGGTAGGGTAATAGTTGCCCCAGGAAGAGGGTAAAAAGTCGCGGGTCAGGGTGATGGCGACGATGACGTAGCGCTCGAGCCACATTCCCACCGATACAATCAGCGCGATCACAAACAAGGCTACGTTCGACTGCCGGACGCGCTTAAACCAAAGGGGCTGAATAGCAAGTCCGTTACAGATAATCAGCGCCCAAAATGCCCAGGCGTAGTCGCCGAAGACGCGGTTATACGCCATAAACCGTTCGTACTCAACGCCCGAATACCAGGCGATAAAGAGCTCGATGATGTAGCCGTAAAGTACGATCATGCCGGTGGCGAACATGACCTTGGCGCAGTTGTCGAGGTGCTTTTTGGTGATAAGACCCTCGAGCCCAAACGCCCGCCGGAGCGGAATCCCCAAAATCAGCACCATTGCAAACCCGGCGTAAACAGCCCCGGCGACGAAGTAGGGCGGCGCGATGGTGTTGTTCCAACCCGGCAGCTGCGCGACGGCGAAGTCCATGGCAATCGTCGAGTGAACCGACAACACCAACGGCGTTGATAGGGCCGCCAATAAGAGGTAGGCCCGCTGATAGCGCTGCCAGTGTTTGGCCGAACCGCGCCAGCCGAGCGCCAGCGTGCCGTAAAAGAGGCGAGGGAAAACGTGGGTGGCTTTATCGCGCATCGAAGCCAAATCGGGAACCAGCCCGATAAACCAGAACAGCGCCGAAACCGAAGCGTAGGTCGAAATAGCAAACACGTCCCAGTCGAGCGGACTGCGAAACTGCGGCCAGAGGCCGTAAGTGTTCGGGTAGGGGAAAAGCCAGTAGAAGAGCCACGGACGCCCCAGGTGTAAAATCGGCCCGAGACCCGCAACAACAACGGCAAAGAGTGTCATCGCCTCGGCAAAGCGGTTGATCGAGGTGCGCCAGTCCTGCCTAAAAAGAAGCAAAATTGCCGAAATAAGCGTTCCGGCGTGACCGATACCGATCCACCAGACGAAGTTGATGATCGGGAAAGCCCAGGCGACGGGGATATTGTTCCCGAAAATGCCGGTTCCGCGGATGATCAGCGTAACGACCGTGTAGAGCCACAGCATCAGCAAAACAAACCCGATCGCAAACCCCAAAAACCACCAGCGCGGGGTGCGCGTTGGATTTCTAAAAATCGGACGGGTGACCACATCATCGACGCCGCCGTAAGACTGTCCCGGAGCGATCACCCGGTTGGTTTCCTGAACCCGCCGCCGTCTCGGTTGAACAGCCATCAGAGTTCTCCTGTCGTCTCGGTTCCGGCTTCGGCTAGAGCCGGGTTCGGATTGCTGAGCTTTGCCAGATAAGTTGTGCGCGGCTGCGTATTGAGTTCGGTCAGTACACCGTAGTTTAGGACTGAACGCTTGGCAGCGACGACTGTACTCTCTTCGTTGTTGAGGTCGCCGAAGATGATGGCGTTGGTAGGACACGCGCCTTGACAGGCGGTCACAACCTCACCAGGGCGGATGGGGCGGCGTTCGTTGCCGGCGTAGATGTTCGCTTTACGGATACGCTGAATGCAGTAGGTGCACTTTTCCATGACCCCACGGCTCCGCACCGTGACTTGGGGATTGGCGAGCATCGCCAGACTGGTCTCCTCGAGTTCGCTGTACTGCAAGAAGTTAAAACGGCGCACCTTGTAAGGGCAGTTGTTCGAGCAGTAGCGGGTACCAACGCAGCGGTTATAGATCATCACGTTGAGACCCTCGTAGTCGTGAACTGTCGCGCCGACCGGACAGACGGGTTCGCACGGCGCTTGCTCGCACATCTGACACGCCATCGGCATACTGTAAAAAGTCGGGTCGTCAATGCTACCGGAGTAGTAGGCGTCGACGCGAATCCAGTGCATCTCGCGGCCTACTGCCACCTGGTCTTTACCGACGATCGGGATGTTGTTTTCGGACTGACAGGCGATGACGCAGGCGTTACACGAGGTGCAGACGTTCATATCGATGACCATGCCCCACTTGTTACCGGGGTAGCTGTAGTCGGCGTAGAGGTCAGATTCGACTTCTGGAACGGGATTGACAAAACTTGGCTCTTCGGGTTCTGCGACAAGTTCGGCTAGCGTGCCGTACCGGACAATATGGCGGTTCTCGACCCCTTTGGTGTCGAGCGAGAAGTGCATCTGGGTGCTGACGAGGTTGTAGCGGGCCCCGGTCGGAGTCAGCTGTGCGCCCGTAGCGTGCCAGTAGGCCGCGGAGGTGCGAAGGGTGTTTACGTCAAACCCAACGCCGGTACCGATATGTCCGGCGTTCTCGCGGCCATAGCCGGTATGTAAAACGACGAGGTTGTCCGCTTGACCGGGCACCAGCCAGATGGGCAGCTCGAGGTTTCTTTGCCCCACGGTGACGCGCACCATATCGCCGTTACTGAGCCCCCGGCGTTCGGCTAAGGCCGGCGCGATCAAAGCGGCGTTGTCCCAGGTGAGTTTGGTAAACGGTTTGGGCAGTTCTTGCAACCAGCCGTTGTTGCTGTAGCGACCGTCCAAGATACTCGGGTCGAGCCTGAAAGCGACCTCGAGCCCCTCCCCCTCACCTGCGGGCGCAACCTGCGTTGCTGGTGCTGCGAGTGCGTCCGCCTGAAGCGTGAGCTGAGCCAGCGGCGCGTAACCCGTTCCCTTCACGGCACCTAGATAGACCGTCTGCCGCCAGAAGTCGTCGAAGTTATCGACTTGATCGCGGTAGGTCGCTTGCACCAGCTCGAGCGGACTCGAGTCGGTGTCGCCCAAGATGGCGGCGAGTACCCGGTGCGACGAAATGCCGTTATAAAACGGGTCGATAAGCTGCTGCATAATCGTCGCCGTACCGTCGAAGGCGCGTGCGTCGCTCCAGGTCTCGAGTTCATGTGTTTGCGGCACGTGCCAGGTCGAGAGCGCGGAGGTTTCGTCCTGATACAAACTGAGGTGGGCGCTAAAGGGGACGTTCGTCAAGGCCTGGGCGAAGTCCAGATCGGCGGGGGCGGCGTAGACCGGATTACCGCCCAGCATCAGCAAAACCTGGACGTTGCCGTTACTGACCGCTTCGGTCAGCGTGCGAAGCGACTCGAGCGGGTCGTTCGGTCGCAGCTCTACTGGTTCGGTGTAAAAAACAGTCGTCCCGACGCTTCCGAGTGCGGCGTTCATCGCGTGGGCGAGCACGTGGACTTCAGCGGGTTGTTCGGCCCCGGCGACGACCACGCAGCGACCGTTCGCGCTTTGCAGGTCTTCGACGAGCGCTTGAGTCCAGGCCGCCGTAAGTCCTTCCGGAGCCTCACCCACGGCACCCTGAAGCCCGAGTTGGGCGCCGATGTGACGCGCCGCTGCTACAACCTGGGTGGGTCTTAAAACGACGCGGTGATCGGCCATGCCGCTGGTGATCGTGGGTGTGACCGCGAGGGCGTAAACGCGGTTCATCGTGTCGTCGGCGCTGCGTACCCGGCGGCGTTCTGAAAAACCTTTGTTATAGGCGAGTTGTCCCGGCCCCGGCCCGAGGAAGTCGGCGTCTAAAGACAACACCACGTCGGCGTTGGCAAAGTCGTAGCGTGTCTGCACGGGTCGTCCGAACGCTTGCACGGCGCCCGCATGAGCACCTGTTTGTAATCCGTCGAACTGGTGCCACTGCGCCTGCGGGTACTGACGTAACACCTCGGCGAGCTGCCGCGCCAGCGTCGGTGAGGTTACGGTCTCGCTCAGGATGTGAAACCCGGCCCCGCCCCGAAGCCCGGCAAGTGCGGTAGTAAAAACCCGCATGAACTCGTCGAAACTGCTTTCGTTACCACCACTGACGACAAATTGCGAACGGTCGGGGTCGTAAAGCGCCAGCGTATTGGCCTGCATGTAGGGGCTCGAGCTACCTAAACTGTCGGGATGGTCGGGGTTGCCCTCGACCTTGATGGGGCGGCCCTGAACAGTTTCCATCAGCACCCCCTGGGCGTAACCACCGTAAGTCAGCGCCGAGGCAAAATAAAGGGGTTCGTCGGGGACGATCTCTTCGGGCGCTCTAACGTAGGGGGCGAACTTGTCTTGCTGATAGGGGCGTACACACGAGGTCAGACCGGCGAGCGCCAGCGACGCACCCAGAAGCTTGATAAACCTGCGCCGGTCGAGCGAGCTTTCTAGCGGCGCAGCCTGACGCGGAAACTCTTTCGTTAAAAACTCTTCAAATTCAGGAGTCTCGGCGAGTTCTTCTAAGCTGCGCCAATAGGCTGGACCTTTTTGCGACTCCAACCGCGTGCGGATTTGAGCTAGATCGAGCGGCTTGACGGGGGTCGTAGTATCTGATGTGTCTGATTGTGTGTCCAAAATAGGTTCCGTCCTCATCCGTGGGATCTCAGCGGTGGCAGATTGAGCAGTTGGCGAGCGCGTCGGCGTTGATGTTATAGGCCTTGACAAGTCTGCGGCCTAACTCGAGCTGGTTCTCAGGGGGTTCATACGCCATATTAAAGACCTCTTCGCGGGGCCGAATATATTTTGCCGGGGCGCGGTGGCATTCCAGACACCAGCCCATCGTTTGTGGCTGCGCCTTCCAGATCGCCGACATCTGATCGACGCGCCCGTGACAGTAACTACACCCGACGCCGTTATTAATATGCGCGCCGTGATTGAAATAAACGAAGTCGGCAAGGTCGTGAACGCGGTTCCAGACGATTGGCGTTCCTGTCTCCCAACTTTCGTAAACCGCCGAAAGCTGCGGCGCGCCAACGCGAATTTGCGAGTGACAGGTCATACAGACTTCGGTCGGGGGGATATTTGAATACGCCGCAACCTCGACCGAGTAGTGACAGTAGCGGCAGTCGAGGCCGAGTTCACCGGCGTGCAGCGAGTGCTGAAAGCCCACGGGTTGTGCGACCGGCACCCCGACACGGTTTCTGTCGGTACGGGCAAAAACGACGAGCGCGGTAACAAGCGCAACAACAAATACGATCCCGCCGATAACGCTCCATTTGGCGAAGGTGTTCGAGTTGGGAGGCAAAATTTGCGGCATTTAAGAGACCGTCCTAACGTCTGGATACGC
Organism: uncultured Trueperaceae bacterium; assembly: GCA_963799485.1. GTDB lineage: Bacteria > Deinococcota > Deinococci > Deinococcales > Trueperaceae > Truepera. Next base: position 339,470 of record CAWCXJ010000007.1, read on the forward strand.
CTGCCGACCGGCGGCTGGGGTGAGGGGCTGCAGCGTCACAAAAATAACACCTTTCATAAGGAGCATTATAGCCGGATTAAGAGCTTCTGAAACGGGTGAGGTCGCCACCGTTGCCGGTACGTTGACGGGAGTGCCCTCGGACACGGATGGCTTCAAGGCGTTGTAAGGTTGCAGTCGTGACACAGCCAGAGTCGTGAGTATGTCAACACCCCTTCCTGCGGTATACCCTACGTTTACGTTGCACGTTTATGTTGCAAGGTGACCCCGCTTTTGAGAAACCGCACTAGACAGCTTCCCGGTCGGGCAAAAGGCCACGAAAAACGATAGGCTAGACTAAATTACCACAAGCACAACCGGGCACCCCTGGGACGTTTGTCCTAAGCGTCCCCGACGTACTAAACCTGAATTTTGAATCAAGCTTGTGCGGGCAGTAACGGCGTATCGGGTCGGCGTCTCAGCAACTTGAGTGAGGATGGTATCTTTGGAAGCAGTGATAGATGAACATACCTTTACGCCCCCATCTACCAACACCCATGCCGATCTGCTGCACGCCGTGCAGGTCTTGAAACGCGGCAAGGTCGTCGCTTTTCCTACCGAAACGGTCTATGGCCTCGGTGCGGACGCCGCGAACGAACGTGCGGTTGGGCAGCTCTTTCGTCTTAAAGGTCGTCCGGCGAGTCACCCCGTCATCGTGCATCTGCCGAGCGCCGCGCATCTAGAAAGGTGGGCGAGAGCTATTCCTGAAACGGCGTGGCGTTTGGCTGAAGCATTTTGGCCGGGCCCACTGACGCTGATTCTAGCGCGGCAGCCGTGGGTCGGCGACGTTCTGACCGGGGCTCAGACAACGGTGGGGGTGCGCGTCCCGGCGCATCCGGTAGCCCTGGAGTTGCTGGAGCGTTTCGGCGGCGGGGTCGCGGCACCCTCGGCGAACCGTTTCGGTCGCATCTCGCCGACGACGGCTGAACACGTTCGGGCCGAGTTTGGCGACGCGCTGCCGATTCTCGACGGGGGGGCGGCGCAGGTCGGGCTCGAGTCCACCATTCTCGATTTGAGCGGGAGCGTCCCAAGGATTTTACGTCCCGGTGGTGTTGCTGCGGCAGCACTAGAAGAGGTGTTGCAGGTAGCCGTTTGGGGCGTGCCGGTGTCAACATCACCGCGCGTTTCGGGCAGCCTCAAAAGTCACTACGCGCCGCAGACCCCGGCCTTTTTGGTGGCAGATGCCGCAACGCGTAGCCAAGCCGCCGACGCCGTGCTAAGCCGCAAACCTCGGGCTTCGGTGTTGAGCAAGGTTTGGCTGACACTGCCGGACGACCCCGAAGCTTACGGTCGGGCGCTCTACGCTGCGCTCCGCGAACTCGACGCGTCCGGCGCGGCGCGCATCTTTATCGAAACTGTTCCCGACACCCCGGTTTGGGTGGCGGTTTGCGACCGTTTGGCTCGAGCCACCGCTTCGGCGTGGGAGGAAACTCGTGGCTGACGTACTAGTTGCCGTCGTAATGGGTAGCACCTCGGATTGGGAAACGATGCAGCACGCCGACCGGGTGCTACAAGACTTCGGTGTGCCGCACCGCTGCGAGATCGTCTCGGCGCACCGCACGCCTGCCAGACTGACCACCTTTGCCGAAGGTGCCGTAAAAGCCGGATGCGAGGTCATTATCGCCGGGGCCGGGGGCGCGGCGCACCTGCCGGGGATGATTGCCGCGCAGACGCCGCTACCGGTACTCGGCGTGCCCGTAAAGAGCCACGCGCTAAACGGTCTCGATTCGCTTTTGTCGATCGTCCAGATGCCTGCGGGTGTCCCGGTCGGAACGCTGGCGATTGGACAGGCCGGGGCGACCAACGCGGGGCTGCTGGCGGTTGCTATCCTGGCAAACAGTCGTCCCGAACTGCGGGAAAAGCTAAACGCTTACCGCCAAGCTCAAACCGAGCGTGTACTTGGGGCTAAACTCCCATGACTACGGGTTCATCTATAGATTCATCTAAAGCTGTTTTACCCGGCGCTACCATAGGTATTTTTGGTGGCGGTCAGCTGGGGCGGATGCTCGCTTTTGCTGCCAAGAGAATGGGTTACCGCGTAGCCGTTTTCTCACCTGAAGCGTCTTCGCCTGCGGGCAGTGTTGCCGACGCTGAACACGTCGCCGACTACACCGACTTGGGCGCAGTTACAGCCTTTGCCCAAGCTGTCGACGTCATCACCCTCGAGTTTGAAAACGTGCCCGTCACGGCGCTCGAGGCCGCCGCCATCTACGCGCCCGTGCGCCCTGGTTGGCGCGCACTCTACACCGCGCAGCACCGCCTCCGGGAGAAAAATTTTCTCGCTAAAGAGGGTCTGCCGACGCCCGCTTTCAGGCCGATTCGCCGCGCTGGAGAACTCGAGCTGGCCTTGCGCGAACTCGGGGCACCCGCCGTGCTTAAAACTGCCGGGTTCGGCTATGACGGCAAAGGTCAGCGGGTGGTTGAAACGCTCACCGGAGCTAAAGCAGCCTTTGCAGAACTAGGCAGCGAGTGCATTTTGGAGACGTTTGTAGATTTCGACCGTGAGCTTTCGGTCGTCGGCGCGCGCGGCGTAGACGGGACGTTCGTTCACCTCGCGGTCTCTGAAAACCGCCACGTCCGGCATATTCTAGACGTCTCACTTGCACCCGCCGCAGTACCCGCCGTCGTCGCGGAGCGTGCCGCAGCGCTGACACGTGAAATCATGGCAACGCTGGACGTTGTAGGCCTCCTCTGCGCCGAGTTCTTTTTGACTTCCGACGAAACGCTGCTCGTCAACGAATTGGCCCCGCGTCCACACAATTCCGGACATTTGAGCCTCGAGGCGTGCGATATCAGCCAGTTCGAATTGCAACTTCGCGCGGTCTGTGGCCTGCCGCTCGTCACCCCGGTGCAGCGTCCGGCGGCGACTGCTAATTTGCTCGGTGATTTGTGGGTACAAGGCGAACCCGACTGGGCTGCTACCTTAACGGAGAATGATATGACTTTACATCTTTACGGCAAAGCTGAAGCGCGCCCCGGACGTAAAATGGGCCACCTGACGGCGCTTGCCGAAACACCCTCGGCAGCAGCAGAACGCGTTCAGGCGGCCCGCCGCAAGTTGACGAGGCGCACCTAGTGCGGACGCTAAGCGCACTCTCGAACAAAGCTCGAGTCACGCTCGAGTCCCTCCAAACCCCTCAGCTCGACGAAATTCTCAACAGTTTGGGTATGCGCGACCGGCAGCTCTTTCGACTACGGCTCGCGCGGCAGTTCAGCAACCTCTTTGATGGTTTGGAGCCTCTTTACGGCGCACGTCCGGATTTTGCAACGGTGTTGGGCCGCCTCGTGCTCAAGCTCGCCGAGTTTTACCGTGACCGCCCCGAAGCGCTTAAAGTCCTCGACTTGGAGCGTGAACTCACCCCCGACTGGTTTCAACGCCCGGAGATGGTCGGGTACGTCGCCTACGCTGAGCGCTTTGCGCCGAACTTGGCAGGCGTCGCGGAACACCTGGATTACCTCGAAGAACTCGGCGTGACCTATTTGCACCTGATGTCGGTCTTAAAGACCCGCGCGGGTGAAAACGACGGCGGCTACGCAGTCGCAGATTATCTGGCAGTGCAACCGGCCCTCGGGACGATAGACGATTTGGAGGCGCTCTGCGGCACGCTGCGCGGTTCGGGTATCAGCCTTTGCCTCGACCTCGTACTTAACCACTGCGCCGATACGCACGCGTGGGCCGAGGCTGCCAAACGCGGCGACCCGCACTATCAGGACTATTTTTACACCTACAGCGACCGCGTGTTGCCCGAACAGTTTGAACGGACGCTCCCTGAAGTTTTCCCCGACTTTGCGCCCGGTAACTTCTCTTACGTGCCGGAGATGCAGCGCTGGGTTTGGACGACCTTTAACACTTATCAGTGGGACTTGAACTATACGAACCCGGAGGTGTTTCTCGAGGTTGCCGGAATCCTCTTAGCACTTGCCAACCGGGGTGTTGAAGTATTTCGCCTCGACGCCGTAGCGTTTATGTGGAAACGGCTCGGGACGAACTCGCAAAACCAGCCCGAAGTCCATATGCTGCTGCAGGCGCTCCGGGCATGTTCAAAGATTGCCGCCCCGGCAGTCATCCACAAAGCCGAGGCTATCGTCTCACCGAACGACTTGGTACAGTATTTCGGTACCGGACGGCATTTCGGCAAAGTCTCGAATCTGGCCTATCACAACTCGCTGATGGTGCAGTTCTGGGCGTCCTTGGCAAGCCGCGATACCGGGCTGATGGCCCACGTTCTGCGAGGTTTTCCGCCGACGCCGCCGACTACCGCGTGGGCCACCTATATTCGTTGCCACGACGATATCGGCTGGGCCGTAACTGACGAAGACGCGGCGGCGGCTGGCTTAAACGGCGCGGCGCACCGGAGCTTTTTGTCGGACTACTATGCCGGGCTTTTTCCAGGCTCACACGCCGTCGGCGAGGTTTTTCAGTACAACCCGGCGACGAACGACCGGCGCATTTCGGGAACGTTTGCGAGTTTGGCGGGGCTCGAGCAAGCCCTGGTGCAAGATGACAGTTACGGCGTCGATCTCAGCATCGAACGCATCTTGTTGGGTTTTGCTCTGATGCTTGGTTTCGGCGGCGTACCGCTCCTCTACATGGGCGACGAACTCGGGCTCTTAAACGACTACACCTTCTCCGAGCATAAGAGCACCCGTGACGACAACCGCTGGTTGCACCGGCCCCGGATGGACTGGGCGCACGCCGAAAGACGTTTTGAGACGGGGACGCCCCCAGCCCGGATTTTTGCCGGGGTCAAACATCTCATCGAAGTTCGCCGCCGCACTCCCCAACTGCACGCAGGCTATCAGACTGAAATCCTGGACGTTCCCCGGCAATTTTTCGCCTATGTCCGGACGCATCCGCTCGGTAACTTGCTTGCGGTGTACAACTTCACCGAACACGCGCAGGTGTTGCCGCTGAGTGAGTTAGGTCTTTACGGGTTTAGCGAGCTGACCGACCAGCTAACAAGACACCGCGCGACGCCCCGCGACGGGCTGCTCGAGCTGCCCCCCTACGCGCGGCTGTGGCTCGTATAACGCGGCTCGTAACGGTTGGGCTTTGATTCGTTCGTGGTTTTTGGAGCGGTATTTGAAGCGTGCCGAGGTGTCTTGTCTTCTGAGTGTGCTGAGGTTTCCCTCTCAAATGACGTGCTGATCACTTCGGATTCACGGGACGCTTTCTGACGGCTGTTCAGATAGAGCGCCAGCGAAGTGATGCCAGCGAGAAGCGCGTAGCCAGCAGCGAGTGCAGCTTTGGGTTCACGGTGGGCAACGGTTAAAAGTCCGGCGGCGCAAAGTGCTAACAGGGCACTCAAAAGTAGAACGGTGTGGGGCTTCAGCATGGCTAGCAGCTTAAGCCCCTAATCTGAACGGTTTCTTAAGAGAGGCTTTAACCCGAAAGGGTGGACTCGAGCTTTGATAAAGCCGAAAGTACTGTCTGGTACGGATTTCCTGGTGTCCTTACCGCGATACAAGCGGCGTTTACCGACCGGATGGCCTAACCGAGCTTAACAGCTGCCTAGAAATGCTGTTCTGGACAGTTCGCAGTGAAGTAGTTTTGCTGCTCCGTATAATTTTTCACAGTCCGCGACCGGCAGCCACTTGTCTTTCATTTTAGCGACATCTGGAACTGCTAGAAACATATAAGCTTGTTGCCTGAGACTTGATTTTTAGCCTGCCGCGTGGCTATACTCAAGTGTTTGAACTCCCTAACCCGCAGCGTTGGGTCTGGGAGCGGTTTTGTCGTGTGCAGCCAACTTCGTAACGCCTAGGTAGCCCGTCTACGCTTGCCGCCCACAACACCCAAGTAACGTTGCAGCTCTAAAGAGCTTGCAGTCAGGTACGACCTGAGAGGATGTGATTGCTCTGCCAACCGTTAACCAGCTCTTGCGTAAAGGGCGCAAAGCGCTCCCGAAGAAAAACAAAGTTCCGGCCCTCAAGGGGAGCCCGCAACGTCGCGGCGTCTGCACTATCGTCAAGACGCAGACCCCGAAGAAACCCAACTCGGCGCTCCGTAAAATCGCCCGTGTCCGCCTCTCGCACGGCGCGGAAGTTACCGCCTATATTCCGGGCGAAAAGCACAACTTGCAAGAACACTCGGTTGTCCTTATTCGCGGGGGTCGTGTCAAAGACCTGCCGGGCGTGCGCTACCACATCGTTCGCGGGGCACTCGACGCTCAGGGTGTCGGCGTGGGCCGTTATGTTCAGCGCAACCAGGGCCGCAGCAAATACGGTACGAAAAAGCCGAAAGCGAAGTAGGAGAGATATGGGACGCAGAAGAAGAGCTGAAATCCGCCGCCTCGAGCCCGACCTCGTGTACAGCGACACGACCGTCACCGCGTTTGTCAATAAGCTGATGCGCGACGGCAAGAAAAACCTGGCGAGCCGCATCTTTTACGGCGCGTGCCGCCTGATTCAAGACCGCAGCGGTCAGGAACCCTTAAAGGTTTTCCGCCAAGGGTTGGACAACATCAAACCCCGTATCGAGGTCAAAAGCCGCCGCGTCGGTGGGGCCACCTACCAGGTACCTATCGAGGTTGCGCCGCGCCGCGCCCAGTCGTTGGCCCTTCGCTGGCTTGTCGCCGCGTCGAACGCACGTCCTGAACGCACCGCTGTCGAGCGCGTCGCGGGTGAGCTGCTAGACGCTGCTGCGGGTCGCGGCGGGGCCGTCAAGAAAAAAGATGATGTGGAGCGTATGGCCGAAGCCAACCGCGCCTACGCGCACTACCGCTGGTAAAGATGAGCTGACAGCGGCTGTGCCGCTAAGCTTTGAGGTGAAAGCGTCTGTGGCGCTAACCTCCGATGAGCTAAAAGCGTCCCTGACGCTAGGCTCTGCCTCGAGACACAGGAGAGACTATGACGACTAAAACAGGCATCGACCTGAACATGACGCGAAATATCGGGATCGCCGCGCACATCGACGCAGGCAAAACGACCCTGACCGAACGCATCTTGTTCTACACCGGTCGGATTCACAAGACCGGCGAAGTCCATGAAGGCGCAGCCACGATGGACTGGATGGAGCAAGAGCGCGAACGCGGGATTACCATCACGTCGGCGGTGACGCAGGCGTTCTGGAAAGATTTCCGCATCAACATCATCGACACCCCCGGTCACGTGGACTTTACGATGGAAGTCGAGCGTTCGATGCGCGTACTTGACGCCGCCGTTGCCGTGTTCGACGCGTCGCAAGGGGTCGAACCGCAATCTGAAACCGTCTGGCGGCAGGCCGACAAGTACCGCGTCCCGCGCCTCGCGTTTGCCAACAAGATGGACAAAACCGGCGCTGACTTTCAGCTCGTCTTGACCTCGATGGAAGAGCGCCTCGGCGCGAACGCCGTACCGATTCAGTGGCCGATGGGTCAGGAAGACTCGTTTAAGGGCATTATCGACCTCGTAGAGATGCGCGCCTTTACCTATCTCGACGATTTGGGTCAGAACATCGAAGAGAGCGATATTCCCGCCGAATATGCCGACATCGCCGAAGAAAAACGCGGGGTGATGTTGGAGAAACTCGCGGACATCTCAGACGATCTGGCGATGCTTTACCTCGAGGGCGAAGAGATTCCCGCAGATATTGTCAAAGACGCCATCCGCGAAGGCACCGTAAAACTCAAGCACTACCCGGTCTTGTGCGGTTCGGCGCTCAAAAACAAGGGTGTCCAGCGCCTTTTGGACGCTGTAACGTACTACTTGCCGAGCCCCCTGGACGTGCCGCCGATTCGCGGCGTCCTGCCCGACTCCGAGCAAGAAGACACGCGCGGCGCTGACGAAACTGCGCCGACTTCCGCACTTGCCTTTAAGATTGCCACCGACCCTTATGTAGGCCGCCTGACTTTCGTCCGTGTCTATTCGGGGGTGTTGGAGTCCGGCTCGTACATTTATAACGTCTCGAAAGGTAAAAAAGAACGTGTCGGTCGCCTTCTGAAGATGCACTCGAACAACCGCGAAGAGGTCGAGCGCATCGGCGCGGGCGATTTGGGCGCGATTATCGGCCTCAAAGACACCACAACCGGTGACACCCTCGCCGACGCGAGTGCTCCGATTATCTTGGAGCGCATGGAATTCCCCGAACCGGTGATTACGGTTGCTATCGAGCCATCATCGAAAGCCGACCAGGACAAGCTCTCAAACGGTATGGTCAAGCTAGCCGAGGAAGACCCGACCTTCCGCGTCGAGACCGACCCCGAAACGGGCCAGACGACGATTTCAGGGATGGGTGAGCTTCACCTAGAGATCATCGTCGACCGCCTCCGCCGCGAGTTCAACGTCAGCGCGACCGTTGGTGCGCCGCAGGTTGCTTACCGCGAAACGATTACACGCGCCGTCGATGTGCAAGGCAAGTTCGTCCGGCAATCCGGTGGGCGGGGTCAGTACGGTGACGTGCGCCTGAAAGCGGAACCGCTCGAGCGCGGCACTGGCTTCGAGTTTGAAAACGCCGTCGTCGGTGGAACGATCCCCCGTGAGTACATCCCGGCGGTGCAAAAAGGTGTCGAAGAAGCGATGCAGAACGGCCCGCTTCTCGGGTTTCCGATTGTAGATATGAAGGTCAGCGTCTACGACGGGTCGTACCACGAAGTTGACTCGTCCGAAATGGCGTTTAAGATTGCCGCGTCGATGGCAATTAAAGAAGTTATGAGCAAAGGTTCTGCGGTGGTACTCGAGCCCGTTATGAGCGTCGAGGTTGTCACTCCGGAAAACTACATGGGCGACGCCATCGGCAGCCTCAACTCGCGCCGGGGTCAGATTCAGGGGATGCAGCCGCGTGGTAACGCGCAGGTCATTAGCGCGCACGTTCCACTTTCGGAAATGTTCGGTTATGCGACCGACCTTCGCAGCCTTACGCAAGGCCGCGCGACCTTCAGCATGGTTTTAGATCACTACGCGCAGGTTCCGCGCAACATTCAAGAAGAGCTCGTTAAGAAGTAACTGACGTTAGGGGTGGCGTTTAAGTAGCGCCGCTCCACTACAAAACAGTAAGGAGAACAGCAAGGTGGCAAAAGCGACTTTTACGAGAACGAAACCGCACGTCAATATCGGCACGGTAGGGCACGTCGACCACGGCAAGACGACGTTAACGGCAGCGATTACGTTTACGGCAGCAGCAGCCGACCCTACGATTGAGACCTTGAGCTACGACATGATCGACAAAGCGCCGGAAGAGAAAGCGCGCGGGATCACCATCAACACCTCGCACGTCGAATACCAGACGGCGGCGCGGCACTATAGCCACGTCGACTGCCCCGGACACGCCGACTACGTGAAGAACATGATTACCGGCGCGGCGCAGATGGACGGTGCGATCCTGGTGGTCTCGGCTGCCGACGGCCCGATGCCGCAAACCAGAGAACATATCCTCTTAGCCCGTCAGGTGGGTGTGCCGTACATCGTCGTGTTCATGAATAAAACCGACATGGTCGACGACGAAGAGCTCTTGGAACTCGTCGAGATGGAAGTCCGGGAACTGTTGTCCTCCTACGAGTTTCCCGGCGACGATATTCCTGTCATCAAGGGCTCGGCCTTAAAAGCCTTGGACGCCCTGACCGCCAACCCCAATACCCAACGCGGTGAAAACGAATGGGTCGATCATATCTGGGAACTCCTGGACGCGGTCGACTCGTACATCCCCACCCCCGAACGCGACATCGACCGTCCTTTCTTGATGCCGGTCGAAGACGTCTTTACCATTACCGGACGCGGCACCGTGGCGACGGGCCGGGTCGAACGCGGGCAGGTCAAAACCGGCGAAGAGATCGCCATCGTGGGTCTTACAGACACCCGCAAATCAATCGTCACCGGGGTCGAGATGCACCGTAAAACGCTCGATTCGGGGATGGCGGGCGACAACGTCGGCGTCCTTTTGCGCGGCGTCCAAAGAGACGACATCGAACGCGGACAAGTGCTTTCAAAGCCGGGTTCGATCACCCCACATACGGGCTTTAAGGGCTCGGTGTATATCTTGAAGAAAGAAGAAGGGGGACGGCACAGCGCCTTCTTTAGCGGCTACCGCCCGCAGTTCTACTTTCGGACGACCGACGTGACGGGTGTCTGCACCTTGCCCGACGGGGTCGAGATGGTGATGCCGGGGGACAACGTCGAGTTGGACGTCGAACTGATCAAACCCATTGCGATGGAAGAGGGTTTGCGCTTTGCCATTCGTGAAGGTGGTCGCACCGTTGGTGCCGGCGTTGTCAGTCAGGTGACCAAGTAATGGCGTCACCCCGCATTCGGATCAAGCTTCGGGCATTTGATCACCGCAGTTTGGACTCGTCGGCAACGAAAATTGTCGATACGGTCAAACGCACCGGCGCAAAAGTCGCTGGCCCCGTGCCGCTCCCGACCCGTATCCGCCGTTTCTGCGTGCTCCGCAGCCCGTTTGTCGACAAAGACTCGAGAGAGCACTTTGAAATCCGTACCCACAACCGGCTGATCGACATCAAAACGCCCACCAAAAGCACCATCGACAGCCTGATGCACCTAGACCTCCCGACGGGGGTCGATATCGAGATCAAGACGGTCGGAGGCCGGTAGTGAAAGGAATTCTAGGCACCAAGGTCGGGATGACGCAAGTATGGCAGGGAGACCGGCTTATTCCGGTAACTGTCGTGCTTGCGGGCCCCTGCCCGGTCGTGCAACGTAAAACGCCGGAGACGGACGGCTACAGCGCCGTTCAGCTCGGCTGGTCGGAAAAGCGCACCAAGGTCGCTAACAAACCCGAGCTCGGTCACGCCAAGAAAGCGGGCGTAGGCGCACAAAAGACGCTCTTAGAGTTCCGTGATTATGCGCCCGAAGATGACAACGTTACCGTTGAAATTTTCGCAGCGGGTCAAAAAGTCGATGTCACGGGCACAACCAAAGGTCGCGGGATGACCGGTGTGATGAAACGCTGGAACTTCGCCGGGATGCCTGCCTCGCACGGGGTCAAGAAAAAGCACCGTGCGCCGGGGTCGATCGGTCAGCGCAAGTTTCCGGGCCGCGTCTACAAAGGTAAAAAGATGGCCGGACAGTACGGGAATGAACGGGTGACGACGGTGGGACTTGAACTCCTCGAGATTCGCCCCGACGAAAACCTGCTTCTCATCAAAGGAGCTATCCCCGGAGCCAACGGCGGCCTCGTCATTGTTAAAGATTCGCAGAGGAGGGCGTCGTAATGGCTGTAACCCTCGATGTTATCGGGAGCGAGCGTAAGGTAACGCTCGACCTACCCGAACCCAAAGAAGCCGTATTGCACGAGGTTGTTTCGTGGCAGCTTTCCAAACGCCGCCGCGGAACCGCTGCAACCAAAACACGCGGTACGGTGTCCGGCACGACCGCCAAGAGCCGCCCGCAAAAAGGAACCGGTGCAGCGCGGCACGGCTCGTACAAAGCGCCGATCTTCGTCGGCGGCGGAATCGCCTTTGGGCCGCACCCCCGTGACTACGGGTATTCGTTGCCCAAGCGCGTCCGCCGTCTGGGTCTCGGGATGGCCCTCGCCGCCCGCGCCAACGACAGCAAACTCACCCTTGTCGAATCGTTCGATATTGGTGGTAAAACCAAAGAGTTCGTCTCATGGGCCAAAGACAACGGGTTTAGCGGTGCGGAGCGCGTGCTGCTCGTGACCGATAACGAACTCGTTCGCCGCGCTGCCCGCAACCTGCCGTGGGTCGGCGTGTTGCCGGGACGCGGGCTCAACGTCTACGACATCTTGCGTTACGACCACGTCGTTGCTGACGCTGCGATCTTCAATGACGTGCAAGCTGAGGAGGCAGAATGAACCCTCATGACGTTATCCTGCGCCCGGTCTTAAGTGAAAAAGCGCTGACCGGCATTGAAGATAGCAAATACGTTTTTTACGTTCATCCGAACGCCAACCGTACCCAGATCAAAGACGCCGTAGAACTCGTTTTTGGGGTTCAGGTCGTCAAGCTCAATCTCGCAAACGTGCGCGGCAAAGAAAAAACGATGGGTCGTTACCGTGGCGTGCGTCCGCAGCGCAAAAAGGCGATGGTTACGCTGCGCGCAGGCCAGAAGATTCAGCAGCTGGAAGGGCTGGTCTAATGCCAACCAAGAAGTACCGTCCGTATACCCCCTCGCGGCGTTTTATGACGACCTCGGACTTTGCCGAAGTCACCACCAGTACGCCGGAAAAGTCGCTGCTCGAGACGCAAAAGCGTACCGGGGGCCGTAACAACCGGGGCCGCATCACCTCGCGGTTTCGGGGCGGTGGTCACAAGCGCCGTTACCGCGTCATCGACTTCCGCCGCCGCGACAAAGAAGGCGTGCCTGCCAAAGTGGCGACGGTCGAATACGATCCGAACCGGAGCGCCCGCATCGCCTTGTTGCACTACGTCGACGGCGAAAAGCGCTATATCCTCGCGCCGGAAAACCTCTCTGTCGGGAGCCGTATCGTGGCTGGCCCCGAAGCCGAGCCGGTGTTGGGCAACGCCTTGCCCCTCCGCTTTATCCCGGTCGGGACGGTCGTTCACAACGTCGAACTCGTTCCCGGCAAAGGTGCGCAACTTTCACGCAGTGCCGGAACGAGCGTGCAGCTTCAAGGGCGCGACGGCAACTACGTCACCCTGCGCTTGCCCTCGGGCGAACTGCGCCGGATTCACGGCGAATGCTACGCAACTGTCGGTACCGTCGGCAACGCCGAACATAAAAACGTTGTTTACGGGAAGGCCGGCCGTACCCGCTGGATGGGCCGCAAACCGCACCAGCGGGGCCGCGCGATGAACCCTGTTGACCACCCGCATGGTGGGGGAGAGGGACGCTCCTCCAGCGGTCGTCCGCCGGTCAGCCCGTGGGGTCAGCAGGCCAAAGGTCTTAAAACCCGTACCAAACGCAAGGTCTCGTCGCGCTTTATCGTGCGCCGCCGGAAGGGAAGCTAATGGGACGCAGCATGAAAAAAGGCCCGTTTGTCGACGATCACCTGCTCGATAAAGTTGACGTGGCGAACGACAAAAACGACCGCAAGGTCATTCGCACCTGGAGCCGCCGCAGCACCATCGTCCCGGAAATGATCGGGCTGACTATCGGCGTGCATAACGGCAAACAGCATGTGCCGGTCTTTATTCAGGAAAACATGGTCGGGCATAAACTCGGCGAGTTTTCGCCGACCCGCACTTTCCGCATCCATGCAGGGAACCGCAAATAATGGAAGCGAAAGCGCACCTGACGGCGCTCCGCGTAACGCCGCAAAAAACCCGTCTCGTGGCAAACCTGATCCGCGGCAAAGCGGTCGCGGAAGCCGAAAGCATCTTGCGGTTTACGCCGCGTAGCTCGGCTGCGCCGATGCTCAAGCTACTGCGCAGCGCCAAAGCGAACGCGGTCAACAATCATGACATGTTCGAAGATAGCCTCGTGGTGTCGAAGATCATGGTCGACGAAGGCCCGGTGATCAAACGCTACTTACCGCGCGCCCGTGGTCGCGCCGACTTGCTGCGTAAACGCACAAGTCACATCACGATCATTTTGGAGGAAAAGTGAGCTATGGGAAATAAGATCAATCCCGTCGGCTTCCGCTTGGGCGTCAATAAAGTGCCCTCAGCTAAATGGTACGCGAACACTAAAACGTACCCGAAGCTACTCGCGGAAGACGACCTTATCCGTAAAACCGTCTTGTCCGACGTTGGTCACTCGGGCGTCGCGCGTATCGACATCGAACGCGCCGCACACAACATCAACATCACGGTTCACACCGCGAAGCCGGGTGTGGTTATCGGTCGTGGCGGTGAATCGATCAAGGTGCTGCGTAGCAAACTCGACAGCCTGATCGAAGGCACGATTGCCGTTAACGTGCAAGAGGTCGCCAATCCGAACACGAACGGCGCTTTGATTGCCCAACGTATTGCCGAGCAGCTCGAGCGCCGCTTCGCCTTTCGCCGCGCCATGAAACAAGCCATTCAGCGCACGATGGAGTCGGGGGCACAGGGCGTTAAAATCCGCTGCTCGGGTCGTTTAGGCGGTTCCGAACAGGCGCGTCCCGAATCGTACATGGACGGCCGCGTGCCGCTACAAACGCTCCGCGCCGACATCGACTACGGTACCGCTAGGGCGAGCACCACATACGGCGTCATCGGCGTCAAAGCGTGGGTGTTTCACGGTGAGATCGTCGGCGATAAGCAGCGCCGCGCGGCTAACTTGCCCCGCCCTCGTCAAGACGAAGACAAAAACCGCCGCCGCCGCCGCCCACAAGCGCGTCGTCGCCCTGAAGGTGGCCCCGGTGCCGGACGTGGCGGCAGTGGCGGGAGCGACCGACCCCCCGGACGCAGCCGACCGGCTGAAAGGAAAGAGCGTAAGTAATGCTGTTACCCAAGCGCGTAAAATATCGTAAGCAGATGCGCGGACGGATGTCCGGCGACACCAAGGGTGGCGACTATGTGGCCTTCGGCGACTACGGCCTCGTCGCCATGGAACCGGCTTGGATCAAGTCGAACCAGATCGAAGCGTGCCGCATCACCATGAGCCGCTTTTTTCGCCGTGGCGGTAAAATTTACATCCGTATCTTCCCCGACAAGCCCGTCACCAAAAAGCCCGCCGAAACTCGCATGGGTAAGGGTAAAGGGGCGGTCGAATACTGGGTCTCGGTGGTCAAACCGGGGCGCATCATCTTTGAAGTTGCCAACGTGACCGAAGCGCAGGCGAAAGAAGCGTTTCGCCTAGCTGGACACAAGCTCCCGATCAAAACCAAGATGGTCAAACGCGAGGTCTACGATGAAGCCCAGTGAGCTGCGTAAAATGAGCGTCTCAGAACTCAGCGGCGAAGTCGATAAGCGCCGGAAAGAACTGCTCGACCTGCGGATTCAGGCGTCGGTCGGTCAGGCGACGAATCCGCGCCGTATCCGCACCGCGAAACGCGAGATCGCTCAGCTGCTGACCATCGCCGCCGAGAAAGGAAACGTATGAAGAAGACGCTCCAGGGGCGCGTCGTAAGCGACAAGGCCGAAAAGACCGTCACGGTTTTGGTCGAACGTCGCTTTAAGCACCCGCTTTACGGCAAGGTCGTCGCGGTATCAAAAAAATACTTGGCACACGACGAAGAAAACGAGTATCACGAGGGCGACTTGGTCGAAATCATCACGCGCCGTCCGATCAGCAAACGCAAGCGGTTTGCAGTGACGAAACTCTTAGAGAAAGCCAGAGGCTAGGCCGTGATTCAGCAAGAATCTTATCTGGACGTGGCTGACAACTCAGGCGCACGCCGCATCCAGTGCATCCGCGTTTTGGGTACCGGCTCGCAGTTCGTCGGCGGTGTTGGTGATGTGATTGTTGCCGCCGTAAAAGACGCGATCCCCCGCGCCGGGGTTAAAAAAGGCGATGTCGTAAGGGCCGTTATCGTCCGCACGGCCAAAGAGATCAGCCGCAGTGATGGCAGCAGCATCCGTTTTGACAACAACGCCGCAGTCATTATCAATAACCAGAACGAACCGCGCGGTACCCGCGTTTTCGGGCCGGTAGCCCGTGAACTGCGCGAGCGCCGTTTTATGCGTATCGTCTCACTCGCGCCCGAAGTCCTTTAAGGGAGATGTTTTAATGAAACAGGAGAAAACGCGTATTCGTCTTCGTAACGGCGACCAGGTACGCGTCATGACCGGCAAAAACCGGGGCGCAGAAGGCGAAATTATCGCCATATTACCCGAAAAAAACCGCGTTGTCGTCAAGGGCGTCAATATCAATAAAAAGACGCGCCGTCCGACCCAGGAAAACCCGCGCGGCGGCTTTGACGAACGCGAAGCGCCGATTCACGCCTCGAACGTCCAGCTGTTAGACCCTAAAACCGGAGCGCCGACGCGTGTTGGTGCCGAATTTGACGGCGAGCGCAAACGCCGTATCAGCCGCAAAAGCGGTGTGCGTTTAGGCGAATAGGAGAGCTATGAGCAAGGTGGATGTAGCGCTCAAAGCGCGCTATCAAAAAGAAGTTCGGCAGAGTATGCAGGAGCGGCACAACTATCAAAACGTGATGGCGGTGCCCAAGCTCGAGAAGATCGTCATCAATATCGGCCTCGGCGAAGCCCGCGACGACTCGAAAGTCATCGACCGCGCCTCACGTGAGTTGGCGCAGATCGCGCTGCAACGCCCCGTTGTCACCAAAGCCAAAAAGTCGGTGTCGAACTTTAAGTTACGCGCCGGAATGCCGATCGGCCTTAAAGTAACGTTGCGCGGTGAGCGGATGTGGGTTTTTTTAGAAAAGCTCATTAACGTAGCGTTGCCGAGAGTTCGTGATTTTCGTGGCGTAAGCGCCAACGCGTTTGACGGTCGGGGTAACTACACGCTCGGACTACGCGAACAGCTGGTGTTCCCGGAAATCTCAATCGACCAGGTTGACGCAACGCGCGGGATGGACATCTCTATTGTTACGACCGCCCAAACTGACGAAGAAGCCCGGAGTCTCCTAGAGCTGCTCGGGATGCCTTTCAGGAAGTAGAGGAATAACGTATGGCTACAAAAGCACATATCGCCAAATCGAAACGGACGCCTAAATTTGCGGTGCGTCAGGTCAACCGTTGCGGTCGTTGTGGTCGTTCACGCAGCTACCTGCGCGACTTTAACCTCTGCCGCATCTGTGTTCGTGAGATGGCCCACCAAGGGTTTTTACCCGGCGTCCGCAAGGCCAGCTGGTAAACCTAAACAAGAAAAACTTTTTGCGAGGTGATGGTTAGCGCGTTTGCGCTAAGACCAACCTCGGCGAAGGAGATACAGGAGACTCATGTATACGGATCCCATTGCTGACATGCTGACGCGCATCCGCAACGGCGCGGCTATCGTTGCTGCGACCGTCGATGTACCGGCGAGCAAATTTAAGAAGTCGCTGGCTGATGTTCTTGTGAAAGAGGGTTATCTCAAGTCCGTCGAGCAGACCAAAGTCGACGGCAAATCGGTGCTGCGTATCGGCCTTAAGTACGGCCCGAAGCGTTCATCTATTATCAATGAACTTAAACGGGTTTCAAAGCCCGGACGGCGTGCCTACGCCAAAGCGACCCATATTCCGGTCGTTCGCGGTGGTCTCGGGGTCGCGGTTATCTCGACGCCGCAAGGTCTGCTCGTCGACCGTGACGCGCGCCGTCACCACGTCGGCGGCGAAGTCGTCTGTGAGGTGTGGTAGTGAGCCGTATCGGACGTACCCCCATTACGCTGCCTAAAGGCGTCGAGATCAGTGCGGCGAAAACCGCAGTGACGATCAAAGGGCCAAAGGGCCAACTCGTCGTGCCGTTTAATCCGCGTCTCAAGCTCAACCAAGAAAACGGTGTGTTGACCTTAGAGCGCCCCAGCGACGCCCCCCGCGACCGTGCCCAGCACGGCCTCACCCGTAGTCTGCTTAGTAACGCTGTTCAGGGCGTCACCGAAGGTTACTCTCGCAACCTGCAGATTCAGGGCGTCGGTTACCGCTGCGCGATGAAGGGCAAGAACTTGGAGCTTCAGCTCGGTTTTTCGCACCCGGTTGTATTCGAGCCGCCCGAAGGCATCACAATCGCCGCGCCGCAACCGACCTCAATTACAATCTCAGGTATCGACAAGCAACTTGTCGGTCAGGTTGCCGCCAATATCCGCGAAGTCCGTCCGCCCGATTCGTACCACGGCAAAGGCGTCCGGTACGAAGGCGAGCAGGTTCGCCTCAAGCCCGGTAAAACCGCGGCCCGCTAGGAGTTCGTATGACTGTTTTGCATACCAAAGAGCGTCGCCGCTTTCGCACCCGCCGGAAGCTGCAGCGCCCCGTAACGACTGACCGCCTCCGCTTAACGGTGTTCCGGAGCGCCAAGCATATCTATGCTCAGGTTATCGATATGACCGAAGGGCGCACCGTTGCCGAAGCAAACAGCAAGAGTTTGGGCGCAATCGGCAACAAAACTGAACAGGCCGCTGCGGTAGGCCGCGCCATTGCTGTCCGCGCTACCGAAGCCGGTGCTAAGCGTATCGTTTTCGACCGGGGCGCTTACCGCTACCACGGTCGCATCAAGGCGCTCGCCGAAAGCGCCCGTGAAGGAGGGCTCGAGTTCTAATGGCTGAAGAGTTTGAAGATAAGGTCATCTTTATCCGCCGCACTGCCAAAACCTATCAGGGAGGCCGCCGCTTCCGCTTCGGCGCGATGGTCGCTATCGGCGACCGCAACGGTCGCGTCGGGATCGGTCTCGGTAAGGCTAAAGAGGTACCGATTGCTGTACAAAAAGGTCAGTACGTCGCCCGCCGTAACCTCATCGAGGTGCCGATTGAAGAACCCGGCACGATTCCACACGAGGTCTTGGGTACCCACAGCACGAGCCGCGTCATGCTTAAACCCGCAGGTGCCGGGACGGGCGTCATTGCAGGGAGTGTTCCGCGTGCGATTATCGAGCTGGCAGGTTTTCGTAACCTGCTCACTAAAGAACTCGGTTCACGTAACCAGACCAACGTCGCTTACGCCGTAATCGACGGCCTCAAGCAACTCAAGACCTTTGAAGAGTCGAAGCAAGAGCGGGAAGCCGCCAGATGAAAGCAACCCTGGTTCGTTCGTTGATCGGCGTGAAAAAAGACCAAAAGGCAACCGTTCGTGCACTCGGCTTCAAAAAGACCGGTGACACCCGTGAACTTAAAGACACACCTGATGTTCGCGGCATGGTCAACAAGGTTTCGTATCTGTTTAAGGTGGAAGGATAAGGATGAAACTTAACGACTTAAAACCCGCCCCCGGTGCCAAGAAAAACCGCCGCCGGGTCGGGCGCGGTCTAGGGAGCGGACACGGCAAAACTGCCGGTCGCGGTCAAAAAGGCCAGTCGAGCCGTTCCGGATTTTCGCAAGGCTCCGGTTGGGAAGGGGGCCGCTCACGTCTGGTCATGCGCCTGCCCAAACGCGGCTTTATTCATCACAACACGGATTACCAGATCATCAATTTGGGCGACCTGAACGCTTTTGAAGCGGGCGCAACGGTCAACGCCGAAACGCTTCGCAGTACGGGCGCAGTACGGCACCAAGATCGCCCCATCAAGCTTTTGGGTAACGGCGAAGTGACCGTGCAAAACCTGACCGTCGAGGTCGACGCCTACAGCCGTAGCGCGGTACGGGCCTTGCAAAATGCCGGCGCTACCGTTCTCGGTGACGTCGCAGGTACCAGCTCGGCAGACTCCAACCCAGCGCAGGCCGAAGGGCCGAACTAGATGCTCTCCGCTTTCGGAAACGCCTTTCGCATTCCTGACCTGCGTGCCAAATTGCTCGTGGTGATCGGGCTTTTGGCGGTTTATCGCCTGGGCGTTTTTGTGCCGACGCCGGGTGTCGACGCTCAAGCCCTCCAAGGTCAACTTCAGGGAGGCGTCTTCGAACTGCTGGGGTTTATTACGGGCGGCAATATCAGCCAGTTTTCGGTGTTCGCGCTCGGCGTGATTCCCTACATCACGGCGAGCATCATCTTTCAGCTGCTGACGTCGATCTATCCACCCTTAGAAAAACTCTCCAAAGAGGGTGAAGAGGGGCGGCGCAAAATCACGCAGTACACCCGTTACGCCGCACTCGGTCTCGGCGCGGTGCAGGGACTCTTTTTGGCGACGGCTGTAATCGGGCCTTCCGGCGCACTCCGCGTCGGGTGGAGTAACGGCCCGTTTTTCTGGCTGACCGTTTTGATCACCCAGATCGCGGGTATCGCCGTGGTCATGTATCTGGGCGAGAAGATCACCGAATACGGCATCGGGAACGGAATTTCGCTTATCATCTATGCGGGTATCGTCGCCGCCTATCCTCAAGCTATCGCGCAAAATATCGCGCTAGTCGGGACGGGCGAATCGAACCTGATCGGCATCATCATCTTCTTCGCGCTCCTGGTTGTGGCAGTCGCCGGAATGGTACTCATTCAACAAGCGGAGCGGCGAATTCCCGTGCAGTACGCTCGCAAGGTCGTGGGTCGCCGTGTGATGGGCGGGCAAAGCACCTACATTCCGATGCGTCTAAACGCTGCCGGGGTGATTCCGGTCATCTTTGCGGTGTCTGTTCTGGTGATCCCTACCACCCTTATTTCGGTGTTTCCCAACATCGTTTGGTTACAGTCAGCAGGCGTATGGTTTAACCCGTCGAACTGGCAGGGTTTGATCGTCAGTACCCTCTTGATTGTCGCCTTTACTTACTTTTACACGCAAATCTCGTTCGACCCTAAACGTATCTCGGAAAACCTGCGCGAGTACGGTGGTTTCGTACCGGGGGTGCGGCCCGGTCAGCAGACGACCGAACATCTGACCCGCATCACCAACCGTATTACGCTTTGGGGAGCGCTGTTTTTAGGTTTGGTCAACGCTCTGCCGCAAATTTTGGGCTGGATTACCGGGCAAGGGCAGCTCTCGCTGGTGTTTTCGGGAATCGGCCTCTTAATCGTCGTCGGTGTGGCACTCGATACCTTGCGGCAGCTCGAGTCTCAACTCAAAATGCGTCACTACGACGGGTTTGTCAGCAAAGGCCGGATTCGTGGACGCGGGCGGCGCTTTTAATGACGTCTGAAGTCTTGTTGCTCGTCGGCCCGCCCGGAGCCGGTAAAGGCACGCAAGCTGAGAAGCTGGCGCGGGCGCGTCGCCTGACGAAACTCTCGACCGGTGATATGCTCCGCGACCACGTAAAGCGGGAGACCGAGGTCGGTCAGGTTGCCAAGCAGGTGATGGCGGCAGGCAGGCTCGTTTCGGACGATTTGATCGTTGCGATGGTGCGGAGTGAACTCGAGGGTCAGGAAGTCGTCCGCGTTCTGCTCGACGGGTTTCCCCGAACGGCAGTTCAGGCTGAAGCGCTCGATACTTTATTACAAGAACTTGGTACGGCGATTACAGCAGTAGTGTTACTCGAAGTCGATACCGAAGAACTCGTCGCCCGTCTTGTAGGACGTGCCGAAGCGCAAGACCGTACCGACGACAACGAAGCAACGATTCGCACCCGGATGCAAGTTTACGCCGAGCAAACTGCGCCGCTTTTAGAATATTACGACGCGCGTGGCAGACTCCGGCACGTCG
This sequence comes from uncultured Trueperaceae bacterium, assembly GCA_963799485.1. Taxonomy (GTDB): domain Bacteria; phylum Deinococcota; class Deinococci; order Deinococcales; family Trueperaceae; genus Truepera. The sequence continues at coordinate 360,433 of CAWCXJ010000007.1, forward strand.
ACGGCACCGGCAGCGTCGAAGAGGTCTTTGCCCGTATCTCTGAGGTTCTGCCATGAGGGTTTTACCGTGATTCTCAAGCGTGCCCGCGAAATCGACGCGATGGTCGAGGCGGCGGTAATTAACCGTGAAGCTTTGGAAAGTATCGAGCCGCTTATTCGTCCGGGGGCGACAACTGCCGAACTCAACGCCGCAGCTGAAGACTTTATCGTTTCAAGAGGTGCGACGCCTGCGTTTAAGGGCTACCGGGGCTCGAGCGCCTCGACGGTGCCGTTTCCCGGAACACTCTGCACTTCGGTCAACGATATCGTCGTTCACGGCATTCCCGACCGTAAGCCGCTTAAAGAAGGCGACATTGTTTCGGTCGATATCGGGTTATTCTATAAAGGCTACGCTGCGGATATGGCGAAGACCTACGCTGTGGGCGCTGTCTCCAAGCGCGTTCAGGCGCTACTCGAGGCGACCGAACGCTCGCTCTATGCGGGTATCGAAGCGGCGCAACCGGGCGGCCGTTTGGGCGACGTCGCCGCAGCCATTCAGCGCACTGTCGAAGCCGCAGGTTTCTGGGTGGTGCGCGAATTTGTCGGTCACGGTATCGGGAGTGCCTTTCACGAGTCGCCGGACGTGCCCAACTACGGTCGCGTCGGAACCGGGCCGAAGCTCAGGCCGGGACTCGTATTGGCGATTGAACCGATGGTCACGGAATCGGAGACCGAGATCAAGATATTAGGCGACGGCTGGACTGCGCCGACCAAGAACGGCTCGCGGGCGGCCCATTTCGAGCACACCGTTGCGATCACCGAAGCAGGGCCGCGCGTGCTGACGATGGCAGGCGCACCCATTTATGAGAAAGAGCTAGGAGGTGTACGTGGCGCGTAGTAGATCAGGCGGAGGCCGCCGAGGCCCACCCAAAGAGCGCACGGAGCGCCCCGAAGAGACGACCCAAGATACGATTCGTACGGAAGGGGTCGTGCTCGAGGCTCGTCCCAATACTACATTTTTAGTCCAGCTCGACGCCGGGCCGGAAATTTTGGCGCACGTCGGCGGCAAGATGCGGCGGCACTACATCCGCATCCTCCCCGGCGACCGCGTGGTTTTAGAAATCAGCACCTACGACCCCGAAAAGGGCCGTATCGTTTACCGAAAGTAGCAGGAACCAGAGGAGAATTATGAAAGTACGTGCGTCCGTCAAGCCGATCTGCGACAAGTGTAAAGTCATTCGTCGCCACGGCAAAGTGTTCGTCATCTGCTCGGTGAACCCGAAGCACAAGCAAAGGCAGGGCTAGCATGGCGCGAATTGCCGGTATTGACCTCCCCCGCGACAAGCGCGTCGAGTACGCGCTCCCGTACATCTACGGCATCGGTCTGACCCGCTCGCAGCAGGTCTTGGCTGAAGCGGGTGTCAGCCCCGACACGCGGGTTAAAGACCTCGCCGAAACCGAAGTCGCGCGGCTACGCGAGATCGTCGAAAAGACCTACAAGGTCGAAGGCGACCTCCGCCGCGAAATCCAGCTCAATATCAAACGGCTGATGGATATCGGCTGCTACCGGGGTTTACGGCACCGCCGCGGTCTACCCGTTCGCGGGCAATCGACCAAAACCAACGCCCGCACCCGCAAAGGGCCACGCCGCACCGTCGCCGGTAAAAAGAAAGCCGCGAAGAAGTAAGGGGTTCTGATGAGCAGACAAGCCGCGAGAAACAAAACCAAAAAGCGCGTCAGACGTAACCTCGCCGAAGGCAAGGTTTACATTCACGCGTCGTACAACAACACCATTGTGACGATTACCGATATGGACGGCAACACGGTTGCCTGGTCGAGCTCGGGCAGCATCGGCTACAAAGGCTCGAAAAAAGGGACGCCTTACGCCGCCCAGCTCGCTGCTGCCGACGCCACCCGCAAGGCGCAAAACATGGGCGTCAGCCAGCTCGATATCGTCATTCGCGGTACCGGTTCGGGCCGGGAGCAGGCCATTCGTTCAATTCAGGCGACGGGCGTGAACGTGCGTTCGATTATCGACGCCACGCCGGTCGCGCACAACGGCTGCCGCTTAACCAAACGTCAACGCCTCAAATAAACCAGCACTTGCTATCAAGGGAGAACTATGGGCCGTCAGAGAGAACCGATTGTCAAGCTGAGTCGCCGCGAAGGGGTCAACCTCGCGGAGACGCCGAAAGTACAAAAATATATGGAGCGCCGCCCGTATCCTCCGGGACAACACGGGCAGCGCCGGGGCCGCAAGATTTCGGACTATGGTGTGCGCCTCCGTGAAAAGCAGAAGCTGCGCCGCCTGTACAACATGAGCGAAAAGCAGTTCCGCACGCTTTTCGACGAAGCAGTACGTCAGGAAGGGGCGACCGGCGCGGTATTTTTACAACTGCTCGAGTCCCGCCTCGACAACGTGGTGTTTCGTTTGGGCATTGCACACACCCGCCGTCAGGCACGTCAACTCGTGTCGCACAAGCACCTCAACGTCAACGGCAAACCGGTCGACGTCCCGTCGTACCGCGTCAAACCCGGTGACGAAATCTCCGTGGCGACGCGCAGCCGCAGTAATGAGATCATTAAAGGCAACGTCGAGGCGCGCAAACGGGGGCGACTCAGCCCGTGGCTCGAGTTCGACTCTGAAAACCTCAAGGGTAAGTTCCAGCGCCTGCCCGCCCGCGAAGACCTGAGCGTTCCCGTAAATGAACTTCAGGTTATCGAGTATTACTCGAGATAGCGCCTAGACTTGATGAGAACAGGAGTTTACGGTGCAGATTACACCTGAATTTAAGGCCCGCGTAGGCGAGCAGTACGGCGAGTTTACGGTCGAACCGCTGCCACGCGGTTACGGCGTCACCATCGGCAACCCGCTGCGGCGTATTTTGCTGTCGTCGGTTGCCGGGACTGCCGTCACCAGCGTTTATATCGAAGATGTACTCCACGAGTTTTCGACCATCGAGGGGATGAAAGAGGATGTCATGCAGCTGATCCTCAACCTCAAAGAGTTGGTCGTCAAACTGCACGACAACGAGCCGGTCACGTTGACCCTCCGCGCCGAACGTGCCGGGCCGGTCACTGCCGGGGACTTTGAAGTCCCGATGGGCGCGTCCGTCGTCAACCCCGACCTTTATCTAGCGACGTTGGCCGATGGCGGCAAGCTCGTCATGGAAGTCCGGGTCGAACCCGGTATCGGCTACGTTCCGGCGGAGATTCACGCGACCAAAGACCGTATCAATTCGATTCCGGTCGACGCCGTCTTTACCCCTGTGCGCCGCGTCGCCTACCGCGTCGAAGACACCCGCGTCGGACAAAAGACCGACCTCGACCGTTTGGTGCTTCGTGTCTGGACGGACGGCAGCGTCTCGCCCAAAGAAGCGTTGGAGAGTGCGGTCGACACACTTCGTAACCAGCTCTCAGTCTTTAGCGGCGGCGAGTTTGAAGAGCCGGTGCCGGTCATTGCTGCGCCGACGACAGCAAGTGCCGCCGCTTCAGAGCCGGCCGGTGTAGGCCGCGCCGAGACCACGCAGGTTACGCTGGAAAGCCTCGAGCTCTCGAGCCGCGTGTTGCATTCGCTGCAAGAAGAGGGTATCGATTCGGTCGACGCACTTTTAGCGCTGTCTGAACGCGACCTTAAGAAAGTCGGCGGCGTCGGTGACAAGTCGCTCGAGGAGATCAAAGAGCGCCTGCAAGCGCAGGGCTTCGAACTAAAGGAGTAAATCGTGAGACACATGTCTAGCGGGCGCAAGCTGAACCGCAACAGCAGCCACCGCATCGCCCTTGCGCGTTCACAAGCGACCTCGTTATTTCGTCACGGTCGCATCAAAACCACGGTTGCCAAGGCCAAAAACCTGCGCCCGTATGTTGAAAAGCTCATCACCACCGCTAAAGGTGGCAACCTCCACGCACGGCGGCTGGTGCTTAAAGAGATTCACGATGTTGTAATTGTCCGTAAACTGATGGACGAGATCGCGCCGTCGTTTAGCACCCGTCCGGGCGGCTACACGCGTATTTACCGCCTCGAGACTCGGCGCGGCGACGGCGCGCAAGAGGCGCTGATCGAACTCGTAACGGATATTACCTAAACAAAGATCGCAACACCGGCTCCCGCAAACTTTCGGGAGCTTTTCTATTACTATTTTTTATTACTATTCTGAAACGGTGGTTTTTCGTTCCCGCTACGACTCTGCAGTCTTTTGTCCGGGGTTCAGGAGGGAGTATCAATGCATACTGGCATACGAAAAGCGAGTCGGAGCCTTGAAACCGGCTCGAGCGCATCTTTTTCGAGGCGATAAACTCGCACAAAGACTGGTTGACTGAACCCTTTAACGAAGATTACGTTGCGGTGGCTGCCGAAGCTGCGCAGTATCTGGTCGAGCGCAAAACCGCTGTCGTCGGCGTAGATTATCTCTCCGTTGCACCTTTTTCCGACACCTTTCATACCCACCGGGCGCTGTTAGATGCAGGCGTTTGGGTCACCGAAGGTCGCGGCTTGCGAAACATTCGAGAAGGACACTTTGAGACGGCAGCGACGCCTCCCCACTGCGGGTGCGGGTGCTTTACGCCCCGTTTAGGTCAAGCACCTAAACCAAAAGAGCTGCCCTGCTACCGGCAGCCTTTTTCGTTTATGGCACCCTATTTACGGCGTTTGTTCCCGATGTGAATCGCTAGACCGTGCGCGGCTTCGGCAGCTTCCATAAAGCTCTCGGCAACCGTCGGGTGCGCGTGCTGCGTCAGCGAGATGTCTTCTAAGGTTGCGCCCATCTCGATAGCGAGCGCCGCTTCGGAGACCATATCGCCCGCACTCGGCCCGACCATGTGAAAACCCAAAAGCAGGTCGGTCTCTTCGTCGCCGATGACCTTGACGACGCCTTCGCTCACGCCTAACGTCATGGCGCGGCCCGACGCAGCGAGCGGGAACACCCCGACGCGCACCTTATGACCGGCGTCTTTAGCCTCTTGTTCGGTCATGCCGACCGACGCGAGTTCGGGGCTTGTGTAGACGACTGCCGGGACGATGGTGTCATAGGCGGCAGGTTGACCGGCGGCGTGTTCAGCAGCGACCAGGCCCTCTTTCATCGCTTTGTGCGCCAGCAGGGGCGGTTTGCTCACGTCACCGATGGCGTAGATGTTGGGGATGTTCGTCTGCATCTGCGGGTTGGTCGGAATAAAACCGCGCTCGAGCTCTACCCCCACCGCTTCCAACCCGAGCCCTGCGCCGCGTGGTTTGCGCCCTACTGCAACTAAAATCTTGTCGACGACGAGCTTTTCTTCTTTGCCGTCACGCTCTAAGGTGACTTCAATACCACCTTTAATCTTTTTCTGGCTCAGCGCTTTGGTGCCGGTCAGGATTTTGACGCCGCGTTTGTCGAAAGATTTACGTAGCTCTTTGGCCGCGTCACGGTCGGCGGTCGGGACGATTTCGTCCATCAGTTCAACCACGGTGACTTCTGCGCCCAAGGCGTGATAGATGTCGGAAAACTCCAAACCAATCGCACTCCCGCCGATAGCCAAAAACCGCTTCGGTACTTCGGAGACGAGCAGCGCCCCCGTCGAATTGACAATCGTGTCGCCGTTTGTCTCAAACCCCGGAATCTCGATGGGTTCCGAACCGGTCGCAACGATGATTTTTTCTGCCGTAAAACTTTTATCACCGACCTGCACGGTATTTTTGTCTTTAAGAACTGCGTGGCCTTCGATCAGCTCGACCTTGTTGCTCTTGAGCAGACTCCGCACACCGCCGGTTAGTTTATTGACGACGCTCGTCTTCCATTTGTCTACTTGCTTCAAGTCGACTTTAGGTTTGCCGAAATCGATCCCATAAGCTTTGGCGTGTTGCGCCTCGCGCAAATCTTCCGCGACGTGCAAGAGCGCTTTGGTTGGAATGCAGCCGACGTTCAGGCAGACGCCGCCCACATAGGTTTCTTCGACACACGCCGTTTTTAGACCGAGCTGCGCGGCGCGGATGGCGGCGTGATAGCCCCCCGGCCCCGACCCGATAATCAGCACTTGGTAGTCCATCTCTCCTCCTCGGCACCTCTTGGAGATGCGGTAGCTTTAGTTTACCTTGTCCCTCAGCGCGCAAACGTTTAGGCACGCTGTTTTAGGTAAGGCGTTACGGGTCGCAAAAGGCGGCGTATCGACCTGTTAAGCTAATCATGTGACGCAGAATGAAAAGCATGTCGTGGTGGTCGGTGCGGGGTTAGCCGGGTTGACGGCGGCGCGTGTCTTGAGGCTTGCGGGGGTACGGGTGCGGGTACTCGAGTCCCAACCCCATCTCGGGGGCCGGGTTCATTCTCTGAGCCAAGACGGGTTTACCCTGGACGCCGGGTTTCAGGTCTTGTTTACGGCCTATCCCGCCGTAAAACGCAACCTGGACCTCAAACGCCTAGACCTCGTAAGCTTGCTTCCGGCAGCGGTTATCTGTCAGGGACGTTCGCGCGAAACCGTCGGGCGCGACCCCGGCAGTTTACGGGGGACGCTCCGAGCCGGGAGTCTGAACTGGCCCGACCGGGTGAGGCTACTGGCGCTCGCCGCGACCTTGAAAAGCGCTCCGGTCTCACAGCTGCTAATGGGTGACGACGAACCGACGCACGACTTTTTACGGCGTTACGGCCTTTCAGAGCGGGTTATCGAACGGTTTTTTGCACCGTTTTTCGGCGGTATCTTTTTACAGCGTAATCTCTCAACGAGTTCCAGGCTTTTTCGCTACTACTTCCGGATGTTGCTGGACGGTCCGGTTGCGCTGCCGAGGGGCGGCATAGGCCGGATTCCGCAGCAACTTGCTGAAGGGTTGGACGTCAGCTTTGATACGAAAGTGGCGGGCCTCGAGCCCCACCCTTCAGGCGTCACCGTAAAAACAGCGGGGGAGAGCTTAGAGGCGACCCACGTCATCGTCGCCACCGACCCGCCCGAACTGGGGCGGTTGACGGGCGTTGCCGCTCCTAAGGGGAGCGTCGGCAGCACCTATCTCTACTACGCTTCGCCGCTGCGTTTAGACGCCGAACCGCGCCTGCTGCTAAACGCCGAGCAGGGTTACGTCAACAATGCCCTCTGGCTAAGTAATGTCAATCCGCTGCTCGCTCCGTTAGGGCAACACCTGCTTTCGGTTACGGCGCTCGGCGCAGAAGAACTGGATGACAGTGAATTAGATGACAGGATAAAACGTGAGCTTGCAACTTGGTATGGCGACGCCGTAAAACAGCTGCATCTTCTGAAGATAATCCGTATTCCCTTCGCCCAGTTCGTGCAACCTGCCGGGTTTAGTGCAGCGTTGTCGGAAAATGAGACGCCGCTACCAAACGTCTTTATCGCTTCCGAGGCGACCAGTATGAGTTCAATTCAGGGGGCGATGGAGAGTGGTGAACAGGCAGCGGCGCTGGTTTTGGGGCGTGGGGTGAGGGCTCGAGGGGCCTGACTTACGTACTTTTGCGGCGGTTTTGACGTTCGATATATTTTACGGCGAAGGAGCAGAGCGCGATGACCTCGAGCCCGTTTGCAGCGGCGTACTCCAGCACCTCTTTGGTCAACTTACTCGCCACGCCCTGACCTTCAAAGGCAGATGGAACGTAAGTATGAGTAATCGTTAATGTACCTGCTCCGGGACTCAAAACATAACTGAGTTCAGCGAGTGCGCCGCCTTTTAGGGCGACTTCAAAACGGTTTTGGGCAGCGTTATGAATGACGTTCATGGCCCCAGCATAGCTGCGTCTACCGCTGAACAACGTTTTTTAGGGGTTGCCCTGCCGAAAACCGCCGGAGATTCTCGGCAATCAAGGCTTCCGCGCCCTGCGGTCTGCCCCCGGCAGCGTGCGGCGAGATGATGAGGTTCGGCGTGTCCCAGAGGGGCGAAGCTGCGGGCAGCGGTTCGGTTTGGAATACGTCGAGCGCCGCGCCGCCGAGCTTGCCTGCGCGGAGTGCGTAAGCAAGCGCAGTTTCATCGACTGAAGTACCGCGCCCGACGTTGACGACCCACGCGTGGCGGGGGAGAAGGGCTAAACGCCCCTCCGAGAGTGCGCGCCGCGTCGCCTCGGAACCCGGCAAAATCATCACCAGTACGTCGGTTTGCGGTAACAGTTGCGGTAATGCGTTTTCGGTAAAGATTTCAGTGCCGTCTCTGACTCCGGCGCTGCGGGCTACGCCGCGAACGTGTGCGCCCAACAACTTCAGGTGTGGGGTGAGTGTTCGGGCGATGTTGCCGTAACCCCAAACAAGCACCTGGGCGTCTCGCAACGTCCGAAAGCTGTCTTTGGGCCGGTCGGGTTGTAAGCCGCCCAAATGCTCTGCCCAGCGGCGCTCCGTCTGAAAGTCGCGCATTTCGTAAAACCGCCGGGCAGCGTTAAGCAGCAGCCCGAGCGTGTGTTCGGCAACCGTACAGTCATGAAGTCCGCTCCCGCTCGTAATAGTCACGCCTTCTGCAAAACCGGCGTTCAAAACGTCGTTGGGGCCGGCTGCGAGCGACTGAATCCAGCGGAGACTCGCGAGCTTCGTGGCTGCATCTTTGAGCATCTCAGCGCTGTTGCCCCAGGTGACCAAAACTTCAGCGTCATGGTGTTCTGTGGGTAACGCCTTGTCAACATCGTAAGAGAAAAGGGTGACGCCGAAACCCTCGAGCAAGCCCACATCAAACGCCAAAGAGGTCGGATAGAGCAGTTTCATCCGCTAACTATAGCAATGAGCAAAAAGCAACGAGCCATGAGGGCAAAACCCTCATGGCTCGTTGCTCGGTACTTGTTACGGCTTACAGAACCTGCATCACGTAGTCGTCGGTGGCGGCCTCGAGCCCTTGCGGGTCGGCGTAGTAAACGCCGCGTGTGCCGGACAAGGCACCTTCTTGGCGCAGCTCACCCAGAATACGGGTGATGGTAACGCGTGAGGAGCCGGTCAGCGAAGCCAAATCTTCGTGTGTCAGTGCGAGCGGCAGCTTAACGCCTGCGCCGGTATCGGACGCTTGACCGAAACGCTCGACGAGGCGCAGGAACGCTTTGGTCACGCGGGCACCGACCGGGAGCTCGGCGTCGTCGATACCCTGGCGGGCGTGACGGAGCTGGCGGGCGAGGCTCCGCAGGATGTGGTCGCGCAAGTTTCGGTCGTTCATCGCCTGGGCCGGGTCGAGCGGGACGAGCTGCGCGTCGTGGACAGCGACAACGGTTTCGGCGTGCTGACCGCCGTCGAGGGCGGCAGTGCCAACGACGTCACCGGGGCCGTAGAGGTCGGCGATGCGTTCTTTGCCCATCGAAGTGGGGACGACGGCTTTTAAGACGCCGCTGCTGACTAGGTAGAGCGAAGAGGCGTCGCGGCCTTCTTCGTATAAAACATCGTCGGGCTCGAGGACGCGCGTCGGTAGGGCGAGCGTTGAAGGGACAAGGGGATGAGTGGTGCTAAAAATCTGGGTCATCTGAAACCTCTTTTGGGTTGAAAAGGGTGAAGTGGTGCGGGTGGATGTGGGTCTTTTACTGAATCACATCATCAGTAAAACTATTCTACCTCATTTTTTAAGGTTAGTCAAGTACGCTCAAGGTAGCGAAAAGCTCGTACTGGACGATAAAAACTACTTTGTAAGGCATACCTAAATTGCTAGGTTCTACCCCTCTGACATGATAGGGCGTATCCTTGTGAGATATGTCAGATTATCCAAAAAGGCGGGTTAAGGTCCGTGAACTAGCAGAACTCGAGGCCGTCGTGCTTGTACCGGGGGCCAACCTGCACTACTTTACCGGCCTGAACTTCGGGCTTTCCGAACGGCCTGTTCTGGCGTTTGTCGGCGCGTTTAGCGCGGGCGACGGACTGGCGCTGCTGCTGCCTGAACTCGAGGTTTCGCAGTTAGCGGCGCACCCCAAGTTAGCTCCCCGCATCTTCTCATGGAGCGATGAAGCGGGGTATAGCGGCGCGCTCCGGGCAGCCCTAGACGAGTTGGAACTGCGCGAGCAGGTACTCGGTATCGACGCCCTGACGATGCGGGCGTTTGAATATCTGGCGCTTTTGGCAGAAGCTCCGGAACTCCAGGTACGCCGCGCCGAAGAGGAGCTGATGCGTATTCGCGCCCGCAAGGAACCCGGCGAGCTGGCGGCGATTCGTGAGGCGGTGGCGCTGAGCGAGCGTGCCTTGACACGGCTTTTGCCCGAGCTAAAGGTAGGGCAGAGTGAAGCGCAAATTGCAGCGCGGCTCACAGAACTTTTGGGAGAAGAGGGCAGCGAAGGCCACGCGTTTGCGCCACTGGTGCAGTCCGGCCCGAACAGCGCCCTGCCCCACGGCAACCCGTCGGCGCGGACGCTAAAGGCCGGTGAACCGCTTTTGATCGACTACGGAGGTCGCAAGCGCAGCTACCCCGCCGACATCACCCGGACACTCTTTTTAGGCGAGCCGACGCCGGAACTAGCCCGCATCTTCGAGGTCGTATCGGACGCGAGCCGGGCGGCGATCTCAGCGGTGGGGCCGGGTGTCCCGATGCAGGCAATCGACCGGGCAGCACGGCGCGTTATCGAGGCGGCAGGCTACGGTGAGCGGTTCATTCACCGCACCGGACACGGTTTGGGCCTCGAGGTTCACGAGAGCATCCCGCAGCTTGCCGAGGGAGTCGAGATACCTTTAGAACCCGGTATGGTCATGACGATAGAACCGGGGGTGTACCTGCCGGGCGTAGGCGGGGTGCGGCTCGAGGACGTTGTAATCGTCACCGAAACGGGTGCCGAAGTCTTGACCAAGCTGCCGCACAAACTCTTTGCAGGTGAGTAGGCGTTTGTGGGGCTTGTCAACTGCAGGACTTGTCAATCCAGCCGTGAAAGCGTAGGAATTTAGGTGATGCGCTACTGGCTGCACTCCCCGCACGGTAAAGTGCTCAGCCTTAAAGGGTCGTTTTGTTACGTCAGCGCGGCACAGATGGCACAGTGAGCGCGTTCAAGGCCGCGCTTAAGGCTGTTTGGGGGTCGTTGCCGACCTTGACCATCGTAAAACTCAGGTCGTCGCTGCTACCGTCGTCTTCATACCACGCGCCGCCACCCCGAAAGGTCGGGGCACCGTCTTCGTTTTCGATACGGTCGTTTTCATCGTAAGCGACGAGTCTTTCAGCGCCGGACTCGTCGTAAAAGACGATATCGTAGGTTTCGCCGTCGCCGAAATCGAGAACGTCGATGTGGCCTACGCCAGTCGGCGCGCCGCACGCCTCGAGGCCGTTTTCACAGTACGTCCACGCACCCTTGCCGCCCCGGACGAAAAACTCCGCGAGCCCGGAGTCGGCGCTCGAGGACGCCTCTGAAATGCTCAAGTAACCCACGAACGCTTTATCTCTAGAACTTGCCGCCCACGCCCATTCGCCGTAAAACGGCACGTCGGGCGTTTCGGAACCTCCCCCGGTTACTTCGACCGTGACTTGTTCACGGGTTTTGCCGCCCTTACGGTCGCCCACAGTTACCGACGCGGTGTAAGTTCCGGCTTTCTGGTAGGTATGGCGCGCCGGGTTTTCGCCTGAAATCACGCCGTCGCCGAAATCCCACAGATAGACGAGGGTATCGTCGTCGGCGTCGGTTGCCGAGGCGCTGAACTCGACCTGTAAAGGCGTCGTGCCCGAAGGGGGGTCGGCGGTCGCCGTGACGTCTTCGGGTGGGGTGTTTTCAGGCGGCGGCGCGGCGGGCGCTTCAACGCTGATCTCGGTACCGGCAGACGTTTCAGCGAGGCCGTCGCTGACCGTGACAGACGCGGTGAACGTGCCGGGTTCGGTATAGGTGAGCGTGCGGCTCGAGTTCCCCTTTGCCTGTTCACCGTTGCCAAAATCCCAGGTGTAGCTGAGCGGTTCGCCTTCGGGGTCTTTGGCTTTGGCCCTAAACGAGACGGTCAGCGGCGCACTACCTTCAGTCTCGCTCGAGCTGAGCGAAACCTCGGGCGCTTCGTTGTCGGGTACTGTTGGCGGTTCGGTCGGGGGAACCTGAGGGTCAGGGTCGGTTACAGCAACGCGCTGCTCGGCTTGTGTCACACCACCACGCCCGTCGTCTACTGTCACAACGGCGATATAGACACCGGCTTCAGCGAAGGTATGCGTTCGGGTTGCACCGCCTACCGCGGCTTCACCGTCGCCGAAGTTCCAGCTGTAGGTCGCTGCGTCGCCGTCCGGGTCGGTTGCCGTAGCGCTAAACTTGACTTTTAACGGCGCTTTGCCCGTAGTTCTCGAGGCTTTTAGCGTAACGCTCGGGGCACCGTTTTCGGGAACAACTCGGGGCGCGGCAACGCTTATATCAACATCCGCCGTCGCCGTCTGCGCGTCCCGACTGACCCTGACCGAAACGGGAAACGTTCCGGCTTGCTTAAACACGTAGGCGCGGCTGGGGCTGCCCTGCGCCGTTTCGCCTGTGCCAAAATCCCACAAATAGCCGACTTCGTTGCCACCTTCCGGGACGCTGGCAGAGAAGTTGACCTCGAGGGGTGCTTCGCCGCTGAGTTTGTCGGCGTTCAGCGCGACCGAAAGCTCGTTTTGTCCGCCACTACACGCAGCGAGCAAGAGCAGCAGACCGAGCGAAAGTTCTTTCACCGGTATCATCAGGTTTCTTACTGTGGTTTTGCTGTGTATCACCGTAATTTTTTCATCGGGGCTTCCCCTAAAAGACCGGTACGAGCCGAATTGGCGTAAAAAAACTTGAGGTGGGCAGTGCCCTTACTGTAAGTTTGCCTCACCCGGCTGAGAGCTTTCTGTGAAGGTTGTACTTACGCCAGCGGGCACAAGTTAAGTCGGGCTTGTCTGAGCCTACAAGACCCTGAAACGGCGTGCTACCCTAAAGCATGTCCGCACGCACCGCCCCCTCTGTGACCGTCATCGACCACCCGCTCGTGCAGCACAAACTGTCGCTTTTACGCGACCGCACGACCGATGTCCGCGATTTTCGGGAATTGTGTCAAGAACTCAGTATGCTGATGGCGTTTGAAGCCATGCGCGATTTGACCGTTGAGCCCATCACCATCGAAACACCCGTCGCCGAGGCGAAAACGCAGCGCCTGAGCGGTAAAAAGCTCGCGCTGGTAGCGATTTTGCGTGCGGGCCTAATTATGGTTGACGGCATTCTGGCACTCGTCCCGACGGCTCGAGTCGGACATATCGGGCTCTACCGCAATCCCGAAACACTCGAGCCCGTCGAGTACTACAACAAGCTCCCCGCCGATATCGCCGAACGCGACGTTTTTTTGCTCGACCCGATGCTGGCGACCGGTGGCAGCGCTGCTGCTGCGATTACCATTCTTAAAAGTCTAGGTGCCGCGCGAATCCGGCTGCTGTGTATTCTGGGCGCACCTGAAGGTATCGCCGCCGTTCACAGCGCCCACCCGGACGTTGAAATCATCCTGGCAGCCAAGGACGAACGCCTGAACGACCACGGTTATATCGTGCCGGGACTCGGCGATGCGGGCGACCGGATTTACGGGACACGCTAACGCGTAAAATACGAGGTGTATCCCTACTTTACACATGCTACTCTTCGAGTAAACTAGACTTGTGCGTGACCAACTGCTCGTCTATCTGCCCCTCGTCTCGCTGACCTTTTTCGCAGCGCTCGTCCTGGTTGCCGCTCTGACCCCGCGCGTCGAGGGGTTCGCGCGGCGTATCGGCGCGCTGCAACAGGGCGGCGGGCGGCGGGTTCACGAGGGGGCTGTGCCGAACATCGGCGGCGTCGCTATCTTCGGCGGCTTTATGGGTGCGCTGCTCGTCGGCGGGCTGCTTCGGCCCGACCTGCTGGTGACGTACCGTGAAGAACTCCTGGCGATTGTCCTCGGCGGCGCACTGATGACGCTCGTCGGCTTGTTCGACGACCTCTGGGAAGTTCCGGCCCTGACGCGGCTCGTGTGTCAATTTGTGGCTGCTGGAATCGTCGTGGTGAACGGTGTCCGGGTGGACTTTATCACCAACTATTTCGGCGCGACGCCGTACCAGTTTTTCGGGCCGGTACTCGCTGCCGGGCTCACCCTCCTCTGGATTGTCGGGTTTACCAACGCGTTTAACTTCATTGACGGGTTAGACGGGCTTTCGTCGGGGTTGGCGGCAATCTCGAGCCTCGCTCTCTTAGCCGTCGCCGTGCAGCTCCCCGACCGGGGCGCGGCGGTCTTGCTGCTCGCCGCTTTAGCCGGGTCTGCTTTGGGGTTTTTACGGCACAACTACAACCCTGCCAAGGTCATTATGGGCGATTCGGGGGCGTATCTGCTCGGCTATGTGCTGGCAGCCGTCAGCGTTTTGGGCGCGCTCAAGGTTACGGCGGCGGTTACGGTTGCGGCTCCTATCCTGATTTTGGCGGTGCCGGTTGTCAATCTGACGCAGGTGACGCTCCGCCGCTTGTCGCGCCGCGCGAACCCGGCGGCGGCGGCGAACGACCATCTGCACGACCTCATCCGGGTGCGGAGCGGGTCGAAACCGCTGACGGTGCTCGTGCTGTGGGGTGCGGCGCTCGTGTTCGGGGCGTGCGGGATGACGCTTTCACAGACGCCGCCCGAACTCATCTACCTGACGGTTACGGCGACGGTCGTGCTGGTCGGTGGGGTGAGCTTTTTGCGCGTTCGCGAGTTGGCCCGTCAAACCCCTCACCGGACGTGACAAAATCAGGGGTGCCGGCAAGGGTCTGTGTCGCCTTCGGTACCCGCCCGGAAGCCACCAAGATGGCCCCGGTTGTGTATGCGCTGCGTGAACAAGCGGGGACTCGAGCCCCTCTTGCTCGTCACCGGACAGCACCGCGAACAGCTCCGCAGTGTGCTGGCTTTGTTCAAGCTCACCCCGGACTTCGACCTCGACGTGATGCAGGTTCAGCAGACGCTCCCTGAACTCCTGGCCCGCACCGTTCCCGCCGCCGCGAAAGCCCTTAAAACCCTGCGGGCAGATTACGTTCTGGTTCACGGCGACACCTTGTCAACTTTTGCCGTAGCGCTCGCGGCCTACTTTGAAGGCATTCCCGTCGCGCACGTCGAGGCGGGGTTGCGTTCACACAACCTCAGAGAACCGTTTCCCGAAGAGGCGAACCGCCGTTTGACGGATGTTTTGACCGACCTCGAGCTGCCGCCTACGCCGCTCGCCAAAGCCAATCTGCTCCGTGAAGGCAAACGTGAAGCAACGATGGTCGTAACCGGCAATACCGCCGTGGACGCCGTGCGGTTCGTGGCCCAGAACGCACACTGGGCCGAACTGCCACCTGGCCCGGTCATCACCCTCACGATGCACCGCCGCGAAAACCTGCCGGTGCTTCGCCCTCTCGCTGAACTGTTTGCACGGCTCGCCGCCGAGTTTTCTGCCTTTACCTTCGTCTATCCGGTTCACCTCAATCCGGCGGTGCGCGGAGCGGTGTGGGAACCGCTGGCAAATGTCCCCAACGTCATTTTGACCGACCCGCTGGGCTACCCCGAAATGGTCGCCCTGATGAAAGCCTCGGAACTGATCGTCACCGATTCGGGCGGCTTACAAGAAGAAGGAACGGCGCTCGGGGTACCCGTTGTCGTTCTCAGAAACGTTACCGAACGGCCCGAAGGCGTCGCGTCGGGGTCGCTCAAGCTGGCGGGGAACACGCCCGAAAGCGTCGAGGCGAGCTTGCGCCCGCTGCTTAGTGACGGTGCAGCAAGGGCTGTCATGCGAAACCGGCCCAACCCTTACGGCGACGGTCTCGCCGGTGTCCGGGTCGCACGGGCGGTGGCGTGGCGTTTAGGGCTGGCGGAGCGGCCTGCGGACTGGGCGGGTGGGCAACACGTGTTTGAGCGCGACGAGGAGCGCAATCAGGCACGCGGCTAGGGTCGTTGCCGTAATCCGTTCCGGGGATGCGGACGAAGCCAGCGACAAGTAGATACCGACCGGGTAGACGAGCGCCGTTAAAAATGTCGCCAAGGTCACGCGGCGAAAAATCAGGATAAAGAGGAGCAGCGCCGCAAGTCCGTAAAGTCCGCCGAGCGGATAGACGGGCAGCGCCACGCCGAGCGTCGTCGCCAAACCTTTCCCGCCGCGAAACCCGACCCACACCGACCAGAGATGTCCGACAATCGCCCCGACCCCGGCAACGAGCGGCGTAACGAGTGGGTCGCCACCGAGTGCGCCGAGCCATAAACCGATAAAACTTGCCAGGGCACCTTTGCCCAAATCGAGGAGTAGGACGAGCGCCCCGAGCGCCCAGCCGAGATTGCGGGCGGTGTTCATCGCACCCATGCTGCTCGAGCCCACCTCGAAAATATCTCGGTGCTTGAGCCGCGCGACTAGCGCCGCACTCGGCAAACTGCCGACCAAATAGCCGGTCAGCACACTCAAACCTAAAAAAATCCAGCTCATACGGTGCTATTCATAAAGCTTGTTTATACCGCAGCTTCCGGCGTTCTCGGCAAATAGAGCAAGCTCTGCACCTCACCGACGTGATAGCCCAGATACCGCGACAACAGCGCCCAGTGCGCGCGGCGCTCGCCGAAGGGCAAGGTAAGCGCCTCCGCAACCCCCAAGCGGTGCAGCGCCGCGAGTTCATCCCGGACGCTCGGCAACAGCCGAAACCCGCCCCCGCACGCCGCGCAGCTGAGGCCCCCGGCAGCAACGTCGAACGTTGTTGCGTCTCCCAAATCGCGCTCACCACAACGGGCGCAGCGCGTCAAGCTTGGTGTCAACCCGCCCTGCGCCAACAACCGCCAGCTCATGACCAGCGCGACGCGTTCGGGGTCGGGGTCTCTCGACACCCCGCGCAGCGCTCCGGTAAAGTAGCGGTAAAAGCTACCGTCGAGATGCACGTCTACCGCGAGTTTGTCGGTCAGCTCGGCGAGGACGTGGGCGTAAGGGTAAACAGCCGGGTCGCTCAGCCGGGGCAGCGCGCCGTTAAGTTGAACTTGTGTGATGAGCGCCAAATCGCTCTGGTCATTCGGACGGGTGTAGTGCTGCACGGTTACGTCGTGAAACAAGCTCAGCTTGCCCAGGTTGCCGCCGACGAGCTTGCCTTTACGGGCAACGGCGCGCCATTTGCTCTGTTCGCTCAGGAGCGTGACTACGATGTCCCCGCTCGGTAATTCGGAGCGGCGCAAGATGATCCCTTCTTGGACGGTGTAACGTTGTCCCACACGGCTATTTTAATCCGAACAAAGGGTTTTGGGTGTCTCGGCTCAAGCGACTTCTTGCAGCAGCGTTTCGGTTTTGCGGTGGTGACCTGATTTGAGTCGGTATGCAGGCAATGACCCGCTACCGAACGACGTCCAAGTTGTAACGGTGTAAGAGAAGGGGTAGATAAATAAGCTGCACTAGCACGGGCAGCTCCCAAGGGTCGCCGGTCTCGTGAGCCTAGTTCTCGCGTCGGACTTGAGGAAAAAGTTTTACGAACGAAACGGGCAAGTCTTCGTCCAAGATAGCGGCGGCGCTTAGTGGTTTCACTTACCATTTCTTACATCAGTCTTAGATGAGCCATCACCCCTTAAGCAGCAAAACGTAACAGGAGAAATCAGGTGCGCGTTTGGCCCGGTCGTCAGCAGCAGGGGCTAGTTGAGCGTTTCACCGGTCCTGGGCGGCGCGCCGAGAACCAAATGCTGTTTAAGGAGCAGCGCAAACTCGTCTTCAGGCATGGGTTTTGCGAAGAAAAACCCTTGCCCGACGTCGCAACCGAGGTTGCGGAGCAGTTCAAGCTGTTCAGCCGTCTCAATACCTTCGGCAACGAGTTCGACGCCCAGGTTTTGCGCCAGCTTGACGATCGCCTCGACGAGGGCAAGCGCGTAGTGCGGCGCGCGGCGCGGCGCGTTCAAGTCACGGACGAATGAACGGTCAATCTTGATAGTGTCGATTGGAAAGTCGCGCAGGTACGACAAGGACGAGTAACCGGTACCGAAGTCGTCTACCGCCACGGTGATGTTCGCGCGTTTGAGGCTTTGCAGGTTGCGCCGGACGATTTCAGGGTTACGGAGCATGGCGCTTTCGGTCAGCTCGAGTTCCAACATACCGGGCTCGAGGCGTGAACGCCGGAGCGCCTCCATCACCGAATCGCCGAAGCCGGGTTGGGCAAACTGCAGCGCCGAAACGTTGACGCTGACCCGAACCGACGAACCCGAAAGCTCCCAGGCGCGCGCCTGCCGGGTTGCCGTTTGCAACACCCAAGCGCCCAAAGCAACGATATGACCGCTTTGCTCGGCTAGGGGAATAAAGTCGGCGGGTGAAACGAGGCCGCGTTCGGGATGTTCCCAGCGTAGCAGCGCTTCGGCCTTGACGAGCCGATCTGTGCGGAGGTCGAAAAGCGGTTGGTAAAAAAGTTGCAATTCGCCCCTGGTGAGCGCTTGCCGCAGGTCACGTTCCAAAGCTTTATGCGCCTCGAGGGCGGCGTCGACGGTTTTGTGGTAGCGCTTGACGCCGTTTTTGCCGGCGTGTTTAACGTGATACATGGCGCTGTCGGCGTGCCGTAAAAGTTCGGCAGGGTCGTCGGTATCGTCGGGGTAAACGCTTACGCCGATACTCGCCCCAAGGTTAAACACCTGCGCGCCAAGAAAAAACGGCGTATCGAGGTTTCGTTTGATCTTTTCGGCAACTTTGACCGCTTCACTGCTCGTTTTGAGGCCACGCAGCAAAATAGCGAATTCGTCGCCGCTAATTCGCACCAAGAGGTCGGTCTGCCGGGTCGTGCGCCGTAAACGTTCGGCGATTTGCATAAGGAGGGTGTCGCCCGCCTCGTGTCCCACCGTGTCGTTGATGAGCTTAAAGCCGTCGATATCGATCAAAAGCAGGGCGAAAACCTCTTGCGTGGTCTCGGCGCTGCGCCGCAGGGTGTCCTCGAGCGTCAAGCGGTTCGGCAGGCCCGTTAAGAGGTCGGTATAGGCAAGCCGCTCCACCGTTTCGACGTGGGTTTGCGAACGGACGAAACGGCCCATATAACGGCTGAAAAAGTAGCTCAGCGCGTAAAAGGTGAGGTTGGCTAAAAGCAGCTGGGCGAGTGCCTGAACCTCCCCGTAATTTTCGCCTGCCCACAGCTGGGACGCGCCGTAAACGACCCCGAGCGCGACCATCGCGGCAAAGCACGACGAGGCGACGCGCCGCCCGCCACAATGTCCGCCACAATGTCCGCCACAATGTCCGCCACAATTTCCGCCGCAATGTGGCAACAGCGCGGTCAACACGTAGAGCGCCGGAAGCCACACGAACGTTTCGCTGAGTTCCCGAAAAAAACTTGCACCGGGGGGCAAAAAGTAGAGGATATAGACGAGTTTACTCAGAAAAAAGAGCGCCGCCGCTGTTATCGTTCCTAAAAAGATGCGTTCAAAGGGGAGAACGCGGAAGTAGAGCAGCGCGCCGAAGAGCAGCAACACGCCCGCCAGCGCAGGGTACGCGGCGGTGTCGTAGGGGGTCGCTTGCGACCCTAGACGCTCGAGCGCCAGCCCGAGCAAAAGTGCCAATGCCGGAACAGGCAGCGCCACTAAAAAAGCACTCCGCCAGTTTTGCTGCGGCGTCCGGCCTAACGTGCCAAGCTTTTGAACGAGGCGTTCTAGCATCTGGAAAGGTGAGAAATTGGTCGGCGCGTAACCATAGGCATAATCAAGATACACACAAAACAGCAGTTTGGATTCGTGAAATTTAGCACTCTGCCGTCTGCGCCTGCGAATCCGGCTTCAGCGCTGAAATCCGGCGAACCTCGCCCCGCACAAAAGCTGAACGGCAACGCGCCGACGTTATAGAATGCCGAGTGTGACCCTGCCCCTTAGCACCGTCGCTGAACCCACTCGTCCGCCCGAACCCATAACCGAAGAAACGCTGCTGAGACGTATTTGCGTCTCGAAGCCTTATTACGCGCTGCTAGACCCGGCAAGCGCCGGTAACACCTTTTACGCCAGCGCCGTCGCCGATTTGCCCTTGGGGGCCGAAGTCGGGCCGATGGGCAGCGCTGAAATCAGTCGCCACGCCGCAATTTCGGGTTTGTGCGCCGCAGCCCTCGCCCAAAAAGACGACAAGCGGCGGTTTTATCTGGCGCAACGCGCTGAATACCGGGGCGTTGCGAACGCGGCACCTTACGGCGTACCTGTTACGTTCGCAGCGACGCTCAAGCGTCTGGATAAACGCGGGGCACGTTCGGAAATCATCGTCGAGGCGGCAGGAAAGCCGTTGGCAAAACTCGTCGTTGATTACACCATCTTGACCGAATACGCTTTCAGCAGACTTTTTCGGAGCCGTTATCGTCCGACCGAGCCGCAACCGGCGATGAATATCGACCTTCCTGGAAGCGTCTACAGTTCGGGTAAACGGTCGGTTTACGAGGTAGACGCGCTGCCTGAAACGGTTTGTGCGGGTCACTTTGCCGACCACCCGGCCCTTCCGGTTGCGCTGCTGATGGGTCAGCTCGGTACGGCGGCGTGGCGGCTGATGGACTCGGCGGGTTGGCGTGGTGTTCAGGCAAGTGTAAACGCGACCGACCTCTGCTGGGCGGACGAACGCGTCCGTTTCGAGGCCGAACGCGCAGCACTGCACCCCGATAAGCAGAGTACCTTCAAGTGTCGGGTCACCGCCGGAGACCGGCTCGTCTGCACCGCCGAGTTCAGGCTCGAGGCTCACTAGCCAGACGAGTCCTACATCCAAACCACGCAGTGGTGTGTATACCCCCGATAGAGTTGCCCTTTTACGGTTCAGACGTCTCGGCGGCTCTAAGGCGCGCACCCATCCCCCCGGCGGGTGTGCGTTTTTTATGCCTTTCGCAAGAACAGCCGGTCGGTACGAAGTTCTGCAGCGCAACATCTTTTGTAATCGCTCCCGATTTCACTGACCGCTACGCACCTTTCAAGGTGACGCCGAGATCTCGCGCGACCAACCTACCGCAGAAACGGGACACACGTTCGCCTTTGGCGCGAGCGACTTACACTGCACCGCCGACTTCCGGCACCAAGCCCCCAATCGGGGTTCAGACGGACTTTAGACGCTACACTTGGGTATGCATGAGGGTTACTTTAGAGCACCCGAACCGCAAGGTGCCGCCGCGTCCGGTCAGGTTATCTTGCGCGACGGCAGCACCGCGACGCTCAGGCCGGCTAGGGCGAGCGACCGAGCGCTGCTAGAAGCGTTTCTCGAGCGGATTGCACCCGAGTCGTATCAGCGCCGGTTTTTCGGTGAAACGCCCCCCAAAGTTGCCGCCGCGCGGATGCTGGCCCCCGAACCTCCCGACACCAAGCTCGTGCTTTTTGTTCTGACCGGCGAGCCACACCAGCCCCGGCTTATCGCCACGGGTGAGTACGCCCGCGAAACGCCCGACTCGGAGCGCGCCGAGGTCGCTTTTTTGGTCGCCGACAGCGTTCACGGCAAGGGGTTGGGAACGCTTATTCTGGAGCGGCTGGCGCTCGTCGCGGCGCGGCACGGTATAAGCCGGTTTACCGCCCTGACGATGGCGCGTAACCGGGCGATGCTCAGCATGTTTCAGAGCAGCGGCTTCCGGGTCAACCGGCGCTTGGAATACGGCGAGGTCGAACTCGACTTTTCGATCATGCCGAATGAGTCGAGCGTCGCGCGGATGGAGCTTCGTGAACGGGCGGCGACGGTCGCCTCGCTCTATCCTTTTTTCAGGCCGCGCCGCGTCGCCGTCTTCGGGCTTTCGACCTCGCCCAAAAGCGCGTCGCGGCGGGCGCTGGCCTACTTGCAAGCGGGTGGTTTTACGGGACAGGCGCACCTCATTAATCCCAATTTGAAGGGGGCCTATCCGTCGCTGGGGGCACTTCCGGACAAGGTCGAGCTGGCGCTGCTGGCCTTACCGCAAGACGCGGTACTAGCTGCTGTAGACGCGTGTGGGGCGGCGGGCGTCCGGGCGCTTATCGTCCTCAGCGCAGGCTTCGCCGAGTCGGGGACGGTCGGCGAGGCGCTCCAAAACGAGCTGGCGCGGCGGGTGCGCGGTTACGGGATGCGGCTCGTCGGCCCGAACAGTTTAGGTCTCTTGAACGCGGCCGAGGACGTAAGGCTTAACGCGAGTCTGGCTCCTGAATTGCCGCCACCCGGTAACGTCGCGGTGTCGTCGCAGTCGGGGGCCTTGGCGCTGGCGATACTCGAGCACGCGGGCGCAGCCGGGTTGGGCCTCAGAAGTGTCGTGTCGCTGGGCAATAAGGCGGACGTCTCGAGCAACGACCTCTTGCAGTACTGGGAGGACGACCCCGGTACGCATCTCATTGTCCTCTACCTGGCGTCGTTCGGGAACCCGCGCCGGTTCGCGCGGCTCGCACGGCGCGTCGGACGGCAAAAACCCATTCTGGTCGTCAAGGCCGGGGAGCCCGAGCTGACCGAAGCAGCCACCGACGCGCTCTTTCGGCAGACCGGCGTCATCCGCGCCGCGACTTTTGAAGAGCTGTTTGAAGTAGCGAACTTGCTCGCGCACCAGCCCCTACCCAAAGGGCCACGTGTCGGCGTGTTGACCAATGCGAGCGGCCCGGCAGCGCTCGCAGAAGACGCCCTCGCCGCTCAGGGGCTCGAGCCCCGCCTTACCGACCTGAGCGCCTTTGCCGACGCCGAAGCGTACCGGGGAGCGCTACACACCGCTCTGGAGAACCCGGATTTGGACGCGCTGCTCGTCATCTTTTCACCCGTCGGTCTGAGCCGCGCCGACGAGGTGGGCGCGGTTATCGGTGAAGTGGTCTCTGCGGCGCGTTTACGCGGTCTGGTCAAACCGGTTTTAGGCTGTTTTACCGGCGCACACGCGCCCCTTTTCGCAGGCTCTGAAAGGCTGCCGAGCTACCGTTTTCCGGAGTCGGCGGCGCGTGCGCTCGCCCGCGCCTACACCTACGCAACATGGCGCGACGAACCGCTCGGTCGGTTGCCGGTCTTTGAGGGCCTCGAGCCCCACCCTGCCCGCCAACTCTGCCGGGAGGTCGCCAGTGCAGGTGGCGGCGAGCTTTCCGAAACGCAGCGCGCCGAGGTTTTGCGGGCTTTCGGCGTCCCGTTTGAGCCGAATACCAAAGCGGGAACCGAGCTCAGCTTGCTGGTGCAACCTCACCCGCTCTTCGGCCCGGTGATGTCGCTTGGACTAGGTGGCCTTTACGGGGAGTTGGGCGACAAGACGTACCGGATTACGCCGCTGACCGGGCGCGACGCCGCTGAAATGGTGCGGAGTTTGCGAAGTTACCCGCTGCTTACGGGCTACCGGGGGCATCCGGCTGCGGACGTCTTAGCCCTCGAGACACTCCTCTTACGGGTCTCGCGGCTCGTCGAGGAGGTGCCGGAACTCGGGACGTTAAACTTCAGTGTGCGGGTGCTCGCTCCCGGAGCGGGCGCTGTAGTCTCAGCGGCACGACTATCCGTTTTACCCACAGAAGAAGGTGAAGATGTCTGAACCGGGTCACTATGACAGATTCGTTCGTTACAACACCTGGGCCAACCGCCGCACCGCTGAGATGCTGGCAGCTTTGCCTACAGACCGGCTAGCGCGGCCCCTGCTGCTTTTTAGTCACCTGCTGCGCGCCGAACGGGTGTGGCTGGCGCGTATTCAAGGTTCGCGTATTCAAGGTTTAAGTGCTGCGCCTGAGCTTTGGGAAACCGATTCGCTTACGGTTTGCCGGGAACGCCTCGAGGTGAACGCTGCGGCGTTTGAACTGCTACTGACGGGACTCGAGCCCGCAACCTTGACTCAGCCTACGCACTACGCGAATTCTCAGGGTACGCAGTACAGCACACCGCTCTCCGGCATCCTCGACCACGTTTTCAACCACAGCACGCATCACCGGGGTCAAGTGGCGCTGCTCGTGCGAGACGCCGGAGGGGTGCCGCAACCGCTCGACTTAATCATCTACCTTCGTCTCGGCTAATACCGCAAAAGCGCCGCACCCCACGCCAGACCCCCGCCGAACGCGCTCAACCCGACGGTATCGCCGCGTTTGATTAACCCCTTTCGCACCGCCAGGTCAAAGGCTAAAGGCACCGACGCCGCCGAGTTGTTGCCGTAATCGCGGATAGTGCTGATGACTTTTTCGGTAGGTACGCCGAGGGCTTCGGCAACAGCCGTGAGGATACGCTGGTTGGCCTGATGCGGGACGAGATAGTCCACATCGCCGATACTCAGGTCGCTTGCCGCCAAAACGTCCCGGATGGCCCCGGTCATCCCCCGAACTGCCAGCTGAAACACCGCCCGACCGTTCATCTTGATATGCGGCACTCTGCCCTCGGTCGCCGCGTGCGAGCCGCCACCGGAGACGTAGAGCTTGTCGTAGTGCACCCCGTCGCTGTACGAACGGCTTGCCAAAAGTCCGGGGGTATCGCTCCGTGAAAGCACGAACGCGCCGGCCCCGTCGCCGAACAAGATGCAGGTACCGCGGTCTTCGTAATCGACGATGCGTGACATGGTATCGGCCCCGACGACGAGCGCATGTTCGGCTGCGCCCGTGCGGATAAACTGCTCGGCGACCCCGAGGGCGGTCAAAAACCCTGCACAGGCAGCGTTTACGTCGAACGCGGCGAGGGGTTCACAGCCGAGCCGGTGTTGCAACTTGCACGCGACCGACGGGAAAACGTGGTCGGGCGTCGAGGTGCCGACGACGATAAGGCCTAACGCCGAAGGCTCGAGTCCAGCGCAAGCGAGCGCCGCCCGAGCCGCTTCATACGCCAAGTCCGAGGTAGCTTGCTCCGGTCCGGCGATGCGCCGTTCTGAGATACCGGTACGGGTGGTAATCCACTCATCGGACGTTTCGACCATGGTCTCGAGGTCGGCGTTGGTCAAACGCCCGGTCGGGACATACGATCCCGTTCCGGCAACCCTGACTTGATGCACGCGCTTAGTCTTGCGCCAAAGGAGAGTTGCCGGTCTCCGAAGGGGCATAATAAGGGTTTGTCCCGGCGGCGTGGTCGGTAGCGTCGAGGACGCGTTTAAGCTCGGGTACGGCGCCCAAAATGGCCTCTTCGATACCACGGCGCAACGTCACGTCGGCTGCGCCGCACCCCTGACAGCCGCCGCCCAGACGTACATACGCCGCGTCTCCCGCGACTTTGACCAGTGCCACATGCCCGCCGTGACTGGCAACACCGGGGTTGACCTGTTGGTCGAGAACGTCTTGCACGCGCTGCGCCACGGGGTCGTCCCACCTGGGACTGGGCCAGACAACGCGAAACCCGCTCTGCATCACGTCGTCTATAAAATCGACGGTTGCGCCCGCGAGCTGCTTGTGACTCATTGGGTCTAAAAAGACCTCGAAGCCGTCCATAGCAAGAACCTCGTCGTCGTCACGACGGTCGTCGGCTTTAACGAGCCAGAGTTTTTGCTCGGCTTTGGTGCCCGCGAGCCGCAAGGCGCTCACACCCTGTCCCCGTTGCAGGTCTAAAAAGTGTAAAACACGTTCGTGGGCCGTTTCGGTAAAGGTAATCATTGCTCTTAGTCTACGGGCAAAAACTCTGGAACTGTGCGTCAAGTCTTACGTGAAATCCATAAGTAGCAGGGCCGAGCCCTCGTGAAGTGTAACTACAAGAGGCTCGTCCGTCGTTTCATTCGAGACGCCTAAACCGACGCCGAAGGGCAGCGCAGCGTTTGTAAGGGGGTAGCTGGGGCCTTCTAGACTAAGCCGTGACGCTTCTAAGCCAAGCACGCTGAAGGTTATTCCTGCCGGAATGTCCAGCGTAAGCGCGTCGCCCGCGCGAAGGGGATACGCAGCGCTATGCCCCGAATGCAACGTGACCTGATAGTGCTTTTGGTAACGCACGGCGATAAAGAGCGCCGCGAGCGTCTGGTCGAGGCGTCCGCCGAGTGCGCCGACGATAAGAAGGTCGGTTGCGCTCCGCGCTACGGCTTCTTGCAGGGCTAACTCGAGGTCGAGCAAGTCTTTACGCGCGGGATGCGTTTGCCTGGGTATGTTCGGATAAAGTGCCAAATCCGTTTCAGTCGCCGAATCGAAATCGCCGACGATAAGGTCGGGTGTGACCTCGAGCGCTAGCGCGTGCCGTACCCCGGAGTCGGCGGCAACGACGAAATCGGCATTTTTGCAGAGTTCTTTGAGTGTATCGGCAACAGTGATATCGCTCCCGGCAAGAACGAGCGCTTTCATCTCATCACGGTAGCGGGACGACGAGCCCGTCAGAGGCGTAACACAGACCTTCCGGCGCGGGGTTGCGGGTATCGACGCCGTGCCCCAAATGCGTCAGGAGGGTTCTTTTAGGGCTTAGTTCGGCGATCAGTGCAGCGGCTTCTCCTACGTCGTAGACGCTCCGGCTTGCTATCGGGGCAGTTTCGCGGTAGAAGCTCGAGCCTAGCACCAGCAGCTCGAGATTACGCCACGGCTCCAACTCTTTTAGGTCGAGGCAGTCGGGCATATAGCCCCAGGTTTTGCCCTTACGTTCAAACCGAAAGGCGTAGGCAAAGCCGTTAAAGCCGTGGGGAACACGGATGGCCTGAACCGCGTAGCCGCTGAAGGTGCGCGTGGTCGGCAGGCTTATAAACGGCGTCCGCGCCTGATAACTGTCCGACTTCAGATAGCCGAAGCGTGTTTCTAGTTGAGGCAGCACTTCTTCCGGCGCATAAACCGGACAGTTTCGACCCGTCCAGCGCCCCCAATCGGCAAGGTCGCCCAAACCCAACAAATGGTCGTTATGCGCGTGCGTGATAAGCGCAGCGCTAAACCCCTGCACGCCTTCCCTAGAACACTGCAGCCGCAGTTCGGGCGGCGCGTCGATGAGAACGCGCTCTTCCCCTTCGATAACGGCTCCCGGACGGGTGCGGGCATTTTTACCTGTGCTTCTCGCCTCTTCACAAACGCGGCACCGGCACCACCAGCGCGGCACCCCTTGCGAGTCGGACGTTCCTAGAAAACGGAGCTGTGCCATAGTCCCAGCATACCCAGACGCGCTGAACGGCTCGCGGGTTGTGCCGCGCTCTGACGGTCGGCGGTCAGGGAGAACGGTATAATTTCGGGGATGACACGCACTGTTTTGCTCTTGATGACACTTTCGGTTTTCGCTTCAGCTCAGCAAGCGCCGCAACTCGGCAACCGGGGCCAAAACCCCCGAGCCGAAGAGATTTTGCGAACCGCCTGCACCGTTTCCCGCTACGACGACCCCGACGAGCCGCGACGCGAAGGCCGCGTGTGGGACGAAGAGTACGCCCGCAGACGCGCCTACAACGCGGTGATGCCGGAGTTTTTTGCGGCGGTGCCGCTAAAGCGCGACGCTGAACTCCTGATGCCCGTCGAGGGCGTTACGCTCAGTCAGGTTGCCGACACCTGGGGCGCAGCCCGCAGTGAGGGGCGCAGTCACGAAGGCACCGACATCTTTGCTCCTGACGGCACGCCGGTCTACTCCGCGACCCCCGGTTACGTCTACCGTATCGGCACCAATCCGTATGGCGGCAACGTCGTCACGGTGATGGGCGGCGCGGGCGTGCGCTACTACTACGCGCACCTCTCGGCCTTTAACGACGACGTGCAAGAAGGGCAGTACGTCACGTCTGATACGGTGCTGGGTTACGTCGGCAATACCGGCAACGCCAGCGCGACCCCGCCGCACCTGCACTTCGGGGTCTACCCCGGCCCTTATGAAACGTGCGCGTGGGAGGCGGAAAACCCTTACGGTTTGCTCTCCGACCGGGACTGGCAAAAACAGAGCAGCAACGCGCCGTAAGTCGTCTTTTACGGTTGTCGTCTGTCGTCTTCCAGGGCCGAAGCTTATGGTACAAGCTTCTAGATGAAGGCGTTTTGGTGTGGGTTTCGCGCGATGCTGCCCCTGTGGTTGGGCCTGATTCCTTTTGGGGCAGCCTACGCGGTATCGGCAAGGGGGGCGGGTCTGAACCTTTTTGAAACGCAGCTGATGAGCCTCGTCGTTTTTTCGGGTGGCGCACAGTTCAGTGCGGCAGGACTTTTTGCCGTCAACGCTTCACCTTTAACGATTATCGCGACGACGTTCTTGATCAATGTGCGGCATCTGCTTTATGGGATTTCGCTCGGTCGGCTCATCCCGCTCGGCGTGCGCGAACGTTTTTTAGCCGCACATCTATTGACCGATGAAGCTTACGGCGTGACGTTTTCAAGCTCACAACGCTCAGCCCGGTTTTTTACGGGGGCGGGCTCGAGCCTCTACTTCATCTGGAACTCGAGCACGCTTTTGGGGGCGCTGCTGAGCGGCCTCGCTCCCGACCCGGCGGCCTTGGGCATCGACTTTATCTTTCCGCTGGCGTTTTTGGCGCTCCTGATTCCGCTGCTCAAAAGCTGGCCTGCACTGGCGGTTGCCGTGTTCGCCGGGTTCGTCGCGCTTTTTACGGCGCAAACCATGAACACGGGGCTGGCGGTTTTGCTGGCGGGCGTTCTTGCCCCGCTTTTAGGTGCTTACCTGACCGGAGCTAAAAACAGAGCCAAAACGGCGTGACCGTCCTGACGATTTTGCTGATGGCGCTCGTGACCTACGGGCCGCGTTTAGCCGGGTTGTCACTCGCCAAGGTCAGCTTGCCGCCCTTTTGGACGCGTTTTTTACAGTTTGTTCCGGTCTCCGTATTCGCTGCACTTGTCGTGCCGGCTTTGCCAAGTCCCGGCGAAACCCCGGTTCGGCTCGTGGCGGCGGGGGTTGCGGCGCTGGTACTGTGGCGGGTACGGTCGCTGTGGTTCGGGCTTCTGGTCGGCATGGTGGTTTTTTGGGGGCTGCGGACGCTCTGAAACGGTCCTTGTGAGCTTTTTTTAACAAATTTCAGCTAAGGTGACGCCCTGAAAGCTGCGAGCAGCACGCCGACGTTATAGTAGAAGCGGTGACCGGCGTGTCAGTCTGGCTGCGTCGGTCGTGGTGTTTGTGGCACACTGCTCGGTGTGTCTGCTTATGGAGGAAAGAACGTGAGACCCATCTTTATCTTTGGCTGTGAACGAAGCGGGACAACCCTGCTGGGGTCGCTTTTGGGTTCGCACAGCCGCTGCCTCGCTACCCCGGAAGCCGAGTTTGTTGCCGACGCTTACAGGCAACATCTGGCTCGAGACGCGGGATTCGACCTGATCGGCACACTAAACCGGATTAAACATAACTTCCGCTTCCAGCTCTGGAATATCGATGTTTCGGCCCAAGCAGCCGAGCGTGCCGGGGTCACTTCTTACAAAGAGCTGATCGGCTACTTGTTTGCGACCTACGCGGCCGGTGTGGGAAAAGATGCGGATATTTGGATCGACCACACGCCTACTAACGTCAGGGCTGCAGCAATGCTGAGCGAGCTTTTCCCGGAAGCAAAATTTATCCATCTCGTCCGCGATGGTCGCGCCGTCGTCTCTTCGATCAAGTCGCTCGACTGGGGCGTGCACGCCACGCGGCAACTAAGCCAGCAGTGGGTTATGAAAGTCGGCTATGGGCTTGCCGCCGAAGGCTACTTAGGCCCGGAAAGATCGTTACGGGTAAGTTACGAAGCGCTTACGAGTTCTACCGAACAGACGTTGCGGACGATCTGCAGCTTTGCCGAACTGAGCTATGAAGCCGAGATGACCGCAGGTGCGGGTTTTTCGGTTCCCAAATACACCGAGAAGCAGCACAGTCTGGTCGGTACGCCGCCCGACCCGGCCAGAGCCAACGCCTGGATGAAACGCCTTTCACCCCAAGACGTTCAGACGTTTGAACACAGCAGCCGCGATATGCTCATCTATCTTGGGTACGAACCGCTCTACGGTGCCGGGGCTAAGGCCGAAGCAAATATAGAAAGGTACAAAGCCCTGCTAGCAGACGTATTGTGGTACCGCTGGCGCGACAGCTACAAAACGCGGCAAAAACAGAAGCGGGCGTTAGCAGGGCTCCGCGCTCAGGGATTTCTCAACCGAAAATAGCTTAGTTTACGGGGCAAAAGGTTCAGTTTAGGCGGCGCGCTCTAAGTGCGGCAAAAAGTGGAATATCGAGCGTTTCTTTTTTGGTCGTCTTCTCCACGTTCGGGTCGGGGAGTTCATCCAAGCGCTCTACAAAAAATCCTAATTCACTCAGTGTATTGACGTATTCACTTAACGGCCTGTGAAAACTCATCGTCGTCCCCGAAGCTCGAGCCGACACTTCCGCGTACGCCTTCATCGGTACTTCACGCGCGGTCAGGTACGAGTCCACCCGCCGGTACGTCAGCTTGCGCCCCGGATCGAAGCCCCAGCCGCTCTGACGCGGCACTCTAAACGCCGGATGCAGCATAAAAATCACGATGCGCGAGGCTGGTTTAAGCGCCCACGCCGCCGCCGCCAACACCTCGCCTAGCGGGTTCATGTCCTGGATGCTGAGCATAAACACGGCAACGTCGGCGCTTTCAGCTTTCAGCTCTGGCAGAGAGCTGAGTTTGCGTGCGTCACCCACGATAAACTGTGCTTTGCCACCCGCGTTCTCGCCGTGATGTTTACGGGCGAGCCCGACGAGCGTTCGGCTACCGTCTACACCTTGATACCTTGCGCCTCTTTTGAGCACGTGCGGCGCTAACACGCCCTGACCGCAGCCGATATCGAGCAGCAGTTGACCGGGTTGCGGGTCGGCCAGCTCCAAAACCGTCGGCAGCGCGACCGCCCGGTGGTACAAGCTGCCCTTTTTACCGACCCAGCCGTTGTACCACTTGGCCACCGGGTCCCAGTGCGTTTGACGCTCGAGCCTGGGCTTAAACTTTTTATTCGGTTTGGTGCTCAAAAAAACCCCGTACAATCGCCGTAAAATAGACACCAGCGTATCACGGAGCGTGTTTTACGGCGGTAGTGAAGGGCAGGAGCCCGTACACTTAGGCGTATGCAGCAGAGTGAAGTGCTTTTTATCGGTGGGCGTTCGGGCGTCGGTAAATCCAGAGTGGCCTTTGAGCTACACGAACAGCTTTTTATACGTGAGGTCAAGCACTGCGTTATCGAAGGCGACAATCTCGACTTGGCTTACCCGCCGCCGTGGGAGCAGGGACACAAGCTGGCAGAGCAAAACCTTGCGGCGATGTGGACGAACTACCGCGCGCTGGGGTACCGGCGCGTCATCTACACGAACACTGTCAGCGTCCTCGAGGCCGAAGGTCTAAGCGCCGCGATGGGCGATGACCCTCTGGTCAAAGGTGTTTTGCTGAGAGCGTCTGACGACACCGTAAAAGGAAGGCTCGAGGGGCGCGAATCGGCCTCTACACTGCAAGCTCACCTCGAGCGCAGCCGTTTACGGGCGCACGAACTCGAGCGGCAAACCCCGCCCTGGGTCTGGCGAATCAACACGGACAACAAAGACAGCGCTGCGGTTGCAGGCGAGATTTTAGAGCTGCTCAACTGGACGTGACCCGTACAAAAGAGCATTTTCCCAAAGAGGGCTTGACATTTTTACTTTACTCGGCTAATCTCATGAAGCCTACTAAAAGGCGACCTCAGAAAGGAGCGGTGCCAGATGAAACAGTTTATCGCTGATACGACCAGCCTCATTCTCGCCGCTTTCTTGTCCCGTGCGCTCGGCGACAACGTGCCGCTTGCACAGGAGAGGTCTGCCCAGACGTAGCCGTTTAAGATTTTCCGAGGCCGTGGGAGACCAAACCGTCCCCACGGCCTTTTTTTGCTCTCTTACCTCGGAGTCGGCCCAGGGGAAGCAAGAGGATGACCCCTTAGGAAAAACGATGCCGAAACCCCGAAAAATTGCCCTCACTCTGCTTACCCACAATTTTCCTAGCCTCGAGTCTCTAGCCCCGTCCCCCGTAAAAAGGCCGAGGCGCGACCTGAGCTGGCTTGCTACCCTGCACCTGTCTAAACGTGGAGACCCAACATGATTCCGCTGGCCCGTTACGCCAAACTTTTAGGTCGCTATCTGCGCCCGCAGTGGCGCACCGCCGCGCTGATGGCTGGGCTTCTGCTCATCAGCATCGGCTTGCAACTCGTCGTGCCGCAGATTTTACGGTTTTTTATCGACACGGCGCAGGCGGGAGGGAGTCTCGAGTCGCTGACCCGCGCCGCCCTGCTCTTTTTAGCTGTCGCAGTAGTGACGCAGCTTCTAAGCGCCGCCGCAACCTATTTTGCCGCCGCTGTCGGCTGGACGGCGACGAACGCCATGCGCGAAGACCTGGCGCGGCACTGTCTGGGGCTCGATATGAGCTTTCACACCGCCCGCACTCCCGGTGAACTCATCGAACGCATCGACGGAGACGTAACGGCGCTGTCGAACTTTTTCTCGCAGTTTTCGGTACGGGTTTTCGGCGGGGCGCTGATGCTCGCGGGGATTCTGGTGATTTTGTGGCTCGAGAGTCCCCCCGTCGGGATTGCCTTAACACTTTTTACCCTTGCCGTCTTTGCCGCGCTTTTTCTCACCCGTAACGTCGCCGTTGCCGCCACCAAAGATGAACGCGAATCGAGTGCCCAGCTTTTCGGCTTTGTCGAAGAGCGCCTGGCAGGGCTTGACGACCTCCGCGCCAACGGCGGCGGCGACTACGCCATGCAGAGCTTTACGCATGTCGCCCGCAGCTTCTTTTTCCGGGGTCGCCGCGCCTGGATGAAGCGCTCGTCGGTGTGGATGCTCTCTTACGGGCTGTTTACGGTCGGTGATCTGATTACTTTGGGCGCAGCGATTTATCTCTTTCAGCAAGGCAGCATCACGTTAGGGACGGCGTATCTGTTCTTTACTTACATGTTGATGTTGGAGGAGCCCATCGAGCAGATTACCCAGCAGATGCAGGAGTTGCAAAAAGCCGGGGCCGGAATCGGGCGTATCGATGAACTTTTTACGCTAAAAAGCGAGTTGCCGAAGGGCCGAGATGTGACGCTGCCGGAGGGCGCGTTGCCGCTCAGTTTTGAGCGGTTGGGGTTTGCGTATGGCGACAAACGCATTTTGGACGCGGTGACGTTTCGCTTGGGGGCCGGTAAGGTTTTAGGTTTACTGGGCCGTACCGGGAGCGGGAAAACGACCCTGACTCGCTTGATATTCAGGCTTTACGACCCGACTTCAGGAAGTGTCAATCTCGGCGGGATAGATACGCGGGACGCCCTGCCCGAATCTTTACGCGAGCGCGTCGGCATGGTTACGCAAGAAGTGCAGCTCTTTCACGCCTCGGTACGCGACAACCTGACCTTTTTCGGCGAGGACATCCCGGACGAGCGCATCGAAACGGTGCTGCGCGACCTCGGTTTGGGCAGTTGGCTGGAAGGCCTGGAAAACGGTCTGGACACGACGCTGGCGGCGAGTGGTGGCGGACTTTCGGCGGGGCAAGCGCAGCTGTTGGCGTTTGCCCGAGTGTTCCTCAAAGACCCCGGTCTGGTCATCCTGGACGAACCTTCATCCCGCCTCGACCCGGCCACCGAAAAGCTCTTGGAACGCGCCGTAGACAAGCTTTTACAGGGCCGCACGGCGATTATCATCGCGCACAGGCTCGCGACCGTCCGCCGCGCCGACGACATCCTCATCTTAAAAGACGGGCGCATTCTAGAACACGGCGCACGTCAGGCACTGCTGCGCTCGGATTCGCACTTTGCCCGCCTCTTGCAAGCCGGGGGACACTCCGATTTGGACGACCCGGAAGTGTTGGAAGACAGGCTCGAGGACACGCTTAAGGAACCCGTATGACCACGCACACCCAAAAAACCGGAACTCAAGATAACGGGGCCAACTGGACGACCATGCACTACATGCGCCGCCTCGTCTCGTACCGCCCCGGCTTGTTCGCGCTCAACCTGGGCATGTGGGGCGCAGTTCACCTCTTGCCGGTGCTGTTTCCTATCCTGATTGCCCAGCTGCTCGACGGCTTAGAAGGCAAAGCTGCGTTCGGCTGGAGCCCCTGGACGTTTCTCATTTTGCTGACGGTCCTGAACGTCGGTCGCATCGGCTTGTTTGTTCCGAGCATCTACTTCTGGACGACGCTCTGGCTCGAGCTGGGACTGCTTTTACGGCGTAACTTGATCGACTATATCGTCCGCGCCCCCGGTTCGCGCGTCTTGCCGGGTTCACCGTCCGAAGCGGTCAGCCGCTTTCGCGACGACGTAGAAGAGGTAACGCTGCTCGTCGAGAGCTGGCTGGATTCAGGCGGGTTGGTACTCTCGGCGCTCGTTTCACTCGTCGTCATGTACCGGGTCAGTCCGGTCATTACCCTCGCAGTCGCCGCGCCCCTCCTGTTGATGCTCGTTCTGACGCGACTCTTTACCGAACGTATCCGCCGCTACCGCCGCCGCAGCCGCGAGGCGACGGGGCGCGTCACGAGTTTTATCGGTGAGACGTTTGCGGCGGTGCAGGCCGTCAAGCTTGCCGGGCGTGAAGGACCCGTGACCGAACACTTTCGCGGGCTCAACCGGACGCGTCGGCAAGCGGCTCTCAAAGACACACTGCTGACCGAGTTTTTACGCGGCGCTAATGCCAATATGACGAATATCGGCACCGGTATCGTGCTGCTTTTATCCGCCAGGGCGATGTTAAACGAGAGTTTCTCCATCGGCGAGTTTGCGCTGTTTGCGTTTTATCTGCCGCGTCTGACGAGCATCATGGCGTTTATCGGCGACACTATCGCGCAGCATAAACGCGCCGGGGTGTCGTTCGAGCGGATGGCGCGGCTGCTCTACGACGCGCCGCCCGAAAAGCTGGTGCAGCACGCGCCGCTGCATTTGCGGGGTGAAATGCCCGAAGTCGTTGCGCCGCCGCTCACGGCGGGGGAGAGGTTGGAGAGGCTCGAGCTGCAAAACCTCACCTATCACTACCCCGGCACCCAAAACGGCATCTCTGACGTGAGTTTCGGTCTGAAGCGCAGCTCGTTTACGGTTGTCACCGGGCGTATCGGCAGCGGTAAGACGACGCTGCTCCGCACGCTCTTGGGCCTTGTGCCGAAAGACTCCGGCGAGATTTTGTGGAACGGCGTCGCCGTAAAAGACCCGGCCTCGTGGTTTGTCCCGCCGCGCAGCGCCTACACCGCACAGGTGCCGCGCCTCTTTTCGGACTCTTTGCGGAAAAACATCCTGATGGGCCGCACCGGAGAAGATAGAGCACTGGATGATGTGGTGGATTTAGCCGTGATGACGCCTGATGTGCGGGGGCTCGAGCTTGGTCTCGACACCCTCGTCGGCACGCGCGGCGTCAAACTTTCGGGCGGTCAGGTGCAGCGTTCATCTGCAGCCCGGATGTTTTTACGGGGGGCCGACCTGCTGATTTTCGACGACCTCTCTTCAGCCCTCGATGTGGAGACCGAAGCGCATCTGTGGCGTCAACTTTTCGCCAAACAGCAGGTGACGTGCCTCGTCGTCTCGCACCGCCGCGCCGCGCTGAGACGTGCTGACCACATCGTCGTGTTGAAAGATGGGCAAGTTGAAGCTGAAGGAACGCTGGATGAGCTTTTGGAGACCTCAAAAGAGATGCGTCGGCTCTGGTCGGAAGAAAACAGCAATGAGTAAAAAGCAACGAGCAATGAGATGTCAACTTCTCATTGCTCGTTATTAACCACTCTTGACTACTCTTGCGGCGTCGGGTAATTCGCCGTCGGCACCGGATTGTGAGGCGTGAGCAGATTCAAGTGTCATTGTAGTTCAGGCACAAACTCAGCTTCATAGCGTTCAATGAGAACACCCAAAACGTCCATCAACGACGCTAGAGGATGCGCTTCATCTTCGCCGACCTCATCGATGAGCTTGTCAAGCCACGCTACAAGCTGCTCGTACTGCGCTTCGTTACGAGGAACGACGAGGTTGTCAGCCAACGGTTGCCACACTTTTTCTGTTTCAGGAACGCTTAACATAAGTGTTACACCTTCCAAGTTCTTTCATAGTGCCCTGTTATGTGCGCCGCAGTATACCGGCCTGCCCTTTGTACTCAAAAATAGCTGTGGAACGGCTGAAGTAAGGCGCGATTGATTTATCCAGCCAATCATCAATGTCACTTAGGGAGTCGCCGTTTTCGACAGCAACAGAGACGTTAGACTGGGTGGTGAGATAGTTCCGCAGCGCCAAAGCAGACATTTCTTGCGGTATGGAAAGCGGGATACCTTTCTCGAGCAGTAAGCCGTAGTCGTCTTCTCCAAGAACTTCCCGCAAAGGTTTACTGTTTCGTTTGGGCGTCGCAAACTTGGTGATATAGGTGTTTTGATGCCAATCGTGATAACGCTCGTTGCCTTCCATGTTGCCTGGAAAGAACATATTGTAAACAACCAGCACACCGTCTTTATCCAAAACCCGAGCTGCTTCACTCAAAAAGGCAGGTTGGTCGAGCCAGTGAAAGGCAAAGCCAACCGTCAACACATTTACCGAGGCATCTTCAAAAGGGAGAATCCCGTCTTTAATTTGTCTGAACTCGGTGCTGGGATAAGCTTGTTTTGCCTGCTCGAGCATTTCTGCTGAGATGTCGCAACCGATAACCCTGTCAGCGTAGTTTAGCAGCGGTTCAGTAGAATGACCCGTACCGCAAGCAAAATCGACTGCTGTTTCAAAATTTTCTGACCATCCAAGCTCTTTGGCAATCGTAGCTATGATTTCAGCTTGAACGCGAGGTCTATATTTGGCGTAACGTTTGGCAATTTTTTCTTGCTCAAAGTGACGAATAACTACCCCCTCGTTTGCAGTACACAATCTATGGTCATCTTGCAATCTATTGAAGCTCGGTAAAATCTCGCAAAGTGCGGACTCGTTGGTTGTTATCAACCTCGAGCCTCCACTTTTACGGCATCGGATAGTCTGCCGTCAGCGCCTTGACCTCTTCCCGAATCACCGCCGGGTCTTCGCCCTTCAGCGTCCGGTCAATTAGGTCAGCAACCTGCACCATCGTCTCCGGTGTAAACCCTCGAGTGGTCAACGCAGGCGTCCCGATACGAATTCCTGAGGTCACAAACGGCGAACGGGTATCGAACGGCACGGTGTTTTTGTTGACCGTAATCCCTGCCTTATCTAGCAGGTTTTGCGCC
Source organism: uncultured Trueperaceae bacterium (assembly GCA_963799485.1). GTDB lineage: Bacteria > Deinococcota > Deinococci > Deinococcales > Trueperaceae > Truepera. The sequence continues at coordinate 397,091 of CAWCXJ010000007.1, forward strand.
TTTTTCCCGCTGATGTCCTGCGCGGTCAAATCCACCAGGAAATTGTGATTGTCGGTGCCGCCGGAGACGATGCGGTAGCCCCTATCCGAAAGCGCCCCCGCCAGCGCCTGCGCGTTCTTGACAATTTGCTCGGCGTAAACCTTGAACTCGGGTTGCAACGCCTCGAAAAACGCAATAGCTTTACCGGCGACGACGTGCTCCAAAGGCCCGCCTTGCGTCCCCGGAAAGATCATCTTGTCGATGCGTTTGCCGAGGTCTTCATCGTTGGATAAAATCACTGCGCTACGCGGCCCCCGTAAACTCTTGTGCGTCGTAGTCATCACCACATGCGCGTGTGGGAAAGGACTCGGATGAACGCCGCCTGCCACCAAACCGGAAATGTGCGAAATGTCGGCGAGGAGCGTCGCACCTACCGCGTCGGCAATTTCACGAAACTTGGCAAAGTCAATCGTGCGGCTGTAGGCGGTTGCGCCGCAGATGATGAGTTTGGGGCGGTGCTCTTGGGCTAACGTAAGCGCCCCTTCATAATCAATTAGCTCGGTTTCCTTGTCTACCTTGTACGACACGACGTTGTATAAGATGCCTGAGAGGTTGACCGGGCTGCCGTGTGTGAGGTGTCCGCCGTGCGAGAGGTCGAGGCCCATCAGCGTGTCACCGGGCTCCAAGAGCGTGCTGTAAATCACATGATTCGCCGTCGAACCCGAATGCGGCTGCACATTCGCCCAAGCACAGCCGAACAGCGCTTTGGCCCGGTCGATGGCTAACAGCTCGACCTGGTCAACGACTTCGCAGCCGCCGTAGTAGCGTTTGCCGGGGTAGCCTTCGGCGTATTTGTTCGTCAGGACGCTGCCGACGGCTTCCATCACCGCCCGCGAGGTAAAGTTCTCCGAAGCGATAAGCTCTAAACCGTCACGCTGACGCTCGAACTCTTCGTCTATGAGCGCAAAAATCTTGTCGTCACGCTTACTGGTATTCATTTTGCGGGAGGCTGTGGTTGTCATGCGCCGAGTATAGCAAGCTTTACGGCAGGTATTATCTGGTCGGAAACGCTATGAGTGCAAGGTTTACCGGCTGACACTCACGTTCTAAGATGATGCCTGTGTCAATTCCCGGCAGACCAGTTGTCAGCAACTCTTTAATCTCCCCAGGCGACCCGCCGTAAACCGTCAGCGCCGTAGTGCGCGACGCCCAGGTTTACGGCGCTGCTTTCGGCCTCTATATCCTCAACGAGTTTAGGGAGTACGTGCGCCGTCGTCTCGATGATGCCCAGCGCCGTAAAATCTTCGGGCCTTGTCCAGTGCAGCGTGCCTTCAGTGCAGTCCGGCAGCGCGTAGCGTTTGAGTTGCGCCGTAAAGTAAAACAGCACCGTAAGCGGTTCGCCGGGGCGGTTGTGAGCGAGCATTCGCCGTAAAACGAGGTGCGTTAGGTCGGCTTCTGTTAAGCCCGTCTCTTCAGCGAGTTCGCGCAATACCGAGCCGTACAGGTCGCCCAGTTCATCCGGTTCGACGCGCCCGCCTAAACCCGTGTAGCGGTTGGGTAAGAGGCGTTTTTGGGCGGAACGTTTGAGCAGGAGCCATCTGCCTTCAAAGATCAAAAAGAGCGTGGTGTAGTGAGTGACGGCGTTACTCGGCATGGTTCAAGATGTTCTGGATGAAGGCGTATTTGCCGTCTGTGTAGGCTTCACGGTCTTTGGGAAACTGTTTGGCAAGCTGCGTCTTAAGTTTCTGGTATTGCCCCAACGCTTCCGGATGGGCGCACAGGTAATCCCTAAAAAAGAGCAGCTTGCGCCATTCGGTGTTGGTGCGCTCGAGCATATGCAGATGATGTGTTCGGTTTTCGGGTGAACCTTTGACGAAGTAGTGTCTGCGCGGAATACCCTGCTCGCCGCGAAAGGTGTAGCCGAGCGCCTCTAAGGGTTCAACGAACGCAAACGCCGCGTCGAAATCTTCCACGCCGACGCCGATGTCTAAAATCGGTTTGGCCCCGAGGCCGGGAATAGCGGTGCTGCCGATGTGCTGAACGTCTACTTCGTCGCCCAAGATAGACTTCAACCGTAAACGTTCCATTTCAAATAGTTTGGCCCACCGCGTATCGTGCGGCTTTAGCGCGACGGTGTAACGCTCGAGGCCGAGGGGTTCTTGAGGCACGGTTTATCGTAACGTATGGATGAAGACACGGTAAAAAGGGCTCGAGGTTGGCCTCGAGCCCCCTGCCAATCTGCTAAACCTTACGCCGCAATATCGTCGATCAAAGACCCGCTGATGTACGCCTTGAGCTGCCGCCGAATGGTGCCGTGATCAGAACGTAACGCTGCTTCTTGCAGGTTTTGCACGGTGCGGTCTAAAGCCTCGAGTTCCAAAGGCGAAGGCTTGGCGACAAAAATCTTTTCGTGCGCTGTCGAGCCGCCCTTCTCCTCGTTCGTCATCAGCTCTTCGTAAAGTTTTTCGCCGGGGCGAATGCCGGAAAAGGCAACCTGAATATCGACGTCGGGTTCAAAGCCGGAGAGCTTGATGAGGTCTTTGGCTAAATCCATAATTCTGACCGGCTCGCCCATGTCGAGGATATAGATTTCACCGTTGCGGCCCTGCCCGGCGGCCTGCATCACGAGCTGCGAGGCTTCGGGGATGGTCATAAAGTAGCGCGTCATATCGGGGTGCGTGACCGTCACCGGCCCGCCCGCCAAAATCTGCTGCTTGAATACCGGGATGACGCTCCCCCGGCTGCCCAAAACGTTCCCGAAGCGTACCGAGACGAACTTCTGCTCGGGCCGGGCCCGGAGCGCCGCGCTCTGCACGACCTGTTCGACCATCCGTTTCGACGCGCCCATCACCGAGGTCGGGTTTACGGCCTTGTCGGTCGAGATATTGACGAAGTGCGAAATCCCGTATTTAAGTGAGAGCGTCACCAGGTTGCGCGAGCCGATGATGTTATTGAAGACCGCCTCTTCAGGGTTGAGTTCCATGAGCGGTACGTGTTTGTGCGCCGCTGCGTGAAAGACGACTTGCGGCCCATAACGGCTAAACACGTAGTCGAGCCGGACGATATTTTGCACGTTGGCGATCACGCTGTGATAGGGAATATCGGGCCAGTCGCGGTCGAGTTCACGCTCCAAGGTATAGATACTGTTTTCGCCGCGCCCGAACAAAATCAGCTCCTTGGGCCGAAAACGGCAGATTTGGCGTACCAGCTCGGAGCCTATCGAGCCGCCCGCACCTGTCACCATCACCACCTTGTCGGTGATGTAGTTGGAGATCGCCGCCGTATCGAGTTCTACCGGAGGGCGGCGCAAAAGGTCTTCGATCTGCACCTCGCGGATACGGTTGATGCCGACCTGACCGCTAAGGAGTTCGTAAACACCGGGCATGATGCGGTACTTGAGACCTGCCTTGGCCCCTTCGATGCGGCCCACGATTTCGCGGACGACGCGACCGTCTGAAGAAGGCAAGGCGATTAAAACTTCGTCGACCTTGTGGCGTTGTACGAGTTTGTTGATATCGGCGGTGGTGCCGAGTACCGGAACGGTGGCGATGCGGTAGCCGACCTTTTTGGCGTCGTCGTCTAAAAAACCGACGGGCCGGAGGCCCATCTCGGGGTGCCGGAGCATCTCGCGGACGATCAGGGTTCCGGCCTCGCCTGCACCGACGATCAGGACAGCTTTACGGCGGCTCCCACCTTCAGGCTGACCCAAACGGGCTTCGTGACGCAAGCGGGCAGCAGCGCGCGTACCCGCCATGATAAACAGCGTCAGGAGACCGTCTAGAAGAGCAATGGAGCGCGGAATTCCGGTTGCGGGGCCGAACCAGAGCAGCAGCACGCTGCCGAGTAGCGCGACGCTAGCAACCGCCCGCACGAGGTTGCCCACATCGCGGAAAGCCAACCGCGACCAGCTGCGGCGGTAGAGGCCGAAAAGATACGTCGCGCCCGACTTGAGGGCAAACAACCCGAGCGTTGCAATGACAAGCGCGCTCCACAAGCCGCCCGGAAAGTTCCAGTCGTAGCGAATCAAAAACGCCAGCGGCGTCGCTAGCAGCCAGCCGAGGGCGTCGATAAGGACTTTGTTACGCCCGAACTGACTTGGTTCTCCCCAAAGGGTTTGCTTTTCACGCTCCACAGTTCCTCCCCACCGCCGGGTTTATTCGGCTTGGGACAGCACCACTGTAACGTATTTGGTCACAACCTACACCACATATGCAACGTATCCGGTGGGGGGGTGTCGGCAGCGGTTGAGCTGTAAAGCGAGTTGTCGCACGTATAGGTTGCTCGAGTCGCACCATAAAACCCTTCGTAGACAGCTAGGCTACTTGCGTAGCGTTCTTAAAGTGTAGCGGCTGTGACGAGCAGATGCTGTGACGCCTGACGCTATAGGCGGGCACGTAAGGTGCGGCGTTCGGGGTGTGGTAAAACGGACGTTGATGCGTGGTTGCCGGGAGGGCTTATCAACCTGCTGCTGACGAGCGCCGGCAGGCGCAACGACCTGGTGGCGTACTTTTACGAGGCGCTACGCGGGCGCGGGCGTGTTTTTGCCGCCGACGCGAAGCTAAACGCACCCGCACTGCAAGAGGCGGACGACGCGCTGGTCGTGCCTCCGGTAGGCGATCACCATTACTTAGACGCGTTGCTCGAGTTCTGTGGACAAACGCGTATCGATCTGCTCATCCCGCTCAGCGTCTTCGAGCTGCCCTATCTGGCAGCCGCTAGAGACCGCTTTGCTGCGGTGGGTACGAAGGTCGTTGTATCGACGCCCGGCGTCGTTGCGCGTTGTTTCGACAAATGGCAGACCTATGGATTTCTGCAGTCTCAGGGGCTCCCGACGCCTAAAACCTACCTGACACCGAGTGCTGCGTCAGTCGCGCTCGAGGCGGGCGACCTAAGTTTTCCGCTCGTACTTAAACCGCGTTGGGGAGCGGAGTCGGCAGGGCTTACGTTTCTTCAAGATGAAGACGAGTTGGAGTTGGGTTACGACCTGCTGCAGCGCCGCCTCGCGCGCACCTCGTTAGCCGGAAACCCGGCTGAACCCTACGACAACGACCAAACGATCCTTATCCAAGAGTTTATTGTCGGTGAAGAGTACAGTCTGGATATCGTCAACGACCTCTCGGGCCGTTACGTTACGACTTTTGCCAAACAAAAGCTGGGGTTGCGGGCCGGTGAAACGGACAGTGCCGTTACGGTTTTAGACGAACACCTGGGACATCTGGGCAGGACGTTGGGCCGGGCGCTGGGGCACATCGGCCCCTTAGAAGGCGACGTATTTTCAAGTGCTGCCGGCATATACGTGCTGGAACTCAACGCCTGTCTGGGGGCTGACTACCCCTTCGCGCACGTTGCCGGGGCGGATTTGCCCACAGCTCTGGTCGCGTGGGCGAGCGGCGAAATCCCCGACCCGAGGTGGCTCCGCGCCGAGGCCGGGGTACGGTCGGCGCGCTCTAGCCGCCTGCTCCTACTTCCGCCGATGTAGTACGGGTTCCGCTGGCGGAACCCGTACTTTTTTCAACTCGCGCCGCCCGGGGTACTACGGCAATTACCCGGAAGGTGTAGCTACTTCGAACGCTCGACCCCGCGCCCACCTCGAGCCGCAGCCGCGCGGAGCTGAGGCGGAGCGCTCGGCGCACGCTCTTCGGGGCTGTCGACGTCGCGGGTATAACGGTAACTCGTGCGCGGGCTGCTGCGACCGACAAACGTCGCGGCGATGCCGAAGATACGCACGCCGCTTCGCTGCAAGCGTTCGGCGGTCTCTTCCAACCCCTGCGGATTGGTATTTTCCAGGCTGGCGACGAGTACGGTGCCGGTACACAGCGGCGCGATCGTCAGCGTATCGGCGACGTCTAGGAGCGGCGCGGAATCGATAACGATCACGTCGTAGTCTTTTTCCCAGCTCGCCAAGCAGTCGGGAAACCCGGCGCTTAAAAGTTCGGTCGGTGAAGGCGCAGCCCGAAAGGTCGGGAGGATATCGAGCGTCTGCGTCAAGTTGACCCCGACGTGCGCCGCCTCATACGGGCCGTGCGGGTTCTCGAGGTGTGTCCGCAGCGGCATATAGCGTTTGTCGTCCAAGTTGTATTCGCGGGCGATGACGGGCCGGCGCAGATCGGCGTCGACGAGGAGCGTCCGGTAGTTCGCGTGGGTAAAACTTTCAGCGAGGCTCAGGGCGACGCTCGATTTGCCTTCGCTATGACCGGGGCTCGTCACTAAAATCACCTTGGGGTGGACGTTCTGGGTGCTGAGTAGCAGGTTGGTCCTTAGATAGCTCGAGGCTTCACGGGGCAAGCGCCGCGTCTTCTTCGCCGATTTGGGAAACTCAGCCAAAATCGGCAGCCCAATCACCGTAGCAAGATCATCGACGTTTCTAAGTTTGGTATCGAGCAGGTTTCGCAAGAGCAAGATGCCGTAGGCGAACAACACGCCCAAAACTCCGGCAATCGCGGCGGCAAAAAGCGGTTTGGGCGCAACCGGATTGACAGGTACCGAAGCGGCTTGAATAAACTCGAGCCGACTCCGGGCCGTGCCGACCGCAGCTTCGATATTCTCGCGGTTGGTCTGCTGCGCTAAAAGCCGGTTTTGCAGGCGACCGATGTCACCTGGATTACCCCCGGCGGCCTCGAGCCGGGTGATCTCGGTTTGGGTGGCGGCGGTGGTGCGGTCGAGCTGAGCGATGAGGTCGCTGATAAAGTTTTCCGCGCGCTGCCGGTCCCAGTCGACAAGCGCTATCCCGAGCGCGTTCAGCGTTGCCGCGACACTTTCCGGGTCGGGGCCGCGCAGTTGAAGGGTGATCTGGCTGCTGTCGCGAAACGCAGCGTTCGAGTTCGGCAAGACGTTAAAACGTCCGCGAACACTGCCGACCCGGGCGGGGGTGACCTCGAGCCCGAGCGCGGTCAGCGCCGCGCCGATCACGTCTTGACTCTTGGCGGCAGTCTCATAAGAGCTGGGGTTGATCGAGGGTGCGACGACGATAGGGACGTCAATGCCGTCTAAGCCGACGTCGCCTAAGTTGGCGAGCAAGATCGCGTCGGTTTCATAGATGGGCGTTCGTGAGCTGCTGACAAAGTAGGCGACGCCCGCACCAATTGCGGCGAGCAGCACCGCCAACAGGAGGCCACGGCGCAAAAACCGGAAAACGTCCCCTAAACTCACACTGAGGTCTTGTTGCATAGCGTTCCTATCCGTTTCACCTAATCGTTAGGGTTTTTGTAACTCGCGCCGAACCGTAACGCCCGGCTTCAAGGCTACTGTAACAGATGGGGTTTGTTTCCCTCGGCGCACGGTTCCTCCACCGGCCACATCACACCTGCTACATTATTGCTACCTCTAACTTGTGCGTTTAGCGTTCACCCAAGCTTTCCAGCCAGCGTGCCCCGTCAGCGCGGTTTATAGGCGGCATCTGCGGCTCTTTGGAGAACCAGGTACGTTGTCTTTTAGCGTAGCGCAGGGTTGCCTGAATAACGGCCTGAATAACGGTGTGCGGCGCGTTCTCTAGAGAACCGCCGAGAATCGCCGCGCGCACCTCTTTATACCCAATCGCCTGCAGCGCGGTCGTTGCCGCCGGATAGCGCGCTAAAAGCCCGCGTACTTCGGCGATCAGGCCCGCACGAAACATCGCCTCGGTGCGCTCACGGATGACCGGCTCGAGCCGGTCGGGGTCGAGCTCGAGCCGCCGTTTGCTGTAGCGGTAACGCGGTTTTGTCTTTGGAAACGTCGTCGGTGAGCGCCCCGTGCGTTCCCAAATTTCGAGCGCCCGCACAAGCCGCCGGGGGTTACGCTGCGCGCGGGCGGCGTCTTCCGGGCTACGCCGGAAAAGCTCGGCCTCGAGCGCGTCAAGCCCCTTTTGCTCGCGGCGTTCCCAAAGCCTTCGCTGCACCTCGGCGTCGGGAGCCGGGGTCGTTGGTAAACCCTCGGTCAGCGCGCGAATGTAAAACCCGGTGCCCCCGACCACGAGAGGAAGTTTGCCCTTTTCCAAGACCTCACCGATAGCCTGTTCTGCCAGCGTGACGTAACGCGCGACGCTAAACGCTTCGTCGGGGCGCGCCACGTCTATAAGGTGATGCGGTACCCGCGCCCGCTCGTCTACGGTCGGTTTTGCCGTGCCGATATCGAGCCCCCGGTAGACCATCATGGCGTCGGCTGAAATCAGCTCGAGCCCGTACAATTCAGCCAGCATCAGGGCCAGCGCACTCTTCCCACTCGCCGTGACGCCGCCTAGAACAGGAATGATAGGAGACTCGGACATCATCGTTTCCGATTGTACGAACGCCACGTCATAAGTACCACGTCGCAAACACGTATGTCACAAACACGACGTCACCAATACCACGTCGCGAACGTCATGTACAAACGCCGCAGGGAGGCAAAAAAAGACGTGCTAAGCTCGTTTTATGGAGTTGGACAAACGCGACGACAGCACACCACACGGAACTCAGCGCGACCTGCAAAACCTGCTCATCCTGCGTGACCGGGTAAGCGAGCTGGCGCACGGGGTCGCGCCGCAAAGCCTCGAGCTCAAACTCGACTTGCTCGACCTCGGGGAAGCGTACCGGCTGATCGTCGATTTGCCCGGCGTCGCCCAAGACGACCTCGAGATTGCCCTGCGCGGGCGGCAACTCACCCTTGCGGGCCTCCGCGAGATGAACGGCGGCGAGCAGACTTTTATCGTACATGAACGTGCGGGGGGGCACTTTCAAAGGACGCTCGAGCTGCCCGGCGACGTTCGTTACGAGGCGAGCAGCGCCCAGCTGCGCGAAGGTTTGCTGATTTTGCATCTGCCTAAAACCTAATCCTTCGCGTCTTTCAAAAATTGATAGGTGACACTGTATATTTAGGTGTGTTCTACCGTAAGACTTAAACCGCGAGGTCTGCCGCCCAGGTACAAGCACTTAACGGTGCAGCACGGTTCGGAGGCTATCATGTGAAAGTGTGTACCGAACGGCTTCTCCCGGATGGGGCGCGTAGCCGATTAGCTGACACCTGTAGTAGCCGCTAGTCGTTGCCAGCGCCACTGTCTGGAACAGGCCCGGATTCGTCGAGTCCTGCACCTGTATCGCCGCCTGTACCGTCCGCTGCGGAGGAGCTGTCTGGGCCGGCATTTTGGCTCGAGCCACCCAAACTTGGCAGCGGCGCTTCATTGCCAAGATCGAGCGTAAACGTGCCCCTCACGCCCTGCGTCACCACTACGTCGTTGCTGTCCAAATCGTATTCGATAACCTCGCCGGCGACCTCGCCCTCGTCGTTACGACTGCGCGCCGGCTTGCCGCGCAGCACCGCAAAACCCGCCTCCTCGTCAAGTTCTAAAGTATCCGCTTCGCTGGTGCGTCCGTCGGACTCGATCCTGACGTTGCCGCTGAGGGTCTGAACGTCTTCATCGACGTTAAACGAAAAGCGGGCGGACGAGGCGGTCAGCGCGGGCGAGTCGCCGGAGGCGCGGCGCTCTAGGTTGACCGGCCCGGTCATCTCGCCGACGCCGCGGTTGTTTTCATAGACGAGCGGCCCCCCCTCGACGGTCGTGCGCCCTTCGGTAATTACGACCTTCGGGTTTTTTTCACGTTTGAGATTTTTCGGGCAGAGCGTCTCGTCGTCTACGCTCAGCGACCCGCCGAAAAAGTTCAGCACGGCCTTGTCCTGCGCTGCCGCGCCGCCCGCTTTGGGTTGGGTGCGGAGAACGATGCTCGAGCGAATCCGGGTGTTGTTTACTTTCGTATCGATGCGCTTGGGGTTTGGCGCGTAGTAAAACGACAAGTTTTCGTCTTTACGGCAGTTGCTCCCGCCCCGCGTAATGGAGAAACCTCCTTCGGCGTCGGTGGCGGTTTGCTGCACGGTAATCGGGCGGTCGTTGCGCTGAAGCTCAAATGACGGCAGGTTGGACGCCGGACTAGCAGCCGGGTCGGGCGGCTGAGGGGTGTTCGCGTCAGTCTGCGCGATACCTACGCCTAGCAGTCCAAGACTGGAGAGTCCTAAAATTACGAGCCGACGCATAGACTTTATTGCGCTGAGGCCGTTTCGCTCGTTAGCCTAAACTGCGCCGTATCGAAACTTGGTGTCGGGTCGCTCAGCTGCTGCACCGAGTTGATGTCGGTGCGCTGCTCGATCCGGGCACCGCGAATGGTCGAGCCGAAGGCGGCGTCAACCGAAACCGCCGGACTGCCGATCACTTCGGCGCGGGAGGCCGTATCGTCGTAGTAGAGCGTGGTACCGGTCGTCGTCGTGTCGCCGTCGACAATCGCGACGTTGCCGGTGGCGAGCAGCACGTCGGTATCGGTCAGCGCGCGAATCTCGTCGGCAGTGATAGTTAAAAAGGTGCCGTCGTCGTTTTCGCGGCGCGCCACCGCCTGACCCTGCTGATTGCTCAGCACTGCGAGGTCGCGCCCCTCTTCAAAGATGAGCTCGTCCGCCTGCGCGTCTTGCGCGCCGTTGGTGAGCATAACGTTCCCCTGGCTGACGCTCGTATCGGTATCGACGTCGAAGGTTACGGTATCGGTACCGATATTAACGACGTCGCCACCCTCTTCGGCGGGTTGCACGACGATGGCGGTTTTTTGCGGCATCACACCACGGCCTGTGGCTTCACTGTAGGTAAGTGCCGGCCCGGTCGCTGTGAGCCGCCCCCGCTCGACCCGGACGCCGCCGGTAAAGTTCGCTTCACGCGCCCCTTCGGCCTCGGCAATCAGCACGCCCTCGGGCGCGCGCAGTTCACCGCGCTGGGCGAAAATCTCGAGGTTCGACACGCTCGCCGCGAGACCGCCCGGTTGCGGGTGTTCATAAACGTAGGGGCCGTAACGGAGGTCGGGGCTGTTCCGGGTGCCGCCGTCGTAGGTAATCGTGATGATGCGCTCACCCGGTTCGGCAGCGGTTGCCGGTTGCGCGCCACCGGACTGCGCGCTGCCTGACTGAGTGTTCTCAGCTTGGGTACTGTCCGGGGGCGTGGCGCTTTGGGCAAGCACAGCGCTTGCGAGTAGAAAAGCGGATAAAGCAAACTTATGTGCGGTACTGGACATGAAACTCCTCTAGGGCCGGTCGGCGGTATCTCTGAAGCTGTCTCTGTTCTGGGTACCTTCGCCGCCGGTCTTAACATCGGTAAGGTCGAAGTTCATACTTAAGTTTTTAGACGAGCTGATATTTTCTCCTGTTTTTTCGGCAATATCAATAGCCGGGGCAACAAACCTGCCCTGCTCCTGATTTAGAAGCACCGGCTCGCCGTTGCGTGCCCGCATGTCGAGCGTCCACCCTACATCAGGAAGGTAAACCTCAATCTGTTGACCGTATATATTATCCTGCGCGTCGATAACCAGACGCTTGGAGGCCAGCGTAAAGTCGGTTTTGCCACCGACGGTTCTTTCGGCGTCGCCAATATCGCGGAGTACAGTCTCCTGCGCGTCGGGTTCGTAGTCGACCTGCTCGGCGGCGAAGTGCCACACGGCGTCGGGGTCGGCCTGCGGGTAGAGCGTAACTGTTGCGCCGCTCAGGGCGATGGTTCCACCCGGCGTGACCTGTTGCTGCTGCGGAAACAGCGACAGCACGATGAGGACGGCGACCGTAAGGCCGAGGGCAAGAAGCGCAAGCCGGAACACAGGTTCAATCTATCAGTCTATGGCAGTGAGAAGCGTGACGGAATCATCAAGGGAGGTTGGGGTCGGCGCGAGAACGCGCGCCGATCAGAGCGCGGCGCGGGCTGAGCCCGAATTTCTGCACCTTTTTGTTCTGTAGGCTTTGTTTTTTGGCGTCACGGCTGCTGCACTCTCCGGGTCAATCTGTGCTATACTCTTATGTTAGCGCGATGCGGCGCGACTGATTCGCGGCAAGCGCCAAAAATTCCAGTCCGAAACACGCTGAAAACCTGAAAACCGCAGCAGCGGCCTTTTCCACTGTTCATAACCCGTACCCAGCTCCCTGCCTAGACCCGTTGGAGGCAAAGTGACCGAAGCAAACGTCAAGACCAAACCCAAAACAAAAAAAGCACCGGTCAAAAAAGGCATAAAGCCCGCCAAAACCGAAGCGTCCGTAACCGGCCCGGCGTGGGTCAATGCGCCGCAGATCCAAAAACTTTTCGAAACCGGCAAACGCGAAGGTTCGCTTAACTCCGAAGAGATTACCACGGCGCTAAATAAAGCCGTCGAATCGCTCAATCTAGACAGCGCCAGCGACGACTTTGAAGTCCTGATCGGGCTTTTAGGTGCGCAAAAGATCGAAATCGCCGACCTCGCCGACGATGAAGTCATCGACGACGACGAGTTCGACGAAGTTGCCGAACTAGACGACGCTGATGACGACGAGGGCGATCTAAACCGCGACCGTGAAGAGATGGAAGCGCGCGCCGAAGCGATGTCGGGTAGCCGCCTGTCGACCAACGATCCGGTGCGGCAGTACCTGCACGAAATCGGGCGTGTCAGTCTTTTGACACTCGAGGAAGAAATCTCGCTCGCGCGGCGGATCGAAGAGGGCGAAGCCGCCGAAAAACGTTTGGCTGAAGAGGGCGAAGGGCTACCCGAACGCACCAAACGCGGTCTCAGGCGTGTCCAGGAAGACGGCGACATGGCGCGGCAGCACCTTATCGAAGCCAACTTGCGTCTCGTCGTCTCGATTGCCAAAAAATACACCGGGCGTGGCCTGTCGTTTCTAGACCTCATTCAAGAGGGCAACCAGGGGCTTATCCGGGCCGTTGAAAAGTTCGAGTACCGCCGCCGTTACAAGTTCAGCACTTACGCGACGTGGTGGATTCGCCAAGCCATCAACCGTGCTATCGCCGACCAAGCCCGCACCATCCGTATTCCCGTTCACATGGTCGAGACCATCAACAAACTGACCCGCACCGCGCGGCAATTGCAGCAAGAACTCAGCCGCGAACCGACCTATGAAGAGGTTGCCGACGCGATGGGGCCGGGCTGGAACGCCGAAAAGGTCGAAGAGGTCTTCAAGGTCTCGCAAGAGCCGGTGTCTTTGGAAACGCCTATCGGCGACGAAAAAGATTCGTTTTACGGCGACTTTATCCCCGACGATAACGTCGAATCGCCCGTAGACCAGGCGAGCAAAACGCTGCTCAGTGAAGAACTCGACAAAGCCTTGGACAAGCTGACCGAACGTGAGTCGATGGTGTTGAAGTTCCGTAAAGGTCTCGTCGACGGGCGCGAACACACGCTCGAGGAGGTCGGCGCACACTTCGGCGTAACGCGTGAGCGGATTCGGCAGATTGAAAACAAGGCGCTCCGTAAACTCAAGTACCACGAATCCAGAACGCGTAAACTGCGTGACTTTTTAGACTAAAAGTCGGCAATGAGTGCCGAGCAATGAGTAGTGAGTGGTTGTCCTCATTGCTCGTTGCTTTTGACTCGTTGCTACTTGCCGTATTTGGTACGGCGCTCGAGCCACTTCAGCAAGCTCGAGGCAATCAGCGTAATCACGATGTAAAGCACCGCAACCGTGTTGAACGGCTCGAAGACCTGAAAGTTGGCAGCTTGGTATTCACGGGCGAGCTGCGTCAGTTCGCGCACGCCCAAAACCGATAAGAGCGACGAGTCTTTGAGCATGGCGATAAACTCGTTGCCGAGGGGCGGCGTGACGATTCGCAGCGCTTGTGGCAAGACGACAAACCGGGCGGTCTGCGTACCCGTCAGGCCTAGCGTGCGGGCCGCTTCACGTTGACCGTGCGGGACGGCTTCGATTCCGGCCCGGAAGATTTCAGCTAAGTACGCCGCGTAGCCGAGCGCGATTGCGACGACGCCGCGCATCAGGATGGGCATGTCGAGGACGCCGCCGGTCGCGTCGCGGAGGGCTCCCTGCAGCGGAAAGCCGACGTAGAGGATAATCACCAGCATCGGAATGCCGCGAATCATATCGATGTAGAGCTCAGCGAAGATTCTTAAGGGGTGCTCAAAACTCCACCAGCCGGCAGCGCTCAGCATCAGGAGCAGCACGGCGAATACCGCGCTCAGCAGGGCCGGGTTACGCGCTGCCGAGGATAAAAAGGCGACTTGCCAGAGGGTATTTGCACCCTGCGGAACCTGCGCGGTAGGGATAAAGGCGGCGCTGACGGTGCCGGACTCCAACCCCGCAAGCGCGTCCTCAACCGAGGTAAACGACCGCACCGACATCGCCTCACCGCCGTAAGCCCCGGACTGAATCTGTTTGGAGATGCGCCCCGGCGTACCCTGAATGATGGCTACGCGCCCGTCAGTGTTGCCGATTAAGGTGTAGTCGGTGGTCGGGCGAGAAAAGAAAAATACGCTGGCGAGCGCCGCCAAGAGTGCCGCGACCCCGAAACGCAGGTTCGTCCAGCGTCCGCACCTAAGGAGTAAGAGTCCGGCGAGTCCTAAACCCAGTAACATCGCTGTGATGTAGGCGAGAATGGTCACGACCGCTGTGACCCCGACACCGGGCACGATGTAGCGGAGCGCGCGCTGATAATCCGGTGCGGTGACGAACAGGTAGATGACAAACGGCAGCGCACTCAGGAGGACGATTGTGCTTGGGCCTAGACTGGCACCTTGAGACGGGGTTGCAGGTGTCGGAGAAGGTTTGGTCACGCGTGGCACCGGGAGTACGTTGGGTAAGGCACGCAGCTAAACGTAAAAAGCCCGGTTGAACCGGGCTTTCCTGCAGCGTGTTTCACTAGTTGTTGACAGCCAGCCATTTGCTCTGGAGTTCCTCGAGCGTCCCGTCGGCTTTGATCTCGGCGAGTCCGGCGTTTAGCGCGTCGACGAGCGGGCTACCTTCCGGGACGACAAAACCCAGTTCGGTGCCCGACTCTACGTCGGCGATGTTCACCGTCAGCTGTCCGGCGTACTGCTCGACAAACGCATTTGCCGAGGTACCGTCGATCTCTACGCCGTCCACGTCGCCGTTTAGAAGCGCCTGCACCGCCGTGTTGAAGTTGTCGTAAAGCCGGAGCCGGTCGCGCCCGACGAGACTTTCAGCGGTCACAGCGTTCGTGGTACCGGTCTGCGCGCCCAAAATCAGGTCGCCGCCCGTAAAGTCCTCCAAGGTCAAATCAGCGTCTTCGACGCGTACCGCAATCGCTTCGGTGACGGTGAGGTAGGGGTCGGTAAAATCGACGATCTGGTCGCGTTCGGGGGTAATCGACACGCCCGAGGCGACCATATCGAACTCACCGTTGGCGAGAGCCGGAAAGATACCGTCCCAGGCGGTCGTCTTAAACTGAGCGACGCAGTTGATCTTTTCACAAATCGCGTTGACGACATCGACGTCGAAACCGACGACTTCGCCCTGCTGGTTGACGAGTTCAAAAGGCGGGTAGGTGGTATCCGAGCCCACCGTGAGCGTGCGGCCCGCTAAGTTGGGCATATCGGTCTGGGCCAAGGCGAAGGGCGTCAGAAGCAAGGCGGCGAGTACAAGTCGTTTCACAAAGATTCTTTCAGGGCGTGTTTGATTAGGTGTCATGCACAATTATAGCCGCTAAACGGTTCAAGTGTAAGGGGGAGCCTTGACGCCGGGAAAGATAGTGGGAGACGAATCAAGATGTCCAGCCGTTCCCGGTCGTTTGCACGCTCCAAAAGATATGTGTTTGTTATGCTCAGCGTATCTAGGGGCGCTTTACTCAAACGCCCGATTGGCTTCAAGTAAGCTACGTTGCGCCGCCCTGCAACAACTGGCGGCAACTGAAAGTGAAATGACTGAAGGTGAGATGACCTATTCGTTCGACGTTTTCGATACCTGCATCGTCAGAACCTGTGCGCGGCCTACCGACCTCTTCTACCTGCTCGCTGAAGAGCTGCTCCAAAAGAGCGGTCAACCCTACGGACGTGAGGAAGTCGGTGAGTTGGCGGCGCTGCGGGTCGCTGCCGAAAAGCGGGCGCACAAGACGGTGCAAGCCGAGGAGATTACGCTCGCCGACATTTACGGCGGCCTCGAGCTTGACGGCTGGGGCTTTTCAGCCTGCGAAATGCAGGACGCGGAAGTGAGGCTCGAGCTCTCCGTCACGCGCCCGGTCGTTCCGGTTCGTACCCGCATCGAAGCGTTACAAAAAGCCGGTGAGCGCGTGCTGTTCGTCTCCGACATGTACCTGCCGCGTGAGGTCGTGCGGGAGATGCTTTTGCGCTGCGGCTACACTGTACCGGACGAAACGCTTTACGTCTCGAGCGACGTCGGCAAGACCAAACGCGCGGGCAGTCTCTACCGTCACGTTCTGGAGAAAGAAAATATCAGCGCCCGTGAGCTGCGGCACTGCGGCGACGGCGTGGAGAGCGACTTTTTGGGGGCGCGTAAAGCCGGCGTCCGTACCGAACTTTTTACGGGAACGCAGCTCAACCGCTTTGAAAAGGCGATGCTCACCGTGCCGAGCCGGTCGCCGTGGGCGACCTCGCAACTTGCCGGAATCGCGCGGGTCACGCGCCTGAGCGTCCCTGACGAGGGGACACTTGCGGGCAGTGTAGCGCTTGCCGCGAGCGTCGTCGCGCCGCTGCTGGTCGGCTTTGTGACGTGGGTGCTGCAAGACGCCAAAGCTCGCGGTCTGAAACGGCTTTACTTTGTCGCCCGTGACGGGCAGGTGTTGCACAAAATCGCCCAGGCGCTCGAACCCGAGCTGGAGGTTTGCTATCTTTACGGTTCCCGGCAAGCGTGGTATATCCCGTCGGCGTTCGCGGTGAGCCGCGAAGAACTCGAGTTCGTCCTCATGACCGGGCAGTCGTCCGCGCCGCGTCACAACCTGAAGCGCCTCAACCTGACTCCGGAGGGGCTCGGCGGCCCGTTGCTACGGCACGGTTTTCCTAAAGAGACGTGGGACGCGCAACTTACGGGTGAAGCCTACGGGCGGTTCTGGGCGTTTCTCGAGGACCCCGAAGTCGCGCCGCAAATCGCCCTACAAGCCGAGTCGGCGCGGGCGGCGGCGCTGGCATATTTCGAGCAAGAAGGACTTTTACGCGATGAGCACTGGGCGCTCGTCGATGTGGGTTGGACGCTCCGCACGCAGGGCTCACTGCACAAGATTTTGGTTTCGGTGGGGCAGCCGCACACGTTTGGTTACTATCTGGGGATTTCCCAAACGCGCTTCTCGTCACGCGCGTACGGTCAGGGGCAGGCGTACCTTTTAGAGGAGGCTGAAAACGCAGCCCTGACCCCGGTACGCACCTTGTTTGAAAACAAAGGGCTTATCGACCAGGTTTTTACGATGGCCGATCACGGCAGTACGAGCCGCTATGCCTGTGTAGACGGAAAGGTGGAGCCGGTCCTCTCGAAACTTCCGAATCATCCCCGGCGCGAGGCATTTTTACGCACTGTTCACGAACTCGTGACCCGGTTTGCCGAAGAGTTGGCGCAAAGTCCGGTCAAAAATTACGAACCCGAACTCAGAGCCTGCGCGCGGCTCGTCACGGGGATGCTGATCGCCGAACCGACGCGGGCCGAGGCCCAGGCGCTCGCCTGGGCACCCATCAGCGACGACCCCAACGAACTGCGGGCCGCGCCGCTTGCCAAACCGCTCTCGGCGGGCGACCTGTTCGGTATCGGCCGAGACGTGTTCGGACGGGTACGGAAGCTGCGGGGGGGCAAGGCAGATACGGCAGAAAATCCAGCGAAAAAGGCAGCAGAGAACAAAACCGTCCCGACGCTCTTTTATAAAGACCTGTCGTGGGGGTTTTCGTGGCTCGAGGGCTCCGTCGCTATGTCCGGGCCGCTCGCCAAACTCGCCCTTAGAGGCTTTCGCACCCTGCAATATGTGAGCCGCGAGAAAAAAACGCTCGCCGCCAAACCCGTCACGGCGTGGCAACGGCTGAGACAGCTGCGGGGGCGGCGTGGCTAAACGCGTTTTGTTCCTCCTCACCGGGCTCTATCACAACGGCGCAGTGCTCAGTACCCTGACGACCATCAAGCACCTCGACCGGACGAAATTCACCCCCGAACTGTTCGTCTTAGAACCCGGCGAAGCGTGGCCTGAACTGCTCGAGAACACGCCTGTTACTTACGGTTTGAGACCGGGCGAACAGGTCAGGGCGCACGTGCCGCAAGTCTTGATGCGGCTCTGGCGGGTGTTGCGGCGGGCGGACATTTTGGTCGGCGGCCTCGAGATGACCCCGACCTTTTTGGCTATTTTGCTCGGTAAGCTGACCGGCAAACCCGCCGTGGGGTTCGTGCGCAACTCGCTCCCGGAACTCTTAAAAAGTATGCCGGGCCGCTACGCTACGCTTACGAAGCGCCTCTATCCGGGGCTGGCGCGGGTGGTCGCGATTTCGAGCGGGATTCAGGAGAGCGTCGAACGTCTTATCCCGGCGCTTCAGGGACGGGTACGGACGGTGCATATCCCCCTCGAGCTGGGTAAGGTGACAGACCGTGCGTCGGAGCCGCTGCCTGATGCCCCAAAAGAGCCGTACCTCGTCGCGGTAGGGCGGCTCGAGCCGCAAAAAGGCTTTGACATTCTCTTGCGCGCCTACGCTGAGCTGCGTAGGCGCGGCGTCACCCTACCGCTCGTGATTGTCGGTGAGGGCAAAGACAAGACGAAGTTGCACGAGCTGGCACAATCTCTAGGGATTGCCGAGTGTGTCGTCTTTACCGGCTTTCAGGCGAATCCGTACCCGTGGCTGGCGGGGGCCGCGGTGTTCGTCTCGAGTTCACGCTTTGAAGGTTTTTGCCGCGTGATTGCTGAAGCTTTAGCCGTCGGGACGCCGGTCGTCGCCACCGATTGCCCGAGTGGGCCGGCAGAGGTACTCGAGTACGGCCGCGCAGGCATTATCGTTCCAAATGAAGACGCGTCTGCGCTCGCTGACGGTATCCATAGGCTGCTTAACGATAAAGCTTTGCAAGACAAACTGCGCACTTACGGGCCGCTAAGAGCAGCAGCGTTTACCCCGGCCTCGACAGTGCGGGCGTTCGAGGATGTGCTGAGTGAGGTATAGAACTGAAGCTACGTACTGTTGCCGTAAGGTCGATAGGAGAGAGCTGTGAACGTCCTCATAACGAGTGCGGGCAGGCGCGTTTCGCTGCTGCAGGCGTTTGCTCGAGCGGCGCACGCGCGTGGTGCAAAAGCCTTCGCCGGTGACGCGAGCAGCCTCGCTCCGGCGCTCTATAAGGCCGACGGCGCGTTTCGGTTGCCGCCGGTCAAAGCTGAAAGTTACGTCCCTGAACTGCTCGAGCTGGTTTCCGCACATAACATCGGCCTCATCGTGCCGACGATTGACACCGAACTCGAGGTTTTGTCTACCAACATTCAGACCTTCGCCGACGCCGGCTGCCGGGCGCTCGTCTCGAGACCTGCTTTCGTCGCCCTGAGCGGCGATAAATGGCTGACGCAAAGGGCGTTTGCCGAACACGGTATCGACGTGCCGCAAGGCTGGACGGTGGACGAACTCGGGGGCGCAGCCCTACCCGAACAGCTCTTTCTGAAACCGCGCGACGGTTCCTCGAGCCGTGACATCTACCGCGCCACCCCCGACACCCTGACGAGCATCCTCGCCCGCGTGCCGAACGCCATCGTGCAGGAAGAGCTTTCCGGCCCTGAAATCACCATCGACGCGCTTATCGGTTTTGACGGCAGACCGCTCCACTACGTCCCGCGTGTCCGCATCCGCACCTTAGCCGGTGAGTCGATCCAGGGCGTGACCATCGCCGACGATGACATCCGGGAGTGGCTGGGTCGGTTGCTCGAGGCTGCTGCCGAACTCGGCGCGCGCGGCCCGATTACCTTGCAGGCATTTTTAACCGAACGTGGCCCGGTGCTAATCGAAGTCAACCCGCGTTTCGGCGGCGGTTTTCCGCTCGCCTACGCTGCGGGCGGACATTATCCGGATTGGCTTCTGGCGGTGTTGCACGGCGAAAGGCTCGAGCCCAGCCTCGGCGCGTATACGGTCGGACTCTACATGACCCGTTACAACGTCGAGCATTTTACAACCGAGCCGCTCTGGTGAGTTTTCGGTGAACTCGGCACAAGCTAAACTAGGCGTCGTTCTCGACCTCGACGATACACTTTACTTGGAGCGCGACTACGTTAAAAGCGGGTTTCGGGCTGTGGCTGAAACCGCCGTAAAAGGCACGAGCGTTAGCGCAGACGAGGCGTTCAGCTTCCTCTGGAACGGGTTTTTGGAGGGCTCGAGGGGCTCGAGCTTCGACGCGCTGCTGAAACGTTACCCGGAACTTCAAAGTGACGTGGCGACGCTGGTAAAGCGCTACCGAGAACACCTGCCCGACATCAGCTATTTGCCGGGAATCGAACCGCTTTTAGCTGAATTGCGAAGCTTAAATGTCCCGCTCGCCGTGATTTCAGACGGGCCACTCGTCAGTCAGGAAGCCAAGGCCGAGGCGCTCGGCGTGTCCCGCTACGCCGCCCCGGTTGTCTTGACCGACGCCTGGGGGCAAGCTTTCTGGAAACCGCATGTGCGCGCGTTCGAGCACGTCGGTGAGGCGTTCGGTTTACCTCACGAAAAGCTTGTCTATATCGGTGACAACCCGCTTAAAGATTTTCACGCACCCACGGTTCTCGGCTGGCGGAGTGTGCGGCTGCGGCTGCCCGAACAGGTGCGCGAAAAACTGCCGCACGACGCTGTGCCACCAACCTGGGAAGTCGGGTCGGTTGAAGAATTACGCTGCTGTCTTCTCGCGCTGCTCTAAAGTTCGCGCAAATCTTCTAGAACCTGCCAGCCTACACCGGGCGGCGTGGTCTCGAGCTTTTTCTGCAACACTTCAGCGAGCCACGGCGTCAGCCCTTCGGGATTTTCGGAGCGGGTCAGCACCGTAAACTGAAAGATGTGCTGCGTCGCGGCTAGGGTGCCGTCGTCGAAAAAGGTAAACGGGGGCCGCACTTCGTCCCACAACACGTGGATATCGGGCTCGAGCGTCCGGGGCAAGTAATCGCCCAAGTCGATGGCGGCGTCTTTTGGATACCAGATATACCCCTGCAACAGCCGGGTCGCCTTTTTGCTCATGGCAAAAGCAGGTCGGGCAAAAGGTTTTGCCACGCAGCGGCAAAGCCGTCGTAAGTCTCGAGTAAAAGTCCCTTATACCCGAGCGCTTCGCACGCGGCGATGTTGTCCGGGTTGTCGTCGATAAAAACGGTTTCTTCGGGCGGACGCCCCAGCACCTCCGTAAGCGCCGCAAACGCCGCCGGGTCGGGTTTACGCACCGTGATTTCGTTGGAAAAGACGAAGTGCTGAACCCTCGCCATTCGCGGGTCGTCTCGCACCCCGTCACAGAGTACCTCGACGTTATTTGACAAGATACCGACGGTGTAGCGTTCGGGGATGCTCGCCAATACGTCGTACATCTTCTGCCGGTCAACGACCGAACCGAGAAACACGTCACTGAATTCGGGTGCACTTAAAGAGCCACCGGCTTCGGTAAGGAAGCGCTCCGTAAACGTCTCGAAGCCGAACGCCCCCGCCTCGAAGTGCTCCATGAGCGGAAAATACACCTTGGCGACGTCGGTTTCAGCGACGTTGGCCCTGGCAGCCAAATTGCGAACAGCCGACGAGTCGAACGTACCCTCGGTAAAGACGCCGCCCCAGTCGAAGGCGATAGCGGTGATAGACATGCTTCAAGATACCTTACGCAGCGTTTTGTGTTGTGGATTTGTGTCGTGGACTCGAGGGTGCGCGCTAAGCTTGCGCCCGTTGGCGGTAACGTGTCGTGCCCTCTTTCTTGTACCACGCAAAGAATGTGAGGATAAACGGCAACCCGAAAGCTATCAACCCACCGAGCTTCATCAGCGCCCCGCCCATCGTCTGATCCATCCGTGCGTCGCCGAACATCACCTGTGGCGCGTTGGCGTAGGTTGGGTAGAGCGCGTGGTCGGCAAAGGTTACGGCGGCAAAGACAGGCAGCTGCGCGACAGGCAGTAAAAAGAGGTAGATGAGCGCCCCTGCGTGCGAGAGACGCGGCAGCTCGGGTAGCGGGCTCAGCAGCGGCCACCAGAGCAGCAGCGCGGTAAAGAGGAACAGCGCGTGTTCGGTGTGGTGAACGAGCGAGTTTGCCAGCGCGCCTTCGTAGATGACCGGAATGTGCCAGAGCGAAAAAAACAGGCTGAAGACAAAAAATGTAACGACGGGGTGGGTCAACGTCTTGGCGACAGGTTTGAGGCGGGGGTGTAACAGCGGACGCACGAGCCAATCCGGAAGGCCGCACAGCAGCAAAATCGGGACCACGTAGGCGAGCAGCATGTGCTGCACCATATGGGCGCTGAACGAGTACAGTTCGGACAGATCATGAAGCGGCGAGCTGTCGGTCAGGTAGAGCAAAACGACCGCGCTATAAAAGTAAAAAGCTTTACGGCGAGAAAACGCCGTGCCCGGTGCGTAACGCTGCCGCAACGGGCCGGTCAGCAAAAGATACACGAGTGCCAGCGTGACGAGCCCACCGACTAAAACAGGATCGAAAACCCAGCGTCCGGTCATGATCAGGGTAGATTCAGAGTCTGACGGAGTTCGTAAACTTGTTGTGAGCTGAGCCCGGCGTCACGTTGCGCGGCAATATCCTGGGGCGTAAAAGCCGGATAGTCGGCGGGCATGGCGTCGGCGTTCCCCCAGTCGCTGAGGATGTAGTTCAGAACGTTCGCCAAGTCGTCGTCGGAAAGCTGTGCCCACGCGGGCATGACACCGTTATACACTTGTCCCTCCGCGTTGATTTCGCCTTGTAAACCGTAAAGTAGCAGCTTTTCCAGGTAATCTCGTCCACCTTCGGCGTTGGCTAGTTTGGGCGCGTGTCCGACGAGCGGCGGAAAAGCTCCTGCCACGCCCTGCCCGGTTGCCTGATGGCACGCGGCACAGTTGGCTGTGAAAACGCCTGCACCGGCGCTGATGTCGGCGTCTGCCAGCAGCGGACCACCCCCGGCGTTGCCTGCGGGGGCGGCGTTCT
This sequence comes from uncultured Trueperaceae bacterium, assembly GCA_963799485.1. Taxonomy (GTDB): domain Bacteria; phylum Deinococcota; class Deinococci; order Deinococcales; family Trueperaceae; genus Truepera. Next base: position 419,858 of record CAWCXJ010000007.1, read on the forward strand.
GCGCAGCTGCCTGCGTGGGTTGGGCAGGTTGTGCTGCTTGAGGGGTCTGTTGAGACGCGGCGGGCTGCTGCGCCGTCGGTTGGGTAAACGGGTCGGGGAGCGTGACGGCGGCGGGCGGGGCTGCTAGCGGAATCCCGGCAGGTGTGCGTTTGCCGCGGCTGGTCGCTGCCAGCTGGGTGGGCCCGCCACTATCTACAACACTCATACCCGCCAAAATTTGACCTTCGGGGGCAAGGTCGATGACGCTGACATCGAGCGTTTTAGGAGCCGGATACTCGAAGCGGTGCGCCATCGTCGGCTCGGCTCCGGCGTCGGACGCTTCGGTCTCAGCCTGAAGCTGCTCTTCTTGCTGCGGCGTTTGGGCCGCTGCAACACTCCGAACGGTGAAGAGCGCGGAGAGGGCGAAAAGGGTACCGACGGCGATAACCATGCCAGAGGTGAAAAAGCCTGTAAAAGTGCGGTCGTCTTGTTTCAGGTGCATAAAAAACATTACCACCATCACGAACTTCACAACTGAAAGGCCGATTAACAATAGCAAGATGGTGCTGCCGCTCAGCCCCGCAAACCAGATATCTTGGTACTCGACCAAAGCGAACTCGAGGTAGGTGATCGCGCCCAAAACGAGCGCGATAAAGATGTAAAACAGGACGCTCGAGCCCTCGTGCTTATTATGTGCGTCGTCGTGCCGTGCTTGATCGTTTTTGGTATTCTTGGCCATAACCTTCTCTACAGCTCCCTTTATGTTGCAAAAAACGTCAACATCATCTTGGAATGTGCGTGCTAGTCAGCAAAGCTAAGACTGAGTGCGTTCTCGACCAGATGACACCTGCTGTCCTAAATAAACTCGACCAGATAGACCGCCGTAAAAATGACGATCCAGACAATATCGACGAAGTGCCAGTAGAGTCCGGCAATCTCTACGCTCAGCGCGTCACGTTCGGTCATGGGGCGGATGTACGACAAAATCAGCAGTGACAACAGCCACAGCACCCCGACGGTGACGTGAACACCGTGCGTGCCGGTCAGGGTAAAAAAGGTGCTGCCGAACAGGTTTTGCTGGAGCGTCAAGCCCTCGCGGACGAACTGACGGAATTCGTAAACCTGAAAGCCCAGGAAGATCGCGCCGAAAAATGCGACGCCGAACGTCCACAAACGAAACTTGGGGATGTCGCCCAGGCGGATGGCGTGGAGCGCCAAAACCATTAAAAAGCTCGACATCAGCAGCACAAAGGTGCTGACGGTCGTCAGCGGGATGTCCAGCACTTCGGCCGGATACGGCCCCGTGAGGCTGCGCCCGTTGTAGACCAGATAGGTCCCGATGAGCGCCGCAAAAAACATACAGTCGGAGGCCAAGAAAAGCCACATCATCAGCTTACGGTCGGAGAGCGGGGTACTGCGGTGTTCGGCACGGTGTTCAACAGGGTGTTCGTGTGCCGGTGTTGCCCCTTGTGCTTGACTGCTCATGATTGCCCGCCTAAAGATTTTTTGGGTTTGATGTAAGCGAGACCGGTACCGCGACGTTCGCTCGGGCGTAGCCGCACGTAATGACCACCGACGCCTTCAAACGCCCACGCGTAGATGCAGAACGCGATAAATGCAACGCTGAGGCTGCCCAAAAGCCAGTTGTGATAGACCGCCGCCATCCCGCCGACAAAGAGCCCGACCGAGGCTAAAAACGGAAACCACGACTGACCGGGGATATGCACGAACTCGTCCTCGTCGTCGGCTGCGTTTTGGAAGGCGGGTTCGTCGTCGGTGCTTTCGGACAAGTCGTCGCGTTTTTCGATGAGTTCGGGATGTTTGGCGTGCCACACCGGGTCGCGGTCTCGGACGATAGGCAGGTCGCCGAAATCGTAGTGCGGTGGGGGCGATGAGATGCTCCACTCGAGCGTCCGTCCATCCCAGGGGTCGTCACCCGCTTCTTTGCCGCTCCTTATATCGCGCAAGAGGCTGAAGATAAAGAGCAGTACCCCGGCACCCAAAACCAGCACGCCGACAGACGACATCAGGTTATAAAAATCCCACCCCAAACCTACGTCGTAGGTCTGCACGCGGCGCGGCATCCCTAACAGCCCCAAGAGATGTTGCGGAAAAAAGATCAGGTGAAAGCCGCCCACGACGAGCCCGAATACCCATTTGCCGAGCCGTTCGCTGAGCATCCGGCCCGTCATTTTGGGGAACCAGTAGTAGATCCCGGCAAAAAAAGACAGGAGCGCGCCGCCGCCCATCACATAGTGAAAGTGTGCGACGACGAAGTACGAATCCTGCGCCTGCGCGTCGAACGGCGGCACAGCGAGCATGATGCCGGTAATCCCGCCGAGCGTAAAGGTCACTAAGAAGGCGGTGGCAAAGAGCATCGAAGTGGTAAACCAGATGCGCCCGGCCCACATCGTCGCCAGCCAGTTGAAAATCTTGACGCCGGTGGGAATGGCGATAACAAAGCTGGCAATTGCAAACACCGAGTTCGCCATCGGCCCCATCCCGGTTGTAAACATGTGGTGGCTCCACACCGCAAAACCCATAAAACCGATGAAGATACCCGCCAACACGACCATCGGGTAACCGAACAAGGGTTTACGCGAAAAGGTCGGGATGACCTCGCTGATAATACCGAAAGCGGGCAAGATAACGATATAGACCTCCGGATGACCGAAAATCCAGAAGAGGTGCTGCCACAAAATCGGCAAGCCGCCGCCTTCGGGGTTAAAAAAGAGCGTCCCGAACGACCTGTCCATAACGACCTCGAAGAGCGCAATCGTCAGCGGCGGAAAGGCGAAGATGACCAAGAACGCGGTGACGAGCATCATCCACGGAAACAGCGGCATCCGCATCATGCTCATGCCGGGTGCGCGCATGTTGATAATCGTAATAATCAGGTTCATCGCCGTAACCAGCGTGCCGATACCGCTGATCAGCAGGCCGACCATATAGAAGTCGATACCTTGACCGGGGTTGTACGTGGTTTGCGTCATCGGCGCGTAGGCGAACCAACCGGCGTCGGGCGCGCCGCCTAAGAGAAAGCTCGAGTAAAAGAGCAAACCGCCCGCCAGATACGCCCAGTAACCGAACGCGTTAAGTCTTGGGAAAGCCAGGTCTCTGGCACCGATCTGCAGCGGTACAAAATAGTTGGCAAACGCCGTACCGAGCGGCATAACCGCAAAAAACACCATCGTCACGCCGTGGACGGTAAAGAGCTGATTGTAAAAGTCGGGGGAGACGAGTTGCTGGTTCGGCGCGGCGAGTTGCGCGCGGATCACCGCCGCTTCGATGCTGCCGAGCAAGAAGAAACCGAAAGTTGTCACAAAGTAGAGAATCCCTAAACGTTTGTGGTCGACGGTGGTGAGCCAGCTCCAGATACCGGTTTCCCACGTCGGGCGTTTGAGCAGCGCACCGGTTTCAGGAGAACCGTGCGGAACAGGTTGTCTGCCGATGGACATCGTTACCTCCCGGCCTGAACGCGCGCAGCGAGTTCGGGACTGTTACCTAAACTCTCCAAGTAGGCGACCAGCGCGGCGATCTCTTCATCACGTTTGGGGTCGTCAGCGGCCCACAGCGTCGGCATATAGTTGCCGGGTTTGAGTTCTTGCGGGTTGCGGAGCCAGTTTGTCAGGTTCTCTCGCGTGTTGTCGGCAACCCCTGCTGCGAGCGAGGTGCGAATCCCGAAATTCGTCAGGTTGGGGGCCTTTTCGCCGTAAGCGTAGCCTTGAACCGCGTGACACGTCGCGCAGCCTTTGGTTTTGAACAAGGCTTGACCGGCAGCAATCTGCGGGTCGGGGGTTTGCGCTTGATCCTGTTGTGTTTGAACCATCTGCGCCTCGTCGGGCTTAAAGAGCGCCGTCCAGGTCTCGAACTCGGCGGCGTCGCTGGCGATGACCCGGAAGCGCATGTACGCGTGCGCGCCCAAACACAGCTCGGCGCATTGGCCCCGGTAGAGACCGGCTTCGTCGGCCTCGAGCCAGAGCTGATTGGCCTGGTTGGGAATCAAGTCGCGTTTCCCGGCAATTCTCGGTACCCAAAACGAGTGCAGCACGTCACCGGAGTTGAGGTTGAGGACCACCCGCCGCCCGGTCGGGATGTGCAGTTCGTTGGCAGTGGTGATCCCGAGTTCGGGGTATTCGAACTCCCACCACCACTGATACCCCGTGACGTTGACAACGAGGTCGTCTTGGGTGGGTGTTACGCGGCTTTCGGTACGAAAGATGAGGCCGACGGTCGGGACGCCGATGATGACCAGAATCACCGCCGGCGCAGCCGTCCAGGTGGCTTCCAACCACGCGACCCCGTGAATCTGGTCGGGAACCGAACCGTCGTCGTCGCCGCGCCTGCGGTACCTGATAATGGTGTAGATGAGCACACCCGTGACAACGGCAAAGACTCCGGTCGCTATCCAAAAAATAAAGATAAACAGGCTTTCTTGACTCCGCGCCACCGGCCCGACCGTATCGAAAATCGATTGGGGGCCGCTGAGCGCGCAGCCGCTGAGCAGTCCAGAGAGACCCGTTAAAAGAAATGCCAGCCGGGGTGGTCGTTTTCGCTTACCCACGTATACCCTCCTGCACACGAAAATTAAATACAATCTGTCCTTCAATCTAGCACTTTCAGAGAAGGCTTGACTAGAGCAGCTTCGTCCTGGCAGGAACCGGGTTGTGCGTCTGTAACTTTTTTTCTCCGGTGCTAAGAATTACCCCGGTAGCTGACCGCCTCGGCGAGGTGCGCTTCGCTCAAGTCTGCGCCGCCGCCGAGGTCGGCAATCGTCCGGGCGACGCGCAAAAGCCGGTCGAAACCGCGCCCGGACAAGGCCAGCTGTTTGGCAACGGCCTGGGCAAATGCGCCCGCGCCGGGTGAAAGCGCAGCATGTTCGCGCAGCGCCGTGCCGCCGAGTTCGGCGTTGGGGACGCCTTGTCGCGCTACTGCACACGAGCGCGCGGCCTCGACCCGCGCCTGAACGACGCCGCTGGCTTCACCGGGGGGCGCGTGCAACAGCTCGTTGGGGTTTAGGCGCGGCACATTTAGGCGCAGGTCGATACGGTCTAGGAGCGGCCCGCTGAGGCGCTCGCGGTAGCGCTGGCGAAGTACCGGCGAACAGGTACAGGGTTTCTGGGCGTCGCCGTAAAACCCGCACGGACACGGATTTTGCGACGCGACGAGCATAAACCGGGCGGGGAAGGTCAGCGCGGCCCTGGCCCGGCTGATCGTGACCACACCGTCCTCCAAGGGTTGCCGTAAAACCTCTAACACACGCCTCGAGAACTCCGGAAACTCGTCCATAAAGAGCACGCCCCGGTGCGCCAAAGACACCTCGCCCGGCCGCGGGATGTTGCCGCCGCCGATGAGACCGGCGTCCGAAACGGTGTGGTGCGGGCTGCGAAAAGGCGGGTACTGCATCAGGCCGCCTTGCAGGGTTCCGGCGCTCGAGTGAATCCGCGTCACTTCGGTCGCTTCGCCCCGCGTCAGGCGCGGCATGATGCCCGGCAAGCGCCGCGCCAGCATCGTTTTGCCCGAACCGGGCGGGCCGGAAAGGAGCAGGTTGTGTGCGCCCGCTGCGGCGATTTCCAGCGCACGTTTGGCGGCGCTCTGAGCTTTGATGTCGGCTAAATCCAGGGCGTCAACGGCAACCGGAACGGCTTCAGGAACGGTCGGCGTCAACGTTCCACGGCCCTGTAAAAAGGCGACGGCTTGCGTGAGTGTGGTGGGGGCGTAGACCTCGAGCCCTTCAATCGCAGCGGCTTCCTGCGCGTTTTCGGGTGCAACCAATACTCTTTTGATTCCGGCCTGAGCTGCGTAAAGTGCCACGTTGATGACCCCGCGCACCGGCCTGAGCGCCCCGTCTAGCGCAAGTTCACCGACGATGAGGGTGCGCTCCAGGGCTCGTTCTTGAATTACACCCTGCGCCAACAAAATTGCCAGCGCGATAGGCAGATCGAACGCCGGGCCTTCTTTGCGAACATCCGCCGGGGCCAGGTTGACGACGATACGTGTTGCGGGAAAGGGCAACCCGGCGTTGCGGATGGCTGAACGTACCCGCTCACGCGATTCCTGTACGGCGGTGTCGGGTAAGCCGACGATCATCATCCCCGGCAGGCCACCTGCAACATCGACTTCGATTTCTACCTTGTAGGCGTCTACACCCAAGAGGGCGGCGGCGGTCAGTTTGGCGAACACCCCGTTAGTCTATGAAAGCCTGACGGGGAACGGGATGAAAAACCCTGCAGTGTTCTGGGCCGCCTTTAATCAGGTCGGGTAGGCGTAAAAGCCGTAAGTGCCGGGGCCGACGTGCGTGGCGATCACCGCGCCGATCTCGTAGGTACCGCCGTCGTGAAAACTCAACCCGCTTTTACGTAACTCCCGGCGCAGGGTTTCAGCAGCTTCCGGGTCTTGGATATGTAAAAAATGAACTTGCGGCGTACTCTGCGTCGCCAGTTCTTTAAGGTCGCTCAGCATCGCTTGCAACGCCTTTTTATTGCCGCGTACCCGCCCGACGGGTTCGACGCGCCCCTTGACCACCGACAAGATGGGTTTGATATTGAGCAGGCTGCCGAGCAGCGCACTCGCGCCGCCAATGCGACCGTTTTTCTTGAGATAATCGAGGTTGCCGACGGTAAAACGCAGCATCGCCACGTCGCGGATGCGGGTCAGCTCGTCTAGGATGGCACGCACGTCTGCGCCCTGGTCGCGCATTTCTGCTGCGCGTTTAAGCATCATGGCAATCCCCAAACTTGCGGCTAACGAATCGAAAACGTGAACGGGTACGGCGAACCCTTCAGCAGCGACGGTCGCCGACTGAAAGGTACCGGAAAGCCCGCTCGAGATGACCACACACAAAATCTCGGTGGCCCCCTCTTTTACGGCGGCCTCAAAAGCATCGACGAAATCCTGCGGGCTCGGCTGGCTGGTACTGGGGATCGCAGCGCCCGCAGCGACGCCCTCGACGATGTCTTGGGGGTTGATCTCGAGCCAGTCCTTAAACACTTCGCCCTTAAAGTTGACGTATAGGGGAACCCGGTGAATCTTAAGCGTTTGCAGTTCGGCCGCGGGCAAGTCGCAGGTCGAATCGGTGATGATGGCGAGCATAAGCCCTCCTCGCAAATAGATGTGAGGTTACGATACCCCAAAATGCGCCGTAAAACGTGCCGTAAAAGCTTTGGGCCGTCTCATGCGTCTAGAAGCTACAATGAAGCTGTGAGGGCGGGTTATTACGAAGGTGTACTGCTGGCGTTGTTGCACACGGTAGCGGCCTGGCTGAGCCTCGTCGCTGGACTTGCGTTCGTTGTTCGTCGTACGGGTGTACCGGGGAGCATTTTGGTTGTCGCGCTTTTTATCTCCTTGCCGATTTTAATTCAGGGGATTTTGGCGCTGGTGTTTGGGAGTTACCGGCGGGTTCCGGCGCTCGGCTGGATTGCAACGGGGATGCTACAAGCTGCGGGGATTGTCTTTCTGCTCTTTTTGTTTTGATAAGGTCAGGGCCCCGGTCTCTCCGGCAGCCTTTTACGGCAGTTGACGCAGTAGTCTTGTGCGGGCACCTTTAAGCCGCAGTACGGGCAGACAAACGAGTTGCGAATTACCGCTCGCACGCCCGCCGCTTTAAGCTCGGCGGCAATCAGCACCGCATCTTCTTCGCTTACGTCCGTGACGCTCAGCTCGAGGTCGCCCTCGAAGGCCGAGACCATGTAAGCGCCGCGCACGTAGGGCTGGGCGCTGCCGCTCTGATTGGCGGCGCTGACCGCTGTACTTACGTCGCGAAAGTATTTCCACAAGGGATGGTCGTCCACAGATGATGGTACCTCGAGCTGCCTATCGACGCCGTAAACAGAACGCCGCCTGCTGGTCTCACTATCAGAGGGCAACCCCTTCGCACTTTAGGGGCAAAGGGTTGCCTTTGTACGCAGTAGGTTTCAAGCCTTACCCGCCGTTTCCATCAGTTCAAACTTTTCCGCGACGACCTGCGCCATATACTCACGGCCCTTGCCTAAAATCTTGCGCGGGTCGAACTCCTTGGGCGTATTGAAGAGTATCTCGCGCAAGCCTGCGGTCAGCGCCAAGCGGAGGTCGGTATCGACGTTGACCTTGGCGACGGCGGTCGAGAGTACCCGCCGGACGTCGTCGTCGTGAATCCCGGCAGGGTCGCCGATGTCCGCACCTGTAGCCCGGAGTTTTTCGATAAGGTAGTGCGGCACACCCGACGACCCGTGCATCACGAGCGGAATACCGAGTTTAGAGAGCAGTTCGATGCGGTCATGGTCGATATACGGGCGGCCTTTGCCTTTGTACGCGCCGTGCGAGGTGCCGATGGCGACGGCGAGATAATCGACGCCGGTTTCCTCGACAAAGCGTTCAGCCTCGTCCGGGTCGGTTAAAAACGCGTCCTTGGCAGACACGTCGATGTCGTCTTCGATACCGCCCAAACGCCCCAACTCGGCTTCGGTGGAGACGCCGACGGCGTGCGCCGCTTCGATGCACCGTTTGCTCTCGGCGATGTTCTCTTCTAACGGGTGATGCGAGGCGTCGATCATCACGCTGGTAAAGCCTGTGCGGAGCGCCTGCAAAACCTTTTCGTAGCTCGAGCCGTGGTCTAGGTGCAGCGCGACGGGAACCGACACCCGGCTCGCCATATCGCGTACCAAGTTCGGCAGGGTTTCCGTACCGCCGTACTTGCGGGCCGAGTCGGAAATCTGGACGAAAACCGGGGCGCGCAACCTTTCGGCGGTCTCCAAGATAGCCTGGGTGGTCTCCAAGTTGTTCGTGTTAAAGCTCGGGACGGTGTAACCACCGGCTTTAGCCGCGTCTAAAATCTCTTTACCGATAACCAGGGGCATACGTCTCCTTAAATTTCTGGGTCAAAGCTCGGCACTTATTCGCCGCGCAGGGCGGCGAGGTTGTCTTTTACGGGACGCCCGTTGTAAACCGCGCTCCCGACGACCACGATGTCCGCACCTGCCGCGCCGACCATGGCAATGTTATCAGCTTTGACGCCGCCGTCGACCGCGAGCAAACAGTCCGGGTTTACCGCGTCGCGCATTTTTTTAAGTTTTTCAAGCCGTTTAGTGGTACCGGGAATATACGCCTGACCGCCGAAACCGGGATTGACGCTCAAGACGAGTACCAGCTCGAGGTCGGCTAAAAGGGGCTCTAAAACAACCAGCGGCGTACCGGGGTTGAGGGCCAGCCCTGCCTTTCTGCCCAGCTCCTTGACCTTTTGAACCGCGCGGTGGGGGTGTTTCGTCGCTTCGTAGTGGACGATGATGGTGTCCGCCCCGGCGTCGGCAAACATCGCCGTGTAGCGCTCGGGTTCCTCGACCATCAGGTGAACGTGCAGCGGCAGTTTCGTGGCTTGCCGCACCGCCGCAACCACGCCCGGCCCGAAGCTGATGTTCGGGACGAAATTGCCGTCCATCACATCGAGGTGAAAGAGCTCTACGCCTGCCGCTTCAGCCTCCCGAACCTGCGCCGCCAGATGCCCGAAGTCGGCAGTCAGAATCGACGGGGCAATCTTGGGCAGCGTTTTGGTTGCAGGCATACCCTGCTCGGTGTGAGTCATACCCTATCTTAACTGCTCGTTTCGCACGGGTTTTGGGGCTTCTGCCGTTCTCGTAACAGGTGCAGGCTGGCGTGGGCTCTAGACTGACTTATATGAGTGCTATAGATTCCGTACAACCCAAGATGTTGGACGCGTTTGTCGGCAATACGCCGGTCGTCAAGTTGCACAAGGTCGTCACACCCGAGATGGCGGAAGTGTGGGTGAAGCTCGAGGGTCAAAACCCGGCGGGTTCCATCAAAGATCGCACGGCTTTGGGGATGATTCTAGACGCCGAAGAGCGCGGCATCCTGACCCCCGGCAGCGGTCAGACCATCGTCGAACCCACCAGCGGCAACACCGGCATCGGCCTGTCTTTTATCGCCGCGATGCGCGGCTACCGCTGCGTCATCGTCTTGCCCGACACCATGAGCGAGGAGCGTAAACGGACGCTCTCTGCTTACGGCGCAGAACTCGTCTTTACGCCCGGCGAACAGCGGATGCAGGGCGCGATTCCTAAAGCGCAGGAGATTGCCGAAGCAACCGGCGCATGGATGCCGAACCAATTTGAAAATCCGGCCAATCCGCGTTATCACCACCGCATTACGGGGCCGGAGTTTTGGGGGCAACTGCAAGGCCGGATCGACGCGTTCGTATGGGCGTCGGGGACGGGCGGCAGCATCAGCGGGGTGGGGCGCTACTTCAAGGAGCAGAACCCGAAGATACAGGTTTACGCCGTCGAACCGGCCCGGAGCGCGGTCATAAATGGTCATGAGCGCGGGCAGCACAAGTTTCAGGGGATGGGGCCGGGGTTTATTCCGGGCAACCTCGACGTTGACCTGCTCGACGGCGCGATGATGGCGTGGGAAGAGGACGCCTTTCCGCTGGTGCGGCGCTTAGCGCGTGAAGAGGGGATGTTCGTCGGGATGAGCAGTGGCGCGACAGTTTGGGCGGCGTTAGAAAAGGCCCGTGAACTCGGCCCCGGTAAGGTTGTGGTGTGTATGGCAGCGGATACGGGAGCGCGGTATATGAGTACGGAGCTGTTTAGCGCTCTGTAGCTACTAAAAAGTCAACCATATGACCTCTTCCGCATCACTGCTTTGTGCATTGCATCATTTGAACTGTTTCCATGTGAGCGTTCATATACATGTTCTTTGCACCATTTGCAAAGGCATACCTGACCTTCGGTGCTTTCTTTATAGCGGAAAACAGGCTTCCTAAGCTTGTTACAGTTATTGCAGAGCAACTCCTGATTAATCTCAAACCCGCGTTTTGAGAACAAGATAATCCGTATCTCAAAAGTGCGTTCAGAACCCGCCAGTTTTTGAGGTTGTCGAGAGACTCTCTCTAAACGCCGTTGTTCCATCATCTTCCAGTACGCTGACCCACGAACACCATGACTGCGTTTGAAAGTCTCAGGGGTAGGCTTTTCAGTAGAGTTACGCTTAACTTTTTGTCCTGATACTGGTTTTAAAGAAGCTGAATCGGATTTCGAGCCATTAAATTCATGAGCATCAGCGTGAGTGAACCACCCACTTTGTTCCAGTATTTTCAACAATGAGGAGTTAGCTTTGGCTTCAGCTATCCAGACCACGTTCTTGTCGGTAGCAGATGCGCGGACATAGTGAGGGGAAAGCGCTAAGAGGCGCGCGTCTTTCACAGCTCCAACGACCACATCCATATTACCTGAGATACGCAAAGTCTGATAGCCCACCACAGCCTCCCAAACTGTCATAGCTTGAATATTCAGCTTAATGAGCTTACCAAAATTGGTCAGGTGGGTTCAAGGTGACCTCAAATGTTTTTGTCAGCTAAAAAACTCAAACCCGCCGAAACACCAGCGCCGCATTCTGCCCCCCAAACGCAAAATTGGTCGATAGCACATGCTCGGCCTGCACTTCCCGTGCACAGTTCGGGATGTAATCGAGGTCGCACTCGGGGTCGGTGTCTTCATAGTTACGCGTCGGCGGCAAAAAACCCTCTTTCAAGACCTGCGCGCAGGCAATCGCCTCGACGCCGCCCGCCGCGCCCAGCATATGCCCGGTCATCGACTTTGTAGACGAAACCGGCGGAACGTTCTCTTTGCCGCCGAAGACCGTTTTGTAGGCCAGCGTTTCGTTGAGATCGTTGATGGGTGTACTCGTGCCGTGGGCGTTGATGTAGTCGATTTTGTCCGCGGGGATACCTGCCGACTTGAGCGCCCAGTTGATACAGCGCACCGCGCCCACGCCGCCCGGTGCCGAGGCGGTGATGTGGTGGGCGTCGGCAGAGGTGGCGTAGCCGATCACTTCAGCGTAGATGGTAGCGCCGCGAGCTTTGGCGCGTTCATACTCTTCTAAAACCAAAATACCGGCCCCTTCACCCGCGACGAAGCCGTCGCGGGACGCCGTAAACGGGCGTGAAGCCGTCTCCGGCGAGTCGTTGCGGGTCGAGAGCGCTTTCATCACCGCAAAGCCGCCGATACCCATCGGAGTCACGCACGCTTCGCTACCGCCCGTAATCATGATTTCGGCCTCGCCGCGCTCGATGATGCGGTAGGCGTCGCCGATGGCGCCCGAACCCGTCGCGCAGGCGGTGACGACGGTGCTGGACGGCCCTTGCAAGCCGTAACGCATCGACACCTGACCCGAGGCCATGTTGGCAATCATCATCGGGATAAAAAACGGGCTCATCCGCATGGGCGAGCGTTCAAAACGAATTTTCGACTGTGCTTCCCAGGTGTCCAAACCGCCGATGCCGCTGCCGATACAGGTGCCGGTATGCTCCCCGGCTACGTCGTCTTCGCTGAGACCGGCGTCTTGCAAGGCCAGCGACGCGCCGACGAGCGCGAGCTGCACAAAACGGTCGAGGCGTTTGGCTTCTTTGCGGTCGATGTAGTCGGTTACCTCCACATCGACCTCCCCGGCAATCTGTACGGACAGGTCGGACGCGTCGAAGCGGGTAATTTTGCGAATGCCGTTTTTGCCCTCTTGTTGCGCCGCTAAAAAAGCCTTCGCTCCCACACCGATAGGTGCAACGGGGCCAAGGCCGGTAATGACAACTCGTTTCATCTTTCCAGTCTAACCTGTGACGGCGCAGCCTCTCAAAACGTGCCGTACCGCCCAGGTCAAGGTAGTTTTAGTTTACTTTTGCGCTGAGATAAAGTTTACGGCGTCGCCGACGGTGCGGATACCTTCGGCTTCTTCATCGCTGATTTCGATGCCGAACTCGTCCTCGAGCCCCATAATCAGCTCGACCACATCGAGCGAATCGGCTCCTAAGTCGTCCACAAACGACGCTTCTTCGGTGACGTTGCCGGGTTCGGCGTCGAGCTTGTCGGCGGCAACTTCTTTAATCTTGGCTAAAATCTCACTTCTGTCCATAACGGTTCCTCCGGGTTAGGTCTCAAAACACTGGATTCTAACATAAGGGGTAGCTGCAAAAATTCTATCACAGGGTGTAACGGCTGCCCCAGCGCCGCCCTAATGTAATACCATGCCGCCGTCTACCGTCAAGGTCTGACCGTTTACATAAGACGCGCTTTCGCCTGCAAAAAAGGCGACGGCGGCGGCTACTTCGTCGGGCTGTCCAAAACGGCCCGCAGCGATTCTCGAGAGGAAGGTGTGCTTGAGCTGTTCGGGCAGGCCTTCGGTCATATCCGAGTCGATAAACCCCGGCGCGACGGCGTTGACGGTGATGCCTTTCGCGCCGTATTCCTGCGCGAGTGCCCGCGTCAGACCGATAAGCCCTGCTTTGGACGCGACGTAATTCACTTGTCCGGGGTTGCCGTTAAGCGCCACGACCGACGAGATATTGATGATGCGGCCCCACTTGCTGGCGAGCATCCCGCGCAGCGCGGTTTTAGACAAGATAAAGGCGCTCGTCAAGTTTGTATCCATGACCGTATGCCAGTCGCTGCTCTTAAGCCGCAAGGCGAGGCCGTCTCTGGTGATGCCCGCGTTGTTGACCAAAATGTCCAGGCTGCCGAAGTGTTCCTGCACCGCCTTGACGAGCGCTACACACGCATCTTCCTGGGAAACGTCGGCTTGAAACACCGCAGCTTCTCCGTTCCCGGCGCCTATTTCCTCAGCCACGGCCTGCGCCGCCGTTTGCGAACCGGCGTAGTGAACCGCGACCCGGTAGCCGAGTTTGCCGAACTGCAGGGCAACCGCGCGGCCCAGACCACGGCTCGAGCCCGTTACCAATACGACTTTGGCTTGGGTAGGTGTTTGCGTACTCACAGCGCCTCCTCCAGACTTTTCATGTCCGTCACGGCTACCGCCGGGACACCTTTGAGGGTGCGTTTGACGAGTCCTGACAGGACGTTCCCCGAACCGAACTCGAGAAACCGGGTCACCCCCAACCCCTGCAACTTTTCCAAAGTTTCGACCCAGCGAACCGGCGCGGTCACCTGACGTTCCAAAAGCCCCGGCGCGTCTCCGACAACTTCCAGAATGTCCGCCGTAACATTGCAGACAATCGGTACCTGTAGCGGCTGAAACCGCACCGCTCGTAAATCTTCAGCCAACTTTTCCGCCGCCGGACGCATCAGACTGCAGTGAAAAGGTGCGGAGACGTTGAGCATCACGGTTCTTGCGCCTTCGGCTTTAAGCCGCTCGGCTGCCCTCTCGACCGCTGCCGCTGCCCCCGAAACGACGGTTTGTTCGGGCGCGTTGAGGTTGGCGATTTCGACAACTTGCCCGGTTGCTGCCGCCGTTTCGGTGCAGACCTGCTCGACGTGGTTACGGTCTGTTTTTAGAACCGCCGCCATCGCCCCCCGACCACTCGGCACCGCCTCTTGCATGTAGCGACCGCGCTTGTAAACGAGTTTTACGGCGTCCGCCAGATTCAGCGACCCCGCCGCGACGTGCGCCGTAAACTCGCCGAGGCTGTGGCCTGCCAGGTACGCGGGAGTTTCGCCGCCCGCTTCACGGTACGCCGCAAACGCCGCTACGCCTGCTGCAACAAGTGCGGGTTGCTGATTAGCGGTGAGTTTGAGTGCGTCCTCGGGACCGTCCCACATCAGCGCCAAGAGGCCGGGCAGCGCGGCTTCAGCCCTATCGAGGACTTCTCTAGCAGCAGCACTGCCGCCGTAAAGGTCTTTCGCCATGCCGACGACCTGCGAGTTTTGACCGGGAAACAAGGCGGCAATCATGCGCCGCTGCCCCAAGTGAGAACCGTTGCGGCCCACGTCAGACCTGCGCCGAAGGCGACCAGTAGAAGGTGGTCGCCCTCGTGGATGCGGTTTGACTCGAGCCCCACCTTCAGCGCCAGCGGAATACTCGCCGTCGAGTTGTTGCCGTACTCGTCTACGGTGACGATGACCCGCTCCGGCGGCAACCCCAGCCGCTCCCGCGCCGCTTCGATAATTCGCAAGTTTGCCTGGTGCGGGACGAACAGGCCGATGTCGGGGGGCGTCAGTCCTGCTTTTTCTACCGCCTGCAGGGTCGCCGTGTCCATCACCCGCACCGCAAACTTAAAGACCTCGCGCCCGTTCATATAGATATTTTCTGACAAGGGCGCGCCACCGGGCAAGCAAGGTGCGATGGCCTTGCGGCTCAGATGCGCGGCTCCGGCACCGTCGGTTCCTAAAACGAATGAGCGAAAGCCAAAGGGTTCGGGAACAGCTTCAACAATTGCAGCCCCGGCTCCGTCACCGAACAAGACGGCGGTCGAGCGGTCGTCCCAATCGACGATTTTGCTCAGTGCTTCAGCGCCGATGGCCAAAACCTTTTTCATCTTGCCCGCTTCGACGTAGCCCTGCGCGACTGAAAGGGCGTAGAGCCAGCCCGGACACGCCGCCAACAGGTCGAACGCACCCGCACGGAGCTTGAAGTGATCTTGAACCAGAGCGGCGGTCGAAGGGAAGAGCGCGTCGGGGGTATTGGTCGCGACGATAATCATCTCCACGCCGTCCAGCACCCCTTCACCGTGACGCGCCACGAGGTCCTCAACGCTCCTAATCGCCAGCTGCGAGGTAAATTCATCTTCGGCAGCGATGTGCCGGGTTTTGATGCCGGTGCGCCCTGTAATCCAGGCGTCGCTGGTGTCCATCATCTTTTCCAGGTCGGCGTTACTTAGAACGCGTTCGGGGGCGTAAGCGCCGAGCGCGGTAATGCCTGAGCGTAGTGGCGCTGCAAAAGTACTCACCGTAAAACGTCCGTTCTGGCATCCACAAAAAAAGGCTGCTTCATGCAGCCCTACTCTAACGCCAAAGTGTCCCCGAGTCTCGAGGGTTGAGCGGATTACGCTTCGACGTCTAGGACTTGACGACCGGCGTAAGAACCGCAGTGCGGGCAAACGATATGTGAAGGTTTGAGCTCACGGCACTGCGAGCAGGCGACGAGATTGGGGGGAGTGAGGGCGTCGTGGGCGCGGCGTGAATCGCGCGACGAGCTCGAGGTGCGCTTTTTGGGTACGGGGTGCTTGGCCATGCTATAAAACTCCTTTTATGCTGTTAAAGCTCGATATCTTTAAGCGACTCGAAAGGGGACGGGGAGCGCTTGTCGGACGCGACCGGCGCGGCGTGTTCAGGGTGGTCGTTCAAGTTTACGCCGTCGAGCGACAGGCCCCGGCAGTCCTCTTTGCAGAGTACCGTTAAAGGCGATTCTATCGCAAAAGCCTGCACGAGGAGCGGGGCAAAGTCAACCGTGGGTTGAGAAAAGACCAGTACGTCGTCCTCGTCGTCGTTCTCGAGCAGTTTAAGGACCTCGCCGCCTTTTCTCGGACGGTAGAGCATCGGGTAGATGAGCGTACTGCGTACCGGCGTCTCGACTTCGGTGAGGCAGCGGCGGCACTCCTGCACGACCGGCCCGGAAACGCTTCCGGTCAAGATGTAGTCGTCGCCGCCGGTGGCGCGCACGGTTAAATCCCAGTGGAGCGGCCCGGCGACGTGTAGACCGTCGGCTTGGAGCAGTTCGGCGCTCGGCGCAAGCTCACCCTCACCGCTGACCTCTTCACCCAACTCGGGGTCGAGTTTTAGGAGCGTAGCTAAATTGAGCGTGGCATCTTGTTGCGACATCTCTCAAGAATATAGGCTTCGCCGCTGCCCAGTCAAGGTGACCTGAACAAAAGCGGCTCACGTCCAGTAGAGCACCGGCGCTGCCGGAAACCGCACGGCAAGCTCGGTTTCAAAAAATGTCCGCAATTCGTTCATCACGTCTTTGCCGTAAACGTACTTGAGGCCGCCGAACTTGTTGCGTTTGACGGCGCGTTCCGACTCGTTCATCGCGAGCCCTGAGTTCGGGTACCAACCCTCCAAGACCTCTTTGGAGCCGGGTGTAAACCGATGGCTGATGAGTTCAAAGGTGAGGTCGCAGGGGAGTGGCGTGGCTTCCTCGAGGCGCTCCAAAAGCGCAGTGTAGTGCTCGCGCCAGCCCTCGACGGGCATAATCGGGGCAATGACGACGCCGACCGGATACCCGTCTTCGGCGAGCTTGCGGAGGCCACCGATTCGTTCAGCGACCGGCGCGGTGCCGCCCTCGAGCCTCCGGCTGACGGGTGCGGCGTTGACCGACACGCGCGCCCGCGTTTTGCCGTTATGTGCCAACCCCAAAAGCGGCTCCACGGCGCTGAACTTGCTGACCCAGCGGAGCTGCGCGTCCGTGCGGGTACCGAAGTAACGCACGCATTCTGACAAGCTGCCGGTCAGGTGTTCTAAAGCGAGCGGGTCGGTGTAGCACGACGCTTCAAAGGTCGTAAGCCGACCGGGCTTTTCATAAGCTGCAAGGCCGCCCAGAATCTCGGGCAAGTTCGCGTAAACGCGGGTAATAGGTGGCCCCGAAAGCGACCCCGCCAGGTAGCAGTACTGACAGTGCGCCGGACAGCCTTTCGCCAGGTGAAACTGCCAGTCTGCCGAGGGCGGAATCGGCTGGAGCTTCATCATGCTCGGCGGCGCGTTGACCACCGCCAGAGTGCTTTTCGCCAAGCGGTAGGTCTCGCGCTCGTCTTTGCCTTTCAAGCTCGGCAGGCGGTTGCCGCCGAGTTCGGTGACGTTCAGACCTAGCGCCGTGACACGCTCGAGGATTCTCCGACCGAACGGCTGCGCCAGCGCGTCGGCGGTAAAAAAGATGCGTTTGGGTTGCCACGATTTCCGGCCCGGTTGCTGAGCTGGTTTGGGCGCGGTAACGGCTTGCGGCGAGAGCGTAGCGGCAGGGGGCATAGGCTCCTTTGTCGGGTTTTGGCTGAGGTGAGGAAAAGCTTTCTAGGGTCAGACCGGATCGTTTTCGTCCGCTCACGACCTGCTGATACCCAAAATTATAGCGCGTCAAACGCCGAAAAAAGCCCGAGCAGACTACACTTTTCTCGTCCAGCAGGGCTTTTGGGAAGGTTACAAAGCACCTCACAGCTGAGGTAGCCGATGACACCGGGTTTAGCAAAGCGTGTTCGGGAAAGTAGCGGTTTGGAGTGTCAGGGGCGGCGCTCGAGCCCGAACTCTCCGGCGGGCGTGCGATTTGCCGTCTCACTGTTAAAAAACCAGCCGCCTGAGTATGTGTTCTCGGTCATCGGCCCCGACCACGTGAGGCCGTAAAACTCGGCGGGTGAAACGGTGGGCTGAAGTTCGCCCAGGGGTAGCTCGAAGATAAAAATTTCCCCTTCGTCATTCGTACCGTTATAAAATCCAGAGACGTTATAGACGGTGTCGCCTACCGTAAAAACGCCGGTGTAGTCGCCTCCCGTTTCGGTTCGGGTGATTTCGGCGGTAAACGGCTCTGTTCCCGAACCGCCGGTTGTGGTCGTCAGTGTCCCTTGCCATGACCCTACCGGACTCACTAAAGGCTGCGCTTCACGGTTACACGCCGCAAGCATCATGAAAATTACCGTAAACAGCCCGAACCGCAAAACCTGTTTGTTCATGTGCAAAGTATGGGCTGCCTTTTTAGACTTGTCAATACAGTGGGCACAAAATAGTGGGCACGGACTAAACAAGTTTCCAGAGCTTCAAAATACTCAAAAGCGGTGGCAGTGGGTCTTGCCAGAACCAGCCGGGTTCCAGCTTTAATCCTGCCAGCACCTCGCTCTCGAACGCGCCGTCTTTTAGCTGCACCAGTTCGTAGATGCCGCGCGCGCTGAGCCGGTAAAACTCGGCCTGCTCGCGGTCGGGGTCGATAAGCCAGTACTCTTTGACGCCCGCTTGCTCGTATTCGTAAAACTTTTCGCCCCTGTCCCTTACGCGGCTTTCGGGGCTGATGATTTCAACGGCAAGGTCGGCAGGGCCGGCAAGACGGTTTTTCTGAAGCCGCGAGAGGTTCTCATTTGCCACAAACAAGATATCGGGTTCACGCCCCGGTAAATCCGGCCCCAGCTTCATCTGATAGGGAGCGGGCAGAAGAATCCCCATATCGGACGCTTCAGCAAAAGCGCTGAGGCTCGCAACCAGAAAACGAACAATAAGCTGATGGCGGGTAGAAGGCGGTGTCAAGAACACGACCTTACCACCTACCCATTCTGCCGGCGTGTCCTCACCGGCCCACTCAAGAAACGCTTCGTAGCTCATCTCGAGCGGATTTTTCGGCGTTTCAGTCACGCCTCAGCATAGCGCATTTCACCGGGGTTCATTTGCCGAAGATATCCGGCAACTCTTCGTAAGCCACCAGTACGTCACGGGGTTTTGAGCCCATATGCGGGCCGACGATACCGAGCGCCTCGAGCGAGTCCATCAGCTTGCCGGCCCGGGCGTGCCCGACCGACAGGCGGCGCTGGAGTCTCGAGACACTCCCGTAATCGTCACGAATCACCAGTTCTGCCGCCTCACGGAGCTTATCGTCGTTCCAGTCGATCATCCCCGACGCCGAACTCTCGTCCAGCGGCGGCGGGTCGAAGTCCGCGCCGTAAGCCTCGCCGAAGTCGTCGTCGAAAAGTTGTCGCCGTAAAAAGCTGGCGAGCGTAAAAATCTCTTCTTCGCTGATAAACGGGCCTTGCAAACGTACCGGTTTGACCAAACCCGGTTGATAAAAGAGCATGTCCCCCATCCCGGTCAGGCGCTCGGCCCCCATCGTATCGAGAATGGTTCTCGAGTCGTGCCCGCTCGAAACCGCAAAGGCAACCCGCGCCGGGACGTTGACTTTGATCAAGCTCGTCAAGATGTCGACGCTCGGGCGCTGCGTCGCCAGCACCAGGTGCATCCCCGTCGCGCGCGCCATCTGTGCCAGGCGCATGATCGCCGACTCGACCTCTTTGGGACTCGTGATCATCAGGTCGGCTAGTTCGTCGATGATGATGATGATAAAGGGCAGCTCGGCCTCGTCCAGACTGCGCGCTTTCTGGTTGTACTGATCCAGATTTTTCGCGCCGAGTTTGCTCATCATCTTGTAGCGGCGCTCCATGTGCGCCACCAGGCCCAAAAGCACCCCGGCGGCGTCGTTGGGGTTCGTTACCACCGGACGCAACAGGTGCGGGATACCGTCGAAAGGCGTCAGCTCGACCATCTTCGGGTCGATCATCAAAAACCGCAATTCGGTCGGTAGATAGCGGTAGAGCAAGGAGCCGATGAGCGTATTGACCGCGACCGATTTACCCGAACCGGTCGATCCGGCAATCAGCAGGTGCGGCATCCGGACGAGGTCGCCGATGACCATCTCACCGTCGATGCTTTTGCCCAGAATCAGCGGCAAACGGGCCTTGGCGCGGCGGAAGGGGGGCGACTCGGCGGCCTCACGAAACTTGATCAGGTCGCGGTGAGCGTTGGGAACCTCTAAACCGATGACGCTTTTGCCCGGAATCGGCGCTTCGATACGCACCGACCCCACCGCCATCGCCAAGGCCAGGTCGTCGGACAAACCCGAAAAACGGCTGATCTTTTCGCCGGGTGCCGGTTCGACTTCGAAACGCGTGACCGTCGGGCCGCGGACCGAGGCGACCACGCGCCCCTGCAAACGAAAGTTGGCGAGCGTCTCGTCGATTTTGGTGATACGCGCCCGAACCTCGCGGTTTTGGGCGGCGGGGTCGTCTTGACCCGGTTCAGGGGCGTCCAAAAGGGTCAGCGGCGGCAGCTGAACAGGGATGCCGCCGACTTCGGGAATGGGTTCACCGGGGTCGTCTTCGTTTCCCCCAAGGTCTAGCGCTTCGGGCGGGGGCGGTGCCGCAAGTTCGGGTTCATATTCAGCTTCAGGTGTTTCGGTTTCATACGCTGCGTCATCGGCAAAAGCTTTCGGGGCAGGTTCCGGGGTTACCGAGACAACTCCCAGAGAAGCCGTCAACGCCGCCAGCGCCTCGGTCTGCGTGTCCAGCGTTTCGAGCGCCGGACGACCCTTTTTGAGCATGGTGCGGAGTTCGGCAGAAAAGGTCTCGAGCGCGGTAGCGTTCGGATAATCGTCTCGCAACTCGGCGACGTGTGCTAAAAATTCAGCCCAGGGCGCGAGGCGCGCCGCGTCGGCGCCCAGCGCTTTTTGTGACGCCCCGATTTCAGCGAAGGTCGTGACCCGCTCGGTATGCCGATCTGAGGCTTGTACGAGCGCCCTGGGGTCGGCGTCTCCCAGCGACGTGGCTGCGAGGTCGCGTTCACGCACGAGGCGGTTGTAACGTTCACCGAGGGCGGTGTGCTCGAGGCCCAAAAGTTTTCGTACCCCGTCGAGCGTCCGGTCTTCAAAAGGTTCGGCGAGGGTAGCGGCAAGTTCGTCTTGGCGCGTCTCAAAGCCTCGAAGCCCTTCGTCGGCTATCTGCGCGCTCAGTTCGGCGGCGCGGGCCGCCGTAAAACTCCCGACCGCCTCTTCCCACGCCCGCACGTCCGTCTCGGTGTCACTTAAGATTTCAGGGTCGGCGTATTTGAGGTTGCCGTAGGCGTCTTTGACCGCGCTCTGCCAGTGCGTCAGCTCGGCGCTTCCGGGATAGAGCCCGCCGAGCGCGCTGAGGCCGTGCGAAAGCCGCCGCAAACGTTTTTTGAGGAGCACCACGTCTGCTGAAAACGCCGCCCGACCTTTGACCTTACGGCGAACCTGAGCGCCGCCCTGCACGGTTCGCTGCACGCCCAACACGCTGCGACGTGTGCCACTGCGGAGCAGCGTCGTCGGCGGGTAGGCTAAAAAGATATCGGCGCCGACAGAAATCACGAGTATCGCCACTGCCAGGGCGAGGATACCGAGACCGCCGCCCACGCCGTCGCGAAGCGCCCCGCCCCACGTACCGCCTGCGGCGGGCCGCAGCTAAGGAAAGCAGCAGCCACGCCCCGAGCGCGCTGACCACGTACCCTGCCAGCGCCCGCGGCCACGCCTTGGGAGCCTGCCGGAGCAAAAAGAGTCCGCCCAAAATAAGCGGCGGCCACGGCAAGAGGTACGCGCCGAAACCGATCCGCCCGACCAGCAGTCCCCGTAAAAGTGCGCCGAGTTCGCCGGTCGGCAGTGGGAGCAGCAGCCCCAGAAGCAGCACCCCGAGCGCCAGCAAAACGAGCCCCGGTACCTCGAGGTTACCCCCTTTGTCCTTTGACCCTTTGGTGCCTGTCCGTTTACCCTGAGCCTTGGCGCTTTGTCCGCGCCCTGAACGCTTGACCGTTACCTGTTCTCTTGCCACGCTCTAGTCTACCCTTGCCTTTTGCTCGGAGGTCTCTGCAGGAGTTTCTTCTGCCTGCTCTTTGTTTAGCGGGTAAACCTGTACGTCCGCGCCTGCGCCCGTATAAGCCGGGCGTTTTAAGAGGTAGGTCTCGAGCACCAGCTTACCGAGCGCCACTGTCGGTACGGCAAAAATCGCCCCGACCAGCCCGAACGTCCCGAGCCCGAAGGTGATGGCGATTAAAACCGTAACCGGGTGCAGGTTCGTCGAACGCGACAAGATAAAAGGCGAGAGCAAATTGCCCTCCAACTGATTGGCGACGATGAACAAGATAATGACCAAAAGCGCCGAGGTAAAGGGTGTTTGAGTGGTGAGTCCCAACAAAATTGCCGGAATCGCGCCGACAATAGACCCCAGGTACGGCACCAGGTTGAGCACCGCTGCTAAAAAGCTGATCGCCAGCGGCAAACGAATCCCGATTAACAGCAGGCCGATATAGAGAAATATCCCCAGCACAAGAGCAATAAGCAACTGTCCACGCAGATAGCCACCGACGGCAATATCGGCCTTTTTACCGATGTCTTCGTATACGGCGCGGTAACGAACCGGAATAAAGCGTTTGAAATTGGCGATAAACTTGGGAAAGTCGTTGAGGAAGTAGGCGCTTGCCACCAGAATCAAAAAAACTTGCAAGGTCGTCGAAAAGATGCCGGTTGCGCCCGAGAGCAAAAAGCCCGGCCCCTGATTGAGGATGTTCTCCAAAAGATTGGTAATCCCGACCGACGCCTGGTCGAATAGCGCGATAATCCTTGCTTCGACCTCGCCGGCAACGTTATCGTTTCCAGCAGCAACGCCGAAACGGTCAGTTAAAAAAGCGGGCAGCCGGTCTTGCCAACTCGCAAAAAATTCTGAAGCGTTGGTAAGCAGCGGTCTCAGCGCGTCGAGCGCGCGCGGTACCGCATTGACAAAGCGCCCGAGCTGACCGACGATCTGGGTGAGCAAGTAGGTGCCAAAAACAAGCAGCAACACTACGAGGATGTAGACGATGACCGTTGCCGGCGCGCGGCGGATACGGACGCGGCCCATGCCGTCAACCAGCGGATTCAAGATGTAGGCGATGATAAAACCGATGAGCGCGGTTTGCAGCGCGAACGCGTAGTTGGCGCGGAAGTAGATCAAAATCCAGATGACGGCGACGAGCAAGACGAGCTGCACAGTGGCCCGTACCCAGACGTTGCGCCAGACGACCTCGAAGGCCGTCGGGTTTCTTACCGCTTCGCGGTTGGCGCGGACGCCGCTCTTTCCCTCGTTATCCACGCGCTGAGTTTAGCACGCACCCCTGCAGGTGCCGACGGTAGCACCCGGCAGATTTTTCGGGCAGGTTTCAACGCGGGGCCGCGAGCCTCGGTGCCAACAGCTTTTGATCCGAGCAGTCGTGGTCGCTACCCTCAACCCGCCCTGCGCGACATAGATTCGACGACATAGATTTGACGTCGACTTGGGGTGCATCTTTTGGCAAACTGTCCGGTTCCCCAACATTGCGGCGGCGAGGGTTTGCTCGAGTCCCGTCTCAGCCGCTATTCCCCGGCCCCTGAAGATTTCAAGTATTGACCAAAACCCTCACGCATCTTCTGTGACACCTCCGGGTCGTCTTGATACTTCTGCGCGGCAGGCCGGATGTTGTAGACCTCCCGAATCTTTTCAAACGGCAAGGTCGTATCGATCCAGCCCCGGCGGTACAAGAGTCTGTCCGAGGTACCGGGCAAGACCTGTTCGGGTCGCCACCACGCAAAACTCCCGGGCCGCGCGTGGTCGGCGTGTAGACCCAAGAGGTTCGTGCAGTTGCGGCTGATGCTGTTGTAAAACCGGGGCTGACGGCGCAAGATGTTCGCCTCGTGGAAGATGTCCCGGAGCATCTTCTTGACCTCGTTTGGGGGCATCGTCAGTGGGTAGAGGTAGACGTCGTGGTCTTGGTAGACCGCCCGCCGTAAAATAAAGTCGCGTTCGTCGCCGAAGGTGTAGATGAGTTCAAAGTTGTTGAACATGCCGCGCAAGATGTTGTAGGGTTCGCCCTGCAAAACCCGCGCCTCGGCGGAAAAGGCCAGGTACTCGCCGCCTTCAAACTCAAAGCTGATGAGAGTGTGGGCGATGGCTTCAATTTGGCTAAACGACTCGACGACGAACCAGACGCGCTTTAGTCTGCTCAAATCGTACGCGCGGTCTTCCCACCGGCCCGTAAACGGGGTTCCCGGCGCGCCGTAACGGATATTACGCACATCATGCACCGTTACCCGGTCGCCGTCAAAGTCGATGTGGGGCGGACGAACGAGGTCGGCGCGCCACGGCCTGTCGTTGGTCGGGCGTTTTAAGTTGACCAGAAAAACGAGCAGCGCGCTTAACAAGACGAAATACAAGCTGGCGAGGAGCATAGCGGCTAGTGTACTCGAGAACGGCCCACCAAAAACTGCATCCCGGCAACCGTAAAACCAAAAGGTAGGGGAGAAGACGCCGGAGGCGTGTGCTTCGCCCGTAAACTGCCCTGAGCGTAGCTGAACATACTCGCAAGGTTGAAAAGAGGACGGCGTGAATATTGCAGTTTTGCTTCATAGCGGTGCAGGCGGGAGCGGGGTCGTTGCGACCGAAGTCGGGGTCGGCCTGGCGCGGCAGGGCCATACGGTTCACTTCGTGGCGAACAGCGTCCCCTTTCGGCTGACCGAATTTGGGCACCCGAACATCTACTTTCACCAGGTCGAGAGCATGTCGTACCCGCTTTTCGACGCGCCGCTGACGACCCTCGCCGAAGCCTCCAAACTTGCCGAGGTCATCGAAGAAAACGGTATCGACATCATCCACGCGCACTACGCCATCCCGCACGCGGCGGCGGCCATTTTGGCCCGCGATATGGCCCGCGTTCCCGTGTCCCCGGCGGTCGTTACCACGCTTCACGGCACCGATGTGACGCTCGTCGGGCTCGACCGAGCGTATTTACGCACCACGCAGCACTCGGTCGAACATTCCGACGCGGTCACGGCGGTCAGCCACTACTTGGCGGGCTATACCCACGCCGAGATGGGCGTGAAGCGCGAGATTACGGTGGTGCCGAACGCGGTGGACAGCGAGCGCTTCAGCCCGAACGGGTCGCCGGAGTTGCGGCTTCGTTACGCGCACCCGGAAGAAAAACTCCTGACGCACGTCTCGAACTTTCGCGCGGTTAAACGGGTTGAGGACGTGGTGCGGGTGTTTGCCGAGGTCTTGAGCGAGGTTGGCGCGCGGCTGCTGATGATCGGCGACGGCCCCGACCGACCAAAAGCGTTTGAACTAGCCACGAAACTCGGCGTCGGCGGGCGGGTCGCATTTTTGGGGTCATTCCCGCGTATCGAAAGCATTTTAGCCATCAGCGACCTGTTTTTGCTGCCGAGCAGCGAAGAGTCGTTCGGTCTGGCGGCTTTAGAGGCGATGGCCGCGGGCGTGCCGGTAATTGCCACGCGCACAGGCGGGATTCCTGAGGTCGTGGTAGACGGTAAAACAGGCTACTTGTGCGCTTTAGGCGATACGGCGGGGATGGCGACGGCGGCGCTGACGCTCCTTAAAAACAAAGCGCTTCACGAAAAATTTGCGGGTGCGGCGCGGGCGCGGGCCGTAGACGTCTTTGGCGAAGCGCAGGTGTTGCCTTTATATCTCGAGACCTACGAACGCGCTATTTCATCGAGGTTACGCGAAACCTCACCCGAAACCTCGCTGAGCGGTAGATAGGGCGTCGCGTCTACCTCGTCAGGGTTCGTCAGGCCCGCTTCTAACCGGGCGTGCGCGGCGAGCGCAATCATCGCCCCGTTGTCGGTGGCGAGTGCTAGCGGCGGCACCCGGACGTTCAGCTTGGTTTCCTGTAGACGTTCGCGTAGGCGTTTGTTCGCTGCCACGCCGCCCGCCACGACGAGCGTTTCGTACCCTGTAGCAGCGGCAGCCCGGAGCGTCGTCTGCACCAGGCTTTCGACCACGACGCGTTCAAAGCTTGCAGCAACGTCGGCTTTGGGCGCGTCCGGTTGACGTTGTAAAAGCACCGACACAGCCGTTTTAAGCCCGCTAAACGAAAAGTCGAACCCGGTTTGGCCTTTAAGCGGCACCGTAAAAGGGAAGGCGTCCGGGTCGCCGGTTTCGGCTAAGCGGCTTAGCGCCGCGCCACCCGGATAGCCGAGACCCAAAAGCCGCGCGGCCTTGTCGAACGCTTCCCCGGCGGCGTCGTCGCGGCTCCGGCCCAGCTCCTTGTACTCGCCCCACGCCCGCACGTCGAACAAACTGGTGTGTCCGCCCGAGGCGATAAGGCAGAGAAACGGCGGCTTGGTGCCTCCTTCAGCGAAACTCGAGGCTTCCAGAGCTGAAGCGATGTGACCCTCGAGGTGGTGCACGGGCACGAACGGCAGAGCGCGCGCCCACGCGACCCCTTTGGCATAGGTCAGACCGACCAAGAGCGCCCCGACCAAGCCGGGGCCGTAGGTTGCCGCGACGTGCGTCACGTCGTCCAAGGTTACGTCCGCCTCAGCGAGTGCTTTTTGAAACACCGTGTCGATAACCGCCAGATGCTCACGGCTCGCCTGCTCGGGCATTACGCCCCCAAAAGCCGCGTGCAGCGCCGTTTGCGACGCCACGATATTGGCGACGACGCGGCCCCCCCGGACGATGCCGACGCCGGTATCGTCGCATGAGGTATCGATACCTAAAATGACGCGCTCACTCATCCGTCAAGCCTAGCACCCGCTCCTTGCTAGACTGGTTTGGTGACGTTCGCCGAGACCTTGACGCGCTACCACGCGCTCGAGCCCAAACACCTGATGCAAACAGGCAACGGTTTGCGCTACGCGGTCAAACGCGGGCTGCGGGGGTATCCGCTGCACCCCGGCGTGGCGCTCATGCTTGCTAAAGCCGATTTGGAAACGGGTGCGCTCATCGACGCCACCGGTTCGGGTGGATTGGTCGCACTGGTCTGCTGACGCCGAGGCGAAGCTGGTTTTGGAGACCTCGAAGGCCGCCTTGCGCTGCGCCGTCTGGACGTTTGCCGACGCCGATACGCAGATTGTCGCCGGTGCCCCGTGGGACGCACCCGCCGCTGCCGCCGACCTCATCGCGCTCGTGCCACCCACCGACCGGGGGAGCAGGCGCGTCACGGCTGAACTCGCCGGAGCCCACGCCGCGCTCAAGCCGGGCGGCGCGGCTTTAATCGTCATGCATAAAGACCAGGGTGCCAAACGTTACGAAAAACTAGCCGCAAAGCTGTTTGGTGAGCTTGACATTCTCGCCAAAGACGGCGGCTGGCGGCTCGTCCGGGTTAAGAAGGTAAAAGGCGAGGGCCTCGAGGTGTCCCCCCTCCAGTTCTCTGTCACCGACCTGAACCTTCAAGCCGAACCCGGTGTGTTCGCCGCCGGTAAGCTCGACCCCGGTACGACGCGGTTTTTAGAAGCGGTGCGCTTAGCGGATTTTGTGGGACAAAGGGTGCTCGAGCTGGGCTGCGGTTACGGCGTGATTGCGCTTAAAGCGTCCCTTGCAGGCGCTGCCGTAACTGCTTCTGATGATGACCTCTTGGCGGTACGCAGCACCCACCGCAACGCGGCGCACTACGGCGCGGACGTGCGCGCGCTGCACTCGGACGTAGACTCTGAACTGCAAGCAGAGACCTTCGACGCGGTGCTGATGAACCCGCCCTTCCACGTCGGTAAACAGGTGGTGCTGGACGTGCCGCAGGCGTTTTTGGCAGCGGCCCATGAGCGGCTCAAACCCGGCGGCACGCTTGTCTTGGTGGCGAATAAAGCGCTGCCGTATGAGCGGGAACTCGAGCGGTTCTCGGCTTGGGAAACGGTCTTTACAGAGGGTCGGTTCAAGGTTCTGCGGGCAGTGAAGACATAATCTATGAGTTTAATATCTACGCGTTTGAAACCTCACGGTGGCGGCGCTTCATGCAGCGTAGCGCGAGGCTGCAAAAACGCAAGGCTTTCCCGTAGAGAAGCGATATATCTGCCTGATTCGTATGCCTTAGTCAGAGCAGCACCGCATCTTCATAAACCCGTAGCTTCCGTTAAAGCCGTATTCTTACGCCCGCTGGGTAAACTCGAGATACGCCCCCAGCTTTTCCGCCGCCGCCCCTGAATTTAGCAGGTCATCGGCTAAAATGACGCCCGCTTCAAGGTTCGGCGCTTTGTCACCCAAGTAAAGCGCGGCCCCCGCATTAAGTAGCACCACGTCGCGTTTGGCTCCGTGCAGCGCGTTGTTAAGAAGTGCGCGAATCGTCACGGCGTTTTCTTCGGGGGTGCCGCCGGAGAGCTCGAGCCTATCGAAAAATCCCAGCCCTACACTCTGAGGATGCACGGTGTAGGTGCGGAGCGTCCCATCCTCACCCAGTTCAGTGACGCGCGTTTCACCGCAAACCGTCAGCTCGTCCAAACCGTCGCCGTGAACGACGAGCGCCCGCTCGACCCCTAAACCCGCCAAAACCTGTGCGAGTGGTTCGGTCAACTTGGGGTCGTAGACGCCTAAAAGTTGCCGGTTGGCTCCGGCAGGGTTCGTCAGCGGGCCGAGGCTGTTGAAAATCGTGCGCGCCCGTAAATCGGCGCGAATCGGCGCGACGAATTTCATCGCCGGATGGTGCGTTTTGGCGAAGATAAACGTCAAACCGACCTCTTCTATACACGCGGCGAGTTGTTCGGGCGTCCCCTCGAGCTTGGCCCCCAACGCCTCCAACACGTCTGCTGCCCCTGACTTGCGCGTTACGGCGCGGTTGCCGTGCTTGGCGACCTTGACGCCGCCGGCTGCCAGTACAAACAAACTCGCCGTGCTGATATTAAAGGTGCTGAGGCCCGTGCCGCCCGTGCCGCAGGTGTCCAAAAGCGGCCCCGATACGTTTACAGGCACGTGAACGGCACGCTCCCGCATCGCCCGCGCAAAACCGATCACCTCAGCGACAGTTTCGCCCCGCGTGCGAAGCGCCGCTAACAGTGCCGCCGCCTGCATCTGGCTGAGCTGTCCGTCCATCAGGTGGCCCATCACCCATTCGGCCCGCTCCTGTGAAAGCGTTTGCCCGTCGAAAACATCGCCCAAAAGCGTCGTAATATCAAAGTTTACTTCAGTCACATCTCTCCTCTAGTGCGCCCAGTAGATAGGCCCGTTCGTAAGCGTAAACTTCAGGGGCCAGTCGCTGCCAGAACAGACGCGGCGGCCCCAACAGCGCAAAGCGTTTAAGCGCCAGTAAACCCCAATGTACGCCCAGGCGATACTTGAGCGCCGGATAGCGCCCTGCCAAACGCCGCGCGTTGCGGCCTGCGCTGTAGGCTTTTTGCAGGTCGCCCGAACGCACCGGGTTGGGGCCGAGATGCTGCGCGGGCGCGTCCGGCAAGGCCACAAAGGGCAATTCTTTGAGGGCAAACCCGAGCGCCACATCTTCGCCGCCGTACCCCGAAAGCGTTTCGTCAAAGCCGCCGACGCGCCGAAAAGCTGCTGCCGGAACGCTCGTATTCGCGCCGCTCAGGTTCCAGAAGCCGACCCGTTGGGGCGACCACCTTTCGGTATGGTTTGCCGCGATGAACTCGAGCCCCCCCACTGCCACACACGGACGCAGCTGCTCAGCAAGATGTTTTCGCAACGTTTCCGGCGCAGGCAAACAGTCGTCGTCGGAAAAGTAGAGCACCCGGCCCGTCGCCGCTGCCGCACAGAGGTTGCGGGCGCGTGCAGGGCTTAGCAGTTCCGGCGAAACTTGAACCCGCAGACGGTAGGGCGTTTGAGTCTCCTCGAGCAGCTTGGCGGTTTCGTCGGTGCAAGCGTTGGCGAGCACAACGACTTCAAACTGTTCAGGCGGCAAAGTCTGGGCTTCAAGCGCCGCCAGCTTTTGCCGTAAAAGCGCCTCGCGGTCGTGTGTTACGGTAATCACGCTCAGCTGAACGCTCATACCTCGACCTTGTAAGAAAGCCCCAAATCGTCCCCCGGCAGGCCGCGAATACCCCAGTTTTCTCGTGGCGTCTCGAGGAGGGTCAGCTCGAGGTCGTTCACCTCGTACCCAAGTTCCGCCGTAAAACGCCCATACAGCAGCCGAATCAGCCGTTTTTTTGCCTCTGCCGAACGACCTTCAAATATGTGAATCTCGAGAATCGTGTAGCGTTCTGAACGCCCTGCCGGAAAAATAAAGTCTTCGGGTTCTAATGGGAAAAACCTGTGAAACCGTTTGTCTTCGGGCAAGGCAAAGGCGTCTACCAAACAGCTGTGAATGAGGCTCGAAAGCTGTTTCCTGCACGTTTTGCGATGTGACGCCAGCGCGTACATTTTTACCTGTGCCACGTGAGGGTGAACCCTTGAGCCTCGAGGTAAGCGTGCAAACTGTAGCCGCACTTTGCTAAACCGTTAAGAAGATTGTGCGCTGCACTGAGCGCATACGCCACTTCTTCCGGCGTCAAAAGCCCTTCGGTTTGCGCCTCTAAAAACTCATCCGTATCTGCAATATAGGCTGCCTGCCCTTCGACGACCACGATGTCAAGATAAAGGTCACGACTTGTCCAGCACGTTTCGTTCATCTCAAACGTCATCACATCCACGTAAAAGTCGTACCAAGCGTACTCGCTACCCGGCTGATGCCCCCAGCGGTTGACCTGAAGCCCCAGAGCGGGCAGCAAATACGCTTCCATATAGGCGATGCGCGGATGACCCACGAGAGGCCGCGCCAGATAGAGCCAGCCGTCGCCCTTTTGGTAACGGTCTACGGGGAACGCGCCTTTACTGACGATGTGTGTTCGTGCCTCCAAATCGTAGTAGGTAACTTTCGGCGCGTGCATCAGCAGATGTCCAGAAAGTTCTTGAGCATCGCCTTACCGGTTTCGGTCAGCACACTTTCCGGGTGAAACTGCACGCCCCAAACCGGATAATCTTTATGCCTGATACCCATCACCACGCGTTCGCCCGCTTCATCGACCCAGGCGTTCGTTTCTAAAACGTCCGGCAAATCGCGGACAATCAGCGAGTGGTAGCGCGTCACCGTCACGGTTTCGGGTAAGCCGCCGAAGACGCCCGTGCCGTCGTTTGAAACGTCGCTCGTTTTGCCGTGCATAATCAGGGGCGCACGTTCGATCTTGGCCCCGAACGCCGCGCCGATACTCTGATGACCCAAACACACCCCTAAAACCGGGGTTTTCGCGCCGTAACGCCTGATGACCTCGACCGAATGGCCCGCTTCAACGGGGGTACACGGCCCCGGCGAAACGACGATGCCGCCTGGGTTTAAGTCGTCAATATCGGAAAGGTTGAACTGGTCGTTACGCCAGACGGTTACTAGGACGCCGAGTTCGCCTAAATACTGCACCAGGTTGTAGGTAAACGAGTCGTAGTTGTCGATGACGAGGATACGTTTCACTGACAGCCTTTATCAGCAATGAGAATGAGAACGGCAGGAGTGTAGACATTTACTGCAGCCTGTTCGTTTGGTAGGGACGCTTTAAGACACCCAAGGTACGGAAACTTCTTCAGCGTAGACCGACAACTCTTCGAAAACTCCGACTTCTTTCGAGTAATCTAAATCAGTTCGATGCTAAAGCTGGTGAGACGCCCCTGCACAAGAAGCCTTAGCGAGGAAACGAAGCGGTGACATCATCGGCAGCAGCTGCGCTGCAGTAACCGACCACTTCAGCCGATTGGACATCTGGACACCGAGCACGGCTGTCGCTTGACGCGATAATCGCCAAATCTTTAGCGAAAGCACTCGGCGCGCTGCAAAGTAACAGCCGGAGGCTCTTGGGTGACGCTCGAGAAGTCCCCAAGCTCTCGCACCAGGTCAGCGAGAGCCAAAGCGTCGTCCACGCGTACATGCCCGTTGCAAATACTCATTAGGCTTCAAATCCTTCTGTCGCCAATTCAACCGCCCGCACGAGCGCCGCCAACTTGTTCATACTCTCCTGATACTCGTACTCCGGGTCGGAATCGGCTACCACACCGCCCCCGGCTTGCAGGTGAATCTTGCCCCCCGTAATCACGGCGGTGCGGAGCGTCAACGCCATATCCATCGCGCCGGAGACCGACACGTAGCCGAACGCGCCCGCGTAGGGGCCACGGCGAACGGTTTCCAACTCGTCGATAATCTCCATCGCCCGGATTTTCGGTGCGCCCGAAGCCGTCCCCATCGGCAGGGTCGAGGCGAGCGCGTCGAGCGGGGTCTTGTCTTCGGAAAGTCGGCCCTCAACCGTCGAGACGATGTGCATCACGTGGCTGTAGCGCTCTACGCGCATCAAGTCGGTAACACGCACGCTACCGAACTCGCACACCCGCCCGAGGTCGTTGCGGCCCAAATCGACGAGCATGATGTGTTCAGCGCGTTCTTTGGCGTCGGCCAGCAGCTCGGTTTTGAGAACATCGTCTTCGGCAGCGTCCTTGCCGCGTTTACGAGTTCCGGCAATTGGCAGCGTTTCGACGTTTTTGCCGTCACTCCGTACCAGACTTTCGGGGCTGCTGGCAACCAAAGTCACCGGACCGAGGTCCAGATAACCCAGGTAAGGACTCGGATTGACGACGCGGAGCGCCCGGTAAAGCGCAAACGGATGAACGCCCAGCTCGGCGCTCAGGCGCTGGCTCGGCACAACCTGAAAAATGTCGCCGGCGTGGATGTATTCGACGGCCTTGGCAACGGCGTCCATGTACTGGTCTTTGCTAACGTTCGGCGTAAAGCTGACGCGCCGCCCCGCCCGGTCGCCCGGAACGCCCGGAAGCGGCCCGCGCAACTTGCCGTAAAGTCCCTCGATAAGCGTGTGCGCCCGCGCCTCGTCCGCGTCGTTGCCGACTTCGGCGGGCGCAACCAAAAAGATACGCCGCTTGAGGTGGTCGAAGATAATCAGCGCTTCGGGTTCGATAAATAAAAGGTCGGGAACGCCCAACTCATCGGGGTTGGCGTCGGGCAAACTTTCGTACTGCCGGATGAGGTCGTAGGCGGCGTAACCGACGCTGCCGGCCCAGAAGTCGGGCAGGTTAGGGTCTTGTTCAGCACCCCGGACAGTCAAATCCCACAAGACGCGCAGTGGGTCGGCACTCTGAAAACTCTCTGCACCTTCGGGTGTGCTGACCTGTACGGTGCTGCCGCGCACCTCAATACGGCGGCGTTCACCGGTACCGATAAACGAATAGCGGGCGACGCGCTCGCCCTGCTCGACCGACTCGAGCAAAAAACTCGGGTGTCCGGCAACCTTGAGGTACGCGGTCAGCGGGGTCTCGAGGTCGGCTAGAACTTCTTTGTAGACAGGTTTGATGCGTGGCTTAGAGGTAGGGATAAGCAAAGCTCCTTTTCAGGCTCGAGCGAAACACAGGTAAAACAACGGTGACACCAGCATATAAAAGCTTGGGTCAGAGACGCCATCGCTGAGGCTCGAGCTGAAAGGACAGCTTAAAACGCATGGCGCAGTATAACAGGCTTTAGCGGGGTGGAGCTGCCGGCACAGGCGTCGGCGTGGTGGCAATTCTCAGGTGGTAGTAGCGCCAGCCCAGATAGTTGAGCCCCAGCATCAGCGCCATCGCTACGGCGCGTTTAAGCCCTGACCCCAGCACCAGCGGGACGATAAAGCTCGAGATACCCGCAAACAACATCGTCTGGATAAACCCCTGCAACGACGCCGCCAAGCCCCGACTTTTGGGAAACAAATCGAGCGCGTAAAGCGTAACGATCGGCCCTTGCAACGCCGCCCCGAGCGTATAAAAAACGAGCGGCAACACTGCCCACGGCACTTGCGGCGTAAAAAATACGTTGTAAACGAGGTTGAACACCGCCCCGCCGAGCATCAGCAGATAGCCGTAGCCGGCCACCCGCTCGGCAGACATACGTCCGGCAGTAAGGTTCACCAGCCACGAACCGCCGACCAGACCGATCACCAGCGGGACGAACAACCAAGCAAACGCCGTATCGGGAAGCCCCAGGACGCCCAGGATAAAGTCCGACGACGACGCCACGTAGAGCAAAAAGCCGCCGAACCCGAACCCCAAAGACGCGACGAGCGCGACGAAACGACCGCTGCCGAAGATACTCAGGTAGGTGCGCGTGAGGGGCAAGGGGTGAAACGGCGTGCGCGCCTCGGCGGGCAGCGTTTCAGGGAGGGTCGCCAGCGCGACGAGCAGCAGGGTTCCGCCGAACAGCGTCAGAAAGACGAATACAGACTGCCAGCCGAAAAACGCGTGCAGATAGCCGCCCAAAATCGGCGCGACCGCCGGGGCCAGGCCGAAGAGCATCGTAACCTGCGCCATCAGTTTGTGCGCCTGCGAACCCCCGAAGTAGTCGCGAATCATCGCCCGCCCGACGATCACGCCCGCCCCGGCTGCTGAACCTTGCAAGATGCGGAAGGCGAGGAGCCAGCCGAAACTCGGCGCGAACGCGCAGCCAAGCGCGGCGACGACGTAAACGGCGAGAGAGACCAGAATCACCGGACGCCGCCCGAACGAGTCCGACAGCGCGCCGTGAAAGAGCATCATCGCCGCGAGCGCGACGAGGTAATAGGTCAACGTTCCCTGTACCTGCAGCAAACTTACGCCAAAATATTCGGCAATCGCCCCGAACGACGGAAAATAGGTATCGATAGAAAATGGGCCGAGTGCGGCCAGTCCTGCCAGAATAAGGGTAAGCCTCGAGCCTTTGACCTTTGCTTTCACAGCCACCTCACCCTCGCACTTTAGCGTTTTGGCTTCGGTCTTACGTGTCTTGCCGGGTACAGGGGGGTACAGGGAAAGCAAAACTTACTGTAGCGCGGCCTACAAGCACGCCTAATGGTCTACAATCGGCCCCAGGGCAAGCTATACCTACAAGCTATATCTGGAGGTTTGTTATGGTACTTAACAACCGGCGTATCGGTTTCGGTCTCATTGTGGGCGGCGGTTTGCTGCTTATCGGTACGCTCCTCAGCAGGTCGGGCGCAGAATTGTGGCCCCTTTTTATCCTCGTACCGGGACTCGTCTTTTTGGCAGTTGCGGCCTTCGGGCCGTCAGGAACCGCAGGCTTGTTTATCCCTGGTAGCGTCCTGACAACCCTGGGTCTGCTCTTTTTCGTACAGGTCGCCACCGACCATTTCGAGAGCTGGGCCTACGCCTGGGCGCTTATCTGGGGTGCAGTCGGGGTCGGACTGCTGCTTCAGGGACGGCGCACCAAAAATTCCGGGCTTACAGGGCAGGGCAGGCGACTGGTGGGGCCGGCTGCCGCCGCTTTTCTAATCGGCTTCGTCTTCTTTGAAGGGTTTATCTTCGGCGATACCGACAGCTGGCTTTTTCGCGTCGGTCTGCCGGTCGTCTTTATCGGTGCCGGGGCTTTTTTGCTGCTTAGACCCGGTTCGGAACGGTAGCGTGGGTTGCCAAGGGCCTGAAGGCTGTTGTAAACAGCGTAGAATACGGTCGCCGTAAACCGAGTTCAGGCAGGCTCGAGCGGTACCAGCCACCAGAGCAGCACGTACCCGATTGCCAGAATCCCGCCGGAAAAAAAAGTCGCTACCGAAAAGATGATTCTTACGGCTTTTGGACTTGCCCCGACGAACTCGGCAATACCGCCCAGTACACCCGTCAGTACCCGGTCTTGACGCGAGCGCCTTAGTTTGGCGTCGGTTTGAGGGCGACGGGCGCGGCGCTGATTATGGGGTAAAGCGTCGTGCGGCAGGGCGTCGGGTGAATCGGAGTCGTTCATGGCACTACCTTAGCAAGCGGAAGTTGCGGGCGCAGCGCCGCATCTTGCAGGGCGGCGTGAACCTCGGCCTCGAGCCGCCGAATTTCGAGGCCCTCGTAAACATCGGGCAAAAGCGCCAGGTGCGCCAGAGCTTTCGCGTAGTTGCGCCGTCCACCGCGTGGATTATCCATCTTGTGCGCCTTGTGCAGCGCCGCCGCCAGCAAAATTACACCCGCACAGAGGCGTTTTTGAAGTCCTTCCGCGCTCATCCACAGGGGTTCTAGTGCTTCGTGCGCTTCCCAGTATTCGCCCGCATTAAAAAGCTGCCCGCCTTCTAGCCACGCCGGATTGGAGGTTACCGCGCTCACCTGTCGGCGTCCCGAAAAGCGCGTTCACGCCGTAAATCGTCCTCGATCAAAGACACGTCGCCCGCTTGCGACTCGACGTGGTGGCGCAGTTCATGGGTAAGGGTGTCCCAGAGTTCGGCTTCCCAGTCGAAACCGGGGTCGTGCTCGGCAAGGGCGGCGAACGAGCCGTAGTAGAGTGCGATGTGACGACCCAACCCTTCACCGGCCCCTAAAAAGCTGCTCGGGCCGGGGTCCAGGTATTCGCCCAAACGGTAGACCTCGTGAAAGTTGGGCTCGAGTCTCACTTCAGGGAGCGCGTGAACCCCCTGCAAGTCGGTTAAAAACTCGTCCGGAATGTCTTCAACCATGTCCGCTAGAGCAGCTTCAAACTCGCTAAACGTCATCTGACAAGTTTACGCGCCGGACGCGCCCCGGGCGGTAGTGAGGTATCGTAAGCGCGTGTTAGCAACGACAACTGCGCCCAAACGCATCGTCGTCGGCGTTTCCGGCGGCAGCGGCTTGCGTTACGCTTTAGACCTCTTAAAGACGCTCCGAACGTTGCCGGTCGAAGTACATCTGGTGGTAACTAGCGGAGCCAAGCAGGTGATTCCTACAGAACTCGGCGAGACGCTGCCGGGGCTCGAGGCGCTGGCCGACGCCGTGCATAAAGACGCCGATTTGGGCGCGGCGATTTCGTCGGGCTCGTTCAGGGCGCACGGGATGGTGATTGTGCCGTGTTCTGCCGGGACGCTTGCCAAGGTCGCGCACGGGTTCGCCGACAACCTGCTCGCGCGGGCGGCCCACGTCACGCTTAAAGAGCGGCGTCCGCTGGTTCTGGTCGTGCGTGAAGCGCCGTTTTCCAGGCCGATGCTGCAAAACATGCTCGCCGCACATGACGCCGGGGCCGCCATCATGCCCGCGTCACCGGGGTTTTATCACCGTCCGGAGACGATAGCTGAACTCGTCGGGACGGTTACGGCGCGGACGCTCGACTTGTTGGGGCTTGAAAACACTAGGTCACCGAGATGGAAAGAATAAAGGTCGCGGCGCTGATTCCGGCAGCGGGGGAAGGCCTGCGGCTCGGGCGCGGCCCCAAAGCGCTCGTCGGTGTGGCGGGGGAGACCCTCTTAAACCGCGCAGTACAGGCGTTTGCCGGTCTGGTCGCTGAGGTTGTCGTGGCGGTAGCGCCGACGATGCCGGCGGGGCTCGAGCTTCCTCCGGACGTTCACCGGGTTTTAGGCGGAGCCACCCGCCAAGAAAGTGTTTACAGGCTTTTACGCGCAACCGACGCCGACGTGGTGCTTATCCACGACGCCGCGCGGCCCTTTTTGAGTTGCCGGATTATCGAAGATGTCATCGCTACAGCTAAACGTCACGGCGCGGCCTCAGTCGTAAATACCGTAGCCGACACGCTTATCGAAGCCCGCACCGGGCGCGTCATCGACCGGGGAACGCTCCGCGCGGTGCAGACGCCGCAAGGCTTTCGCCGGGAACTGATTTTAGCGGCGCACGACCACGCGCGGCGCTCGGGTTACGCCGCGACCGACGACGCGGGCCTGGTGCGTACTCTCGGTCACGAAGTCGCGCTTGTCGAGGGGAACAGCTGGCTGATGAAGGTGACGACCCAAGCCGACCTCGAGCTGGCTGAAGCCTTAGCCGCCGTCTGGGACACCCGGTGCTGACCCTTAACGCCTACGCCAAAGTCAACCTGGGGCTGAGCGTGCTGGGCCGCCGCACCGACGGGTTTCACGACGTGGACACGCTGATGGTGCGGCTTTTGCTGCACGACACGCTGACGCTGACCCCGGCTGAACGTGGCGTAAAGCTCGAGCTGACCGGCACTGGCCTCGAGATTCCACCCGCACAAAACCTCGCTTACCGCGCTGCTGAACTGTACTTTCGTGAGACGGGCGTAACCGGCGGGGTCGAGCTGGGGCTCGCAAAACGCATCCCCGTCGCCGCCGGTCTGGGCGGCGGTTCCGCCGACGCCGGCGCGGTTTTACGGGGGCTGGCGCAGCTCTACCCGGCAGATGTCGATATTTTGGCGCTCGCGGCGCAACTCGGCTCGGACGTGCCGTTTTTTACGGCAGCTTTGGGTGCGGCCCGCGCCACCGGACGCGGGGAAGTGCTCGAGCCTGTGACAACCCCTGAGCTTCACCTTGTCTTGGTCAATCCGGGCGTGGGGGTGAGTGCCGGAGCCGCATACGGACGTCTGGATAAGGTGACAGAACCGCTCGCGCTGCAAACTGTTTTACGGCAACTGGGGCAGAACGAAGAACCGGATTACTTCAATGCACTGACGGCTGGGGTGGTAGAGCTCGAGCCCGTCGTCGGTGAAGTTTTGAGCGTTTTACGGCAAACGGGTCTTCGGGGCGTGCTGCTGTCGGGGTCGGGTTCGACGTGTTTTGCTCTGGCGAAGGGTCAGCGTGAGGCGCAACTTATTGCGGCAACGCTGTAAGAGGCGTATCCAACGTGGTGGGTAAGCGCTACGCATACTTTTTAACGGTCAGCCTAAACGCCGCTCTGGGTCGGTATGGTCGCGCACGAGCTGTTAAGAGTTCAGAAGCGTACCAGCCCGCCCGCAAAAACCAGCGGCACCGGACGCAGAGGTGGCTTCGGTACGTGGGCTTGTCTCGCTACCGTAAGACTTCGCCGGGGTCACGCGCGTTTTGCAGCACACCGTAGCGACCAGCGGCTTCTCTAGAACATGCGCCTGTCTTGCAGCGGTTTTGCACTTGCGCCAAAGCCCCGCGATGCCGCATAATCTGGGGAATAAACCACAGCCCAGGAGGACGCCATGCAGACCCCCGCCCCTGACCCTTACGCCGCGCCGCCCAGCGCGGGGGGTTCTGTCCGCTTCACCGGAACAGCCAAGCGGGCCGCCGCGGGCATGACCGGGCCTGGGCGCGTTGGCCCTGTTCATTTCCGCCTGTGGCGGCACCCCGCCCAAGCCGCCCGTGCCACCGGAATGTTGCGACCCCGCCGTGCCGGGCGACTGCGACACGAACCAATTAACCCAGCTCCTGCAACAAGGCCCCTTTGCCCTGAACAACCCCAATTTGGTAGGCAACTTGGGCGACATTTACCCGGATGCGGTTGTTTGATCCCAACAGGCGGTCCGGAAGTTGTAAATGCCGATGAACAGATTGCATTTGTCACTGAAACGTTAACTTCCCG
Organism: uncultured Trueperaceae bacterium; assembly: GCA_963799485.1. Classification (GTDB taxonomy): domain Bacteria; phylum Deinococcota; class Deinococci; order Deinococcales; family Trueperaceae; genus Truepera. The sequence continues at coordinate 458,997 of CAWCXJ010000007.1, forward strand.
CTTTGGAGATAATAATCCAAAAATGCCAGCAAGGCAATTGGATATTATTCAGGACGCGAACGGCCTGATTTCCGAGAGTCCCAAACATTCGTGAAAGGGCAGGTCTGGCTACTCTTTTAGGTACACCAATGGAATCTATTATTGACTACTGGCGAGGAGATAAATCTGAAGCTTCACAATTAGACTGAAATTCTAACTAGCCGAGATGAACCTTACCTCTTGAAATTGTTGCTCAACTTCGTTTTTACGATGATGGAACTCAGCGTTTGGTTTTAAATCAGCCAACATATCGGCGAAAGACCTGAGCTAAAAGGGGTGATTATTGCCGGGGAAACCTTGCGGAATTTAAACCCGGATGAGGACGGCTATTACCAGCAGTTGATGTTGCGCGCTGGGCATTGCGGAAACCTGGAACCAGATGGTAAAAGCCAACCCGGACTTAGCCAGCCGGGAAACCTTTTTAACACAAGCGTACAACTATACGGCAATTGGCCGATTAAACACCATTCAGCCCGATGGCCAGCTTGGCATTTTTACAGGCGATGGCAACTCTATTTTCCCAAACAGCCCCACCGAACAAGGACAAGCTATCAAAGCTTTTGCTGATTTGGAAGACTCTTCATACGATAATGATCAGGATCAGCTGGGCGCGATGGTGAAACCCATTACGCGGGCGCTTATCGCGGGCTCTGGCCATGAGGCGGAAGTAGACGGGATTACCACCTACCAGCAAGCCCTTAACCTGATTGAGCAATACTACACCGCTCTGAGCCCGGAAGCTCGGCTGGCCCTGGCGGAAACATATCAATTGGACGTGCCGGACAGCAAGGTCTGCGAGGAGGTGCCGGTAGTGGGGTCAAAAAGCCTGAAGCTGGACACGCCCCGCGCCGTTCGGGAGTGGGGGCGCGTCCGGGCGCTGCGTCGTGAAAACGTCGTGGAGGGGCGGTGAAGCGCATCCGGCGTTTGTTCATCGTCGGTGCGGTGCTCCTGCTGGCGGCGTGCGGTGCTCAGGGGGGCACACAGAACCGCGCCCCCTCCGCCGACGCCGGGCCGGACCAGACCGTTTCGCCGGGAGCGACGGTGACACTGGACGGGAGCGGCTCTTCCGACTCCGACGGCGACGCCCTCAGCTACGCTTGGGCGCTGACCGAAAGACCTTCGGGGAGCAGCGCCGTCCTTGCACGCGCCGACGGGGTGACGAGCACCTTCATCGCGGACGCGGCGGGGGTTTACAGCGCCGCCTTGACCGTTTCCGACGGCTCCGAGGCAGATACCGACGGCGTGAACGTCACGGTGGGAGCCGCGCCCGTGGCGGTGGCGACCTCCGTCGGGACCTACCAGTTTGAGGGTCAGGCCGACGTGGGCACCTTTTTGCTGGTGGTCGTCGAGGACGCGGCGGCGACCGGGGCGGTGGCGACTGTGACGGTGAGCGGGCCGGGGGGATGGAACAACGGCCAGCCCTATGTGTTCGAGGCGCGCGTGGACAACGACCGGCCCGCGAACTTCAACACCGCCATCGGCTACGGCGAGCTGTTGGCGGTCGCCGGGGAGTACACGTTCAGCGTCGCCTACCGCGGCGAGACCTACGCGTTCACCAAGCGGCTTGATCCCAGCTTGCGGCTGCCTGCGCCCGCCAACCTGCAAGCGAGCGGGGTTAGCGCCGACTCGGTGACGCTCGGCGCGGCGGCGGTCGCCGGGGCGGCCTGGTACAACGGCTACCTCGAGGACCCGTTTGCTATCGAGTACGGCCCCACCCTGCCCCTCACCCTTACGGGCCTCAGCTTGAGCGAAGGGGAAACCTATCAGGCGTTTCTGGCGGCCTACACTCTCGACTTGTTCAGCGCCAGCATCGAAGAAGTGAACCGCGTGCAGGTCAACTTTTCACTGAGCGGCGTGGAGGTCGCGGTGCCGCCCTCGGCGGGCGGGCCGTAGGCCCGGCGCTTGTAAGCGCGGCACCACTTTAGTCCGTTACGGTTCCTCTGAAAGCGTGTGGGACTCTCACCCGAAAGTTCTGCTGAGCAAGCTCGGCTTTGCGCCTCACGCTGCCCGCGATGCGCTACCCACCTGCACCGCCGGACGCTAAGCCACCCGATACCGCACCGCCTGAAACTGTTCCCCCTGAGACTGCGCCGCCGGACGTTGCGCCCCCCGACGCGGCCACACCTGATTCCGGTGACGCGCCCGCAAGCGCGTTTTCGGGGTCGGTTTCGGCGGGCGCGCCGAAGGTGTAGGCAGCCTCGAGCAACCCTAAATCGGCGCGGTTGACGACGCCGTTTTCGTCGATGTCGGCGGGCAAGCTGACGCCGGTCTCACCGAACGCACTGCCGAAATCGGCGAGGTCGTAAAAGTCCACCACGCCGTCTTGGTTGATGTCCGCCGGGACAAACGCTGCCAAGGCCCGGAGCGCGTCTTCGTCGGCGGGTGTGAGGTCTGCACTCGATTCTTGCGGAATCGCCGGGTTCATCACCCCGCGCGCACCCGGTGCCGGGCTCAGCCCTGCCAACAGCCCGAGTTCGTGGGTAAGCGCCCGGTCATTCGGCTCGCCGGGGTTGAGCAGCACGTCGGTCGCAGGGTCGGGGCCTTTTTGCACGGTCAGTGAAAAAGTGTCGGGGCCGAAGCGCGTGCCGTCGCCGTAGGCGATCCGGTTGGGTGCGCCCTCGACCTCTTGCAGATCGACGACGCCGCCGGGTACCTCGAGCCAGGCAGCAGCGGCCCGGGCGACGCGCGTCCGGAGCGTGTCCGGCCCGCCGGTGGGGTCGATCCGGTACTCGAGGGCAAAAGCCAGGCTGCCGAGAACGAGCGCGCCCAAAAGGGGCCACTTGATAAAACGGTTTACGGAACGGTTCGCAAAACGGTTCACTGTGCGGCCCCCAACCGGGCTTCAAGCTCGTCTAGTACAGCCGTCTGCTCGCTACCCTCACCGTCGCGCAAAAGGCGTCCGGCGTCGCTCAGGCTGAGGAGCCGCCCGCTCAGGTCGCGAAAGCCGTTCGGCGTGGCCCGCCACAGTCCTTGCGAAAAGCCGACGATAGGCGAGTAGTAGGGGGCGTCGTAGGCTAAAATCAAGACTTCATCGCCGCGGCTGAATTCGGGCATCCCTTCGACGCTCAGGCTGCGACCGTTCGGCAGGGTACCGCCGTAAAAGGCGAGCGTTACGGTGTCGCCTTCGGCGCTTGCGCCCAAGTCACCGGTCAGCGCCCGTAAAACGCCAAACGTCACCTGCGTATACGGCTCACCGCTCCGCACCTGCACGGCAATCTCCGAGACGCGTCCAAAAAAGCCCAGCTCGGCGCGGCTGACAAGCTGCTCCAGACTCAGCTCCCGGTAGGTCGTTGCCGAGGCGAAACTCAGCGTTAGGGTCGTTAAAATCAGCGCGGTCAAAACGGTAAATGATTTCATTGTCCGGTGCCTCCGTCTGTCGGGGTGTCGGCGGTTCCTGTCCCGTTCAAGATATTGCCCGTCTCGTTGTTCAGCGTGTCTTCTACGGGGGTGGCGCTGTCCTGGGTACTCGAGAAGCCGAACGCATCGTCGCGTGAACGGTATTCGGTGCGCGCCTCGAGGCTCAGGGTGTTGGGTTCGACCGGGCGCAGCTCGAACGAGAACAACTCCGCGTCGCCGTTTAGGGCCGGCCCTAAAAAGCTCAGGTCGACGTTGAGCTGTCCCGGACGGGTGCGCTGCAACAGCGCCAGGCTTCCCTGAGCCGGGCGGACGCTGCCCCCGACGAACTCAAACAGGGTGTCGTCCCAGCTTATCTGCGTTCGCAGCGCCTGCAGGTTCCGCGCCTCCCGCACGCTGATGGGGATACGCACAGGGTCGCTGATGGTCGTCGGCGGCACATTCAAGACCAGTTCTGCCGGGGGCGCAGTCGTGACATTTACTGAAAAGTCTTCGATAGTGCGTGAGAGGCTGGCGTCGCTGACCTGAAGCGTAAAGGTGAAGTTTCCCTCGCGGGTCGGCGTACCGCTGATCGAACCGTTTTCCAGGGTCAAACCGGGCGGCAACTGACCGTCACGAAGCTCGAAATTGTAAGGAGCCAGCCCACCGTTGACCACAAAGTCAAAGGTGTAGGGCTCACCCAGATAGGCCGGCCCCAAGGTCGAGGCGAACACGGTCAGCGGGTCGCCGGGGGTATTGAGCTCGCCGCAACCGCCAAGCGTCAGGCTTAGCAGCAGCGCCAAGCGCCAGGGTCTTGTCATAGGCTCTACCGTATCATCCTGGAGATTAGAAGCCTTTGTCAGTTGACCCGGGCAGCCGGTGAGGGCGTAAGTTAGGCTGCAGCATGACACCGGAAAAGGTAATACCGGAGGTTTACGCTGAAGTCGAACGGGCGTGCGCCGCGCCGAATAACGTTTTCGGTTACGGTATCTGGACGCATCACATCATGAGCGTCGTGCGGTTTGGTCGTGAGTTGGCCCACGCGACCGGGGCCGACCCGGAGATCGTCGAACTCGCCGCGCTTTTGCACGACTACGCCGGGATCAAAGACGTGGCGCTCGAGCCTGAACACCACCGGCACGGCGCGGCTCTGGCCCGGAAGCTGTTAGGCGCGCTGGACTATCCCGCTGCGCGCGCCGAAAGGGTTGCCGCGTGCATCTTGACCCACCGGGCGAGTCGGACGCTTCAGCCGGAGACGCTCGAGGCCCGCGTGCTGGCCTCCGCCGACGCTGCGGCGCACATCGCGCAGGTTCCGTCGTTGCTGCACCTCGCCTATGTTCGTAAGGGTTTGGGCGTAGACGAGGGCGCGGCGTGGGTGCGCGCCAAGCTCGAGCGGAGCCGCCGTAAACTCATGCCTGAGGCTGAAGCGCTTGTCGGTGAGCACTACCGAGCAGCTTTAGAAGTTCTCGCCGACACCGCAACACCGTCTACTGCAATACCGTCTAGCGCGCGCGCCTCCCGCGACTAAAGCAGATGCCGACCCGGGCAGGGGTTTTATGACGACTTCATAGACGAGACACTAAACCCGATAACCGCTTCGGTAAAGGCTTCCGTCCCCCGACTTCCCCCCAAGTCTTTCGTCGGCGCTTCTGCGAGCGCCCGCTGCACTGCGTGCTCAACGGCTTTGGCGGCCTCGGGTTGCCCCAGGCCGTACTCGAGCATCAGCGCCGCCGAGAGCATCGTCCCGACCGGGTTGGCGAGGCCTTTTCCGGCAATATCCGGCGCAGAGCCGTGAACAGGCTCGAATAAACCGGGGCCGTCGCCCAAGCTGGCGGAGGGCAACAGCCCCAGTGAGCCCGGAATGACGGCGGCGAGGTCGGACAAAATATCGCCGAACAGGTTTGAGGTGACGAGCACGTCGAACTGGCGGGGACTACTGGCAATCTGCATGGCGGCGTTGTCGACGTAGAGGTGCTCCAACGTCACGTCGCTGTATTCGGTTTCATGAATACTCACCACCACGTCGCGCCAAAACTGCGAAACGTCGAGAACATTGGCCTTGTCTACGCTCGTAACGCGGCCTCCGCGCAAACGGGCCGCGTCAAAGGCGACGCGGGCGATGCGTTCGACTTCGGGGCGGGTATAGACGTCGGTGGAGACGCCCTCGTCGGGGGTATTGTGTGAGGGTTTACCAAAGTAAATCCCGCCGGTCAGCTCGCGGACGATGAGCATGTCGGTACCTGCAGCGACGGTGCTTTTAAGCGGGGAGAGATGCTCGAGCCCCCCAAACACCCGTACCGGGCGCAGATTGCTGTAGACGCCTAAGTGTTTACGAATCCCCAAAATCCCCGACTCGACCCGTTTTTCACGGGGTACACGGTTCCACGGATGGTCGCCGACCGGCCCTCCGGCTGAGCCCATCAGCACGGCGTCGCTCTCCGCGCAGACCTGTTTGGTCTCTTCGGGTAGCGGCGTCCCGAATTCGTCTAGCGCCCCGCCGCCGAAGGGGAGGCGCGTGTACGCCAGAGCTATCCCGTAATGCGGTGTTACGGCCTCTAGCAGCTTGATGGTCGCGTCGACGACCTCCGGGCCGATAAAGTCTCCGGGCAAAACGGCAATGTTGTAGTTCGTCATGGTTCCTCCGGTGCTGCGGGCTTGACGGCTAGAATCAGCGCCACCGGCATCTGAAAACGCACCGCCCGCGAGCCTTCGTATTCGATCTCAAATATCTTCCGGGCGTGTGCGTCGGCACCTGCCAGCAGGTCGTAAGTGGCTCCTGTCGTCACGTCGTCCGGGCCGACCTTCCGGGACCGACGCTTGACGTTGGTAGAATAGTGCGTCACGTCGTCCCCGACAATCCACGAAAGCCCCGCCCCGGCAATCAAGACGCGCCACTCGCCCAGCGTATAGGCCCGCACATGCGTCGCGGGTACGCTCGAGGCGGTCGTACCACGCGTCTATCGCTCCGGCCCCGGTGTCCGGCGTCGTTTCGTCGGCGATAACCAGGCGTCCACCCGGTTTGAGAAGCCGCGCCACTTCTGCGAGGGTGGCTTTGAGGTCAGGGTGAGGATGCAGCGTGTGCCGCGCGGTAATAAGGTCGAAGCTGGCAGCTCTCAAACCCGTGTTGTGGGCGGGTGCCTCGCTGAACTCGAGGTTGGGCCGGTCGTAAAGCTTGCTGGCAGCGCGTAGCATTCCGCTCGACACGTCGAGGCCGACGACCCGCGCGGCACGTTCAGCCAGAGCTGCCGCCGTATGACCTGTACCCGTACCAACGGCGAGACACTTGTCTGCAGCATGGGAGCGCGCTAAAGCCAAACGCTTGGCGAGTGAAGGGCCGCTCCGATGAACCTCGTTGTTCGCGTAAGCTTCGCGCCGGGCGCTCCAGGTCTGAGCGTTCGGAGCTACCGACGCCGGAGCAGCTGACCCTAGCTGTTTGGAGTCTTTCACGCCCTTAGTTTACCGCCTGACCCTGTTTGTCCGCAGGTATTGGGCGAGCTGAGAACGCCGCTATGATCACAGCCGGGTATAGAAGAGCCTACTTTGCAAACGTATCGACCCTAAATCTTTCAGCCTCTTTTGCTGTAAACCCTAGGCAGAACATCAAAAATGCAGCGTAATGCGGGGAGGTTCAAATGTTATCGGGTTGGAACATTAAGATTGCGCGGTCTGATGAAGCAAGCTTCCAAGCCTCATAATAAAGCAGAGCAATCTGAGCCAGCTCACAATTTGGGGGTACATTCCTAAACGGCAGCTAAACTTCTTGCTATACTCACCTGCATATGAAACGCTCTATTCAAGAGATTGTCGAACTCGTCGTTTTTGCGGTTATCGCTCTTCTCGTTGCAGCCGGTGTTATCTGGCTTGTCGGTTGGCTTGTCGGCCTGCTAGGGTCGCTCCTCATGTGGGTTGCCGGGATACTCTGGTGGCTGCTCCGCTGGATTATTCCGGTCGTCGTTATCATCGTCGCGATATACGCCCTGTTCAGGTTGCTTCAGCGCCAGAACCAGAAGCGCGCCGAAAAGCCCGCGCACCAGCCCATCGTCAGCGGCCCGAGGAGTAGCGGAGCCCCGCGCGCCGACTCACCGACGAAAATAGCGGATAAAAGCAGCTCCGGCAACGTTCCACCGGTCGGTGTCTCCCCGAGCATGGCGACCGGCAGGCCCGCCGGCACCTCACCCGCCGCTGCACCTGTAACGACCCCGCCGCCCGTAACTGCCTCCGGCGAACCGGTCAGCCCGCTAGGAACCTCACCCGAGGTCAGCCCGGCCCCTGATGAAGGTATCCCCGAATCTGGCGAACCCATCAATGCCGCAGCTGAACCTACAACCGGAGAGGAACAAAGCGGTTCCGACAAAGAAAAGTAAAACGGTCTTCAATCAAAAGCTTTACCCCGGGTTCAGCGCCCGGGGTTTTTTTACTGCCGGTTCGGCAAAGCTGCTTTTTGCCGTTACACCGGACACGCCCGAACAGCGCGTGGGCGTTGTTGACACATTTTTGGCACCCGTGATAGGCTCTAGTTCCTGGCGCTGTAGCCAAGTGGTAAGGCAGAGGTCTGCAAAACCTCCATCACCGGTTCAAATCCGGTCAGCGCCTCCAGAACCCTAAAGCAGTTCCGGGGAAGATATACAGGCGCGTAGCTCAGTGGGAGAGCGCTACATTGACACTGTAGAGGTCGGCAGTTCAATCCTGCCCGCGCCTACCAAGAGAAACAATGTGACAGACGGCAAAAGTAAGAACCCCGCTAAGTGCGGGGTTTCTTCTTTGGACGGCATTTAAGACCAATTTAAGACCACGAGATTTAGTTCAGCGTGTCCGGGTTGCTTTTAGGCAAAAAGTCGAGCAGTGACACAGCACTTTGCGCTTTTTGCGATTCAAACAGATGCGTGTAGCGGTCGAGCGTAAATGATGCGCGGCTGTGGCCTAGCCGGTCGGCAAGCACCTTTGGATCCATCCCGCCCTTGATCGCTACAGAGGCGTGTAGGTGTCTCAGGTCGTGAAGCCGGACTTTCGGCACGTCGGCTTCTTTCATAAGGTAGTCCCGCACGCGCTTCAGGTTGTCGGGGTTTAGGGGCGTGCCGACTTCGGAGGTAAAAACGAGTTCGGAATGTTCCCAGGTATCACCTAGCAAGGCGCGCTCGGCGTCTTGACGTTGACGGTGCAAGAGCAGCACCTCGAGCACATCCGGCGATAAGGCGACGGTGCGAAATCCCTTGCGGGTTTTCGGCGTCGATAAGGTGAGCTTGCTTCCGACCTTTACGAGCGTCTGCTTGACGTGCAATAAGCTGCCCTCTATGTCAACCCAGCGCAGCCCTAACAGCTCACCGCGCCGTAGGCCGGTTGCCATACCCAGATAAAAGAAAGCGTAGAGCCGGTGTCCCCTCGCCACATCGAGAAACCGTGCCGCCTGTTCCGGCTCCCACAAGGTCATCTCCCGGTGGGGCTCTTTTACAGGTTCAGTCGCCTCTACGGGGTTACGGGTCACAAGTTGCCAGCGGATCGCCTGTTTATAGGCGCTGAAGAGGACGGTGCGGCACTTCGCCGCTCGAGCCGCGCCTGAAACGTCGTATATCCCGTTGACGAGGCTCTGCACCTGCAAAGGGGTGAGCTTATCGAGCTTGACGTTACCGATGATCGGCACGATTGAGCGGTCTATACAGCTCTTGTACTGCTCTAAGGTCGAGGGTTTTAGCGTGCGCTTTTTCTCCCCTAGCCACCGCTCGAGGTAAGCCGCTATCGTCAGCTTTATGTCGGTGTAGACGCCGCTGGCTATCTGCTGTTTGAGGATTTCGATCTTCTCGCGTACTTCGGCTTGGGTGCGTCCGTACACGGTTTTGCGTTTCCGCTTACCTTCACCGTCGTACCCGAGGCTAATCTTGGCTTCCCGGGTGCCGTCGGGTCGTTTCGAGATCGTGCCCTCACCGTCTGCTCGTTTACGTGCCATCTTTACCCCTTCCCCAACCTTTTGCTAGCTACGCGGTACACGTCCCTTTTATCGCCTTCTTTACGGATACCGACGACTACGACCGTTACAACACCCTCGAGGCTCGCTATCTGATACACCACCCGGTAGCGTTGCCCTGCGGCCCTGACGACGCGGTAATCCGCTAAATCTCTGCTCAGGGTCTTACCCTGCTTGTCGGGTTCGGTGTCTAAGTCAAGTGCTTTACGAATCACTGCGTTCCGGGTTCGCACGTCGGTAATCGCCTCGAGGTCTCTATCTACCTCGTCAGTAAAGATGACCTCAAAGGTCAACGCTTGACGCCGTATTTAGCGGCGATGTCAACCGCCGGGATAAGCTTTACTTCACCCCGTTCAAAGCGTTCTATCCGTTCCCGGATGTCTGCCGGGACTTCACCCGGAAACTCATAAGCGTCAGTGTCGCGCTCGAGTACGTCACCTAGCTCTGCCCGCTCACCCGTCAGCTTGTCGAGAGCCGTAAGCATCCGGTCAAGCGTTGCCAAACTGACACGCTCAGCTTCACCCCGGACTGCCGGGTAAACACTGTTCAAACTAAGCTTTGCTTCGAGGGCTAACTGATGTGCGGTGATGTCGTGCTGCTCTAGGTAGTCTTTCAGTTTCCATTTCATAACGCTACTTTAGCACATTTAGCTTAAGCTGTACATGCTTGACAGTTTAGCTGATACCTGATAAACTGAAGGCAGTTAGGGGCAAGCCCTGGTAAGCATCCCCTAACTAGAAACGGAGTTCCAAATGCAGCATATCACCATCCGTAAACAACCCGGCGCAAGCTATACGAGCCCTATTAAGGCCTACGACTTAGAGCGCAATGGCGTTACCGTCGGCACGCTTCAGACCTGGGGCATAGTCTGGGAAGTCTTAGACGCTACCCTTAACTGCGTCTCTAAGCACACCACCATTAAGGCAGCGGTACGTGTCGCGTCGAGGGCTCTGTAATGAGCCCCTTTACCTTCGTAGACATCGAGATGTACAGCGACCGTGAAGAGGACTTACAAGCTCTTTACGCAGAGCTTGCAAAAGAGGACGGGGCAGATGATGAGCTGCCCCCTGTTATTCAAGATGAACTGCCCGAATGGGATTTTTGGGGAGAGGCGGCATGATGGCCTCTCTTCTCTCCCAACTCAAGACGGCGAAGAACGGTTTAGAGGATGCCCAGATTACCCTGTGTGGGGCTGTGACCGCACACGCTGAAGCTAAGCGGGTGCTAGAGCAAGCTGAAGCGGTCAAACTGTGTGAAGGGGTAGACGGTAAGAATGAACGGGGGCGGACAGCCAAGCTTAGGCTCGAGCTTCCGGCAGAGTACGCGGCGTTCGCTGAAGCTGAGGACGCCTTGACTGAAGCCCGCTGTGCGTTTGAATTGGCACGGCTCGAGTGGGATTGGCACGGTATAGCGTCCGAACGTTTGAAGCCGAAAGGTTTATAGCAGCGGCGTGATTGCCAAACAGGAAGAAGCCTCGGCACGATAACCGGGGCTTTTACTGTCATTAAGTACCGACACGAATGTCAATGACGCACTTCTCACAAACGCTCCTATCAAAGGGGCGGTGTTCAGCTTTCCCTACGTGTAGACCTAACGTGTGGCTAACAGGGGAAGATTAAACAAACGCTCGTGAGCTTGGTATTCCTCACCTGGAAACCGAGCAAAACTGCACAGCTTTCCACGCTCACCCAAATCATGAATCAACTTCCGGGTAGTGGTCTAGGGAAGACTGATAAGTTAAGGAATGGTCACAAAGGTTGTTCATTGCCAGCACTGCGAGAGCGATAAACTTGTGAAGAACGGTCACGCGCCAAACGGCAAGCAAAAGTACCTGTGCCGAGCGTGCGGTAAAGCCAGTCGAGAGAACGCGAGCGCTAAAGGGTACAGCGAAGCGAAGAAAGACGAGATACTGAAGTCTTATCAGGAGCGCTCCAGTATGCGTGGGCTGACCCGAACCTTCGGAGTGTCGCGTACCACGGTAGCGAAGTGGCTTAAAAAAAGCCGCGACGACGCCACCGCTTAGCGCAACCCTTGTGACACCCGGCAACCCTGAAGCGGTGCAACTAGAACTTGATGAGATGTACCCTGCCACTTCGTTTGGGGCACTTTGGTCATTTGTTCGATGTAGACGTAACAAACGGTGGGTCTGGATAGCACTTTGTAAGCAGACACGCCAGGTGGTTGCTTGTGTTGTAGGTGGACGTGGCATTGCTACTTGTCAAAAACTTTGGCGTAACATCCCCGATGCTTACAAACAAGGCATCGTGTTCAGCGACTTCTGGGAAGCTTACCAGGCCGTCGTTCCCGATGAACAGCATCAAGCTGTTGGCAAAGACTCAGGGCTTACAGCCCATGTCGAGCGTTTCAACAACACTATTCGGCAGCGCCTAGCTCGCTTCGTCCGTAAGACCCTGTCCTTCTCCAAGTCTGAGCACATGCACCTCATTTGCTTACACCTGTTTCTCGTTCGTTACAACCTTGAACGGGCGGTTGTCAGTCGCTGATGGACCACTGCCAACTTCCGAAAATCATCAGCGGTTTCCGTGTTCAGGATTCGCTTGAACCGTTCAAAAAAAGTTTTTGATGCGGCCCTGTCGAATATAGGCACTGTTCCAACACCCCAACGATTGTAAACCGTTTTAGCTCGCCACGCGAACCGGATTTCGGCAGTAGACAGACCGCGAGCATAAAGCGTAGCATCGGCGTTTATTAGGTCGTCCGTTGACAAATGTTTATCATTGCGACATCTTTCCAGAACCAACCTTTGAACGGAGTAGGCGTTAGTGGTCTGCCCTGAGCTTGCTGCTAATTCAAATGAACGTAGATAGCCGCTGAAAGCGTTGAAATTGCTCAGGCCCAAATAGTCATCTCCCCGGTATTGAGCTATTACGTCGGGGGCTAAGTACTCCTGCTCGAGCAGATAGCCTGCTTCATCAAAACAGTTTACTCGCAAAAGTACCGCTATACACGAGATAAACAGTTCGTGAGCTACAAAACGTCCCGAGTCATAGTGAGGGTTACTTAGTTCTTGAGCGTGCATAAGCGGTATGAGGTCGTTAAAGAAGTCGTGGAGGGAGTCCAAAGCAGCCGTGTTTTGCCCAACTCCATATCTTCCGAGAGTATAAATAACCTCAACAAACTCGTTTTTGTAGGGGAGTAGGGCTCCAGCTTTGCCAAGCGCTGCGTCTGCTATATCGATGTGGTACGTCCCAACTGGGGAGGGTTCAAGCTGACCATTTTTTAGGAAACCCCTGAATGTCTCCAGATAATCTCCGAACACACCGGGAGCAGTGCGTTTCTCATTCTTTATCGCTTCTATTGCTGTACGAGCTTTGTGTACTGTGACAAGCTGTGTGTCATCCTCTTCGTCTAGGTACGATGGGCGCGAGCCAAATTCCGGTTTTCTATAAAGCGGCTTTCCTTCGACACTCCGCACCAAACCCTCGAACGATTCTTCAAACCGCTCAGCTGAGGACAAATCGACCCGCCATTTACCTCGCAAATAGGTCGGCAAGAAAGGTCTACCCTCTTTGTCAACCTCAGCAACAACCGGGATAAACTTTCGGTCGCCTGCTGCTTCGTAAACTTCGGGAGAAATAATCTGCGTCTCAATCCCCACACCACCTGCGCGGTCGTTAGCTTTACGGGCATAGGCTTCGTCACACAGCAACAAAACCTTGGAGATGGACTCATCATTTACAAAACGCTCCATGTAACGAATCATGTCGTCACCAAAATCTACTTCCCATTTATCCAGCACAACATCGATGTTATTGGCAATCAATTTCTCTGCAACCATCAACACCCAGGCTTCATGATCCGGGGTTGTCCAGCTATACGAGATAGCAACCTTTTTTCGAGTTGCAGATTTGGCATCCGAAACCTGTGTCATTAAGGCAAATCTACCTCGAGCAAGGCAAGTTATGAATTACGCGCATACCACATCGTCGTGGCTGAGATCGAAGATGCCTAGCTTGAGACCTTGAGGGAGAGTGCGGCTCGGGCTAAACCCCTCGAGCTTCTTTATGCCGCGTTACGCGGCATAAACCTAAACTGCCGATTTGGGATTTTTGAGCACTCTCGTTATGATTGCGAACATGTTGCCCCAAAACGTGATGCAAAACAAGAGCGATTTCATTTGGGATATTGCGAACCTCTTACGCGGCCCTTACCGCCCACCTCAATACCGCCGCGTGATGATTCCGCTCACGGTGCTCCGGCGTTTAGATTGCGTACTCGAGCCGACCAAAGCCGAGGTAAGTGCGGAATATCAGAGGCTAAAAGCACGAGAGCTTGATGAAGAGACCATTGAAAAGCTGATCAGCCGCAAATTTAGTCTGAGCTTTTTCAACACCAGCAACTTTACCTTTGAGAGTTTGCTGAATGATCCGGATAACCTCGCTAAAAACCTGAGCAACTACATCACCAGCTTTTCAAGCCGCGCCCGCAAGATTCTGGAGAAGTTCAAGTTTGAAGAAGAGATTGACAAGCTCGAGGATGCCAACCGCCTCTTTGAGATTATCAAGTCCATTGCTGCTATAGACCTTCACCCCAACACCGTGCCGAACATGGCGATGGGGTACATCTTCGAGGATTTAGTCCGGCGCTTTAACGAGCAGGCCAACGAAGAAGCCGGGGATCACTTTACGCCGCGTGAGGTCATCAAGCTGATGGTCAACATCCTCTTTACCGGACAAGAAGCGGTATACACGGCGGGTAAAGTCATAAAAGTTTATGACCCGACCTGCGGCACCGGCGGTATGCTCTCGGAGTCTGAAAAACACATCCGCAACGGCAACGACCAGGCCAACATCGAGCTTTTCGGACAAGAGTACAACCCGGAGTCTTACGCGATCTGCGGTTCAGACCTGATGATTAAAGACGAAGACGCAAGCAATATCGCCTTTGGCGACACGCTCGGCACCGGACGCCACAAAGACGGTGTAGTAGACGGTGACGGGCATCCGAACACCCATTTTGACTATATGCTTGCGAACCCACCCTTCGGGGTCGAGTGGAAACCGGAAAAGGATTACGTCACGCAGGAGCACGAAAAAGACGGGTTTAACGGGCGGTTCGGCCCCGGCCTACCCCGTATCAACGACGGCGCACTGCTCTTTTTGTTGCACATGATCAGCAAAATGGAGGCGTCTCCAGCCGAGGGGGGCGAAGGCTCACGTATCGCCGTCGTCTTTAACGGCTCACCGCTCTTTACCGGTGACGCGGGCAGCGGTGAAAGCAATATCCGGCGCTGGATTATCGAACAGGACATGCTCGAGGCCGTCGTCGGCCTGCCCGACCAGCTCTTTTACAACACCGGCATCTACACCTACATCTGGATTGTTACGAACCGCAAGAGCGAAAAGCGGCGCGGCAAGGTGCAGCTCATCAACGCTTCTGACTTCGCCTGGAAGATGAAAAAGAGCCTGGGCAACAAGCGCAACAAGCTCGGTGAAGGCGAGAATGGCGAGCCCGACCACATCGGGGAACTGACCAGAATTTACGGTGACTTCATCCATAACGACACGTGCACCGTCGGCGAGGTCAAGACGAACGTCGAACCCGACCGCAAGGTAAAACGCGACCTGAATAAGATGTTGACCGTAAGCAAGGTTTTCCCTAACCAAGACTTCGGCTTTATCAAACTGAGCGTCGAGCGCCCGCTACGCCTGAACTTCGCCGTAACCGACGAGCGTGTCGAGCGGTTCAAGGAGAGCGCCTACTTTACGGGGCTGGCGACCAGCAAAAAGCGGAAAGACAAGGCCGAAATTGAGCGAGAAGAGGCGGCGGGCAGAGCGCAGCAAGAGCGGATTTTGCAGGTGCTCGAGACCCTAAAACCCGACTATTCAGCCGGTGAAACTACCAAAAACCGGGAGACGTTCGAGCGGCGCTTAGTTACGGCGTTCGGGAGCAGCACGCACAGGCTCGACACCCCGCTTAAAAAGGCGCTCCTGGCAAAAGGCGCGTTAGGTGAGCCCGACGCCGACGCGGACATCTGCACGGACGCTCGGGGCCGCCCCGAACCCGACGCGGACTTACGCGACAGCGAAAACGTCCCGTTTCCCGACGGTCTTCCGCTGCCGCTGCCCCTTACTTACGGTAAAGACGCCGACAACAGCGAACTTGTCGCGCTTGTCAAAGACCCCTGCCAAGCGTATTTAGAGCGCGAAGTGCTGCCGTACCGCCCGGACGCCTGGATAGATTTCAGCAAGACCAAGGTGGGGTACGAGATTCCCTTTAACCGCCACTTTTACGAGTACGAGCCGCCGCGCCCACTCGCGGAGATTGAAGCAGACATCAAGGGGCTCGAGCAAGACATTTTAGACATGCTTGCAGAGGTTGTCTGATGTTCGGCAATCCATACCCCGATTATAAATCAACGGGCGTTGAGTGGTTAGCTCGAATACCGAGTACATGGAACGTTCGTTCTCTCAAGCTGATTTACGACGTACAGCTTGGGAAAATGCTCCAACCGCGTTTAGAAAGCCAAGATGACGTAGAAGTGCCGTACATAAAAGCTTTACACGTGACCTGGCAGGGCGTAAATACGGAAGAGCTGCCGACGATGTGGGCTTCAAAAGACGAACTTCAAAAGTACGCAGTGCAAGTAGGCGACCTTTTAGTTTGTGAAGGCGGCGAGGTAGGCAGAGCAAGCATTGTCGAGAGTTTAGACAATGCCGACGCTACCATCATTCAAAATGCAGTACATCGTATTCGCAGCGAGACTTCAGGCAATGTGCGTTACCTTAAATACGTTCTTGAAAGCATTGCTAACGCCGACTGGTTTTCAGTTTTGTGTAATAAAGCGACTATTGCCCATCTGACAAGTGAAAAACTAGGGGCCATCAGAGTACCGAACCCGCCAATCTGTGAGCAGCAAAAAATCGTTGAGTTTCTCGAGCACAAAACCTCTCAAATTGACGCGCTCATCGAGAAGAAGCGGGCGCTGATCGAAAAGCTGAACGAAAAGCGCACGGCGGTCATTACGCAGGCTGTGACCAAAGGGTTAGACCCTAACGTACCGCTGAAAGATTCGGGGGTTGAGTGGCTGGGGGAAGTGCCGGAGCATTGGGAAGTGAAGCGGCTTAAACAAGCTGTCACCTTTCAACGGGGTCACGACTTAACGAGTGATGAGCGCGAAGCGGGAAACGTTCCTGTAATAACGTCAGGGGGATTTACCGACACTCATGCGTTCGCAAAAGCGCGTGGGCCGGGTCTCGTCACTGGTCGTTACGGGACTATAGGTAAGTTTCACTATGTAGCAGAAGACTACTGGCCTCACAACACAACCTTGTACAGCATTGACCTATGCGGAAATGACGCGCGTTATCTTTGGTATCTGGTTCAACACCTTGCACCGTTATTTATCCTGAACTCGAAAAAGTCTGCCGTCCCCGGCGTGGATAGAAATGACCTTCATCCGGTTTCCGTTGCAATTCCTCCAGCTGCCGATGAACAAAGGGCAATCGTCGATTATTTAGAAACCATCGTTCAGAAGCTCGACAAAATACAGGCTCAGACTATTTCATCAATTGCTCTCCTCCAAGAGCGCCGCACCGCCCTCATAACTGCTGCTGTCACCGGTCAAATTGATGTGCGAGATTTCGGTGTGGCGGCTGGGGTGCTGTCATAGGCTTTTAGGTAAGGGCTGGCCGGTTTTGTTTCGGAAAGGGCGCGGATGACCAAGCACAAAGAAAAGCCGTTTGAAGACGCGATTGAGCACGTCTTGCTGACTGAGGGCGGCTATGAGCGGGGCAGGGGCGGCGACTATGACAAAGGGCGGGGGCTCGAGCCGCAGACGGTGCTTGATTTCATCCGTCGCACTCAACCGAAGCTCTGGGACTGGCTGAGCGGGCTGCACGGCGCGGACGCGGACAAGGTGTTGCTCGATTCTCTGGTCAAAGAGCTGGACACTCGAGGGATGCTGAGCGTTTTACGGCACGGCTTTAAGTGCTACGGCAGGCGTTTTCAGATGGCGTACTTCATGCCGAACAACGCCCTCAACCCCGAAACGGGGCGGCTTTACGGCGAAAACCGCGTCTCGGTGACGCGGCAGCTTTATTATTCGGAGAAGAACACCAAGTCGCTCGACCTGGTGCTGTTTGTGAACGGCTTGCCGGTTGTGACCGCCGAGCTTAAAAGCCCGCTGTCGGGGCAGACGGTTGACCACGCCAAGGCGCAGTACAAAAACGACCGCGACCCGAACGAAAAGATTTTCGAGTTCAAGCGGCGGGCGCTCGTGCATTTTGCGGTAGACGCCGATTTGGTCTTTATGACGACGCGGCTGAGCGGGAACAAAACGGTGTTCTTGCCGTTTAACCTTGGTGCGCCCGTCGGGTCGGAGGTGGGGGCGGGTAATCCGTCGGCGGAGGGCGATTACAAGACGGCGTACCTCTGGCGCGAGGTGTGGCAGCGGGATAGCCTGCTCGACATCGTGGGCCGCTTTATGCACCTGCAAAGCGAAGAGAAGCGCATCTTTACCGATACGGGTACGAAGAAAATCACCAAAGAGGTGATGATTTTTCCGCGCTATCATCAGCTGGGCGCGGTGCGGAAGCTTGTCGCACACAGTCGGGCGCACGGGTCGGGGCATAACTATTTAGTGGAGCACTCGGCGGGGTCGGGTAAGTCGAACTCGATAGCGTGGCTCGCGCACAGGCTCTCGAGCCTGCACACCGACTCGGACGAAAAGGTGTTTCATTCGGTTGTCGTCGTCACCGACCGGCGCGTGCTCGACCAGCAGTTGCAAGACACCATCTACCAGTTCGAGCACAAGCAGGGCGTCGTTAAAAAGATCGACGAGGACACGCGGCAGCTCGCGCAGGCGCTCTCTGAGGGCACACCTGTTATCATCACCACCTTGCAGAAGTTTCCGTTTGTGGCGGGGGCGCTCGAGCGGCTTAATGTCCATGGCGGGAACGATAAGCTTTCAATCAAAACCGAGAACAAACATTACGCCGTTATCGTTGACGAGGCGCATAGTTCACAGTCAGGCGAAAGCGCGGCAGAGATCAAACACGTCCTCAACAAAGACGGAATTGAGAAGAAAGTCGAAGAACATAAAGCGGTCAGCGGTGCAGATGAACCGGATGGTGTGTTACGCGAAATGTTGAAGCGCGGACGCCAACCCAACTTGAGCTTTTACGCCTTTACCGCCACCCCGAAATACAAGACCAAACACGTCTTTAATGAACTGGGGCCGACGGGCGCAGCGCCGTTTCACAAATACAGTATGCGCCAAGCCATCGAAGAGGGCTTTATCTTGGACGTGCTAGCGAACTACACGACGTACAAGCTTTACTACCGGCTGACCCAGGCGGCGGGCGAAGACCCCAAGGTTATGCGTAAACAGGCGGCGAAAGCTTTGGCGCGCTTCGTTTCTTCACACGACCACAACATCAGCCAGAAAACGGAGGTCATCATCGAGCACTTCCGCGCCCACGTGCGGCACAAAATAGGCGGACGCGCCAAGGCGATGGTCGTCACCGAGTCGCGCTGGCACGCGGTACGCTACAAGCTAGCATTCGACGCCTATGTCTCCGACAAGGGCTATACCGATGTAAGGTCGCTTGTAGCGTTTTCCGGTACGGTGCAAGACCCGGAACTATCAGACAAGACCTATACCGAAGTCGGGATGAACGGCGGCATCAGAGAAAAAGAGCTGCCCGAAGTTTTTGACACGGGCGACTACCGCCTGCTCATCGTCGCCGACAAGTACCAGACCGGCTTCGACCAACCGCTTTTACACACCATGTACGTGGACAAAAAACTTTCAGGCGTGCAGGCGGTGCAGACGCTCTCACGCCTCAACCGCACGGCAACAGGTAAAGACGGCACCTTCGTGCTGGACTTTCGCAACGAGCGCGAAGAGATTTTTGACGCTTTTAAGCCCTATTACGGCGAGACCATTGCCGAGCCCCTGACCGACGCGCAGCACCTCTACCGGCTGCAAGGGCAGATTGAAGCGGCGCACGTGGTTTTCGAGCAGGACGTGCAGGAGTTCTGTGAGGTGTTTTTTGCCGATAAACGCAAAGAGAGTGTGCGCGACCAGGCCCGGATGAACGCCGTTTTAGACCGAGGCGTAGCGCGGTATAAAGAGCTACCGGAAGAAGACCAGGGCGAGTTCAAGAGCCTGCTGGTGAGCTTTCGCAACCTCTACGCCTTTTTGTCGCAGGTCATCCCTTATGGGGACTCGGAACTCGAGCAGCTTTACACCTACCTGCGCTTTTTGATCACCAAACTGCCGAGCGACCCAAACCGTTCAGACCACCGGGTAGATGATGATGTGGCGCTCGAGTTCTACCGCTTGCAGAAAATCAGCGAAGGGCGCATCAATCTTAACGAAGGGAGCGCCGACCCGCTCAAAGGCCCAAGCGATGTAGGCACAGGCCAGAGCCAAGACGAAATCACCCAACTTTCCGAACTCGTCAAAAAGCTCAACGAACGCTTTGGTACGGACTTTACCGAAGCCGATCAGCTTTTCTTCGATCAGATCGAGGCTGAAGCGTTAGACAATGACCAGCTAAAGCAAGCGGCTAAGGCGAACTCTGAAAAAGATTTTGGGTATGTGTTCCGCAAAGCGTTTGAAGGTCTGGTGATCGACCGCATGGAGGGTAATGAAGAGATTTTCGGCAAGATTATGAAAGACGGTGACTTTAGAGATATGGCGTCTGAGCACCTGCTAAGAAAGGTGTATCAGGCGCTCAAAGAAGAAAAAGGGAAGGTCAAAGGCTGAAAATTTACTAGAAAGAAAAGAGAGTATGTCGTCAGGCTTCCGGCTCGAAAAAGTTCTGGTACAACTCCGGGTCGAAGGGCGCAACCGAAACGATCTCAGAGGCCATAACGACGACCTCGAAGGTATGCGCCAGCCGCCTAATCTCGGCATTACCTGCAGAACGCTCGCGGACGAGTCTGATGACCTCTTCCTCGGTTGCGTCCGGCTTCTCTGCCAATACACGTTGGATAATCTTTTCATAAGCTTCGTTGATACGTTCGCCTATCTTTTCGTGCGTCCGGTCGTAATGAACGTTTAAGGTCATCGCAAGCGTTTCGGCGTCGCGGTAGCCGCTCTTTTCCAAGCTCAGCCGGATACTCTCGACGCCCCGAATCGGATTAAACGAAGTGTTGACCCTGCCGACATAAACTTTATTCGTCTTGAGCGTAACGGAGACGGCTTCTTGAGTCTCTAACGCCCTAAAAAGCATCTGTTCTAAAGCGTCGCCTGAACCTCTGATATAGCGCCTTCTAACGATATTTGGTTTCAAGGTCGGGATAAGACGACATAGGGGGTTAAGCACAGCACAAAAGACCAAAGACAGCAAGAACGCCAGCACTCCGACAGCCGAGTTAGCCACTGGCAAAAATGATCGCCACCACTCGAGTAGGGGCCGAGCAAACGGCGTGTCGCTAAGAAAGAAAAGCAAAAGCTGAGCGATAAATAGAAGGAAGCCACCAGCGATAGACGCGGCAAAAACCAGCCGGTAGCCTTCTTGCCGTTGTATCCAGTAGCGCAACGGATACCACAAGCTGACCAAAAGAAAACCGCCTAAAAGCGGCAGCAAAAAGATGTTGACTGTCGGCACTATTTTTTAGCTTGCTTGCTGACTTGATCTCGGTGGCGCATTTGCTCTTCCACCAGCTCCTCGAGGTGTTGTGGGGAGATAGCCGATACCGAGCTGTCTACATACGGGGTGCCTAGACTTGAAAATTTTACGGGGACGACAGACTTTTTAATTTTTGTGGTGCCGTTTTGTGATGTGTAGCGTTTTAGACTAACCGCCATAGCCAGACCTTTCTAACAACGGTGAGTTGCCGTTGCACGCATGTGCTAAGTGTAAACGAATTTGTCAATTCGACCGCATTCTACACGCTTAAGCTTTTTCACATCGTAGAGGGTGCAGCACATAAAAACGCCCCAGACCGCTAGCTGGGACGCCACTTAAGGGATATGAGCTGTGGGTAGTATCAACATCGTTTATCAGCTAAACGGCGCTCTGCCGCTAGGCACATAAGGGTTGATTCAACTCAACCCTTAGCGGTTTAGGTCAAGTATAAGCTACCCTCCCCGTTTCAAGTTTACCAAGCACAGCTCGAGCTATCGCTTCGAGGTCATATGCCTCACCGTCCGCGAGTCTTCTCTTTTTGAAGTAACTCCCAAGAACCTTATCCAAGTCATCGGTTCGGCCTACAGGTAACTTCATGGGTTGTCCTATAAACTCACCTGTTTCAAAACGGCGGCGCAACTCTTGTATGACTAAAGGCACATCGTTTTGAGGCAGTTCGGTGTTTTGATGCAGAAGGGTGTGCAGCAAAAGTTCGTCGGTATCAGACGGCGTTTCTGCTATTTGATGTTTTGATGCAGCAGGTTTTGAACCGTTGTCCTCATCGTTTTTTAAGCGGTAGCCGACGGGCTGACCCCGGCCCGGTAGCTTCAATACAGCTACAGTGTCGCCTAAACGCCCGAGCAGTTCCTTAAGGGCATCCGCGGCTGCACGTTGCTGGATTTTGCCCTCACGTATGGCAACCTCGAGTAGTTCTCTGCGTTCTATTACGGTGCCGCGTCTCGTCTCGAGCACACTCTGCATGACCCTCACCGCTCGTTCGGTTTTTGTCTCGCTGTAGGATTCGGGCAACTCGGTTTCTTCGATTCGCACCGCATCGGCATTGAAATTCAGCTCTATTCCGAAGGGTTCCGGTAGCGCGGCAAAGCTCGACTTACTGACATCCCAACGCAAAACGTTGCGTCCCTGTACATCCTTTGCTGGGACGCGGGTTAACAAATGCACCGTGCGACTTTGTGCGGGTTTGGCGATGCTACCCATAACGCCACGTGCCCCTGCTTTCTCACCGCTCATCGGTTTGGGCAAATGGTCAATCAGGATAACGGCAGCGCCTGTTTCGGTAGCAAGGCGGCGCAAGTACCAAAACGGCCCCTGTACAGCGGTAAGCTTTACCGGGTCGGTAGCGGGAAAAGCTGCCATAAACGAATCAATAACAACTAAGTACACCCAACCTAAATAAGTAGGTTGAAGGCGAATACTAAGGAATGACAAAGCGAGGACGAAGGTATATCGCATTAAGTGAGGCAGAGAACGAGAAGTTAAGAGCGTTAGAGCAGAACGCGCATATAAATGCCAAGGTGCGTCTGCGTGCCCAGATTTTGAGACTATCAAATCAGGGCATGAGCCTGGGGCAGCTTTCAGAGCATGTAGCCAAGAACTACGAAACCTTGAGAAGAACCTTTGACCGTTGGGAAAGAGCAGGTTACGCAGGTCTAGCCGACCACTACGAGACACACGGACAGAAACCCGTAATTACCGATGACATCAAGACGTTCATGGAAACGAAGCTAACAGAACCAAGAACCTGGACGTGTACCCAGCTCTCCGAGACCGTCGGCGAGCGCTACGGTGTCAAGGTGGGAGCCGAGGGTATCCGCAAACGACTCAAAGAAATGGGCTACAGCTGGAAAAAGGGACGCTTTACGCCTGCCAAGCGTCCTGGTGAGGACGACCTCAAGCACCATAGAGCAGCCTTGGACACGTTGAAAAAGGGGCGCTGGAGCAAAGGTTGAGACTGCTTTATCTCGATCAGGTCGGTTTTAGTCTGGCGCTCAAGCCGATCAAGACCTGGACGCCTAAAGGTTCAGGAATTCAGTTCGAGATTCCTTCCAGGCAAGGTTCAGCCGGAAGGCTCAATCTTATAGGTGCATTGGACGTTGCTGCCAACAAACTCGTTTACCGCGACTTGGAGGGTGGCTGTGATGCTCGTAAGGTCGAGGCGTTTCTCGACAGGCTGGCCGAACGAGCCGATCCCGAAGGTCTCACTGTCGTCGTGCTTGATAATGCTCGCTTTCACAAAGCTAAAAACATCAAGGCTAAAGAACACAGCTGGCAACAACAAGGCTTGTTTCTTCGTTACCTACCCCCTTACTCGCCCCAGTTAAATCCTATCGAAACACTTTGGCGTCTCCTCAAAGGCTTTCTCCTGCCTAGACGCTTATACGCTTCCCTCAATCATCTCAAAGAGGCTGTCTTCGCCGCCCTTACACTCCTAAATGCTGTCATCCTTTAGTTTCAGGTTGGAGGTACTTAGGTTGGCTCCGGTTGTGCGAGCGAGGTCGCCTAACTGGTTTAGTTCGTTTACGTCCATCCCGAAGGTGTCAGGATCGGGCTCGAGCACGATAATCTTACTCATATCGCCATCAGGGTAAGCGGCTTGGTGCTTATCAAGCCAAAAACGTATACTGCGCCCGTTTCCAGGGGCGTCATAGTCTACAAAGATGGTTTTACCAGGGTTGACGTGTTTGCCTAAGAATTCTCCACCATTGGGGCGGCTTGCTTGCCAAGCTAGGGCGGTTAGCGTGGCTGTTTTGCCATGCCCTGGTAGGGAGGCAACGAGGTTGAGGTAGCCTTTAAGGATTAACTCTTCTACATACCAGTCAAGCGGCTCGAGTTGGCGCGTGAGGTCTACTTGGATTAAAGGCATGGTTTGCCCCCTAGCGTGGGAACGGCTCGCCCAATGTTGGGTCTGGCATCTGTTTTCGTCTTGGTCGAGAACCCGCTACCTGAAAACATCAAATCGGGCTTTTGCTGTGAGCGACGTAAATCTTTTGGTGCAGTAGCTGATGCGCTAAAAGACTTGACTGCGTTAAAAGGGCGGGCACCTTCGAGGCTTTGGTTAAGCTGCTGTAAAAGCGCACCACGGCCCCCACGCCCTGCCAGATCGCACGCATCCATAGGCCACGGGTCAAGGGTGTAAGCTTTGCCAGCCCCTGCCCCTGCCCCTGCGCCTGTGCCGCCCACTTGTCACGC
This sequence comes from uncultured Trueperaceae bacterium, assembly GCA_963799485.1. Classification (GTDB taxonomy): domain Bacteria; phylum Deinococcota; class Deinococci; order Deinococcales; family Trueperaceae; genus Truepera. The sequence continues at coordinate 483,141 of CAWCXJ010000007.1, forward strand.
GCTTCTCGGCCTACTTCGTCGTCATCGGCGTAAACGTAGACGGTACGGCCTTTGAGCGCGTCAAGGTGTAATGATCCGCTCGTACCTGCTACACCCATGACCCCTAGATCGAGTCTTGCTAAGGAACATGCCATCGCGTTTAACTCCCCTTCAATCACAAGCACTTCGTTATGGTTCAAAAAGTCCGGCGAACACCATGCGGGGCTGCCGTGGCCTTTTAGTCCGGTGTAGCGGTCAAGCTTCGTTTTCGGGTGTGCTTTTCGGCGTTTGATGTTGAGGACGGTTCCGTTTGGGCCAAACACAGGGAAGAGTGCATCGTCCCCTTCAGCGCAACAGCCGAACTTCTTCAAGTCTGGCAAGGTAAAACCGCGCCCCTTCATCGAGAGGGGAACGCAGCGTAACCGGGCAGCTTGGCGGTAGTGGCGCTCGAGCACCTCCGGCGCAACTGGCTTAAAGATAGGGGCAGGCTTGGCAGCTTTGATAGCTAGGCGGGGCAGCGTAGCGCCTACCGCACCGCCCGCCCGACGCTCGAGGTCTCTAACCGCTTCAGCGGTGTCGAAGTCGTAAACCGCCTTGAGCCAGTCCAAGGCGTCGCCGTAAGCCCCACACGCAAAACATAAAAACTGTCTTGGTAGATATGGCAGCTTGGATTTCGGTCGTCGTGAACCGGGCACAGCACCTTACCGTTGCGCCCGATGTCGTGCGTTTCGCTTACCAGTTCGGTGAAGGGTATGGCAGCTTTGAGCGCTGCAATATCCGCCACCTCAAAACTCTTTTCCGATGTTGTCTTGAATCCACTGCTCGAGCGCTGCGGTAGGAATACGGATCGTGTTGCCAATTTTGAGGCAGGGTAAGACCCCGGCATTGGCTAAGCCGTAGGTGCGGTTGATGCCCAAGTTCAATATCTTGGCGGCTTGGCGCACGGTGAGGAGGACGGGTTGGTTGACTTTCTCGGATGTAGTAGGAACCTCTTTATGATCCATGCGAAAAGTGTCCCGTGCGTCTCGGTAAGTCCTGATTTGACACGCTTAACTACGTCCTGTAGGCTATAAATATGACCTGTCAAAATTCAGTTTTCAAACATGACTAAGACTAAACGTCCCTATCCTTGGCCTCATCCCGATGAAGTGATCAAGCGGATAGCTAACGCTGAACGTCGAGGGGTCAAGATGCGGTGGCACGTTATCTATCTGATATGCCGCGTTGACCCAAAAAGGAAGAGCCCGTTAAAAGATAAAGAAATTGCTGCCAAGGTAGGGTTCACGGTGCAGCATATTGAGAACGTTCGACGGGCTTTTCGTGAGAGAGGCCCAGATGCAATGGAGATGGGGTTTTCATTTGCGCGTCCGAAGGCTGGACGAAAAGCAATCTTTGGTCAAGATGACCTCGAGCGATTAGCGGCGTTTTTGCAAAAGCTTGAAAAGCCCCGGTGGGAAGACGTTCAGACTTTTTGCAAAGATGTACTAAAAATGGAGAAGCCGGTCAGTGACACTACGGCACGGCGGCGGTTTGAGGACTACCTCGACGGAAAGTTTCAGCTACCTCAAGTTGTAGATGTGCCCGCCGCGCCGAAGAAACAAAATCTGTCAGAGAAGCTAGCCGTAACAAAAGGAGCTAACAAACGCTCACAGCCCAAGAGCGAAACAATTAGGCAGAAGCTAGAACCGGCAACGTCACCTTCGCTCCCGAAGGACTTAGGTATGTTCGAGTCGTTATTCGATGAGCAAACCTAACTGCTATCACGGTAGACGGTCGGTTTTGAGCTAAATACGCCAGGTACCCCCGTGTGCATGAAGCAACAGGTGATAACTTCATTGCGCGGTTCAGCTTAGATAAACAGTTCCGTACCAACCCCAAACCGCTCAGCTAACTTCTTGGCTAGATTCAAGCTGATCGCGTGTTCCCCTTCAAAACCTTCTTCTGCTGGCTGGTAATATCCTCTTTATCAGTTGGTACCGACCCCATGCCGTCCTATAAGGTGCGCGAGCATTTGGCAGGGCGGCGCGTCAAGGTTTTTAAGCTCGGGTTGGCCCGTTTCCCGCACAACCGTGTGCGCTTAGGCCCTATTTGCTGTACCGGACGCTGGACTCTACATATTCGTTACTCTATACGCCCATTACAAAGCGCTGTCATCTTCGTTTGGCTTATCCGGGTTATGTATCGCGCTTTTGTGGGTCGCGTGTTCTCCGCTGGGTACGCTGAGCACATGCGCCCCCCCTCCCTAACAGCAATTTTTACGACCTGGTGGCCTCTGGCCGCGAGCTGGCTTTTTATGGGGGTCGAGCAACCCTTGGTCGGTGCGCTGATTGCTAGGCTCGCCGATCCGACGGTTCAGCTCGCAGCCTTGGGCGGCGTCGTTTTTCCGCTTTCGTGGCTTATCGAAGCGCCCATTATGATGCTGCTCGCTGCCTCGACCGCGCTTTCTAAAACCAAAGGTTCATACAGGTTTATCTACCGCTTCATGATGCTTTCAGGTCTAGCTTTAACGCTGCTACACGCGCTTTTAGCGTTTACCCCGCTCTACGACCTGCTGATCGTCCGGCTTTTACAACCCCCTGCCGTGGTCGTGCAACCAGCCCGCTTGGGCCTCATGATCATGCTGCCTTTTACCTGGTGTATCGCCTACCGCCGTTTTCATCAGGGTGTGCTAATTCGTAGTGGGCGGTCGCTAACGGTGAGTATCGGAACGGTGGTGCGGCTGCTAGCTATCGTGCTGGGGTGCAGCGTAGGGCTCTTGCTGGACGCACCGGGCATCGTTGTCGGTACGTTGGGAATCGTAACCGGGGTTTTAGCTGAGGCATTATTTATTGGGGTACGCGTCCGACCTATTGTTCGTCACGGGTTGCCGGACAAGGTGGAGAGTGAAGCGGAGCCCCTCGGCTGGTCGATGTTTTTGCGGTTTTATACGCCGCTGGCGCTGACGAGTTTGCTGCTGCTACTCGTGCAACCGCTCGGCAGCGCGGCGCTCAGCCGGATGCCGCTGGCGCTCACCTCACTTGCCGCGTGGCCGGTGCTGGCGTCCTTTATATTTCTCTTCCGGGGGGTGGGGATGGCCTATAACGAGGTGGTAGTGGCGCAGCTCGAGACGCCGGGTGCGTGGCGGAGTCTGCGCCGCTTTGCGCTGCTCGTCTCAGCCTTGATAAGTGCCCTTTTGCTCCTGGTCGCGCTTACACCCCTCGCTCACGGCTATTTTGGTACGGTGCTCGGGCTCGAGCCTGAACTGGCTTCGCTGGCGAGCAACGGTCTTTTACTGGCGTTTGCGTGGCCCGCGCTGACGATCTTTCAGAGTTACTATCAGGGCATTTTGGTGCATAGTGGCGAAACGCAGCGCGTAACTCAGTCGGTTTTGGTCTCGCTCGCGGTCAGTGTGCTGCTGCTCGGGGGTGGGGCGCTCCTCGGCACGTTGCCGGGGCTTTACGTCGTAACGATAGCCTTTGTCGTCGGGAGCGCCGTGCAGGTATTCTGGCTGGCGTACTCGAGCCAAGCGGTGCTCAGGGGCTTGCGGGCACTCGAGGCACCTTCGGGTGTTGGGCCCGTCGCTGCAACAGATTAGGTAAGGCTGGCCTCTTCTGGTTCATTTCGGCTTGACTGCTGAAGGTCTATCGTAACTTAGAACGGCAAGATGAACGAATCAACCTTTGAGGTTTCCCACACGCCCTATCTACATCCAACTCAAGAACGGCGGCAGCTTGACCAACGGTAACAGTGACGCCGGGCGAGAGGAACTTATGGCTCTCGACACGCTATAGTATAAAAACCATGCGGGACTCTTTGGAGAAAGGGGGAATATGTCTGCCACTCGTCCATTAAAAAGTACTCCCCTCGTGAGTCAAGAGGAGCGCGAGAAGCTTCGCCGCAACAGCGTGCGAATCAACCGGGTGTTTGATACCCTTAACGCTTACCCCGGCGGCTTCCATGCCGAGTTTGAGCGCCGCGCCCGCCAACAGGGTCTGTCAAAGCACAACAAGTAACCTTCCAGCCTTTGAAGCCCGGCCCTCGCGTCGGGCTTTCTCATGCCGCGACGAAGCCTACACGTAGCGTATTAGCGCTGAGACGCGACCCGCCAAATCCGCCGCCAACCAAAGGAGCGCACTCCGAGTACGCTGACGGTGAACCTGAAGAGCAGACCCTCGAGACCTATCCCGAAGTCAGCAACGACTAAAGCCGCGCCAGAGTAGGCGGGCTCAGATTGCCCGCAGGTTTATCAGTTTAATCAGAAATTTATGACCCAAGCTTCTGATTCATGGGGTTATGCCCAGTTTCTGATTAAAACTCTGACCTCTGACCATGCCAGACCCGCGCCCAGGTCGAACCGCTATTGACCACAGCTTAAAATGACTCCGAAAGCCGAGGAGGTAAGGTCACTGATGCGCCCTGTTTACATCCAGACCAAGAACGACGGCAGCTTTACCAACGGCAACAGCTACGCCGCTTGGGAAGGTTTTACGGCGCTTGGTTACGAGGTAAAGACGTTTCGAGCCGATGAGCTGACCCAGCTCGAGCTAGCACCCGACGCGCTCGTTCACGGTCACGTCGGTATCGTTTGGCAGGCTTTAGCACAACTCGGCGCACGTGTACCCCAAGCGCTGGGTATTCCTACCGACCTCGAGCCCTTTTTGGGTCGTCGCCAGTGGCAAAGTACGTTGGGAGAGGTTCGGAAGCTTGCGGACGTGCCGGTGTTTATAAAACCGCTAGAAAACGGCAAAGCGTTTACGGGCCATATCGTTGCTGAGTTTCGTGACCTGATCCAAACCGCCAGCTTGCCCGACGACTTTCCAGTGCTTGTGCAGGAGGTGGTGCAGCTCGAGAGCGAGTGGCGCGTGTTTGTCTTACGGGGTGAAGTCTTAGGCGTCGGGTACTACTACGGCGACCCGCTCCGTTTTCCCGACGGTGCAGTCGTCAAGGAAATGCTGCGGGCACATAAAGACCCGGTAGCAGCGTATGGGCTCGATGTGGGTGTCACCGCAGGGGGTCAAACGCTGCTGGTCGAGCTTAACGACGGCTACGCCCTTGGTTGCTACGGCTTACCGCCGACCAAGTATGCAAGGCTGCTCGAGGCCCGCTGGGACGAACTGATGAGCTGTAAAAAGGTAGCGTCAACCTGAGAGGGCTATAACACGGTAACGGGGTATCCTAAACCTCATCCCGTCTAGGAGGTGCCCTTATCCCTACGTCCCTTACCCCCACCATCCAAGCTGAATTGAAGCGGCTCGAGCAACAAGAACACATCCGTATCCTCTACGCCTGCGAATCGGACAGCCGCGCTTGGGGCTTTGCTTCTCAAGATTCAGACTACGACGTGTGCTTTATCTACGTTCGTCCGCTCAACTGGTACTTGTCGTTGGAGAAAAAGCGTAACGTGCTCGAGGAGATGCTCCCTAATGACCTAGAGCTTGCCGGATGGGACGTCACAAAAGCCTTGACCCTATTCGCCAAGTCGAACCCCCCGATGCTCGAGTGGCTGGATTCGCCCATCGTCTACTACGAAGAACCAGGGTTTACCGAGGCGCTTAAAGCGTTGCTGCCGACCTATTACGCGCCACGTGCGTGTATGTATCACTACCTGCATATGGCGAAGAGCAACCGCCGCGATTACCTTAAAGGTGAAACGGTGTGGACAAAGAAATATCTTTACGTGTTGCGGCCTGTGTTGGCGTGCGAGTGGATTGCTCAAGGACACGGGCCGGTGCCGATGGCGATGCAGGCGCTTGTAGATACGCTGCTCGAGGGTGAACGCCACAGCGCAATACAAACGCTGATCGAACGCAAACGGCGGGGTGACGAGCTGGCAGAGGGGCCGCGGTTGCCGGTACTCGACGCGCTGATTGATGAAACGCTCGAGCGGCTGCAAGATGCGCCCGAAACGCAGGCACAACCAAAGGTGACGATTAAGGCGTTAGACGCATTGTTTGTGGATACGCTCGAGCGTTATGCCCCACGCCAAGTACCCGGTTAGCGGTCTTATAGACCAAGATCAACGCCTTGAGCAGCCTTTCCATCTTACTTACCGAAGTATCTTATTTGTATGTCGGCGTCTGGCAGCAGGTGTTTATGCTAAGTTATCCGAAGAGGAGGGAGATATGGTTAAGGTATTAGACAAAGCTTATGAACACAGCGAACTTGTTCTTGAAGCCGGAGACGAAGAAATCCTTGACCGAGTATGGGCCAGGTTTCGCGAAAAGCATCCCAACTACCGCTCGTCTGCCGAAGAACTCGAGCGCGTTCGCACGCTGAGCGAACGCCGTAAGGCGCTCTACGAGTCTCTCCCAAGCCCTGAAGAGCGGGCGAGGCGCAGGGCAGCGGTACGCGCACTCAGACCTTAAACTGACCTATCAAAACCGGCCCACTCACTGGGCTTTTTCGTATCATGCCGAACCTTCTACGAACATGAGCGCCGAGATACACCGACGACCGACGGCTGCAAGCACCTAAAGGGCAGCCGCGGCATGTCGTTTGTCTACCCCCTGATCTATATTACGGTCGCTAACACTAACGAGACGACGCAGCAACCGGACGGTCTCGACAGTAGCCCGCTAACCTTGCAACACGCAGCCGCCTGTGACCTTGGTTTATGCGTTTGACCTACCCGCCATTGACTCATGGGGTTACAGGAGTTTTATGACCCCTTTTGAGTAATTGAGGGCAGGATGTCATAAGCTATAGTGCAAAAATGGCAAAAGCAGACGTGACGCCCGAAGTAGGTGAACCCACACAAGAAGTGCCGGAACCGTGTGAGTCGGGTGAAGCACTCGAGCTTGACGAGGCTGCGTCAGACCGTGCTTTGGACAAGTTCTGGCTAGATAATCCAAACTACGAACCGTCGGATGAGTACGTTGCTCATTTGCGGGGAGCAAAGGCGCGGTACGAGCAGCGGAAGGCTTCACGACCTCCCCGCGAAGAGCTTCTACGCCGTGCCGAAGCGTTGTTTGCAAAGATAGAGGCCCGTCGCCGCTAAGAACGTAAATCTGTTTCATGTGTCTCCGGCATTGCACAGCTCGAGGTGATCGTTATCAAACCTTCTTCGCTATCTGGCAGCGGTCATAGTAGAACACCGACAAACTCTGTAACAACACGATATGCCAACAAATCACGTCCGTGACACTGATACTGAGTCCAAAACTTAAGACCAATTTAAGACCACAGGCTTAAAATAGAGCGTTAAGGGTCGTGAAGAAACGGGAAGTGTACTTGACAGATTTACGTGTGGGTGGGACTAAATACTGGTTTACGAACTGAACCGTGACAGACCGTGAAAGCCTTTTTGACTTTGACACTGTAGAGGTCGGCAGTTCAATCCTGCCCGCGCCTACCAAGAGAAACAACGTCACAGACGCAAGAATAAGCTCCGCTCGTGTGCGGGGCTGTTCTCGTTTAGGGTCGGCTTGCACCTTATTTGCACCTACAGGATTTTTAGTTTACGGCGTCCGGGTTGCTAGGTTTAGGTAAGAAGTCGAGTAGGGATACAGCGCTCTGTGCCCGCTGTGATTCAAACAGGTGCGTGTAACGGTCGAGGGTAAAAGATGCTCGAGCGTGCCCTAGCCGGTCGGCTAATACCTTCGCATCCATCCCGCTATGAATCGCAATAGAGGCGTGTAGGTGCCGGAGGTCGTGCAGCCGCACTATGGGCACCTCTGCCTTTTTCATTAAGTGGTCACGCACCCGCTTCAGGTTGTCGGGGTTGGGGAGTGTGCCGACCTCGGACGTAAAGACGAACAGGTTAGGTAGCTCGGCGTCGATCAACTCATGACCCTTTTGCACCGCCACGGTGAGCGTTTCGGGCCATGCTTCCCCTAACGCGGCGCGCTCGGCCTCTTGACGCTGACGGTGCAAGAACAGCAGCGCGAGCACATCGGTTGATAAAGCCACGGTACGAAAGCCCTTCTTTTAGCATTTCCACTAATTACTGCTCCACCTCATAACCACAATGCTCGAAGGTATTGAGGACTTGCATAGGAGTCACGGTTTTGACTGCTTCACAAAAGGCTTGAATGAGGTTGCCTTGCGTGTCAGGGCGAAGACTTTTGATGAACGCTTTAACCTTAGCAAAAAGGTGTTCGATGGGGTTTAGGTCGGGTGAGTAGGTCGGCAGATATAAGAGTTCACAACCGAAGCGTTCGACCAGTTCTCTAACCTCTTCACCGTGGTGAACAGTCCAGTTATCTAAAACAGAAGTGGACCCCTGAAAGCGGACAGACCCCTTAGTTGAAAGCACTAAGCTTTCAGAAGGGGGAAGAGATGAAAAAGCAGAGACGAAACCACTCAGCTGCATTCAAAGCCAAGGTTGCACTAGCGGCAGTCAAAGAGGAGAAAACACTCGCTGAGTTGTCGCAACAGTTTGGGGTTCACGTTCAGCAAATCTCGGCCTGGAAACGGCAGCTGCTCGAGCAAGCAAGCGATGTGTTCGAGAGCGGTAGCGACAAAAAGCGTAACTTCGAGGCCGAGGTCAAAGAGTTGCACGCCAAGATCGGCGAGCTAACGATGGAACGAGATTTTTTGTCCAACAAGTCAGGTCGTTGAGCCGCACCGAACGTAAAGCGATGGTCAATCCTAAGACGCAGTTGTCGGTGGTCAAGCAGTGTCGTTTACTTGGTGTGAGCCGTTCGTCGGTGTACGACCAGGGAGCGGTCGTGTCAGACGAGGAGCTCTCACTCATGCGTCAGCTTGACGAAATCCACCTTGCCCGACCCTTCCTGGGAAGCCGTCGGCTGGTTGACGAACTCAAAGACCGTGGTCTTACAGTCAACCGCAAACGGGTTCAGCGCTTGATGCCGATCGTGGGCATTACCGCCAGTTATCCCAAGCCGAGAACGTCCAAAGCCGCCAAGGGACACGACGTCTACCCCTACCTCCGACGCGGCCTCGATTTTGAGCGAGCCAACCAGGTATGGGTCGCCGATATTACCTACTTGCCTATGGCTGGAGGTTTCTGCTACCTCGTTGCGGTCATGGACTTGTACAGCCGCAAGATTCTCAGCTGGCAACTGTCGAACACGCTCGACCCACGCTTTTGCGTCACTGCCCTTGAAGAAGCGCTGCAACGCTACGGTTCACCTGAAATCTTCAATACCGACCAGGGTGCTCAGTTCACATCTCAAGTATTCACCAGGTTACTCGACCGGCATGGCGTCCAAATCAGCATGGACGGCAAAGGTAGGTGGATTGATAACGTCTTTATCGAACGCTTCTGGCGCAGTCTCAAGTACGAAGAGGTTTATCTTTTCGCCTATGGCGACCTGGCTGAAGCCCGAACTGGCCTAGATCGCTACATGCGCTACTACAACGGCAAACGGCGTCACAGCAGCTTGGGCAAGCAAACGCCTGATGAGGTGTACTATCAAGCGACGAGCAACCCTGCACGATCTGCTCTAAAGGTTCCAGGTCAGGCGTTGACGCCTGAACCTTGCTCGTGAATAAAGTTAGGAACTAATCGGGTGCTGTCCGGCGGATGGGGTCCACCTTTCTCAGGAATATTTAGGAGCGCAGAACATCCTTGGTTAGAAAAGAGTTTACCTTATTATCTTTCCATAAACCTCAAACCGCCCTGACAAACCTGTCTTTCCCCCGCTGCAACACGACCGGCAGCCCGACTTGCAAGTTCACATCGCTTACAGCTTCACCGCCCAGCTTCAGCCCCCGGTTCTGAATGAGCCGCCGCGCCTCCCCGTTAGACGCCGTAAGTCCGGTCAAGGTCGCCAGTTTGCACACCCAAATCGTACCGCCCTCGAGTTCACTCTCCGGAATCACAGCTTCAGGAATGTCGTCCGGGACGCCACCTTTGGCGATATAATCGAAGCGTTCTTCAGCTTGTTTAACTATTCCCTCAGCGTCAAATGTTCCCTTTGTAGATAGTTGAGCAGAAGTCGTATGCGTTTTGCCTTCACCGTGATAAATGGTTACTAACTCTCGAGCCAAAACCCTGTGCGCCTCTTTGATGTTCGTTTCGGTCAAGGTTTTCGCTTCGTCCAGCGGCAAAGACGTACCGAGTTCAAAGTAGCGGTAAACGAGCTCATCAGGTACCTGCATGGCTTTTTTGAATATACTCTCCGGCGCTTCCGACACGCCGATGTAGTTGTTCAGCGATTTGGACATCTTGTTTACGCCGTCCAAACCTTCTAGCAGCGGCGTGGTGAGGGCGATTTGCGGAACCTGCCCGTAAGCACGCTGCACGTCGCGGCCTACCAAGAGGTTAAAGAGCTGGTCGGTACCGCCGAGTTCGATGTCGGCGCGAACCATAACCGAGTCGTAAGCCTGTGCGAGCGGATACAAAAACTCGTGCACGCTGATGGGGACGCCCGCGCCGTAACGTTTGGTGAAGTCGTCGCGCTCGAGCATCCGGGCCACGGTATACGAAGAGGCCAACTTGATCAGTTCGGCGAATCCCAGCGGCTCCAACCACTCCGAATTGTGCCGCAGCTCGAGCTTCTCCGGGTTGTCGTCCAAGATTTTTACGGCCTGCGCCACATACGTTTCGCCGTTTTTACGGGTTTCCTCGAGGCTTAAAACCGGGCGCGTTTTGCTCTTGCCCGAGGGGTCGCCGATCATCGCCGTAAAATCGCCGATAATCAGCACGACTTTGTGACCGGCATCTTGAAAGTCGCGCATTTTGCGTAAAACAACCGCGTGTCCGATGTGCAGGTCGGTTGAGGACGGGTCGACGCCCAACTTGACGCGGAGTTGCCGATTTTCTTGCTTGGCTAACGTAAGCTTTTCCTCGAGGCCGCCTTCAGGGACGATATGTTCCGCGCCGCGTGTCAGGGCAGCCGGTGAGCTATTTGTTCGGTTAGATTTTGCGTCGTTATGCATACCTCCAGTATGTCACGCCCTCAACTTTACCCGCACGCCACATCTCGCTTGCCCTGAGCTGTTAAAGTTTGGGTCATGGAGGCGTTATGAAACTAGGTATGGTCGGACTCGGACGAATGGGTGGCGATATGACGCGCCGCTTGCTGGGGGACGGGCACGAGGTCGTCGTTTACGACTTGTCAGAAGATGCCATCGCTGAGCTGAAGAAAGAAGGCGCGTCGGGCTCGTCCGGAATTGACGATATGGTCGCGCAGTTGGATGCGCCGCGCGTGCTGTGGCTGATGCTGCCGTCGGGCAAGATTACGCAGGGTGCAGTCGATGAAGCGTTGTCCCACCTGCAACAAGGCGACATTCTGGTCGACGGGGCGAACTCGAACTGGGAGGACTCGCGCCGCCGCGCCGAGCAAGCTGAGGCCGAGGGCGTTCACTACGTCGATTGCGGGGTTTCGGGCGGTGTTTGGGGGCTCCGCGAAGGCTACAACCTGATGGTCGGCGCGTCCGATGAGGCGTTTGGAACCCTCGAGCCCGTCTTAAAAACCCTCGCACCTGAAAACGGCTACGCGCACGTCGGCCCTTCCGGAGCCGGACATTTCGTCAAGATGATTCACAACGGCATCGAGTACGCCATTATTCAGTCTTACGGCGAAGGGTTCGAGGCGATGGCGAAGTATCCGCACGCCGAGCTGAACTTGGAGCAGATTTCCGAACTGTGGACGCACGGGTCGGTGGTGCGGTCGTGGCTTTTAGAACTCGCGGCGCTGGCGCTTAAAAAAGATGTCGGACTCAACGATGTGCGGGCGTATGTGGACGACTCGGGGATGGGCCGCTGGACGGTGCAGTACGGCGTAAATAACGCGGTACCGATGGCGGCGATTGCGGCGGCGCTGTTTGCGCGCTTCTCGAGCCGTGAAACCGATTCGTTCGCCGCCAAACTCGCCGCTGCGCTGCGTAACGAGTTCGGCGGTCACGCGGTTCACGAGGTGCTCGAGGCCGAAGGCGTCGAGGCGTCCGGCGTCGAGGCGTCCGCGCCCCCCGCAGCGAAAGAGGGTTAAAGATGGCTCCGCCCTGTACGTTTGTCATCTTCGGCATTACCGGCGACCTCGCCGCCCGCAAACTGATGCCTGCGATTTTCGAGCTCCATAAAAGCGGCGCGCTCAACCCGGAAACGAAGCTGGTGGGGTACTCACGGCGCGACTGGGACGACGCCAAGTTGCAAGATGAGGTCAAAAAGGCGCTGCAAAAGTTTGCGGCTAAAGCGTTTAACAAAGACGATTGGGACACGCTCGCCCCACGTTTTTCGTTCGTTTCAGGGGGTTACGACGACGCCGCCGGTTTTACGCGCCTAGCTGAACACCTGGACGAACTCGGACTCCCCGACCGCATCTTCTACACCTCGACGCCGCCGAGTACCTACGGCGGCATCGTCGAACATTTGGGACGCGCGGGCCTCAACCACAGCCCCGGCTGGACGCGGCTGGTCATCGAAAAACCGTTCGGTAACGATCTGAAAAGCGCGCAGGAACTCAACAAAACCGTGCTCGAGAACTTCGATGAGTCGCAGGTCTACCGTATCGACCACTACTTGGCTAAAGAGACGGCGCAAAATATCGCCGCCCTGCGTTTTGCCAACTCGATTTTCGAGCCCACCTGGAACTCGCAGTACGTTGACCACGTACAGATTACGATGGCCGAACCCATGGGCGTCGAGGGGCGCGGCTCGTTTTACGACGAGACCGGCGTGATCCGCGACGTGATTCAAAACCACTTATTGCAACTCGTGGCTTTGACCGCCACCGAACCCCCGAGCCGCTACGACGCCATCAGCGTCCGCGACGAAAAGGTCAAGGTCTTTCAGGCGATGACGTGCGCGAACCCTGCCGCCGCCGTGATCGGGCAGTATGCGGGCTACCGGCAAGAGCCGGACGTGGCGAAGAGCTCACGTCAAGGAACCTACGCCGCCTTAGAGTTGCAGATTGCCAACTGGCGCTGGGCTGGCGTCCCGTTTTTTATCCGGAGCGGTAAAGCCTTAAAGTCCAAATCGAGCGAAATCGTGGTCGTCTACAAACGCCCGCCGCACATTCCCTTTGAGCTGCGCGGCCCGGTCAAACCCGACCGCATCATCTTGCGGCTGCAACCCAATGAGGGCATCAGCCTCCGCTTCGTCGCCAAACGTCCGGGGCAAGGCGTGAGCTTAAGCCGCGCGAGTATGGACTTTTACTACGACGAGGAGTTCGATACGAACGGGCGCGACGCTTACGAAACGCTCTTAGAGGACGCGATGATGGGCGACGCCACGCTCTTTATGCGCGCCGACGAGGTTGAGGCGCAGTGGCGCATCGTCGAACCGGTGATCAGCGCTTGGGAGAAAAACTTCGACGACCCGGCGCTGTACGAACGGGGCACCTGGGGGCCGGAAGAGGCGGACATGCTGCTCGCCAAAAGCGGACGTATCTGGAACATTCCCGAAACCGAATAGCCGAGAGACAACTGAGGAGAACCTGTGAACGACACCCCAAAGCAACCCGAACACGAATCAGACGGTCAAGGCACCGAAAAAACGCCCGACCGGGCACAACCCGAGCTGACCGAGCAAAATTTGCTGCTCGAGGAGCGAGGCGAAGCCGACCCCGAACAGCGCCGTAAAATAGAGGGGGAGCTAGAAGAGATGGAAGACGACCTCGAGGACGCAAACGCGAAAAGCGAATAAGTCGTCGGTAGCGTGCGGGGTACGGGCTCGCGATATTACGGCTCGAGCCCTGCTTTTTGCCAGTTTGTGTATATCTACTTGAATATCTGCAATAACTTTCAATTTTACGTCTGTGACGTACTTTGTGCTAGCCTGAGTTATGGCGAACATCAGCATCTTAGGCATTCCGCTCGATTTGGGCGCGGGGCGGCGCGGCGTCGATATGGGGCCGAGTGCGCTCAGGCTCGCAGGCTTGGCTGCAAACTTGCAAAAACTCGGGCACACGGTTTTTGACCACGGCAACGTGCAGATGCCGGTTGCCGAGGCCATCCCGACTGAAAACGGGCTTCACTACGCCCAAACGATTGCCGAAACCTGCCGTCAGGCGTTTTTAGAATTTAGAGATATTCCCAAAACGGTTTTTCCCATTGCGCTGGGCGGCGACCATTCGGTCTCTTTAGGCAGCGTAGCGGGGTTTGCCCAAGCCGGGCGCACGGGCGTCATCTGGGTAGACGCGCACGCCGACCTCAATACGCCCGAGAGCAGCCCAAGCGGAAACATTCACGGGATGCCGCTCTCACATTTGTTGGGCAGCGGTGATAAAAGGTTGCTCGAGATTTGGGGCGGTGGCGCAGTATTACAACCCCAAGACCTCGTGTTTATCGGGTTGCGGAGCTTGGATCCGTTCGAGCGGGCGTTTATCCGTGAACATAATATCCGCGCCTACACGATGAAAGAGATCGACAAACGCGGCCTCGCAGTTGTGGCAGAAGAAGCTACCGAATATCTCTCGCACGTTCCGCGGCTTCACCTCTCGTTCGACGCCGACGCGCTCGACCCGGCCATCGCGCCGGGTGTCGGCACCCCGGTACCGGGCGGGCTCAGCTACCGCGAAGCGCACCTCTTGATGGAGCTGTTAGCCGATTCGGAAAAGGTCACGAGCCTCGATTTGGTCGAGGTCAATCCGGTTTTAGATATTAAAAATACAACCGGACGGATTATGGTCGAGATGGCGACGTCGCTGCTCGGCAAGGCGATTCTTTGAGCCTGATAGTGTTCAGCTTGAAGACAGAGGATGTCCGGGAGCAAACTCCAACAAGTCCTAAAGATTGCCGTAAAGGTCTTTGAACACCGCGATCACACCGTAATCAGCCTGTTTTGGTTCACGCACAAACGCTATGCCTTTAGCCACCATCTCGTTATAGTCACGCCAAAAATCGTTGGTGCGGAGAAACAAAAAGACTCTGCCGCCCGACTGATTGCCGATAAACGCTGCTTGCTCGGGGGTTGAGGCTCGAGCTAACAAGAGATTTGGGCCCCCTGAACCGGGCGGCGCAACCACGACCCAGCGTTTATCTTGCTCGGTTTAGTAGGTGTCTTCTACCAGGGTGAAATGAAGCTTTTGGGTATAAAACTCAATAGCTTCGTCGTAATCTCCGACAATCAGCGCGACGTGAACGGTAGACTGCCTCATGTTGACCTCTACAGTGCCGGGGGCTGTTTTTAGACAATTCAGTCCGTACTCAGTCCGTAACTCGGCGGCTCGTAGACACTCAAGGCTTTTTTAAGCCGGGGGATGTACCCCTCTAACGCCGCGTCCCCGGCGGTCATCGCAACTTCCGCACCGCGAAAGTTAAACCAGCTGATCGGCGGGTTCGTGTGAACATAGAGCGCTTCATCGGACAAGATTTGCGGCGTCTGCCACGCGGTCATGGTGTGCGCGAGCGAACGCCCGAGCTGCCGCATCGGATGTGCGCCGGGGTGGTCGCGCAAGCTTTTGTGAACGTGCTGCCCCATCCGGGTGGTGAGCCAACGCTGGGCAAAACGAATCGCGCCGGAGTCGGCCTCCTCGAGCCCCGCCCCGATCCCTAGTGCGATGTCGAGGTCGTAGCCCTCCAAGGTGGCGAGCGGCAGCGGCGACCCGAGCCCGCCATCGACCAGAAACCGTCCGCCGAGTTCCACGGGTGAAAACACACCCGGCATCGAGGCGCTTGCACGCAAGGCTCTCGCCAGCGGCCCGGTGCTCAGATTGACGGGTTCGCCGGTGGCGAGGTCGGTGGCGACGACAACGAGGGTGCGTTTCAGATCGCTAAAACTCCGGCCTTCGACGAGTTCGTCTAAGTAGGCCTCGAGCTTGTCCCCTGAAAAAAGCGCCGCTTTGTGCAGGCCAAAGTCAAGCACTTTAGAGAGGTCGCGCCAGCGCATACTGTTGGCTGTTCCGGCAATCTCTTGCGGCGTCAAGCCCGCCGCGTAGAGCGCGCCGACAATTGCCCCGAAGCTCGTTCCGACAATCAGGTCGGGCGCAAAATCGTGACGTTCCAAACACGAGAGCGCCCCGATATGGGCAAACCCACGGGCGCTGCCGCCACCTAACGCTACACCGATTTTTAAGGGGGAACTCGAGCCGCTCACGCTTAACCAGTATAGCCCCTGTTCCTTATAATGACCTGTGTAGTATTCAGCTTCTATCCTCTGGCTCCAACTGGACGTGACGCCCCTCAATTATGAATCTGCCCAAAGACCTGACTCTCCTCGTGATGCACCACCGCACCCCGGCTGTTTTGAGGACGTGTCTGGCAAAACTCAGCGGTTTTGTTCCCGGTACGCGCGTTATCGTGGTCGATAGCAGCCCGCCGGACGAAACACCGCACGTTACGACTGAACTTTTGAAAGTACCCAACCACAGCTTCGCGCACATGCTCAACTGCGGCCTCAAGCTTGTGGAAACGCCCTACGCCGCGCACATGAACGCTGACGTTTTTCTCGAGCCGGGTACAGTGGCGCGGCTTTTAGAAGTAGTGCAACAACCGGGCGTCGGCATGGTCGGGCCAATGGTAAGGACGCCGGACGGTCGGCTGCAAAACCAGGGGCTTCCCTATCGGCGGCACTACGCAAACCTAAACCGCAGCGCCCAAGCTTCTATCCCGGTGCCGTGGCTTTCAGGCTGCTTACAGCTGGTACGCACCGAAGCGGTCGCCGCCGTCGGCGGGATGGACGCCTCGCTGCGGTTTTACAACGAAGACATGGAGTGGTGTTTTCGGTTTCGGCGTGCGGGTTGGGCGTGTCAGCTGGTCAAGACCGAGGTTTTGCATCTCGGCGGCGCGTCTACGCCCAAAGACCCGCGTTTTATCGTCGAGGGCTACCGGGGCGGGTACAAGCTTTCGCAGCGCTATCGCGGCGCGGCGTATAGAGGGTTGCACGGCACCGCCGTAAAAATGCAGAGTTCGTGGGATGAGCGGTTTAGCCGCGACCCGGTGCAGCGGCAGGCCGCTGTAAACATCAGCGAGATGTTCCGGCGTGGTGAATTTGACGAGAGTCCGTTTGGAAGTACGTTAGCGGACGACAACCTATGGTTTTCGGTGGAAAGAGCTATGTGAAATCTCCCCCACTACATGAACATAGGGGAGAACAAAGCAATTCTACAACTTGCTTACCAGTGGTTTTAAGGTCGCCGGAAGGAAACGCTGACTGGAAAACTGCCAGAGATGCCGGAACCTATACATACCTTTCGGCCTCAAAGAGGACTATTGATTCTAACATCACTTCATCAGCTTCATCTAATGTAAAGGAAAAGGAATGCTCGAATGTCCGTTCTTCCCCACGCCTCAACACTACATCGGGAAATGCCTTAAAGTAGCTCGAGCCGTCCAGCAAGCGATACTTAGAGGACAGACTATTACTGTTAGGGCTACACAAACCTGTTTCGTTGATAGCGACGCCATTCGAGTCTACACCCTCATTAAAGCAAACCCCTATACTGGCTGAAAGGGATACTTCTGCAAATGTGCTTCTTGGGTCAACTGCAAGCATTGCTTTTACAGTAACATTCACTTCATCACCAACTATGGCTTGCTCGGGTTGCACAACTAATGTTACAGGACTGATATTGAGTCGGTCATCGATTGCAGCTAGCTCGTTAGGGCAAGCGCTGAGTAGCGGCGCAAGCACCAAAAGTAGCAGTAGCGATTTTACTCTCATAACAGCAGCCTTTCCCGAAGAGGCTAAAAGCACTCTATTGTGTTGCGATTAAGTACTTTACAGTAGTCGCCGCGTTGCTCTACGGGCAAGCGGGGTTTGATAAGTGTTTTGTAGGCAACTCACTACGGGGACAAAAGTTTAAGACAGGTATCTAAGGATACCTTGGCGGGCTTATCAGGCAGAGCGAGGAGCGCAGTTCTCAGATAAGTCAGACCTCTTTTGAAGAAACTGATGGGCAGGTAGCCGTGTTTTTTAAGTGACAGCGGTCTTTGCTGATGAACTCATTCACCTAACAGATGTGCCCAGGAAAAAGCGATAGCAAGCATGGCGATCAGGTTGTCGAGCTTGTCAGTCCGGGTCAAACGGGTATCTTCGAGGTTAAAGCCTCTGGTTTTGAGGGCCGAAAACAGACACTCGATGTTCCAGCGTTCGGCGTAGCGGAGCAGTGCCCGCTCAGGCTTATGCGTACAAGCCAGCACGACAAGCTCACCCTGCTGCGATTTGGTGAGGGCAAGCTGCAAGCGCAAGCCGTAAATCCAGACACGTTTGGGGCAAACATAAGTTTTCCGACGAGCAAGGTAGCCGTAACGCTTGGCGACAGACTTGTACGAACCTTTGGAGCCTATGAGTGTGTTGTTTCTAAGCCGCATGATAAAGCAGAGCATGCGTTGCTTGAGCCCTTCGAACCAGGCTTTACCGATAAACCCCCTGTCAGCCACAAGCGCGTCAATCTTCGTGGCACTCAGGAACTGCAAAAGCGTGTCAAGCAAAGCAAGCCGTTCACGAGTATTGCTGTTACCGTTCTTGTCTAAGCGCTGCCACAATAGCGGAAAAGCAAGCCCCTTATGACATACGGCAATCATCAGTAGATTCACCTCAATCCCGCCCACGGCCCAATTCGTGCGGTCTAAGCTTAGCGTGTAGCTCTCTGAGTACGGTATCAGTTTGAGCATCAGCCTGGCAAAGCTGGTCTTTTCCAAGCTTACTTCGCCAAAAAACCGTTTTAAGCGTTTTTCGTTCGACTCTGGAAATACACCTGGATTCAAGGCACTCGCAACGCAAGTCAGGCTGACCGTCCTCACCACAATGACCGCCATGACAAAGCGACTTATGAGGTTTAGGCGTGCCCGTGCAGCCTGAAGTCCTCTTTTAATACCTGCTCTAATCCCTTATTCTGTTTCATAGTCAGTCCTTTGATACTTGAGATTTCAGCATCCCAATTATCTCATGGGCTGACTGTCTTTTTTGTCCCTGTAGTGAGGTGCGGCACTAAAAACTGAGTTGCTTTCGGTAATAGATGAGGTTCAAATAGCAGGAACAAGAGACTGCTTAATTCAAAGTGTTGCTCTCATCCATGTTTTAAGGCGACTAGTTGACAAACCGACAATGACAACTTTGGTCAATAATTCTCTGGCACTCCTCGAAAAAGTAAAATCTGAAATACAAGATAATCCCTCTGCAGAAGAAGCTTTTACAGCTGAGGAAGAAATGCGTATTCTTATCGGGCTGGGCAGAGCAGAGGTTGACAGCGAGCAATTACAGAAAACAATAAGAAATAAGCTAAAGCGAGTAGCTAGGCGTGCGCCAGCAGTAGCACAATCGCTGTTACCTTACGAACAAAGCCAAAGGAAATCGCATCCAGCATCGAAAAATTTACCAAAGTCTTAATTTGAATAGCCCAAAGCTTTTGAGACAGGGCAATAGAGAACGTTTCTCACCGACCCCGTGATAGCATCCTCTATATGTCTGTAACGGTTCCAGCTGTCGTAACTGCTCCCCCTGAACGCGCAACTTTGAGGCTCGAGGCCGACACCCTCATCAAACGTTACGGGGGCCGGACGGTCGTCGGTGGCGTGAGTTTTAACCTCGAGCGCGGCGAAATCGTCGCGCTCTTAGGGCCGAACGGGGCGGGAAAAACGACCTCGTTTTATATGATGGTCGGCTTTGTTCGGCCCAATTCCGGGCGTATCAGCTTGGGCGGTGAAACCATCACCGGCTGGCCGATGTATAAACGGGCGCGGCGCGGTTTGGGGTACCTGGCGCAAGAACCGAGCGCGTTTCGCAAGCTTTCGGTACGTGATAATTTAATGGCGATTTTAGAGTTTCAAAAGATTGCCAAAGCCGAACAGAACGCGCGGGCGGACGAGCTGCTAGAAGAGTTCGGCTTGTCACGGCTCGCGAGTAACCGGGCCGATACGCTTTCGGGAGGCGAGAGGCGGCGGCTCGAGATTGCCCGCAGCTTGACCACCAACCCGGACTTTATCTTGCTCGACGAACCTTTCACCGGCGTCGATCCCAAAAATATCCGCGAGATTCAGCTGCTCATCGCCGACCTGCGGGCGCGGCGCGGTTTGGGTGTGCTCTTGACCGACCACAGCGTCCGTGAAACGCTTTCGATTGCCGACCGGGTTTACCTGATGTTCGACGGCAAGGTCTTGTTCGAGGGGACGCCTGCCGCGTTCGCTGCCGATGAAAGCGTCCGGACACATTATCTAGGCAGCGACTTTCAACTTTAAGCGCGCTCTGGGCGGTGTTTTCCCTTTTCCTGCTTCTGATTCTGGCAGCGCTCGCGGGCGTGATCGCCTATGCGGGCGACCGACTCGGGACGTGGGTTGGACAGCGGCGGCTTAGCGTCTTCGGCTGGCGGCCCCGGCGCACCGGGCAGGCGGTCGGGATTGCAGCGGGCGTCTTGATTATGCTCAGCACCATGGGGGTTTTGAGTCTGGCGTTTCGCGGGGCCACCGGGGTACTCTTGCGCTCGCAACAAACGGCCCGCGAACTCGCCGAGTTGCGGACGCAGCGGAACGCGCTCGAGCAGCAGGTTACGACCACCCAAAACGAACTGAACGCGGCGCGTGCGACAATCTCCGACGCCGAAGTCGCTAAAGACCGGGCGCGAGCCGCGCGCGACGCGGCGCTCCGTATCCGTGACCGCATCTTAAAAGAACAAGACACCCTGCGCGCCGAACTTACGGCGCTAAGCGACGAGCAGGCGCGGTTGCAAGGCGATAACGCAACCTTGGAGGAGAACAACGCCGAACTCTCGCTCGCCAACGAATCGCTCGCGGCCCGTAACACTCAGCTCAGCGCCCGGAACGCCGAGGTTCAAGGGACATTCAACGATCTGCAAACCCAGGTCGTAACGCTCAACGAAGAGCTGCAGGCGCTTCGCGTCCGGTCTGAACGTGAAGCGCAAAACCTCCGCGATACGCTCGCGCAGTTCGAGGCCGCGAGCGGCAGCGAGCTGACCTACCGCCAGAACGAAATCGTCTACAGCGACCTTATCGCCGCGCAAAACATTACCGCCATCTCCGCGGCGATGCAGGAGTTCGTCGCGGGCGCGCAGGGAGCGGTCATCGGGCGCGGGGCCAGCGACGTCGAACTCAGTACCAACCAGCTCAACAGTCTTATCGGCGCAGTAGCGGCGACGCCTGGAGAAGATTTGGTCGTGCTGTTAGCCGCCGACAACTTCGTCGGCGGCGCGCGCGTTCTCGTCAACGTCGAGGCGTATGTCAACCAGAAGTTGCTCGGGCGCGGTCAACTCATCGCCAGCCGTCAGGTCTATACCGGCGGCAGCGGCGCGCCGGTCAGCCGCTCGAGCCTCCGCACCGAGGTCGCCCGTTTGACCCAGGAGAGCGTCAACCGTTTGCAACGTATCGGGCTTTTCGAGCAGGTTCGCCCCGACCCGACCGAAGCGGAATTAGACGCGTTCGTCGCGTCTTTGTCGCGGCTTTCCGGGCCGGTGGTCATCGCTACGGTCGCCCGCGATAACATTTTTGTTGCCGGCCCTGCCGATCTCGACTTTATTATCTTGTACCAGGCTCCCTAGCCCGGACGTCGCCCCGTTTTACGGTTTTTTGCTCAGCTCTGCCTCGGTGCAGGTGTTTTTGGCTGAGCGGGGTCTGTTGGGAAGATGCGCCGCTCGTATTTGGCTCCGCGCGTGTGCCGCCCTTCTTGGAATTAAATGTAACGCACAAAGTCAGCCCCAGCATTTCCTGCCGGGTAAAACCGGTCGACCTTCTTGGAATTAAATGTAACGCACAAAGACCCGCTGCAAGAACCCCCGCCGTCTACCTGGGCGCTCCAAAAAACGCGGTAGAATAAACGTTCTATGATTCAGAACCGCCGCGCCTCTTTCGATTATGAACTCCTCGAGCGTTTTGAAGCGGGGATTGCACTAACCGGTAGCGAGATCAAATCCTTGCGTAAGGGAGGTGTGACGTTGGGCGAAGCGTTCGCGCGCGTCCGGGGTGGTGAGGTCTTTTTAGAGGGGATGCATATCCCGCCGTACCAGGAGGCGAGCTACAACAACCACGAACCGCTCCGCAGCCGTAAACTGCTCCTGAAAAAGTCTGAAATTGCTGAAATCACCAAGGGTCTGGAACGCAAGGGGCTGACGCTCGTCCCGACGCGGCTTTACTTCAAGGGGGGCTGGGTAAAGCTCGAGGTCGCTCTAGGACGCGGTAAAAAGCGCTACGACAAACGCCAAGACCAGGCCAAACGCGACGCAGAGCGCCAGATGGAGCGGGCGCTCAAACGCTAGATGCGCCTTTTCGTTGCGCTAGCTCTGTTTATACTGCTGACGTGCGCGGGCGCGCAGCAGCAGTTGGCGGTCAACGGCACCTTTTTAACTGTTCGCACCGAACTCGTTCCCGGTAGCGCTTACGCGCCGGCGGAAGCTTACGCCAGGGCGCTCGGCGCGGAATACCGCTTCGACGCGCGCACCGGGATTCTGCTCTCGTTCGGTGGGCGGTTTCTCAGCTTGCAGAGTTTTCCCACACCCGCCCAGGCTGCAGCGGCGACCACAGCCTTGACAGTCGATGGGCAACGCCTACCGAGTACCGGCGCGGTAAACGTCGGCGAGACGCTGTACCTGCCGGTTAAAAGTGTGACGGCGGCGCTCGGGGGCAAAACCGCCTACCTCGCCGAGGCGAAGACCGTTGCAGTCGTTTTTCCGAGACCTCGCCTTACCGCTGTGTCGCCGCCGGGGGGGTGGGGGAGCTACGAGCGCTTTGTCCTGACTTTCGACGCACCGGTCGCTACCGAAGACTATTTTGAACCTTCGCTCGGGGTCGTGCGCTTTCGTTTTCCCCGAGCCGAACTCGGCTCGGCTCAGCTGAGCGGGCGGCGGTTTAGTTTAAGCGGCGGCCGTATCAGCGACGCTGCGTTCGTCCCGAACGGCGACTTTTTAGACTTCAACCTGACGCTTCAAAAAGGCAATACCTACCGCACCTTCAGCGAACCCTACGGTGCCGGTGAACGCGTCGTTGTCGATGTGCTGCGCGACGCAGCCGGCAGTGCAGGCGTGCAAACGCCGGTCATGGTGCTTCAGGCCGACCCCGGCACCCTCGCGCTGGCCGCACGCCTAAAGGTAGCGCTCGAGTCTCGGGGCGTTCGGGCCGAGCTGCAGCGCAGTACGCTCACAGCTGCGGCCCAGGCCGGGTTTGCCGCCCCTTTTTTGCTGGCACTCCGGCAAGCACCGCTCGCGCCGGGCCGTTTTAACGTCTACTATCTGCCCCAAGATGCGCCTGCGCTGAGCGCCCCGGTACGCCGCGCCCCGGTCGAAGCTGCGCTGTCTGAAGGTGCGCGCGCACAACTCGCGCGCCTTACTCCTGATGTTGCCTTTGGTGAGCGGCTCGCGCGGGGGCTCGCTACCGGGTTGGCTGCGCGCACGCCTCTAAGCCTGGAGTCGTTGCTGGCTGTACCCCTCGAGACGCTCGGCGGCGCAGCGGGGCGCGGGGTGATGCTCGAGCTGAGCGCAAACGACCTGAACCGCCCTAACCTGGCGGCGTCTCTGGCTTCGCTGCTCGGGTCGCTGTTGCCGGGTTCTTGATGCGCGCCTTGCCGACGCTCTTGGGCGCGCTCGTGCTGCTCGCCGGGCTGCTCGCATGGGTCAATACCCGTCCGCCTGCCGTGCCGCCGCCCGCTCCGGTAACACTCGAGCCCCTTCCCACAACGCAGTTTCGCGCTGTTCTTATTCAGCAAACAGGCAGCGAAGTGCGGACGCGTGAGGTTACCCTTCGCGCCGCCGACACGCCCCCTGCACGTCTTGGCGTAACCTTGCGTGCGCTTCGGACGTGGCTCCTGGAGGCGGGTGCGTGGCCCCGAGAACTCGGCGCGCCGCGCGTCTTCTGGCTCGGTGAAGCAGCGTCCGGTGAGGGCCGCGCCGCCCTCGACTTTTCACTGCAACCCGGTACACTCAATGTGCCGGTTGCCGCTGAGGTCTGGTTGCTGGATTCGGTCCGCCGAACGGCGGCCCGTCAAGGTGTGGTGGACACGTTTATTCTGGTCAACGGACAGGTACCGCCGACGTTTCTAGGTCAGGTGGCGTTGCCGCAAACGCTTGAAGACATAATAATTGAAGACATAACACTTGAAAACGTGCCTGAGAACCCAACGCTCGAGACTTCGGCACCCGATACTACCGAGTAACCCGAACGCCGAGTAACCCGAACGCACCTCTAAAAAAGCTGCGCCACCCGGTTTCCGGCAGTTTGCCCCAAAAGCAGCGCGCCGTAGCCTAAAAAAAGGTTGCCGCCGATATAAAGCAGCGCATAGGCGAACTGAGCGCTTTTTAACAATCCGTCAGCGTCTAGCTCAAAGGTCGAAAAGGTGGTAAACGCGCCGCAAAAACCGGTACCGAGCGCGAGCAGCCAAACCCCGCCGAGCCGACCTTGTAGCGCCAGCGCCGCCAAAAACGCCAGCAGAAACGACCCCGTAACATTGACGAAAAGTGTCGCTAGCGGGAGTCCGGCAAAAGGTGTTTGCAACAACCTCTGCTGCACTGCGGCGGCGACGAGGTAGCGGGCGAGCGCCCCGAGCGCGCCCCCTGCCATCACGCCGAGCAGATTTGCAGATATCCCCATTACGGGTACATACGGGTCAACAGTCGGGGAAAAGGGATGACTTCACGCAGGTGATGGACGCCCGTGACCCACGCCAAAAGCCGCTCGAAGCCGAGGCCGAACCCTGAATGCGGTACCGAGCCGTAACGCCGTAAATCCAGATACCAGGCGAACGCGTCTGGTGGCAGATTATGCGCCTCGATACGCGCTTTGAGGAGTTCAAAGTCGTGAATACGCTCCGAACCGCCGACAAGTTCGCCGTAACCCTCGGGTGCAATCAAATCGTCGCATTTAACGCGGGTCGGGTCGTCGCCAAAAGGTTGCATGTAAAACGCTTTGGTTTCCGTGGGCCACGCGTCGATGAAGACGGGTCGGTCGTAGAGCCCGCCCAAAATCGTCTCGTGCGGCGCGCCCAAGTCGTCACCCCAAGTGAGGTGTTCGCCGTGTTCGGCAAGTTTAGCCAACGCCTCGTCGTAGGAGAGGCGGGGGAAGTTGCCCGTTGCAGTGGCCTCGAGCGTCCCTAAATCCCGTTCCAGCATCGTCAGTTCGGATTTACGGTGCTCGAGTACCCGCCCCACCAGGTACGAGACGAAATCCTCTTGCAACGTCATGTTGCCCTCGTGTTCCAGATACGCGACTTCGGGCTCAATCATCCAGAACTCTAAAAGGTGTTTGCGCGTTTTCGACTTTTCCGCCCGAAAGGTCGGCCCGAAGGTGTAAACACGGCCTAAAGCGAGCGCCCCGGCCTCGGCGTAGAGCTGCCCGGACTGCGACAGGTACGCCGTGTCTTCACCGAACAGGTCGATTTCAAAGAGGTTGGTGGTGCCTTCGGCGGCGTTCGGGGTAAAAAAGGGCGTATCGAAACGCACAAACCCGCGCTCGGCAAAAAAATCGTGAACGGCGCGCTCCAACTCGTCGCGAATACGCATAATCGCCCACGGTTTTTTGTTCCGCAAGTAGAGGTGGCGGTGTTCCATCAAGAAGTCAACACCGTGTTCTTTGGGCGTGATGGGGTAGTCTTCGGTCTGCGCGACTAACTCGAGCCCCGTCACACCCAATTCGACGCCTGAGGGCGAGCGTTCGTCGGCGCGCACCTCGCCGGTCACAACGATGCTCGACTCTTGCGTCAGTGACCGCGCCAGCTTAAAGGTTTCTTCGTCCACGTCATTTTTAGCTAACACACCCTGCACGAAGCCGGAACCGTCGCGGAGTTGTAAAAAAGCAATTTTACCGCTCGAGCGCAGGCCCGCCAGCCAGCCCTGCACGGTGACGCTTTCGCCCAAGTGTTCTTTGAGGTTTTGAATAGAGACGACCATGCCTGAGTCTATCAAGTCAGGTCTATCAAACTCCGCTCAGCAAGACGCTTCAAGCAGCGACGCGTGGGTTTTTAGCGCGGGGGGTAAGCCCGTGCTTTTCCCCAAACGCCCCGAAGTTTTTTAGAGATCTTGGATTTGCTGCTGCCGACGTCCCGGTGGCGTGAACTATGTTGAACTCAGCGCCCGCGTCAGATAGTCGGGGTGGTTGTGGGTTGGGACAATGTGCTGACTCGTACGAAAATAAATTTCTAGACCGATTTAAGTGTCATCGCCCGTTTCAGAGCTTCGACCACACCGCAGTCGTCCACCTTACCGACTGTAAAAAACCGCTCGCGCAGTTCAGCGGGCGCTTCGGCCATCACGACCGGATGCCCGACCGCTTCCAACATCGGCAGGTCGCCCACGCTGTCGCCGACTGCCATCACGTTTTCCGCTTTGAACCGCTGACTTTTGATTAAAGCCCGCACTGCCGAACCCTTTGACACGTCCTTCGCTGTGATGCTCATAAATACCGTGCCTTTAAGTGCGGGGGAGACGGCGCTCGAGACCTGCGCGCCCGGCAACGTCAGGGCTTTGGCCTGCGCCTCCTGCTCCCCCGGAACGACCCACTGCGCCCGCACCACGGGTTCGTTTTCCGCGACGTCCTCAAGGTTCCGCACAATCGCCGTCGCGCCGATCATCTTCGCGTGCGCTTCGCTTAGGGGTGTGCGCCGCTCGACGTAAAGCGCGTTCGAGGTGTAGACCTCCAACACCAGGTTGTGCGCCCGCGCATGAGCGATGAGCGCCCGCGTACTCGCCTCTTTAAGTGCGTGAAGCTCGACCACGTCGCCGTCGGCGTAGGCGGTCATCGCGCCGTTTTGGAAGATGTGCGGGACGCTTTTGCCGAGCCGTTCCGCGACCCGTTTGGCGACGCCGACGCGGGGTCGTCCGGTACACACTGCCAGCTTGATTCCTGCAGCTTGAGCGTCTTCAACGGCGTCCCAGACACAGGACAAAACCTGACCGCTCGAGCCGATGACGGTGCCGTCCAGATCGAGCAGTACAAACGGAATCACGCGGGCTCCTTAGTGGATTCGGCGAGGCGTAGCGAGAGTTCCCCCAGCTGCGCCCGCGTCAGTGGCCCCGGCGCGCTTGTCAGGGGGTCGGCCCCGCGCTGATTTTTAGGAAACGCAATGACTTCACGGAGGCTTTTCGCGCCCGCAAGAAGCATGATCAAGCGATCTAGACCCCAGGCGACGCCGCCATGTGGAGGCGCGCCGTAAGCGAGGGCGTCTAAAAAGAAGCCGAAGCGTGCCCGCGCCTCGTCGTCCGAAAAACCGAGCGCCCGGAACATCGCCAGCTGGGTCTCGAGCTGATAGATACGCAGCGACCCGCCGCCGATTTCAAAGCCGTTCAAAACGAGGTCATAAGCCCACGCCCGCACCTTTTCGGGTTCGGTAGCGAGCAGCGGCAGGTCTTCGTCGCGTGGACGGGTAAAGGGGTGGTGCATATAGGTGTAGCCGCCCGTCTCCTCGTCGTGCTCCAGAAGCGGAAAATCGACGACCCACAAAAATGCCAGCTCACCTTCGGGGACGAGATTCAGGTCGTGTGCCAGCTTGAGCCGCACCGCGCCGAGCGCTTCGCACGCGGTGCGCGTTTTCGCCGCGACGATGAGCAGCAGGTCGCCGTCGCCGGGCGCGTGCTGCATCAACGCCTGCACTTCGGAGTCGGCTAAGAACTTGGCGATTGGGCCGCTGAACCCCCTACCTTCGCGCCGGAGCCACGCCAGACCCTGCGCGCCGTAAAGTTTGGCGTGCGCCTCGAGCTCCCCCAACCGTTTACGGCTGAGACCCACAGCATGTTCCGCCGGAACCGGCAGCGCCCGGACGCTCCCGCCCGAAGCCAGCACCGAGGCAAAGCCGCGAAAGGTCGTGGTGTTAAAAACAGGGGAGAGGTCGTTCAGCTCGAGCCCGAAGCGCACATCGGGTTTGTCCGAACCGTAACGGGTCAGCGCCTCGTCATAGCTCAGGCGCGGAAACGGCGCAGGAACCTCGCGCCCCAGCGCTGTTTTGATGACGAACTGCATCAAGCGTTCGTTGAGGTCCAAAATATCGTCCTGGTCGATAAACGACATTTCAATATCGAGCTGGGTAAAGTCGGGTTGACGGTCGGCGCGGAGGTCTTCGTCGCGGAAGCAGCGGGCAATCTGAAAGTAACGCTCTAAACCGCCCATCATCAGGAGTTGCTTAAAAAGCTGCGGTGACTGCGGCAGGGCGTAAAAACTGCCGGGTTGCGTCCGCGACGGGACGACGTAATCGCGCGCGCCTTCAGGTGTCGAGAGCGTCAAGAGCGGTGTTTCGACTTGCATAAACCCTTCTGCGTCTAAAAAGTCCCAGATGGCTTTGCTGACGCGGTGCCGGAGGTAGAGCGGCGCGGCGGCCGCGGGGCGGCGGAGGTCTAGGTAGCGGTATTTGAGCCGCAACTCTTCACTGACCTCAGCGGCCTCTTCGGGGTTGTTCAGGACAAAAGGCGGGGTTTTGGCTTCGGAGACGATGGTGACACCCTCAGCTAACACTTCAACGTCGCCGGTTTTGAGTTTGTCGGTGCGCTGCCCGGCGGGGCGGAGCCGCACGCTGCCGCTGACGCTCACGATAAACTCCGGCCTGAGCTGTTCACCTACCGTAAAAGCCGCCGAGTCCGGTTCGATGACGACCTGAACCAGGCCGCTGCGGTCGCGCAAATCCAGAAAGATCAGCCCGCCGAGGTCGCGGCGGCGGTGAACCCAACCCTGCAGGGTGACGTTCTGGCTTTCGTTGTTGGCGCGCAGGTCGCCGCTCATGTGGGTGCGCTTCACCGAGCTACCTGCATTTCTGTAGGTTCTGTACGCGCGGCTAGAAATGCCTCGAGATCGGTTTCGGCAACCTCGAGCTGTTCTCCTGATTCCAAATTTTTGAGCGTATAGACGCCGCCTTCACGCTCCCGTTCGCCGCGAAGTCCGGCAAAGCGTGCCCCACTGCGCTGCGCGTCCCGGAGACCCTTGCCTGGATTGCGCTCCTTGTAGCCGTGCTGCACCGCAAAAAGACTCCGCAGCGCAAAAGCGGTGCGGGCGACCTCGGCAACTGCCGCTTCGTCCAGCGGGACGAGAAAGAGGAGCGGTTTAGCTTCGGTCTCGAGTGCCGCGCCGTCCTGCGCCACCGCGTCGAGCACGCGCTCGACGCCGAACGCCCACCCGATACCGGGCGTGGCGGGGCCGCCCAGATGCTCAATCAGCCCGTCGTAACGCCCACCACCACCCAAAGCCGACTGTGCGCCGATACCGGCGTGATGCACCTCGAAGGCAGTGCGGCGGTAGTAATCCAACCCCCGGACGATACCGGCGTCAACTTCAAAAGGAACGCCCCAGTCGGTTAAAAAAACTTTTACGGCGTCAAAATGTGCGCGTGCGTCGTCGTTTAGGAACTCGAGCGGACGTTTAAGCGTTTCTACAATCCGCTGGTCGCCCGCGTCTTTGCTGTCTAGTACCCGCATCGGGTTGAGGCGGAGGCGCTCCCGGCTCGTTTCGGACAGTTCACTTGCCCGTTTGCCGAGTTCGCCCCGTAAATACCGGTTATACGCCGCTTTGTCTTCCGGGTCGCCGACCGAACCGAGCTTTACGGTCAGGTTTTTCAGCCCGCACGCCTGCAGTACGCGGTAGAGAAGCGTGACGGTTTCAGCGTCGATGAGGGGCGAAGCGAGGCCCAACACTTCACAGTTGACCTGCTGAAACTGCCGAAATCTGCCGCGTTGCGGTTTTTCGGCGCGGAAAATCGGGCCTTTACTCCAGAGCTTGACGGGCGCAGGGCGGGTGTACAGGCCGTGCTCGAGGTACGCCCGCAGCACCCCCGGGGTAAATTCGGGCCTCAGCGTAAGGGTGCGACTCCCGGCGTCGGTAAAAGTGTACATCTCTTTTTGCACGACCAAATCCGACGATTCGCCCGCTGCCTTGACGAACACCTCGCTGTGCTCGAACACGGGCGGCGTAAGCTCATAGACTCCGGCGCGGCCCAGCACGCGGGCGGCAGCTTCAAAAACATGTGCCCAGCGGGATTGGTCGGCGGGTAAAATGTCGTAAGTGCCTTTAACGGCCTGAAACTTCATAACACCCGAGTCTAGCACTCGGCTCAGCGTAAAGAGAGTTCACTGGAGGAGGTTACCGGAAAAGGGGCAAGCAACGAGCCATAAAGCGTTAGCTGCTCATAACTCGTTGATTTTCTCAACTGCCGCTTTCTAGGGCAAATTTGCCGGTAAACCGTTGCTTCTTACGCCGTCGACGTAGACGAAGACAAACCCGTAACCGGCGTTTTTAGGAATGTCCAGAGTGATACGTGAGGGCGTCCAGGTCGTGGTTTTAATCCGTCCGCCGCCGTTGCCGTTGATATCTGCGCCCAACACGACGTAAGAATTAGCGCCTCCCTGACCGTCGCCCAAGTAGCGCCCCTGCAACACGAGTTCGCCGCCGACCTCACCGGCTGACGTGACCGAGAAAAGCGTCGGTTGAACATTTGTCTCGACGCTCGTTTGCGGCGCGCAAGCCGCGAGGATAAGCGGGATTAAAAGCAGCGTGCGCCGCCAACCCCTGTAGGTTGAATAACTCAAAAAAACCTCCTGCTTTCAGGATAGAAGCAGGAGGCGGACTTGTCTGTGCGCGTTTATGCGTGCGGGCTAGGTGGCGGACTCGTGCTCGAGCGCCTTACTCCGCGCTTCGGCAAGGGTGTCCATCAGGCTGCTAAAGGGGGTGACGAACTTTTCGACCCCTTCGTCCTCGAGCTGCTGCGTCGCTTCGTCGATGCTGATGCCCAAGGACTCGAGCGTGCTTAAGATTTCGTCGGCTTTATCGGCACCTTGCTCGAGGGTCGCGGCGGGCTCGCCCGATTCGCGGTAGTAGTCCAGGGTTTTTTGCGCCATCGTGTTCACCGTCGGTTCGCCGATGAGCGGCTGCACGTATTTATCTTCGGAGTAGTCCGGGTTTTTGGTGCTGGTACTGGCCCACAAGAGGCGTTGCGGTTGTGCGCCCTGCGCGGCAAGTTTGGCAAACGCTTCGCCGCCGAAAATCTCTTTGTAGGCGACGTAGGCCATCTTCGCACTGGCAACGGCGACTTCGCCGAGGATTTTTCCGGCACGTTCGCCGCGTTCACCACCCTCTTTTTGGATAGCCTCGAGCTCCGCGTCGATAAGCGAATCGACGCGGCTTAAAAAGAAACTCGCAACCGACGCGACGCGTTCAATGCTTTCGCCCTGGTCTACGCGGTCTTGCAGCCCGTCGATATACGCCTCTGCGACGAGCTTGTAACGCGGCAGGCCGAAAATCAGCGTCACGTTGACGTTGACGCCCTCGCTAATCAGCTGCCGAATCGCCGGCAAACCTTCCTGCGTTGCCGGAACCTTGATCATCACGTTCGGGCGGTCGATAATCCGCCACAGCTCCCGCGCCTCTTGAACGGTGCCGTCGGTATCGTTGGCGAGTTTTGGTGAAACCTCGTAAGAGACGAAACCGTCGGCCCCGCCCGTCTCGTCGTAAAGCGGGCGAAAGAGGTCACAGGCCCCCTGCACGTCCTCGACAGTCAGGCGGCGGTAGATTTCCTCGACACTTTTACCGTCTTGCGCCAACTGCCGAATCGCGTCGTCGTAGTCGCTACTTTTGGCAATGGCGGCCTCGAAAATAGCCGGGTTCGAGGTCAGACCCCGAAGGCCGTCGTCGATGAGGTTTTGCAAACCGCCTTCTGTGACCAGACTGCGGCGCAGGTCGTCCAACCACGGGGACTGTCCAAACGTTGAGAGTTTCTCGAGTGGGTTCATACTGTGCCTCCTCAGGCTGTTGTCTTAAAACCTACTATAGCGTCTATCATCTCACAAATAGCCGGGTGCAACCGTCGTGCGCCGCGCAGATTTTTACGTGCGCCGACCTCTAAACTCTTGGGATGACCCACGCACAAGACGACCACAAAGACGATTACGACGAAAAATATACCGACCCCGAGCTACGCCGAAAGCTCAAGGAAGAAATCCAGGCGTCGTCTAAAGGTGGCAAAAAAGGGCAGTGGTCGGCCCGTAAAAGCCAGCTTTTGGTTCATGAGTACGAAAAGCGCGGTGGTGGTTATAAAGGCGAAAAAGATGAAGCCGCGAAATCTTTAGAGTCGTGGACAAACGAAAACTGGCAGACGCAAGACGGCAGTGCTAGCGCCCGCCAAGATGACGGCAGCACGAAGCGCTACTTGCCCGAAAAAGCGTGGGACATGCTGAGCGACAAGGAGAAAAAAGAAGCGGAGCGCAAGAAAAAACGGGGAGACAAAGAAGGCAAGCAGTATGTAGAAAACACGGTAGAGGCCAAAGTTGCCCGTAAAAAAGCGC
The DNA here is from genome assembly GCA_963799485.1 of uncultured Trueperaceae bacterium. Taxonomy (GTDB): domain Bacteria; phylum Deinococcota; class Deinococci; order Deinococcales; family Trueperaceae; genus Truepera. Next base: position 515,135 of record CAWCXJ010000007.1, read on the forward strand.
AGGCCGGAAATAAAACCAAAGCTGAGCTTATGGAGGAGGCAAAAAAGCAGGATATCAAGGGGCGCAGCAAGATGAACAAGAGGGAACTGGGGCGTGCCCTGGCTAAAAGTTAAGCCTGCTCTTCGTTCCAGATAGTCCAGGTCGCGTCGTCAAGCGCAGCTAGCTGTTCGCGTGTCCAACCGCCCTGCCGTAAAAGGTTCATCACCTGTCCCCGGTGGTGCGAGTCGTGAACGATGGTGTGCTGCAAAAAATGTCCCGGGTGGCTTTTGTAGGCACCTTCAAACGAGCGGTTTTCGTCGAGCGCGTCCATAACTGCCTTCAATGCCGCTGCGTCTCCTGCTGAAAACGCCTGCTTGATTTCGTCCAAGTTTTGCGTCGTCAGGTCAAAGTTTTTCCGGTCGCCTTCGACAACTGAAGGAATATTTTCTGCGTGCGGGGGTGAAATAAACCGCAGCCAGTTATAGCGAAACTCTGCCAGATGGCCTAGATGCTGACCTATATTCCAGCCGCCTTGCCCGTCTGAAACCCTTAAGTCTGATTCAGTAACCGTGCTTAATACAACGTCGTTGACACGCCCATTGCGGCTAAAAGACTCGAGCAACAAACCAAGATTGGTATTCTGGGCCATCTTTCACTCCTTGATGCTACTCGAGCAGCGGCACCCGGCGCTCGAACAACTGCCCCTGTTCGTCAACCTCGACTTCCCAAACCGCTAAGTCGGGGCGGAGTTCGTAGGCGAGGGCCTCGAGCCGCGCCGCGAACTCACTGTCCCACTCACGCTGTGCTACCAGCCGTTCGACGAACCGCTCCGGAGCCGAACCGCCGAGCGCGTAGCTGAGCACTTCCCTGAGATCGCTCCGGGTCACGTCAGCCTAGATCGCCAAACGCACCTTGCGGCGCGTCGTCGCGAGGTTCTTCGGCTACCTTAGCCCCCCCCACCACGTCGACGACCCGTTGCCGAATGGTGTCAATCAGCCCGGGCTGGTCTTGCAGATACGCGGAAGCTTTTTCCTTGCCTTGCCCGATGGTCACCCCGTCGTACTTGTAAAACGAGCCCGACTTCTGGATGATGTCTAGGTCGCTGGCAATGTTGATCAAATCCCCTACCTTGTCGATGCCGCGCCCGAACATGATCTCGACCTCGGCTTCCTTAAACGGCGGCGCCACCTTGTTCTTGGTCACCTTGATGCGCGTCTGATTGCCCACCTTGTCGGTTCCCGACTTGACGTCGCCTTTACGCCGGACTTCCATCCGGATCGACGAGTAGAACTTGAGTGCCCGTCCCCCCGGCGTGGTTTCGGGGTTGCCGTACATCACGCCGATCTTCTCCCGAATCTGGTTGATGAATATCGCGGTGGTGTGACTCTTCGATAACACACCGGTCAGCTTCCTGAGCGCTTGACTCATCAAGCGGGCTTGTAACCCTACATGCGTGTCGCCCATCTCGCCTTCGATTTCAGCGCGTGGGACCAAGGCGGCGACACTATCGACGACGATGACGTCGACGGCACCCGAACGAACCAGCAACTCGGTAATCTCCAACGCTTGCTCGCCGGTGTCGGGTTGCGAGACCAACAGCTCGTCGGTATCGACGCCCAAGGCTTTGGCGTACCCGGGGTCTAAGGCGTGTTCGGCGTCGACGAAGGCGGCTACGCCACCCGCCCGCTGCGCCTCGGCGATGATATGCAGACTTAGCGTCGTTTTACCGCCGGACTCGGGGCCGTAAACTTCGATGATGCGGCCGCGCGGGACGCCGCCGATACCGAGTGCCAGATCGACCGACATCGAACCCGTGGAGATAACCCCCTGGGTCAAGATGCCCAAATCGTCGCCCAAACGCATGATCGCGCCTTTGCCGAACTGTTTCTCGATCTGGGTGAGCGTGGTCTCGAGGCTTTTGCGCCGCTGCGGGTTCATACCTTCAGGGGTTGGTGATGTACTCATAACGCAGCTTACCTTAATTGATTAGGTAATGCAAGCGAAAAAGGACATCTCTCAGGCGACGTCCTCCCCGCTGTACTGGTTTGTGCGAACACGGCGGTGGCGGCGTTTAAGGCCACGATTTTTTTACCCTGGCGCGGGACTTCGTGCCGACAAAAACTATAAACGCTAGCGCCTTCTCGTGAACGACCCGCCTGTGAACCTGAATACCCGTAGCGTATGAAGCCTGTTTTACGGCGTTTTCGACCGGTACCGGTGGTTGTGTGTAGGCCCGGTTGCAGCTGCAGCTCGGCAAGTACCGGGTAAAATTGAGCGTCGCCGTAAAAACCTTCACGCCCGGTAGTAGGAAGTGTCGGTGACCACTTTTCTCGAGCTCCAAAACTCGTTTACGGTTTTAGAGACATACGGTTTTTGAGACGTACTGAGATAAGTAGACCCGGAGACAGCATAGCTAAAATATAGCTAAAACGTTCAGGCCGCGACCGGGGTAGGCTGAAGCTGTGCCCGACCTTGAACCTGCAACCGACTTTGAACACACGACAATGACCTTTTTGGAAAGTTCCGGCGGGCCCCTCTTGCCGTGGCGACGGTTTGTTTTTCCTGTCCCGTGGGACGCTCAGTTTAGTGCCGCCGGGCCGCTGCACCTGGAAATCGGTTTTGGGGATGGGCGCTACACCGTCCGGCGCGCACAAGACGCTCCGAATGAGCGTTTCGTCGGCCTCGAGATTTCCTCGGCGAGTTTGCAGCGGGGGCTCAGCAACGTGCGTAAACGCGACCTGCATAACGTCAAGCTGCTTAAAGTCGGGGCCGGGTTCGCGGTGCAGCAGTTGTTCGGGCCGCACACCCTGGCGAGCGTTACCGTCAATTTTCCCGACCCGTGGCCCAAAGAGCGGCACGAAAAAAACCGTTTGCTGCAAGCGGACTTTTTCAAGCTGGCGGCGAGCCGTTTGGTGTCCGGGGGCGCAGTGCTGCTAGCGACCGACCACCCGGATTATCTGGCGTTCGCTTGCGCCGAAGCGGAGCGCACCGGGTTGTTCGGGCTCGAGACCACCGACCCACCTGCCGCCGTGTTCGAGACCAAATACGCGCTCAAATGGAAAACGCTGGGCAAGCCTTTGTTTTACCGAGTATTTCGCTACAGCGGTGCGCCCACACCCGACTACCCTGTTTTAGAAAGAGAAAAAACCATGCCTCACGCCCTACTGTCCGGTCAGTTGCCGCCGAGTTTAACATTTAGCAAACAGGTCACGCCCTACGCGGGTGGGCACGTGATCTTGCACGAGGTGCTGCAGAGTTTCGACTCGGAGGTCGGCTCGAGCGGTGAAAAGTGGCTCGTCCGGGCGACGATTGAAGAACCCGAGTTGCGCCAGCAGGTTCTGGTGAGTGTGCGGGCGCGGGGCGCGGGCGGGCTGATTGTGGGGCTCGAGCCTTTCGGCGATCCGGTCGTTACGCCGGTTGTGCGGGGCGCGGTTCACGCCGTTACCGAGTGGCTTTTGACGCTGCCTGCAAACCTGAGAGTCGAAACGCGGTCGTATTGACCGGGGTTTGTCGCTACTGACGTTCATCAAGACTTTCGTGTCACCGGTTTTGTACGCTCTTCGTGCCCCGAGTCGCCGTAACCGAACATGATGACGTCTTGATGCCGAGCAGTTCGGCTGAGCGGTGCAGCTCCTCGGTGCGTAAAATCGCAAGTTCTTCGGGGCCGCTGACGTTATAGTTTGGGGTCGGTTACTTTGCCTGCGTTACCCTTGGTCGCGCACCCCAAGGCGACGCTGACGCCTAGGTCGGCGTAGAATGCCGTGCCGCCACAAAAGACTTCATCGTCGGGATGGGCAAAGACGACCAGGGGCGAGGGGGTCATAAACCTACCAAACCACGCCACTCCGCTGTGAGCCGCGCCGCTGAAGGCTTTACGCCGAGAAAGCCCTTATGCTACACTTTCGTTAATTCAGCTTACACCCGCGTCCGGAGCCCCTCAGGGTCTAATCAACCGGTGCGCACTTGGAGGAAAAGATGGCAGAAGTAGTGCTCGACCACATCTACAAGCGCTACGGCCCGGTGACGGTCGTAAAAGACTTCAACCTCGAGATTAAAGACGAAGAGTTTATGGTCTTCGTCGGGCCGTCGGGTTGCGGCAAAACGACGACCCTCCGGATGATCGCAGGCCTTGAAGAGATCAGCGACGGTACGCTCCGTATCGGCGACCGCGTTGTCAACGACGTACCGCCTAAAGACCGCGACATCGCCATGGTGTTTCAAAACTACGCACTCTACCCGCATATGAACGTCGAGCAAAACATGTCGTTTGGTCTGCGCCTGCGTAAAACGCCAAAACAAGACATTACCCGGCGCGTCAACGATGCCGCCAAAATCCTGCAGATCGAACACCTCTTGCAGCGCCGCCCGCGCGAGCTTTCCGGGGGTCAGCGGCAACGCGTCGCCTTAGGTCGGGCTATCGTCCGCGAGCCGAAAGTGTTCTTGATGGACGAGCCGCTCTCGAACCTGGACGCCAAACTCCGCGTCGAGATGCGCGCGTCGATTACCAAGCTGCACCGTCGTTTGGGCGTTACGACTGTTTACGTGACGCACGACCAGGTTGAGGCGATGACGATGGGAACGCGCATCGTGGTGATGAAAGACGGTCTCATCCAGCAGGTCGATTCGCCCATCAACCTCTACGAAAAACCCAAGAACAAGTTCGTTGCCGGCTTTATGGGTTCGCCCGCAATGAACTTTTTGGTCGGCACGGCGCAGGGCGACAAGATCACCAGCCCGAGCTTTAGTGTCAAGCCCGACGCCGAACTCGCGCAAAAACTGCAGCGCGTCAGCGGTCAGAAAGTCTACTTCGGGATTCGCCCGGAAGACCTCGGATTGCGCGGTGTCGACGCCATCCCTGAAGCCGAGAACATCATCAAAGCGACTGTCGAAGTCGTTGAACCGCTCGGCGCAGAAACGCAGATCATCACCTCGGTCGATGGTGACCAGAGCCTCGTCGCCCGCATCGACGCGCACGCCCGCGTCAGCCCCGGCGACCAGATCGAACTCTTGGCCGACCCCAAAAAGATGCACGCCTTTACGCTCGAGAGCGAAGACAACATCCGCTTCTCCTAAAGTTGGCCTTACAGGTAAAGCGCCCGGCTTTTCAGCCGGGCGCTTTTTTTTGGTAACGCCATAACGGTTTCAGGTACAGCACTTTCGCAGCTGGAAACCAAGGTATCGTCCCAAAAGTGCTTACCAAAAAGCGATTTTGTGTTGCGCGTGTGAGAAAGGGTGCCCCAGTGGGGCGTAGCCGGGCAAGTCCAGGTCAATCCAGACCAAGCTCGAGCAATATTTCTTTTTCCGAATAGGTTTGTGGCGCTTTCGACGCCGATGATTTTACAACCCCGGTTTTCGGCCTTTGCGAAAGGGTGCGGTTGGCTTTGGCGCGTTCGGCGAGGTAGGTGTTGATATCATCTAAGTCTCTGGTGGTAAGCGCGGAAAGTTCTCCTTCGCAGAGTTCCCGGCGCATCAGACGTTGGATAAAAGAGGTAATCTCCGGCGTTGTCATACGCTATACTAAGGACTTTACGCGCCGCTCGCATGGGCCGTTAGACCGGCCTCGTTTACGCCGAAAGGTCTAGACCTTTGCCCTTGGCGGGTACAGGGCCAAAGGCCTAGTCCTCTGTGTAACGGCGAATTTCTTCGTCCTCGAGGTCTTGCTCGAAGTCGGTATCGCCGGGGTATACAGCCTCTTCGGAGGGTTCGTTCTCGAGGATTTCATCATCCACCGGTGTGCCAAACGTGTCGGGCGTATCGTCGGTCAAGAGCTCAGGCTTGATTTGCGCTTCTTCGTCGGGGACGAGTCCGCCTTCGAGGTCGGGATTGTGAGGATTATCCATCACGGTTCCTTTCGCTTACGCACTTTCAGGTTCGGTGTAATTGGTGTCGTCGCGTTCTAAAAACTCCTCTTCGGGGTCGGGGACGGTGCTGTCGCTCTCTAATTCGTCTTCTACCGGGTCGCGCTCGAGGTCGTCTACGTTGCCCGTAGCAATGTCGCGGTCGGTTTTATCGGTCATGTTTGCCTCCTCAAACCATTGTAAATCACAAAACCGGTCGGCTTTGGTTACAAGGTTGGCTCCAAGCTTGGTTTGGGCGTCGATACCCGTGCACTGCAAACCAGGTCGAGAACCAGCCTTGATGCGCCTTGTCGTGTACTGCCTTTTTATGCACCAAGGTTTAGAAGTTAAACCCAAGCCTGAAGCCGAATACCCCGGTTGGATTTTTCGGGCTGATACCGTAATCGAAGCGTAAAGGCGGCAACGCCAAGCCCCCGCCAAACCCGATATTGAGTTGTACAGCTACCCCGATACCCGGTAGGAGTGGAGCAAACAGGGTGCCGTTATCCAAATTGTCGGCGGCGGCGTAACCCAGGTCTATAAAGCCAATCCCGACAATTGTCTGTGTAACCGCTGTCGAAAGTCCGAAATCGTAGCGGTATTCAGCGGTCGCCGCCGCATAGGTGTCCGACGGATTGATGTCTTCGCGTCGGTAGCCACGTATCTGCGTTGCCTGGTTGTTCGTGTCCCCGATGATAAACAGGCGGCTGTCCGGATACGCGGCACCGAACTGATGACCTGCATTTACGCGAAAGGCGAACACGTGGCTCCGGTTTTCAAAGGGGGTGAGGTAGGTACTCGCGCCGACCTCGAGCTGCTCGTAGGTGTAGCCCTGCTGCACGTCACCAGGACTATAGTCGTTGCCGAAACCGATCCCGCCGCTGACGCTGACGCGGTAGCCTTGACGGGCAAACTCAGGGTTGTCGCGGGTGTCGTAGGCGACGGCTGAACCGATAAAGCTCGAGAAGCCGCTCTGCGGCGCGTACAAGACCGCTTGCTCGTAAGGGAGTGAACAGCCGCTCGGCAGCGCCGCCGGGTCACAGACCTTACCCGGAGGCTCGACAAAGTAGTCGCTTTGGGTAAAACGGGCTGAAACGTTCGCCGATAAGTTCGGCAAGATAGGCCGCCCGACGCTAAAACGAAACCCCGTATCGCGCTGGGTGTATTCACCGATCAGGGCGCGCCCTTCGCAGTCGTTCGCGTCTGCAGCCGGCGTGTCACCGCCGCTGCCAAAGGGCACACAGCGGTTGCCACTGCTGCTCAAGGGTTGATTTTTCGTCGTGTCGCTAAAGAGTTCGGCGCTGACGCTCGTCGGCACCTCCTTAAAGTCGAGGAAATCAACGTCGAGCCAAGGAACCGTGTAAGAAATTCTGCCGCCGAGCAAAAAGCCCAAGTCGGACGTGCCGGCGTTGACCGAGGCGCTGGCGTTGTGCGCTAGACCGAACAAGTTGGTGTCGGCGACGGCAACGTCCGCCCCAAAACTCACCCCACCTTCGGTCGTCAGCTCTGCCGACGGCGTAATCGTGCGCGACGGCACCTCCTGTGCGATAAAACGGACGATGACCTGAGCCGGATTATCGGTCGGAATCAGCGCGTGTGAAATACGCGTACCAATCTGACCGAGTCGAACGATCTGCAGCGCGTTAAGCTGCAAGATGCCGCGCTCCACCTCGGCTTGGTTGTAGACGCTGCCGACTTCCGGCAAGTAACGGGTGATGACCCGATCTTTGGTACGCGGATTTTCAGTCTGCAGATCGACCTGATAGCCGGCGATTTTGACCTCGCGGAGACGCTGAAAGTAGGTGCCGTCCTTGAAGTCGAAGTTAGGCTCTTGCACGAGCAGGTAGCCTTCTTGCGCGTAAAACTCGGTAAGCCGCCGAAAGTCCTCGGTCGCAAGCGCCGAGGTAAAGGTTTCGCCTGCTTTAAGCGCTAACTGCAGTTTCAGCTCGGCGTCGGTAAAGACCGTATTACCTTCGATGTTGATGCGCTTAACCGGGCCGGCTGAATCTGGCGCGCCGGAGCTGAACACGACCGCGACGCCGCCGCCGATGGGTTGCGCCTCGAGCCGAACGTCTTCACTTCTGCCCTGCGCGAGTCGCTGAACGTCGGCGAGGAGGGTGTCGTAGTTGTACAGATCGCCGGGTTGCAGCGAAAACTCTGCAGGGTCGATACCGACAGCTGTCGTATCGAGGCTTAAAATCTTCAGCTCGTTGATAACGACGTTTAGCGTCCCGTCTACCAAACTTGTCGCCGTCCGGTCGACCCCGCTGCCGCGAAAACCGAGCTGGCTGTAGGCGTCGGCGACGCCCTGCACCGCCCCTTGATAGGTGTCCAGACTAAACGTTTCAGCCGACGCGACGTTACGGAAAGTCGCCGTCAGTTCGTCTTCGGGAACGACGGTCGCACCGGCGAAGGTCACGGTGTCGAGGGGAGGCGTTTCGTTGACGGTATAGATGAGGCGCACGGCGGCAGCGTCCTCGAGCGACACCGGGGGTGGAGCGGTATTTGTATCCGTAGCGGTGCTTACGTCAGGCGTGGCGGTGTCTGAGTCGGTAGCTGCTGCCGGTTCTGTGGCCTTAGCCGCAGCTACCGGACGCACGCTCAGCGTCACCGGAATCTGCCCCGGAAAGCCGATTTGCGGTGAGCTGTAGATCGATTGCAAGGTGCTGATCGCCTCTTGTGCGCGGGTCGTGTTGTAAACTTGCCCGGCACCGAGCAGGTTTTCCTGCAACAGGATTTGGCGAATCTGCGCCAGGTCGAGCCCGGTAATTCCGCGTAAAACTACCTCGCGAATCGGTGGGTTTTCCTTGACCCTGACGAACAACACCGGCCCGACGGGACGATTTTCGATCGACAAGGAGACTTCGGAAAATGTTCCGGAGTTTAGAACACGGTTGCGCTCCGCCGGCAAGTCGATGTCGGACACGCGGGTACCGGCTCTCGCGGTGAGCCGGACACGCATCAGACTCTCCGTGGTGGGGTCGCTGATTCCTTCAAAGCGGATGTCGGCGAGGGCTGCGTCCGCCGGAACCGAGGTCACCTGCGCCTGCGGAGTAGCTGCCGGGGGCGCGGACTGGGCGGTGGCTAGGTTGAGGGAAAGAAAACACAAAAAAAGCGCGAGAAAGGGCCTGAACATGGCGCTTAGTCTAACCTTGAGCGGGGTGAGAACAGATGAAGCTTCCCTTGCCGCTTTCTTCATGTGTCCTGGCGCACCTGCACAGGCGTTCTTGCACAAGCGTTTGTGCACCTTAGGCGAACCACAGTGGATGAGCGACGTTTCATGATGCGGGTATGGAATGATGCGGATATGGAGTCAACTTACACCTCGCCCGATCAGACACCGAACAAAAAACCGAGCGCCGTTGTTGAGGCTGCACGCAGCATTGTCAGAGATACAACACCCCTCGAGCCCGACATTGCCCTGATTTTGGGTTCCGGCCTCGGCCCGTTAGCCGACGACATCGACGCCGACGCCGTGATTCCCTATAGCGACCTGCCCGGTTTCGCGCCGAGCACCGCGCCCGGTCACGCCGGAAAGCTCGTTTTAGGTACCCTGGCAGGTCGCCGCGTCGTAGCGATGCAGGGGCGGCTTCACTTTTACGAGGGCATCACGGCGGCGCAAGCAGCCTTTCCGGTACGGCTGATGCACGCGCTCGGCGCACCTACACTCTTGGTCAGCAACGCTTGCGGCGGCCTCAACCCGAACTGGCACGCGGGCGAGCTGATGTTGCAACTCGACCTTATCAACTTCACCTTTGCCAATCCGCTTTTGGGCCCCAACGACCCGGACCTCGGCCCGCGTTTTCCTGTAACTTTTGACGCCTACGATCCGGAACTGCTTGCGCTGGCCCGTAAAACCGCCCGGGCCGAAGACATCTTGCTCCGTGAAGGCGTCTACCTCGCCGTAAGTGGTCCGAGCTACGCGACGCGGGCCGAACTGCGGATGTTCCGGGCGTGGGGCGCGGACACCATCGGGATGTCTACGGTTCACGAAGTTCTGGTGGCGCGGCACGAGGGGATGCGGGTCCTGGGGCTTTCGGTCGTTACCGATATGGCGCTCCCGGACGGGGCCGCCCACGCCGACGAAAACGAAGTTCTGGAAACGGCGGCGGCGAGCGGCCCGACCTTCAGAAAACTCGTCAAGGCGCTCGTGCCCCGGCTTTGAACGTCACTGTATGAACGTCACTGTACCGCTTACAGAGGTTCAGCGGCGCTTAGAAAGAGCTTGTCTCCGCGCAGGCCGCGACCCTGCCGAGGTCAGACTTATCGCGGTGACGAAAGGGCACTCGGCCCTGTCGGTACAGGAAAACGTCCTCAGCGCCGGTCACACGGTTTTGGGCGAAAGCCGGATTCAGGAATGGCGTAAAAAGGCTGCTGAACTGGAGGCCAAACCTGAAGATAAAAGTGTAGAGGACAAACTAGAGTGGCACCTCATCGGTAATTTGCAGACGAACAAGGTCAAATACTGCCGAGCGTTTCACACGCTGCACACGCTCAATTCGGAGCGGTTGGCGGACGCGCTCGAGGTTTACGGCGCAAAAAAAGATCACATCTTTCGGGTGCTCTTAGAGGTCAACGTGGCCGGTGAGGCGAACAAACAGGGCGTCTCGCTGGCAGAAGCGGCGGCTTTGGCCCGCTACGCGGAGAGTTTGCCGCACCTAGAGCTGGCGGGCGTGATGACCATCGCACCCTACCACGACGACCCCGAGGCGGCGCGGCCTGTTTTTAGAACGCTCAGGAACTTACGTGATAAACTCGCGCTCAGGGAGCTGTCGATGGGGATGAGTGGCGACTTTGAAGTTGCCGCCGAAGAAGGCGCGACCTATGTGCGCGTCGGTTCGGCGCTTTTTCCTGACACTGATTCCTGACACTGAGGAGACAAGGTGAAGTTAAGCCCACTAGACGTTCAGCATCACGAGTTTTCAAACGCCATGCGCGGGTATGACAAGGCGCAGGTCAGAGACTTTTTAGACGAAACTGCGGCGGCGCTCAAGTCCCTCGTCCGCGAAAATCAGCTGCTTAGAGCCGAACTCGTCAAACGTGACGAACTGATCGCTGAACTTAAAAGCGGCGAGAACGAGCTGCGCCGCGCCATCGTCTCCGCCGAACGTTTGGGCAGCGAACTCAAAGCGCGCGCCCAAGATGACGCCGAGAGGGTCTTGCAAGACGCTCGCGGCGAACGCGCGGTGATTTTACGCGACGCCGAACTGCAACTCCGCGAACTCAAGGCCGAGTTTGCCCGGACAGAGCGTGAACACCGGCTTTTCCGGGAACAGTTCCGGGGGATGCTGCGGGCTTACGAGCGGAGTTTGGAAAGCGTCCCGGATGTGCTGAGGCTCGAGGCGCAAGAAGACTAGCGAACGGTAAGCGTCCGCATTTGGGTCGTCGCAACAGCGCCATCGGCAGCCATTTTTCTTCCGTGAAAAAGGAGCGTTGCAGTTCCCTTCTCGGCAAAACTGAGCGTAGCCGTGTGTCTGTAATCTTCGCCGTAAAGTGGGCAAGCTGTACCGGGCGGCGGTATAAGCTGGTACTCGTAAGGCGTAATGTTCGCGCTTGGTCCCTGAACTTCAACTTCGGTTTCACCTTGTTCCGTGCAGCCGCCACCTGGAGTAATCACGGTAACTTCAAACGATGCTCCGGACTGTACCGAAACAGGGACAACTATGGCTTGCTCGCTGAACGTAGAGATTTCTCCAACAACGCGCACGCGTCTTCCAAAGAGACTGCACGAGGTTAGCAAAACCAGTAATATCCCGACGTAAACCCACCAGCTGAGTTTTTTCATGATGGAGTGTAGCAAAAATGCGGTCAGAGGACTGGCCGCATTTTTCAGATTTGGTATTTAACTTTTAGAATCCTTGCCTAGAACCCTTGTGAAATCTCGTCGAGTTCATCGGCTTGCAACAGCACAATCGAACGGTAGCCCGACTCGATTAAGCCTTCGCTGCGAAGTTCGGTGATGATCTTCGAGACGCTTTCACGTGTGCTCGCCGTACCCTCGGCGATCAGTTCGTGGGTTGCCGAGACGACCATATGACCGTCGCTGTTTTCAGCGGCGAGCGGCGTTTCAGACAAGCTGATGAGGTAGCGGGCGACGCGCTGGCGCAGGTCGCCGGTTTGCAGGTGATATTCGTAGTCCATCAGGCGCTGCATCTGTCTGGATAAGGACTGCGTAATCGTCATCAGGTCGTGGTGGTTGATAAGGGCCGGGTCGATCGCTTCGACCTGCGCGTTGGTCAGGGCTTCGGCAATCTCTTCACGGCGACCGTCCATAAACGCCTCTTCACCGAAAAAATCGCCGGGCATGACGTGGCGTACCGTCAGGATGCGGCCTTCAGGAGTCATCCGGGTAATACGGATAAGGCCGTCACGGACGCGGAAGACCGACTGGGCCGGGTCGCCGTTATGGTAGAGCGTCTGTTTACGCTGAAACCTTAGCGGCTGGCTGGGGGCCTCGAGCGCGTCTTGCGGATTCTGTCTGCTGATTTCGTTAAGGATGTTGTTCATGGTCTGCCTCCCGTAAACATAGAGTGTTTTTTAACCGTGGTGATTCTCGGTTTGCGTTTTTGTTCGCGCGCTTTGCGGCTGCGCGCGTAGAGGCCGTTACATGGGAATCGTCCAAACCCGGGTGTGCATGCTTGCCCCCTTTAGGCGCACGGCTTTTAGGCACGCAGTGCGCCGTACTGCTGAACGAGCTGCGAAAACCGCCTGACTGCGCCCGACGCGTCGGGTGCAAGAAAGGTTCCGGATAGAGTTTCGGCGAGTTCGGGATGGCGGTTAAACGCCGCGCCCCCGAACGCGAGTACGGGCGCGATACCGACGAGGTAGCGCCGGGCTTCGGTCAGCGCAACGACCGACTCGGTAAGTGAAGCTGAGATCATCACCCCGGCGGGCCGGAGGGTACGGGCCAAGTCGCGCAGGTCTTTAACGGGTGTGTTCGCCCCCAGATAATATACCCGGTACCCGGCGCGGCGCAACAACGTGGCGAGAATCAGCGCGCCGAGTTCGTGCTGCTCTAAAGGCGCACAGGCAACGATAATTACCGTGCCTGCTTCGGCGTTGGAAGTTGCGCTCATCAGGGTTCTCAGGCGGCCCTGCAAGTAGGCGCTGGCAAAGTGTTCGGTCGTTACCGGAATCTCGCCCCGATGCCAGCGCGACCCCAACTCGATCATCGTGCGCTGCGCGAGTTCGGACAAAACCGTTTCGACGCTGTGAAGGCTGTACGCCTGACTAAAGATTTTGTCGGCCCTGGCCTCGTCGAGTTGCAAGAGTGCATTTAGTAGTGCTTCTTGCAGGCCGCTCAGTGAGCTGGGCAGCGCCCCCTCCGGTTGCGCTTCACAGAGCGCTTCACAGACCAGTTCGGCGGCTCGCGAGGCCGATACCCCCTCAGCGATATGCCGCTTCATCCGTTCGATGTCGTGAAGGTCGTTCTCACAATAAAGTCGGTACCCCGAACTCGAGCGCTCCGGCTTGGGAAACCCGTAGCGGCGTTCCCACTGCCGCAGAGTACTTGCCGGTACCTTCGTGCGCGCTTCGACTTCATTAACGGTGTAGCGATTACGGCTCACGGTGAGTCAGTCTCCTCCAAAACGCTAATTATACGGATTTATTCCGTATAACCTCTGTACAAGCGTAAGAGGAGTATAGCGTCAAAACCGGATTGCGTCAAGGCGTACAAACGTATCCGAATAAGCTCGCAGAAGGCGATAGTTAACGCCTTGGCGAAAATCGAACGAAACAGATTCTACAACTACAGCCCTCATCAAAGCTCTACAGAACCTTATACAACATGTGAAAACCGACTGAGGCGGTAGCGGATTTTTACATCGGTACGGCACAGCACATGAGACACCAACCACGTTAAACTTAAAGTCATGACAGGTGAGAAGAATAAATGTATCGAGATTTTTACCGATGGGTCGTGCGACACGACTTCCGGGCGCGGCGGCTGGGGCTATCTGTTGCGCTGCGGCGAGCGGCAAAAGACGGCTTCGGGCTTTGAGGCCGCGACGACAAACAACCGGATGGAGCTGACGGCGGCGGTCGAGGCGCTGTCCGCGCTCAAAACGCCGTGTGCAGTGACAATTATTACCGATTCGCAGTACCTCAAAAACGCTTTTACGGCGGGCTGGCTCCGGAACTGGCAACGCAACGGCTGGAAAACCGCGAGCAAGCAGCCGGTTAAAAATAAAGACTTGTGGCTAAAGCTGCTTAAACTCAGCGCCGAACATACGCTTAGCTGGCGCTGGACCAAGGGCCACGCCGGACACGCCGAAAACGAACTCGTAGACAAGCTGGCGCTCACGGCTAGGCGGCGCGGCGCAGCTCACGAGGTGTGAGGGCGCTCACACGCGCAAAAAGCCGTTCTAAAGCTGCCAGCCCGACGGGTAAGGAAGCGGGCTCGAGCCACTCACTCAAACGGTGTGCGTCGCCGCCCCGGTAGACGCCGAAAGCGATGGCAGGCAGTCCGGCGGCCATCGCCGCGTTTGCGTCGGTACTGCTTGCGGAGATGCGCGCGCGCAGGCCGTGGTCGGCGAGTGCGCCCTGTCCGGCCTGCGTCAACCCGCCGTTGGGTGCGCTCGCTGCCGGACGGTCGCCGACTTGCTGAATCTCTAACTTGACGTTGTGTTTGGCCGCCACACGTTCGGCCCTGGCCCGCGCTTCACGGCCCAGACGTTCTAGAAGTGCCGCGTCCAAGCTGCGAAGGTCGAGGTTAAACCCGGCGCTCTGGGCAATCGCGTTGACCCCGGTGCCGCCCCAGACCTGTCCGACGTTGTACGAACTCCGCGCCCCTGCAGCCAGTGGCAGCTTGGCAAGTACGGCGACGGCTTCACCGAGGGCGTGTGTGGCGCTCGGGCTGGGAAAGTCGCCCCACGAGTGTCCGCCCTTTGCCGTAAAGGTCACTTCAAAGCGCTTGGAACCGACCGCAGCGTCGATCAGTGCGCCGAGATGTCCGTCCACGGCGACCACGCCGTCGAAATCTCCGGCTCTTTCAGCGAGCAGGGCGCGGATACCCCGGAGGTCGCCCAGACCTTCCTCGCCGACGGTGGCAGCAAAGGTCAAGCGCGGATACGAGGCAACCTCACCGCGCTTTAGCCGCCGTAAATAAGCGAGCAGCACCGCCAGGCTCGCGCTGTTGTCGCCGATACCGGGCGCGGCCAGCCGCCCCTGACTCCCGACAGCGCGAACGCGCACATCGGTGTCGGCACCAAAAACCGTATCGAGGTGCGCCGCAGCGAGGAGGCGTGGGCCACGTCCGCCGGGAATGTCGGCGGTGACGTTGCCGACGGCGTCGGTGTGAGGCTCGAGTCCCAGCTCCCGTAAAAACCCGCCGATAAGTTCTCCCCTTGCGCCCTCGTGAAACGTTGGGGCCGGGGTTTCGCAGATAGCCCGTAAAAGACCCGTCAGTTCGTTTAGCTCACGGCTCATTCCAAACCCTCACGAAGTCCGGCGAGCGCCGCAAACGGGTTCGGCGTAGCGACCGGCAACCAGCGGCAAAAACTCACGGCAGCCGAACCGGCACCTTCAGGCTCGAGCCGGTGCGGACACCCCGGACACTCCGGATAGGCGAGCGCGGTATAGGCCAGCTCGCGGAGGTCGTCGGGGCCGTCGCATTCGCGCAAACACCCCGCCCGAAAGCGTTTCATTTGGCCTTCACTTCAGCACTCATCCAAGTATCCGGTTCTGCGAAGTTCGTACCTGTCCGATTTATAACTGTCAAGTTCACGCCCCTTTAGAAAGGGTGGCGATCCCTTCGCGGAGTGCGTAAAGCGCTGCCTGCGTCCGGTTGTTGAGCCGCAACTTTGAAAAAATCTCGGAAAGCCGGTTCCGCACCGTTTTTTCACTTACACCCAGTTCGTCGGCAATCTCGACGTTTGACGCACCCTGCGCGAGCAGCCGCAGAATGGTCGCTTCGCGTTCGGTCAGTTCAGACAGTTTGTGGCTTCCTACCGAGCTCTCCTTGACCCGCCGAAACTCGGCGAGTACCGACGACGCGAGTTCGGGACGAAGGAGCAGTTCGCCTTCAGCCACGCGGCGAATCGCGCTGATGAGGTCGTCGGCCCCGGCGTCTTTTAGGAGGTAGCCACATGCGCCCGCCTTGATCGCCTCGAAAACGTAGCGGTCCTGGCGGTACATCGTAAGGATGATGACCTTGGCAGCCGGAAACTCTTCTAAAATGGTCTGGGTCGCGGCTACGCCGTCTAAGTCGGGCATCTGGATGTCCATCAAGATCACGTCCGGATGAACCGAGAGCGCGTAACGTACCGCTTCGCGGCCCGTCGCGGCCTCGCCGATAATCCGGAAACCCTCTTCGGTTTCCAAGATACTCCGTAGTCCCTGGCGAAACATCGTATGGTCATCACAGAGTAAAAGGCGCGTCATACACCTATGCTAACGCACCGAGGTGCGCGGTAAGATGGCCCTTACGACGAACGCGCTACCCGACCGGCGCGGTAGGCGCACAACCGAAGGAGTCAGATGCAACACCCTAAAGGTGTCCTAATCGAACGAGCCAAGCAGTTGGGTCTCGGCAAACCGAACTTTGACACACACAATACCGGCCCTGAACACGAACCGCTTTTTGAAAGCACCGTAACAATTCGCGGTGAGGTTTACGGCGAAGGTGAAGGCGGCACCAAGCGCGACGCCGAACGCCGCGCCAGCGAAGAGGCGTTAGACGCCCTTAAAGATACGCGGCGCGAAAAGAGCTCCGTCAGTCAGAGCGAGGCTTTCCCGGGCGACGAATCTTTTGACGGCCCCTGGCCTATTTTCGCTGAGGTCTTAGCCGCGAGTCTAAACGTCGCGCACGCCCGCGTGAACCCGACCCTGACCGGCCCGGACGCGATTACCGAGGTGCAGGCGCTCGCTTTGCAACTTTACAAGGGTAGCTTGGAAGGGCTCGGCGAAGTCGTCGAGTTGGATGAACCCGAACAAGACTGATTTACGGGTTGGTTTTCGCCCAGCGTTCGATACGGGTCAACTCTTCGGTGGCTTTTTCTTTTTTGAGCAGCTCGAGTACCTTGGGCTGCGCCGTAAAGTCGCCGGTGCCGATAATCTCAATGACATCGACCATCTTGGCGCTAAAGGCGCGCAGGGGCACTTGAGTCGCACCCTCGCTCACCTCAGGACTCGGGCGGCTGAGCTTGAAAAGCGGCCCGTCGAGGGCGTTGCGGGGCGTTTCGTCGAGTTCGGCCAGTACGTCGCCGTAATCGTCGGTCAGGATAAGGTAGCGTCTCATAAAGAGAGCCTAGCACTTGGTCACGCCGGAGATTGCGCCGAGGCTGCGTTTGCCAGAAGTCGCCGCGCTTGCGGCGTAATTTCGCGGCGTAATCTACGCAACGTGCGCTGCAAGCCTGCAAGTCCTCGTCAAGTTCTAACCGGGCGATGCCATACTTGGAGCTATGACAGATACGGATACAACAAATACGGACATGACAAATACAGTGGACGACGCGCTCACGCCCGCAACCGCCGACGCGGTAGCTGCTATCTGTCTGATGGCGGCGTTTGCCGACGGGCAAAAAGGCTCGGACGAGCAAAAGCGGTTAGAAGAAATTTTTAGCAGCTTGGGTGAGGTCAACGCCGGAACGCTCTACAGCCGCGTGATGCTCGGACGAACGGACGTGCAACAAGAAGCCGCCGCCCTCACCACGCCGGAACTCCGTACCCTCGCCTTTGAGATGGCGCTGAGCGTCTGCGACGCCGACGGCTCGATGAGCGAGGCGGAAGGGGTCTTTCTGGGTCAGCTGCAAGAAGCGCTCACGGTTCCGGCAGCGGCGGCGATGACGGCGCAAAGAGACGCGGAACAGCTTGCTGAAATGCCGGTCGAGACGTCCGGGCAAATTGCGACGGCTGTACCGGAAACCGAGTCTGAAACGGCTGAGGGAGCCCTCGAGCAAACTATCTTGAACGCCGCTATCTTAAACGGGGCTTTGGAGCTTTTGCCCCAGTCTCTAGCCACCGTCGCCATCATCCCGCTACAGTTACGTCTCGTCTACACGGTCGGGCAAACTTACGGCTACACGCTAGACCGCGCCCACCTCAAGGAGTTTCTAGGCGTCGCCGGGGTCGGCATGACCTCACAGGTCGTTGAAGGGCACGTGCGTAAGCTGTTCGGCAATTTCGCCAAAAAAACGGTAGGGCGCGGTAGCAAAAAGCTTGCCAGCGCCGCAGCGGGCGCAGCGCTCACCTTTGCCACGACCTACGCACTCGGACAGGCCGCCAAGAGGTATTACGGCGGGGGGCGCAAACTCGAGCTGACCGAAGTCCGTGCCCTGTTTCAGGAGCAGCTAGGGCAGGGGCAGGAACTCTTCAACAAGTATCAGGGCGACGTGCAGACGAAAGCCGAAACGACCAATGTGCAGAGTTTGCTGAAGCTGATTCGGTAAGGGTAGAAGCAGGGAGTAAGAAGCAAGAATCAGGAAGACGGTCTCACGAGGTTTAAGCACATAAAAAGCGCCCGATACAAAACCGGGCGCTGCTGTACTCTAGTTGAGCCTAGCGCGAGTGGGGATTAGTAACGCGAACCCCGTGACGAACGATCTGAAGCGGGCGCGGCGTTCGTAACCTTGACGTTGGTCGCCTGCATCCCTTTTTGACCGCGTTCGGTGTCGAACTCGACTTCATCGCCTTCGTTGAGGTTGCGGTAGCCGTCACCGGTAATCGCCGAGAAGTGGACGAAAAGGTCTTCGCCGCCGCCTTCTTGTTCGATAAAGCCGAAACCTTTTTCGCCGTTAAACCACTTAACTTTGCCTGTTGCCATTTTTTACCAATCTCTCTTCTACTGCATTTTACACGTAAAGCCGAAATGCTGTATTCGCGTTGCAGTAGACAACCTCGGGCAGCTGCCCGAACCACAACGCTTACCTTTGTTGCAGATGACCTGACTATAAACTATTCAGGACCCTAATACAAGTCGTCACCTTGCGGCCTCGACAAGCTTATTCCACAACCCGCTAGAAAGCGTTGTCTCCTTTGTCGGGTTTATCAAGGTCTTGCAAGATGCTGTAACGCCGGGGTTCTTCAGCGGCGCTTCTTAGGTCGCGCTGAACTTGCGTGCTGATCACCTCTGCGCTCGGCAGGTCGTTGTCCCAGCGCACGCCGCTGCCGTGCTCGAGTTCGGCCATCGCCGCCGTGACCGCATTTTCGGCGTTTGCAATGACCTTGCCGGTCAGGGTCGAAGGGACGCCCTTTTTCAGCTGTGCGGCGCGCCGCCCGACGACAATCGACAAACGGTAACGTGAGTCGGTGGCTTCTCTTAAAACATCAAACCCTTTTTGGGACATGGCGCACTCCGTTCGGTGTCCGGCCCCTAGAATGCTGCCGAAACCACAACCCGTTATTTTGCGGGGATAACCTCAGCGTAACAGGTTTGACCTCGAGTCGGTGTCTTGCAGTGCTGCGCCAGCTCAACGCGAGTTGGGGAAGGGAGTTATACCCCCAAAGGCTCCTGCTGGTAACGTCCTAACGCCTTGCAGACCGCAATCTCTGATTGCAGCTACTTCTGCAAAAAGCACCCTTTTGTGGTTTGGGGAGGGTAGCGTTTGAGCCTAGCTGAGCTGTCCAGCCCTCAAAAACGTTGTTGTCTCGACAAACACGGGGCGTTTACGGCACGACTTTTGTACAAGGACGTTTTGGAAAAGGGCTACGCCGACAACTGCTGACAATCAAGCTCAAACGATCTACCGGGAAGAAGACGTTCGGTGTGTCTCGTTACCCTTTAGTCGAGTTTCCCGCCACCGCGTCGTGAGCCGGTGTTTCAGCTTTACTTCCGAGCGCTTCGGTAGCCCGTACCCCGCGTCGCCCGAACTTACGGGCCAGCTCGAGTTCACTCAGTACCAGCGCCGTTGGTCGCCCGTGCGGGCATGCCCACGGGGTTTCACATCCGGCAAGCGCCTTCAACAAGGTTTGTGCGTCGGTGTGAGCTAGCATGTGGCCCGCTTTAAGTGCAGGTAAACACGCCAGACGGCCCAAAACGCCTCGCCACGCCTCCTCCGCGCTGCCACGCCCGAGTACGTCGGTAACGACGCCGGCGAGCAGGTCGGGATGCCCGAGCAAAAAAGCCGGAACCGTTCGGACACGCCAGCGGCCCCCGCCGAAGGGCTCGAGCGCCAATCCCTTAACCGCAAGTTCAGCCTGCCGCGACAGGTACGTCGCCTCGTCTTCAGGGGTGAGCGGTAAAAGCTCGGCGTGCGGAAGTTCCACGGGCGGTTCACTCCGGTAGCGTCTTTCCAGCTCTTCAAACAAGATGCGTTCGTGAGCTGCGTGCTGATCGACGACCCAGAGCTGCGCCGCGCCCTCGGCGAGCAGGTAAAGCTCACGGTAGCGCCCTAGATAGGTCAGCGCCGGAAAATTGTGTCGTGGCGCAGCCGTAACGCCCTGCGCCACATTAAAGTCAGGCAAGGCCGGAGCCAATGATACCGTGCTGAGAGCCGCGCTAACCGCGTTTTGAACAAACGCGGTGACTGCGCCGAGTTGTAAAAACCGGACTCGAGCCTTGTCCGGCGACGTGTTGACCAGCACGGTTTCGGGGGGAGCGTCTAGGTTAAGCACGCCGACCGGGTAGTGTCCGGCGGGTAACAGCTCTTTATAGGTCGCCAAAACTGCCTTAAGCAGCCCCTCATCCCACTCGACCGGACGACCGTTGACCGCGAGCAGCAGCCGGTCGCGGCGGGGCCGGGTCAGTTCGGGCCGCGACAAAAGCCCCACCACCCTGTACACGCCGGTTTCGTGGGCAAGTGGTAACAAGCGGTTTGCCGTCACCGGCCCCCAGACGAACTTCGCCGCTTCAAAAAACGACCCGCCCGCGTAGCTCCAGCGCGTTTCACTGTCGGTTTCCAAGCTTATTTGCAAGTGTGGGTGATGCAGCAGGTAACGGTTGAGGAGCCCCACGGCGCGTTTAGCTTCGGCAGCGGGGGACTCGAGCGCTTCAAAGCGTGCCGGCAGCCGCGCGAAAAGTCCTGTTACGGCCGCACACGTTCCGTTCGGGGCCGGATGGCTGCGGGTCGTTACGGCGTCCCCTTCCGCCAACAGCGTAACCCCGCCGAGCTGACCGGCGGGGCGGCTGGTGAGGGACAACGTGCCCGCGTGCCGCACCGCAAAGAGCCCTTCACCGCGAAAACCGAGCGTGCGAATAGCTGTCAGCGACGTAAGCTTCGAGGTGCTGTGCGCGTCGGCGGCGAGCGGCAGTTCGTGTTCGGGAATGCCTGCGCCGTTGTCGCGCACTGTAATACGCCGGGTACCGCCGGCCTCGAGTTCCACCGAAAGCCGCGTCGCCCCGGCGTCGAGGGCGTTCTCCAAAAGTTCTTTCACTACGTCAACAGGGGCGGTGACGACCTCACCGGCGGCGATTTCGCGGATGATTTCGGGAGGCAGCTGGCGAATTGCGGTCATGATCAGCCTACAGGCGTCAGGCCGCGGGCGCGGTCTCTAAGTTTGTGGAGCAGCGCGAGCGCCTCGAGCGGCGACAAACGGTTCAAGTCTTGGGTCAGGAGCGCCTCGACGACCTCTTGGGCCGAATCCTGACCGCGCGCCTCGAGCCCTGCCAAAACCGAACGCGCCCGCTCCAACACGCCTGCCGGAACCCCGGCAAGTTGGGCGACCGCGAGCCCGTAAGCCTTCGACGCCGGTCCCGGCAACACCTGATGGTAAAAGGTCAGTCCGCCCGCCTCTTCTTTGGCGGCGACGTGAAAATTACGCACCGCGCCGAGTTTGCTCTCCAACGCCGTAAGTTCAAAGTAGTGGGTGGCAAAAAGGACATATGAACCCGTACACGCCTCGAGGTGTTCGGCTGCCGCCCATGCGAGGGCCAAACCGTCAAAGGTGCTCGTCCCACGCCCGATTTCGTCGAGCAGCACCAGGCTTTTCGGCGTTGCGTGCTGCAAAATCGTGGCGAGTTCGCTCATCTCGACCATAAAGGTGCTGCGCCCCCCGGCAATATCGTCCGACGCGCCGATACGGGTGTAGATGCGTTCAAACAGCGGCAACACCGCTCGTTCTGCCGGAACGAACGAACCGACCTGGGCAAGCAGCGCAATCAGCGCGGCCTGCCGTAAATACGTCGATTTACCCGACATGTTCGGCCCGGTCAGAATGATGAGGCGTTCGCTTTCCGAGAGTTGCAAGTCATTCGGGATAAACGGGTGAAACCGTTCGACGACCGGGTGACGGCCCCCTTCGATGCTCAGCACCCCATCCGAAAAGCTCGGGCGGCAGTAGCGGCCTTCGGCGGCGACTTCGGCAAGGGCGCTGTAGGTGTCCAACTCGGCTAGCGCTGCGCCGAGTTCGCGCACGGCGTCGGCAGCGGGGGCGAGACCGGCGCGGAGTTCACCGAAAACGGCGTATTCGCGGCCCCGCGCGGCGGTTTCGGCCCGTAAAATCTCACGCTCGCGTTCGCGCAGGTCGGGCCGGACGTAGCGCTGGCGGTCTTTAAGGGTTTGCACGGCGCGGTAGCTCTCCGGTACGGCGTCGTAGTAGGGGCGGGTAACTTCCAGGTAGTACCCGAACACGCCGTTAAAGCCGATTTTGAGGGTAGGAATGCCGGTGGCGGCGCGTTCACCGGCCTCGAGCGCGGCAATCCACGCTCGCCCCGCTTCGGCGGCGGCGCGGAGCGTGTCGAGTTCGCTGTCGAAGCCGCTCTGAATCAGGCCGCCTTCGGTCAGTTTGAGCGGCGGATTTTCCACGAGTGCGGCGCTGATGCGCTCGTAGGTGGCCCCCAACCCGTGCAACCGTTCGGCGAGGGCTTGGAGCGCGCCTTCGCTGCGTCCGGCAAGCAACGTTTTAAGTTCCGGAACGAGCGCCAGGCTGCGTGCCAGCGCGCAGAGGTCCCTAGCGTTGGCGCGGCCCGTGACGAGTTTCGAGGCGAGGCGCTCCAAGTCGTGCAGTTTGTAGAGCGCTTTTCTGACCTCACGCCGTAAAACGGTGTCCCGCACAAACGCTTCTACGGCGTCTTGGCGGCGGCTAATCAGCGGTTCTTCCAGGAGCGGATGCCGCAACCACGCCCGCAAGAGCCTGCGTCCGGGCGCGGTGCGGGTCGTATCCAAAATGCTTAGCAAAGTGCGAGCTTCGCTGCTCGGGGTTGGCGTGTTGGCGGAGAAGACCTCGAGCGTCGCCAGAGCCGTTTCCCCGACCTGCATATACGCGCTCGGGTCGTACCGTAAAAAGCGCGTCACCTGCGCGAGTTGTCCGCGCTGCGTGGTCAGGGCGTAGGACAAAACCGCACCGGCAGCGCGCAAGAGGGCGTCGTCGGCTCCCGGCGGCACCGCGCCGAAGTGCCCGGAAAGCGTACTTTGCGCCTCGTCTTCACCGAAACGCCCGCGCGTGAGCATCACCGCAAAACGTTCGCTGCACGCTTCCCGGAAATCCTCCTGCGCGTACAACTCGGGGGCGAGCAGCAGCTCGGCGGGGCGGTAACGGCGCAGTTCGTCGAACAGGGCGCTTTTGCTGTACAAGAGCGTGCCGCGAAACTCTCCCGTCGTTACGTCTAAAAAGGTCAGGCCGTAGCCTTCGCCGGTCGCTACGGCAGCCAAATAGTTCGCGTCGGGCCGTAAAAGCTTTTCGTCCGTGACCGTACCGGGCGTGATGAGCTGCGTGACCTCACGTTTGACGAGGCCGTCGGCGGTTGCCGGGGTTTCGGTCTGATCGGCAACGGCCACGCAGATATTTTGCCGTAAAAGTTTTTCCAGGTAAGCGTCCGCGCTCCGCACCGGAATCCCGGCCATCGGGGTCGTAAAGTCTTTGCTCGTTTTATGCGTCAGGGTAATGCTGATGGCGCGGGCAAAGCGCTCGGCGTCTTCACCGAAAGTCTCGTAAAAATCGCCGACTTGAAACAGCAGCAGGTAATCCGGGTAGCGTTCGCGCAGCTCGGTGTACTGCACCAAAAGCGGTGGTAGCGGCCCCTGGCCCTCGCCTTTAAGCGTCATGGCTCTATGATACCGCCCTGTCAGCTCGAGCTCTACTTGCGTAGGACGCTTTAGAGTGCTTCAGCTAGTGAGGCGCCTTTACGGACTTCGACCTCGACCTCGAGCCCTGCCCCGCCCCCACCGCGCCTGAGCCCCCGTACCGGCGGCAGGTCGTCGTAATCACGTCCGTAGCCGATCTTGACGTGTGCTTCAGTGACCGGGCAGCCGTTGGTGGGGTCGAAGCCCACCCAGCCGTTGCCCGGCAAAAATGCCTCGACCCAGGCGTGCGACGCTTCTGTGCCGATAAGCGTTTCGTCGCCGCGTGGGTTCGAGTGGATATAACCCGAGACGTAACGCGCCGGAATCCCCGAGGCGCGGCACAAGGCGAGCATGGCGTGGGCGAAGTCCTGACACACGCCTGAACTGTGCTGCGCGAACTCGGTCAGCGGCGTATTGACGTCGGTGGCAGAGGGCGAGTAGCGAAAACGCCCGTGTAGATATGTGTTCATCGCAGCTAGATAACTTACGAGCCCGGAACCGGAGGTAAGCGGCAGCGCTCCGAACGCCCGGTGCCAGTTTTCGTTTAGGGGCACCCGCAAGGTCGGCGCGAGGTACTCGAAAAAGCGGTGCCGCAAGTCGGGCAGGACTTCAGCTGAGACCTCGAGCGGTGTCGGAACCGGATAGGTCACAACCGCCGAAGTCGCTTCGATACAGAGTTCGTTGTGGTCGTTCGGCAGGTGAAAGTGATAGATCAGGTTGCCGAACTGGTCGCGGCGCTCTCTGACCGTAACGTTGGGTGAAATCTGCAAATTAAACGCCAAGAGCGTCTGCCGGTAATCGTCGGCGGGGCGCAGCCACACTTCGTTAAACGAGTCCCAGGCGGGCCGCGCGTAGCGGTAGGTGGTGGTGTGCCGGACGTTCAGATACATACCTTGAGGGAGTATAGCAAGGGTTTTCGGCAAACCTCTGCAATCTGTACAGGCGTCCCGCAAACCTTTTGCGCCTTGTAAATCCGACCGTGATACGGGTTGTTTATCCTATTGGCGATTACCTACATCCGCTACCGCTACCTGAAAAGCCCGCGCGGACAAACTATCTTGCAAGTTATTGTCGGGGACAGCAGCGTTTCTGGGATCGGTTTTTTACTCGGACAACTCGGCGCGGGCGCGTAAAATGACGCTTGAGGCGCGTTAAACTGCCCTATGGAACTCTACTTGGGCACGGGCGGCTACAGTAACGACGACTGGAACGGTATCTTTTACCCTGAAGACGCCAAATCGTCGCAGTATTTAGGGCTTTACGCCGAACACTTCAACGCCGTTGAACTCAACAGCAGCTTCTACAACATCCCCGGCGTCAAGGCGTTTGCGGGCATGGTTAAAAAGAGTTCGGGTCGGGTGCGTTTCGCCGTAAAACTGCCGAGTACGATGACGCACAGCCGTGACGCCGACGCTGAACTTTACCAGCGGCTTTTTGAGTCGGTCGAGCCGCTCCGTGAGGCTGGGATGCTGGGGCCGTTTCTGGCGCAGTTTCCGTATTCGTTTCACCGGACACCGGAAAACCGGGTGTATCTCAAATCCTTGACCGACCGTTTTACCGACGCAGGGGAGGCGCTCGCTGTCGAGTTTCGCACTGCCGACTGGCACCTCCCAGAAGTTTACGACGCGCTCCGTCAGAGCGGCCTCATCGCTGTAAGCGTAGACTATCCGCCGCTGCCGAACATGCCCAAGCCGGTGCTGCTCGAGACCTCGAGCACCGCCTACCTCCGCCTGCACGGGCGCAACGAAAAGACCTGGTACGGCGGCAAAAGTGCGGCTGAGCGGCACGACTATCTGTACAGCAAAGACGAGCTTCAGCCGTGGGTCAGCGCAGTCGCTGAGAGTGGACTCGAGCAGGTCTATATCATGTTCTTAAACACCACCAAAGGTCACGCGCTTAAAAACCTCAAGATGATAGCTGAGCTTTTTGATGACGTGGGGCTCGAGGCTCCTATCTCGTTATAGATTTTTTTACCGACCGACTGCGGGCTCACGCTGCCGGTCTAACCCGACCGCGACCTCGAGCAAAATCTCCCGGGTGATGGCTCATTAGAGACTGATAGCCGCACGTTCAAGGTTGTAGCGAACTAAGGTTGTAGCGGACTAAGAACAGCTGTAGACACATCAGGTGCAGGTGTTCTGACTTGGAAAAGGCTAGGGTTTTTCGAACAAAGCGAGCCAGACGTTGGCGAATGGGGTTGTCAAAACGTTCAACGTGGGCGGTTAGACCCGAGTCCTTGCCTACAGCCTGGTGTTGTTTGTCAAAGAGCACAGCCTGATAAGCTTCCCGGAAGTCGCTGAACACGGTACCTTGTTTGTAGTAGGAATGCTGCTCCACAGCTTGCGGCAGGTAGCGACGCCGCGTCCACCTGTGACAAGCACAGCGACCTGTTTGGCTTGTTTGCAAACCGCTAACCAGACCCACCGTTTGGTGTGTTTGCGGTGCACGAATGACCAAAGTGCCCCAAACGAAGTGGCAGGGTACATTTCATCAAGTTCGAGTTGAACCGCTTCAGGCTTGTCGGGCGTGATAAGTGTGGTACTGAGCGGCGGAGTCGTCTCGGCTTTTTTTAAGCCACTTCGCTTTTCGGTGTACAACTATCTATGACTGCAACGCCAAATCCACCCGAGGACCTGCTCGCGGCTGCTAAAACTGCCCACCGAAATGCCTACGCGCCCTACTCCGGCTTTCACGTCGGTGCGGCGCTACGGGCCGAGAGCGGCAAGGTCTACGCGGGCGCAAACATCGAAAACGCGTCCTACGGCCTCGGGCGCTGCGCGGAACAGTCGGCGATTCAGGCCATGGCGTCGGCGGGAGAGCGGCAGTTTAGTGAAATCGTCGTCTACACCACCGCCGCCGAACCTGCGAGTCCTTGCGGGGCGTGCCGCTTGCCGAACCGGGTCAGGACACGCGCCGGGTCGCGGTCAGCGGCACGCTGCAGAACCCGGCGGACTTGCTCGGCAAGGTCGTCGATACTGTTATGCAGGAACTCGCGCTGAACGTCTCCCCGAAGACCAGGCGGAGCTTGACGCCGTAATCGCGCAAACCCCGGCCCTGAGTACCGGCACGAACAAAAGCGGCAAGTCGTAAACCGTGTTGTGCGCTCTGAAGTCTTTGACCTCCAGCAGCTACGCACGATGACTCGGATCGTTCCTGTTTCGTTTTTCATCTCTTACATGATAAAAGCCTGCCTCCCAGGGGGGTAGCCTTGCATTAGGCGCTGTCAAGCGTTAAACTTTCTTAGTAGTCAAGTGGTCTAAAACGACTTTAGGACCACAGGCGCAGTAAAAGTATATGTAGAGCGGTAAAACACTTCGGGGTGTAGCGCAGCCTGGTAGCGCACTTGACTGGGGGTCAAGTGGTCGCATGTTCAAATCATGTCACCCCGACCACAAATAAAAGCGTTCTAGACGCAAAAAAAGTAGAGGTGCCATTGCCTCTACTTTTTTCATTGCCGCGTCTGACCACAATACTGACCACAACTAGGTGCAAAAGGCTAGTTCGGCACGCTCAACTGCTGAGGCGAACCCGACCTAAGTGCTCCTTGCAACAAATTGGCAAGACCGAGCGCTGCTTGGCTGCGCTGCTCGTCGTAGAGGTGTTGATAAACGTTTCGGGTAAAGCCGGGGTTGGTATGCCCGAGCCGCTCACTGACCACCCCGATGTCAATGCCGTTTTTTATTAATAACCTCGAGTGCTAGTAGAAAAGGGGTAAAAGATGAGAGAAGATAGGTCATGCGAACCGTTGATCTTCTCTCAAAGCATAATGTAACAGACCTTTTCACAATCGTATATGTCCTGATAGACGACTATCTACAAGCCTCAGAACGCTTAGGACGCTTCAAGTTGCCTAAAAAGCGCCAACAAAAATCCAGCTACGCCGAGTTGCTCACCATTGTTCTGGTCGGCGAGATACTTCAGCAGAAAAATCAAGGCTTGTGGTACTTGCTGGTGCAGCGTGAATACGGCGCTTTGTTCCCCGACCTGCCTCATATCACACGTTTTTACCGAGTGAGCCGTAACTTCGAACGCATCTATGCGGACTTAGCTATGCTGATTGCTCAGCATGATGGGGTGTAGCTGGTCGACTCCAAGCCGCTGCCTATCTGCAAGGGTGTTCGCTACCCAAGACCAAGAAGGATGACCGAAGCTACCTCTGGACGCGGTGGGGCAACCAAACGCTTCTACGGCTTTAAACTTCACGCCGTTTGCACGGGTCAGGGTGCTAGCTGTCGTTTTGCCATCGTGCCAGCCAATGAAAGTGATGTCACCGTGGGCAAGTGTCTCTTGGACGCTTCTGGCGATGACCTAAACAGCATCATCGGCGACAAAGGCTATCAGGGTTTAGGCATCTACACCCCACCCAAGCAAAACGCCAAAGAACCCGGCTGCTGGTGTGACTTCTTCGCTCGTGCCAGAAAGTCTGTCGAGGCTGTTTTCTCCTCACTCGCAAGATGTCGCAATATTGCCTTGCAACAGCTCAACTCTTTTTGGAGCATTCGTGCCAGTGTCTGCCGCAAAGTCGCGGCTCACAACCTCATCCTGTTTCTGTTCGACTAGCACCCGAGGTTAATAGGCTAGCGTGCGTGTGACGTAAACCGTGGATGCCTATGCTCGTCACGGCAATACCTTTGACAAGGCGCTCGAACACACGTGAAAGGTTGCGCGGGTTGAGATACGTGCCGAGTTGCGACGGGAATACGAGATCAAAGTCAGACCATGCCTGACCAAAATACTCTTGCTCTTCTTTTAGACGGTCACGGTGGTTTAGCAAAACTTGAATGTCGTCTTCTTGAACGCGAATGCTGCGGCGCGACGCTTTTGTTTTTGGTTCACCAGCATGAACCGTTCCGTGAACATCGACAGCATTGCGGCGCACGTAGATACACTGTTTAACGACTTCAACGTCTTGCCAGCGTAGCGCAACTAGCTCGCCGCGCCTCATACCGGTAACGACCGCAGTATAGAAAAGACCATAAAGGCGGTGAGGTTGCGCGTGGGCCAAAAAGCACGCTACCTCGTCGGCAGTCCAGTAGGCCACCTCAGGTTTAATTTGCTTCGGAACTTTGACGGACTCAAGCACATTACGACCAACCAGTTCCCACGCTACGGCCTGCTTTAGCGCGCCGTACAGACTGCGGTGGGCCACTTGTACGCTCCGGGGCGAAAGACCCTCTCTAAGCATATGAGTATAAATCTGGTCAATATGAAGTGGCGTGATCTTGTCTAAACGCTGCTTATAAAGCGCCTTGAACTTGCCCAAACCGTACTTATACTGCTGGTAAGTATTTTCACTCACCGCATCTCGTTCACGTTTGAGCTCGAGCCAGCGTTCGACAAGCATTTCGAGCGTCATGGACTGCGGCTTAAGAATGATGCCCCCATGTCGTTTGGCCTGAAAGTCCTGAAACTGCTTCTTAGCCTCACCCTGCGTTTTGCCGTAAAAAGATTTGCGAAAGGGCGACCCGTCAGGCTTGACACCCACCATGACTTTGTACTCCCAGCGCCCGTCACTCCGCTGTCTACAGGTACCTTCACCGTTTGCCCGTTTGCCCATCGCCTTCTCCTTTTTCGTAACGGTCTAAAAACGCTTCCAACGCCTTTTCAACAACTGAGGTGCGAGCAGGCGGAACCGGCTGCTGTTCACGCCAAGCATCTAGGCGTGCTAACAGAGCTTCTTCAACACGCAAGCCTAGTGGAACTTTTGCCATAGTCATCATTATACATGTACGACATAACTATACAAAACCGTCAGGCAGCCTCAGAGGTCTTTTCTGCTGACTTGTTTTGTTCGAGCCGTGCTTGAAACATAAAACGCTCGGCTGCATAGGACTGCCGCTGACGTTCTTCGGTAGAGAAGGCTCCGGTGACGGTTGCGGCTTCGTGCAGCGCCGCTTGCCACGAAGGTGAGAGAACATATCTTGAATCGGAAACTGTGACGAGTTCGTGACTGACCAGACGCTCGAGCGGACTACGCAGCACCCCTGACTCGCGGTCGAGCAGTCTGGCGAGTTGAGGCCGGGTCAGCGGGCAACCTTCGTTTAACAGGGTGACGAGCAGCGGCGCGGCGGACTTGCCAAGCTTGCCGTGCCGAAACGCCGGATGGGTGTACAGATAACCCCATTCTTTCAGCCCCCCCAACAAGGGGAAGGAGTGGGGTAATTCGTGCACCTCTTGGACGATCAGAACCAATACGCCGGATTGCCCTATACGACTATGTGATTGATGGTCACGAACAACTAAGCGAGCTTTTTTTAACCGGACAAGTGCGGCGCGGACGGTTTTACCCGCTACGCCTGCCCTGAGCGCGAGGTCGCGGACAGATACTGAGATGGCAACTCCGGCCTCGTGCGACGTTCCGTGTTCAGCCGCTAGAAGTATGAGCGCGACGAAAACCGAACGGTCACTCGAGCCTGCAAGCCCCTTCCACTCCCATATCGTAAGGAGCCGCGCCGCTAGCTCGAGTCGTCCCTTGACCTCATTTGAGACGCCTGTCTTACCCGGTGCGGAAAGACCGGCTTTTTCGTAGTACATTTTCCAGGCAACTGAGTGAGGGTCTCGTTTGTATTTAGCGAGGGTATTCTCGAGCGCCGCTAGTCGTCTCGGCAGTTCGTCGCTGTCGTAGGTGTTGATAAAGGTGGTGACTTCTTTTTTGACCGATGCGGAGTCTAGCTCGAGGCTGCGTACCCCATAAGCCGTTAGCCCCATAATTAGGTGTTGCCGATTGGGTTCAACGAAGTGCGCCTTCACCCGTTCAAACTCGTCACGCAAGTGAGCAAGATTGTCCTTCGAGCTGAGCGTGATTACCGCGCTGATCGGCTTGTCTTCAGCTCGCGTGCTACTGCCAGTGTGCGCGGCTCGCGACGCCATCTCTAGCCTGAACGTTTCTAGCGCCGTTGTAGGGATTCGTTTAACCTCTTGAAGGGCGTGCTCGAGTTTTATGGGCTGCATGTCTCGCGCCAGGTCAAGAAGTGGGTTAAAGCCGTAACCGTCTTTTTGCGCACCTCGGTACGGCAAAAAGATCGGCGAACCACGCCCGCTTTTACACGAGGGTCTAATCTCAGGGATGCCTAACCCCGCATCTTGAGAGATCGTCCGAATGCCTTTGAGCACTTCGTAGACCTGCCATTGCGGGACAAAGCTCTCGACGAAACCGTAGAGGTGGCTGCCTCGCCCGGTCGTCCCGCAAGTCGGGTAGGTCGTCAGCCCGTAGCCCTCGAGCGTATCGGTAAGCGGCTCGAGGTCAAGGGGTCGAACGGCGTCGAAGTCGGCAACAAAAAACGGTGCGTACCACCACCTTGTACCTTTTTTTCCGGGACGCTGAGCCCTGGGTACATACCGAGTGCCCCGACACCCCCATAAGCATCAAGCGAAAGGTGAATGGCGTAGTCGTCGTGAAACGCCGCGCCCTTAATCATCGGCGCGGTTTTCTTTCCGTTCTCGAGTTTGATCAAGCGGCTAAAGGCTAGTGGATGGGACGGGAAAAGAGACTCGAGCGCCAACACTGCAGTCAGCCCCCATTCTTTCATGACGTAGTTGACCTCAGCCACGGGTTCGGGCCTCGAGCCAGCGCTCTAACGCCGCGACCGGGATGCGGATGCTGCGCCCTATGACAACGGTCGGCAAGGGATTGTATTCGGCTTTCGTAAGGCCGTAGACGCAGTTGATGCCGAGCTGAAGCCGCTGAGCGGTCTGTTTGACGGTCAGCAGATAGGGACTGACGTCACGCGGCTTTTCGTTTTCGGCGCTGTAGCGGCTGAGAGGATTGGACGGCCCAAAGTCATCACCCTCAAGAGCGTTGGTGCGTGACGGGTTGTCAATGAACTCGTTCCGTGTGTTAGTGTGATAGCGCGTCAGTTTCTTGACGGTTGTATCGGTAGACATAGCAGGCTAAGCCCCTTCACTTGCAAGGCGCTCCGCTCCGGACTATCCTAGAGACGGAGGTATAGGTTCCCAAACGAAAATCCTCCTCGCGCTTCGGGGCGACTGGAACTCGCCTCGAGCGCACCTTTAGAGGTCAATTACATGGGAGCATCTCTACATGGGAACATCCTCCTTTTTTCTGCCAACCGACGGGTCGGCTCTATTAGTTACTTCATTTATCAGTTTATTTGCGCGGTAAAGAACCCATAACGTATTGGAATGATGATCAAGCGTTAGAAATGATGCATCAAGGCGCGCCGACATGGTTATACCTATGAGGTCAACATACGGTACCGTTTGATGCTGCGACTCCTTTTCATAAACTGCGAAGCCAGAGACAATATCCTCTTCATTAGGTACAGCAAGAAACGATGTAGCTTCAAGTTTTGCCATAAACTCAGCCAGTCGTTTGCGATTTTCGGCTTTGCCTGCTTTTAAGAATTCATAATCAAAGATAGTAAAAACTAAAGCGTTATATATTGGATTTAATCCTTCGGTCTCAGCCTCTTCAAGTAACTTAAGAATCTCAGCGTGATGTTTACTGCTTTCAAATAGTAAAGCTCGCGTGGCGTCGGACGCCAAAAGAACACGACCTGATCTATTCATGTTCTGCCCTTGTTACCCTTTTCCTAATGCATTAATATGCGAACGCCAACTATCTAAAGGAGGATCGGGTTGGTATTCAAGCAAGTCGTGTAATTCGACAGACTGATGAGTAAGAGCATTTAGGGCGGGAATCAAAACGTTTAACGTTTCAAAGTTTATACCTGTAAGCGGTTTATCCCCGACAAGGTTATATATGGCTGTTTTTGAAAGCTGCCCCTTAAGGTGTTCAGCAAGGGCATTAGGTGTAATCTGCTGTTCCGTCAAAAATGTTTTTAACTTCCATATTACAGCCATGTATTGAGTCTAAAACGCAGCAGCACAGATGTCAACTATGCTTGTAAAAGCTCACAAGTCTGTAGTACATGCTCGGAAAGATTATGCTCGGCTCTGTCTGTTACCGCTGTACTGTTCAAACACATGTTCATACACCGCAGTCGCCGCCCCTTTGAACGCCGCCGTGTCATAAACCTCAGGCAAACCTTCATCGAGCAGCCGTTCAATCGTGACCTTCACGTCGGCCCGTGAGCGCTGGTACTTGCGCCAATCAAGGTTGAGCTTTTCGCGCTGTCAGGGTCTCGAGCAAAGTCTGCGCCACCCGCTTGACCTGTTTTTCATCGGCGTCACCGAGCGGCAAGTCAGCCCGCGTCAAAAGGTCGAAAACGGCGAGTTCTTCTTCACTCAACCCCTCACGCAGATGGCGTTCTTCTTCGTGGGTCAGCGTTTCGGTAAATTCGAGCAACCCCTGAAAGTACCCTTCGACGTTCTGTGCCCCGGCGTTCCAGTCGTCAATCATCGTCTGAAACTGCGCGTGATAGTTCATCCGGGTACGGTTGACCGCCACGAGCTTTTCAAGCTTTTGCGCGATAAGCCGCCGGAGTTTCTCCGCCTCGGTGCGTTTACGGCCACCCTCGAACGCTGCCTTGAGTTTGTCTACGTCGAGTTTGGCGAGGTCTAAGAGGTGGTCGGTCGAGTCGGTGGCTTGCGTAATCACATACGCTTCGGCGTCTACGCTCCGGTCTAACAGGTCGTTGACCTCGCCCATTACCTCGCCTATGTCGGCAGGCTCGGCGTCTTGCTTGAGTTTTTCGGCGATAACGTGCAGCACGCTCCGGCCCGGTAGCGAGAGGTTGGCGCGGTCGTCGGGTAAGACAGCCTTGAAGAGTTTGTTGACCTGCGCCTCGAGCCCCAAAAACCGCCGCTTCGTCTCGTCGTTTTCTAACAGCGACTCTTTGGCGTCATCAGTCAGGGCGATACGCCGTAAGACCGGGGCGGCAATGATGGCGTCTACGTCTACCCCTCGGCTTTCGGCAAAGGCGGTCGCTTCGCTCAGAGCTTGGTCTAGAGCCGCCACCAGTTCGGCCTTATCCTTAATCGGCGTCGTCCCGTCGTTTTCCGACGCGCCGTAAATTGCCAAAGCTGCTTGCAGGTTGCGAAACACGCCCACATAGTCCACGATCAACCCGTTGTTTTTCTCACCCCACACCCGGTTCGCACGGGCGATAGTCTGCATCAGCGTGTGGTTTCGCATCGGTTTATCGAGATAGATGGTTGAAACCGAAGGCGCGTCGAAGCCGGTCATCCACATCGCACAGACGAACACCAGCCGCAGGTTCGTTTCGGGGTCTTTGAATTTGATGTCGAGTTCTTCGCGTACCATCCGCTCGCGGTGAGACCGCATGTCGAGGCCCATTTTGGCAAAGTCCTCGAGTTCATTCTGCGCCTGCGACACCACCACAGCCATATCGGTATCTCGCATAAACGCGAGCCGCGCCGCCAAACGCGCCGCCTCTTCGCCGCTTTTCCCGAGCAGTTCGTCTTGTAAGCGTTCTTGATACACGCCCCAGTAGTGCTGCACTTTGTCATACATCCGCACAGCGGTCGCTTTGTCTATCGCAATGACCATCGCTTTACCGAAATGCCCACGCCCCATAAAGTGCGCGACCAAATCTTCGGCGACGGTATCGAGGCGTTCGTCACGGGTGATGAGGTGGTATTCGCGGGCGAACTCGCGCTCGAGCCGCCTCTCCTGCGCCGCGTCGAGTTCGGCACTCTCTAACAGCCGCTGCATGTCGTCGTTTAAGGCGGCGTTGGTGAGTTGCAGCTCGGGCGTGCGGTTTTCGTAGTAGAGCGGCACCGTCGCGCCGTCGGCGACCGCCTGCGCGAAGTTGTAGACCGACACGTAGTCGCCGAAGACCTCCCTGGTCTTCTCTTCACCCGCTAGCAGGGGCGTCCCCGTAAAACCGATAAAGGCCGCGTTCGGCAGCGCCGCGCGCATATTGAGCGCGAACACGTCGTACTGGCTCCGGTGCGCTTCATCGGTCATGACGATGACGTTTTCACGTTCCGAGAGGGTCGGGTAAGTTTCGCCGACCGGGACGCGGAACTTTTGAATGAGCGTAAAGACGTAGCGGTGGTCTTCGCTGAGGAGCTGTTTAAGGTGAGTGCCGTCCTCGGCGTGAACTTCTTGGGTGCCGGTCGTCCCGGCCCGCGCAAACGTCCCGTAAATCTGCTCGTCCAACTCGGTACGGTCGGTGACGACGACGAACGTCCAGTTGCCCGGCACCGTCCGCAAGACCTTTTGCGAAAAGAACACCATCGAGTAGCTTTTCCCCGAGCCCTGCGTGTGCCAGTAGACGCCCAGCTTGCCCTGTCGCCCGTTAAGGTCTTTTACGGCGGCGACGGCGTTGTTGACGCCCAACACCTGATGGTTTTTGGCGACGATTTTAACAAGACCCTGCGGTTCTTCGGAGAACAACACGAAGTTTTCGGTGATGTCCAGAAACCGTTCACGGTGACACGCGCCGTGGAGCAGCGTCTCGAGACTCAGCACCCCAGCCTCACCCTCGCTCTCGACCCGTTTCCACTCGGCAAAGTGACCCCAAGGCGCAGTCACCGAACCTAAACGTGACTCGGAACCGTTCGACAAGACGATAAAGGCGTTGTACCAGAAGAGCCGGGGGATGGCGGTCTTGTAATCGCGCAGGTTGTCGTTGTACGCGTGCTCGAGCCTCCTGTGGCTGGCTTTGAGTTCGACAAACAGCAAGGGTAAGCCGTTAATAAAGCCCACCAAATCGGCGCGGCGGCGGTACAGCTCGCCCTGAACCCAAAACTGCGATACCAACAAGAAGGTGATTATTCTCCGGCTCCGCCCAGTCGATGACCCGCACCGTCACCGGGACTTCGCCGCCTGCGGGGTCGGGCACCGAAACCTTGACACCCTCTTTGAGCAGCCCGTAAACCTCACGGTTGGCCGCCGCGAAGGCTCATCGCGCCGCGTTCTCGGCTCAGCTCTTCGGCGGCTTGCAAAAGCGCCTCTTCGGGAACGCCGGGGTTCAGCCGCCCCAACGCGGGCAGCAGGTAACGCCGTAAAACCACCTCTTGCTCGGTCTCCCGGCCCAAGTCCGCAGCGCCCGCCAGTTTCAATCCAGCACGTGAGCCGACACGCTCGCTGTAGGCGTTGACGACCTCATCCCAGCCCAGCTCGGCGGTGAACAGCTCCATCACGGCCTGCTCGAGCGCGTCCTCGGAATCGGGTCTCGGGTGCTGGCTCAACGCTCGCCTCTAAAGTTCATGTCAGCCCCAAGCAAAGCACACCGCCCCGCACGAGATTCTTACACCGCCACATGTTCAGCGTAATCTAGGCGTGCCCTAGTTCAGCTTTGAGTTCATCTAGCGATAATGTAGGGCTGTCCCCTTCAGCTTCTTTCGCGGCACGCAGCGTCAGCAAGTCCTGCGCGTCCTCGAGCACCTCTTGCAGCGCCGTAAACTCTTCGTAGGTCAGCACCACGAACTCTTTTTTGCCGTTCTTTTCCAAAAACTCAGGGTGAAGTTTCAAAGCCATCAGCTCCTTTAGCGGTAGGCGTCTTTACGGTGAAGAACCCGGTAGACAAGTATCTTATTATCCTCTACCGCAAACAGCACGCGGTAGTTGCCGACTCTAAGCCGGTACTCAGGCGAGAAGTTGGTAAGCCTCTTCACGTCGCCGGTAAGGTCGTCTTGCAGCTTCTCCAGCTGCGCCACCACCCGCCTATTCTCGCGCTCAGGAAGGGCTTTTAGGTCTTTAACCGCTCGAGGCTTAAAAGCGAGTGTATAGGTCACGCGACCTGCGCGGTTTCGGGCTGCGCCTCCCCAAGCCCGGACACGTCCAGTTCACCGGAGATGAGTTTAGGCAAGAGCAAATCTCGAGTCTGACGAAGGTTTTGGTTTTTTAGCCTTGACACACGCAGATGTTCAAAAATTGGCACGATGATTTGTTGAAAACGTTGCAGTATTTCGGGTGAAGGAACGGTTATGGGGTTTAGGTACGCTTGGTTACGACTTAAACCCGGCACAGCAGCGTCACTGTTGAGAAAAGCTTGCTGTTGTAAGTTGAAATAAAGAAAATGTAACGGAATATCGGAAACCACATAAAATACGGTATCTATAGGCCAAAAGTCCACATCAGACCAAAAGACGCTGCCGACATTGCCTTTTCTACCTACAATAATTCCTGGCGCGTTGACCATTGCAACATTGTGCTGACCGACAACTCCGCCCGAGCCGTAAACCGGAAAAGCTCCAAAAATACGACTGTCTGCTTTTAACGCTTTACCATAAGCAAGCTCTAAAACATCACCGAGTTTTTCAACAGTCCAGCCTTCGGGTATCTCTCCAAACTCCGAATCCAACATCTTTACGCCCTCATGCCCCGGAAAACGAAAGTTGACAAACCACTCCCGGTAGATAAGCCCCGCCATCTCCTCTAAAACCTTGATGCGCCGTGCATTGTTCTCTATCAGGTCGTCGTAGACGGAAAGGATAGCGGCGATTTGCTGTTGAGTCTCGAGGGGTGGAAGCTTAAGCGGAAACTTCGGAAAATTAGTAAGCGGGATTCGGTCAACTGTTGAACCGGAAAGGATGTTTTGAGCGATGACATTACGCCAAGCAGAACCGAAAAAGTAGTAAAACAAAAACTGAGTATCTACTTTCGCGGGGTCAGTCCGTAAAAGCGCAAGCCGTCTACCAAGGCAGCCTCTAAAACCTGCGGGAATGATGGCGTAACGGTTAAGCGTAGCTTCATAAGTAAAAACGATGTCGCCTTCTCGAGGCGTAACTCTGCGCGTCCATTTAGGAAATGCATCTTCGGATATGTGCCGAACGTCGGTAAGGTCTAACCTTCCATCTTCAGTGATGTTTTTGATTCCTAGAAAAATAGGGCCTTCATCGCTCGGTTCTGGCGTCGCGTGCGGGCCGTCATAAAGGTTGTAAATGATTTCGCCTATAGTCGTTTCTTTCCAAGTGGCTTCTGTTTCGTTCATCACTAAGCGAAAACCTTTTCAACCTCGAGTAAATCTGATACATTCTCGCTGATTTGCTGCTCGAGTCCCCGCGCCTCTGCGTTGAGCAGCTCCAGCTCCTCGTTCAGCGCTTGCAACCGCTCCAAAAAGTCCACCTCGTCGGCAGCCCGTGCCGCGACCCCCACATATCGGCCTGGATTCAGGCTCGAGCCCTGCGCTTCGATCTCGGCGCGTGAGGCGACCCGGCACACGCCCGGTACGTCTTGGTACACGCCGTCAGGAAAATGCTCGTTCAGGAGCACGTCGCCGTAGCGGGTCTCGGGCGCTTCGCCCCGGTAGAGCCGGACGATGTTTGCCAAAAACTCGCCCTGCTCCGCCGTAAACTCACGGACGGCCCGCGTCACCTGGCGGTAAAAGGTGCGGGCGTCAATGAACAGCACGGTGTCTCGCCTCGCTTCGGGTTTGCCCTTGTCAAAAAACCAGAGCGTACACGGTAGCGTCACGGTGTAAAAGAAGTTCGACCCGACCGACACCATCACGTCTACTGCGCCGGACTCGAGCAGCTGCTGGCGGATGTCCTGCTCGGAGGCCCGCGCGTCGCTGGCGCTGTTCGCCATCACGAACCCGGCGCGGCCCGTGGCGTTCAGGGCGCTGTAAAAATGCTGAATCCACAAGTAGTTGGCGTTGTCCGTGCGGGGCAGGCCGAAGGGGAAGCGGGCGTCGGTCTTGAGGCGGTCTTTATCGACCTTGTTGACGTTAAAGGGCGGGTTGGCAAGAACGAAATCGAAGCGGCCCACGCTCCGGTGCAGGTCGTCGTAGTAGGTGTTGCCCTCGCGCACGTCCCCGGCGAGGCCGTGAACAGCGAGGTTCATCTTGGCGAGGCGGACGGTCTCGCCGGTTTTCTCCTGACCGTGAATGAGCAGGTTGCGTTCGGCGCTCCCGTTTTGGTGTTCGGCGACGAACCGCGCCGACTGCACGAACATGCCGCCCGAGCCGCACGCGGGGTCGTAGACGCGGCCCCGGAACGGTTCCAAGATGTCTACGATGAGCTTGACGATGCTCGTCGGGGTGTAAAACTCACCGCCTTTTTGCCCTTCGGTCATGGCGAACTTGCCCAAGAAGTACTCGTAAATCCTGCCGAAAGCGTCGCCCTCGACGTCTACCGGAACGGCGGCGAAGGTCTTTAAGATGTCTACGAGCGTGCGGGTGTCTAAGCGGGTGTAGCTTTTGGGCAGCACGCCTTTGAGGTCGGGGTTTTCGGCTTCGATGGCCTTCATCGCGTCGGTGACGGCTTGGCCTAAGTTTTCACCTTCGGGCAGCTCGAGCAAACTGGCAAAGCGCGCCGTTTCGGGCAGGTACAGCACACCCTCGGCTTGGTAGTCGTCTTTACCGACACTGCGGCGGCGTCCACCCCGTTCTTTGAGGCGTTCGGCGGCAGCCTCGAACTTGGCGTCGGCGTAGCGGAAGAAAATCAGGCCCAGCACGGGCACCGAATATTCGCTTGACTTGAGGCGCGAGTTGGCGCGTAAGGAGTCGGCGGCGTCCCACAAGCGGCGCTCGAGGTCGGCCAAGGTCGTATTCGTCGTTGTCATTGCTACCGAGTGTAACAAACGCGTTCAGTTTGGCGGGCTAAGGTGGGGGCTCGAGTGACATCTGTTCGCTGTTTCGTCAGAACAAAAGCGGCGAACACAGCACGTGGGGTGTGCCGTAAAAGGCTCAGCAAATAACGGGATAGCTATGAATTGTACCGGCGTTTGGAAAGTCGCCGGATAAACTTTCGGTATTGCGTCCTGCACGTGTTTTATGAAATGTACAACGACAGACGAAAAAGCTCGAGGCGCAGGGGGTGTGCTGCGTTTTATCCCTAGCGGACACCCTACAGTTTTGTTATGACAACCCTACCCGACTATGCCCACGCCGCTGCCCACCGCGGCGTCCGTATCTACGCCTGGTATGTCTTAC
Source organism: uncultured Trueperaceae bacterium (assembly GCA_963799485.1). Classification (GTDB taxonomy): domain Bacteria; phylum Deinococcota; class Deinococci; order Deinococcales; family Trueperaceae; genus Truepera. Next base: position 554,657 of record CAWCXJ010000007.1, read on the forward strand.
TCGTTTACGGCGATTACCAAAAGTGGACAGATGAAACGAGACGCGCCCGTTGGGACGGGGCGGCATCACTTCTGAATTGGTGGCATGAGCAAGACACAATTACACGCCCACCGCTCGATAACCTAAATGCTGACGATGTACGTGACTACATGGGGTGGCTCGAGAGCGCAAGGCTTGGCCCCCTCAACAACGCGGGGCTACCGCTATGGGGCTCGGGCGTTGACGAAAGCATTACGGGGGGCGCGTTCTTTACCCCTTCGGTTTGACCCTAGCTATGACCCGTTTGCGTCGGTTCAGTTTGCAACGGTCAGAAAAGCCTGCACTGACCTTTGACAAAGAAAAGCTCGAGCAGTTCACATCACCGCTAAAGCGAGGCTCGAGCTGCTACTCGCTCTGCTCGACTTGGGGATGAGCTTGCCTGAAGTCTGTGCGTGCAGATGGTTTGAAGTGAACCTGACAAACCGCACAGTGCTTGGGTATAGACGGCGGCTGATTCGGCTAGGGGTACCTGCGGTCGAAGCGGTGCCGCAGCTCTTGAAAGTGCAACCGAAGATAGACATCAAGAGTCCGAAACGGATGCTCGGCTGGAACGCGGACACGGCGCGGCGCTGGTTTGACAAGGTAGCAGTTACTAAGAACTGCAAAAAGGCAAGTTGGCAAGCCTTTGATGACTGACTCTAGACTTTTGTTGCGGCTTGTGTAATTTTGATCTTAGCGTTTAGCGATAATCCACACTGCATGAATGATACCTGGAATATAGCCCAGTAAAGTCAATAGGATATTTAGGAAAAACTGTCCACTGAACCCCACTTGTAAAAATACTCCAAGCGGCGGTAACAAGATGGCGATAATAATTCTGAAGATGTCCATAGCGCACAATAAACGCAGAAAACTTTCAAGACAGTAGGTGCGCGCAGGGTCACAAGCAGCTTAGCGTCTGACAATCAGCTTTAGCAGCCGGTCTCATGCGTGAGATGGCCCAGTAAGACTGCACAAAAATTTCAAGTTGAGATCTCATATCAACCCCAAAAGCACACAAAATTCATGGGACATCTTCCAATCGCGATACATATGTGGTTGTCGCTTATACAGTGAGGAAGTAGTCAAGCGACAAACGGTGATCGGAATTTCAGTGGACGCAGCTAAAGCTTGACAATGTTTGAGCACTGGTATAATCTAGCTATGTAAGTAAATTTTTACTTACAACCCTGAAAGGTACTATGGACACACGCCAAAAAATCCTAAACGCCGCCGCCGACCTCATCCTCGAGGAAGGCTTAGACGCCACCCGTATTAGTAAGATTGCCAAACGCGCGGGTCTCACCGACGGGGCGCTCTACCGCCACTTCGATAACAAAGACGACCTCTTAGCGGAAGTGTATCTTGACATTGCCAGGGAGATAGAAGATTACGCCAAACGCTTCAGCCAGCAGGAAGGCACCGCTGAGGAGCGCTTCACCGGGTTTCTTGAGGATTTGTTCGGTTCTTTTTTAAGGCAGCCCGAGCGCCTCGTTTTATTTGAGTCTTTGAACCGCGCCGCCTCGGTCAATAAGGAGAACAAAGCGAGTACGCTCGAGCAGACGTTGAGCCTGCTCACGAATCTTCTCAACGAAGCGAAAGCAGACAGGCTCATCCGTCAAGACATCCGCAACGACATCATCATCGCCGCCGTTTATGGCGCGCTCAGTCAACTGATCCGCGTATCGTTCCAAAAAACCCAAAGTGTTGACAGGGCTGATCTAAAGGAGGTGTTGGATATTTTTTGGCAGGGCATGGCATAATTTTTTAGACCGCTGTGAGTAAACATTTACTAACCTTTTAGTTAGGGAGGGAATTAAATAATGACGACGCAAACAAAATTCGGATCCAAGGGTTGGACGCCTGAGCGCCTCGGCAACCTCAAGGGCAAGACCTACCTCATCACCGGCGCGAACGCCGGCGCGGGCTTCCAGGCGGCGCGGACGCTTCTCAGGAAGAACGCCAAGGTGGTGATGCTCAACCGCTCGGCCGACAAGTCGCAGGCGGCGGTCGCGGAGCTGAAGCAGGAATTCGGCGCGGGTGCCACGGTGAGCTTCATCCGCATGGATCTCGCGTCGCTGGCCAGCGTGCGCGAAGCCGCAGCCGAAGTTCTGAAGACTGTCCCCCGGATCGATGCCGTGATCTGCAACGCCGCTATCGCGCAGGTGCCCACGCAGAAGCTCACCGTGGACGGCTTTGAAAGCATGCTGGGCACGAACCATTACGGGCACTTTCTGCTCTGCGGTCTGCTGTTCGAGCGGATTGAGGAGTCGAAAGGCCGGATCGTAGTCGTCAGCAGCCTTGGCTATAATATGGGGATCAAGACCATCCAGTTCGACGATATGAACTGGGACAAGAACTACCACCAGAATAGGACTTACTCCCAGAGCAAGCTGGCACAGATGATGTTCGCCTATGAGCTGCAGGACCGGCTGGCCGCGGCGGGCAAGACCGACGTCGAGGTCTATGTCTGCCACCCGGGTTCGTCGAGGACATCACTCATCACGACTAGCGGCAACCTGGCGACGCGGATCATGTTCGGGCTGATGTCGCTCTCGCCGATGGTGCAATCGGCAGAACGGGGTTCCTGGCCCGAGGTGATGTGCGCGACCGAGGACGGACTCGAGCAGCGGGCGCTCTACGGCCCTACCGGCCGCGCCCAATTCGTCGGCCCGGTCGGGAAAGGGACGTTGGAGCCCCACGCCTATGACAAGCGCGTCATAGAGCGGCTTTGGGACGTCTCCGAGAAGGCAGTCGGATTCGAGTGGAAGCTCTGAGTCAGAAAAGAACTGAAAATCTCGGCAAGATATGTCGGTGATGCCGCCGAAGTAGGCAAACTCCTGGACGCAATTTAGAACGGATTTCACTTGGCAGAAGATGTCGCTAAGTTGGGCTATGCCCGCGCTGCACCTTAGCGCGGGTGATGAGGTCAAAGGAGTGAGGATGAAGATGTTTTACCTCGAATCACGCTTTTGCGTGAATAGCGCACAACAATTGCACAAAGCTCAACAAATCAAACTCAAAGAAATAACCTTTCCCGACGGCGCTGGTAGTACAAATCACGATTTGGACAGGTTATTTAGCTGCTGCTCGTAATATCCCGACAGCGTTTTGACTCGTAATAAATCTTACTGAGGTAGATCTCAGCGTTTCCGAAAACATCGTGACGGCACAATCGGTTTCGTTAGGTCGCCGAAACACCCCAAATCGGGATTGGCTGTTGTTACACTTCAATTTGGCGAAAGCCATCCTTCAGGGCGGGGCGAAATTCCCCACCGGCGGTGATTACGTACAGGTTGACAAACCAGGCGTACAAGCCCGCGAAGCCAGAGCAATCGTTCGCTCAGGCCCGACTCGGTGAAACTCCGGGGCCGACGGTTACAGTCCGGATGAGAGAAGGAGGAAGCCGACCCTTACCTGGGCGTCGGTTAAAAGTATGTGTGAACGTCCGGAACCGCCGGATGGCGAGCCGTTGCGCGTGCAGCAGGCCAGTTCATCTCACCTATCAAACGCAGAACACCGCGCTTTACCAGAACCACCTGACGAGTCGTGGATGCACCTCGCTTTGCAGTTAGCGGCTCGAGGTCTCGGACGCACTGCGCCCAACCCGCCGGTCGGGTGTGTGCTGGTTCAGAGCGGGACGGTCGTGGGACAGGGCTTCCACGCGAGGGCAGGAGAACCTCACGCTGAGGTGCTCGCCCTACGCGACGCTGGACAGGCCGCAAAAGGTGCAACTGCCTACGTCACGCTCGAGCCTTGTGCTCACTATGGACGCACTCCGCCCTGCGCGGACGCACTCATCGCGGCTGGCGTTCGGCGCGTCGTGATCGCTGCGCTCGACCCCAACCCCGCCGTGGCAGGTGCAGGTCTCACCTCACTGCGTGACGCGGGCCTCGAGGTTTGCTGGGGGGTGCTCGAGCAGAACGCGGTGCGCCAGCAAGCCGGTTTTCGGAGTCTGATCGGGCGCGGTCGTCCGTGGGTCGTTTACAAAACCGCCATGACCTTAGACGGCAAAGTTGCCACGGCTTCGGGCGCTAGCAGGTGGGTGAGTAGCGACGCAGCGCGCGCTTTGGTACACCGCTGGCGAGACCGTGTGGACGCCGTTGCCGTCGGCAGCGGAACCGTTTTAGCTGATGATCCCCATCTCGGTACGCGGGATGTCGCTGCTGGTCGGGACGCCCGCCCTGTTATCTTCGACCGCCGCGCGCGTACCCCGCTCGGTGCCCGTGTTGTGCGTCCTGAGAGTATTTTGGTCACCTCTAAAACCGCCTCGGCAGCGGCGTTTGAACATATGGGGGTGACGGTCGTTCGCGCTGCCGACGAAGCCGAAGCGCTAGCGGCGCTTGGGCAGCTCGGCGTGAGTACGGTGCTGCTCGAGAGCGGGCCGACGCTCGCCGGGGCTCTTCTAAGCGCCGGGTTAATCGACGAGGTACGAACTTTCGTCGCACCGAAACTGCTCGGTGCGGGCTTGTCACCGCTGTCAGCGCCACCTACGGTCTCGATGAATGAAGCGCAACTGCTACAAGGCGTGCAGGTCGAAAGCGTAGGTCAAGACATCCTGATTCGCGGCTACCTCTCGGAGATCCCGCGCCTCGAGACGGACGCTTTTGACCTCTACTCAGCTAAAGCAAGGAGCTGCGCCTGATGTTTACCGGAATTGTCGAACAAACCGCGCGCGTGTCGCAGGCTCAGCTTAAGGACGGCTACCTGCGCGTCACGCTCGAGCCCACGCAGATGTGGTCAGACCTTTCACTAGGAGAAAGCGTTGCGTGTAATGGCGTCTGCCTTACCGTGGTCGCGTGGAACGAAACGCACTTTACCGTCGAGCTATCGCAAGAAACCCTAGCAAAAACCTCGGCGCGTTGGCAACCGGGAAGCCTTGTCAACCTCGAGCGCGCCCTCAAAGCCGACGCCCGTTTGGGGGGACATTTCGTCAGTGGTCACGTTGACGGCGTCGGTACGGTCTTAAACCTCTCAGAAGTGCCGGGCGCGTTTATCGTCGATATTGAAACGTCTGCCGAGCTAGCCAAGTATCTGGTTCCCAAGGGTAGCGTCACCGTAGACGGGGTAAGTCTCACCGTCGTTGCCGTCGGTGGGGCCGCTGGCAATACCCAGGAGTTGACGCACAACCAGTTTAGGCTTTGGCTGGTGCCGCACACGCTGAACGTTACCGGCCTTAGGGACTGGCGCGTGGGAACCCCCGTAAACGTCGAGGCCGACCAGCTCGCTAAATACCTCGAGCGGCTCGTTGCCCTGCGTGAACCGGAGGTTGCCCGGTGAGTTTCGCAGTGAATTTCGCGACGATCCCCGAACTGCTCGCCGAGCTGCGGGCCGGACGACCCATAGTTATGGTGGACGACGCCTCACGTGAAAACGAAGGCGACGTGATCTTACCGGCGGAACAGGCCAGCCCCGAGTGGGTCAACTTTATGGCGCGTGAAGCCAGAGGGCTGATCTGCGTCAGCTTATCGCCGGCGCGGGCACGTCAGCTGGCTTTAGGGCCGATGGTCGTGAACAACACCGACGCGCACGGCACAGCTTTTACTGTGAGCGTTGACCACACCGAGACGAGCACCGGCATCAGCGCCGCTGACCGGTCGCTTACTATTCGGGCGCTGGCTGCGTCCGGCTCCGTTGCCGCTGTCTTCCGCAGGCCCGGACACGTCTTTCCTTTAGTTGCCCGTCGAGGCGGGGTCTTAGCGCGACCCGGCCACACCGAAGCAGCGCTCGATTTATCACGTCTGGCCGGGTTCAGCGGCGCTGCAGCGATCTGCGAGATTATGAACGACGACGGCAGTATGGCGCGGCTTCCTGAACTGCGCACGTTCGCCGAGAAGCACGGGCTCAAACTCGGGTGTATCGCCGACCTCATCGCCCACCGCACAGAGAAAGACGGAGGGCTCGAGCGTGTTACCGAAGCGAAGTTGCCGACCACCTACGGAGCCTTTAAGGTTATCGGCTTTGACGATACCCTCACCGGAGCCGAACACGTCGCGCTTGTTATGGGTGAGGTTGCTGACGGAGCCACACTGTTACGGGTTCACAGCGAGTGTTTAACGGGCGACGTCTTGGGGTCTACACGTTGTGACTGTGGGCCTCAGCTCGACGCGGCGCTGCGTGCGATTGCCGCCGAAGGTTGTGGCGTGCTGCTCTACTTACGCCAGGAGGGGCGCGGCATCGGTCTCCTGAACAAACTTCGTGCCTATGCCCTGCAAGACGAAGGGCTCGACACGGTTGCGGCAAACGAGCATCTGGGGTTTCCGGCTGACGCTAGAGATTTCGGCGTGGCGGCAAAGATACTGGCTCAGTTGGGTGTAACGCGTGTGCGGCTGATGACGAACAATCCGGACAAGCTCGAGAGTTTGCGGGGTTCCGGCATCGAGATCTCTGAACGCATCCCGCTTGCTGTAGGACGTAATCCCGACAACGCGTTCTACCTCGAGGTCAAAAAAAAGCACTTTGGTCATCTGTTTGAACCGACGCCTTGACCCCGTTATGGAGAACTTATGAAACGTATCGAGGGTAACCTTATCGCTACCGGGCTTAAGCTCGCAGTCGTTGCGACCCGGTGGAATCACTTTATCGTAGATCGTTTGGTCGAGGGTGCACACACCGCTTTTATACAGCACGGCGGTCACACCGATGACCTCGAGCTTTACGTCGTCCCCGGCTCGTTCGAGGTGCCGCTGCTTGCAAAACGCATAGCCGAGGGTGGCCGCCATGACGCCGTGGTATGTCTGGGCGCAGTGATTCGCGGTGCTACAAGCCATTATGATCTTGTAGCCGGTGAAGCGAGTTCAGGGCTGGCCCGCGTTGCGTTCGACACCGGGGTACCGGTAGCTTTCGGTATCTTGACGACCGACACTACGGAACAAGCTATTGAACGCGCTGGTACAAAAGCAGGGAATAAGGGTGCAGAGGCGCTGCTCGCAGCGGTCGAGATGGTTCAGATACTCCAGCAACTGCCTTCTAACACACCTTAAATTCTACTCAAGAAGTCTTAGAGAGGTGGTTTTTGGTTTATGCGGCTAATCGGGCCGTCTCTAGCGTAAGCCCCGGCAGCCCGACAGTTAGCCAAAACGACCGTTTTTTGCTAGGGTCTTAATGCTGAAAACAGAGGCGTGCTAGACAGGTGTTTCAAGAGGAAAAATGAGCCCCCTTGTATGTTGAGGATGGGACACGGCACGGCAGAGCGTCGCCCCTTAGGTTCTAAAGACCGTAAAAAAGCTAGTCTCGTCGTGCTGTTGTCTTCAGCCTAAGCCCGAACAGTTACCCGAGCAATAAGCTCGCATCTGCAAGGTTGGGCTACGCTGGAGCGTCTCACGGAGGTGACATGCTTAACGAAGTGTTGGTGGCTGGCGTAGACGTCGCCAAGTACCGTCTCGATATCGCGATCATACCAAGCGGTGAACGCCTTTCACACGCCAACACGCCAGACGGTATCGGCGAGTTGGTCAAGCTGCTGAGGCATCTACAGCCGAGCCGCATCGTTCTTGAGGCCACCGGCGGTTTGGAGCAGCCCTTGGTCATCGCCCTGGTTGAGGCAGCGCTACCTGTGGTGGTGGTCAACCCAAGACAGGTGCGTGATTTTGCTCGGGCCCTGGGCAAGCTGGCGAAAACCGACCGGATCGATGCTGTGGTACTCGCTGAGTTTGCAATCAAAGTCGCACCTGCTTTACGTAAGTTGCCTGATAGCGCCACACGTGCCTTGGACGCCCTGGTGACGCGGCGTAGTCAGCTGGTGCAGATGATAACCGCCGAGCGCAACCGCCTACACGCCTGCAACGACGACAGTGTGAAAGCCGATATTGATGAGCACCTGAAGTTCCTGGAAAAGCGTCGCCAGCACCTGGACGAGGCGTTGCTTGAAGCTGTCAAGGCTGATCCCTCGACCAAGGCACGTGACCATTTACTGCAGAGCGTGCCAGGCGTGGGTCCGCAGGTATCCCTGGTGTTGCTGGCGAACTTGCCGGAACTGGGTAGCCTCACGAGAAAGCAGATCGCTGCGTTGGTGGGCGTCGCACCTTTGAATCGCGATAGCGGTCTCTGGCGGGGCCGAAGGAGTGTGTGGGGCGGTCGGCGTGACGTGCGCACCGCCCTTTACCTGGCAGCGCTGTCGGCCTCACGTTACAACCCCCTGATCCGCCCACTCTATGAGCGCTTGCTGCTCAAGGGCAAGCCCAAAAAGGTAGCGTTGGTTGCCTGTGCCAGAAAGCTCCTATGTATCTTGAACGCGATGATCCGCTCCGGAAGCTCCTGGCGTCCAGCTGCTACTTGACAAATGACACAGTTGCTTTTTTGATAGGGGGGCTCGAGCCTGGATATGACGCGATCATATGCAAAATCAGATAACGGCAACTTAGGCAGGGCTGGGGAAGTGGTGAAAAATCACGAACGCTGGTGCGTCTTTCTCACGCGCTCACCGCAACCATCAAGCAAGCTAGCTGCAAAAGCACCGTAACCGCCGTGGACTACTCTGTCTCATGGAACCCGAAAACCTACATGTTCACATCGAATCCCAACAAGACCACTCATCTTGGTACGGCAGCTTTATCGAATTTGCCAGAACAAACAGCCTCGCGCCGTGGGAGATGTACGGCATTTGCAAACAGCTCGAGCTGACCGGCAAGGTCGAGGTTAGCGGGTGTGGCTCGGCGCGTTACACGCTGCGAAGTGGAAACCTGCCCCGCCATCCACAAGCGCCGAGGTTGAGGACGTCTTTACGTCGCTATCTACACCGTGGCATGAGTTCGCCAGGCTTAAGCTGGAACGTAAAACGTTAGGCAACGTCTCCAAACGAAGTAGGGCGTCCCAGATAGGACGCCTACTTCCTACGAAAATCTTACTGAGCCGCGCGAATGAGTTTCTGAGCACTGGTGATAAGCACAGTGGCGTCCGCAGTTGCGATGGCCTTCTTCTTGCCTTTGCTCTGCGCTTTAACCTGATTGGTAAAAGCTTTGAGGTTGTTTGCCCCGACCTTATCTTGGTTACGGGTAAAAGCTTTTGTCGCGCTGTTAAGCTTGGCGATCAGTGGGCGTTCGACTTTCGCTTTGAGCGGTAGAGCTTGCACCATACCCACAATGTCCTGAACGGCATCTTCGAGATTTTCAACTTCAAGTGAAACGTTGTCGAGCGACAAGTTGGTATCGCCTAGACCGTCTTTGGAGAAGCTAAAGCGCAGCGTGTGGGCTTTGTCATCGGTGTAGTCCGAGAGGTCAATGTCGACGTCGTCGTAACCCTCTGTGAAGTCGTCTTCGTCTTGAAGGTCAGCTGAGGTGAGCGTGTAGACGACCCGGTTATCCAGGTACACCGTAAAGGTGAATACCGAGGCACTCGTAGCACCCGCCCACAGGTCGAACTCGAGTTCGGCGTCGCCGCGCGGCAAAGTTACCTTTTGCTCGAGTGTTTCGGTAACGCTGTCTGAGGTTCCACCGAACCAGGCCCAGACGGCACCGTCTTCGGGAGCCGCGCTGCCCATACCGCCGCCGCATACGGCCACAGTGCAGAGCAGTCCAGGGGTAGCCGTCCAGTAGGGGTTTTGTATTCCGGCTTCAAAACCGCCGTCAGTCACCGCTTCGACGGCGTCTTCGTCGCTGTCCTCGTCTTCATTGTCATTCTCGTTTTCGTCTTCGCTGTCATCTTCGGACAAAGGCCGGACGGCGTAAGCGCCGGGTTTTAGGTTTTGTTTCGAGACGTCGCGCTGGGGCGTGGCGGTATTAACCCCGCTGCAAGCCGCGAGGGTGACGAGAAGCGCGAGGAGCGCTGCTAGTTTGAGCAGGCGTGAGTTACCTTTAGAACCTACGGTCATGATGATTTAACTCCTTGAGAAAACGAAAGTGAAGATGTTGAGCCGCGTTGAATACCACCGTGAGTTTTTCCTTTAGGTTCCTCCGCTAGACAACACAAGGTTGTCGTAGTTGGTTTTATAAAACTACTTTACAGGGCATTTCTTACAGTTTTCTTACACGTTTTGGATGCTATAGGTCAGCACGCGAGAACAAGAGGTTACGGTGATGCAACAGGCTGCCGAGCATTTCAGTACGGCCCTAACCCTTTACAGGACGCTGAGCGCTAGAGTACAGCCTAAGCGGACGCGCGAGGGGTGGTAGGCGGTTTTATCCGTGCTGCAGATTTGCCTTCAAAACCAACCGGGACGAGCGAACGCCACCAGCGCCGGAGTTCACGTTTTAGTCTGGCTTGCCTTCGTTTCAAAAAATCTGCCCCCGAAGGTACTTTATCTGTCATTTGTCAGTTTTGCGTGAGGGGTATTTAACACTTAACCCCGTTCAACCCTCTATGGGTCAACGAACGCTAATATGCAGCTCAAACGGGCGCACCAGGAGTAGTCAAAGCTCAGCAGCGTCGGTAATAGCCGCTCACCTGCGTCCCATCTTTGCGGGTGTAACCAAACCACTGACATAGCAGCGCCCGCTGTTGCTTGAAGACGGTGAAGGCGCACGGTAGGTCGGTACAAGACTCGGTGTAGCAGCGACTGGGGCTGCCGTAGGGACTTCAGTCAGTGTGACCCGATAATCCCCATCAGCCGACGCGGCAACAATAATCGTCCCTTGCAGGTCAGTGCGGTACACCTGCGCGCCTACGCTGTCGTATAAAGCGAGTGCTTCGACCGATGGATGACCATACGAATTGTCTAACCCTACCGAATAGATATTGTCATGATACCAATGACTACTATCGGTGGAAGGCATACAAATTTTTGAAAAAGGACGAACTACCGACATTTCAGAGGTTTATGAATATCCGAAGTGCTGTGTTTGCATCACTAACACGGAAGCAACTCTGAGTTCAGGTTACAACAACATCCAAATAGCCAGCGAATGTGTAATTCTTTATGGAAAGGCGACAGCTTTTATGCTTTCAAAGGCTCACTAACTTCTCTAGCTCACTGCTCGAAACTACGTACTTGCAATCTTCGCCTTACGGATCAAAGGAGCAGCGGCACACAGAGCGCTTTTTCTGCTTGTACATCTAAGCGACGCTAGGTTGCGTCTTTGGGACAGGAGGCCGACGAAAACCAGAAAGGCCGGTTTTACATTTCGCAGTATCCATAAACTAACTGTTTTTGCTTCAATTTCAGAGGAGATAGTAAATGACTGATAAATCAGTGAACCAACCTAAGCGCTTTATCACGAGCTTACGCCTGTTAAGTGCAGCGTTCGTGCTGATGGTTCTTATTGCAGCCTGCGGGCAAGCGCCTACTGGCTTAAGTCCCGAGTACAGCCGGGGTGATTCGCTCAGAGCTGTCTCGTACATCAACGGCGACGCCGGAGCCAACGCCGACGTCAACGCAAACTCGAGTTGCTCCAGCCCCGACCGCTACGACCGTCAGCGCTTGAGCGACCCGGCTTCGGGTAACCCCGGCAACCGCAACGTTCACAATGACGCTTGCTTCTTCAAAGATTCGTATTACGGGGGGTACCGCAACATTTCCACGCAATCGCATGACGGGGGCAGCTACAACTATAACGAGAAGCAAGACGCGCCTGCTTCGTTCCAGTCTACCGGTGTCGGCTACATCAGTGCTTGCCCCGACCCGGATGGTGCCGGTCCCAAGTTTGCTCGCCTCAGCGCCGACAAGAAACTTTGCTTTCAGAGCGGCTACCAAGAGACCGGCAAAGCGGGCGACAAAGAGTTCCACGCCCGCATGAACAACAACAGTACGCCGGGTACGCAGAATGTTGTCTGGTGTAAAGATGATGACCGCAACGGTTGCTCCGATGAGCGGGTCAAAGACCGCATTACCGTCGAGTGGTTCCGCTAGCCACCTGAACTGTCCCGATAGGGCTCGAGCTTCTCCCGGACGCCTGACGGCTCCGGGGGCGGTTCGGGTAGGTCAACGCATTTTCTCGATTTCAAACTTAAATTAGCGGAGAGGGTGTTTTACGACTTTCCAAGGCTAATCTGCCGACTCTCCATGCACCTCTACCCGTGCCAGCGGTGCCGGTTTCCCGTCCCGCCGGTCTTTCATGGCCTCGAGTTCGTGCAGCGCCCGGTAGAGGATACGCTCGAGGTGCCCTTCATACCGTTGCACCTTTTGCACGTCCTTTTCGCTGAGCATGACCGCGTGGTTTTGCTGTTCGGTTAGATGTGCCCTGGCCCGGTCGCTTTATTTATTCGCGAGTCCTGCCGGGACCAACGAGCGCCACCAGCGCCGCAATTCACGTTTTAATCGAGCTTGTTTGCGTTTCATCTTCCCTTGTACCTCCGACAGCACCCTACCCGTCGTCTGTCAGCACCCTGTGAGGTTTTCTTGACATGCTGTTCCGCTGACCCTTGCGGCTAACCGCTGTAGATGTACCCCGCACTCAAGTGCCCCTGAAGCCAGAGAAGGCGACGTGCTGGTCGAACTCAACAGCAGCGACCTAGACGGCGAGGTGCGTTACGCCGTGGACTTCGAGGCGACTGAGCAGCGTAAGAAAAGCGTAAGAAAGAAGCCAATGGGATAGAGTAAGTCGCCGACCAGTGAGGGCTGATTCGGTACGGCGGCGGTAACGACGGCACGCGCCAAGAACGGAAAGCCGAGAATCAGTTCGGCGGCGAGTGCGCCCCAGGTGAAAGTGCTGGTCGGGCGCTCGAGTTCGTGCGCCGCCGTTGCCAGCACCCGCCGGAAGATGTCGTCGGTGCTAAAAAAGTCGTCGAGCGCGCTGCCTTCATCGGGCGCGTCGGGCATGGCTTCGCTTGGGGTTTGGGGGCATTTTCGTCTTGTTTGTTAAAAGCCATAGTAACCTCGGGTGCTAGTCGAACAGAAACAGGATGAGGTTGTGAGCCGCGACTTTGCGGCAGACACTGGCACGAATGCTCCAAAAAGAGTTGAGCTGTTGCAAGGCAATATTGCGACATCTTGCGAGTGAGGAGAAAACAGCCTCGACAGACTTTCTGGCACGAGCGAAGAAGTCACACCAGCAGCCGGGTTCTTTGGCGTTTTGCTTGGGTGGGGTGTAGATGCCTAAACCCTGATAGCCTTTGTCGCCGATGATGCTGTTTAGGTCATCGCCAGAAGCGTCCAAGCGACACTTGCCCACGGTGACATCACTTTCATTGGCTGGCACGATGGCAAAACGACAGCTAGCACCCTGACCCGTGCAAACGGCGTGAAGTTTAAAGCCGTAGAAGCGTTTGGTTGCCCCACCGCGTCCAGAGGTAGCTTCGGTCATCCTTCTTGGTCTTGGGTAGCGAACACCCTTGCAGATAGGCAGCGGCTTGGAGTCGACCAGCTACACCCCATCATGCTGAGCAATCAGCATAGCTAAGTCCGCATAGATGCGTTCGAAGTTACGGCTCACTCGGTAAAAACGTGTGATATGAGGCAGGTCGGGGAACAAAGCGCCGTATTCACGCTGCACCAGCAAGTACCACAAGCCTTGATTTTTCTGCTGAAGTATCTCGCCGACCAGAACAATGGTGAGCAACTCGGCGTAGCTGGATTTTTGTTGGCGCTTTTTAGGCAACTTGAAGCGTCCTAAGCGTTCTGAGGCTTGTAGATAGTCGTCTATCAGGACATATACGATTGTGAAAAGGTCTGTTACATTATGCTTTGAGAGAAGATCAACGGTTCGCATGACCTATCTTCTCTCATCTTTTACCCCTTTTCTACTAGCACTCGAGGTTATTAAATGTAATTGTCTTGTCGGAGGCTTTTGGGGGTGAAGTCGCTTCACGCGACGGCGATGTCTCGCTTTCGGGTAGTAATGAACCGAGAACTGCC
>CAWCXJ010000008.1:0-375525 GCA_963799485.1 uncultured Trueperaceae bacterium
TCCACCATGATGGGCTTAGGTTGGATACTCGTATTGATAGTCGTGGTGCTGCTGGCTGGTGCTCTCTTTCCAAGAGGCAGAGAAACGCCGACCTCGAAGACAGCGCCCAGGGCGTCCTCGCTGGAGATTGCCGAACGGCGCTACGCAGGGGGGGAGATAAGTAAAGAAGAGTTCGAGAGCATAAAACGCGGTTTAGCTTAAGGAGGCCTAAAGATGACCTACAGTATGCAGAAGACACTAAATGAGGACTACGACACGGTTAGAGACAACATCGTAAACGCCCTGAAAGCCGAGGGCTTCGGCATCCTCAGCACCATCGACGTGCAGGCGACCCTGAAAGAAAAGCTGGGCGAGGACATGGAGCGCTATGAAATCCTGGGAGCTTGCAACCCGCAGCTGGCGCACCGGGCGCTCGAGGCGGACCGTTCCATCGGCTTGCTCTTACCCTGCAACGTGGTGCTGCGCGAGGTGGGCGACAAGGTAGAGGTCAGCATCTTAGACCCCGAGGTGATGTTCAGCGTCGTCGACGAGACGACGAAAGGGCAGCTCGAGGGGCTGCCGCAAGAGGCTAAAACACGGCTTGACAAAGCGCTTCAAGCGCTGAAAGGGGTAAGGGCGTGATGGGCTACTACGGTTACGGCATGGGCGCGTTCGGGTGGATCGGCATGATTCTCTTCTGGGCGCTGATCATCTTAGCTATCGTCTGGCTGTGGCGCACCCTGGATTTGGGGCAGACGCTGCGCGGTTCGGGGTCTGCAAGAGAGGCGCAAGCCGAACCTAAAAAGGCTCTCGACATCGCCAAAGAGCGCTACGCCAAAGGCGAGCTGAGCAAAGAACAGTTCGAACAACTCAAACAGGATTTGTCGTGACCAGGGTCACGTTGAAAGGAGCAAGTATAAAACGGTCACTCGGTATCGGCGTTGTGGTCATCGGCTTGGCGCTGCTTGGCCTCGTCTTAGCCCAGGGCATGATGGCTCCCAACCAGGTCAATCCCAACTACCCCTACGCTCAAAACCAGGGCTACGGCTATGGTCAGGGCATGATGGGTCAGCAAGGCATGATGGGTGGCATGGGGATGATGCAGGTCTATCCCGCTACCGCTGAACCCCTTTCCTTGGAGGATGCCCAGGCTCAGTTTGACCAGGTCGTGCAGGCCTACAGGAACGTTCAGGTCAGCGACGTCATGGCCTTCAGCAACAATTACTACGCGCAACTCGTCAACGACCAGGGCCAAGGCGTCGCCGAAGTGCTGGTCAACCGCTACAGCGGCTTTGTTACCCCGGAACCCGGCCCGAACATGATGTGGAACACGCGCGCCGGCATGATGGGCTTCGCCTTTGCCGGACAGCCCCGCTTTGACGAGGCGGCGGCCCAAGAAAAAGCCGAGACCTTTCTCGCCGCCTACCTGCCCGGAGCGAGCGTCCGAGCGAGCCAGACATTCAGCGGCTACACCACCTTCGACTTCGGGCGTGAGGCGACCGAAGGCATGTTGAGTGTGAACGCCTACAGCGGTGAGGTGTGGGTGCATACCTGGCACGGTTCAGCTATCGGAACGCAAAACTAAGCCAACTGCCCGTCTAAGACGGGGTGAGGCTGCTGCTAGGTAGCAGCCTCACTTTTTGGAGAAAGCGATGTCTCAGCTAACTACCACCTACGACGTGCTCGCCGTAGCTGCGCATCCCGACGACCTCGAGGCGGTCATGGGCGGCACCACCGTCAAGCTCGTGCAAGCCGGTTTGACTTCGCGGTGGACGTGAGCGAGGTCTACGAGCAAAAACTCGCCGCCTTGGAAGTCTACGAATCGGTCTTCAGCGTCGCTCAAGCCACGCTGCTCGAGCGCTACGGCACCGAAGACCGCTACGTCGGCAGCCTGGTAGATGTTCGCTACGCCGAAGCCTTCAAGGCTCGCAGCCCCTTGCTGGTCGCAGACCCTACCGTGTTCGGCAGGCTGAGGTTCGGCTGAGGTTTCTACCTCTCACGCTACGAGTTAGACAACATCAGCCTAGCGCTGTAACGGCGGCAAGAAAACTCTCGAAGAAAGAAAAGGAGTGACAACGATGAATTCACGAAAACTACGACTTTTCATGATGATACTGGTCACGGTGCTGCTCGGCGCTGTCTGGGCACACGGCGACGAAGACGGCAACCCGACCGTTTGGGTTGCCAACGGTACGAACGGCACCTTGAGCGTCGTCGACCGCGTTACGGGCGAAGAGCTGGCGCGCGTATCGGCGGGGCGCAACCCTCACGTCCTGAGTGTGAGCTAGCACGTGGCAACCGGAGCAGACGTCGTCATCGCCGGGGCCAGCTTCGCGGGGCTGGCCGTGGCCCGCGCGCTCAAAGGGCGCGAGGTGCTGCTGCTCGACCCGCACCCGGTCGGGGCCTTCGTCAAGTCGGCCTGCGCGCTGCCCGGCGATTTAGCCGAGCGCTTCGGCGCGGAGGCGGTGCTCGAGCAACACGAGGCGCTGGTCTTTCACTTTTCGCAGCGCACGCTGCGCTTGCCGACCCGGCTCCCTTACGTCACCATCGACTACCGCCGCTTCTGCGAGCGGCTCCTGGCCGAGAGCGGCGTCACTTTGCTGCAAGCGCGCGCCTTGAAGCCGGTGCCCGGCGGTGTGTTGACCTCAGCCGGCAAAGTGAGTTGTCGGCTGGTCGTGGACGCCACCGGGCCGAGCGCCGTCCTGGCCTCGTCGCTTACACCCGGTTACGCCGAAGGGCGCTTCATGGGGGCGGGGCTCGAGGTCGAGCTGCCTCGCCCCCCCGGATTTCCTAGCGGCCTGCACTTCTACCTGAACCGTGAGCTGCCCCCCGGCTACGGCTGGGCCTTCGGCGCGGGCGAGACGCTGCGCGTGGGGGTCGGGGTCTTCGACAGCAAACGCAGCGGTCGCGACTTGGGCGGGGTGCTGGCGCGCCTGCTGGGGCGACTCGGGCTCGAGCCCGAACACGCTCACAAACACCCACACAAACACGGGGGCCTCATCCCCCTGAAATTGCGCGCGCCCGTGGTCGGCGAGCTGTTCGTGGTCGGCGACGCCGCCGGGCAGGTGCTGCCGGTCACCGCCGAGGGCATCCGCCCGGCCCTGGCCTTCGGCCACGACCTCGGGGGGCTGTTGGCCCGCGTGCTCGAGGGTGAGCTGAGCCCCGCCGCGGCCCGCCACCGCTACCAGCAGCGGGTGGCGGCGCGGCGCGGCGGCTACCGGGCGCTCGGCTCTTTTCAAGACTTTGTGAGCGCGACTCCGCACGGCGTCGGTCTCGCCGCGCTCTATCTGCTGGCGCGCTGGGGTAGGCATACGCCGAGCTACCCGCGCTACCTCCGGGGGCTGCGACCGGCGGATACGTCGTGACAAGTACGCCCTGCAAGCTTGTCAAGGGCGTACTCGGGCAACTTCTTGGGCAACTTCAAGGCGTCTCGAAGCGCTTTCTTCAGGGGCGACGCGGTGCGGGCCTATGCGCGAGCTGCGGCCCCAAAGTCAGCGGAGGCTTTGTAGGGGTGCCGTTGGGCGACATGGTGCCGGGGTTCGCGGCCACGGTTCTGTTCTTCGCAGAGGTCGTCTGTGAACGAGACTAGGGCGACGCCGGTGCGGGCCTTCCCGCAACTCCTGCGCAAGCTTCTGCAAAGCGAGACCCGGGGGGGTGGCCTGCTCCTCTTCACCGGCGCTCTGCTGGGTTTCGCCCTGGCCAACTCGCCCTGGCAGGAGGGGTATGTTGCGCTCAAGGCGCTGCCGCTGAGCATCAGCCTCGGGAGCTGGCAGCTGGCCGAGCCGCTGGTCGGCTGGGTCAACGACCTGCTGATGGCCGGCTTTTTTCTGCTGGTCGGACTCGAGCTCAAACGCGAGCTGCTGCAGGGCGAACTCGCCGACCCGCGTCGCGCCGCTCTGTCGGTCAGCGCCGCCCTGGGCGGCATGCTGGTGCCGGCAGCACTCTACACCGTGGTCAATTGGGGGGTGCGGGCGGCAGGGGCTGGGGCGTGCCGATGGCCACCGACATCGCCTTCGCGCTCGGGGTGCTGTCGCTGTTGGGCAGGCGGGTGCCGCTGGGCCTCAAAGTCTTTTTGACGGCGCTGGCCACCGTCAACGACCTGGGTGCGGTGCTGGTCATCGCCCTCTTTTACAGCCGCGAACTCGACCCTGGGGCGCTCGCCTTTGCCTTCGGCTTTCTGGCGCTGGCCTTGCTGGCCGGACGTTTGGGCGTGAGAAATCTGACCGTCTACCTCGGGTTGGGCTTGGCGCTATGGTTCTTCGTGCTCGAGTCGGGGCTGGACGCCGCCATAAGCGGCGTGCTGCTGGCGCTCGCTGTCCCGTTGCGCCCGCTCGCGCCGACCCAGTCCGGTTCATCCGCGCAAGGGGAGCGGCTCGAGCCCGAAGCGCAGGCGGCTCGTGCACTGCCCCAGAGGGCGCAGAGCCCCCTGCGCCGTTTGGAACACCACCTGAGCCCCTGGGTAGCTTACCTGGTCTTGCCCCTGTTCGCCTTTTTCAACGCCGGGGTCGGGGTGGCGGGGAGCGCACTGGGCCCGGTCGGGCTGGGAGTTTTTGTGGGCCTGGTGCTGGGCAAACCCAGCGGCATCCTGCTCGTCTCCTGGCTCGCGGTCAGAGGCGGCCTGGCCACGCTGCCCGTCGGCGTGAACTGGCGCATGCTGGCGGGGGTGAGCGTCCTCGGCGGCATCGGCTTTACGGTGGCCCTGTTCATCACCGAGCTGGCCTTTAGCAGCCCGGCCCTGCTGGCGGAGGCCAAGCTCGGCGTGCTGGCGGCCTCGCTGCTGGCCGCGGCCCTGGGGCTGTGGCTGCTGGCTAGTGCCACCGCGCAACGGCCCGGAGGTTGAAACGACGCCATCTGTAGCAGGTATACCCCAACGGGCACACGTACCCACGGGCATAAATCATTATTCGGCTGTTTTAGGTGGGTTGTCCTTAAGCCGGCCCCAGGCATTGAGGCGGTTAAGGGCGGAATGAATGCCAAAGTGTTGACCGACCGCTTTGGGTACGCTCGAGCCTCGTTTACTGAAACCCGGACGAAAGTTAACGAGCGCGGTCAGGGACTAAACACATAGCTGGCATTTCAATTATATGTACCTGTCCGGCGGTTTCTGAGACTGGTTCTTGAAACAAAGTATAGATTTCGGGAGCCGCTTTCAAATAAGAAGTTATACAAAAATGTGAAAGATTACACAACAAGCGAAGTATTGACAGAAAGATGTGAAGCAAAGTAAGAATACTTTGCTTCACATCTTTACGCTTGGGGGGATTTGGGTAGCTATGGTCAGGCTATCGATGTAATTCCGTAAAAGAACTGCCATTTATGAGTGGCAGTTCTTTTAGTCCAACAAAGTTCTCTCTGAAAGCCAAGTCTTATCGTGGTTATAAGATAACAGAGGTTGTTTAGCTTTGCAAAAACTTGCGGAGGATTCAAAGTGATATCGAAAAGATACGTCGCAACCGCCCTTCTGTGTAGTTTGTTTCTCCTTGCTGCCTGCACCGAGACCCAACGCCCACCTACGAACGATACGCCGATGAATTACGATGACCCCCGCATTTTGCGCGGTGTGTGGACAGGTCAGAGCGAGGCCGGGGCTACCCTCACCCTCGATTTAAGAACGAAAAGCCCTTCAGCTCGAGGTTACACCTCCGTCGGTACGTTTAAGTTAGGCGATGCGCCTGAAGTTTTATTCTCGGCTTACACGCAAATCCCGCTTGCTGCCGGTTCTTTTTCGGCGGCTCAGCAAGACGATTGCACAGGCAATGTCACCGGTCAAGTTGACAACACCTTCGGCATGGAGACCGAACTTCTTTTCGATGTTTGTGGTACGACGCCCAGCGGTTCACCGCCTGAGTTTCGTATGACGCTGATAGACCGCAACGGCCCCACGCCGGTAGAGAGCAACTTCATCTTAGTCAAGCAGCCCGATGAACCTGACCCCGACTACCTCGTTAAAGGAAGTATCGTGCGACTTCGCGGTGTACCCAATACCTATGACGGCGAGTTCGTTTTCACCGAAGACTCTCACGCTATCGTTCAGCTCTTCTACTCTCCCTCATATTTTGGCGATGCTCCTAGAGAGTTGTTGACCCAAACGACGATAGAACCCATTACAGACTTTCCCATCTCTTTCCAGCTCGAGGGCGACCCGGAAGAAGTGTTCAAGCGCGAAGGCGATTACTACCTAAATGTCGGGGTATTTTCGGGGGACGGCGGGCCGAGCGGTGAAACATTTGCGGTCGGTGACCTTACGAATGAAGTTTTTACGCCCGCTGCAGAACCCGGAGCAGAAGTCAGAGTCGAAGTTACCGGGCTCGAGCGGTGTAAGGGAAGTGACGGTGGAAACTGTGTGCCATAGCAAAACAGATAACCATAAACGCAACGTTTTGCGTTCGTCATAAGCTGCAGGGTTTGTCATCAGACGGTTGCAAAACTCGGCGCGGGCTCGAGCCTGTTCGCTACACCACGTTTGCAGAGGGCGTAAAATACATGGCTTTTACGGAGGCCGTGCAGCAGAGCCTTGGGGAGCAAAGAAGCGTTTCACTTCGTGAAATTCAAGAATAGCTGAGCTTAAACGTTGGGTGTCAAACTGCCGCAAGTCCCGTACTTCCGGCGGTTTTTCTACCCGAGCGGCGCAGCCTCGTCCCAGCCTGCCAGAATGTGTACATGCGTGTGAAACACCTCCTGCCCCGCTCCCGGCCCGACATTGACGACCAGGCGGTAATCTTCCAGCCCGTTGGCCCTTGCGGTTTTGACTGCCGCTTCAAAAAGCGCGCCCACATCTCCAGAGCCTTGCGCGTCCAGCATTTCGTCCAGACGCGGGCTGAGGGCTTTGGGAATTACCAAAAGGTGAACCGGCGCTTTCGGGGCAATATCTTTGATGGCGATGAAGTCGTCGTCTTCGTAGACCTTCGTTGCCGGAATCTCGCCGTCGATGATTTTCTGAAAGATGCCTTTTTCTGTACCGTTTGTCATAAGTCTCCTTTGGGGATGGCGGTGGGTGTACTCAAGACCAGATTATCGCGGTGAATCACCTCGTCGTAATCTTTGCCCCCGAGCAGTTCTGCAATCTCGAGAGTATGCCTACCCTGAATCTTTTGAAGCGCGTCGCTCGAGTAGTTGCTCAAGCCTTGTGCGACCCGCTCGCCCGCGTGTGTCACGGCTACGGCGTCGCCAAAAGAAAAACTGCCCGATACACCCGTAATGCCTTTGGGCAGCAAACTGCGTCCGTTGTGCAGCGCCCGGAGTGCGCCCGCATCGACCTCGAGACTCCCCTTCGTGCGCTGCTGCGCCAGCCAGCTTTTACGCGACGGCGTGTGCGCTTTGGCTGAAAACCGTGTTCCCCGGACGTCGCCCCTTGCGAGGGCCTCGAGCCCCGCCCCGCCGCCGCCGATAATCAGCGTTTCCGTTCCGGCAGCCGTGGCGAGCGCCGCCGCGCGAAGTTTGGTGACCATCCCGCCCGTGCCGCGCGTGGTTCCGGCGCTGCCTGCCAGGTGCTGCACGCGGCTCACGTCTTCGACCAACGTAAGCCGTTTCGCGGTTGGGTTAAAGCGCGGGTCGCTGTCGTAAAGCCCGTCTACGTCGGTCAGGATAACGAGCGCGTCGGCCCCGACGAGGTGCGAGGCCCACGCGGAAAGGCTGTCGTTGTCGCCGAACCGGATTTCGCTCGTCGCTACCGAATCGTTTTCGTTGATAACCGGCAGTGCGCCGAGCTTTAGGGACGCCTCGAGCGCGTTTTTTGCGTTCACGTAACGTTCACGGTCTTGGATGTCGGCAGCTGTAAGTAAAAGCTGTGC
Organism: uncultured Trueperaceae bacterium; assembly: GCA_963799485.1. Lineage (GTDB taxonomy): Bacteria > Deinococcota > Deinococci > Deinococcales > Trueperaceae > Truepera. Next base: position 7,770 of record CAWCXJ010000008.1, read on the forward strand.
GACGGGTGTAGGGGCGACGGCGCGCGCCCACTCGAGCATCAGGAGCGTCTGACCGACCGCCGCCGCCGCCTGTTTTTCCGGCAAGGTCAAAGGCAGCGACACCCCGAGCCGTTCGCGCCCCGCTGCGCCCGCACCCGAGGAGACCAACACGACCTTGCAACCGAGTTGGGTTTGAAGGGTGCCGAGCCCGCGAGCGAGCGCCCACAACAGCGGCGGATAGATGCGCCCGCCCGCGTCGGTGAGGCTGCTCGTCCCGACCTTGACAACGACACGCCGCCACTTCATCTGTTTACGTTACTCATCGGCGTAGTGCAAAAATGCTTCAGGAATAACGGTTTTGTCTACGAAAAGCACCTCACCCTCGCGTTTGGCGCGGCCCTGACGTTCCAAAGCCTTCAAACTCGCCTGCACCTTGCCCTGTACCTGCCGTAAAAACGCCGCGTTCCAGTCGTTTTCACCGGGGCGCACGGTTTCTAAAAAGGCGCGGTGAAAGCTGGGCAGTTCGTCTAGCGGGATGCGGGTCTCGAGCCGTTGCCAGTCTACAAAGTCCATAACGCCATGTTACCCGGGTGAGCGAGCTTTAGCTCGAGCTGAACCGCTAGTGAGTGCTAAACTGATTCGGGCACTCGCCCACCTGGAAATTACCCGCCTAGAAAGGTGTTGTTATGCGTGTAGGAATCGTTGGAGCTACCGGAGCCGTAGGACAGGAGTTTTTGAGCCTGTTTGCCGAACGTAACTTTCCCTTTACGGCGCTGACGCTATTTGCCTCAGCACGTTCAGCAGGAAAGACGCTCGTTTACGGCGGCGAGACGTACACGCTTCAAGCCTTACCCGAATCCGGCAATCTAGACGTTGATTTGGTGTTTTCATCGGCGGGCGGCAGCATCTCCAAAGCGGACGCGTGGCGCTGGGCCGAGCACGGGGCGCTCGTCATCGACAACACCTCGGCGTGGCGGATGGACGAACGCGTCCCGCTCGTAGTCCCTGAAATCAACGGCGAGGCGGCGCTGGGGCATCAAGGCATTATCGCCAACCCGAATTGTTCGACCATCGTCGCGCTGATGGCGCTTGCGCCTCTCCACCGGGCGTTCGGCCTCCGGCGGGCGACGATTGCGACCTATCAAGCGGTGTCGGGCGCGGGCGCGGCGGGTATCGCCGAGCTGCAAAACCAGACGCAGGCGGCGCTCGTCGGTGAGACGCCCGTGCCGCAAAAGTTCGGGCATCCGATTGCCTTTAATATCTTTAGTCACGATTCAGAGATCGGTGACGACGGCTACAACGTCGAAGAGCGGAAGTTGACGCTCGAGTCCCGTAAAATCCTCAATCTGCCGGAGCTCGCCATCAGCGCGACCTGCGTGCGGGTGCCGGTGTTTCGCGCTCATTCCGAGGCCGTTCACGCCGAGTTTGACCGGCCTGTTTCGGTCTCTGAGGCGCTCGCGGTTCTAACCTCAGCCGACGGCGTCTGCCTCGTTGACGACCGCGCAGCCAATCATTTTCCGATGCCTCTGGAGGCGAGTGGTCAAGACGATGTGCTGGTAGGCCGCGTCCGTGAAGACGTTTCGTTGCCGGGAGCTTTGGCGCTGTTCGTCTCCGGCGACCAGATTCGTAAGGGGGCGGCTCTAAACGCGGTGCAAATCGGGGAGTATCTCATTCAGCATAGCGCGATTTCTGAGGGCAGCGAAAACCGGACGCCTGCAAACCGCTCTGGCTGAAAAAACTACCTCTGATTCATGTTTGTAGTGGTTAAGCTGGGGCCGGAGGTTGGGGTGACAAAAACTTATATCACCGGACTCGACCATCTTCAGCTCGCGATGCCCGCCGGGGGAGAGGCGCAGGCGAGAGCCTTTTACGGCGACCTGCTGGGTTTAGCCGAGCTCGAGAAACCGCCTGAACTCGCCTCACGCGGGGGTTGCTGGTTTGCGCTCGGTACGCAGGCGTTGCACCTGGGGATAGACACGCCGTTTTCGCCTGCCCGCAAAGCGCACCCGGCGTTTACGGTGTCTGACCTGGAAGCGTTGAGGGAACGATTAGGGGCCGCCCATATCGCAATTGTAAACGATACCACCGTACCGCACGTCCGCCGCTTTTACGCCGCCGACTTGTTTGGCAACAGGCTCGAGTTTCTCCAGCACGGTGACGGCTTTGGGGGCTAGGGGTGTTTGCCCGCCAACAACTTGTTTCTCGCGGCACTTTGGTCTAAAGTAACGCATGAGTAATCAAAGATTGACCCGCTCGCGTAGCCACCGTATGATTGCCGGAGTTTGCGGCGGTTTAGCCGACTACTTCGGTATCGACCCGACAATCGTCCGTATCATCTTCGTCGTTCTGGCCCTCGCCGGTGGCCCCGGTATCCTTATCTACCTGGCACTTTGGGTCATTTTGCCCAAAGGGTACTAGACCGCATTGCTACAAAAAAGCCGCCGTAACGGCGGCTTTTTTAGTCGTTAAAGCTTACAAATCGGCGGGTTGGCCCCAGTCGCCTTCAAAGACAATCTCGCGCAGAGGTTTGCGGGTGCGCGGCGCTTCTTCGCGTTCGCGCAGGCTCCCGGACAAGGTGCTGCTGTCGCCCAGGTAACCGAGCGCCGTAACCGTTACGGGTTCATAAGGGCCGGGGACGCCGAACACCTCTTTGACTTTTTTCTTGTCGAAGCCCGCCATCGGATGGAGGTGCAAACCAAGTTCGGTTGCCTGCAACGACAAATTGGCAAATGCCAGACCGAGGTCGTGCTTGGCGGTAGGGTTCTCGCGGGCGGGTTTGTCGCCCTTGGCGGGGAACATCGTATCGGTGACGCTCAAGATGAGAACCGGAACGTCTTTCGTCCACGGCTTGTTGCCCTCCATCAGGCAGTCGTGCAGCTTCCCGAAACTTGCTTCGCCGCGACGCGCGATTAAAAACCGCCACGGCTGAACGTTCGCTGAGGACGCTGCCCAGCGCGCTGCCTCGAAGATGCGCTGAAGCTTTTCTTCTTCGACGGGCTGCGTGCTAAACGCCCGCGGGCTCCAGCGCTGCGCGAGCAGGTTGTGAATACTGTGGGTTGTCGGCGCACGTTTATCGTTGCTATCTTTGACTTGGCTCATAAAAATCCTTTTTGGTGAGGCGGCGTCACCTCACGCAGCGCGGCCCCTTCGGCTTCGGTAAGGTGGACGAGCTGACGCGATACCCGCCAGAGCCGCGCCTGTACCTGCACGTCGTAAGAGCGGCGCGACGAACTGACAGGCTTTTTGTCCTTGAAGTAGCGCCCCGACACCCCTGCGACCTCCGGCGAGGTTGCCAGGTAGATGACCGTTTCAGCGCCCTGTTCGGGGGATTTAAGCAGCGGGCGAAATACCTTGTACAAAGTGTTTACGGCGCTGTCCCCGCCGAAGCCGGTGGCAACCCCGCCCGGATGCAGCGCGTTGACCGTTACGGGCGTTTCGGCTAAAAACCGGGAGAGCTGATAGTTAAACATCACGTTGGCGAGTTTTGCCTGACCGTACGCCTTAAAGCTCCCGTAGTTCTTCTCGAGCATCAGGTCGTCGAAATGGATTTTTCCGACGCTGGAAGCTGCCGACGCCACGTTGACGATACGGGCGGCGGGGCTCCCCAGCAAAGATGCCATAAGCAGTTGGGTCAGCAAAAAGTAGTTGAGGTGGTCGAGCGCGAACGTCTTCTCAAAGCCGTCTACGGTCGTTTCACGGGTTTGAAAAAGTGCGCCTGCGTTGTTGACGAGCACGTCGAGCCGGTTAAAGCGTTTTTTAACCTCTCCCGCGACGCGGCGCATTTCAGCGAGCGAAGAGAGGTCGGCAGGGTAGAAGTAGAGGTTCGGATTACCTGTTTCTCGCTTTAAGGACTCGGTAACCTGTTCGCCGGAACCCGAGCCCCGCGAGACCAGCCCTACCGTCAACCCTTTTTCTGCAAGCGCCCGCGCCGTCTCCCTGCCGATGCCCGAAGAGGCCCCGGTCACGAGCGCGGTTTGGAGAGAAGAACGTGTCATAACGACCACTCTACGGTTCTTTACGCCCTGAAAAAGCACGTCGGCTTACGCACCGGCTTTCGCTGACCCGACAACCAAAGTACGTCGTAAATGATAGCCGCCGGTTCGGCTGGCGTTTTAGACCTGCGCGAGCCCACATGGTTATAGCAGGTCTACAAATAAGGCTCTTCTCGATCTAAAACGCTTCTCAACGTCGCTAAAGCGTCGTGTGCAGGGCGGCTGACAGAAGAATCTGTCTGCTATACTCACAGAAATCTCACGTGTCTGGAGATGGCTGTCTGGAGGCGGCGAAACCTTTTTACGACCTCGATATGATTCTTGACTTTTTTACACTTCCCCTTTTCAGGCGCGTTTCCGTTTGGGTGGCGCTGCTCTTTGCGCTGCTCCTGGCGGGTTGCGGCGATGTTCAGGGCGAAGCGGCAGGCCCGCTGACGTTAAGTATCGACGGGCGCGGCTCGAGCTACCTTGCGGTTCAAGACGGCTCGGGTGCGTGGCAAGCCCTTGCAGTAGCCTCCGATACGCCGCAAAAGCTGACGTTGACCGACCCCGAGGGGCGTTATGGCCTCTTGAGCCTCTGCTTTGGCGCGGCAACCGGCAACCTGAGCGTCAATGTGCAGCACGGGACTGTCTCCCAAACGCCCGCAGTCTCGGCGCAGTGTCCGGGAGACGAAACACCGGCGACCGTCAGCATTTCGGGCGAGGTCGAAGGGCTCGCCGAGGGGGAGTACGGCAACATCTATCTGGGGCGCACCTCGGCGCTCGTCGATAGTGCTGCGCCGCGGCACCGCTTCGAGCTGCCCGCCGCCCGCTACGATCTGGTCGCCAGCCGCTACGCGGGCGGGGAACGGGTACCGAACCGTCTAGTCCTCGAGCCGGGGCTACCGCTTACCGGCGCACAAGCGCTCGACATCGATTTTTACGGCCCCTTTTCGTTTCGCCCTGAAGTGGCGCAGCTTGCTATAGACGGCGTTCGTACCGGCGAACTGCTCTCCGGTTCGGTTCAACTCGTGACCCGTGGGGGTACAGCGGGGGGCACAGCGGCGCGCGTCGGTGAATATACCGGCGGCAACGTACTCAGCTATGCCCGCCTCCCTGCCGGTCTGCAAGGGCGTTCGGGTCAGGCTTCGGGTCGGGGCGTGAGTTTGCGCGCCGAGGTACAAAGTTTTTCGTACAACGACCGTACCAAGGCGGGCTCGAGCCGCAGCGTCAGTCAACGTATCGGCCGCGCACCCCCGAGTCCACCCGGAGAACTTGCGTCGGTAACCTTACCCGCCCCTATCGCCCGCCCCCAACTTGTGCTGTACGGCAATACTTATCTCCGTCCGCAGGCGAGCTGGCAGGCACATCCGGCAGGCGGAGGGACTTACGCGCAGTTCTATTCGCAAGTCGGCGATAGGCATACCGTGAGCTACCGCCTCAGCCAGAGTTCGGCGTGGCTCGCCGGGCGGCCCCTAAGCTACACACTGCCCGACTTCAGCGCGCTCCCCGACTGGCAAGCTGCGTGGAACCTGGCAAGCGACAAGGAACTCTTTTGGGACGTATCGTTTACGCAGAAGACGCCCTTCAAAGCGCTGTTCGTCAGCCGTTCGGGAGTACTGACGCCGTAACTTTTGCCGCGCGCTCGTCCGGTTGCGCGTTTTGCGCGCGTAAGGTCAGCGTGATGAAGCCAAAAGCGTGTCGGCAAGCATCCGGGCGATGTGCGCCGAGGCGAGAAAGCCGCGTCCGGCGAGGCCCCCGGCAAACCACACACCGGGCCGGAGTTTACGGACGACCGGCAGGTTGTCTTCGGCCTTGACCCGGACGCCGCGCCATACGCTCTTAAGTTCGGCGTCGTGCAGTGCCGGGATAAACCAGCTTCCGGCACGTTGCAACTGCGTGGGGGCGCTTTCGTCGGCTTGGTCGGCGGGCCGGTGGTTGCCGCCCAGATAAAACGTGCTGCCGGCCTGAGCGCCGTAAACCGCCCCGGCGAGGGGATAGGCGAGCGTTTCGCTGTTTGGCAGCGTCAACCCGATAACCTCCCCGGCGACGTGCTCGAGCCCTGCTGGTTCACCTAACGCCGTGCCGCTTCCGCTACAGAGGACGACCGTCTGCGCTCGTAGGGTCTCTTGGCGGCTGTAAAGCCTGAGAAACGTGTCAATGTGTGTTACCTCGTCGTTCTCCCTTACTACCGCGCCACACGCGCGCGTAGCCTGAACGAGTGCCGAGAGCCATGCTTGCGGTCTCAACCAGCCGCCCGCCGCTGCGATAAACCCGCCGAACGGCGCGTGAAACCCGGTCGGTACCTCGCCTGGGCCGAACCAGCTAACGCCCTCTCGCTGCTGCCAGGTCTTCGCTTGCTTGGCGTTCGCTGCGGCGCGCAACACCCCGCTCCGCACGACGCCGGTTGTAAATCCCTGCTGCTCGAGGTCGTCTACGAGTTGCCAGGTCGCCGCCAGCGCCGTCAGATCGAACGTGCTCGCCCGCGCGCTCCGGCCCCGGTACGGATTGAGGAGTGCCACCGGTACCCCCGACGCACCGTCTCCGATACGGCTGCGCTCCAAGAGCGTCACCCGCGCGCCGCGCCGCGCCAGTGTGTAGACCAGCGTGCACCCCATTACCCCACCCCCGACGATGACGATCACCGTAGGGAGTCCGCTGGAACCGGTTTTTGGGCGAACAAGACCTCACGTTTGCCCCCGGCGGGGCCGGGCCGCTTTTTGACCTCAAGCCCGAGCGCCTGAAGCCGCCGCCGCACCGCGCCCTGTACGCAGTAACTCACCAGCGTGCCACCCGGTATGAGCGCTGTAACGAGCGTCGCCAAAAAGCTTTCCGTCCACAGTTCGGGGTTGACTTCGGGGCTGAAAGCGTCGTGGTAGACGGCGTGAAACGCCCCAGCCGGGAGGGTTTGAGCGGTCGCCTCACCGAGTAGTAGCGCCAACCTGACCTGTTCGGTTTCAAACCCGTTTACGCCTGTAACATCACGCCAGACCAAGTATTGTTCGACGACTTCACTCGCCAACAACTTGCCGTACCCTAGCTGCCGAACTGTGGCGGCGTCTAGGAGGGTGTGCTCGAGCGCTGTGTACTCGAGCCGCGCCGCCGGATTTTTCGAACACGCCTCGGCGGTGACAAAAAAGTTGAGCCCGGTCCCAAAGCCGACCTCGAGGACGCGCACCGTTCTCCCCTCGACAAGTCTTTCTGCCACGCCGGAACCCGCCAGGTAAACATGCTCCGCTTCGCTCAGCGCACCCCGCTCGGACGCGAACGTCTGGGTGTAACGCTCACTGTAGAGCGTTACGCTGCCGTCTTGCGTCGGGTGTAGTTTCGTCACTCTTTACTCTACCGTGCGGCTTGCGGCTGTTTTTCCGGAGCTTTACGTTAAGCTGAGCGCATGATGGAGACCCTCAGGGGAGCGTGGGCTACCACCCTCTCTTTTTTGACCCCGTACTACAATCAGCTTGTTGCCTTCGCACGCACCCTCGACCCGCGCGTGTGGTGGGCCGCCGGCGGTGCGCTGCTCGTGCTGCTCTTTCTCTGGTTGCTCGTGCGCCGCCGCAAAGCCGCCAGAAACAGCCACCCCGAGGTGGTGCTCTCGCTCGGTACCATCGCCGCGGCAGACGGCGAGAATGCAGGCAGCGGCAGCCTTCACCGGTTACGGCTGACCGTCAGTAACCTAAACCCCTACGCGGTGCAAGTTTTGGAGCTCGCGCTTAAAACGCCCCGGATGGGTGTGCCCGTAACTGCCGAGGTCGCTGCTGTCGTGCCGCCGGAAGGGTCGGTCGCCCTCGAGCAGTCCTTGACCGGCCTCGCCGGAGAAGAGGGCCGTTTGAACCTCTATTTCTACACCGCCGGGAGCCAGCGTATCTACCGTTTGCAAGCGCCGTTTGCGCTCGAGCCGTGGAACAACCGCTACAAGATTTCGCCCCTAAACCAAAACGTCGCCCCCGTCAAACACCTTGCCAGCTCCGGGGTCAGCCGCGTTCAGGAGCAGGCTTGGCGGAATGAGCACGAACGTAGCGAGCCGGCAGCGACGCGAAGCGTGGTGCGAGTTGCCCAGGGAACGCGTGAGACTCGTGGACGCGCCGCCGAGAGGCCACGCCGCAATGCTAAAGCCGGCACCAAACCAGCCGAAGCGCCTCACGAGGGCGATGTAATTTTTCCCGATGAGTTTTAGCCGGGTTTAGGTGCAGGCGTGGCAGCGCAGCCATCTAGGATTCGGCAGTGAGCTGCATCATCCACCTAATCCAACCGATCACGCTACTAGCACGGCGCAGCCGGGTCGTCTCGTTATACGGAAGTCGCGCCCTTTCCATCATTGCCGCGATTTCTTCGCGGGTCGGCTGCTCTGCATGGGCTAGGTAGTGTTCGACGGCTTCCCGAAAAACGCGGTGCATCAAAATGAACTTGATAAGGGCTTTGTTCCGCGCTCGCGGCGCTTTCGCCATCGTTCTTCGTCCAAGTGCTGTTAAGGAATAGAAAACGCCTCGGTCGGGTTCTTCCTCGCGCTGCAGCAAGCCCAGATAGCGGGTGGCGTTTGAATAGTATTGCGTCTGGCGGTTGTCAAAGGCGTAGTCGTGGCTTCGGTATTGGTCAACGGCTGGCTCGTTGTATTCGCAAAACGTTATCGCTCCTCTAGTCAGACTACATGTATGTCTAGGCTGTCGCTAAGCGGTTTGTTTCTAACTACAACCCGACCTACTATCCGTCAATCCTTAGCCACTATCTACAAAGCATCTTGTCTTGGTTTGGCTGTTTTACTCTGGTAAGCTGAGCTAAAAGGTGGCACGAACAGGGGCATGCATGGCAAAAACGCAGCGCGACGCAGTTACCGAGGTGATGGTTAGGCAAGGTGGTTACGCCAAACTAAGCGACCTGTATCAGTACGCCCTGAATGTTCCGGGCGTGACTTGGAAAACCAAAACACCATTTGCGTCGATGCGGCGAATTGTACAGACCAACCCGCAGTTTTACAAAGTCGAACCCGGACTGTGGGCACTCAAGGACTACCGGGGCCGTTTACCGTTTGACAAGCAAATCAGCGAAGATGCCCCGGCGAAAGAACGAGAAACGTTTAGCCACACCTATTTTCAGGGACTGCTCGTCGAAATAGGTAATTTTAAGCGTCTCCAGACGTATGTGCCCCCACAGGACAAAAATCAGCTCTTTTTAGATAAACCTTTAGACTCGCTAACAACCGTTAAAAAACTGCACAATTTTTCGTATCCAGAGCTGACGAAACGGGCACGGACAGTTGATGTGGTCTGGTTCAATGGTCGCAAGATGCCAAGCGCGTTTATCGAAGTCGAACATTCGACTGACATCTCGAACTCGCTTGGCAAATTTGTGGCACTGCAAGACTTTTATACTGATTTTGTAATAGCCGCGCCCAATGCACGCGAACGCGAGTTTGTAGAGAAAAAAGGGTGGGAGATTTACAAAGTTATCGAGAAACGCGTCAGCTTTTGGGGCTATGATTCGGTTGCCGAGGCGCACAGTCACTTCGCTGGACTCTCCGCGTTGGGCCTTCTTTAGGTAGCGTCGATGCTTCTTAAACCCTTCCTCTTACCCCGTCTACGGCTTTTTAGCTCCACAGCAAACACGCTACGAACATATGTGACAGCCTAACAAATTGGACGCTCTCGCCTGCTGGGGTCAGTGTTCAAACTTGCTCTAGCGCGTGTCCCCATCCCCGTAAAGTGTTCCGCGCTGCTGCCTCGAGGCCAATTTCTCCAGATTTGCCGCCGCTACTTCGTCCAAGCCCAGATTTAACTCGGTGCAGATTTGCGCTAAATACCACAGTACATCGCCGAGTTCACCTTTAAGCGCTTCGCGTTCAGCGTCCCCAATGACGCCGTCCTTGTCCCGGAAGATTTTTTTGATCTTACCTGCGACTTCGCCTGCCTCGTTTGCCAGCCCGAGCGTCGGATAGACGATGGGATGGTCGGTGTGAATGAGGCTCCAGGTGCTTCTCGAGGCTTTTTGGTAGTGGTCTAAGTCGCTCATGGGTTTACTCTACCCGGACTTTACGCGTTCCAACACCGTCAAACTGCCCGGTTTTCTGATTTGGAGCTGCTGCGGTTCCAACGGTACCTCGGCGTCCGCCGGATAAATGACAACTTTCAGTTCATCGGCTCTAGCGCCTTGCCAAGCTTCTCCCCGTCGGCGGGTAATCTCCTTGCTATAACGCGCGGCGTCGCTGCGAAAAAGCACCATATCCAAACTACCCAAACCGACGCCTTTTAAGAGGCTATTTTCGGGCTCGAGGCTGACCAAAACACATTGGTGGTGTTCGCCCCCTAGATGCAGAGGTACGACGATTTTCCCACCGGGGGCAAGTTGTTCTGTCCAAGCGGGTGGAATGTCCGGCAATCCGACGGTAGCGACGATGCGGTCATACGGTGAGCCGGACGGATAACCAAGTGCGCCGTCGCCGCAAACGACCTCGACTCGTTCAAAGCCGGTGTCGGCGAGTTGCCTTCGCGCTTTCTCAACGAGAAAATCCTCTACATCAACCGTAACAATGTGCCCGTTGTCGCCTGTTAGACATGCGAGTAAGGCCGCGTTGTAGCCGCTGCCGGTGCCGATTTCGAGTACCTGCATTCCCGGTTTTATATCAAACGCCCCTAACATCATGGCGACGGCAATGGGTTGAGAAACAGTCGAACAGGTTTCCGGCGTCGTGTCGGGGTCTACGATGGCCCCCTCGGTACGGCGGTAAGAATCTTCGGGTTTTAGCCAGGGGATAAAGAGGTGGCGCGGTACACTTCTCAGCGCGCCTTCAACAGTGGGGCTTTTGACGTATCCTTCGGTTTTGAGTTCATCGACCAGTGCGTTTCTTAAGGCTTTTGTTTCTGCGTTATCCACGCTTTGAATGGTAGCGTAAACCGCAGCCAGAGGTACTTGGGAGGCCCAAATGAAACTTGAATGTATCGAACTGCGCGAGGTCACGGCCCGCCTCAAATTCCGTTTTGAAACGAGCTTCGGCGTCGAACAGGAATTGCGTAAGGTTTTGCTGACGCTTCACGCGGAGGGCGTGGAGGGTTACGGCGAGGCGACGAGCGGCATTTTCCCCGGTTACTCGTATGAGACGAACGAAACGGTCTGGGACACCCTAAAGCACCACATCATCCCGCACGTTTTGGGTCGAGATTTCGCTACTGCCGCGCAGCTACTGGAAAAACTTTCGCCCGTTCGGGGACACAATATGGCGGTAGGGGCGCTCGAGACCGCCTTCTGGGACGCGTCCGCCAAAGCTGCCGGACTGCCGCTCTGGGTGATGCTGGGCGGGTCGCGTACCGAACACCCGGTCGGGGCGTCTTTGGGGATTCAGGACAGCGCTGAAAAGACGGTCGAAACCGCGCTCAAACACGCCGACGAAGGCTACAAACGCCTCAAGTTCAAAATCAAACCGGGTTGGGACGTGCTGCCGCTCCGGGCCGTGCGGGAAGCGCTGCCGGAGATGCCCTTAACCGTAGACGCGAACAGCGCCTACAGTTTGACCGACGCCCGTGTGTTTCAGCAGCTCGACGAGCTGGGCCTCGAGTACATCGAACAACCGCTTGCTCATGATGATTTGATAGACCACGCACAGTTGCAACAGCTTTTGGCAACACCCCTCTGCTTGGACGAGTCGATTCATTCGCCCGAAGACGCCCGCAAAGGCTTGCAGCTCGGCGCGGGCCGCGTCATCAATATCAAGGTCGGGCGGGTGCGGGGGCAGCTGTTGGCGCGGCGTACCCACGACGTTGCCATGTCGTTCGGCGCGCCGGTGTGGTGCGGGGGGATGCTCGAGTTCGGCGTCGGCCGCGCCCACAACCTGCACCTGAGCTCGCTCCCCGGTTTTACGCTGCCGGGCGACACGGCGAGCGCGTCGCGTTACTGGCATGAGGACATTGTAGAACCCGTGCTGGACGCCGTAAACGGGATGCAAAAAATCCCGGACGGCCCCGGTCTGGGCGTGTCGCTCCGGCAAGATTTGCTTGATAAGCTGACCTTGCGGCGAGAAGTATTTTCGGCAAACTAGATGGCCCGAACGCTTATCGTGGTGACGGGGCCGCCCTGCGCCGGGAAAACAACGCTCGCCGCGCAGCTCGGGCGTGACTTGTCGCTTCCCGTGATTCACCGCGACGTGCTTAAAGAAATCTTGTTCGACAGCTTGGGTGTTAGAGACCGGGCGTGGTCGAGAGAAGTGGGCGGCTCGAGCCACGACCTGCTTTTTAGTATGCTCGAGTCTCTCTTAAAAGTTGGCTACCCTTGCATCGTCGAGAGCAACTTCGAGGTTGGGCGGGCCTCTGTTCGTTTAGAACAGCTTTGCAAAACATCTGGTTTTGTTCCGGTAGAAATTCTCTGCACCGCCGAGACGGAAACTTTACGGCGACGCTATCTGGCGCGGCTCGAGTCCGGCGAGCGGCACGCGGGACACGTAGACCATCTCAATTTGGACGAAACCAGCGCAAGGTGGGTGAATAGCCGGCATGGCAGCTTGGGACTCGGGGGGCCGAACCTGCGGGTGGACACCACCAACTTCGGCAAGGCCGAATACGATTTGCTGCTGAGTGAGATAAAAATCCTGGTTGGAGAGGGTACATAAAGCGCCCGAAAGTTTGAAACTCGAGGCGTTTTTAGCGCCATCTTTCCCCAAAGCTCCCGAAACTCCGGTAAGGTGAGCGAAAGGAGTTTTTATGATGCTGCGTTCACTTGGGTTTCACTCGCCGTTCGTCCGTGCTTTATACGTTACGCTGGGCCTGATGATGACTACTGCTACAGTCACGGCGCAAACTAATTTCGTTTACGGCGACGCTCTGCCCGACGCGCCCGAACTCGCGCCGCGCGGCCCCTACAGCGTCGGGGTACGGACGGTAGAGACCGTCAACCCCGACCAGCTAGACGTTTTAGCCGTCACGCCGGACGAGCCCAATCCGCGCTACGACCGCCCCTTGACTGTAGAGGTCTTTTACCCCGGCACCGTCCCGGCGGGTCAGGAAGCCCTGACGACCTACCGCGACGTTTACGGTTTCGGCCCGAACAATCCAGAGCGCCCGAACAATCCGCTGACCTTTGCCGGACGCGCCCTGAGAGACGCCGCGCCGGACAAAAAAGGCGCACCTTACCCGCTCGTGGTACTGTCGCACGGCTACCCGGGCTCGAGGCTGATGATGACGTACTTGGCTGAAAATCTGGCTTCAAAAGGCTACGTGGTCGCTGCCATCGGGCACACCGACTCGACTTTTGACAATGTGGGAGCGTTTTCCAGCACGCTCGTCAACCGCGCCAAAGACCAGCTTTTCGTGATCGACGAGATGGGTCGCCGGAGCGATGGTGAGGGCTTTTTAGGTGGTCTACTCGACGCACAAAACACCGCGATCATCGGTTATTCGATGGGCGGTTACGGCGCGCTCAACGCTGCCGGTGCGGGCTACAGCGAAGCGGCTGCCTCGTTTCCGGGGCTGCCCGAAGGTGCGCTGACGCCGCGCGTCACCGGCAATTTTGAACCCGACCCGCGTATCAAAGCGGTGGTGGCGTTTGCGCCGTGGGGCGCAGAGGCGGCGCTTGCAGGAATCGGTATCCCCGACCTGAGCTTTTTCGAACCTGACGGCCTCAAAGGACTCCGCGTACCGACGATGTTTGTCGTCGGTGACGAAGACGACGTGTCGCAGTACGAAGGTGGTGTTAAGAGCTTGTTTGAAGGTGCAGTCAACGCCGAGCGTTACCTGCTCGTGTACGAAAATGCCCGCCACAACGTCGCGCCGAACCCGCCGCCCTTAGACGCGCCGAACTTAGAAGAATACTCGCGTTACGCCGAGTTTGTCTGGGACGCGCGGCGGATCAACAACGTCAATCAGCATTTTGTCACGGCGTTTTTAGACCAGAAGCTCAAGGGTAAGGAGACGGGCGCGTACCTCGCGCTCATCCAAAACTCAAATAACGGCGTCTGGGCGCAAAACGAAGACGGCAGCTTTGCGCCGGAGCACACCTACTGGACAGGGTTCCCGGAGCGCACGGCGTTGGGGATGCAGTTTTACCGCGAGCCTGCGGCGGGCGAGTAGCGTTTACGGCAGGCCGGGTTTGAGCAGGCCGCGCAGCTTTTCGTAAGGTACGGTGACGGCGAACTTGCCTTGGGCGTAAGGGCCGACGGCGTAGGGAGCGAAGGTGAAAGTAAGCCCCCTACCGGTCAGATTAAACACACCTAAATCCCGTCCGGTCAGTTTTACGGTGCTGTCCAAAATCCAAGCCGCGCGGTGGGCACGAAGTTTACGGGTAATCTCGCGGAGCAGTACCGGGCGATACGCCGCGCCCTCCAAGAAAAGGTCTTTAAGACCGAGCCGCACGGGTTTTCCCTCGCCGGTGCGGTAGAAGGTCAGGCTGCGGTAGCTGGTGTTGGGGTGCGCCCCACCGGTGTAGTAGAAGCTGGTCTCGAGCAGACTCAACGTGTCTTGGGTTAAAAGGGTGGGCTCGAGTACGCTTTCATAGCTGTAGGGGTAGAAAAGATCGCCGTTTACGGCAACCTGCTGTGCGTCTCGGACGAACGAAACGACCGGCGCGTTGACGAACTCCCCTAGCCGCCCGTTTAGTTGCCCCCACGGTGCGACGAGCCAAAAGGGTGTTTCGGTGCGCGTCGCTAAGGACGGCCCCTGCGTGGTGCGGCGCAGCGTATACGACGCGGCGAGCGCCAAACTAAAAGGGTCACCGTCGGCAAGCTTGCCGGAAAACGTCCGGCGTTCTGTGAACGGTTCGGGCAAACGTCCTATGAGGTTGACCCCGGCACCTTCTAACTGGATTTCTCCTGTTTGGGTTTGTTCACCCTTTAGGGTTCGGGGCGGCGTGCCTAAAAGCGTTCCCGTCACCTCGGTAGGGGAGAGGTAGAGCTCGAGCTGTACCTGTTCGCCTGCTAGCGTACCGCTCAAAAGGTAGCGAGCAGGTACCACCTGGGCCGCCGCAAAACCGAGTATCGTGCTGATTAGGCTCGAGACAAGCCCAACCGACGAGCTGAACCACCGCATCTACACCTCCTGGAATACCTGTGCCAAATGCACGTGCCGCGTCAGGTTACCTGTTCTCGCAAAAACGTGCTCACACACTATGAGCCGACTGTGAGCTATTTTACGGACAGTCTGCGTTACAAACTCTACCTCTTTGTTAAAAGCCTGTTACACTTTCTTTAGAGACGTGCCCGGTTTAGGGGCGACTTCTGAAAGGGGAACGATGCGCTGCACAACACGCCACAACTTACTCTGGGGGAGCCTGTTGGGGCTTTTGGTAGGGTGTGGACAGGTTCTGGGGGGTGCTGGAAGTATTTCAGGGACGGTTACTGCGCCGCCTGGCAGAGATGTAGCAGGTACGCAGGTTTTCGCCTGTTACGAAAACGAGGTGAACTGTGCCTCACTGGGTAAGGTGAGTGTTACAGACGTTGCCGCCTCGGCGGATTATCAGCTCGGGAGTCTAGCGCCGGGCAGTTACGGTATTTACGCCCTCAAAGATGCCGACAACGACGGGAGCGCAACTGGCAACGGCGACTTTTACGGGTACTACAGTCTCAGCGCAGGCGAGCCGTCACTTGTAACGCCGCCCGCCGAAAATATCGACATTCAGATGACTGTATTGACAGGTACCAGCAAAGTTCCTCAGGTCATCCACGAACTACAAGCGCACCCTAAAACGCGTTTGCCCTAACGCCTAAATCCTAAACTTTGGGCCGGGTCATGGAAAACACCCGGCCCAAAGTGCTGTACTCGTCGCGTCCAAGCCTTGCGATAGGCCGGTAACGTGCTGCTGCGATAAGCCCATCTTCACCGAGCAGGTCGCGCCTGACCTGAACCGCGACAACCTGCCCCAACACGAGCGTCGAACCGGAACCTGCAACCTCGACAAGCTGCGAGACGCGGCACTCGAGGGCGACCGGGGCCGCCGCCACCCGGGGCGGGACGACGAGGCGCGAGGCCGCCGCCTCGAGTCCTGCCTTGGCAAACTCGTCTACGCCGTGCGCCCATGTCCCTGAAGTATGGTTGAGCGCCTCGGCAAGCGGTTCGTCCGCGAGATTGACGACGAACTCGCCGGTGTCTTGCGCGTTTTTAAGCGAGTCTTTAGGTGAGCCGTCGAGTCTTTTGCCCGGTGAAAACATCACCGTCAGCGGGTCGCTGGCTACCGCGTTAAAAAATGAATAAGGCGCGAGGTTGAGCGCGCCTTTTTTGGAGACGGTGCTGACCCACGCGATAGGCCGGGGAATGAGGGCGCTTGTGAGCAGTTTGTAGGCACCTTGGCTTCCCAATTCGGTGACGGCAAAAGTCCGCATGTCAGGCACGTTTGGCTCCTGCAATCATAACTTTTGCCGCGTCCAGTTCTTCTTGATTGACGGTGTGGCCCATCCCCGGATAGATACGCACGTCCACCTCGCCGCCGAGCCCGTTTATAATTTCTGCGGATTTTATCACCCTAGCTTCAGGAATGTGTGCGTCAACGTCGCTACACCCTAAAAAGACGGGGGTACCCTCTAGTGAACCGCTATAGTCACGCGGTACAGATTCAAACCGGGTGTCCGGCCCGATAAGTCCGCCGGAAAAGGCAACCACGCCGCCGTAACGTGTGGCGTGTCTGGCAGCGAACTCCAAAGCTAGACAAGCCCCCTGAGAAAATCCCAGCAGCACGGTGTTTTCGCGTGAGAACCCGACTTCAGAGAGTTCTGAAAGTGAGTCCTGCACGGCCTGAAGTGCCTCCGACAGATACGGTTCGTTACGCTCTAAGGGCTGCAAAAACGATTGCGGATACCAGGCGTTGCCCTCGGCCTCCGGTGCGGCGTAGGCGACGTTCTCAGTTCCCAACATGTCGGCGAGGCCCAAGATACCCCGCGCCGAGTCGCCGCGTCCGTGAAGCAGTAAGACGGCAACATCAGCGGTTTCCAAAGGCGTGCCGTAAAAGGTGAGCTTGCGTCCGCCTTGCGCCATTACGCGCTCACCGTCTCGAGGAGTCGGGGCCGGTACATCGTCAGGTCGAATATCGTCATAATAAATCCTTTCAAAAACACTGCTGCAACACTGCTACTTGCCTCAAAAGATAACGCACGCACGACGACCAGACTGTGGGGCGTCGGGTCTTCCGGCTGCGTTTCAGCCGGGGCCAAGGTACAAGACGAACACGCTGCGAACCGCTTGCTAGACTGAACCTTATGATTTCCCCTCGTATGACCGTCATCGGTGCGGGCATGGCCGGTTCCGACGCTGCTTTTGCCGCCGCCAAGCTGGGTGTCCACGTCGACCTTTACGAGATGCGCCCCGTAAAAACGACGCCCGCGCACCGTACCGGCGACTTTGCCGAGCTGGTGTGTTCGAACTCGTTTGGCGGTGAGGGCGAAACGAACGCCAAGGGTTTGCTGCAACGTGAAATGCTCGCTGCGGGCGGGTTGGTGATGACCTCGGCGCACGCCACCAGAGTTCCGGCAGGCGGCGCGCTCGCCGTCGACCGCGAGGCGTTCGGCGCAGCGGTTACGGCGGCGCTCAAAAATCATCCGAACATCACCGTTCACGCAGAAGAGCTAACCCGAATCCCGGAAGGGGTCGTCGTCGTCGCGTCGGGGCCGCTGACCTCGGACGCGTTGGCGGAAAACTTGCGCGAAGTTATCGGTGAAGATTTTTTAGGCTTTTACGACGCGGCGGCCCCGGTTATCGACGTGGACTCTGTCGATATGAGCATCGCCTACCGCAAGGGCCGCTACGGGCAGGCGGCGGACTACCTCAATTTGCCGTTCGACAAAGAACAGTACGAGCGCTGGTATGAAGCGCTTACCGAGGCGCGGCAACACACCCCGCACGACTGGGAGAATCTGGAGTTTTTTGAAGGTTGTATGCCCATCGAGGAGATTGCGCGGCGCGGGTTCGACACACCCCGGTTTGGGCCGCTAAAACCCGTGGGGCTCGAGCATCCCGAAACGGGTAAACGTTTTTACGCGGTGGCGCAGCTTCGCCAGGAGGACGTGCGCGGACAGATGTGGAGTCTGGTCGGGTTTCAGACCGGGCTTAAATGGGGTGACCAACGGGAAGTTTTACGGCTGATTCCAGGTCTGGAAAATGCCGAGGTAGTGCGGTACGGCGTGATGCACCGCAACACCTACCTGAACGCGCCCAAGCTTTTAACGCCTGAACTGAGCTTGCGTGAACAGCCGAACCTGTTTGTCGCGGGGGTCTTGGCGGGGACGGAAGGGTACCTCGAGTCTTCGGCGACGGGTTGGTTGGCGGGCAGCAACGCCGCCCGTAAAACTCTGGGTTTAGCACCGCTCTTACCCCCCGAAACGACCATGCTGGGCGGGTTGGTGCGCTACCTGGCGACGGCCAACCCCGACAATTTCCAACCGATGAACGCGAACTGGAGCCTGGTGCCGACGCTCGTCAAAAAGAAGGGCGAAGGAAAAAAAGAGCGGCGGATGCGCCTCTTTGGGCGCGGGCGTGAGGACTTTCAGGAGTGGGTAGCGGAAATGAGCTTGGTAGGGGCCTTTAGAGATGTTGTGGGAGTAGCGCCGACCAGTTGACCTGTCCCAACGGGATGTACCTGCTACTATATACAGCACATCTCGGGGAAGCTACCGTGAATAAAGCACCGAACCGCGGTTCGGTGTGCTCGAGGTTTCGACGTCGCTGTGCTTACGGTCTAAACCGCGTCTACCGCGTTCAAAATGTCGGCTTCTGAGGTCGTAATCTGAACGTGTGCCTCTTTTTCGGCGAGGTAACGCTCCGCTGCCATCGCTGCCCGCGTTCCGGCCCCGACGCTCGTCGCTAGCTGCCGATACACCTCGTCGGCGACGTCACCGGCGGCAAAAATACCCGGTACATTCGTATAGATGTCGTCGTGGACTTTCGCGTAACCTGTGCTGCTCAGCTCGATAAGTCCGTCTAGGTAGTCGGTGTTGGGGTTGTGCCCGACGTAGATAAATACGCCGTCGGTCGGCAGCGTACGCCGCTCGCCTGTCTCGACGTTCCGTACCGCGACGCCCGTTACCTGCTCGTTGCCCAGGACTTCTTCGACAACCGTGTTCCAGACCCACGTCATTTTCGGGTTGGCAAACGCCCGCCGCTGCGCCTCTTTGTTGGCGCGCAGCTCGCCCCGACGGTGAACGACGGTTACGCTGTCGGCAAATTTGGTCAGGAACAAACCTTCTTCGACCGCCGCGTCACCGCCGCCGACGACGATGACGTTTTTGCCCCGGTAGAAAAACCCGTCGCAGGTCGCGCAGGTCGAGACGCCGCGCCCGTAAAATTCGTCTTCACCGGGGACCCCAAGGCGGCGCGGGGTCGCGCCTGTTGCGATAATGAGCGTCCTAGCCTCGTAAAGGCCGTCGTAACCTGTTACGACAAACCTGTCGCCGCCGTGCTCGATACGCTGCACTTCTTCCATCAAGATTTCAGCACCGAACTTTTCGGCTTGCCGCACCATCCGCTGCGAGAGTTCAGGGCCACTGATAGCCTCGTCGAAACCGGGATAATTTTCGACCTCTTCGGTCTGGGCAATCTGCCCGCCGGGAAGCCCTTTTTCTAGAATGAGCGTTTTAAGTTGTGCGCGCCCCGTATAGATACCCGAAGTGAGACCGGCCGGGCCACCTCCGATAACGATCACATCGGCTTTGATTACGCTTTTAAGCGTGCTGTTCATGGGTCCTCCAGGGCGGGCCGGGGTGTTCCGAGCTACCCGCTTCACTATCAAAAATGTATCACACGTGGTGGGCGCGGTCTGTCTGGTTCTATACGAATGCCGGACAGCTTGTAAAACCGCGCAGGCGCGCTGGACGACGTATTCGTACCGGAACAGTGCCTTTGTAAAAGCCCAAAGGCGGCGGCTCGAGTAGACGCCACCTGAACTGCTTTGGAGCGCACCTGCTTTGAGCGACCACCAGACGATTTTGGTCTAGGTGGTAACTACGTTGTTGCTCGTGGACAGCTCCCTAACCGCACCGCTTAGCTTGCTGCTAAAACAGTGTTGATGACACTTACTAATCAGAGGCGGGCAAATCCATCGGTGCATGATTGGGTGCAACAAACTATCAGGCACACCAAACCAAGAACCGCGCTCGGCTTCTCAGCTTTACGCGGTTTCGTTTGTGTCGTCTGTGACGGTCTTTTGTTGTGGTTGCGGGGACTGGATTTGAACCAATGACCTTCGGGTTATGAGTCACGGACAGCGTTTTTAGTAGAGCTTAGCTGAGTATAGAGAGGATGTCAGGGGCGCTTTTTGTTACCATGTTAAGTGACTTGAGTATGGCTTAGGCGGGGCAGTTTCGCAGAGTTGGCACACTATAGGCACACTACTTTTAGGGCAAAGAAGGCAGCGGGTAAGGGGTGCAAGGTGACGAAAAAGACAAGGGGCAAGGCGGCTCCAGATCGGCAGCTAGGTAGTCTGCAATGTCGCATATTGGTGTGGATTCACGATAGAGAAGAGCGCACGCGCCTTAAGTGATGGGAGCGAGAGACAAAAGTTACCCCTGAACTTTACAAGTTTGTCAAAGGGGTAGAGAGCGGCGCGGTCGATAAGTCAATCCTCAAGCAACTGTCTAATATGGGGATGGATTCTGAGTTTCTTAAACAGCATCTCAGTATAAAAACTGAAAGAGAAGAAAGAGCCAAAGAGCTGAGCCAAAAAGGTATCCCCTGGAGCGCTAAGCTTTTCTACGACGCGCCGCCTACAGCTTCGCAAGTATCTACGCTTTCGGGTGCATTAAGAGACCTCGAGAAACGGGGTTTAGTCGTCGGGCATGACGGCGCTAGAGGATTAGGGGAGAAGCCGCGCACGACACACGTCAAGCTTACGGAACCGGGAAAGAATACCGCCCTCTCCCTTAAGAACAACGGGGCAAATCTCAGCGGCAAATAGAAACAGAGGAGCGACATAGAACGCTACTTTTACGTGCGCGTTTACACCACGCAAGACAAGATTTGAGGTTTGAAAAGGAACGTCTGAAGCGTATAAATGCAGAAATAGAGTGGTCTGAAATCATGGGCGACAAGATTCCCCCGCTTCTGTACATCGAACAATCAGGATTGGAAGAGACAGTTAGCAGGCGCGAGAGAAAAATAGAGCTTTATGAAGAAGAACTTACAGGGCCGGATTGGGAAGAGCATGAGGCTGAGCTGAGGAATTTCTGGTGATGCTATCTCGACCGATTAGGTTATGTTAGGCGATATGTCAAAGCATAATCCCTAACATGTTTTAGATATGCTGTCACCGACGCAAATAAAGCTTTGCAGCCGACCTGTTAAGGGTTAAACTCACGTAACAAAGAAGGGAGATTTTTCTAACTTCCACACTCAACTAAAAGCCGCTCGAGGGTGCCCTACCACCAAGCAGAAACACCCCGAGCTTAGCCACAACCTAAGGAGGTTGTAATGGACAGTGTAGCTGTCAGCCGTAGCGCCGTAAACCCTGCCCCCCGAAAACTAATTACCGTTGAGGCCGTCGCCGAGCGCTGCGACATGCCCGTATCGACGATCTATGAAATGGCGCGCCAAAACCGTATCGGCGGCGTGGTGCGTTTGGGCCGCCGGGTAAGATTTGACCCGGCAAAGTTTGAAGCGTGGCTCGAGGCTGGTGGCGAGTCTCTACCGGGCGGCTGGCGACAAGAAGAAGCCGCATGAAAAAAGCCGCGTATGGCGACGCGGCGGGGGCAAAACACAGCGGGGCGGCTGCTAGCGCTATTGTAGCACCCTGCGCTGCCCGTAATCCCGACCTAGACAGTAAAGAGCCGCCTTCACAGACAAGTAGTAGCCCGTGCCCTTACGGGGCAGAGTGTCGTCAGAAGTGGACATACCTAGTCGGAACCGAGACCGCCGACTGCGCTCACTGCTACCAGAACCTAAACCGCTCAGAGATGGCGCGGATTATGGAAAATCTATGAGCGTTGATTTGCAGAGCCTGAAAGCCGCCGTGCTTCTGCTGGAACTCGTTACCGAAACATACGACATAGACCGCGCCGGTAAGGTGCTGTGCCCGGTGCATGACGACCACACGCCGAGCTGCCACATTTACCGGGACGGTTTCAAATGCTACTCGTGCGGGGCTCACGGTGACGCGTTGGACTGGCTCGAGGCGGTTCACAATTTAAGCACCGCTGAAGCTATCAGGGAACTCGAGCGCCGCGCCGGGGGGTACATCCCTCCGGTGAGCGAGCGCACGGTTAGGGTCAGCTGACCGGCCCCAACGTTTAAGCCGGTTCCTTCAGATGTACAGGGGGCTCACCGCCGACGCGCCGCCCAGCTCGACCACGTACCCGCTGCGCTTCAAGGGCGTGGATTCACTTTGGACGACCTGAAGGCGCTCCAGATTGCAGCCTACGGTCAAGATGCCGTGCTACCGATTACCGGGCCGGACGGTTGCACCCTCGCACTCAAAAGACGCTTTGCTGAGCCTGGATACGGCCCGCGTTACAGGTACACGACGCCGGGACACGGCACGCCCGCGTGGTGCTCACCGGACTTCGGCAAAGGTGACGTGCTGATTATTGAGGGTGAGCTTAATGGGATGATCTGCTACCTGACGCGGCCTGAGCTGTCCGTTATGGGAACAGCCGGAACGGGCGGGGCGTTGCACCTGGAGGTGCTACGCGGCCGCACGGTCTACGTTTACGCCGACGGCGACGCACCGGGACAAAAGGCTCGAGACAAATGGGCAGCGTCGGCGCTTTCGGCGGGCGCTGCAAAAGTGTTTGTGCAGGGGCCGTGGCCTTTGGATGCGTGCGATCTAGCAGGTAAAGAAGGCCGCGCCGCCCTCCGGGAGCGGCTCACCGGAAGCCTTGAAACCGCAAAGGCATTTAGGGCACTCCGTTCATTTGGGGCAAAAGGGTGTGCCCTAAATGATTTGCGTCTGGCACAGGGAAAACCCGATTTAGGGCACTCGGGCAGTGGGTTTTCATCCAAACCGAAGTTAGGCGGTAAACCGTGCCTCTAAAACAGGTCGATTTAAGCGTCGAACTCGAGCCGCTTCACTGGTACTTAGACGGTTTGCTTTTGCGTGGTTACCTCAACCTTATCGCTTCACTGCCAGGGCACGGTAAGACGGCGATGCTCACCGGCTTGGCGTGGCAAGCGAGCCGACCGAACGGCGGTGAGTTCTTAGGCGAGCGCGTCAGCCCCGGCGTCACCATCTTCGTAGACTATGACGCCCCCGGTGACGGGCGCAGCGTGCGCTTCTGGCTCGACAAACACCAGGCCGCTTACCCGGATGGCGATATGAGCCGCATCATCGTGCTCGAGCCCGACCCTGACACCTACGGGATGCAAGAAGGCGAGATTAAGCAGCTCGGCGAGACGATAAAGCGCACGGGGGCGAGCCTCGTGATCGTTGATAGTTTCATGGCGGCGTTTCCAAAAGCCGACCCGGCTAAGCTCACCGCTGTACAGGGGCCGCTCTGGTATTTGCGCCGCCTTGCTACCGAGACCAATTCAGCTGTGGTGCTTATCGACCACTTGCCTAAGCCCATGACCGGAGAGGTAGCGGGCGCTCGTGGGGTGATGGGCTCGATTGCCAAACCCGCCCAGAGCCGCACCGTGCATCTTTTGACCCGCGTCCCGGCGAAAGAGGTAGGGGGGCGCAACGTCCTACGTTGGGACGTTCACAAGATGAGCTTTGCGGCTCTGCCCGAACCCTTCGGGGTAGAGCTGCACTTCACAACTGACGCGGTGCGGATAGAAGAAACCGAACTGCCCGAGTCTTACGGTGAGACCAAAACTGAGCGCGCAGTGCGTGCCATGCAAAGCGCACTCGAGGCCAAACGCGGCCTGGTAGTCGACCGTAAAGAGCTTATCGACGCCGCCATAACCGAGGGGAACGTCCGGGAACGGGCTGCAAAAAACGCCCTAAAAGAACTGCTTGAGCGCCTGGGCGATACGGTAGCAGCCGTAAAACTACCCGGTAAAGGGAGCCCGGTAGGGTTTCGGCTTAAGTCTGAAGAGGACGAAGGTACAAAACCCACTGCCCGAGTGCCCCAAATAGCAGAAACACCGTCTAGCACAGAGAAAGATTTAGGGCACACCCTTTTGCCCCAAATGAACGGAGTGCCCCAAATGAACGGCTTACCGCTCGAGGTGCTCGAGCTGCATCAGCGTCTAAAATCAGGCGGTTTTGCCGACCGGCCCGACTTACAAAACGAACTTAAAAACCTCTTCAGCACGAAGCGTGCCGACGCTATTCAAAAAGCACGGTTGCTCGAGCTGGCGCGAGAGGTAAGGGTCAACTGATGCCGCGCCCTAAAAAACCTAGACAGCCCCGCTTGCTCCCCAAGCTCGAGCCGATTCGACCCGGCGACGCGCTTACCCTTGACGACCTCACCACGCGCTACCGCTGTAGGTGTGGCAACACTGCCGAGACGGGTATCAGGCTCGAGGCTGTGACCTGTACGAAGTGCGGCACAGCCATGCCGACCGTTTCGTGAGGTGTTCCAGGTGTTCCGGGGTGTTCCATGAAAGGGGTACCCCCCTTCCCCTTTTGGTGACGGCCTTTTTGGATGGCCATGCACAACATCGGAACACTAAAAAAAGGAGCGTTCGACCTTGAATAAAACTTTAGTGCTCCCCACAGCCCTGCTGTTGAAAAACGGACGCGACAAGCTGCACTGGCGGGAACGAAACGACCTCAAAAAGAGCTACAAGGAAATCTTGATGCTCAAATACAAGGCCCAGACACCGCCCCAGGTGAGGCAAAAAGCTGTCGTCACCCGGATCAAGGGGCCGCGTGAACGGGACTTCGACCTGCAAAATATCGGCGCGGGGTCAGCCGTAGAGCTGCTCAACGCGATGACCGCCGTCGGTTACTGGCTCAACGATTCTCCGAAGTGGCTCGAGACAGAGTTCAGACAAGCGTTTCACCCCACGCTTAAAGGGCCTGCTGTGCTCGTTGAGATTACGGCCGGATGATCCCGCGACGTTTACGCCGTGCCCACGTCGCCGCGGCGCTCGACATCACCCCTAATCAGGCGACGCACCTGCTTTCTTGTGGCAAGCTCGAGACCGTCCAGTACGAACCGGGCAGCTGGCGCGAGACGACGCCCGAAGCACTGATGCTCTACGCCGCCCGGATGGGTCTCAGCATCGATTGGGAGGCCGTGCTCGAGCAAGAGGCAGAGCTGAAGAGCTAGGCGGCCAATAGCTCTGCCTCTTCTAACGCCGTCTCGATAATCTTCAGCGCGGAGTCCGGTAGACGTTTCGCCCTTTGGTTCTCGACCCGCTCGAGGTAGTTGTCTTGTGACTTTGCCGACAATCGCACGACGTCGGCGTACTCGAGCAACCGTTCACACGCCGCCGCGCCCTCTTCAGGGCAGAGCGGGAGGCCGGTCGCCCTATCTATGCCCGAGTTGCGGGTGAGGCGCGGTTTAGGGTGCTCGGCGTCGGCTCGTTTGAAAAAAAACGCTTTCCGGGCTGAACCCATTAAGAGCCTGATCCAGCCTTCATAGAGGGCTTCTCTCTCCATATCGGGTGCAAAGAACCCCTGGTAAGCATCCCAGGGGAGCAAAAGCGCGTACATCTCAAAAATGCCGAGCCGCTCTTCAGGCAGTGTGAGACACGAAAGATATTTGTTCAAAGTCTCGCTCGTCGGCTCAGGTCGATGGACGCGGCCGCCGCCCAAAGCACGCATAGAACTGCCCGCGTTAAAGGGCCGGGTGTGACGTTTCCAGCGGTGGTTTTTAAGTTCAGCTAAAAGGTGATTTGCAAGATACCGGCGTTCACAGGTGTTGAGGCTCGAGACAGCTACACGACGACCAGAGAGCATGGGCCCGTCCTTACCTACGCCTCCCCCGAGGCTGAGTCTACGGCGTGTTGTGAAGTCCCCTTAAGGGGCATCCTCAGTTTAACTTTTTGCGTTCTTTGCGTTCCTGTCGCTTTTGGACACCGCACGCCGTAGCCCGGATGATGGGGTTATGGACATCACCACTGCACTTGTAGCCGGAAAACTCACCCAGTCTTCTCTCAACAGCTTGACCGCATCCTTAGACGCGGTGCCGGAGGGGGCAAAAAGGGGCGCTGAACGCATCCGGGGCAGCATCACCGCCTATCACGACCGGGTGCGAGCTTTTGAGGAAGACCGCCGCACTACCCAGGCCGACCCGATGAAAAGCGAGCTTGCCAAAAAAGAAGCGGTACAGGGGCTGACCGCAACCTTTAAGCAGGATGCGGACAGCGCCATCGGAACCGTAAGGCAACGTGTAGACGAAACGCTGAAGGGCTACCGCGCCAAAGCGCCGCCGCCGCCCCTGAGCCCGGACGCGGTGCTGAATGAGGCGAGACTCGGTAACGCACGAACCGACGCGGCGATGCTCTTGGGGAGCGTGCCGAGAGAAAGCCTTGCCCGCCGGATGAATGAGCTTGCCGAGAACACAGAAGACAGCGCCCTAAAGCATCTGCTCTTGGCTACCGACTGGCCGAGTAGTTACCTCGAGTCCAGGGGTATCAGGGAAGCTGTCCCGGCCTGGAACGGGTTTCGTAACCGGCTGCTGGCTGAAGTCCTAAGCGACGAGGGTAAGGCCGCGCTGGAAGCTTTGCAACAGCTCGAGGCCGTGACGCAGATACCGAGGATGCTTGCAAGCTCTCACAGTTTTTACCTGCGAGACAGAGGGCTCTAGGTGCTGTCAACAGAGCCGGGGGGGTCTCGTGCCCGGTGATACCAGGCCGCACCTTGCCAGGGCTGCTAAGAAGCGTGCCCGACGCCCTAAACCCGGCACGGTCAAGCAACTCTCGGCGGTGCTGTGGCGAGCGGTGACGCACTTAGAGACGCATTTAGACGACGCTATGACTGACGAAGTGGTGAGTACCGACAAGCTCTGCAAGCTCACTCACGCGCTGAGTCAGTCAGCGAGCACCTATCTGAAGGCGCTCGAGGTTGGGGAACTGGAGGCAAGGCTCGAGGCGATAGAAAAGGCCCAGGCTGAAGCGCCCCGCCCGCCGGATGGGGGTAGGCCGCTTCCTGGCGGGCGCTGGGCAGACCCGCCGAAACCGCCGCCGACCCTGCCGACCGCCGACACGAAGCCGTCTAACTGATGGGTTTCAAGGGCCGCTTAGACAAGCTCGAGCCTGTAACCTGCGAGCGTTGGCTAAGGAGTTGGGAAGCGTTCTTCAAGGTGCTTTTCGACCGGCACTTACCGGAGGCCGTGCAGGAGCGTTTTACCGCCGTCGCCGACCGCGCCGCCCGTGATGAGCCCTACGGCGACGAACTCGACGCCGCCGTGCAGCGGCTCGACTACGGGCTCGAGGCGTGGTTTGAACGCTGGGACGTGCCCGACCTGGAAGCGGGCCGGGACTACCACAACACCCCGGACACCATCCCGACGCCGCCAAGCGAGCCCGAAGGTAAACACCAAGAGCTGACGGCGCTGCTTACCGATGAAGGGACACCAGGCGACGCCGCGGCGCTGCTCTTATACATGCTGGCGAGCGCTCGAGCGGTGAGGGACTACCGCCGCCTTTAGTACGGTCTCTGACCGGGCGCGGCCCGCCCTAGGTTCTGTTGACATTTCACCGCAGCCAGATGAGAGCCGAAGCGAAGTGTAAGAAGCCAAGGTAGTTGCGAGCAAGCTTATCGAAGCGAGAGAAGCAACGCCTATAGTATTTGAGCTTGCCGATAAGCACTCGGTGAGGTGCCGCTCTTTGTACAGCTCTTGGTCATACTCAGGTTGCTCTTTGCGGTTTTGCTTGGGTGGGATAACCGCTTCTGCACTCAGCGCGGTGATGGTGTCGCGGCTATGCTGGGCGTCATAGGCTTTGTCGCCCAGCACAAACTCGGCTTCATAACCTTCGAGTAACGCTTTAGCATAAGGTGCTTCATGGACTTGACCCGCAGTTAAAAGCAGCCGTAGCGGATTGCCTAGCGCATCGACGGTGACGTGGACTCTGGCACCAAACCCGCCCCGGCTATAGCCGAGTGCTTGCGCCTTTTGCCCCCCCTTTTACGTGTCGCACCCGCCGAACACGCATGAGCCCGAATCACGCTACTGTCCAGCATCACATTTTCTATATCAGGATCGTCAGCAAAGTGCTCAAACATCTCCTGCCATATCCCTCGTTCGCTCCACCTGTCAAAGCGCTTGTAGACGCTGTTCCAGTGACCGTACCGCTTAGGCAAAAGTCGCCACTGAGACCCCGAACGCACTATCCACAACACCCCTTCGATAAACCTTCGGCACCGCTTCTCCTGGCCTATGTACACCTCTGGGCGCTCATCCCGACGGCGACACCCAACGAGGTACTAACGCACCTGGTGAGCCGCTGGGCCGAAGAAATACCGGGGCTAAGCTTGGCAACCCCAACGCCGCCGATTGAACTGCGCGGGGCAGAAGGGCCGGTCATCCCTTACGTGCTGTTTTTGTCGGTGCAGCAGACCGTAGGGCAGAGCTTAAGCATCCTGGAGTGGCTGAACAGATTTTTCGACATCTTTGAAGGCTACAGCTACCGATTGAGCGGCGACGTGCTCACCGTCATCCCGCCCATGTACATGCAAACTGAGAGTATCGACCTGACCCCAGCTGCAACGGGCACGCCGGGAACGCTCGTGCTGAGTGAAAACATCACGACCTCAGAAGACGGCGTCATCAACTCGCAGAGTGTCTCGCACCGCCCGAAAATCTTAAACGGTGAGTTCCTTAAAAATCCCGACGACGGCACCCCGGCAGACTTCGTTCCCGCTACGGAGGGGCAAGAGGCGCGCTATGCTAATCTGCCGGAAATCGGCGAGCCCGCGTTTTACCGACAAGGGGACACCGGGGTCGTGCTTAAACCTGCCGACCGGCGCTTTGTTCGTAACGGCGTGCCGACACCATATCAATACAGCGAGGACAAATACCCCGAACTCACGACCGTGCGGGTCAGCTTCACCTGTTATGTTTTTCAGTCGTTCACGGTTGATGCCGAGAACAGTGCGGTAGACCTCGTAGGCGATGCGCTTTTTGGCGAAGAAGATTTAGGGTCTAAACTCTCCGGCAAAAAAGCTATTGACGTGTCAAAACATCTTGTGCAACAAACGCACGTCGTCGATCTGGGCGTCGGCCCCAACGCCCGCCCCTTCGACGCGGTGTTTCGTTGGGTCAACGGCACGCAGTCGGCGGCGTGGGTATGGCGGCTGAAAGCGACGCCCAAAGGGGTCAAGGCGACGCTGATCGAGCCTGCGGGCAGTCCAATCCTGGTACGAGCGTATTACCCCGTGCCGTGGGTTCTGTATCTGATCCCGGTGGTAGGATTCGCACTCGGATTTTTAGCCCCACCTATACCGGCCACAATGGGCGCGGAGTTTCACCTAAATGTTCAGGGTCAAGCCTGGGAACCGAGTGATGTGACCTACTCGGCAACATATGGTGTCTACACGCCGCCGACCCTGCCGCCCGGACTCAAGACGCCGCCCTTTGACAACCTGAGCGACGCCGCGACGGACGCCACTGAAGCGATTTATGGACGCAAACCGGGGGCGGATAAGGTGATCGACATCTGGAGCCTCGTCAGCAGCCCGACCACGACCACGGCTGAACTGAGTGAGGCGCAAAAAGACGCGAACGAAACGCTTTTACGCGAACAGATCAGCCACACGCTTTTGAACATTGCTCAGCATACGGTAAAAGAGCGGCTGCTACCTTACGAAATCGTGACGCTCACCTTTATGCAGCCCTTCCCGGTCACAGCGCGCGACATCGGGCGCATGGCGACCTACAAGGGTAAGACGGGCATTATCCGCTCATATTCGTATTCTGAAAACCACACTGCAGCGGGTTCAGACATCACCCTGACGATCACCTTGCGCGTGCCGCAAACTGCCGAGCGTCAGCCGATCATCTTTATCCCGCCGACCCCGGAACCCGAACCCGAGCCCTTTATCCCGCCGGGGTATCCACCTTCAGGCGACTTTGCGCCGCCCTCGAAACCGACAGAACTGCCGCCGACGTCGCCGATCACCGCAGGCCCCGGCATGGTGCAACTCGACTTCGGGCGGCGTTTTGACCTCTTGCGGATTAAAGCCGCCGGTGAGCGGCGCGTCCGGCTTTACCGCACCGATGCGGCCCGGACAGCCGACGTCTCACGGCCCCTGACGGAGACGAATGAGCAGGGCTTTACAGTCAACACCAGGCCCGCCGAAGAGGTGTTTGAACAGCTCATCTTAGAAGCGCGCTTGCCTTATGGAGAGAATGACAGCCTTGATTTGCACGCAGTACTTGGACACACACCTGAAGGCGTCGTCTACGCCAACATCGAGGGCGGACCGGTGACATTCTTTAGATTCATTCCTAGAGGGATACTCGACACAGACCCGGTGTAGCGGTCGCTCTGCCCACACCCGTAACAACAGATATTAGTGCGGCTCATAGCCCCAAGCTAAACCATGCCGTGTTGAGTCATGGGGTTATGACCGGCTGATAAGAGACTTTAGCGGACACAAGAGAAAAGCCCCGGTTTCAGGCCGGGGCTCTTGTGTTCGGACTATCTCACCACTGCTCGTATCGCACATCTACGCTCAGGTCAAGGTCGGCACAAGACGCCTGAAGCTGCTCGAGCTGCTCACGGCCTACACCGGTAAAAGCCATATTCGCCTCGAGGTCTAAATGGTCATCTGGGAAGCCGTGGCGTTCGCACAGTTCCCGGATCAGCTTCCACATAGCGATGAACTCGGGCACGCCGTCGGCGGCGAAGTTAAAGCGCACGACCGGGCGTGTTCTGGGGCCGGTGGGGGCGCTCCCTTCGGGGTACTTCGTGCTCACGCTGCTACCTCCAGGGCAACTTCAGCCGCCGCCGGGACGAGGCAGTGAACCTCATCCCAGACGCCGTAAGCAACTCTCTCGGTACGGGTCTCATAAGCTTGCACCTCGTCAGGGTAATGGACCTCTTCACGCTTCAGCGTGGCGATTCGTACAAGCCGGGTTACTTTGTCGGCACCTTCGACCACGGCGTAACAAAAGGGGAGGGTGCTCGAGACGGCGACGACCAAACCGAGACCTTTCACGGTGGCACCTAAGAGCTTGGTTTGTCTGGGTGTATTCTGCATTCGGAACTCCGTTTCTATCTAAGGGCTCACTTTGGACGGTTGCCCTTAGATGCCCTAGTATATAGCATAATTGCTTTATAAAGCAACTATGCTATATACTGTGTTCAGGCGCTATAGCGCGTGAGGAGGCTATAAGATGGACGGGATGCCGATTAAGTGGAAACTGAAAGAGGTACTCGAGCAAAACGGAGTGACGGCCTATCAGCTCATCCAAGACACGGGACTGGCGGGCTCGACGATCTACCGCATTACCGGCGGTAAAACGGAGGCGATCCAAGGCAAGGTGCTTGACCGTATCTTGACTTCGCTGCATACCCGGACGGGTAAAACGTTCGGGGTGGGTGATTTGCTCGAGTGGCAACCTGAAGCGGCGGGCCGCTAATGGCGGGGCAGATTGAGAAGCGCGGTGAGCAGAAGTACATGTTGCGCGTCTTTCTTGGGCGCGACCCCGACACCGGCAAACGGCGCTACTTAAACCGGACGGTACACGGCACCAAAAAGCACGCTGAGCAGACCCTTACCGCACTTCTCCGGGCCAAAGACACCGGCACGCTGGTTCAGCCGGTGAAGCTGAGCTTAAACACCCATCTCGACCGCTGGCTCGAGACCGCCGTCAAGCCGCGGGTGAGCGAGCGCACTCACCGGGATTACACCTGGAAAGCGGGGCGCTACCTCCGGCCCCAGCTTGGCGAGCGGCTCTTAAGCAGCATCAAACCCTATGACATTCAGGCGCTTTATGCTGGGATGCTCGAGCGGAATCTGAGCCCTAAAACCGTCCGGCACGCCCAAACGATTCTGCATAACGCTTTTGAACAGGCGATCCGCTGGGGGCTCTTGGCGACGAACCCGGCTCAGCACATCGACCTGCCCAAACCAAAACACAGGGAGATGCAGGCCATGACCGAACAGGCGGCGGGGCAGTTTTTAGCGGCCGCTAAAAGCGACCCTTTGCACGCGCTTTTCGAGCTGCTTTTAGGAACCGGCTTACGGCCTTCAGAAGCTATCGGGCTCAAGTGGAGCGACCTCGACCCGCTGAGCAGCACCCTAAGTGTGCAGCGGACGGTAGTCCGGCCCAAAGGGGGCGGCTGGTGCTTTGGCCCTACCAAAACCAAACGGGGGCGGCGCACCTTGGCTCTGCCCGCCGGACTCGTGACGACCCTTTTAGCACACCGGGCGGCGTCGCCGCCGAACGAGCACGAGCTGATGTTTACGACTGTGTTGGGAGAGGCCCTCGAGCTGAGCAACCTCAGAAGCCGGAACTTTGCCGCAGTTCAGAAGCGGGCCGGACTCAGCGGCTTTAACCTCTACAGCCTCCGGCACACACACGCGACGCTGCTTTTACTGGCAGGGGTGCATCCCAAAGTCGTCAGCGAGCGCCTGGGGCACGCGACGATTGTGATCACCCTGAACACTTACAGCCACGTTTTGCCCAACATGCAGCAAGAGGCCGCGGCGAAGCTCGAGGCGCTGCTTTACAGCCCTGTAAAGAACACCGTTTTAGGGGTGAATTGACCCTTATGGAGACGCTGGCACACTATAGGCACACTAAACGAAAAACCGCGCTCAGCTTTTGGGCTTTACGCGGTCTCGTTTATACCGTCTGTGACGGGTTTTATTTTTGGTTGCGGGGACTGGATTTGAACCAATGACCTTCGGGTTATGAGCCCGACGAGCTACCAGACTGCTCCACCCCGCGTCGCAGCAAAAATAAGCTTAACGCTCCGGCGGGGCCCCTGTCAAGCGCAAGTCGGACACACACTAAAGCAGCCTGCTAGACTTCTGGTTATGAGCGCGTCTACGACTCCTAGTCGGCAAAAAACAGCTGTGGCTGAACCCGCGACCCTCGAGGTCTGGCTGCGTGGCCCCCTGGCTGATACGCCACCCCTCGTGCAACCCGTCGCTCACGCGCTGCTGCAGGCAAAAGAAGAGGTCGTTACGCTTCTAGCCGGGTTTCCCGAAGCGCTGTTATGGGAACGCCCGGCAGGGGCGGCGTCGGTAGGGTTTCATCTGCAGCACCTTACGGGCGTGCTCGAGCGGCTCTTGACCTACACGCGCGGCGAAGCGCTAAACACCGAGCAGCTCGCGGCGCTGGCTCGAGAGGGCGGCGGAAATGGGCGCACGGCTGACCTCGTGGCGGCTTTTGAAGCCCAGGTCGAAGCGGCTTTGGCGGAACTGCGCAAGCTCGACGAAAGGACGCTGACCGAGCCTCGAGCCGTAGGCCGCGCGCGGCTTCCTTCAACCGTTATCGGGCTACTCGTTCACGCCGCCGAACACACCACCCGGCACGTCGGACAGCTCCTGGTAACTGTGAAAGTCGTTGAGGCCGGACTAAAATAGGTTCGGGCGGTATTTGCTAGACTCGCCCCGGTTAAACTCAAAACCTGAGGGGTCGACGGAGGAGCACACATGAAGTGGGAAGACAGGGGTCGTAGCCGTAACGTCACCGATAACCGGGGGCGTAGTGGCAGAGGCGTCGGTAGGGGTGTCGGCGGCGGTATGGCGTCTTTGGGCGTCGGCGGATTTTTGATCGTGCTGGTTTTGAGTCTGGTTTCCGGCGTCGACCTTTTCGGGCTGTTCGGGATCCAGTCGCCGCTTCAGGGCGGCACGACCCCAACGCAAACCCAGTCACAACCACAGTCACAACCAAAGCCTCAAAGTGGTTCTATACGAACGCCGGGCGACGCACAGAAGGTCAGCTTCGTCTCGGCGGTACTAGACGATTCGCAAGCGACGTGGGCGGCAATCTTTCAGGAGAACGATATTCCCTATAGAGAGGCGCAGTTGTCGCTCGAGAGTGGCACTGTGCCCTCGGCGTGTGGCGACGTTCCCGCGTCTGCCGGGCCTTTTTACTGCCCGTTGGACGAAACGGTTTACCTCAACTTCGCTTTTTTTGATGACCTGCGAAACCGTTACGGCGCGTCCGGCGATTTTGCCCAAGCTTACGTCATCGCTCACGAGATGGGCCACCACGTGCAGAACTTACTTGGCACGTCTGGTGAGGTGCGGCAGCAGCAACAGGCTAATCCGGGAGCTGCCAACCGACTCTCAGTTGCGCTGGAACTACAAGCCGACTGTTACGCCGGCGTGTGGGGCGGGGAGCAGACGCGGGCCGGGGCACAGCAGTCGAGCACCAGAGTCGGGTCTATTTCGCAAGCCGATTTTGAAGAAGGTATTACCGCCGCCGCCGCGATTGGCGATGACCGCTTGCAAGCCGAGGCGACCGGTCGCGTCAACCCCGAAGCGTTTACCCACGGCTCGTCCGAACAGCGGGTGAACTGGTTCTCGCAAGGGTTTAGCAGCGGTAACCCGAGTCGGTGCGACACGTTCGCCTCGCTTTAAGCGTCTTGTTCCAGCAGGGCCTGGGCGACCTCGAGCCCTGACACGTAGGCTGCCTCTACCTTCGCGCCGCCGCACCAGTCACCGCAAAAAAACAAGCTGTCGTCTTTAAGATAAGGTTCACCGTAGGGTGTGGTCGTTTTGGCGTAACGCCAGCGGTGCAGCTGTGTCCAGCGTGGGTCGGAAAAACCAAGTGAAGCGGCGACCGCGAGCATCTCCGGGACGGCGGCTTCAGGCGTTTCCAGATGCTTTTGGGAGAATGCAGGGTTTGCATGTAGAACCAGCACGGTCGGGTCGTCATAGGCGCGTTTACTGGTGTCGTCGGCGAGCCACGAAAGCGGGTTGGTGGGGTCTTCGACCGTAATTCCAGACCACTCCGGCGCGTCTTGCGAGTAGCCGGTCATCAGCGCCAGACACGGGGCAAACTCGACTCGGCGCAAATGTTTACGCGTTTGCGCCGAAAAGCTGTGTACGCCCAGCTCCAACGCTTGAGGAGCCGGTACGTTAAGTAAAATGCGTTTGGCGGCGTAGCGGGTGCCGTCTTCCAACTCGACCGTCCATCCCGTCGCCGTTCGCAACAGCGCTACGACTTTAGCCGCGCGCCGAACGTTTAGGCCTTCAGCTAAAAGCTTGCCGATGGTGTTCATCCCCTCTGGAAAAGCGTAGCGCGGGTGACCTTCGGCGGGCGGACGTAACCCCTCACGCGTCAGGATGTGAAAGCCTTTTGTCCACACCTGCAACCGGCCTTCTTGAAGCCACGCCGCTACCTGCGTTTGAAAACGGGAGTCCCTGGCGGTAAAGTACTGCGCGCCGTGGTCGATCCGGGTTTCATGAACGCGTTTGGTCGCGGCCCGTCCACCGAAGCCGCGACTTTTTTCTAAAACGAGAACCCGGGCCCCGGCTCGGGTCAGCGTGCGCGCCGCCCTCAGTCCGGCAATCCCGGCCCCAACGACGAGAATATCTGCCTGCTCCCCAGAGTCTGCCACCTTTGTATTATCGCCTGGCACCGCGCAGAGAAGTGTACGCCCGTCT
Organism: uncultured Trueperaceae bacterium; assembly: GCA_963799485.1. Taxonomy (GTDB): domain Bacteria; phylum Deinococcota; class Deinococci; order Deinococcales; family Trueperaceae; genus Truepera. Next base: position 43,073 of record CAWCXJ010000008.1, read on the forward strand.
GCGCTAAGGTAGAAAATAGATAGTCTGCTTAATAAGCTAAAAAACCGCTAATTATCACGTCCTGAACAAGAAAACTCGCATCATATCCGGCTGGACGCGAGATTTGTTTTCCTAGACAGTAAAACCCACCTTATTTTTCTTTATTTCGCAGATGATTTAATGAAAAAGGTACGAAAAAAGGCGACCGAAGTCGCCTACTTGTAGCTACGTGACTGTTTGTACGTCTTAGGCTCGAGCTTCCGCTCTATCTTTAGGCGCGCCTGCCATAGCGCCAAGGGCCGCAACGATAGCACCCAAAATGAGCCCGACAAGACCCCAAAGGGCAACGCTGCCTGCTGTATCTGTAGCCGTTTCAGCCGTATTGGTGACGGTATTCTGCACGTTTTGCAACGTCTGATCGGCCTGCTGGGTGAACTGCTGGACTTGCTGGTTGATCTCCTGCTGGCTCAAGGTTGAGTTGTTCGCTAAAAAAGTCGTTAGTTCTTGCTGAGCAGCGGGTGAGGTAAGGCTTTCACCGTTCTGGACGCGCTGGACGATGCGCTGAACAAGTTCTTGACCGGTTTGCTCGGGGTTTTGAACGCCCGCGTCGGTCAAAAACTGGTTGACCTGGTTTTGTACATCGAGCTGATTCGGGAGCACGCTTGTTGCTGCAGGAGCAACTTGGGCGACGTTTGAAAGAGTGCTGCCCAGCAAGTTGCTCACACCACCGACGAGGCTACCGAGCACGCCTGAGACAAGGTAGATGGTCGCCAGCGTCAACACGCCCCAGGTCATCAGGCCGTGAATGATGCTGTCGCCACGGCGCGGCGAACCGGCCAAGCGACCGGCGACGTAACCGCCCAAGAAAAGTGAAACCAGGTTCGTCACGATAACGGCGATAATGCTGCCGGTGCCGTTGCCCACAGGATCGTTGCTGGTAGCGGGGTCGAAGGTGTTGAGGCCGATGCCGCCAAAAAGCAGCGTCAGCAAGAGCGTGGTCATAAGGGCCAAGAGTGCCCCTGCGAGTACAGCGCCCCAAGCGGTGCGGCGGATAGGACGGTTGTCGGGTACGTCGTGGTTTGTGTCGCTGTTGACGATGATTCGGTCTGCCATAAATGTCTCCTAGATTCTTAAAGCTTTAGCACTCGAGACAAAGAGTTTCGTCTTCGGTGATGTGCTGGTTTCTCACATGTGACTTTCACGTGACTTGCAGGACTTACGTACAAAAGCACCTTTGCGGCGCAAAACGTTACACCATACCTGCCCCCGGTTCTCCCCTGATACGCCCCGTATCCGATATGTTACAGCCTTTGCTGTGCCTTTTGCCGTGGCCTTTGTCTCGAGCTTGTTCTTAGCGGCGGTTCGCGCGCATCATCAGCCACGCTAACCCAAGCCCTACCAGGGTAACCGGCACCGAGTGCTGCCTGGCTAACTCACGGGTTTGCCCTTTCCAACCCTGCGTGCGTTCTAAGAACTTGTCGCCCAAGCCTTCGATAGCGCCGAAGGTGAGCTGCTGCGTATCGGCGACGGTAGTTTTGACGTCTTGCCCGAGACTCTCCGGACTCAACCTGTAGGCGATGTTGTCGACGTTGCGGCTGATGCGCGCGCGTGTTTCGGCAATGTCACGCTCGAGTTCGTCGGGGCTACGGTTGCCAGGGTCGGTGTAGGAACTCGTCGAACTCATGAGCGACCCGCCCTGTAAGTATTAACCCGGTTCCCGGTTACAACAGTCGTCCGCGATTTGCCGGAACGTTTGGGACGCGGCGCAGCTGACTTGTCCGGCGGCGTGCTTTGGGCAAAACGCACGGCTACAAGCCCGGCAACGAACAAACTGCCGACGAACAAGCCGCGGTTGCGGCTCGCAAAGGTGCGAAACTCCGTTAGGAGCGACTCACCGCTCCGGTCGTCCAAGTAGTGTCTTACAGCCTCGACTTCTCCCGCTAGACCTTCGCTCAGGTCTGCCAAACCCGTTAGTTTATCGCTACGAAACTCTCGGCTGCTCGCCTTAAGCGCCCGCGCGACCCCACCGATCTGTGAGGCGAGCTGCGCTTTTCCCTCGCCGAGCGCCCCGGTCGCCTCTTCGCGCAGGCGACCGACAAGCGTTTGTGCTTCGTCGGCGACCTTGTTCAAAACCTCCTGGCCTCGCCTCTGCGCGTCTTTGGTTACGTCTTGCGCTGCGTTTCCGAAAGTGTTGGGATCAGCCGCTTCAGCCTGACCTTCGGTTCGGACTCGAGCGGAGCCCGAATAGCTCTCAGTATGTTCCATTCTGCTCCTTTCGTGTGAGTTGGGCTGCGCCGCGCGTTTTAGCTATCGTCATCACGACCACGTTTCAACCTAGTCTAATTATTGATGAGCTGAGCTTCGTCACCGTAGTAAGGCACACGGTAAGGTCAAACGGTAGCGCCCCCCGCGTGCCCGCAGCTCGCCGCCCTGTAGCATAAAGGATGGCGAAAAAGAGCAAAAAACGGGCGCGGCAGGCGGCGCGAAGGGCCGAGCGGCGAGTAGAAAAGCGGGAGACGGCCCCACCGCCGGACATGCGCTCGAGGCTCCTCAAACGTATCTTCAACGAGGCCGGAGACCGGCATGCGGAAGCGGCGCGTGACGGCGACAGGCGGCGCGAAGACGAGGCGCGCCGTGAAGAACGCGCCAGAGCCAGAGGGCAAAGGTGAGGGTAACCCTGTTGCCGCTGCTCGGCGCGTGGCACCTGCGTTATCCGGTCTACAACGCCGCGAGCGTGCTGGCGCTCGTCCGGGCGAGCCGACCCGAGGTGCTGATACCCGCGCCGTTAGCACCAAACGCACTCGAGACCCCGGCGTGGCAAGACACACCTGAAATCGCCCTACCGCCCGCGCTGGCGTGGGCGGAGCGGCAGGGCGTAAAAGTAGGGTCCGGGATGCTGAAGAGCCCCGATCCGGAGGCCGAAAGGGACTTTCAGCGTTACCTCGCGGGCTACCCGCAGACCCGTGAACAGCTCATGGGGCTCGAGGCGCTTTTACGCCCACTCGACGCACTTTTGCCGCAACCCCTGACGCTGGCCCGAATCTGGGATGAAGTGATGCCGATTATAGACACCCATCAACGCGAACGTGAAGCGGCGTTCGGCGACGGCCCCGGTACCGACTGGTGGCGCGAGCGCCTGGGTGAGCTGGCGGTACAAATTGTCGAACTGCCCGAAACGCGCGTAACGGTACTCGCCGGGGTCGAGCAGCTGCCGTTTTTGCTCGAGACACTCCGCCGAGAAGGCGCAGAAGTCGTTACGCCGAAGGAGGTACCCCGTGACGCGACCATCCGCGAGCGGGCGCTGCTTGACGTGGCCTTTCGCGGCGACGCCGCCGACCCGGTGGCCCTGCTGGGGAGTCTCCGGGAGGTCGCGGGGGCCGAAGCCCGCTTTCATGAAGCCAATTTGCTGCTGCTGAACGGGCATCCTGCCGAGGCGTTGGAACGGCTCGAGGCCGCCGCAAACGGTGACTTCAGTACGCCCTACTACCTGCCGGGATATCTGCTCACACGTTTGGGCCAAGTTCGCGACCTGAGCGGCGACCGCGCCGGGGCGGTGCGCGCCTACCGGGGGGTGCTGGCTTTCGACTGGGTACCGCAAGACGCTAAAGAAGCGGCGACTGCGGGGCTCGAGACTCCCTTCGAGGGAATTCCTGCGGCGTGAGCGGCAAAAAGCAGCTCAAACGGTATCAGAAAGATTTCGGTTACTCGTACAGCTTCGGGATGTTTCCAACTCTGGAATTGCTGACGCACCGACCTGAAAACGTCGTGCGGGTCGTCGCGCACAGCAAGGGTGAAAAAAGCAGCGGGTTGACCAAGCTCAGAGCACTTTGCGCCGCCCACAGTGTCCCCTTTGAGACAAACGACCGCGCCGTCGAGCGCTTGTCGCACAAGGGCAATATCTACGTTTTTGGCGTATTTGAAAAGTACAACGCGCCCCTCTCTGTGCGCGCGAACCACCTGCTGCTGGTCAACCCGAGTGACAACGGCAACCTGGGCACTATCGTCCGGACGATGCTGGCGTTCGGGATGCGCGACCTGGCGCTTCTAGAGCCCGCCGCCGATATCTTTAACCCGCACGTCGTGCGCGCCTCGATGGGTGCGATGTTTGCGCTCCGCTTTAACTATTTTAGCTCGGTACAGGCGTACCGAACGGCATTTTCACATATGCTGTATCCCTTTATGCTGGACGCTTCAGTGCAACTCCAAGATGCTAGCTTTAACGCGCCCTATACGCTCGTGTTCGGCCCCGAGGGGGCGGGGTTGCTGCCTGAATATGCTGAGTTCGGCGAGAGTGTCATGATTCCGCAGAGCCCGCTCGTCGAGTCGCTCAACTTGGCGGTCGCTGTGGGTGTGGCGCTTTATGAAGCCGAGAGAAAAACGGCCTCAGCTCGGTAAACGCTTTGGCAAACAGGCAAAACCAGCCGAAAGAACCCACACAAAAAAGAAACCATGAAAGAAGGCTGCTCCTACGAGCAGCCTTCCAAACAGCTTAGAGAAGTTTAGTTGCCGTCGGTGGCGTCTTGAGCTGCATCCTGGGTTTGATCTGCTGCGTTATCGACTGCGTTGCCGGTATTGTCCACAGCGTTATTGACAGCTTCACCGGCATTTTCAACGGCGTTGCCAACCGCGTTACCTGCGTTATCGACCGCGTTGTCAGCCTGGTTAGGGTTGCACGCGGCAAGACCGAAACCTAGTACAGCAACAATCATGAGGTATTTCATAGCGTTTTTCATACCTTTCAACGTATCAACGGACGTTTTCACGCACTGTAAGCGCGGGTGCAGTTGTAGCTTATATACGTTTTTGCGGCTGCCGGGTGAGTTCGCGCTCGAGCCCCTCCACTGCCCATTCCCAAGTAAAGCGCTGCACGTAACCGTGACCTTGCGCGGCGAGTTGCAACCGTAAACGCTCATCTTGAAGCAGCGCCAAAACATTCTCGGCAAGTTTTACGGGGTTTTTAGGGGGGCTTAACAGAGCTGTGTCACCGTTTACGGCGTATTCGCGGTGCCCACCTACATCGGTCGCCGCGAGTGCACAGCCGCACATCAAAGCCTCACACCCCGGCAGGCCCCAGCCTTCGGTCCAAGACGTTGCCATAAAGACGGCGCTCTCGTTATAAAGTTCACGCAACCTTTTGGGTGACGGCGTCTGCTCATAACGTATCCAGTTGGGCAGACCCTCCGGCGCGGCGGGTGCACCGAAAAGTGTCGCTCGCAGCTCAGGCAGCCGGGTTTTAACGATTTTCAGCGCCCGGGTCCCATCGGCTGACCCTTTCCAGTCGGCCCCGTGATAGAACATCGCCCGTATAGCTCGGTTTTCCGGTTGTACGTCAATCCCAAACGCCGTAAAATCGAGGCCGTTAGGCAGATAAACCGCGTCTGCGCCCTGTTCGCGCGCAACCTCTTGCAACCACCGCGCGATCACCAGATTGTGCAGACCCAACCCAAACGTGGCGTCTACGCGCTCTTTCGGGCCGCTCCACGTCTCGTAATGCTGAATGAGGTAGAACCTCCGGCCTTTTACGGCGGGGTAGTCGGCGACCCACTCGGCGGTCTGCCACGCGGTGGCGATTACGGCGTCGGCGTCCGGGATACCGTGCGCTGCCGGGGTTGCCCGCCACAACAGCGAAACGCCCGGGCGCAGCCTGAACCAGTCGGGACGATAGCTTTTGTCAACGTTGCGCTGAACGAAACGCACGCCTTTTTTAAGCCGTTCGCTCGCCGAGGCCTGACGGTCGGGTTGCGCGGTGTGAACGACCACGACGCTGTGACCGCGCTCCGTAAGCCGGTTCGCGTATTCGTAAACGACCTTGAAGCCGCCGACCGGAACGCTGCCCGCCCCCGGTAAAACAAAGGTAATGCGCACCTTACTCGAGCCAGCCCCGCAGGTCACGGCCTAAAAGTTTGCCCAAACTTTCGACCTCCCCCGTAAAGTCGCGCACAAGTTGCGTTTTCACGGCGGCCCCTAGCGGCATTCTCGTTTCAACCGCCGAGTTGAGCTTGTCGAGCGCCTTGTAGGTCAGCTTGTTCAGGGGTTTGGGGAGCCGGTTCACCGCCGACGCCGGGTTTTGCAACACGTTATGCAGCACACGTGAGCGGACGCGTTTGTTCTGATTGACCACCTTGAAGTTGGGCGTAAACGGCCCTAGACCCAAAAACTTCAAAACGCCCGCGTAAACCGCCGCCGCGTCCCGCTTGAAGTCGTCGAACACGATGATGTGCAGCTGTTCGGGGGGAAAACGTCTAGGTAACGCTGCAACTGCTCGGTATAACGCGCGGCGTCGCCGTAAAACGGAAACGCGCCGATGGCTGGGAGTTCACCCGCTTTACGTTTCGGTTCTGCGGCTAACGCTTCTTTCAGCGTCGGGTAGGGTTCGGTGCCGTTCACCCGTTTCTGCGAGTGCAAGGAGGGGAGCATCTCGAGCGGACTCCTGACCATGGCGATAATGCCTGCGTCCGGACACACCGCCCGAATCTTTTGCGCCGCCACTTTTGAATAAAGATACGTCGCCGACGACTCGCCCACGACGTCACTCTGGACATCCTTGAAAAGTGCCGCGTAGGCGTCCGGGTCACGAACCGCAAAAGGCGCGTCTACGTCGGTACAAAAGAAGTGCGGTTCTTTGGGTTCGGACATCCACACGTCCGGGTGCTGCGCCAGGTAGCCGTGCAAGGCCGAGGTGCCGCATTTGGGTGCGCCCACCAGAAACAAGTTAGGGCGCATGGACACGCTCGCTTCTGGGCCAGGGCAACTCGCGGCCTAAAAGTCGCTCCAACTTGTCAACTTCAGGGGCAAAGCGGCGCTCGAGTTCTCCCTTTAATTCAGGGTCGAGGGGTGCGCGCGCCTCGTAGCGGACGTTGGCCCGGTCGAGCCCTTTCATCACCTTTTGCCGCAGACTGCGCGGAAAAAACACCCGGCTCAGGCGTTTGATACTTTCGGGCGGACTCTGTACAAAACTGCGCAAGAGGGCGCTGCGGGCGCGTTTGTTGGGGTTGACCACCGTAAACTCGGGCGCAAAGTCGTCGCTCACGCCTAAAAACTGTAAAAGCTGGCGGTAGGTTCCGGGCAGGTCGGCGCGAAAGTCGTCGTACAAAATGATATGCACGTTCTCTTGACCAAACCGCTCGAAGTACCGTTCTATCTGCTCGGCGTAGCGCACCGTTTCCGAGTAGAAGAGCCCGTCTACCAGATGAGCGCTTTTCGGAACGCGGCGTCCGGCTTTACGCTCAGACTCGGCGGCTAGAGCTTCACGGAAGTCCTCGAGGTCTTCATTGCCGTTATACAAAAACTGCGAATGCTGCGAATAGAGCATCTCGGCGGGGTTCCGGAGCATCACAATAATCTTGGCGTCCGGGTTGAAGTCATAAATTTCCGCTGCCGCCGTTTTCGAGTACAAGTACCAGACCGACGCCTCCCCAAGCCGTTTTTCGCCCTCCGCGCCCGTAAAAAGCGCAAGGTAAGCCCCTTCGTCGCGTAGTGCGCCCTTGGTGATGTTCAGGTCACGCCCGAAAAAATGCACCTCTTTGATGTCGGGGATGAACACTTCGGGATGCTTTGCAAGGTAATCGTTCATCGCGGTGGTGCCGCATTTGGGTGCGCCGACGATAAAAAAGTTCGGTTTAGGTTGGGTCATGGTGTCTTCTCGAGTTTGGGTGAGGTGGGCTCGAGCCAGCCCGATAAATCGCGGCCCAAGTGCTCTTCGACCCAGTGAATTTGCGGTTCGTAGTATGCTTGCAACCGTTCACGCACCTCAGGCGGGACGTTTTCGGCGGGTGCGGTGTTGACGCGGCGCTCATCCCCGGTTTGCTCGAGCTTGGCGGGGTCGATCTCTAAAAACTCGGCGACGCGTTTAAGTTCTGCGCTCGGCTGCGTCACCACGTCGTCGTAAAAGATGTAAAGCCGCTGTTTTGCGGGAAAATGCGCCTCCCAATTGGTCAGTGTCAGCGGGTAGTCGCCGCGTAACAGTCGCTCGGGGTGCAGCGCGGCCCGCATCAGCCGTTCAACGTCTTCCGGGCTGAGCGCCTCGCCCTGATGCCGCTGCCACGAATACCGTAAACCCGACCAGGCGCGCTCAACCGGGTTGCGGATGAGCAAGATGATTCTTACGGCGGGCAGGTGCTGTTTAATCTGACCAACGCGCCCTACCGAAAGCGTCGAGTAGTCCGGCGTAATTTCACCCTTGACCTTATCTTTGCCGGGCGCAAATTGCTGGCTGTACCAGCGCCAGTGCGCGGGGTTTTCCGGGTCGAAATAGACCGGGCGCGTCCAGCTTGCGCCGGACACGTCGCACGGCTTGTGTTCGCGGCGTTCGTTGAAAAAGTGCAGCTCTTTAAGCTCAGGCAGGTAAACGTCCGGGTGCTGGGAGAGCCGTGAGTGCAGCCAGGTACTCGCCGAACGCGCCGTGCCGATGCCCAAGAAGTCGGGCTTGATGAGCGGCAGGTCGGTGCGGCGTCCGGCGGCGGCGACCTCAGCGCGAAACTTCTGATTGTAGGCAAACTGTTTAAGGTGTTTTAGCATAACGGAGCAGGTTCTAAGCCTGAATGCTCACTATATCCTGCTTTGGTCAAGTTAAGAACGTCTCAAAAGGCTAAGCGGCGCGTTTTCTCAGGGTGTAAACGCCTAAAACCGAGTAGAAGCCGAGCCGTTTGTAGACGAAATACGACAGCAAAACGTTCCACGCCAGCGTGCCCAGAGCGGTGGCGACGGCGGCACCCGCGAGCCCCAACCTCGGAATGAGGAGCAGGTTGAGCGCGATGTTGGCAACCGCGCTGATGCCCACCACAAGCGCCGTGTCGCGCTCGTGTCCGGTCATGTTCAAGAGCATGGCGACGGTGCCGGTCGCGGCGTTAAAAAGCTGCCCGATGCTGAGAATCGTCAGGGTGGTGCGGGCGGCGGCGAACTCAGGGCCGGGGATGGCGAGAAATAGGCCACCCAAAAAGATAAAGGCCAGGGCAATCGGCAGTGACACGAGCGTGATGGTGCGGGTGCTACGGGCGACGGCGGACTCGAGCTGCCGCTGCTTGTTCTGCGCGTAAAGCCTCGCTAAGAGCGGCGCAAACGCCGTATTTACGGCGAGCAGTACCATCGCAATAAAGTCGGCCCCGCGTGAGGCGAACTGATAAAGTCCAACGTCGCCGGGTGTGCCAAGTGCGCCCAGCATCAAGATGCTGGTGCGGGCGTTGAGCACATACATCCCGCTGATGAGCATAAACGGGAGCGCGGTTTTGAGCCAGGAGCGTTCGTAGCTTGGCTTAGCCTCCGGCGCGTCCCGTAAAACACGGGCGAGCAGATACGCGCCGACTGAAAACGCGACGAGCGTCGCAGTGCAGAGCGCGGCAACCGCCCACGGCGCAGAAAACTGTAAGGAGAACCGGGGCAGTAAAAACCACGCCGACACGCTGAGGGCGACAATCAGCAGGGGCCGTAAAACCAGTTCGGGCCACTGCCCGCCGACAATGTGGTCGAAGCCGCGCATGGCGGCCTGCCGTAAAGTTGTCAAAGACATCAGCGGGAGCGCCGCCAAGATGAGGTACAAGCTCAGGCGCAGCGCGTCCCGGTCTCGAATTGCATACGTGACGAAAACGGCTCCGGCTCCGGCAACGAGGAGCGAAAAGCTCAGGACGGCGAGGTTGCCCCACCGTAAAAAGCCGTAAAGTTTGTCCCATTTTCCCTGCGCCCGGAAGACCGCGATTTCCCGAACCATAAACCTGTCCATGCCGAGGGCGGTCGGGACAGTCAGAAAGGTGAGCCACTCGAGCGCCAGCGCGTAGGTGCCGTAACCCTCAACGCCCAAAAGCCGCGCCAGAATCGTAGCGGTAACGAAGGTCAGGCCGGTCGAGACGATGCGGAGGCCGAAGGTAAAGACCGCGCCGCGCCCGGCACTGTTGGGGCGGTTCAGAAGGGTTTTAAGAGCGACCATAAAAACGGTGCATCATAACGCGAAATCCTTTGTGGCGCACGGTTGGGCTAGAAGTGCTGAACCGGGTAAAAGATTCGTGCTGAACGCGCTGTACGTCTCGATTCTAGCGGGGGTTTTTGTCACACCGCTGTTTTTCTAGCAACGGCAGCTCGAGCGTAAACACCGCGCCCCCCTCACGCCGGTTTTGCGCTGCCAGAGTGCCCCCGTGCCACACCGCAATGCTCCGAGCGAGCGCCAGCCCCAACCCGCTGCCTGACTGCCGGTGACGCACGTCCGCCTGATAAAACCGTTCAAAAAGGTGCCCCAGCGCTTCTGCCGGAATCCCCGGCCCGCTGTCCCAGACGTAGAGACGGGCTACAGCGTCCTGTCTTTCGACCGTAACGCCGACCTGTCCGGTATCGGTGAATTTAAGCGCATTCTCCAGCAGATTACGGATGAGTAAGCCCAGCGCTACCCGGTCGCCCGCAACCGGCACCTCGTCCGGGAGGTTTAGCTCGAGCCCCAAGCCTTTTCCCTGAAATAAAGGCCGCAGCAACTCGCTCACCTCGAAGGCGATTTCGTCGAGCAGGGCGGGTTCTAAATGAAAGCCCTGACCGGCGTCGGTGCGGGCCAATAAGAGCAGCTTTTCAACAAGTCCCAGCAGTTCATCGCTAGCGACTAGGGCGGCATTTAGTGAAGCCTGCACCTTGCTCCCCTGAGATTTTTCTACGGCTTGCTCGAGCCGCCCCCGTAAAACCGTCAGCGGTGTGCGGAGTTCGTGGGCGGCGTCGGCGGTAAACCGGCGTTCGCTCTCGATCACGTCGGCGAGGGTCGCCAACAGGGTGTTGGTCGCCTGCGACAAGCGCCACAGTTCGTCTTGGTTGTTCGGTTCCGGCAAGCGCTCGCCCCACGCCCGCCGGGTGGCTAAGGCGAGCGCCGCGTCCGTCATATGACGCACCGGCGTCAGGGCCTGACCGGAAAAAACGTAGCCCAACCCGAACGCCAAAAGCACGGCGAGGGGTGCCAAAACCGCAAAGCTGAGGTCGAAACGGCGCACACTCTCCGTGATGCTGCGCGTGTCTTGCAGGATCTGCAAGGTGACGCCCTGAAGGGATTCGCTCCACACCCGCCACTCCCCTTGCGTCGACAAACCCGCTGCTATACGGGGCAGAGGCGTCGGTACGCGCCCCAAACTGTCGAGTACCTGTCCGTTCGCGCCGACCAAGACGGCGACCAAATCTGCTGAAAGTTGTGGTATAACGTCGTTTTCGGGGCGCAATTTGAGCACGCTGTCTTCTTGTTCGATAAATCCTGAGAGCAAACTCGCGGCTTGTTGCAGATTTTCGTCGAGGCTGCGGTAGAGACCCCTGGCGAGCAGAAGATGCAAGCCCACGCCACTTACTGCCAGAACAAGTGCGACCAGCAGCGTATAAAAAAGGGTCAGACGGAGCCGAAGCGTCACCCTCAGCCCCGAAACCTGTAACCCAGGTTTCGCACCGTTTCGATGGCGTCGTCGCCGAGTTTGCGCCGCAGGTAGCGGATGTAGGTATCGACCGTGCGCGGGTCGATGCTGGTGTCACCGGGCCAGACGTGCTCCAAAAGCGTGTCGCGGGTGTAGTAGCCCCCTGCGTTGAGGGCTAAAAACTCGAGCACCGCAAACTCTCGCCCCGACAAGCGCACCTCGTTACCGGCAAACCAGACCCGTTTTTGCGCGACCTCGAGCGCGAGCCGTCCGACCGTGACCTGATTGCTGGCTTCACCTTGTGAGCGCCGCAGCAGCGCCCGGACACGCGCCCGCAGTTCAGTGAGATGAAAGGGCTTAACCAGATAATCGTCCGCACCGAGCTCGAGCCCCTTCACCCGGTCGTCAACGCCGTCACGGGCCGTCAGCATCAACACCGGCACCTTTTGCCCCCCACCCCGCAACCGCTCGATGATTTCAAAGCCGTTGTAACCGGGCAGCATCAGGTCGAGGACTACGAGGTCGTAGGGAAAACTCGCCAGCAGTTCCAGCGCTTCGTCGCCGTCTTGTGCCCAGTCGAGCGCGTAACCCTGGTCGCGCAAATCGTCGCACACGAGGTCGCCGACGCCCCGGTCGTCTTCAACGACGAGTACGCGCATAGACGAGGTTCACCCCCAACACCCACGCCGCCGAGAGCGCCCAGCCTGCCAAAACGTCCGACGGGTAGTGGACTTGGAGGACAAGTCGTGAAAGCCCGATACCGAGGGTGAAGAGTGCGCCGAGTACCCCGGCAAGCCAGCGCCAGCGGGGAAACAGTTTTGCAACCAGCAGATAGACCGCCAGGAAAAACGCTGCACTCCCCATCGCGTGCCCGCTCGGAAACGAATAGCCCGGTGCCGGGGTGAGCTGCTCGAAGAGTGCGGGCCGAACTCGAGCAAAAAAGAGCTTGAACAGCACGTTTAAGAGCATCGCCCCGCCCAGACCCACAGCTAGAAAGACGGCGGCCCCGCGCTCACGCGCCCGCCACCAGAGCAGCACCACCGCCGCCACTGCCACCGCGCCCAGCACCGGCGGTGAACCAAAATCGGTAAAGGCTCGAGCCGTGCCGATCAGGAGCGGGGACGCGTGCGTGCCGAACCAGTTCAAGATGGGTTGGTCGAAAAAAAACCCCTCTTTCTCGTAGACTTCACTGGCAAACTGACCAAATAAAAAAAGCGCCGCCAGCAACACCCCCCAATAGATCAGGAGCGAACCGCGCAGGTCGGGGAGATATTTTCGTAGTGTCGTCATGTCAACCCTCGGTTCTAAGTCAAATTTGACTCAAATTTAAGGCAAAGTCGCGTTCGACTTTTGACTCAGAGACACCCTACAGCGCCAATGTTAAACGAATGTTGGCGGCCGACCGGCGCCTCGAGCCGTTTCTTTTGTATCCGCGCTGTTCACGCTAGGGCCAGCCGAAAACCAGCAAGATGACGGTACCTGCGACGATGCGGTAGACCGCGAAGCCTCTGAAGTCGTGTTTGGCAATGTAGCGCAAAAGCCAGCCGATAGCAAGGAGCGCCGTGATAAACGAAACGACCAGACCGACGGCGAGGTTGGTCAAGCCCGCGCCGCTGATACTGCCGATATCTTTGAGCAGCGAATACAGAGTCGCTGCGCCGAGGGTCGGCATCGCCAGATAAAACGAAAAACTCGTCGCTGCCGGACGCGTCAAACCGCTCAGCATTCCGCCGACGATGGTCGCGCCCGAGCGCGAGACGCCGGGAACGAGAGCCGTAAGCTGCGCCAAACCGACAATCAGTGCTTGGCGCAGCGTAATTTGAGACGCGTCTTGCGTAGTCGGCTTTTTGGGAATCATTTCGACTACCCAGAGGACGATACCCCCGACAATCAGCGACACGGCGACGACCTGCGGCGAAAACAAAACGCGTTCGATGTAGTTGCTCAGCAGCAAGCCGACGACGGCAGCAGGGATAAAGGCCAGTACAATGCCCAGCCAGAAACGCCGAACGCTGCGGTCGTGTGGCAGTTGCCGAGCCTGCCCCAGTAACGCCTGCCGGTAAAACCAGACGACGGCGAAAACCGCGCCCAGCTGAATGATGATTTCAAACGCCGCTGCTGAATTAAACCTCAGCAGGTCGGCGGCGACGATAAGGTGTCCGGTCGATGAAATCGGCAAGAACTCGGTAACGCCCTCGACGATACCGAGCACAGCTGCAGCTAAGGGGTTGGTCATCAATACCTTTCTGTGTTTACGATGAGGTGGTGGGCCGGGTTCGGCCTCAACTACGAACGGACAATACGCGTCGGCAGCCAGTGCCGCCGGGGAGCTGTAGAGTCGTTTGACCTTCAATACGAACGGACAGTACGAACGGAGGCCACGTTACTTAAGCTTGGGTATAACACGCCACCGACTCGAGGCCCACCAAAGTCGGCTCGCCCGTTGGTACCAACGGGCGAGCCGTACCGAAGGTGGTTGTGCCGCCAGGTTTTACTGCTAAAGGTCGCGGAGTGCCTGTACGACCGGTTTGCGCGCCGTGACGCGGGCGCTGAGAATAGCCAGTACGGTTGCTGCCGCTGCTGCGCTTATCAGCTCGAGCAGGTACAGCCACGGCACGGAGAGCGCTTCGGGGGGCGGATCGAACACGCCGGTCAAGACCTTGACGAGCATCTCGGCGACGCCGAAACCCGTCAGCAACCCGACGACCGCGCCGCTTAGCAGCACAAACAACCCTTCACTCCACAAGAACGCGCCGAGTTGCGCCGACTTTGCGCCGAGCGCGCTCAGGATGGCAAAGGTGCGCCGCCGTTCAGCCAAACCGAGCGCCAGTACCAGCCCGGAAGCCGCTGCCAGCAGGACAAAGGCGAAGGTCAGCTCGAGCCGGGTCAGCCCTTTAAGGTCGACGGCGGTGAGGCTCGAGCTGATTAACGTTTGTGCCTGCGTGAGGCTCGAGACTTTCGCACCGGGCAGTGAACGAACAAGGGGCGCTGCCGCCTTGACAACACCTGCTGCATTTTGCGTCTTGAGCAGTACGACCTCAGCCGCACCTCTACCCGTCTGCTGCGCGATATAGCCCGCGTTGGCGACCAGAAACGAATCTTTGGGCGCAGTTGGAAACTCTCTAGCGACCCCGACGAAGGTAAAGGGAACAGTGTGGTACTTGTTATCTTTGGCATTTTGCAAACGCAGGTTGATGCGGTCGCCGACCTGCAGCTGAAAATCCCGGACGGTCTCTTCGGAAACCAAAACACCGTCCGGATTGCTGCTGAGCGCCCCCAAGGTAGCCTGCGCGTCGCCGCCCTTAAAGTAGGCGTTTGACATCACCGTCGCCGCACCGATGTGGTTTGGGTTGATGCCGTAAAGGTCTTGCAGGTCGTTGCCGACGTAGGCGAAACGGTGTTGCATGGGCGCGGCGGCCTGGACGCCGGGGAGCGCGGCAAAGGCCGCAAGTTTTGTGCCTGCCGGTGCTGCCGTCGTGCCAGTAACGGTGACATCTGCACCGTTGGTCAGCAGCGCGTCGACCCTGGACTGCCCGTTATAGGTCGTGTTAAAAACCGCCGTGGACGCCGCAAATGAGAAGGCTAGTGCGACCAGCACCACGCCGCCGGCGACGCGCCGCCGTTGCCGCCCCAAAGAGGCTGCGACAGTGCCGGAGAGCTGGCGCGCCACCGGACGAAGGAGACCGGCTAGAAGGTACGAACCCCGACTTAACAGCAGATTCCACAGGCGGAGGGTGAGCAGTCCTGCGCCGAGCCACAAAAAGACCGGCGCGATAAACGCCGTGTAATTGACCGAAGTCTGCGCGACCCCCTCGGGAGCCAGCACCACCTGATACCCACTCTTCGCCGTTTGCCAGAACACCACCCCTGCGAGTGCCAGAAAGAGCACGTCGAGGTAGAGGCGTTCCCAGAGCGGAGAGGCGGCGTGACCGACAACCGCTCTGGCTGACGCGACCGTCTCACCCCGGAGCGCCCGCCAAGCCGGCAGCATCACGGCAGCGGCGGCCAGCAAGAAACCGACCAGTGCGGCGGCGACGAGCCAAACACCGACACCTGCAGCTGTCCCTAAGTTCGTTCCGAGAAGCGCCCACGACGCTGCAAACGCGAGTAAAAAACCGAGTACGATGCCCGTTACACCTACCGCCAGGGCTTCAAACCCCGCCAGCCGTAAAAGTTGCGGGCTCGAGGCTCCCCGCGTCCGTAACAGCGCCTGTTCCTGACGTCGCCGCGCCTGACCCGAAGCGGTTACTGCCAGCGTCAACAGCGCCGCGAGCAGCGCGCCCGGTGTGCCTAAAAAGAGAAACAGCACGCGGGCGTAGAGGGCGTCGCCGCGCGCACCGTCTAACCGGGCTGCCAGATTGTCGGCAACCGAACCGTTTCCGGCGATGCGGGCCTCGAGGTTTTTCGCGCGTCCCGTTACGTCCAGATAAGCCGCGCCCGGGTCGTTCGGCAGCGCGCCGCGACCAAGCCGCACGTGCAGCTGCGTCCGCACCGAGTCGGGCCTGACCTTGGCTTGCGGGTCAAAAAGGGTGCGCCACTGCGCCGCCGGGAGCAGCACCACGTTGTCCGGGGGTGCTTGCGGGGCGCTGCCGGGCGGGACGCCGACGGCTTGAAACATCGAATCGGCGTTGGGAAGTTCGACGACGCCTGCCACCTTGACCTGAACCGGCGGCAGTCCCACACGCATGATTTTTACCGTGTCACCGACGGTGACGTGCAAATTCGCCGCCGTCTGCTGCGCGACCAGAGCGCCCTGAAGCGAGCCGACGAGCGAACGCACCTGACCGGGAAACTTGGCGAAGTAAGCTTGCGGCAACCCCAAGACCTTACCCGGCCCGGTTGTTTGCACGGTGGTCTGTGCAGCGCCGCCTGTTTGGGCCTCGAGCCCGGCAGTCTGGGCGTAGCCGACCTGCGCGGTAGTCTGTACGGGGGTCGCCTGCTGAAGTGCCGTGAGTACCGTTTTGGGCGCAGTTCCCGGCGTGAGCTGAACTTGCCAGTCGACCGGGACGGTCGCCACCGCCCGCCGCGTCATGCTCGCCGAACCGGAGACGATAAACGCCGCCAAGGACATCAGTAGTGCGACGGTCAGCGCAATCCCGGTCACGGTACCGAAAAGCCGCACCGGACGGCGTTTTAAGAGCCCTTTAAGCCATAACCGGGTCATGCTGAGACCGCCTCTCGTTGAAACTCGTGCAGGGCGGGCTCGAGCCTGCCAAACCGCATGTGCCACACCTCACGCAACCTGTCGACCACCCGCATATCGTGGGTTGCTACGACAAGTGCTGTGTCGGTTCCCTCAAGCGCCCTCAACCACACATCGAAGAGGTGCGCGGCGGTCGGCCCGTCGAGCTGCCCGGTGGGTTCGTCGGCCAAGATGAGTTTGGGGCTGTAGGCGAGCGCCCGCGCGACCCCGACCCGCTGCGCCTGCCCGCCGGAGAGTTCTTCGGGCAATTTGTCGGCGAGGGGGGCTAGCTCAAGACGGCCCAACACTGCCAGAGCCGCCGAACGAGCGTCGCCCTTACCCGCCAAAATAAGGGGTAGCTCGACATTTTCCACAACGCTCAAAGAAGGAACCAAACTGGGCGTTTGAAAGACAAAGGCGACTTGTTCAGGGCGCAGCTGCGCGCGCGACCCGAGCGCGGGCCAGGTGACGGTGCCGGAGGTAGGCGTCTCGAGCCCTCCCATCAGGTGCAAAAGCGTGGATTTACCGCTTCCCGAAGGGCCGACGAGCGCAATCCGCGCACCGGGATACACATCACACGTTGCCGACGCGAGCGCCGTAACGGGTTCGTGACCCTGCGCGTAGACCCTGCTTGCCTGCCGAACGGAAACGAGAGGTTTCGTCATAAGGCTAGTCATAGGAGATGCTCCCATCGCTCAGCTGAACGGTGCGGTCGGCGTGCGCCGCCAGCGCCGGACTGTGCGTGGCAATCAGCGCGGCGTAGCCCTGCTGCCTGCGAGCCTCGAGCATGTCCAGCAACAAGGCTTCGGTTTCGGCGTCTACCTCGCCGGTCGGTTCGTCGGCCAAGAGTACCGCAGGGTCGGCGGCAAGCGCGACGGCAAGTCCTGCCCGCGCCGTTTCGCCGCCTGAGAGTTCGGCGGGGTAGGCCGTGCGGCGACCTGTTAGCCCTACCGCCTCCAAAAGCTCAGTGATACGTGCTTGGCTGGGTTTGTGGGCGAGTTGCAAAGACATCATCACGTTTTCTTCAACGTTGAGATGCCCGAGCAGGTTGCCGGACTGGAGCAAAATCCCGATGTGCTCGGCTCGCAATCCGGCCCGCACGGTTTCGGGGCGGCGCGTCAAACGTTCGCCCAGCAGCTCGACGTGACCCCCGTCGGGCTCATCAAGCCCCGCCAGACACGCCAGTAGCGTCGATTTGCCGCTACCGGACGGCCCCATCACTGCGACGGTTTCACCTCGGCGCAACTCCATACTTACACCGCGCAGCGCGAGCGTTTCCGCTTCAGGCGTGTGAAAAAAACGGTAGAGGTCGTGCGCTGCCAGAACGGTTCTTTGGGTGTCCATCTCAGTTCCACCCGAAACTTTCGGACATGTAGCGCCACTGGTCAACGTTGTCGGCTCCGTAGGGCGCAGAAAAGGTCACGGCGACGAGCTCGCCGTTTTTGTAGAAAAGGTATTCGGTGTTCTCGAGCCGAATCTGCTTGTTCGTTACCGGGTTGGGTGCCGAGTTCGAGGCGTAGTCGATACGCACGGCTTGCCCACCCGGAAGCTGCACGGCTTGCGTGTTGCTGACCTGGACGGCCTGGTTTGAGGCCATCAGCGCCGCAACCTGCGTTTGCTGAACGCTGGCGACGGTGGGTGCACTTTGTGCCGTACTCACCTGCACGTCGACGCTGCCGTACTTGTCGGCAAAATGAACGCTCTGCCCGTTTTCGGAGCGCGCCCAGCCTTCGGGAACCTCGAGGTGAAAGCCTTTGGGCGAAGTGTACGTGACAAATGCCTGCGTATCGGGAATATCACCGGGCGGATTGGTTTCGGGCGCAATAGGCTGCTGCTGCGCCGGGAGAGGGGCGTTCGTCTGGGCCAAGGCGGGCGTCAATCCGGTAAGTGCAAGGGTGCCGGTGAGCAGATAGATAGTTAGTGGACGTTTCATGGTCTTCTCCTCTGTGCCGGTTTAGCCCCGGCGACCCGCTTACCTTAAGAGCCGAATGTTGGAGGGAGGTTGAAGCTTTGCGCGTCCGCTGCGACGGCAGCCAAAGAAAAGCCCCCTGATTTCAGGGGGCTGGTGTAGAGCGGTTCGGAGTCGGTCGGCCTAGTTGCCGTCTTCCGTATCGCCTTCATGCTGCTCCTGCCGACCGGAATCTTCCTTATAACTCCCTTCGTTCTTGTCGTGGCTTTCGCCGTTATCTGCCATTTCTTCAGCGCCGACCTGCTCGGTTTGCAGCACCTTGCCGTCGCCGGCATCTACCTTGACGGTTTGCTGACCGATAACGACCTCCCAGACCAGAAAGCCGTTCTCGTTGCCTAACTCGGCTGAACTCGGCGCGGTTTGAACACCGAGCGAGCTTTGGGCCGCCGTAACTGCCTGATCCAGCGTGACTTTTGCCATACTCGCGTAGGCGGCGGCTTCCGCGCCTTCGCTCTGATTGTCTTGCGGCAAGGGAATCGAGCCGGTAAAGCTTGGCTGCTGTGTCCGACCCTGCGCCTGCACCGGGGTGTTGGTCGCACCGCCTGAAGCCTGGGCAAGCGCAACGGTCGTACCAACCGAGCCGACGAGTAACGCGCCGCTAAGAAGAAGGGTTTTGGTTCGCTCTTTCATGATGCTCCTTTCGCCAAAGGTGGGTGCCTGTTGGCTAGGGTCAAGGTACAGGGTGAATGTTGGAGGGGAGTGGAGAGAAACGCTCACGTATGGGCCACAAACTTAATGTTTCCGACCATTTTGCTGCGCGCTCTCACGAAATGGGGTTCTCAGGGTGCAAAAAAACAGGGCGTTTACTCGAGCCACCCACTCACTTCTGACTTTTAGCCGATAAAAAAACCGACACGCTTTGAATGCGTGTCGGTCAGGTCGAACTGCTCAGCTGAGGGGTTAGGCGGATTCTGCTGAAGATGTCGGCTGAGCTGCCAGCGTGCGCCGCTGCTGCTGCTGCCTGAGCGTAACAAACGTCACCAGCGAGACGATGACGGTCAGGAAGATCAGGCTTGTGTTTACGGTGCCCAGATTGAGGCCGCCTACGTTTGCCGGTTGCGAGAGCAGGTCGCCGGTCGAGGCTCCGAGCGGGCGGGTCAGGATAAACGCGAGCCAGAAGGCCAGCACGCCGTCCAGCTTAAAGGTAAAGTGGGCCAGGGCGAAACGTGCCAGGGAGAGCGCGTAACTGCATGCTGTTTTCCTACTTCCGAGTTCCTGCTGCCGAGTTTTACCTACCCCGACGCGGTAGTTACACCTTCACCGGGTACATCTCTGTAAGAAGTCTGTAATAAACCCTCTGCTACTTTTAGGTATGTCTTCGCAACTGCATCAGCCAAAAGGCAGCTCGACGGTGCTTTCAGAATCCGTAGTTCCGGCGCTCGAGTTCCCCGCTTTGTGGCACGCCAGCCTCACCGACGACACTTCGCCTCACGCTCAGGATGTGCTGCAGCTACAAGAACGCGCGGTTGCAGCCGTTGGCAGCGGTGTGACGATTGCCGACGTGCGGCAACCCGACTGCCCGGTCATCTACTGCAACCCGGCGTTTACTACTATTACCGGGTACACCGCCGCCGACGTGTTGGGCCGCAACTGCCGCTTTTTGCAAGGCCCGGACACCGACCCCGAAATGGTAAGCAAGATTCGCCACGCCGTCAAACACGGACAGGGCTGCACGGTCGTCTTCAAAAATTACTGTAAAGACGGCGCGCCTTTTTGGAACGAGCTGACGATGACGCCCGTTCACGACGCTGCTGGAGCGCTCACGCACTTTATCGGCGTGCAAAACGACGTAACGGCCCGCGAAGAAGCCAAAATTGCCTTGGCCCGGGCAAATAGAGAACTAGAAATTCGGGTGCGGGCGCGCACGGAAGAACTCGAGCAGGCCAACGCCAGGCTCCGCCACGACGCCTTTCACGACGCGCTCACGGGCCTCGCCAACCGGGCGCTCTTTTACGACCGCCTCTCTCACGCGCTAGAGCGCGAAAAACGCAATCCGGACGCCGGTTTTGCTGTTTTGTACCTCGACTTCGACCGCTTCAAGGTCATCAACGATTCGCTCGGGCACCCCGTCGGTGACAAACTGCTCCAAGCCATCGCCGCGCGGCTGTTGGAAAATGTCCGCCCCGGCGACACCGTAGCGCGTTTGGGCGGCGACGAGTTTACGGTGCTGCTTGAGGATCTAGGCAACTTTAGCGAAGCGGCAGAAATTGCCGAACGTCTCCAGCTGAGTTTTTTAACGCCTTTTAAGCTCGCACAGCACGAGCTCTACATTTCGGCGAGTATCGGTCTGGTGCCCAGCAGCGTGGGCTATAACGAAGCCGAAGAGGTGCTGCGCGACGCCGACATCGCCATGTACCGGGCCAAAGCCCTGGGCAAAGCGCGTTACGCCGTATTCGATACGCCCATGCGCGAACGGACGCTCGGTTTGATGGCACTCGAGGCCGACCTGCGTAAAGCCGTCGAGCAAGGTGCGTTCGAGGTTCACTACCAGCCTATCGTCACTGCCGAGGCGGGCCGAACCACCGGGTTCGAGGCGCTCGTACGCTGGCAACACCCGGTTCACGGCCCCATCTCGCCGTCCGAATTCATCCCGCTAGCCGAAGAGACCGGGCTCGTCATTCAACTCGACCGCTGGGTTTTACGCGAAGCGTGCGCGCAGGTCGCGGCGTGGCAAAAGCTTCCGGGCAGAGCGGCTTTAACGCTCAACGTCAACCTCTCGAGCCAGCAGTTTCTCCGCACCGACCTCGTTGCCCATATCGAAGCGGTACTCGAGCAAACGGGCCTCGGCGCTGAGAGTTTACGGCTCGAGCTGACCGAGTCTGTCATGATGAGTTCGTCGGCAGCGGTGCGGGACAACATCACGCGCCTTAAAGCGCGCGGCATTCAGCTTCATATCGACGACTTCGGTACCGGTTATTCGTCGCTTTCTTATTTGCAACACCTGCCGACCGACACCCTCAAAATCGACCGCTCGTTTATCGACCGGCTCGGCGCGAGCCGTGAAGGTGAAGAGCTTGTCCGCACCATCGTTTTGATGGCGCACAATCTGGGGATGAAGGTAGTTGCCGAAGGGGTAGAAACCGAGGCGCAGCTCGAGCTGCTCACCTCGCTCGGGTGCGAATACGTGCAGGGTTACCTGCTTTCCAAACCCCTTAAAGCCGAGGACGCCGACCTCTTTATGACCCTTGGAAAAGAGCTTCGCGCGCGCGTGGCAAAAACTATCACCGTGTGAGGCAGCCGAAAAAGGCTGCTGTACCCAGTTCGGATGCAGCAGCCTTACTTGTAAGCTTTACGGCGTAGGCGGTTTCGTTCAGGTCGCTGCGCCCGGCTCCTCTTTGCCCCCCGAACGTCCCTCTTCGACAAAGTTTTTAATCGACGTAAGCGCTTTAACCAGCCCCTCTTGAATCTGCGCGCGGTTCGGCCCTTCGCTGCCGCCGCTGTCATCACCCGGCGCGTCGCCTTCTCCGGCGGGCGGGCCACCTGAGAAGGTGAGGTGAACGGTCATCGTCGAGCCCTCTCCCTGTCCGGAAACCTCGAGCCACCCCGAATAGTACTGTTCGTCTGCGCCCCACTCGATCCGGTGGTTTGCTTCGTCTTTACGGAAAAACCCGTCGGCGTCGTATTCGTGGCCCTGCGCTTCGCCCTGAACCCGGACCCGTTCACCTTCTTGGGGCTGAGCGCTATGGGTCGTCGGCAGGTATTTGGGCAGGTTTTCGACCTGCGCCATAAAGGCGTAAACCTCGTCGGGTGACGCGTTGACGGAAGTGCTGTGCTCAAACTCCTGGACCTCTGCCTGCGTGTCTCCCTCCCCGGTTTGTCCTTCAGAAGCGGTTTGTGTCTCTCGCACCGCCAACAAGTTTTGCACTCTTGTCACGCCCGAAATGCTTGCGACCGCCTCTTCGGCGGCGCGTCTGGTCTCTTCGCTGTCGACGGTGCCCTCGAGCAATACCTCACCGTTGTCGATGGTGACTTCAATCAGCGAAGCATCGACCTGTCCATGCTGGGTCAAACGCGAGTAGACCTCTTGCCCGGTTGCGTCCTCGGTCTCACGGTTTTTCGGCCCGACGCCGGTATAAGGCCCCGGCGTCAGCCAAACCTCGGTGTAAACCAGCTCTACCGGAACATCTACGATGTCTTCTACCAAAACGTCTTCTATCAAAACGTCTTCTACCAAGCCTGCTGCCGGCATGTCGGAGTCGAAATCCGGCCTCGGTTCCAGGGGTTGTCCGGCCCCGTACGACGTGGGCTCGGGTAAACCGCTCGCCTCTACAGGCGCGCTGCTCCCGGCTTCGACTTCGGTCACATAGCCGTCGTAGCGGTCGGCGACTGCGCTTTGTGCGTCGGCCTGCATTGTGGGTTCGCCCTGCCCGCTTTGGTCTGAGCCGTCCTTATCGGACTTGCCGCGGAGTGCTTGACCGACCAAGAGTGCCGCGCCCGCGCCTGCTAAAAGCGCACCCGACGCGAGCAGGGCGTTTCTCGCGTCAATTCCGGAGGCGGCTTCTTTGCCCTTCTCGCCGAGGTCTGCAGCCTTTTGCTTGAGATTGTCTAGGGTGGCCTGTGCGTCCGGGGCGTCGACGACTTCAGCTAGATACTGCACTGTCAGCGTCGGGATATGCTTCGCCAACCAGATCGCCATCTCTTCTTCGTCACGCAAAATTTGTTGACACGCCGCCACTGTTTCCTGGTCTCCAAGCGCTTCAGCACCGGCAATTAGCGAGTTGTAGCAGGCGATCTCGAAGTTTTCGGCGGCGTAGTCGCCGAGTGCATTTTTGACCACCGTGTCTTTGGCGGGCAAGTTGGCAATCCCGGTAACCTTGCCCACGGCTGAGCTGACCGTTTCTTTAAGCGCTGCCGGTTTACCCCCCAAGCGTCCAATGCACCCTTCGACAAGCTCGGCGTGGCGCTGCGTCTCTTCGAGATGCTGCTGAAGCTTCCCGTGTAATTCCGGGTAGTTCTCGGCTGCCGAAAGGTGGGCTTTCAGGGTTGGCAACGCGCCCACCTCGAGCGCGTGGGCGTCTTTGAGCCACGAAAGTACGGTTTTTTGCTGCGCTTCTTGCGGTGTCATAAATCCCCCTAAGGAACGAAATCCGGTTTACGGTGTGACCTTGCACAACACACTTTCAGCGACCTTATCAGCGACGCTCGAGACGATGTTGAGCTGATTATGGCGTTCGCGTTGTCCGCTGACGTGGTGCTCCGATACGGTTTTGCTTGCGCTCGGCTGCTGACACCACCAAAAGCTGACACCACTAAAAAACGACCCTTGCAGGATTTTCCCCTCGGACTGTGCGATATACCTAAAACGCTTCTCCGGGCCGGGGACTATCTTGATTGGCGGAGCAAAAGACTTCTGGGGAGGGGAATATGTTTTATCACGACGGCAAGTTGCAATACAAAGTCGAGGTCACGACGCCTAGTCCGGTTTTCGCCAACATGCTGCAGCAGGCGATTGGCGGCATCGAAGGGGAGATGCGCGTCGCTCTGCAGTACCTGTTTCAGGCGTGGAACGCGCGCGGGCCGAAAAAGTACCGCGACATGCTCTTAGAGACCGGCACCGAGGAGCTCGCACATATCGAGATGCTGGCAACGGCGGTGGCCCTAAACCTCGAGGGGGCCGCACCGGCCCTCAAGGAACAAGCCGCCAAAGACAACCCGGCGGTCGCCGCCGTACTCGGCGGGATGAACCCGCGCCACTACCTTTCAGCGGGTTTGGGCGCGATGCCCGTTGACAGCAGCGGCGTTCCTTTTACGGGCGCGTTTGTAGTCGGGAGTGGCAACATCGCCGCCGACATGTACGCCAATGTGATGGCGGAATCGACGGGGCGGGCGCTCGCCACACGGCTTTACAACTACACCGACGACCCCGGCATGAAAGACATGCTCTCGTTTTTGATCGCCCGCGACACCATGCACCAGCAGCAGTGGTTGGCGGTGTTGGAAGAACTCGGCGGCTATGAGGGCACACTGCCGATTCCCAACTCGTTTCCGCAGGAGCAGGAGAACAGCGATTACAACTACGTCTTTTTGTCCACCGCCAAAGACGGTCAGCCGCTTACCAATGGGCGCTGGACAGAAGGCCCGTCTTTGGACGGTAACGCCGAATACAGCCAGCGGGTCGCCGAACCCGTCGGCGGGGAGCCGAAGCTTGCGCCGCCCGTACCGGGGGCTTACGCGCAAACCGAGCAGGGGAGCCAGCTCGAAGGGGACAAGCCAATCACCAAACGTATTACCGATACCATTACCGGTAAGGAATAAAGTTTCTATCGAGGCAAGAGGCCCCGGCATGTGTTGGGGCCTTTACTGTACCGAACACCTCAGCATCAGAACGGGGAGGTTTATGGCACGGACTTCAGATACAGGCCGAGATGACGCTACGCACGAAATCGCGCCGGACTTGGCCTACAAACGCCTGGGCATCGTCAACATCGTCTTTTACGGCGTCGCCAACGGAGACTGGGTGCTCGTTGACGCGGGGCTACCCGGAACTGCCGGGGTTATCCGCAAAGCTGCCGCAAAACGTTTCGGCGAAGGCGTCAAACCGAAAGCCATCATCTTGACCCACGGGCATTTTGACCATGTCGGGGCGCTCCGTGAACTCGCTGAAGGCTGGGACGTGCCGATTTATGCCCACGAACTCGAGCATCCCTACTTAAACGGCGCTTCTGCCTATCCGCCGCCCGACCCGTCGGTCGGTGGCGGCCTGATGGCGCGGATGTCGGGTGTGTACCCGAAAGGTCCGGTTGACGTGAGCCGCTGGCTTAGGGTGCTCCCGGAAGGCGGCAGCGTTCCGGAAATGCCGGGCTGGCGCTGGTTGCACACGCCCGGTCACAGTCCCGGACACGTGTCTTTGTGGCGCGATACCGACCGTTTGCTGGTCGCCGGCGACGCGTTCGTGACGACCAAAGCCGAATCGGTTTATGCGGTCGCGGTGCAAAAACCGGGAGTCCACGGCCCGCCCAGGTACTACACGCCCGATTGGGCGTCGGCTGAGGCGTCGGCGAGAGAGCTGGCCGGGCTCGAGCCCGAAACCGTCTATCAGCGGACATGGCCCGGCGCTGCAAGGTGCCGAGCTGCGCCGGGATTTGCACGTCCTGGCCGCCGACTTCAAACGCCTCGCGGTACCGTCACACGGTCGTTACGTCGGCGCGCCCGCACGGGCCGACCTGCGCGGGACGCGTTACGTGCCGCCGAAAAAGGGGTCGTCCAACGTTGCGCTCGTCGGTACGGTTGCTGTACTCGCCGGGGGCTGGCTTCTCTACCGAGGGCTTAAAGAGCGCCGCGCCGTAAAAAACAGTGTACACCGTCAGGGCAGGGGGAGCCGGAACGAAGAAGGCGTGCAGGAGCAAGGCGCGCCCGAAGTCGAGCGCTCTCTCACGGTCGGGCGCTCCGCTGAAGAGCTTTACGGACTCTGGCTCGAGCCCGGTACCTTGCCGAAAATCATGAGCCACGTCGCCGCAGTGCGTCACAAAGAGAACAACCAGACGCACTGGCAGCTGAACCTGCCGCTGGGCCGCAGCCTCGAGTGGGACACGCACGTTACCGAAGAGCGCAGGGATGAGTTTATTCACTGGGCGTCGCTGGCGGGGGCCGCGCTGCCCAGCGAGGGTTTTGTACGCTTCCGCCCGGCACCGGCTGACCGGGGAACCGTAGTGACGCTCAGGCTCGAGTTCAGTCCGCCCGGCGGGGCGCTCGGGCGCGCCGCGGCGGAGCAGTTTGCGGCTGTCCCCAAAAA
Organism: uncultured Trueperaceae bacterium; assembly: GCA_963799485.1. Classification (GTDB taxonomy): domain Bacteria; phylum Deinococcota; class Deinococci; order Deinococcales; family Trueperaceae; genus Truepera. The sequence goes on from CAWCXJ010000008.1 coordinate 69,295, forward strand.
CCTGGTCAGTAAAGCCTTGCGCCGGTTTAAGAGCCTGGCTGAAACAGGCGAGATGCCGACACTCGAGCACAACCCGTCCGCCCGTGGGCGCAGCGATAACGTTTGAACTTCCGGTTTTTCTAGAGGAGACACCATGCGAGCCCTGGTATGGAACGGCGTCAACGACCTGCGGGTCGAAACGGTGCCCGACCCTGAAATCGTCAACCCGAAAGACGTGATTCTGCGCGTCATCATGTCTACCACGTGCGGTTCAGACCTACACCTGATCGACGGCTTTATCCCCACCATGCGTGAAGGCGACGTTTTAGGTCACGAGTTTATGGGTGAAGTCGTGGAGGTCGGCAGCGAGGTCAAGCGGATACAAAAGGGCGACCGGGTGGTCGTCCCGTCGTTCGTCTCGTGCGGTTCGTGCTGGTACTGTCAGAGAGACCTCTACTCGTTGTGCGACAACACCAACCCCAACGCCGAGTTGCAAGAGCCGATCTTGGGGTATCCGACCGCCGGAATCTACGGTTACACGCACGCCTTTGGTGGTTACGCGGGTTCGCACGCCACCTACATCCGCGTACCACACGCCGATGTGGACTGTTTTACGGTGCCTGAGGGTTTACGGGACGAGCAGGCGCTGTTTTTGTCCGACGCCGGCCCGACCGGGTACATGGGCGCGGACTTTTGCAACATCCACCCCGGCGATACGGTCGCGGTGTGGGGCGCGGGCGGCGTCGGGTTGATGGCGATGAGGAGCGCGTATCTGCTGGGCGCGGAGCGGGTGATTGCGATTGACCGGTTACCGGAACGCCTAAAGATGGCTAAAGAACACGCCGGGGCCGAAACGCTCGACTATACGAAAGACAGTGTGCTGGAGGCCCTCAAAGAGCTGACCGGCGGGCGCGGGCCCGATTCGTGTATCGACGCGGTAGGGATGGAAGCGCACGGCACCGGCGTCGGCTACGCCTACGACCGGGTCAAGCAGGCTTTACGGCTCGAGACCGACCGCGGCACTGCCCTCCGCGAGGCGATTTTGGCGTGCCGCAAAGGGGGCACCTTGTCGATTCTGGGTGTGTACGGCCTGATGGACAAGTTCCCGGTCGGGGCCGTCATCAACAAAGGCTTGACGGTGCGGGCCGCGCAGCAACACGGGCAGGCGTACCTGCCGCGCCTCTTGGACCACGCCGTAAAAGGCGAACTCGACGCGTCGTATCTGGCGACGCACACGCTCCCTTTAGAAGAAGCGCCGCGCGGCTACGAGATGTTTAAGAACAAGGAAGACGGCTGCGTCAGGGCGGTATTTGTTCCCTAAGAGAAAGGGTCGGCGTATGGTTTTACCTCAGCGGCAGGCGTGAAAAAGCCTGAAACAAGACTCGAGCGGATAAGGGGAAAGATGAGCGTCAAACTCAAAAAGCTAGATGAACAAGTGATGGTTATTACCGGGGCAACGTCGGGCATCGGTTTGGCAACGGCGCGGCTGGCAGCGAAGCGCGGCGCGCGTCTGGTTTTGGCAGCCCGCAACGAGGAGGCGCTTGGAGACCTCGTAACCGAGCTGGAGCAGGGAGGTCACGAAGCTGTTTACGTCGTTTGTGACGTCGGTCAAGAGAGCGACGTTCAAAAGGTAGCGCAGACGGCGGAGGGGCGTTTCGGCGGCTTCGACACTTGGGTCAACAACGCGGGCGTCGGGATTTTCGGGGCGCTGTTAGACGGCACCACCGAAGACTACCGTAAACTCTTCGATACGAACTTCTGGGGTCTGGTTTACGGCTCACTGACGGCGGCGCGGGGGCTTAAAGACAAGGGCGGCGCACTGATCAATATCGGGTCGGCCTTGTCAGACCGGGCGATTCCGCTACAGGGGATGTACTCGAGCTCGAAGCACGCCGTAAAAGGCTTTACCGAGGCGCTGCGGGTTGAACTCGAGGCCGAGAACGCGCCCGTTTCCGTCACACTGATCAAACCTGCAAGTATCGACACGCCGTACCCGCACCACGCCAAAAACTACATGGACGAAGAGCCGACCCTGCCGCCGCCCGTCTATTCGCCCGGAGTGGTCGCCGAGGCGATTTTGCACTGCGCCGAAACCCCCGAACGCGACATAACCGTCGGGGGTGGTGGCAAACTGATTTCAGCCGCCGGACGCTACGCGCCGCGCCTGACCGACAAGGGGATGGCGACGCAAGCTTTTTTTGGGCAGCAACGCTCGGGTGACCCGGTGCAGTACCCCGGTGGGTCACTCCACAGGCCGACTTCGGATTTACAAGAACGCGGCGATTATCAGGGCCGGGTGCGGGGTGGGAGCCTCTACACCAGTTCGGCGGAGCATCCGCTGGCAACCGCCCTCCTCGTCACCGCTGGACTGACGGCGGCGGCGCTGCTGCTGCGAGGTTCGGTGGGGCGCGACTAGCCGCAAAGCTCGAGCGCAGCCCTTATAGTTAAGCGTGCCCACCTCGACGCGACGCCGCGCCCTCGGTTACGGCGTCGCCGAAGTCGGCGCGTCGCTCTCGTATAATACCGTCAACTTCTTCCTGCTCTTTTTCCTCGTGCAAACCGGACTCAGGCCCGGACTTGCAGGCGCGGTGCTGCTCGTGGGCCGCGTGCTCGACGCGCTCGTCGACCCGCTGCTGGGCAGTTTAAGCGACGCCGTAAAAGCCCGTTACGGACGGCGTAGCCCTATCATCTTCTGGGGTGCGCTGCCTTTCGGCGCGACGTTTGCGCTGCTCTGGCTGGTCCCGAACCTGCCTTTGGGCGTACCAGGAACGTTCTGGCTGGCGGCTCTCGCGCTCATCGTTCACGCCTGCGTGTTTACCTTTGTGCAGACCTCGTATCTGGCGATGACCCCGGAGTTGGCCCCGGAATACGAAGCGCGTACCGTCCTGAGCGGCTACCGCGTCGTGTTTGCCACCGCCGCGTCGCTGCTCGCGGCTGCCGCGCCGCCGCTTTTGGCCGCGCAGGTCAACGCGTGGGCGGGCTTGGGGGCGGACTCGAGCCTCGGGTGGGGTGTGATGGGTGTTTCGTTCGGCACGCTGATGAGCGCGTCGTACCTGGTGATGGTCGCAACCGTCGCGGAACCCAAACGCCTCGCCGCCGCTCCGACGGGCGGATTTTGGGCCGGGGCCGAGGCGGTGCTAAAAGCTCGCGGCTATCCGGCGCTGCTCCTGCTCTTTTCCGCCGCTACGCTCGGGATGGGGACGCTTTCGGCGATGTTGCCCTTTTTTCTGCTGAGTCGGCTCGAGCTTGCGCCCCTCACGCAAACCGGGCTTTTGGCGCTGCTCTTTATCGTCGCGGCGGCGTCGGTGCCGCTCTGGACGTGGCTCTCTAAGCGTCTGGGTAAAAAGCGGGCGTTTGCCGCCGGGCTCGCCCTGCTCGTTTTGGGTTTGCCGTCACTCGTTACGCTGTCGCCACCGGGGGCCGTGTCCGCTGTCTTGGTCTTTTGTACGCTGCTGGTCGGGGCCGGGGTCGGGTCGGTGCTGCTGTTTCCGTGGGCGCTGCTGCCCGACGTGATCGAAGGGGACGCCGAAAATCAGGAAACGCGGCGCGACGGGCTTTTTTACGCGCTCTTTACGCTCTGTCAGACGGCGGCGTTTGCGTTTGCGGCGGCGCTTTCGGGGGGGGTGCTCGAGCTGACCGGCTACCGCGCCGGGGCCGCCGTGCAGAGTGCCGGAGCCTTGATGGGGGTGCAAGGTCTTGTCGGCGGCGTAGCGGCAGGATTCTTTTTGTTGGCACTCGTGCCGCTTTTACGGTATCCGTTTCGCTGAGTTTAGGTGAAGTGGAGGTCGGTGCCGTACATGATTAAGCCTAACTTTTTAGCTACGGCCCTAGACGCCGTGTTTTCCCAGGACGTGCTGTAAAGCGGGATTCGTCCGGTTTTACTGACTTCCAAAGCCCACCCTGCAACAGCTTTTACGGCGTAACCCTGACCACGAGCTGCTGGAACGGTCTCGAGCCCCGCTTCAGCCGCGCCCGGTGAACGTTCGGGTGAGGTTCTCGAGCTGCAACATACCGACACCGCACGATTTTCCTGGATTACTGCAACGCAAGGTCGTACGGACTCTAAATCGGCCTTCCACTCGGCAAGATGCGCGTCTAGCAGGTCGGCGTTGGCTTCGGTTATCGTCACGGTGCCCGGCACAGTCTGAAGTGCGTCGGGAAACCGGTAAGCAGGCCCAGACCACACAGCTGTAATCGGCCCATGTTGCCGTAAAATCTCTTTGTAAACTTCTAGATAAGCAGACTCTTCGCTGAGGGTTCCAGGTTCTTTGGCGACGACTTCTTCTAGCTGTTCTACAACTGTTTGCGGCACATCATCCCGAAACCGGCAGATGACGCCCTCTTTCGTGCGGCCCAGAAAAAACCTCGGCGCTTCGGGGCGTTCGGCTTCGTTCACGTACAAAAGCCGCTTTGCCCCGTCTTGAACGAAAAGCGTTTCGGCCTGTAAGGTGAGAAGCTCTAAGTCGCTCAGCATGTCCGTCATCTTATTCCTAGTCCGGATAGATAAACCCGAACAGCCACAACGTCCACACGGCGAGCGTCTTCATCGGTCTGTAGAGCAGTGCGCCGTAAACGAGCGCAAATCCCGCGACGACAAACGCCAATCCTGAAAAAAAGCCGTAAGCTCGCACCAACAGTACGGTTGTCAGGATGCACAACACCGCCGTAAAAAAGTAGTTGAGCGTCGCGGCAACGAGCCAGTTTCCGGCGTCGCCTCTGGTAAACTTCGCGTGACACACGCCGCACACGTCTACGATATTAAACGGCCCTTTGGCGATACGGCCCGCGCCACAGTTCGGGCAGCGCAGCGCAAAAACCGCCGTAAAAAACCGGCGAAACGCCAGCGCGACGTCCCCCACAGGTTTTTCTTTACCGGGGCCGCCTTGCACCTGTTAATCCCGCCGCAGGTACAAATACGCAATATTGACGAACAACAAGACGAAGGTAAAGAGCCAGGTGACGGTAGCGATGACGAGCAAAACAGCCCACACGGGCGGCAATTGTGCGCTCTGCACGACCAAAAAGATACTGACGATGCCGGCGACAGAAACGACTTGCAACAGGGCGAGCAGCCAGACAATCCGCCATTTTTGCCGCCGCGTTGTGCCCAGCTCGAGCATTCCCATAGGCTCAGTTTATGCGATTCTTGGGCGCGCCTGCCCAAACCGGTCGCATAACCCAGCTGCATAACCCAACAGCGTAACCGTGCCCCACTACAGTATGCCCCGTTACGGTGCGCCCACTCTAAAATGTTTCGTACGCGCGTAAATCTTTATCCTGAACAAACGTTTACCGAGCGTTGCAGCACTTGCCAGGAACAGCCAAGCTTCCTTTTTCAGGTTGGCCTGGCCCCATGCAGTCGCCGCGTTTACTGAGCGCAGGTTGGCAAAATGTGCGTTTGAGGCAGTATCCGGTTCGGTAAAAGTTTCGCTGAAAACATGGTGAGCGTACTGCTCGAGCTGCTGAAAAACAGTTCCTTGTGCGGCGCGCGTTATACTCGCTGACATTAGGAGACAGGTGCGCGAGCTTCTTTACAATGCAGGTGGACACCTTCGGCGCGGCCGGGCACTCGCCGAGGCGGGCGACAAACGCGGCGCGCTCCGCGCCTACGCCGACGCGCTCCGCGACCTGCACGCCGTAAAACCGCAGCGGCAACGCGACGTTCTCTTAGCGCACGTGTATCTGGCGCGTTACAGTCTCGCTTCTGACAAACGCGACCGGGCCGCGCAGCACGACCTGCGCGTCGGTTACTCCTACGCCCGCACGACCGGCGAACCGGGGGTGCGGCTGCTTGCTGAAAATCTGTGGGAAAGCTATCTACAAAAGCGTACACAAGCCGCGCAAAAAACGCCCTGACTCGCCGCCGGCCCGGTGTTAGCATAGGCCATGACGCTCGCCTTTTACGACGCTGCCTTGGCCCTCGAGCCCAACTACCTAGACACCCTTGAAGCACTTGTAAGGCTCGAGTCGCCTACCTACGACAAGCAGGTGGTCAACCATCTGGTCTCACACCTGTGGGCAGTCCTCAACCTGCGCGGTTGGGCGGTCGAAAGACACGCCGGTGAAACGGTCGGTGACGCGCTTATCGCGCGTAAAAAAGGGGGCGACGGGCCGAAGAGTTTGCTGCTCGCCCACTGCGACACAGTCTGGCCCCGCGGGACGATTGCCGCAATGCCCTTTAGACGAGGCGGTGACAAGGTGTACGGCCCCGGCGTGCTCGATATGAAAGCCGGGATTGTGAGCGCGATAGGGGCCGTGTCTCTCGCTGAAGCGGGCGGTTCCCTGCGCGGCCCCGTCACGCTGCTCATTTCAGCCGACGAGGAGGCGGGTAGCCGTTACTCGCGGACGCTCATCGAAACGCTTGCCAAAGAACACGACCGGGTGTTTGTTTTGGAGCCGGGCCGCGACGACGGCGCGCTCAAGGTCGGGCGTAAAGGTGTCGGCGACTTTCAGGTGTCGTTTTTGGGCCGCAGCGCCCACGCGGGCAACAACCCCGAACTCGGCGCGTCGGCCCTGCGCGAACTCTCACATTTTCTCCTCTTCGTTGAAAACTTGGGCGACGCTGAAGCCGGGACGAGCGTCAATCTGACGGTTGCACATGGCGGCAGCGTCGGCAACGTGATTGCCGAGGCGGCGACCGCTACGCTCGACTTCCGGGTACTCAAACTAGACGAGGGGTCGCGGGTTGAAAACGCGGTTCGGAGCTACGTCCCGCGTGACCAACGGGTACAGCTCACGGTAGAGGGCGGGCTGAACCGGCCTCCGCTCGAGCCCACCCCAGCCAACCGCGCCCTCTTTGAAGAGGCCAAACAGCTCGGCTTTTCGGGCGAAGGCGCGGTCGTCGGCGGCGCATCGGACGGCAACTTTACCTCGGCGCTGGGCGTCCCGACGTTGGACGGACTCGGTTCGGTGGGGGAGGGGCCGCACGCACGGCACGAACACATCCGGGTGCGGGAGACGCTGGAGCGGGTCGCGCTCTTGGCGGCCTTCTTAAGCGCGTCTTAAACGTCACCCAAACGCTGTGAAGTGCGTGGTAGGGTGACGTCTGTGTTTTTCTCGCGTGCGCTCCTAGCGCTTTTTTGCGGCGCTTTGCTGAGTCTGGCTTTTCCCCCGGTCGGGGTCTGGCCGCTGGCGCTCGCCCTCGCGCCTTTAATCCTCCTGAGCGTCAACAGCTTGAGCGCCCGCGCCGCCTTCTGGCCCGGTTTCTTTTTCGGTGTCGGCTTTTTTACGCTTTACCTGTTGTGGCTCCCGGAAAGCTTCGCGCCCTACTCCGGCGGCTATTTCTGGCTTCTTTACCCGCCGATGATTGCCTTGCTCGGCCTATTTTGGGGAATTGTAACGTTTACGGCGCGGCTTTTGGGGGGGCGCGGCGTCGGGACGCTGTGGCTCTTGCCCGCGCTCTGGGTTGTCATGGAGTGGGCGCGGACACAGGGGCCTTTCGCGTTTCCGTGGGGCGTTTTGGGCTACGTGTGGGTCGGGACGCCCTTGGCGCAGGCGGCGGACATCGCCGGGGTTTACGGTCTCAGTCTGTTGACGCTTACGCTCGCTTCGCTCTTGGTGTCGCCCCTCGTATACCGCCCCAAACGCGTTTTGTCAGCCTCGAGGGCGCGCGTACCCACACCTCGGAAACCCCGGCAAGCGGGCTGGTCGGCTTGGTTGGTCGGTTTGGGCCTCGCCGCCTTATGGCTCGGTTACGGAATTTTTCGGGAGCAAACGGTAACGCTTTCGGCTCCAAAAACGGCGGTGTTGGTGCAGGGGAGCACCGACCCTTACAACCGCGTTACAGAACCCGGCGGCGAGTTGGGGCTCTACCGGCGTTTAACACAGCAGGCGTTACAAACATCCGGGCCGGCCGAGGTGGTGGTCTGGCCTGAAGGGGTCGCGCTCGAGCTGCTCTACTCCGGTTACGACCTGACGAGCCCCTACGCTGCGCCCGACCGGGCCGAGATTCAGGCGAGCGCCGGCGGGCAGCCGGTCATCACCGGGGGCGGGGCATTTGACGAGCGCGCGGTGTTTAGCGCGTCGAACAGTGTCTTCGGCCTCGAGTCCGGTGAAGTCGGCGGGCGCTACGACAAGGTGTACCTGGTTCCCTTCGGCGAATACTTTCCGCTGCTTGGGCCGCTCGAGCCCGTCTACCGCACCGTCTTCGGTTGGTTCGGCTACCCCATGCTGCAAAGCCGTCCGCCGGGTCAGACGGTTGCGCCGCTGAGCGTCGCCGGAACGATGTTTGCCGCCTACATCTGCTACGAATCGGTTTTCCCGCAGATCGCCCGCACGATGGTCGCCGAGGGCGCACAGGTTTTGGTCAACATCTCGAACGACGCCTGGTTCGGCTTCGGACAGGGGGCGCGGCAGCACTTTTTAATGGGCAATCTCCGTGCTATCGAAACGCGCCGCTACCTTTTGCGCGACGGTAACGACGGCATTACGGCGCTTGTGAACCCGCTCGGGCAGGTTGAAAAGGAACTGCCGAGGGGCGAACGCGGCGCACTTACGGTGCGCTACGGCGAACGGAGCGGTCTGACGCCGTATGTCCGGTTTGGCGACCTGCTTGTTCTGGGGTCGGCTTTAGCTGTTCCCTTCATCGCCCTTTTACGGCGGCGGGTAAGGGGCTCGAGTTTTTCTTAACTTCCGCGTCACTCGAAAATGTACATCAGGGGAGCGTTGTCTGCCGTTCTAAACCGCCTGCAGCTGCTCGGTTCGTCGTGGGTGCTTACTCCGCGACCCGCGAGAAGTGGTCGCGCAACCGCCCGATGGCGCGCGTTTCACCGATGATGACGACGTTATCGCCGGGTGCGATGACAAAATCGGCACCGGGGCTTATCTCGAGCTTGCCCCGGCGGTTGACCGCAATCACCTGCACGCCGAAACGGTTGGCGAGTTTGAGGTCGCTGAGGCGACCGCAGAGCCGCTTCTGCGCGGTGAACTCGATGACTTCGTAGTTCTCGCCTAAGTTAAAAGCGTCGATAATCGTCGGCGTTGCCAGCGATTTGGCAACCCGCACGCCCATATCGTGTTCCGGACGCACGACTTCGTCGGCCCCGACTTTGAGCATTACCCGCGCGGCGGTTTCACTCGTGGCTTTACTCAGGATAGTTTTTGCGCCCTGATTTTTGGCGGCGACGATGGTCAAGATGCTGGCCTCGAGGTCGTTGCCAATTGCCACGATGACCTTATCGAAACTTTGCAAGTCGAGCTTGCCGAGTGCGTCTTCGTCGGTGGCGTCTAGGATAACCGCGTGTGTCACCCCGTCCATCACCGCGTCGATACGCGTTTCGCTGCTATCGGCGACGACGACCTCATGCCCGAGGTCATAGAGCGTGGTAGCGAGCGCCGACCCGAAACGCCCGGCCCCGATGATGAGATACTGTTTGGTTTTCATAGCGCCAACTCCTTCTAACCGATTAATACGCCCTCGTGCGGATACTTGACGTTGCTCGCGTGGGGTTCTTGTACCAAAGCCAGCGCAAAGGTCAGCGGCCCGATACGCCCCAAATACATCAGCAAGATAATCACGAGTCGTCCCGGTATGCTCAGGTCGAAGGTCGCACTCAGCGAAAGCCCCACTGTCGCAAACGCTGAAAACGCCTCGAACATGGTGGTGAGTAGGGGCAGCGATTCGGTCAAGCTCAGGAGAAACAGCGCGCTCATCACCAGGCCGGTACTGAGCAGCGCGACCGACCCGGCCTTGACGACCGTACCGGTCGCGATGCGCCGCCCGAACGCCGTGAGTTCGCCGCGCCCGCGAACCATGCTCCAGGCGCTCGCCACGAGGACGAAAAACGTCACAGTTTTAATGCCTCCGGCAGTCGAAGCGGGGCTGCCACCGATAAACATCAGCAGCATCGTTAAAAGCAGGGTCGGTTCGCGGAGCAGGGTGTAATCGACGGTGTTGAACCCGGCGGTGCGCGGCGTGACGCCCTGAAAAAAGCCCATCAGCAGTTTTCCGCGTAGCGGCAGCTCGCCGAGTGTTTGCGGGTTGTTCCACTCGAGCCCCAAGACCGCCAGCGCCCCGAACGCGCACAGCAGCAGCGTCGTGAGGAGTGCAATCTTGCTGTGCAGCGTCAGCGGAAACTGCCTTCCGCCCCGAAAGCGGGTAAAGAGGTTGAGATGCACGATAAAGCCGAGGCCACCGATGATAAAGAGCGCACTGAGCACTAAAATTACCGTCGGGTTGTCGGCAAAGCGGAGCAAGCTGTCCGGGTAAAGCGCGAAGCCCGCGTTGTTAAACGCGCTGACGCTGTGAAAAAACGCGTAAAACGCACCCGCACCGGGGCCGTGCAGCGCCGTAAACGTCGGGTACAAGAGGAGCGCCCCGACGGTCTCGAAACCGAGTGAAATCAAAAAAATCGTGCGGACAAGCCGCACCACGCCGCCGGTTCCCGTCGCGTTGACCTGTGCGGCGGCGCGGAGCCGTCCCTGAAAGCCGACGCGCCGGCCGAGGAGCAGCGCCACCATCGTACTGAGCGTTACGATACCCAAGCCCCCGATTTGAATCAGCAGCATAATAATCACGCGGCCCAAAGGGCTCCACGCGCTCGCCGTATCGACGACGATCAGCCCGGTGACGCAGAGGGCGCTCGTCGCCGTAAAGAGGGCGTCTAAAAAGGTGATATTCTGCCCCGGTGCGTGACTCCACGGCATCCATAACAGCAGCGTCCCGACCACGATGGCGCTCAAAAACGACAACGCGATAGCTTTCGCCGGTGACGGTTTGCGGTCACTTTTGCGGCGTGGCTGAGAACGCGAGGCTCTCATAAAGTTTCTCTCATCGGGTTGCTTTCACCGTGGGACCCCTGGGTTACGGGCCGCGAGGTTTGGGCCGAGGTCGCAAGTAGCAGCGAGTATGTGTGGAGCCACCGCCTAAGTTATCATGCGCCGCGCCCGAACGGGTAAAAAATGCTTTCGCTCACCTGACGCGCCGGGCGGTAAACTAGCCGGATATGCCCGCTGCTAAACCTACGCCCATGTTCCCCGCTTTTGACGTTCAGCTCGAGCGCCGTGATTTTTTGTACTACACCTGGGTGCTGGCCCTAAAACGTCCTGTCTTGCCCTTTTTGCTTTACAGCTTTGTATTTCTCTTCTTGGTCGGGATTACCGGCGTGTGGCCTACCGCGCGCGTCTTCTCGCTCGCCGTGTTTGTGCCGCTGCTTGGGTACTTGTTTTGGGTCTGGAGTTCGGCGATGACGCTCTGGGCGCGTTTCCCGGAGCTCCGGGAAACGCGGCACTACCATTTTACGGCGGCGGCGTATCGGTTAGGGACCGCTCAGGGAGAGGCGATCCGTTACAAAGATGTCGAGGCTCTAAGTTCGCGCCGTGCGCTCTACCTTATCCGCAAAGACGGCAGTGCGGACATCTTGCCAAGAGACGCGCTCCCTGAAGGACTCGAGGCTTTTTTGGCGCAGAAGCTTACGGTAGAACGCTCGAGCTTTTTGTAACAGGAGGCGTCAGTTTTGTGGGCGAAGTCAACAAGTTTTGAAATGCTTCTTGCTTCTTCTGAGATGCTGTGTTGATTTGTCAAGCTTGAACCCGGGCAGACTTGAATGGTTTTCGGTGTGTGAGCACCCCAAAGCTGAGCTTCGACAGTTTAGCCGTGCACGCCACCACAGCCGCTTTCTTATGCTTCTCAGGTGCTACCAAACGTTTAAGAAAGTTGCTGATGGGATTAGATCGTATGGCTGAGAGGCACGGCATATAAAGAATGTGCCTCAAACAGCTCGAGCCTCGTTTACCCTCGATGTGTACACGCATCTGTTCGACGAACAGCGGGCAAACAGTGCGGTCTCGTTACTCGACTTCCTACCCAAAAGCGACCCAGTTAGCAAACTAAAAATCCTGTAGGTGCAATTAAGGTGCAAACCGGCACACACGAAAAGAGCCCCGCAATCAGCGGAGCTTCTCTTTTACGTCTCTGACGCTCTTCTTGTGGCGGGCGCAGAAGGACTTGAACCCTCGACCTACGGTTTTGGAGACCGCCGCTCTACCAACTGAGCTATACGCCCACAAGACTTGTGAGTATATCAAACTACGCGCCCCTCTGCCAAGTCCCGGACATTTGTCATCACCCGCACGTGCTATAAATATAGGTAGGAAACCACCTGTGTTGGAGGAGCCCAGATGACCACACAACCAGTAGACACAACCAACATGACCGTGACCGAAGCCGCCGCCCGCAAAGCCGGCGAGCTCTTAGGCAACGCGCAAAAAGACACCGCCGCCATCCGCGTTTACGTTAAGTCGGGGGGCTGTAGCGGCTACTCGTACGGGATGGCGATTGACGACCGTGAACTCGAGGGCGACAGCGTGTTCGTTGACCGCGGCGTCCGCATCGTCATTGACAAAATGAGTCTGCCCTTGTTGCAAGGTTCACAGATTGACTACGTTGAAAACATGATGGGCGGCGGCTTCAGCGTCAACAACCCGAACGCCACGAGCGCGTGCGGGTGCGGCAGCTCGTTTCGTACCGACGGCAAAACTGCGCCCGAAGGCGAAAGCGTCAGCTGTCACTAAAGCTTAAGCAGCTATAAAAGAAGCGGCCCCGTAAAAGGCCGCTTTTTTTGTACTCAGCGTTTACGGCGCGGTGTAGCGTAAAACCGGTTTACGGGCGGCTTTGACCTCATCCAAGCGGCGTACCGGCGTGGTGTACGGCGCATCTTTTAAGAAATCCGGGTCGGCTTCGGCACGCCTCAGCACCTCTGCCATCACTTCGACAAAGGCGTCCATCGTCTCGAGGCTCTCCGTCTCGGTGGGTTCAACCATCATCGCTTCTTTAACGACCAGCGGAAAATACATCGTCATCGGGTGCATCCCGTAGTCTAAAAGCGCCTTGGCGACGTCGAGCGTTTTCATCCCTTTAGGCGGTTGGGCGACGAACTCGTGCATGTTGATGCGGTCGAACGCCGTCTTGAAGCCAACTTCGTTCAGCTTGACCCGCAAATAGTTTGCGTTTAAGACGGCCCGCTCGGAAATCTGCGCCAGCCCGTCGCGGCCCAAAGCCCGAATGTAGGTGTACGCCCGGACGAGGTTGCCGAAGTTGCCGTGAAACGAACGCATCCGCCCGATGGAGTGCGGCTGGTCGTAGTCGAACAAAAAGCGTTCGCCCTCCTTTTTAACAATCGGTGAAGGGAGAAAATCGCGCAGGTGCGCCTTGACCCCGATAGGGCCGGTGCCGGGGCCGCCGCCGCCGTGAGGCGTGGTAAAGGTCTTGTGCAGATTGAGATGCACCACATCGAAACCCATATCGCCGGGACGAGCGCGGCCCACGATGGCGTTGGCGTTCGCGCCGTCGTAGTAGAGCTGCGCGCCGACCTCGTGGGCGAGGTGGGCAATCTCCAAGATGTTCGTCTCAAACAGGCCCAGCGTGTTGGGGTTCGTGAGCATAATCGCCGCAACATCCGGGCCGAGCACAGCCTTGAGCGCGTCTAGGTCAACTTCGCCGTTCGGAGCCGTCGGCACTTCTTTGACGTCATACCCGACCATCGTCGCGGTGGCCGGATTGGTGCCGTGCGCGGCGTCCGGAACGATGACGATACGGCGCTGCTGACCTTCGCCGTTGTGTTCGTGATAGGCCCGAATCATCAAAATCCCGGCGAGTTCGCCGTGCGCGCCTGCTGCCGGTTGCAAGGTGATGGCGTCCATCCCGGTAATTTCAGCGAGGTCGTGTTGCAGGTTGTAGAGCAGCTCCAGAGCGCCCTGTACCGCGTCCGGGTCGGCGTTCGGGTGAACGTCGGCGAAGAGCTTGGCGGTTTCTTCGTTGACTTTGGGGTTGTACTTCATAGTGCACGAGCCGAGCGGGTAGAAGTTGCCGTCTATCGAGAACTGCCGGTGCGCGAGCTGGGTGTAGTGGCGTACTAGCTCCAACTCCGACACTTCCGGCAGTTTGGGCGGCGCGGCCCGTAAATTTTCAGTACCTAAAAGGTCAGCAAGGCTCTCCCCGACCGGTTTGGGCGGGCAGGCGGCGCGGCGGCCCGGTTGCGAGCGCTCGAAGATGAGCGGAAAGTCGCCTTTGGTGCTCTGCATAGGCGTTGATTGTTCTCCAAGTTTAGTCATGAGCCACCTCGAGCCTAGCCCCTAAAGTCCGCTCGAGTGCATCTGTCAAGAGTTTTACGTCTTCTTCGGTGGTCAGTTCAGTAGCGGAAAAGAGCGCAGCATTCTCCAGGCCGTAATCTTTGGGAACAGGTACAGCCGCCGCGACGCCCACTTCTGCGAGCGTATGACGCAACTCGTTTGCAGGGAGCGGTAAACGAACCGCAAATTCGTTAAAGAAGGGTTTTACGGTGAGGGGCTCGAGGCCCACCTCTTTAAGTTTACGGGCCAAAGTATGCGCGTTCTGCACGCTTTTGGTGGCGACTTCCGCGAGACCTTGCGGCCCGAGCGCGGCGAGGTTGATTGACGCCATCAGCGCCGTAAGCTGGTGGTTCGAGCAGATGTTCGACTTGGCTTTCGAGCGGCGGATGTGCTGCTCTCTCGCCTGAAGCGTCAAGACGAACGCGCGTTTACCGTCCCGATCAGACGTTTCGCCGACAATGCGCCCCGGCAGTTGCCGTAAAAGCGGTTCAGACACGACCATAAAGCCGAAGTGCGGCCCGCCGAAGTTGACCGGATTGCCGACGGTCTGACCGTCCCCGACGGCGATGTCTGCGCCGTACTCACCGGGCGTAGTCAAAACGCCCAAGGAGAGCGGGTCGCAGACGGCGACGAAGAGCGCACCCGCAGCGTGAGCGGCGTCGGCGAGTTTGGGCATGGCCTCCAAGTAGCCCAAAAAGTTCGGGTTTTGCACGATAAAGCAAGCGGCGCCTTCAGCATCGTCTGGTTCGGGTGTGGTCAAGTCCGTTAGGGCGATTTCAACAATTTCAATTCCCAGAGGCCGCGCGTAAGTTGCCAAAACCTCACGCGACTCGGGATGCACCCCTCGACTCACCACGACCTTGCGCCGCCCGGTCTGCCGCACCGCCAGCAGCGCGGCCTCAGCGACCGCCGACGCGCCGTCGTACATCGAGGCGTTCGAGACCGGCAAGCCGGTAAGTTCACTCATCATGGTCTGGTACTCGAACGTCGCTTGCAACATCCCCTGCGAGACTTCGGGTTGGTACGGCGTGTAGGCCGTGACGAACTCGCTCTGCATGGCGAGGTGCGGCGTCACCGAGGGGATAAAGTGTTCTTGCAAACCGCCGCCTAAAAAGTTGGCCTGCGGAGCTTTATTTTTTGCGGCGAGTGAGCGCAGGTGCCGTAACAGGCTTGTTTCGTCCAGACCTTCGGGGATATCCAGCTCGGGGATTTTCAGTGACTTGGGCAGGTCGGCGAACAGCGCGTCGATGCTGTCTACGCCAATGACAGAGAGGGCACGCTCGAGGTCTTCGGGCGTGTGCGGCAGATAGTTCATCCGGCCTCGGCAACCCTTTGATAGGCGTCGGCGTCTAGGAGTTTCTCGAGTTCTGAGGTGTCCGACACACGCAGCTTAAACAGCCAGCCGCCCTCGAAGGGGGCGCTGTTGATGGTTTCCGGGGCGTCCTCGAGGGCGCTGTTGACCTCTACGATTTCGCCTGAAACCGGCGCGTAGATGTCCGAAGCCGTCTTGACCGACTCGACCACCGCGACCGCGCTGCCGGCGGTGACGTTCTGACCGACGCGCGGCAACTCGACAAAGACCACATCACCTAACTGGTCTTGGGCAAAATCGGTGATGCCGACGGTAAGGGTGTCGCCGTCTAAACGCGACCACTCGTGCGACGGACTGTATTTGAGGTCTTCGGGTAGCTGCATAGGGACTCCTTACAGGGATTCTGCGATTAGCCTCGACCAAACTCGAGAGACGACTCAACGGGTTTGGACGTTATCGACACCTTTCTTACGCTTCAGCGTACCGGAAAACCGAAAACCCGCGCGTGTCTCACCTTGCTTTCGAGTTCTTACCGCGAGTTCTTGCCCGCGCGTGTTCTACCCGGGGTTTTTTACGGCGTTCGCGCCGTAAAAGCTCGGGTCAGTAAAAGGGCGGTTTGACGACGACTGCCGGGAGCGGTTGTGCCCGAATCTCGACGGCGACCTCTGTACCGGGTTCGCTGTAGGCTCTACGAACCCACGCGAGCGCAATCCCTTCGCGGGTCAAGGGTGAAATCGCGCCGGAGGTAATCTCGCCGATTTTTTCACCGAGTTCATCTTCGCTTTCGCCGGGGGCGAGCACGCGGTAGCTGGGCCGCGCGACGCCGCGCCGCTTTAGTTTGAGGCCGACGAGTTGCCGCGTACAGGTACGCGACCAGATCGCCGCGCGCCCGTAAAAGTCTTTGTCTTTGACGACCCAGGCCATGTTGGTGCAGCGCGGGTTCGTCGTTTGGGTGAGTTCGTGACCGAACAAGGGAAACCCGGCCTCGAGCCTCAGCGTATCGCGCGCACCTAACCCGCACGGCGCTGCGCCAGCGTCGGTCAGGGTGCGCCACACAGTCGCTGCATCTTCCGGCCGGCAAAAGATTTCAAAACCGTCCTCGCCGGTATACCCGGTACGGGCAAACGTGACTTCACGGCCTCCAAGCGTCCCCGTCAGTGTCCGGTTCTTTTTGAGCCCGCCCACGTCGGCGTCGGTCAAACGGGCCAACACGAGCGCCGCGCCGGGGCCTTGGAGGGCCAAAAGCCCAAAGGTATCCGATACGTCGCTAACTTCGGCGTCGTAGTCGCGCGCGAGCTTGGTGAGGTGCGTCACCACCGCTTCGCGGTTTGCGGCGTTGCAAACGACGAGGTAGTTTTCGGGCGCGGTGCAGTAGACGTATAAGTCGTCGATCAACCCGCCCCGGTCGTTGGGCAACATCGAATACTGACCGCGCCCCGGTTTGAGCTTGGCGGGGTCGTTAAGAGTCGCAAACCGCAAAAACGCAAGCGCCCCCGGCCCTGTCACTTGCACCTCACCCATGTGACTTACGTCAAAAAGGCCCGCACTTTCGCGGACGGCTAAATGCTCCTGATTGATCCCCGAGGGGTACTGAATCGGCATCTCGAAGCCCGCAAAGTCCACCATGCGGGCTCCGGCTTCTACGTGCAGGTCGTACAGCGGCGTATGCTTCATACCTCAAGGGTACACCACCCTACCCCGGTAAAATACGGCTTCTTTGCCCGGCTACTTCGGCTGATTACTTCGGCTGACTATTTTTTTTGTGCGAGCTTCGCTAATACTTGTTTGGATACGGCGCGCAGCGGTTCTAGTACCCCCTCGAAGTCGCGCGCGGAACCCTCGAAGGTCTCGAGCACCCCACCCGGATCGATGACGCTGCGGAGCATCTCGGCGGGCAGGGCGTCGGGTAAATCGCGTTTGTTGAGCTGCAACACCAGCGGCACCTCGGCGACCGACAGGTTGTATTCGGTCAGGTTTTCGCGGAGGTTTCGCATCGCTTCGGCGTTGGCGCGGAGCCGGTTGGGGGCGGAGTCGGCGACGAACACCACGCCGTCGACGCCGCGCAAGATAAGTTTGCGGGCGGCGTTGTAAAAAACCTGCCCGGGGACGGTGTAGAGGTGAAAACGGGTCTTGAAGCCGTTGACGCTGCCTAGCTCGAGCGGCATAAAGTCGAAAAACAACGTCCGCTCCTCTTCGGTTGCCAGACTCACGAGTTCACCGCGGCGTTCGGGCGCGATGTGTTCGTGGATCAGCTTGAGGTTGGTCGTCTTGCCCGACATACCGGGGCCGTAGTAGACGAGCTTAAAGCTGATCTCGCGGGCCGCGAAGTTGACGGTGCTCACGCGCTGCACCACCGGCAGCGAAGACCGCAGCACCCGGTTACGGCAAGCGCAGTCTTCTGCAAATAATTTAAGCGTTTCCTGAACTCGCGACGCAGCTCGGCAGCGGTAGCCCAGCGGTGGTAGGTAAACTTCATCTTTTGACTATACGCAGCGCGGCGGCGTGCTGACGTGTAAATCACCATTTGCCGTCTACTACTACCGCTTCGTGGTAGCGCTAAAAGGGAAACGAACGCTAAGGGTTGATGACAACCGAAGAGCAGCATGATAGTCGGTAGGTCTGCTTCAATATGTAAGCATGAGAGGCGAGCTCAAAACCTCAGTGGATGTAAGCGCGGGCATGAAAAAAACCTACCCCGGTTCAGGTGAACCTCAGCGGGCAGGCTTCTTTTGTCTCTGGCGGAGAGGGTGGGATTCGAACCCACGGTGAGGGAAGCCCCCACAACGGTTTTCGAGACCGTCCCATTCAACCGCTCTGGCACCTCTCCAAAATGCGGCAAAGGCGAGTATACCTTACGGGGCAGGCTTTGTCACGCGGTTTTCGGTGCGGCGCGCCGCAAAAAAGGCTTGCAGTAACCGTTCGGCGTCGCGGGCCAGGACGCCGGAACGAACCTCGAGTCCCCGTTTCCAGGGGTGTTCCAGCAGGTCGGCAACGCCGCCTAGCGCGCCGTCACGGTCGTTTGACGCGCCGTAAACGATGCGGGGCAGGTGCGCCGCTAGCGCCGCGCCGAGACACATGGGGCAGGGCTCGAGCGTAACGTAGAGCGTGCAGCCCGACAAACGCCAATCCCCGAGTACCCCGGCGGCTTTGCGTAACGCGTTTGTTTCAGCGTGGGCAGTCGGGTCGGTGTCCGAACGGGTGGTATTGGCGGCGGCGGCCAAAAGTTTCTCACCACGCACGACGACCGCGCCGACGGGCACCTCACCGGCGCGGGCGGCTTCTTCAGCTTGGGCCAACGCCTGGCGCATCCAGAAGATGTCCGGGTCGGTGGCGCTGAGGGCGACGCGAACATCGGCGGCGACGCCTTCAAGCCACAGCACGTCGGACGGCCCTGCCGGGTCGGTTGCCAGAACCGCAAGGGAAGCGCGACGTTCACGCGGAATTTTCCGGTCGATCAGCAAGTCGGAGACCTTTTTACGGCCCCCCGCGAGGCGGATACGGTCGCCGGGTAGAGGGTTGCGGAAGTGTAGCGCCGGAAATGCCGCCAGCTTGGTGGGCCCAAGTTCGGGGCGCAAGTCGGCAACGTTCAGGCCGGCAGGGGCGGTTGCCGGAATTACGCTGGGCACAACAACCTCGAGCCGCCCGTAAGCGACGCGTGCATAGGTATCTTTAGGCAGCGAAATCCGCGTCGGCTTGGTAGCGTTTAGGTGGTGACGTAGCGTTTCGATATGTTCCTTGTCGGGTTGGAGCCCGGCGTTTTGCAGCAGCGTCGTAAGCGCGGCGCGTTGCAGAGCGGGGGGTTGACGGTGCAAGCGGGCAAGCTCGAGCCCCCCGTCACGAAAAAAGCGTTCGCTTTGAGCCTGTAAAACATCCGTCTGGTCGCGCTGAAGCTCGGCAAACTGCGCCAGTTTCTTTTGCACGGCAGGATAACGGTGTGCCAGTAGCGGCAGCACCTCATGACGAAGCCAGGCCCTTGTGCGCCTCGTATCGGTATTCGTTTCGTCTTCTAAAAACGGCTGCTTTAACGTTGCCAGGTATGTTCTGAGCTGCTGGCGTGAGACCGTGAGTAAAGGCCGCACGATTTTACCCCGCCGCGCCGGAATACCCGTGGCAGAGGCTGCGCCGCGCAAGAGTTGCAGCAACACGGTTTCCGCCTGGTCGTCTTGTGTGTGGGCGCTCAGGATGGCGTCCGCGCCGACACGTTGGGCGGTGCGGGTCAGAAAACTGTAGCGGAGGCGGCGGGCGGCGTCCTCGAGGTTCCAGCCTTTCGTTTGGGCAATGCGGGCGACCTCTATCCGAGCACCGTAGTAAGGCAAACCCAAAGCTTCAGCCAACGCTTTGACAAACTGCGCGTCGGCTGCCGCAGTCTCTCTTAAGGCGTGGTCGAGGTGGGCGACCCCCAACCGGTACGGACTCCCTGCCAAAAGCCGCAGCAAGGCCACCGAGTCGCCCCCACCCGACACGGCTATGAGCAGCGTTTTGGCCCCGGGAGCGAGTTGCCCCAAGGTCGCAAGGGTGTCCACTACCAAGTTCACCCCCTTATTATGCCCCGCCTAAACGCTATACTTGGGCCATGACCGTCACCTTGATTGTGCTCGATTCCGTAGGGGTCGGCGCGCTTCCCGACGCAGCCGACTTCGGCGACACCGGCGCGCACACGCTCGACCATACGCTGCAAGCCGGGCGAAACGGCGCAACGCTGCCGAACTTCGCAGCTTTGGGCTTGGGGAGTATCGAAGGCGTAACTTCACTACCCCGGCCTGAAACCGTAAGCGCCTCGTATGGACGACTCGCCGAGGTCTCGCCCGGCAAAGATACGACGACGGGCCACTGGGAGTTTATGGGTGTTACGCTCACCCACGCCCTTAGGACGTTTACGGCGTTTCCGGGCGAGCTGATGCGCGCGTTTGACGCGCTGACCGGGCGCGGGCACCTCGGCAACCGTCCGGCGTCGGGTACGGTTATTTTGGACGAGCTGGGCGAAACGCACCTGCAAACAGGCGAGCCCATCGTCTATACAAGTGCGGACAGCGTGTTTCAGCTTGCCGCGCACGTAGATAAGGTGCCGCTTGCGACCCTTTACGCGTGGTGCGAAGGCGCGCGCGGCTTGCTCCGGGGCGAATTTGCGGTCGCCCGCGTGATTGCCCGCCCCTTTACCGGCGCACCGGGGAACTTCAGGCGTTTAGGCGAAGCGCGGCGCGACTACTCGCTGACGCCGCCTCACGAAACCGTACTGGACGTGCTCAAAGCTGCGGGCAAAGAAGTTATCGGCGTCGGGAAAATCCCCGACATCTATAACCATCAGGGATTTACCGAGGAGGTTCATACCGACTCGAACGACGACGGCATCGGTAAAACGCTCACGGCGATGCAAAACCGCCCCGACGGGCTGATATTTTGCAACCTGGTCGAGTTCGATTCGCTTTACGGGCATCGGCGCGACCCGGAGGGCTACGCAAACGCGCTGAGGGCCACCGACGAGCGTCTGCCTGAACTTTTAGAGGCTGTTCATCCCGGCGACTGGCTCTTGTTTGTGTCCGACCACGGCAACGACCCGACGCACGGCGGCACCGACCACACCCGCGAATACGGGCTTCTGCTCGCTCACAGTCCCGGCGTTGCCGCAAAAGACCTGGGAACGCGTGAAAGTTTTGCCGATGTGGGCGCGACGGTCGCCGACCTTTTAGGGGTAGCGTGGGCGGGGGCGGGCTCGAGCTTCGCCCCGCAACTCCTGAAACATTAACGCCAAGGTTGTCGAAACGCGCGGGGCAGCGAACAACCTGCTTTCGTCGGGCGCAGTAGACCTCAAGCCGATGATTACGCATCACTTTCCCTTGGACGAGATGTTAACCGGGTTTGAGTACGCCGAAAAGGGCACGGACGGCGCGGTCAAGGTGATGATTGAGGTTTAGAGGGGGGGCTCGAGGCTTCCTTTAGAAGCTGACACGACACTTGCGTTTTGGGGGCGTTTGGGAGAAAGATAGGCCATGAGCGGAGCGCACGGGTTTCTCTTATTCCTAGCAACCTTAAGCGTGTATAACTGCGGGGTCATCTGGCCGACTCAGAGTGTAACCTATCCGCTCTTTCGACTTGTACCTAGAGATGCATTTTTAGCCTATCACCTCTTTTACAATCGCCGGATCACCGCCGCTGTTATTATCCCTGGATTTCTATCGTTCCTTGCGCCTTTTGTGTTGCTCTTTTTTCGCCCACCGTCTGTAACTTTGTGGATGGCTATTCTGAGCGCGGTACTTGGCGGCTTGGCTCTTTTTGTAACGGTCGCGCTAGAAGTGCCGCGTCATATCCGGTTGCAGCGGCAGGGCAAGTCCGACGTGCTGATTCAGGGTTTAATTGTCAACAACTGGCTTCGAACCTTCGCTATTACAGCTCAAGCGGCCTTCTTGTTGTGGCTACTATCACGTACTTTTGTCCCTGCCGGCTAACTTGTTTTGCAAAAGCGTTACAGAGATTGTCCCATGATAAGTGTGTGCGGCTCCTGCCGCTTGAGTTCTTTGAAACCCAGCTTCAGATAAAACTTCTCCGACCGGACATTTTGCGGCGAGGTGCCGAGATGTACCCCCGGTGAGCCCCTCTCTCTAAGCGCCGCTAAAAACGCCTCCATCAGTGCCCGCCCGTTGCCGCTGCCCTGCGCTCTCGGCAAGAGGTCGATGTGCAGGTGTGAAGGGTAATCCTTTTCTAAATCCTCACTATCCGTAGCGTCGTATTCGTAAAACTCATTGATAATGCGGTCGTCTCGAGACCATTCTTTTTCGTCTCCGGTCGGTTTTGGATACTGTTTGCGAAGCTCTGAAAACCACTCGCTTGCTAACCGTTTGTAAAACGTCTTTGAACCGAGCGTACCCAAAATATACCCGCACACGCCGTGCTTATCTTCTAACACAAAGGTGAGGTCGGGCTCGAACACCGCATACGGTGCGGCGTAAAGGTGCCCCAGCAGTTGCGGGTCGCCGTAAAGTCGGGTGGCGTCTTCACCGAGGTCACCGGTTTTTAAGCAGATGTAGTAGAGCGCGCCTAAGTCTTTTGGCTGGTAAGACCGGATGGCAAAGCCGGGAGCGGGAGTAGCCATGCGTTTAGTATAGAGCGTGCCGGGTCAACCTTTAGCTGCTCAACCGCTACTCGAGGCGCGTGAACTGCGCCGCACCGTTGCGGGCCGGGTGCTGTGGGCCGATTTGGGGCTCGAGCTTTACGCCGGTGAACGCCTGACCGTAACCGGGCCGTCGGGTTCGGGAAAGAGCTTGCTGTTGCGGACGCTTGCGCTACTCGACCCGCTCGAGACGGGTTTACTCCACTTTCGCGCTCAGGATGTACAAACCCTGCCGGTAACGATCTACCGCACGCACGTCTTGTATCTGCCGCAGCGCGCGCCGCTCTATCCGGGGACGGTTGAGGAGAATTTACGGCTTCCCTTTACGCTTCAAGTCCATCACGGTAAAACGTTTAGCTCTGGGCACCTCACGCAGTTTCTCGCCCGACTCGGACGCCCGGAAACCTTTTTGGCGCAGGCCGCCGAAAGTTTATCGGGAGGTGAAGCGCAACTCGTTGCGCTCGCCCGCGCGCTCAGTTTGGGGCCCGACGTGCTGCTGCTCGACGAAGCAACGAGCGCCCTCGACCCGGACACGCTAAACCAGGCCGAAACGCTGCTCGCAGACTGGGTGCACGACGCAGACCGCGCACTCCTCTGGGTCGGTCACGACGCGGCGCAGCGAGAACGTTTTGCTACTCGTAAGCTCGAGCTGCTGAGTTTTCACCCGTGAGCGTCCCCATCAGCCTCTTTCAATTCGTGCTGGCCGCTGCCCTGATGAGCGTCGGTGTGGCGCTGTCGTGGCGGCTCCGGCTCGGTCTGGGCCGCACCATCTTTACGGCGAGTGTCCGGATGGTCGCGCAGCTTTTGCTCGTCGGGTTGATTTTGGGTTGGGTATTTTCGCTGCAAAACCCGCTGCCGGTCATTGCCATCGGCCTGGTGATGACGCTGCTCGCGGGGCAAGCGGCGGTCTCGCGGAGCAAGCAGCGTTACGCGCGGATGTACTTCGACAGCTTTCTGGCGGTGTTCGGCAGTTCGTTTATCCTCTCGGGCGTCGCCCTCGCCGGAATTATTCAGGTCAACCCGTGGTGGAACCCGCAGTACGCCGTGCCGATTCTGGGGATGGTGCTGGGCAACACCTTGACCGGGGTGTCGCTCGCGCTCGAGCGTTTCACTTCCGACGTAAAGGTTCGCCGGGGACAGATCGAGGGCTTGCTGGCCCTGGGCGCGACGCGCTGGGAAGCCGCGCACGCCGAGGTTGCGACGGCTGTTCGTACCGGCATGATTCCGACCCTAAACAGCATGGTGGTGATGGGCATCGTCAGCTTGCCGGGGATGATGACCGGACAGATTTTAGCGGGCGCGCCCCCCGAAAGGGCGGTGCGTTACCAGATCGTCATCATGTTCGTGTTGGCGACGAGTTCGGCGCTCGGTAGTTTGCTGGTGACGCTCTTGGCGTTTCGCACGCTGTTCGATACGCGGCACCGGTTGAGGTTAGGGAAACTCGAGCCGAAATAACGGCGTTTTTCCTGCTTGTATGCCTGAGGCCGCTAAGCTGATAGGCTGACCCTTATGAAGGACGCTTTCAAGGTCGCCAAAAGGGCGCTGCAAGGGTTTGGTCAACACAACATGACCACCTACGCAGCGGCACTCTCGTATCAGGTACTCTTCTCGCTTTTCCCGTTTATCCTCTTTCTGGTCGCACTTTTGGGTTTTTTAGGTATCCCCGAGTTTTTTAGCTGGTTGCAAAGCCAGGCGACGAACTTGCTTCCGGCTCAGGCCGCGCAGCAGGTCAACACCGTTATCGGTCAGCTGCAACAACCTCAGGGCGGGCTGCTTTCGTTTGGGATTGTTCTCGCCTTGTGGTCGGCGTCGGGGGGCGTCCGGGCCACCATGGGCGCGATGAACGCGGCGTACGGGGTTAAAGAAGGTCGTCCGGCGTGGCGACTCTACTTGTTGTCGATTCTCTATACGCTCGGTCTGGCGCTGCTTCTAATCGCCGCCGCCGCGCTGATGATTTTGGGGCCGCAGGCGGTGGCGTGGCTGGACGCGCGTATCGGTTTGGGCGGCGTCGTGACCACGCTCTGGAATGTGCTGCGTTTGCCGCTTGTGGTTGTGCTGCTGACGCTCAGTATCGCGCTGATTTACTACCTCACCCCGGACGTCGAGCAGCGTTTTAGACTGATTACGCCGGGTACGGTGGTTGCGGTACTCGTCTGGCTCGCCGCCTCATTCGGGTTCGGTTACTACGTGCAAAACTTTGCCAATTACAACGCCACTTACGGCAGTTTAGGGGCAATTATCATCTTGCTCTTTTACTTTTATCTGTCTGCGGCCATCTTGCTCTTCGGCGCGGAGCTTAACGCGACGCTCGAGCGCTACCGTAAAGACGGCAAAGACCCCGGTGACAGGGCGCTGCCGGAATCGTAGAACGTCTTTAGCGGGTGCTTGAGAAGTAAGTTCCGGCTTTTCCGGCGCTGTCAAAACCGAGCTGCCAACCTTTTAAGAAGCACTGATGCCCGCGAATTCGAGCATATTTTTGAGACTCAACCGCCGAATGTAATGCGTCGGGGCAAAAAAGCGAATTCCAAAATACCCTCTAGGTGTTCGGCCTAGTTGTTGGCGCTCATAAATCCTGCAAGCGTGCTGAAAAGCCGGGACGGTGTCCACTGCGCCGAGGCTCGCCCCGACCGAGACACCTCTTCAACCTGTGCCGAGGCAGGGCGCGAACTACTCCGGGTGTTGCCACGAAACACGTTTGAAGGCGCTCGAAGTCCGCAACCTTACGACCTCATCCGGGCTCGAGTAACAACCGTAAAGCGCTTCCAGCCTTGACGAGCCGGCAACGAGGTCTACAACTTCGGCGGTTCATCCCAGCAAATTGGGATGTCCACCCGCCGGCATGTCGGTAAAGGGTTCAGGCTCCGGCATAAGTCCTTGTTCTTACTATCGGCTTAAACCTCGATTATCACCTTCACTGCGCCGTCGGTGCCTTTCTCAGCGTACTCGAACCCGGTCAACATCTCGTCCAAGGGAAAGTGGTGCGTAATCATCGGCCCTAAGTCAACTGCGCCGGATGTAAGCAAACTTATCGCTGCCGGATAGGTGTACACATACCGAAAAATCCCCTTAACGTCGAGTTCTTTGCGGGACAGCTCAACCATCGGGACGCTGTAGGTCGAATTATCGCCAAGCCCGACGACGACGACTGTACCACCGGTTTTTACGGTCTTGAGGCAGCTTAAAAAGGCGGGCTCGGCCCCGGCACACTCGATAGCTAAATCTACGCCGCGTCCGTTCGTCGCCTTTCTGACGATAGCTTCGGCGTCTTCTTTGGCGTCAAAGGTATGCGTCGCGCCCATCTTTTTGGCGACTTCCAAACGGTGAGGCCGCACGTCGCTGATAAACACTTCCGTTGCGCCGAAGGCTTTGGCTGCCGCGAGTGAAGTCAACCCAATCGGCCCCGCCCCGGCGATAAAAACACTCTGCCCCGCCGTAAGACCCCCGCGCCGACACGCGTGAATCCCGACCGAGAGCGGTTCGATTAAAGCCGCTTCGTCGAGACTTATGGAATCCGGCAATTTATAGGCAAAGTCCGCCGGCGATACCGCAAAATCTGAGAGCGCGCCGTCAACAGGCGGCGTGGCAAAAAACTGCACGTCCGGGCAGAGGTTGTAACGGCCTGTCTTGCAAACTTCGCAGTGACGGCAAGGGACACCGGGCTCTAAGGCGACCCTGTCCCCGACTTTAAGCGTGGTGACGTTTTCACCGACTTCGGCGACCACGCCCGCGACCTCATGCCCTAAAATCATCGGCTCTTCGACCACAAAGTCACCGATTGCGCCCGTGCGCCAGTAATGCACGTCCGAGCCGCAGATGCCGACCGAACCGATCTTAACGAGCACGTCATCCGGGCCGTAGTCGGGTTGGGGAACGTCGTCCAACCGTAAATCTCTCGCTTTATGTAACACCGCTGCTTTCATTTCGCCTCCCTAACAGGTCTTCGTGATGCTATTTTCCTATCATTTCATAAAGCGCCCGGTAGTGCGGCTTCGGACCCGGGCAGAAGTGTTGCCGAAACACCTGAAAACAGTGACGTTTCTCGGGTTCCATACGAAAAATCAACTATTGACAGCGGTAGGCCGATTTCGTATGGTGGGGTTGCACGTCAGTTAACACAAAATCGCATCTGTAGTAGCGCCGCTGATAAGTTATGTGAGGTTACAAGTTTCTAAAACCCTCTCTCACAGGTTGCGTTTAATAGAGAGCGTTTAGTAGAGATCGGGGGTCAGATGGCATAATTGCAACGCGTCTCAACCCAAGAACCGACTTTACGGACAGCTACGTCTTTTCTCGAGTCAGGGGGACTTATGAACACGAAATGGTTGCACAAAACGCTCCAGACCTTGCCCGTGCTGGCGCTCGCAGCAGCGGCGTTCGCGCAAAACGGTAGCGACAACACCTGGTGGCAAGAGGCGGCCCAACCCTACGACGGCGTAACCATTCGCGGCATTTCGGAAAGCACGCCGCCCTCACGCTACGTCTCCGACGTGCTGGCCCCGGCCTTCACCGAAGCGACCGGTATCAACGTCGAGTTCGAGATCACCTCGTGGGATCAGATGTACGACAAGGCCATTAAAGATATGCAGGCCAACACCGGCATTTACGATTTCGTGTACGTCGAGCAAGATATCGTTTATTCGTACCTGGCGCAAGATTTTCTGGTTGACCTAACCGGGATGCTGAGCGCCAACGAAGCGCTGCAGGCTCCCACCTTCGACTTCAGCGACTTCACCTCGTTTATCGACTACTTCAAAAACGACGCGGGCGATATTTTCGGCGTACCGATGGAAGCGTTTATCAAACCCTACCTTTACCGCACCGACCTCTTTAACGACGAGGCCATCAAAACAGCCTTTCAGGAGCAGTACGGCTACGAGCTGGCTCCGGCAAAAACATTCCAGGAATACCAGGACATTGCCGACTTCTTTACCGCCTACGGCGAAGAGAACAACATGGAGCTGTGGGGCAGCACCTTGCAAGCCTCGACCGGACACCCTGCCTCGACCTACGAAGTATTGGAAACCATTTTCCCGTCGTTCGGGGTTTACAACTGGGGCATCAATCAGGACAACTATAAAGCGACTGTAGAGGGCGGCGGCGAACTCAACAGCGACCGTGCCAAAGAAGCGCTGAGCTTCTGGATCGGTCTGCTGCCCGACGCACCTCCCGAAGCGACCAGCAGTACCTGGGACGAGGTGGCCTCGAGCTTTGCGGCGGGCCGCGCGGCACAGGGCTGGGTTTACGGCGAAAACGCCGCCTGGATTGCGACTGATGAGAGCCGCTCGACGGTCGTGGGCAAGGTCGGCGTCGCGCTGCCGCCCCTTGCCGAAGGCGTATTAGAGCAGGCCAAAGCAGGTGAGGGCTACATCGGTTACTACGACGGCGGCGCGTTTGCCATCCCCTATTCGTCGAAAAATCAGGAAGCTGCTGCCCTGTGGCTGCAGTACATCGGACAGCCCTCGGTGCAGGCCGATTGGGCGGTCGCCGGCTCGCGCATCACCCAAACCGCGACCTTCAGCGACCCCAAAGTGCAGGCGGTCGATAAGGAAACGGGCGGCTACTTTACGCTCTTGCAAGACGAGGGCGACCTGTTCGCCGGCGCACCGCCGTTCCCCTTCCACAACCCTGTGCGCGAGACCATCGACACCTATATCCACCGTGCGATTGTAGGCGAACTGACGCCGGACGAGGCGCTCGACCAGGCCGCCGAAGCCGTCAACCAGAGACTGGTAGATTTAGGCTACGCGCAGTAATACCGAGCCGGGGAGAGCCGGACTCTCCCCGCTGTTTTTGGTTCTGGTAGTCACACGTATGGCGGTCACTTTATGAGACGACAACGAACCGGCTGGCTGCTGCTCGCGCCCAGCCTGATTATTCTCTTTCTCACCGGCCTGTTGCCCTTTATTTACGTTCTGGTCGTCGGGTTTTTCAGCTGGAACCCGGTCGCGCTCAACCCGGCCCCGATCTGGACGGGCGTGGAAAACTTCCGGCGACTCGTCTTCGACGCCGAGTTTTTAGGCGCGCTCACGCGCACCCTCGGTTTTACGGCAATGACCGTCGGCGCGGAGCTGATTTTGGGTTTCGTACTGGCGTCCTTGCTGCTCCGCGACTTTCGCGGCAAGGCGATTTTCCGCACCGTTCACGCCCTGCCCCTGATGATCGCGCCCATCGTCGTCGGGGCCATCTGGAAGCTCCTGAGCATTCCGGGGTTCGGGCCGCTGCCCTACTATTTCGGTAGGTGGTTCGGGCTCGACTACAACATCGGGCGGTACGCCGGTCAAGCGTTCTGGACGGTGGTCGTGATGGACATCTGGCACTGGACGCCGTTTGTCACGCTGGTGCTGCTCGCGGGTCTCAGCGCGATGCCGCAAGACCCCGTGGAGTCCGCTAAAGTAGACGGCGCAAACCGCTGGCAACTCCTGCGTCACATCACCCTGCCGCTCCTGACGCCGGTACTCTTAACGGTGGTCTTTTTACGGGTGATGGACGCGCTCCGCATCGTTGACGAGGTGTGGATGCTGACCGGGGGCGGCCCCGGTACGGCGACCCGTTACGTCGGCATCCACATCTGGCGGGTCGTATTCCCGCAAACCTCTTACGGCTACGGCTCGGCGATGTCGCTGCTGCTCCTTTATTTTACCGTCGTCATCTGCTGGTTTTTGTACGTCACCATCATGGGAAGGGGGCAGCGCGAATGAAAGCCGTCAAAGCGTACCCGGTCGAGGCGCAGAGCAGCGTCAACAAGGCGAAAAGGTCAAAGCGTATCTGGGGCACCGTCGGGACGTATCTTTTCTGGACTGCCTCGAGCCTCGTCACGCTGCTACCGATCTACTGGCTGGTGCTGGTCTCGACCCGTAGCCGGGTCGCGCTTTTCGGCGCACCCGACCTTTCCCCCACCTTTTTTAGCGGGATTTTTACGGACAACTTTGCCAATCCGTTCGTGCGCGGGTCGCAGGGTGATTATCTTGTCAACTCGGTTATCGTCGCTACGTCCAACGCCGTGCTAGTCATCGTATTGGCGGTGCTGGCAACCTACGCGCTCTCGCGGTGGAAACTGCCGGGCTCGAGCAGCCTTTTCTTCTGGACGATTACGAACCGCATGGCCCCGCCCGCCGCCTTTTTGCTGCCGCTTTTTCTGCTTTTCACCTCTGTTTTCAAGCTCCGCGACTGGACGCTGTTCGACACGCACATCGGGCTGATTTTGCTCTACTGCGTGTTCAACCTGCCGTTTGCCATCTGGCTTTTGAAGGGCATTATGGACGGTATCCCGAGCGAGCTCGACGACGCCGTATACGTCGACGGCGGCGGCCTCTGGACGGTTCTAGGGCGCATCATCGTCCCGCTGGCGGCCCCCGGTATCGCCATCACCGGCCTGCTGAGCTGGGTGTTCGCCTGGAACGAATACCTTTTCGCCGCCACCTTAACGAGTGTGGACGCCCGTACCATCACCACCGGCTTGGCAGAGTTCGTGACCGTCACGGGCACGAACTGGGGCGAGATGGCAGCGGTTGCGCTCGTTTCACTTGCGCCTGCGCTGCTGCTCCTGGCACTCGTGCAAAGGCACATCGTCGCGGGCCTGACCTTTGGGGCGGTGAAGGGATGAACGAGACTCCCGCCGAGCACGCCCCGGTTGAACATCGCGGACGCAAAGGCTTTTTGCCGATTGCGACCAACTGGTTCGACCGCCTTTTTATCGGCGTGATGGGACACGTCGCCCTCAACTTGTTGTGGTTGCGTTTTTTAGAGGCGAGCGTGCCGCTTTTGGTCGGGACTGTGTTGGGAATCGTCTGGATTGTCGTGGTGATGGTATGGGGCTGACATGTACGGACTGAGCGGTAAACGGGCGCTGATTACCGGCGCGAGTAAAGGCATCGGGCGCGGTCTGGCTCTAGCGTTTGCGGCGCAGGGCGTGGATATTGTCGCGGTTGCGCGGGACGAAACCGGGTTGGCTGAGGTTGAACGTGAGGTTGAGGAGGCGGGCTCGAGCGCTCACATTATCCGCGCCGACCTCTCAGATATGGCGGACGTTCGGCGTGTGGCGGCGGAGGCCGAAACGTTAGACGTTCACATATTGGTCAACAACGCGGGCGTGAGCTATCCGCAAAATGCACTCGAGGCGAGTCTGGAAAATTGGGAACAGACGTTCGCCGTAAACGTGCGGGCGGCTTTTTTCTTGGCTCAGGCGTTCGGCAGGCCGATGGTCGAGCGGGGCTGGGGGCGCATCGTCAATATGTCGTCGCAAGCGGGACTTATCGCACTAGAAGACCACGTGGCGTACTGCGCTTCAAAAGGGGCGCTCGAGATGATGAGCAAAACGCTGGCGCTCGAGTGGGCTCCGGCAGGCGTCACCGTCAACTGCGTTGCGCCGACGGTAATCGCCACACCGATGGCGGCGATGGCCTTCCCTACCGAAGAAGCGCGCGCGAAAATGCTCCGCCGCATCCCGGTCGGGCGTTTTGGTGAGATTGAAGAAGTCGCTGCCGCCGTTCTCTTTTTGGCGTCGGACGCCGCCGGGATGATTACCGGCGACACCCTCAAGGTAGACGGCGGCTGGACGGCTCAGTAAACCGGACTGAGACCGAGCGGTCTCTTACAAGCTTGTGGTCACCGTAAAATGGGTGTACCAAACGGAGTTTCGTACACCCGGATTAACTCGGCTCGGGCGAGACCTGCTATAACTAACCCATAGGAGATACTTATGACTGACCGTTTTGAGTTTGACCGGACAGCACGCGCTCGTGACCGGGGCGGGGCGCGGGATCGGGCTCGAGATTGCCCGTACGCTCAGGGGTGCCGGAGCGACTATTACCGTAGGCGAGTTTTTAGAAGACGCGGGCCGCGCCGCCGCCGAAGAACTCGGCGGCAACTTCGTGCAGGTAGACGTGCGTGACCCGGAGAGTGCCGCAAAGATGGTTGACGAGGCCGAAACGCACGCACCCATAGACATTCTGGTCAACAACGCCGGCATCGCCAACAATATCGCTGCTGAAGACGCCTCGGACGACGACTGGCTAAACGTGATTAACGTCAACTTAAACGGCGTTTTCTGGTGCTGCCGCGCTGCCGGCAAAAAGATGCTGGCGCGGAGTGCCGGAAACATCGTCAATATCGCCTCGATGTCGGGCCTCATCGTCAACAAACCGCAGCCGCAAGCCGCGTACAACGTTTCCAAAGCGGGCGTGATTATGCTGACCAAATCGCTCGCAGCGGAGTGGGCAGAGCGGGGCGTGCGCGTCAACGCGGTGTCGCCGGGGTATATCGGCACCGAGATGACCAAAGCAGGGATGAGTAACGAAGACTGGAACCGGCAGTGGCTCGAGATGACCCCGATGGGCCGCGTCGGTGAACCGAGTGACATCGCGCACGCGGTACTTTATCTGGCGTCGGACGCCGCGCGTTTTGCCACCGGGACGAACCTCGTGGTGGACGGCGGCTACACGAGCTGGTAAGAGCCCTGGCTTAAACAAGGCGTCGCAACCCGCGCACTATCTCCAGCCGGGCTGTATCCTAAATAGATGTCTTATGACGCCGTAATCGTCGGCTCCGGCCCCAACGGATTGGCCGCCGCGATTGTCCTCGCCCAAAAAGGCTTAAAGGTTGCCCTGCTGGAAAGAGCAGAAACCACCGGCGGCGGGATGCGTACCGAGGAACTCACGCTGCCGGGTTTTAAGCACGACGTGGGTTCGACGATTCACCCGTTCGGCGTCGGTTCACCTTTTTTTCGCACCTTGCCGCTGGAAGACTTTGGGCTCGAGTGGCGACACCCGGACGTCCCTTTTGCCCATCCACTAGACGACGGCGTTGCGGTAGCAGAGCGTTCGTTAGAGGCGACCTGCCGGGGTCTCGGCAAGGACGCGGACACCTACAACCTGCTGATGCGCCCCCTCGTTCGTGATTCGGAAAAGCTTTTTGAAGACTTTATGGGGCCGCTGCTGCGTTTTCCGGCGCATCCTGTCTTGCTGGCACGTTTTGGCGTGCGGGGATTGCCCCCGGCGACGCTGCTCGGCAAACTGTTTCAAGAAGAGCGAACAAAGGCACTGTTTGCCGGACTTGCCGCGCACGCGGTGATGCCGCTCTCGACTCCAGGAACCTCGGCGTTCGGCCTCGTTCTGGGGATGCTCGCGCACACCGTCGGCTGGCCTTTTCCCAAGGGCGGCGCGGCGACGTTGGCAGGGGCGCTGACGCGTTATTTTCGTTCACTCGGCGGCGAAGTCTATACGAATACCACCGTAAAAACGCCCGCTGACGTACCCGAAGCAAAGGCCGTTCTTTACGATTTATCAGCCAAACCGTTTCTCAACCTGCTGGGAGACGAGTTTCCGGCGAGTTACCGGGGCTGGTTGGAGCGCTACCGTCTCGGCGCGGGCATCTTCAAGGTGGATTACGCGCTGGACGGCCCGGTGCCGTGGCAAGAAGCGGCGTGTTTGCGGGCCGGGACGGTTCATTTAGGCGGGACACTGGCAGAAATCGCCGAATCCGAACGTGAAGTCGAGCGGGGCAGCGTGCCGACGAAGCCGTATGTACTAATTGCTCAGCATGGCCCTTTTGATAAAACTCGAGCCCCCGAAGGGAAACAGACTTTATGGGCCTATTGTCACGTGCCGAACGGCTCTGAAATCGATATGACAGACCGGATTGAAGCGCAGTTGGAGCGTTTCGCACCCGGTTTTAGAGACCGTGTTTTAGCCAAACATACGATGAACGCGCCCGCTACGGAACGCCACAACCCCAACTACGTCGGCGGCGACATCAACGGCGGTAGGGCGAGTTTGTGGCAGCTTGTCGCTCGGCCTGCGCCGCGCCCCCTGCCCTACCGCACCCCGCTTAAAGGGGTGTACCTCTGCTCGGCGAGTACGCCCCCGTCGGGCGGCGTTCACGGGATGTGCGGGTATTGGGCGGCGCAAACGGTACTCCGAGATTTGGGTGTATAACCGGTATCAAGCTCTGTTTACGCCGTTGTAGAGCGCCTCCAGCAAAATACTCGCCGACGTTGCCCCGGCGTCTTGAAAGCCCCTCGCGCGTTCTCCCAAACGGCTGGCGCGCCCGAGTTTGGGGACGAGTTCTTTGGTCTTTTCGGTGCCTCTCCACGCTGCTTCGGACGCGGCTTTCAAGGTGTCCGCCGCACCCGCACCTTGACGGCTTACGTTTTGCGCCGCCTCAGCCGCCGGAACCCAGGCGTCGATCAGGGTTTTGTCGCCCAATTTGGCTTTACCTACTTTTTGCATCGCCGAGGCCATCGCGCTCAAGATGTCGGCCCAGCTCTGCCCGTCACTGATAGCGTCTTGACCGTCTACTTTCTTTGCAGCCGCGTCAAAGGCTGACTCGTAAAGCGGGCCGATAGACGCGCCTACTTCGTCGGCAAACGCTTCGGCTACCGCGCGAAAGGCGTCTGCCGGGGTTGGACGGGTCAGTTCGGCGAGGTTGCGCCGCGTCGCCCGCATCCCAATCGTCATACTGACGCCGTGGTCGCCGTCACCGACTTCGGAGTCGAGTTCGCAGAGGTAGTCTTTGTTGGCCTCGAGCTTTACCGCCACAGCTTCCAAAATCTTAACGAGTGCCGCGCCGTCTACCCTTTCAGGCATCTAAACCCCTCCCAGCATCGCGCGGTTTTGCAGGAACATCGGACAGTACGCGGGCGCGTCGATCAGGTCTAAGAGTTCGGCGTCTAGACGCAGCAGGGTGATAGACGCACCCGCCATCTCGAGCGAGGTCACGTATTCGCCGACAAACGAGCGTTTGATGTTGACGCGCTCGGCTTCTAAAATCTGCGTGAGTTTACGGTACATGATGTAAAGCTCTTCGTAAGGCGTCGCGCCCAGACCGTTGATTAAAACGGCCACATCGGAACCGGAAAAGTCGAGGTCTTTTAAGATGTAGTCGGTCATCTCTTCGACCAGCTTATCTACAGGTTCAACTTTCGTGCGGCGCAGGCCCGGTTCGCCGTGGATGCCGAGACCGACCTCGAGTTCCCCTTCCGGCAGTGAAAACGTCGGTTGACCGTTCGCCGGCACCGTACACGCCGAAAGCGCCACGCCCATCGTCCGGGTGTTGGCGTTGGCTTTTACGGCGGCTGCTTTTACGGCGGCAAGCTCCGCCATCGTCTCGGCTTTGGCGGTCGCTGCCTTAAAGACGAAGAAATCCCCGGCAATCCCGCGCCGCCGGTCTTTTTCATGGTTGGGCGCTGAGGCCACGTCGTCGGTGACGAGGACGGTTTCGACCGGGATGCCCTGCTCGCCGGCTTGCGCCGCCGCCCGGTCGAAGTTCATCACGTCGCCCGCGTAGTTGCCGTAACTGTACAAGACGCCTGCGCCGCCGCTAGCGGCTAGGGTCGCCTCGAGCACCGGTTTCGCCGGTGGCGAGGCGAAGATGTTGCCGACCGGAGCCGCGTCCGCGCCGCCCTTCCCGACGTAACCGATAAAAGCGGGCAGATGGCCTGAACCGCCGCCTACGACGACGCCGACCTTGCCGGGGGTCGGGCCGTCTTTACGGCCTACGGCGCGTTTACCCACACGTTTTACGGTGTCGGCGTGGGCTAAGAGAAACCCCTCGAGGCTCTCTTCGACAAAATCAAAGGGGTCGTTGATGAGTTTTTTCATCGCTGCCACCCTAACAGGACTAACATCCGCTACCTACTTTCGCTTCGGTGTCGCGGCGTTCACTCCGGTCAATGTCGTCCATTTTCGTTACTTTACGGCTCGAGTTGCCCCCTTCAAACTCGGACTCGAGCCACGCCCCGACGATCTCTTTGGCGAGTTCGACGCCAACGACTCTCGAGCCGAGCGCCAAAATCTGCGCGTCGTTGCTCTTCCTCGCCCGCTGCGCCGAATAGGTGTCGTGCGCCTGCGCCGCCCGCACACCCGCGACTTTGTTCGCCGTAATTGCCATGCCGATACCCGTACCACAGACCAAGATAGCGCGGTCACTCCGCTCTTCAGCAACCGCTTTGGCAACGCGGTAAGCGACGTCCGGATAGTCGTCTTCGGGGCCGGGGCTGTAGTCTTTGACGCTCACGCCGCGCGCCTCGAGGTAACCTTTCAACTCAGCTTTTAGAACGTTACCCGCGTCGTCGGAACCCAACAAAACCTCCATCACGGAATTAACAGAATCTTGAGCGAGCTGTCGCCTTTAGCCATCAGGTCAAAGCCTTTTTGAAACTCCTCTAACGGCAACTGATGCGTGACGACCCCTTCGGTCGGTAGCCGCCCGTCGGCAATCGCCTCAATTGTCAGTGGATAACAGTACGGCCCCAGGTGCGAACCCAATAGGTCGAGTTCTTTACGGTCGGAGATAATGCTCCAGTCCACCTTGACATCTTTGGAAAAGACGCTGAACTCGACGAAACGGCCGAGTTTGCGGATCATCTGCAAGCCTTGCTCGACCCCGACGGGGCTGCCGGTCGCTTCGATGTAGACGTCACAACCGTAGCCGCCAGTCAGGTCTTTCACGATCTTTACGGCGTCTTCCTCGAGCGGGTTGATGACCATATCCGCGCCAAACTTTTTAGCGAGCTCCAAGCGCTCGGGTTTGGTGTCTAAGACGATGAGTTTCGTCGGATTTTTCAGCCGCGCAGCCCCGACCATTCCGAGCCCGAGCGTCCCGGCTCCGGCTAACACCACCACGTCGCGGAGCTGAATGTTACCCCGGTTGACGGCATGAACCGAACACGCGTAAGGCTCGACCAAGATGGCTTTTTCAATTGGCAGGTCACTCGGTACGTGGTAGTTCAGAGCCTCTTTGGGAAAACGCATGTACTCGGCCATGCCGCCATTGACATTGTTTTGAAACCCGTACACGTCGTGCTTCTCACACATCCAGTATTCGCCTTCGTCGCAAAACCGGCAGTTCCAGCACGGCACGATCTGCTCGCTGATCAGCCGGTCGCCGACCTCAAACTCGCCTTTGGCGAGGACGTTTTCACCGACTTCTACGGCGACGCCGATAAACTCGTGACCGGGGATCATCGGCGCTTTGATGTACGCCGGTTGGCCTTTGCCGCCCCAGAACGACACCGCGCCGTCACACGCTTTAATGTCACCCGCGCAGATGCCGCACGCCTCAATTTTGACGATGATGTCGTCGGGTCCGGCGCGGGGCGTTTCGACCTCTTCTAAACGGTAGTCGCCGGGGGCGTAGGCGACCACGGCTTTCATGGTTTTGGGCAGCGTTTCGGTTTGTTTTTCGGGGGCTAAGGTGTCAGCCATAACTCATCTCACTTTCTTTTATTCTTTTACGCAGTGTGCGTTTGGACGGGGGCGTGCGTAGCCTCTGAACGTTTAAGCGTCATGGTGTCGGGCTTACCCTTACCGGTTTGGTTGGCGACAGGGATACGGACACCGGTTTCGGGATCAAAAAGGAGCGTATGCGCGAGGTCGAACTCGAGGTACACCCGGTCACCTGCCCGCAAGCTTCGGGTAATCGGTAAGGTCACGGTTAGCTCCATCTCGCCGTAACGCACGAGCAAACGGGTTTCGTCACCTAAATGCTCGGCGACTGCGACGTCGCCGGGAATGCTACCGGACTGCTCATGGCGGTGAACGGCGATGCGGTGCGTGCGGATGCCGAGCTTGACGGTGCGGCGCTCGCCCAGCGCGTCCAGCATGTCGCGGCCGACCGGCAGCGCAAACTCGGTTCCGGGTAGCCGCAGCGTGGGCGGCTCGCCCCGGCTCAGCTCGACCGTAAAGATGTTCATCGGCGGCTCTCCGATAAACCCGGCGACAAACTCGTTCGCGGGGTAGTTATAGACCTCATACGGGGTGCCGTACTGTTGCAACACCCCCAAATCTAAAATCGCGATGCGGTCGGCCATCGCCATCGCCTCGAGCTGATCGTGCGTGACCAAAACTGTGGTTGCACCGACCTCGACGTGCAAGCGTTTGAGTTCGGTACGCATCTGTAGGCGGGCGCGGGCGTCAAGGTGACTGAGCGGTTCGTCAAGCAAGAGTAGCGTGGGTTCACGAACTAGGGCACGGGCGATGTTGACCCGCTGCTTTTGCCCGCCGCTCAAACTGCCCGGTTTGCTCTCTAAGATGTCGGTGATGCCCAAAAGGTGAGAGATGCGTTCGATTTTTTTCTTCTGGGTGGCGCGGTCGGTGTGTTTCGCCTTGAGGTTAAAGGCCAGGTTGTTGTAGATCGTCAAAGGCGGGTAGAGCGCGTAGTTTTCAAATGCCAAACCGACGCCGCGGTCTTTAGGCGCGACGTGATTCATCACCCGGTCGCCGATCAAAAGCTCGCCCGAGGTAATGTCTTCCAACCCGGCGATCATCCGCAGGGTGGACGATTTGCCGCACCCTGACGGCCCCAAGAGCGCGATAAACTCGCCGTCTTTGGACTCTAAATTGAGGTTGTTTAAGGCCGGTTCATGCCCTTTTTCGTACACTTTGGTAAAGTTCTCGAGCTTCAGTTTAGCCACGCAACACCCCTCTCCCCTCGTCCGCGTCGCGCACAGCGGCTCGAGCCAGAAACTGCCCGCTCTGCCGGTCGAAGAAGATGAGGTTCTCCGGCTTGACCGTAAAGCTGACCGTTTGGTCGAGCTGCGGCGCAACCTCGGCGTCAACCAGGGCACGGATCATCGTGTCTTGTCCTGTATTTTGCCGGGTTTTATCTTGCTGGGTTTTGATAATCAAGATGGCTTTGGCTCCGAGCGGTTCGTAGCTGTAGACCGTTCCCTGTACCCCTTCGTGCTGCCCCAAACGCACCTGCAGGTCGGCGGGACGGAAGCCGAGCAGCAGATTTTCATGCCCCAACAGTTCTTCGAGCACTTCAGGCGGAACCTCAAACCCGTAAGCGCTGCCTTCGGCGACCGCCCGGGTTTGCCCGTCCGTGCCGGAACGAAGTGTCGCGCCGAGCATGTTGATCTCCGGGTCGCCGAAACCGCGCGCGACCTCGACGTTTTGCGGGCGCAAGTAGATATTGTCGGGCGTCCCGATCTGCAGCACCCGGCCTTCGTCCAACACGATGATCCGGTCGCCTAAACTGAGCGCCTCGAGATAATCGTGCGTGACGTAAAGGGTCGTGGTATCGAGTTCGCTCTGCACCAGTTTGAGTTCGGTGCGCATCTGGTTGCGCAGTTTGGCGTCAAGGTGACTGAGCGGCTCGTCCATCAAAAAGACGTTGGGTTTGCGGACCAACGCGCGGCCCAAAGCGACGCGCTGGCGCTGCCCGTTACTTAAGGCGGTGATGGCCCGCCCCAACAGATGGTCAATTTTAAGCGTCGCGCCCACCTGCGTGACACGTTGTTTGATCTCGCCTTCGCTCATCTTCGACTTAGGGCCGCGCAGCGGAAACGCCATGTTTTCAAACGCGGTCATCTGCGGGTAGAGCGCGTAATTTTCAAAGACCATCGCGATATTGCGTTCGCTGGGCTCGAGCGTATTCGCCACTTTTTCTTGCAGCCAGACTTTCCCGGCGTCGGGCGTGGCGATTCCGGCAATCAGATTGAGCGTCGTAGTTTTACCCGCCCCGGCGGAGCCGAACACCACTACAAACTCTTTTTCTTGAAGTTCAAAACTGACGTTGTTGACGGCAGTCGTTTTGCCGTAGCGCTTGCTGACGCTTTCTAGCCGTAAAGGAACCATCTCAGCCCTTCACCGCACCGAACGAAAGCCCGCGAACCAGGTGCCGCTGAATTGCCAGCGCCAAGAGCACCACCGGGAGCGCCGTAATCGTCGCGGCGGCCGCCAGCTGACCGTAACGCACGCTGTCCGAACCGATAAACCGTAAAATGACGACGGTCGAGGTTTGCGCGTGGTTGCCCGACAACAGGAGCGGAAAGGTAAAGTTGTTCCACGAAAAGATAAACGCCAAAAGTCCGGCGGCGGCGAGGCCGGGGCGCACCAGCGGCAGCAAGACTTTAAGAAACACCTGCCACCACGAATAACCGTCGAGCTGCGCGGCGTACTCGAGCTCAGGCGAAATGTCTTCAAAGTAGCCGCGCACCACCCAGATCAGTAAGGGCAGCGCAATCAGCTGATAGACCCAGATCAGTCCGAAGTAGGTGTCTAACAGGCCGATACGCTGATAGATCAAAAAGAGTGGCAGGATCACAAACAGCTCCGGCGCAAAACGGAACGAGAGCATGGTAAAGGCCAAATCTTCACGCCCCGGAAACTTAAAGCGGGCCAGTGCGTAGGCGGCGGGGACACCGACGATCAGCGCGAGCACCACTGCGCCCGTACTGACGATCAAGTTGTTGAGAAAGTACTGTAGGTAGTCCGAACGTAAAAAGATTTCCGCGTAGTTCTGCCAGGTCGGGTTAAATCTAAACATGGTGGTGAGCATCTGATTGTCGGGCTTAAACGATAAAATCAGCATCCATACCAGCGGAAACAGTGCGAAGAGCGCGTAAAGGGTTAGCGCCAGGTTGCGCAGGACGGCCAGGAAGATACTTTTGCCGGTAGTCGTTTCTGTCATGATGCCCTTCTTAGAGTCCGGCCGCACGCCGCTGCGCCGCGCCCCAGACCCTGACCAACACCCAGCTCGCCGCAAAAACGATCACCCATAAGACCATCATCAACGGAATGCTTTGACCCAGGTTGTTGTACAAAAAGCCGGTGTTATACGCGTTAAGCGACAGGCTGAGAAGTGTATCCCCCGGCCCGCCTTTGGTCGCCGCAAAGATGATGCTGAATTCTTGCAGCGAGACCATCAGCCGGAAAATCAGTGCGATCAAAAGGTGCGGGGTGATCATCGGCAGGGTCAAGGTGCGAAAGGTAAACCAGGCCGAACCGCCGTCGAGTTGCGCCGCTTCATAAGGGGCTTTAGGGAGCGACTTAAGTCCGGCCAGGGCCAAGACCATGACAAACGGCGTGTAGACCCACACGTCAATCATCACCACCGTAAACATCGCGCTACTTGACGCCGCCGCCCAGCGAAAGCCGCCCAACCCGACCGCGTTCATCAGCGGGGCCAAGACCCCGACCGAGGGATTGGTCATCAGCTGCCAGATCAGCGTGGCGACTACGGGCGCAATCATCAGCGGGAAAATCAGTAGCACCCGTAAAATTTTGGCGTAACGTGACTCGTTGTTTAAGAGCATCGCTACGCCGAGCCCTAAGAGCATCGCCACGCCCGTAGACCAGAGCGCGTACTGCAGCGTTACACTGACCGAGTGCCAGAACTGGGCACTAGTGAACATCTCGCGGTAGTTCTCGAGCCCCACGAACGCGTAGTCGGGAAAGCGAAAGGAAAAGTTCGTAAGTGACAGGTAGATCGCGTAAACAAAGGGGATCAAGATACCGGCGGTCAACAAAAACGCTGGGGTCAAAATAAGATAGGGGCGGGCGCGCTGGCTCCACGTCGGTTTTACGACGTCGGCTTGACCGGGCCGGGTTTGCGTGGGTGGTTGACCTTGGGCAGGAAGTGCCATACTTGGGTCCTTTACTGTTGAGTAAGGCGCAGCGGGTGAGACCTTTAGAGCCCCACCCGTGCGGTTGCGGGTTAGTCAGCGCGCTCTATTTGACCCTGATGCGGCTGACTGTATTGGTAATGTTATCAGCCAGATTTTTCATTGTCGTTTCGGCGTCGCTACCTTGCTCGACGATCTCTTGCAGCGCGGCGGCCCACTCGGTGGTAGTCTCGAAAAAGAAGGGCTGCGGGGTGAACTCGATCTTTGCTTCGGGCACCACCGTATTTAGGGTTTCGCTATAGCCCGAGGCGCTCTTGATCCGTTTGATAAAAGCGAGGTCGGTACGGACAGAATCGCGGGCCGGGTCAACCACGCTGGCGTTGACTGCGCCCCAGAGCATGTGCTCTTTGCCGGTAAAGTACTGGATAAACAGCCACGCCGCGTCTTTTTTGCTCGAGCTGCTGTTCATCCCCAAAGACCAAATCCACAAGTTTGAGCTGATGGGGTCGCCCTCAGCGGCGGCAGGGGGCGGCGCGAAGGCGATGTTCCCGCTCTGCGCCGAAGCGCCTTCGACGTTAGCAAAGTAACCGACGATGTCGGCGTCAAACATCATTGCGGCTTTACCGGCCCCCAGGTCAGCCGAGCACTGCGACCAGGTATAGCTCGACCAGGCGGGCGGGCCTCCGTCTTGGATGATCTTCGCCCACTCTTGCGTGGTACTAATAGCGTCGGCGGAGTCGAGTGCCGAAACGAGCTTGCCGTCTTGGACGGTAAAGTCTTTGGCTCCCGCACTGGTAAAAGCGGTCATGTAGCCGGGGTGAATCGTCGCCCACGAGCGCGTACCGCGGACACAGACGCCGTAAGAACCGGCTCCGTTCCAGCCTTTAAGGTCGCTGGCCATCTGGTCGAGTTCAGCCAACGTTTTAGGTGGCGTCAGTCCTTTTTCCTTAAAGAGCGACTGGTTATACGACAGCGTGTACGCTTCAAACCCGAGCGGCAGCGTGTACTGCTCACCTGTACCAACCGGATCGCCGACGTTTAAGCTCCAGCGTCCGCCCGCCAAAACGCCTTTAGAAATGTCCTCGACGTCGTAGTCGGGGCTGGTTTTGCTGGGGTCACCAAGGTACGCGTCGAGCGGTTCCATATAGCCCGACGAGGCGTAGTCCCACATCTGGTAGATGCCGGTCATAAACACGTCGGGGTTCCCCGAGCGGGCGAACAAGTTCGTGGTGATGCGGTCGAAGTAGTTGTCTTCGGGGGTGACGTTATATGACACGTTGATACCGGTGAGTTCTTTGAACTGCGGCAGCCGCGCGATGATCGCGTCGGCGTAGGGGTGCTGATTGAGTTCGACGTTGATGGTCGTGCCTTCAGCTTGACGCCAATCGAACTCTTGAGCGGTCGCAACCGCGCCGCTACAGAGCAGGGCGACGGTGCCGATCAAACTAACGTTTTTTAGAGTAGTGCGCATAAAGTATAGCTGTCTCCTTTAGGTATGAGGATATGTGCCTGGGCGAGCGAAAGACGAAACTCCCTTCAGCGACTAGCAACCGGTCGAAACGACCTGTTTAACAATTGCTACATGCGCTTGTCATTTGTAAATTGGCTTAAGCTTACCGGTAAATTTAGAAAATGTCAAGTAGTCTAAACATTTGCTAAACTGAACCCTCAACACCGGCACCAACGCTTGGTAGTCTTACGCTTTGGTTTGTAAGCTGTCGTCAGCAGCTGGGCCGGATAAGGTATCGTGCCGAGTGAGGAGCGTCGGTGGAACCGTCAGAAAAACTCGATACGTTGGTGCAGACCGCCTACCTCTACTATCACGAGGGGCTGACGCAGGCTGAAATCGCGCAGGAACTAGGGCTCTCGCGGCCCACCGTCGCCAATTTGCTGCAGCGGGCGCGTACCGAAGGGCTCGTCACCATCTCCCTGCGGCCCGACTACCTGAGCAGTTTGACGCTCGCCCGCGACCTCAAAGCGCACTTCGGGCTGACCGACGCGCTGATCGTACCGACGCTGCCGGGCGCAGACGCGACCGCCGTAAACCGGGCGCTCGGCGCGATGGGGGCGCTGTACTTGGAGAAAGTCTTGACCCCCGGCGACGTGATCGCTACCGCCTGGGGCGCGACGATGCTCGAGGTCGCCCAGGCGCTCAGCGGTCGGACGGTTGAAAACGTCACGATTGCCCAGTCGCTCGGCGGCCTGTCAACCGCCGACACCTTTAATCCGGGCCGGGTGGCGACCCTGATGGGTGACAAACTCGGGGCCAGAACCTATCACCTTTACGTTCCGGCAGTGGTTGAGTCTAAAGAGGTCAGAGACATCTTGCTCCGCGACCGCGCCATCTACGCCGCGTTCGAGGTGGCGCGGTCGGCGCAGCGCGCGATTATGGGGATCGGCAAGGTGTCACACGGCGCGACGGTCATTAAAGCCGGCTTTATCAGCACCGAGCAGATGGACGAGCTGCACGCCAAAGGTGCCGTCGGCGATATGTCGGGGCGTTTTTTCGATGTTCACGGGGTTCCTGTCATGACCGACCTCGACGCCCGGATTATTGCGCTTTCGCTGGGCGACCTCAAAACCATCTCGCCGGTGATCGCCGTGGCGGGCGGTGAGGACAAGATCGAAGCGATTTTAGGGGCGCTCCGGGGCGGCTACTTAGACGTTTTGATCGTCGATGAGCAAACCGCGAAAAAGGTCTTAAAACGCAGTCAGGATGCGGGTAACTAGAACGCTCTCAAAAACCCTGTGGGGCTGAGGCAGCTGCGCGGGAGCCTGAACAAACCAGCCGTGTAAGGCAGGCAGGTTTGTACCTGTTTACTTTCGCGTTGTAGAATAGTCGGGGGGGTACAGTGAGAGGGTCTGAAGAGAGTCCCTGGCGCAGCCTTTTTGAAACGGTACGGGGCGCGCTCCATAATCGGCGGGACGAGCAGGGTGTCGTCGGCTCGATCAACTGGTTGCGCCAGGGGATGAAAGAGCGCGGGGCCAACCCGAACGTCGTGCGTAACATCATCTACCGTGACAAGGGCAAGCTTGCGGACAAACGGGTGCTTTTTAGCCTTTTAAGCGAGCTGTGGGAGAGTACCGGCAGAGCCCCCCTCGAGGCTCCTGAAATCGAACTCCTCCTCAGCAGTTCGCCCGATGAAGGGGAGGCGCAACTTTTGGGCCGCGACAAACGCCGCGTCTACAGCGGCTTTGTCGGCGCGGTGCGCGCGGGCAAGCAGCCCAAGCTGCTCGTGACCGGACGCCCCGGCTCCGGGAAAACACTCTTGAACGACGCTGTCCAGCGGGCGCTCGAGCGCCCCGCCCGGGGTTCGTTACAAGATACGTTACAGGGCGCGTCACAGGTTGCGCCGGCGGTCGTCCGGCAAGAGTTTTCGGCGCTCAACCTGGGCGACGCCCTTTTGCACCTCTCGCTGGCCCTCGGGGTGACGGCGGAAGCGTTCGAGGCCAAACTCGTCAAGGTCGGCGTCGCGGGCGCGTACGCGGTTCAGGCCGACGCCCAAGCCGACGTCGCGCGGGTCGTGTGGGAGCGTCTACGTGGTCGGCGCGAC
Organism: uncultured Trueperaceae bacterium; assembly: GCA_963799485.1. Lineage (GTDB taxonomy): Bacteria > Deinococcota > Deinococci > Deinococcales > Trueperaceae > Truepera. Next base: position 113,655 of record CAWCXJ010000008.1, read on the forward strand.
CCGCTGGTACTGCTCTTGCACGTTTCGCAAACTGCCGGGGGCGCGCCGGGAACGTTGGGTGACGTGCCCCTGCGCCTCAGTACGCCGGACGTACCGCGTGTCGGCCTTACCGAATGGCTCTGGCACACGCTGCTGGAACCACTCTCGCGCCTGAACCACGTGAGTTTGCTCGTCAGCATGACCGAGGTGCCGCTGACGCTCGCCGGCCGCACCGGAGCTTTTGAAGGCCCCGTCAAACTCAGTCCGCCGACCACCGCCGAAGCGCAGCGCTTTGTGCGGGCGCGTGCGCCGCACCTTTCGGACGCGCAGCAAGAAGCGCTGGTAGGGCGGGCTAAACGCTCGTTCGAAGACCTCCGCACCCTGACGCTCTTGGCCGAGGCGCGCGAACCCCTGGACGAGAGCCGTCACGCCGAGCAGCTCGGTCAGCTCGTCTCCCGCGGTTCGGGCCGCCTGAGAGATTTTCTCGAGGTGTTGGCGGTTTTGTCCCTGCCGGAATTTCCGGCGGTCACCCAAGCGGCGCTGGAAACCCTGCGGAGCGCCGAACCGAGAAGCTTGAGCAGCCTCGAGCTGGCCTTTCTAGACGCCATGCCGGGCGAACCGGGCCTCTGGCGGCCCTTTTCGCGGCAGTTTTCGCGCACCCTGAGAAACCGTTTACGCGCCGCCGACCTGGCGCGTTTTCGCAGCTTGAGCCGCGCCGCGAGCCGCCTCTATGAAGAAGACGCGCGCCGCGCTCCCCGGAGCGAGGCAGCCGCACGCTACGTCCATCACCTTTTTGCGGCTCGAGACTGGCGTGAGCTGCTCGCCTGGGCCGAACACGCCCCCGTGCCGCAATCGCTCTTGCAGCGGCTCTGGCGTGCGGCGCAGCGCGAACTCGGCGACCCTGCCACACTCGGCGCGGTGGCCCTGCGCGTCGCGTCGTACTATGTGCGGCTCGGCAGCCCCGAGCATCCCGACGCGCTTGTGTCGCTCGAGGTGCTCGCCGCCTCGGGCGACCCCAAACTGCGCGCCTGGACGCGGGTCAGACGCGCCGAGAGCGCCCTGCTAGAAGGTCGTTACGGCGAGGCCGAAGCGCTGCTGGGAGGCTGGCAAGACGTCGGCGACCCAGGGCTTGCGCTCGAGGTTACGCTGCTGCGGGCCAACCTCGCGCGCTGGCGTTCGCACCTCGCAGACGCCGCCGAGCTGGCCCGGAGAAGCGCGGAAGCGCTCTCCCGGATGGACGCCTCAGATAACGCCGCAGACCCGGTTCTCGCGGTGCGGGTCGGGCTCTGGCTGGGCATCGTCGCCAAAGACGAGGGTGCGCTGGAAGGTGCGCTCGAACACTTTCGCCGCGTTTTTGACCACGTTGCAACCGGCGACGAACTGCTCCGCGCCCGTATCCGCTTTCAGGAGGCCGACGTCCTCTTTAGTCTCGGACACCTCCGCGACGCGCACGCGGCGCTGACCGACGCGGTAAATCTGAGTTATCAAGGTGAAGCCCCGGCGTTCGAACGGGCGCGCTACCTCGCGCGGCGCGGTACGTTGCAGCGGCGTCTGGGTGACCTCGGCGCGGCGCACGCCGATTTTGCCGCCGCCTACGCCGCTCTCGCGAGCACCCAAACAGCGCCCGTGCGACTCGGTTTCGAATACGCGAAAGTCCAGGATGAAGAGGCGCTCAACCTGCTCGCCTGCGGGCGTGCCGACGAGGCGATCATCAGCCTTCAAGAAAACCTCGAAACCTTCGCCGCTTACGGTGAACATTACGGCGTCGATCCGAGTTTTCGCACGCTGCGCGGCACCTTGCGGCTGGCGCTCGCCTACGGTTGCCGCGCGCTGGGTCAGTGCTACCGGCTCCCGCTCGGGCTTTATCCCGAACCTGTAGCCGCCGACCTGCAACGGGCGCGGGGGCTCGTCGGCGTGGTGCAGGGGGCGCTGGCGGGTGAACCGGGGCGTTATGCGGGGCTCGTCACCCAGGCGCAGCTGGCCGCGAGCCTCCTGCTGGCCCCCGAGGACGCTGTTAAACAAGCAGAGGCGGCCCTAAGCTCGGCCCGGTATCCTTACGGGCGGGGGCAAGCAGGTGCCCACCTCGCAGGCGCGCTTTTGCGCCGCCACGACCCCGCAGGCGCACGCGCGCTCAGCTACGCGGCGCAACACGACCTGCAAGCCGCCGCCACCGATGACGACGCTCTCTACGCCTACCTCGCCGTGTTGGACGCCGCCGCACATCTCTGTCTGGGCGACCCCGGAAGCGCACACGAGCGTATTTTCGGAGCCCTGCAAAAGCCGCAACTGGCGCGCTACCACGCGGCGCTGCTCCGCCGTTTCGGGGAGCTTGCCGAACACCTGGGGGTTCCGCCTAGCGCCGCTGCCCTTGGTTTCGGCGACGCGTCCCTGCCGAATACCCTCCGCCCCGCCGACGCACTTGTTTTGCGGCTCCGGCAGCAGCGCCGGGGTGCGCCCGCCGAACTCGCAGAAAAAGCCCGGCGGTGAGCCGAATAGACCCCACTTGCGCGTTTGTTTACGCACCCGAACTGGGCGACTATGAGCTCTCTGCCGAACATCCTTTCAAACCCGCTCGGCTCGAGCTGACCCGGACGCTGCTGGAAGCGTGTGGTCTGCTCGGTACGGAAAGTATCGTCGCGCCCGAACCGTTTACCGAAGCGCAGCTCTTGACGCTCCACGACCCCGCGTTCGTCGCGGCGGTCAAGGCGGCCTCGAGCGGTGAACGGGTTGAAAACGCGCTTCACTACGGTCTCGGTACCCCCGACAACCCGGTTTCTCCAGGGCTACACGACGCGATTTTGCGAATTTGCGGCGCGTCGCTGACGGCGGTGCGGCTCGTCGCGTCGGGGCGTTTTACGCGCGCCGTCAACTTTTCCGGCGGGCTGCACCACGCAGGTCAGGCCAAGATGTCGGGGTTTTGCACCTATAACGACGTGGCGTTAGCCGTTCACGAAGCCGTGACCCGTTATGGCCTCCGCGTCGCCTATATCGACTTAGACGCCCACCACGGCGACGGGGTACAAGAGCTTTTCTACACGTCAGCCGAGGTGCTGACCATCAGTGTCCACGAGTCGGGGCGCTATTTGTTTCCCGGTACCGGCTTTACCTACGAAGTCGGGCAGGGGGCGGGGCGGGGGCTTAGTGTCAATGTGCCGCTCGAGCCCTTTACCGAATCGGCGTCGTATCTAGAAGCGCTGGAAGCTGTTTTGCCGAAAGCACTAGAGGCGTTTCAGCCCGGCCTGATCGTCCTCCAAGCCGGGGCCGACATGCACCGCTACGACCCCTTGACCGACCTTCATCTGAGCGTTCAAGGTATCGCCGAGAGTTACGCGCTGGTGAGCGATTTAGCCGACACCTTTTGCGGCGGGCGGCTCGTGGCGACCGGCGGCGGCGGTTACGACCCCTACCGAACGGTGCCGCGCGTCTGGGCGCGCTTGTGGTGTGCACTGAGCAGTCAGAATGCGCCCGCGAGTATTCCGGCAAGGTGGCGTGAAGCGTGGGAAGACGCCCTTGGCGTGACGCTGCCCGAAACCTTTGCCGACGACACCGACGCCTGGCCCGAAAGCCCGAGGCGCGCCCAAATCGAGGCGGCGAACCGCCACACCGTGCGTAAACTCCTGGCGTCGTTGGGCCCCATCTGGTCAGGTTAAACGGGTATCAGGTCACCACGTTGAGCCAGCCGCCATCGACGTAATACGTTGAACCGACCGAGTAACTCGCCCGCTCCGAACACAAAAAGACGAAAAAGTTCGCCAGCTCCTCGGCCGTGCCGAAACGTCCGATAGGCGCATTTGTCTGGGCAATCCCTTCTAAATATTCCTGCCACGTCACGTCTTTGCCTTCGGTCAAAAGTTTCGCCGTCTTTTCCCAGTCGGGCGTTTGAATGAGGCCGGGATTTACGGTGTTGACGCGAATCCCGTCTCCGATGAGTTCATTAGCGAGGCATTTGGAGAACATCGCCAGCGCCGCCTTCGAGACGTTATAGATGGGTTCGTAACCGAGCGGTTGCGACGCGCAGATCGACGCGTTATTCAGAATCACCCCGCCGCCGCGTTCACGCATCGCCGGGACGAACGCCTTTGAAAGCCGCACCGCCGCCATCAGGTGCAGGTCGAGGTAATACTGCCATTTCGCGTCGTCGGCCTCCATGATAGTCTCTTCGCTGCCGGTGCCGGCGTTATTGATTAAAATATCTGCGCCGCCGAAGGTTTCTAAAACCCTTTGTGCAAACTGTGTTACGTCGTCCGCGCGGCTCACGTCCGCCACGACGCCGAGCGTTTCGACGCCGTAAGTTTCCCCCAGCCGCGCCGCTTCACGCGTGACCCGCGCCTCGTCCCTGGCACAAAGCGCCAGCTTGACGCCCTCTTGCGCCAACCCTTCGGCGACTGCCAAGCCGATACCGACGCTGCCCCCCGTAATCACCGCCACCTTACCGCCAAGTCCTAAATCCATCGTTTCTCCTTACCCTGCTGAGATGCCCTTATCTTGTCATATACGCCCGCACGTGCCCACGCGTTCGCTGCAATTTAGCCGTCGCCACCTCGAGACCTTTTTCGCCGCTACGCCGCTATCCTGCTGAAGGTGGTCTTGTTTGGGTTCAGCCGGCGTTGGGGACGGCAACGAAAATGCTGGAGATGAGCTGTATCCCGCAAAAAGTGATGGGGTGGCGCTGTTGCCAACTCGAGCTAAACGAGCGCGTCCAACCAGCGTTCATCCCAGCTAAAGAGCGGGTCATCTCCTGCGGTGAAGCTAAAAAGTGCTTTGGGGTAGCGGTTTAATAATCTGGCGTCCGGGAGTTCGTCGGGCGCTACATAACGAAGCTCTAACGACTCACCGTCGCGCGCCTCCAACTTTCCACCGACCACGCGGCACAAAAAGACCGCGTTGAATATTTGAAGTCGGTCACCGTTCGGATAGGTATGAAAAAAATCTGCGCCACCAAAAATACCCGCAAGCTTGTGCGGAACGACCTTGAGCCCGGTTTCTTCCCAGACTTCACGTACAAGCGCTGTCGCAGGATGTTCACCCGGGTCAACCGCGCCTGCCGGAAGGCTCCAGCTGCCGTCATCACTGCGCCGTTGTAACAGAATACGTCCCACTTCGTCGTAGACAAGCGCCGCAACCCCGGGATTAAGCAGCAGATCGTGACCGATACGCGCCCGTAAATCTTTGATGTACTCGGATACCGGCATCAGCTGCGGGTCAGCTCACGCTGCTCTTGTTCAAACCACGTCCAAAACCGCTGGCTATACCTTCACGAATCGACACTCTGGGTTCAAACCCCAGCAGCTTTTGCGCCTTGCTGATGTCGGCGTAGGTCACGTAGACGTCGGCGGCGAGTTTGGGCGCTGGCTCGAGCTTCGCCTCTTTACCCGAAACCGCCTCCATCGCGGCGATAAAGTCCGCCAGGGATTGCGGTTCACCACGCCCGATATTCAAAATCTCGTACCCGAGCGGTTTGTCTAAAGCCAGCACCACCCCCGACACGATGTCGTCGACAAACGTCCAGTCGCGGCGCATGTCACCTTCGTAAAGTGGAATGGTCTTGCCGTAAAAGAGGCTTTCGGCTAACAGCCCCGGCATCATGTCGGGCCGACCACGCGGGCCGTAAACGGTAAAAAAGCGGGTTGCCGAGAAATTCAGGCCGTAGAGTTTGTGGTAGGTAAACCCCAAAAGTTCAGCGGCGCGTTTGGCGGCGGCGTAGGGTTGCGGCGGCGCTAGACACGGGTCGGTTTCCCGAAACGGAATGTCGGGCGTGTCGCCGTAAATCGACGAGGTTGAGGCAAAAACAAAGTTCTGCACGCCGAATTCACGCGCCGCGTCCATCAGCACTTGCGTTCCGCCCAGATTGACGTCCATATAAAGCGCCGGGTTTGCCACCGAGTTGCGAACCCCCGCCATCGCCGCGATGTGAGCTACGGCGCTAAAACGGTGTTCCTCAAAGAGCGAAAACATCTTTTTACGGTCACGGATGTCAGCTTCTACGAGCGTTGTCCCGGACTGCCTGACCGCCTCGGCGTTACGGCGTTTGCGCGCCGGGTCGTAGTAGTCGCTGAAGTTGTCCACCCCGACAACGCTGTCGCCGCGCCGCGCCAACCGCTCGGCTAAATGACTTCCGATAAACCCTGCTGCGCCTGTGACGAGAATCATAAACTCACTCCTGCGCCAAGTCTAACGTGAGCTGAGGGCAGGTTACAGCATACCTGCACAGCCTGTTCCCTGATTTTGGGCGAGTGACCGGGCATAGAGTCGGCGCGTCGCCTTGCCTGACCAGGTGCGTTGGTGCTTTTTGTGCACCTCAAACTTTCCTGAAAAAGTCGGCGTTGCTTCGACGCCGGACGCTGGGTGTCGAAAGGTAAACGCACCAAAACATAACCGCACCGAAAGGCAAACTGCACCGAAAGGAAAACTCGGCAACGTACCGGCGTCTACGGGTTCCCGGTCTTCACCGTAAAAAATGGCATTTTTAACGCACCGCTCGGTGACCCTTGCACGGTAAGGTAAGGGGGTGAAAATCCTCCACACCGCCGACTGGCACGCCGGGCGGGTGTTGCACGGTCAACCCCGCACCCCTGAAATCCGCGCCGTGTTGCGTGAAATCGCCGAGTTAGCCAAAACCGAAGCGGTTGACCTCGTACTGGTCGCCGGCGATCTTTACGATACCCGTAATCCCGGCGCTGAAGCTGAAACCGCCGTTTACGAATTTTTCAAAACGTTGGGCGACGCCCACATTCCAAGCGTGGTCATTGCCGGCAATCACGACGCCCCGGGAAGGCTTGAGGCCGCCGCCGGACTCCTCGGTCTGGCAGGTGTTTACGTCGTTGGTGAACCCAAAGTCGCCCAGCGTGGCGGGGTGTTTACGCTCCAACTCGGCGGCGAAACCGCCCGGATTGCGGCGCTGCCGTTCGTTTCGGAGCGGCGTATCGTCAAGGTGCATGAACTCTTGGGCAGCGACCCCGGCGCGTGGCGTGAGGGCTACCGCGAGGGGATGCGGAAACTGATCAACAACCTCACCGCCCCTTTCAAAAACGACGCCGTAAACCTCTTGATGATGCACACGACCACCGAAGGGGCCAAACTCGCACACTCCGAATACGAGTTTCACTGCAGCGATACGTATACGCTGGCCCCCGATTTGTTCCCCGAAACGTGCAACTACGTCGCGCTCGGACACATCCATATGCCGCAAAAGGTGCAGGGTTTGCCGGAAAATGCCGGTCGTTACGCGGGCTCAGTAGTGCAACTCGATTTTGGCGAACAGGGCGATACCAAATATGTGTACATCTTGGAGGCTCGAGCAGGCAAACCCACGCAGGTCGTAAAAGAACACGCGGTTCAAGGCGGCAAACGCCTTAAACGTATCAGCGCGTCGCGCGACGAGTTAGACCGGAAGCTGAGCGAGCTCGAGTGGGACGGCTGGCTCAAACTTTCCATCAAATTGGAGCGGCCCGACCCCGGCCTCAAAGACCGGCTTAAACGCGATTATCCGAACATTCTGGTTGTCGAGCAGCTTTTGCCCGAACGTGAACGACCGCTCGAGCGCGGCAGCGACCAACGCAACCTGACCCTCGTAGACGCCTACGCGCAGTTTTACGGCGATGAACGCGCGACAGCGCTGCCCGACGACTTGCGGCGCGCGTTTAGCGAGCTGTACGAGCAGGCGCAACCTCTAGCCGATGAACCCGCCCCGGTATGAGACCGCTTAAACTTGCCCTCAGCGGGTTTACCTGTTTTCGTGAACCGACCGAAGTCAGTTTTGAAGATTTGGAGCTGTTCGCCATCTCCGGCATGACGGGTTCAGGCAAATCGACGCTTTTGGACGCTATCACCTACGCGCTTTACGGGCAGACGGCGCGCCTCGGGACGCGGCTCGGGGACACGCTTTTTAGCCCGAACCTGGACAAACTGAGCGTGCAGCTGACGTTCAGCAGCGGCAGCGAGACCTACCGGGTGGCGCGGGTTTCGGAGCGTAAAGGGGCGCGCGGCCCGAAAAATGAAACACGCGTTGAGCACCTCGGCCCGGACGCCACCTGGAAACAGCTTTCCGAAAGCGAAAAAATCAAGGACGCCGACCGTAAACTCGAGGAAATCGTCGGGTTGACCTATGACAACTTTACCAAAGCCGTCTTGTTGCCGCAGGGCGCGTTCGACAACTTTTTGCACGCCAAACCCGGTGAACGCACGAACCTCTTGCGCGACCTGCTGGGGTTGTCCGTCACCGCCGAGATGGCAAAACGGGCGGGGGAGAGGGCGCGCGACGCCGGCACGCGGGCCAAAGGCCTCGAGGAACGCCTCACGCACGACTACGCGGACGTCACCCCCGAACGGCGGCGCACGTTAAACGCTGAACTCGGGACGCTGAGCGAAGCACAAACGACCTTGCTGACGGCGCGGCAAACGCTTGCAGAGCGGGTGCAGGCGCTTAAAGCGCTGCAAGCACTCCTCGACGAACAAGCCGAAGTCGCGCGTGAACTGGCGGCGCTGCAGGCTCGAGAGGATGAGATTGCCCGTGACCGGCGCGTGTTGGCGCAAGCGCAAGATGCGGAGAAGCTCGTGCCTTACCTGAGCGACCTCGAGGCGCGCCAGCACAAAGTTCAAGACCTGAGCGCGCAGCAAGAACGGGTCAAAAACGAGTTGGCGGGAGCAGAAACAGCACTCGGCAAAGCAAAAACCGCGTTGGAAACCGCTGAACAAGGCGCACAAACACTTCCTGAACTCGCAGCCCGGACGGAAGGACTTGCCGAGACCCGTCCGCTCCTGACGCTCCTCAAAAGTCGGGGGGGCTCGCTCAAACTCGCCGACGGTGCAAAAGCATCCTATACCGACGCGGCGTGGGAGGCGGTGCAAGACCGACTCCGGGAGTTGCCGGAACTCGAGCGCGCCCGTGGCGACGTCACCGATATGCAGATGCGGCGCAATCAGGCGCAAAAAGACAAGGAAGAAATCCAGACCCGGCTCAAAGAGGCGCAGGCCGCGCTGACGAAACTCACCACCGAGGGCAAGGCCGCAAAAACGCGCCGTGAAAAAGCCGAAGCCGCGTTTGAGGAGGCCGTCCGCGTCGCGCCCGCTGCTGCGCTGAGGCCACATCTGCACGTCGGCGAGGCGTGCCCGGTCTGCGAACAAACCGTCGCCGCTTTGCCGCCGCCCGTTACGGGCGAGCTCGGCGAACTCAAGGCCGCGCGGGACAAGGCGGTTACGCTCCACGAACAGCTTAAAGAGGTCTATACAGAACAGCGCACGACCTCAAAGACGCTCGAGGCCCGGCTCGAGGGCGTCGCCGAACGCGTCTCCCGCGCCGAAGAAGACCTGGGTCACCGCCTCAAACACCTTGACGAACTCGCTGACAAGCTGGGCGAACGCGAACCCGCAAGGCTACGCGCGAAACTCACAGCAGCGCAGCGGGCACTTTTGGCAGGCCTTGCCGGAAGCATTCTGGAAAAAACGCAGGGGCTCGACCCCGAGGCGGCGCACGCGGCGCTGACCAAAGAACGTACCCGGCTGGAGACCGCTTTACGGGGCGCGCAGAGCGCGTTTCACACCGCGCAGCGCAACGTCGACCGCCTGAGCGCCGAGGCGTTCAGTGTCGGTGAAAGGCTCGGCGAAGCCGTAGACAGCCAAGCCCAAACCGCCAAGGTTTTTGCCGAACTCCTGTCCCGCACGAGTTTTTCCGGCCCGGACGCGCTGCGCGCCGCCGCGCGCTCTTCTGAGCAGCAGCGGCTACTGACAGACAAAACCGAACGCTACGCCCACGACCTGGAGCAGCTGACCCGGCAAGCTGCGGGGCTCGAGCTGCGTTTAGCCGGGAGAACCCTCGAGCCCGGTGCGCTAGACGCCGCCCGCACCGAACAAGCCCAGACCGAAACGCGTCTGGGTGAGGTGCAGACCCGTTTGGGCGCGCTTAAAGGCGAGCTGGCACGGCTGGCAGAACAGTTGGAAACCGCCAAACGCCTCCGCACCGAACGGGACGAGCTCGAGAAAACCGCCGCCCTTTACGGCACGCTCGCCCGCGACCTGATGGTCAACCAGTTTCCGGCGTATATGCTGGAGCGTGTTCAGGCCGAACTCGCGCAGCGCGCCTCGGACATCTTGAAAACCGTGACCGAAGGGCGTTACGACCTCTTCTTTTACGGCGACGAATACGTCGTACTGGACGCGTGGACGGGTTCCGAACGGAGCGCCCGGACGCTCTCGGGCGGCGAATCGTTTATCACCTCGCTGGCGCTGGCGTTGGCCCTGTCCGACACGCTCGCCGGGAACACGTCTCTGGGCGCGCTCTTTTTAGACGAAGGGTTCGGCACGCTCGACGCGGAGACGTTGGAGGGCGTGTGTAAAGTATTAGAGTCTTTGACCGCACACGGGCGCATGGTCGGCGTCATCACGCACGTCGCGGCACTGACCGAACGCTTGCCGGACAGACTCGTGGTGCGTAAAGGGCCGGAAGGGTCGGTAGTGACGTGGGAGATGTGAGCGAGCAGTTACTCCAGAATTTGGTCGAACTATTTTCCGAGTTACCGCAGGTTGACGCGGTGACGCTCGGCGGCTCGAGGTCGGGCGCACACGCCGACGCCTTAGCTGATTTCGATGTTTACGTCTGCACGGGCGACACTATTGCGTTAGAAACGCGCCGGAACATCGTAAAAGAGTTGGGCGGCGCGTCCAGGGCTGATTTGGGTCACGACTATTTCGGTGGCGGGGACGAATGGCTCGACGCCGCGACGGGCAGACATTTCGACGTGATGTATTTCGGGCTCGAGTTTTTCCTTGAACAGCTCGAGCGCCCGCTCGTGCGCTACCAGCCGAGCTTGGGTTATAGCACTGCGTTTGCCTACACGGTGAGCCGAGCAGAAATCCTGTACGACCCCGCAGGCCGATTTGCCGCGCTTCAGGCTATAACTAGAGCGCCGTATCCCGACGCTTTGCGTGAGAACGTCGTGCGTTACAACCACCCGATCTTACGGAGTACCATTTCGTCGTACTCCGCGCAGCTCAAGAAAGCCGTACAGCGGGACGACCTTGTAAGCATCAATCACCATTTGGCAGCGCTGATGGCGAGCTATTTCGACATTCTTTTTGCCGTAAACCGGGCGCTGCATCCGGGAGAAAAAAGGCTCGTGCAGCTTGCCGGTGAGCTGCCGAGCTTACCCGAAAACTTCGCGCAGGACGTGACCGAAACGCTTTCTGCGTCGGGGACTGGACTTCTAGGCGCTTTAACTCGCCAGTTGGACGCGCTCGAGGTGTGGCTGGTGCGTGAAGGATTCGCTACATTACGACCTGCCCAGCATGCTTAACGCCCCAGCAGCTCCTCTGCTTCGCTCAGGGTCAACTCTTTGTTGTAGACGCTCGAGCCCGGTTCCTGCACCGCACTCTCAGAGAGCGTCCCGGTATCGACCGCCGCAAAACCTAATTCTTCGATAAGTTTGCCGACAACTTGTTTGGCGTCCGCGTCGTCGCCTGCAATAAAGATGGCGCGGCGCTCACGCAGCGGCAGACTCGTATCGCCCTGTTCGTGCAGGTGCTTCCAGAAGATGGTGTTAAACGCCTTGACCACTCTTGCAGCTTTTAGGTGTTCGGCGACGAGTCCGGTCTGAGTCAAGCCGTGAAAGTCTAGTTTGCCGTCGCGTTCGGGGTAGTAGTTCGACGCGCTGATTAAAATCTTGCCGGCAAGTGCGTCCACTGGCAGCTCTTGGTATTTGCCGTAAGGGATAGCCTCGAGTACCACCTCGCCAAATGCGGCGGCGTCAGATGCCGTCATCGCCGTAACGTTGGGGCCGAGTTCCTCGGTAGTTTCTCGCAGCGTTTCGGGTTTTCTCGAGTTGCTTAGCGCGACCTTGTGACCCGCACGGGCGAAGAGGTCTGCTGCGGTTTTGCCGATGTTGCCTGCACCGATGATGCCGATATTCATATACGCTCCTCTAGCCCCTATACTAAGCGCCCAAAAAGACCGCGTGACCGTAAGGCCGGGCTAAGTTGGGGTAAGCTAAGCGTATGTTGGATAAAACCCCGCTGGCGCGCTTTGGCCTTGACCCGGAGACCGTAAGGGAAGCGTTGGCGCGTGAGTTTACGGCGTTCGAGGCGCTTCCGGCAGAACTTACGGCGGTGTGGCTCGAGCCCTACGCGCCGGGCAAGTGGTCGCCCGCGCAGATAACCGAACACGTCATGAAGGTCAACACCGGCGTGAGCAAGACGCTCTATCTGCTCCGCCGCGACGCGCCGCTGCCCGAACAGCAGCGCGTGCCGGGGCGTCTCGAAGACGGCAAGGCGCAAGCCCCGGCGTTTTCCGAGCCGGGCGAAGGGCTCCCCTGGGAGGTGTTGCAACCGAAGTGGCTCGAGCTGAAAACTCGCTTTTTAACCGAAGTCGAACAAGCCCGAACATCCAAGCGCACCTGGTTCCATCCTTATTTCGGCGACTTGGGGGCACTCGACTGGGCGCGGGCGGCGGCGTTTCACATGGCGCACCACCGTAAACAGCTGAGCGCGGCGCAACGGTGAACGGGCGGGCCGTAACAGGTTTAACCGTTACAAGGCCGGACACGGGTTTGAGCTGACGGGTTTGCGCTCGAGTTCCAGCTTGGCAAATTCAGGTATTATGCACTCAATGAGTCTAAACATGAGTCCAAACCCGGACGTGATAAGTCCGGGCAAGGTCAATGCGTCTACGCTTTACCAAACCTTTAGTGAGGACTGTACGCCGGGGGGCAGCGCATCTAAAAAGGCCGGGAGGTGTGTATCAGTTCTATAACGGAGTCCGATGAGCAGCTGATTTTTCAGATGGCTGCGCGTGACGAGGCTGCCCTCGCCGAACTCTACCGGCGCTACGCCCCGTATCTGGCAGCGCTCTCGCGGCGCATGTTGGGCGACAGTGGTGACGTGCAGGGCTGTGTACAAGACGCCTTTTTCAAGGCGTGGGAAGCGGCGGAGCGCTTCGACCCGGCGCGGGCGAGCGCAAAAACGTGGCTCGTTACCATCGGTCACCGCGTCGCCATCAACAAGTTGCGCGGACGGCGGCCCAACCCGCTGCCGTTAGAAGACTGGGACGCGCCGACCCCGGCCCACGACCCGGTCGAGCGTATTGGGCTCGAGGGTGCCGTTGCTACGCTAGCCGGCGACGAGCGCGAACTTATCGAACTGGCCTTTTATCAGGGCCACTCGCATCAGGAGTTGTCCGAACTGACCGGTAGGCCGCTTGGCAGCGTCAAGAGCAAGCTCCGCGCCGCGCTGCATAAACTGCGCGCCCAGCTCAGCGACGCCCCAGAAGACGCCGCAGAAGATACTCCGAGCCGCGAAGACCGGGGCGACGCGAAGGGAGGTGAGGTATGACCGTTGACCAGGATATGCTAATCAGCTACGCGCTCGGGCACCTCACCCCCCACGACGAGGCGGAGGTCGCGCGTCACTTAGAGACCCACCCCGAAGACGCGGCGTTGGTCGCGGACTACTTGGAGAGCCTCGCCGACTTTGCCTTGCAGCTCGCACCCGAAACGCTCCCTGAAACCGGCGAAGCCGACCTGCTCGCCCGAATTCGCGGTGCTGCGCCCGAGTCGGCCCCCGTAACGACGCCCGCTACCCCGGCGCCAACCGACCCTGAGCCGCCGCCCGTGATCGTCGTCCCATCGTCGCCGCGCCGCACCGCTTGGTGGCTTGCCGGTCTCGGCGCAGCCGCGGTCGCCGCGCTGCTCTACTTCGTGGTTCTTTCACTCGTCGGCCCGGACGCGACGTATACCCGGCAGCTCGAGCAGTACCAGGCCGAACCGGGCGCGGTCTCCTACGCACTGATGCAAGAGGGCCAGGCAGAACCGCTCGGTACCCTTGTCCGGCTTCAAGACGGACGCGTGTTCGCCTTGTTAAACACGCCTCCCGCTGAAGGCCGGGTTTATCAGGCGTGGAATATCGGCGACGCGGCGGTTTCACTCGGCACCTTCACGGACCGCACGTTTCTAAGCCAGGCCGAGGTTCCGACCGGGAATACCTTCGGGTTGACGCTCGAGCCCCCCGGCGGCAGCGACCAACCTACGACTACGCCGCTGACTCTTGTCGAGCTTTAGGAGGTTCGCCAAACGTAACTAACTAATACAGTCTGTAGTCCATCCCGCATCTATGCGGCGCGAAAGTGGGTATATAGTAGATGAAGCATTTAGAGCTTTGCTCTAGAAACTCGGAAGGAGTTTTATGAAACGCACCTTTTTACTCGGCCTTTTGCTTACCCTCGGCGTCGCTTTGGCGCAAACCATGACCGGCGGCGATATGTCGGGTGGCATGGCGTCTGGCGGTACTGTCACCAACCAAGAGATAAGTGGTGAGGGCGCGAGCGGGATGCCGGTCGAAGCACCGGTCGCCGCGCTAATGCAATCCGGCGGGATGATGTCGGGTGGCATGATGTCGGGCGGGATGATGTCGGGTGGCATGATGTCGGGCGGGATGATGTCGGGGGGCAGCATGATGGGTCAGCCCTTCGAGGTTTCGCTCTCAGGCGACAACGAAGTTCCACCTGTGACGACTAACGCAACCGGCAGCGCGACTGCGGCCCTGATGGGCGACACCATGACGTTAAATGGTGACTTTTCCGACCTGAGCAGCCCGGTCGTTGAAATTGCCGGTACCCCCGCGCACATTCACTTGGGCGCAGCCGGCGAAAACGGCGACGTTATCTTCCCGCTGAACGTCAGCGTCGACGAAGGGCAAACCAGCGGTATCTTCAGCCTCTCGACGACCCTGACCCAAGACCAGATCGACGCCTTTAACGCCGGTAACTTGTACATCAACATCCACACCGAGATGAACCAGGGTGGCGAGCTTCGCGGGCAGATTACGCCCGGAATGTAGTTTCGCTTCATCGTCAAGCGGGCGGCCTGCGGGTCGCCTTTTTTATTGTCGCACCGCCCAGACCCAAATTGATGACACCTTTACGCCTATAGTCAAAGGTATGACGACCCGGACTTTGGAACAAATCGAACTCGGCGGTGTTAAACAGTGGCTTTTAATTAGAGGAGACGCGCAGCAGCCTATCTTGCTCGTGTTACACGGTGGCCCCGGCAGTGCTGAAATTGCTACCGCCAGCCGTTACCAGCGTGAGCTAGAGAAACACTTTCTGGTCGTCAACTGGGATCAGCGCGGAGCCGGAAAGTCTTACGGCGGGGTTGCTCTGAGCATCGCGCAACTTGTCGCCGACGCGACCGAACTCATCAAGCTCCTGCTGGCGCGCTTCGGCAGGCACAAGCTGTATCTGTTCGGTCACTCGTGGGGGAGTGTGCTCGGTCTTTTGGTGACGCACAGGGCTTCCGAACTCGTTTACGGCTATATCGGCGTCGGTCAGCTTGTAGACACCGCTGAAAACGAACGATTATCTTTTGAATATGTACAAAAACGCGCGCGGCAAACCGGAAACCGGCTGGCGCTGACGCAACTGCGCCGTAACGGTTCACCTCCTTACGGGAGTAATGTTCAGGCACTCCTTACGCAGCGTGCGTGGCTCTACGTGTACCGGGGCTTTTTCTACTCGCGGCGCAAAGCGCTACGTTACGCCCTGGCTTTCTTGCTGTCTGAGACCTACAGCTTGAGGGACAAACTGCACTACTCTCAGCGGCTTCGAGCTTCGCTCAGGCAGCTTTGGCCCGGTTTGGAAGCCGTCAATCTCTCTGCTACCGTTCCCCGCGTAGAGGTTCCGATACTCTTTTGCCTGGGAAAATACGATATGACGACCCCCTCGGCTTTAGCAGCGCGGTATTTTGAGACGCTTGCTGCGCCCGGCAAACAGCTGACGTGGTTTAACGCCTCGGCGCACTGCCCGAACCTCGAAGAACCCCGAAAATTTGCGGCGGTAATTTTGGCCTGGACGAAACAATTAGAAACGAATTATTAGTTCAAGTCACCCAACTGCTTAATCTCTTCAATAAACCGGTCGACCGAATCGAAGTCGCGGTAGACGCTTAAAAACCGGATATACGCCACATCGTCCAGACTTTTTAAGAACCTGAGCGCCTTGACGCCGATGTCTTCGGCCTGCACTTCGGGGCTTTGTACGGCGTCTTCAAAGGTGTAGGCGAATTCGCGGAGCTGTTTTTCGGTGACGGGGCGCTTGTTGCACGCGATGCGGAGTTTCTGCAAAAGCTTATCGGGGTTAAACGCCTCGCGCCGCCCGGAACGTTTGACGACCATCAGCGCCTCGAACTGGGCGCGCTCGTAGGTAGTAAAACGGCGGCTGCAGACCGCACACTCGCGCCGCCGCCGAATCGAACTCCCCTCGTCGCTGGGACGCGAGTTGACGACGCGGGTATCATCCGAAGAGCAAAACGGGCAGTTCATAGTGTGCAGTTCACAGTGTCGGATTCACAGGTGAAGTGTCGCTACCACGTGGTATCGATTACGTTGTTCAGGTCGCGTTCCGCCTCGTCTTCTGTCAGCTCGTCGTCAGCGTCGTTTTCGTCCAGCTCATCTTCTGCAAGCTCGTCTTCGTCGTAGAGGCTGGCCTCGAGGTCGTCCTGGCGCACATTGATGTCTAGCGCGGCCCTCACCTCAGGTAACAGCGACTCGATGTCTTTGGGCGGCGGCGGCAACGTCACGTAAAACCGCTGGCCCGAAAGCCCGGTCTCGCGCGCGCCCAGATACATCACATTTTCTACGAGCGCCGCGTCGTGTTTGGGGTCTGAGGCGCTCCGTGAAGGTACCGCGACGTTGACGCTAAGGCTTTCGGCGCGTGACTCGAAGCCGGTCGCCATCCGGGTAATCGCCCCGCGCACCGCGACCATGTGCGGTTCGGCGGCAGACCTGGGCGGTGAGACGATGACTACCCAGGCGTCTTCTAACAAGCGGGCAGCGGATTTGAGTACCAGAAAGGTGCTTTTGAGGTTTTCGTCTAACAGCTCGCTAAATTCGCCCTCACCGAGTTCGTTGAAGTTCGTATTGCTTTCAAACGCCGCGACGTGAACGACGCCGGAAAGGTCGCCGAAGATTTCAAAAACCTTGTCGAAGGTACCCCGCACCTCGCTCTGCACCGACATATCGGCCTGAATGGGGATCGCCTGACCCCCCAGTTCTTCGATTTCGGCTGCCGTCTTCGAGGCGAGGATCACGTCTTTGTCGGCGCACACGACATCAAAATCAGCCTGCCCATAGGCGAGCGCGATGGCCCGACCGAACCCTTGACCGACGTTGGTGATTAAAACGACACTTACGCCCACGACGTTTAAGCATACAGGTTTTTGCGCCTTCGGGTAAGCTGTTCGTTTCCCACACGTCGGTTTGAAGGTGTCCCCTGTTAGAATAGGGCTATGACCGTTAGGAACACCTCATGGCGCTAGAGCGGTGGTTTCGCCGTAAACGTCCGACCAGGGCCGACGACGACCCCAGTCCCGCCGGGTTGTGGCTCAAATGCGAAGAGTGCAGCGCCCAAATCTACCGCAAAGATTTA
The DNA here is from genome assembly GCA_963799485.1 of uncultured Trueperaceae bacterium. Taxonomy (GTDB): domain Bacteria; phylum Deinococcota; class Deinococci; order Deinococcales; family Trueperaceae; genus Truepera. The sequence continues at coordinate 131,038 of CAWCXJ010000008.1, forward strand.
GAGGCCAACCTCTATCTCTGCACCGAATGCGGGCACCACTACCGGATGCCCGCCGACGCGCGTGTGGCGATGCTCGCCGACGAGGGCACCTTCGAGCGTTGGTCGGGCGAGATTCGGGCTACCGACCCGTTGTCGTTCGAAGACACCGAGCCTTACCCGGAGCGGCTGATGCGGGCGTCCGACAAACAAAAACGCCCCGACGCCATCCTGACGGGCGCAGCGACAATTGACGGGCAGCCGGTTGCGCTCTCGGTCATGGACTTCTTTTTCGCCGGGGGTTCAATGGGGTCGGTCGTCGGCGAAGAGATTGCCAGGGCCGCCGAACGTGCTGCCGACGAAGGGCGGGCACTCGTTTCCGTGGCTGCGTCGGGGGGCGCGCGGATGCAGGAGGGTGCCCTGTCGCTGATGCAGATGGCGAAGACGACCGTGGCCTTAGAGACACTTTCGCGCGCCAAACTTCCCTATATCAGCGTCTTGACCGACCCCACGACGGGCGGCGTTACGGCGAGTTTTGCGACGCTTGGGGACATCATCGTCTCCGAGCCGCAGGCGCTGATCTGTTTTGCGGGGCCGCGCGTGATTCAGCAGACCATCAAGCAAGACCTGCCGCCGGGGTTTCAGCGCGCCGAGTTTTTGCTGCAAAAAGGGATGCTCGACGATGTGGTAAAACGCTCCGAACTCAAGGTGCGGCTGGCGCTCTATTTGGGGCTTCTGCGCGACACCCTGAACTCGGATGTAGCGGGGGGTGAACCGCGTGGCGCTGCCGTTTGAAAAACCCATCGACGACCTCGCCGCCCGGATAGAGGACATGCGCGCCTACGCCGCCGAGCAGGAGATCGACCTGTCCGAAGAGATTGCGCTTTTGGAGGGGCGGTTGGGGGGCCTCCAGCGCGACATATTTGAAAACCTCACGCGCTGGCAACGGGTTCAGGTGGCGCGCGCGCCGGGTCGTCCGACGGCGCTCGACTATATCGGCAGCGTGTTTGAAAGCTTTACCGAACTTCACGGCGACCGCACCCTCGGTGACGATAGCGCGATGGTCACCGGACTCGGGCGTTTGGGGGAGCACAGCGTCGTCGTTATCGGGCAGCAAAAGGGCCGCGACACCAAAGAAAATATCGGGCGCAATTTCGGCATGGCGCACCCGTCGGGCTACCGCAAGGCGATGCGGATGTTCGAGCTGGCCGACAAGTTCAGCCTGCCGGTCGTCACGCTCATCGACACACCGGGCGCGTATCCGGGTGTTGCCGCCGAAGAGCAGGGGCAGGCGTGGGTCATTGCCGAGAGCATTCAGCGGATGAGTCGGCTCAAGGTTCCGGCAGTCGCCCTCGTGATCGGTGAGGGCGGGTCGGGCGGCGCGCTCGCGGTCGGTGTCGCCAACCGAGTTCTGATCTTGGAAAACGCCATCTATTCGGTGATCAGCCCCGAATCGTGCGCGGCAATCTTGTGGCGCGACGCGTCGCAAGCTCCTAAAGCCGCTGAAGCGCTTAAACTCACGGCTTACGATCTACTCGAGCTGAACATCGTCGACAGTGTAATTAAAGAACCCGTCGGCGGCGCGCACCGCGACCCGGCGGCGACGATTCGGTGTGTGGCGGCGCGTTTGGCAGAAGAGCTCAGCGCGCTTGCCGATATGTCCGAAACGGAGCTTTTAGAACAGCGGTACGCGCGGTTTCGCAATCTGGGGCGGCTCGAGGCCATAACTTGAGTTCTTCTGCCTGCTGAAGTATCTGTATATTTTGCAAGTGAGATGTCAGAGTAAGAGACGTTTGCGAAACATGGGCAAAGATGCCCTGAGTGCTCGAGGTGCCTCCAGCCGGGTATAACGCCGGTACAGCTCAGCTGCTTGCAACCTCGTTTCTGCAATTTACAGGGCTTGAGTTCATAGGGCTGATTCGTCGCCGGACTCGAGCCAGCTACACTCTTCTTCACTGAGCTCGAGGTTGAGCGCCCCTATATTGGCCGCGAATTCCGCGCCGCTGTTACACCCGACCAGCGCGTAAATATCGAGCGGTTGACTCGTCACGTAGGCGAGCGCGAGTTGCGGCAGTGACACACCCTTGTCTTGCGCCAGCGTTTCGGCGCGCTCCAAGCGCCTGAAGTTCTCTTCGTAGCAGTACGAGCCGACGCAGAGCTTGTCCAGATAAGACGTAAACGTATCCAGATTATCGCGGCGAAACCGCCCGGAAAAAAAACCGCCCGCCAGACTCGACCAGGTTAAGAGCGGCGTTCCCTGCTCTTGATACCACGCCCGCGCCGCCTCTCCGGACGGCCCGCCGATACTCACACACCCCGGCCACGGCTCCTCTACCTGCTCAGCCAAACTGAAGTTCGGACTGCTTACGGCAAAAGGCGTCAGGCCGTGCTCGGCGGCGTAACGGTTCGCTTCTTCAAAACGCGCCTGCGACCAATTCGACGCGCCGAAGGCCCGCAGCTTGCCACTTTTTTTATGTTCATTTAAGACCTCCACAATCGGCCCGACCGGAACTCCCGGGTCGTCGCGGTGCAGAACGTAGAGGTCGATGTGGTCGAAGCCGAAGCGAGAGAGCGAATCGTGCAGGTCGGCGGTGACGTCAAACGGCGTGACCCGTTTGCGGTCGGCGTTGTGATGTGCGCCCTTGGCAACGATGACCACCTCGTCGCGGAGCCCGCGCTCGCGCACCCAGCGCCCGACCGTGCGCTCGTTGTCGCCGTCGCCGTAAACGTGCGCGGTGTCGAACGTCGTACAACCGAGTGCGAACACCTCGTCGAGCAGCCTGAACGACCGCGCTGCTTCGGCGGAACTCACCATCACCGTGCCCTGAACGAGCCTCGAGACCCGTTTGTCCAAACCGGGCAGTGTACCGTAAAGCATGTCCGTCACTATATTTCTCCTGTCGTGCAGCCGGGGTCGAGTTTCTCAAAGTAGCCCAAGCTCCATTTCCACACAGCCTACACCAGCGAAACGCCACCAAGACGGGCGCAGCCTAAAAACCGTTGCCAAGCGGCTCGTTTTGGTTGCGAGCGTCGGTTAGCTCCCCCGGCACCGGGGAGCGCTTTGTCTATACTGGATACTTGCAAGGGTGCGCGCTGCTTCGAGCCTGCGCTGCTTGCCCGAATGTTTAAGCCCGACTTGAATTTCAACGCGTAAACTCTTGGGTAAACCGTAAGCTGACCCCGGGGCTCGAGCCTACAACCGGTCTCGAGCCTGCAACCGGTGTCCGTTCGGTAACGCCTCAGCTTGAAGCAGTCGCGTAGATATGTAAACATCACCCTTGAAGATGGAGGTTTGACAGTGGCAGATACTGGTACGACAGACTACGCACACCCCGAAGTCTTGGTAACGACCGATTGGGTCGCCGAGCATCAAAACGACCCGGACGTTCGGATTATGGACGTCAGTGAAGACGTCCTTTTGTACGAGACCGGACACATCCCCGGCGCAGTTAAAATCGACTGGTTGGGCGACCTTTGGGACGACACCATCCGCGAGTTTATTCAACCGGGCGAACTTGCCGAGCTGTTTGGGCGTCTGGGCGTTTCAAACGATACGACGATTGTGCTTTACGGCGATAAAAACAACTGGTGGGCGTCTTACGCGTTCTGGTTTTTTCGCTACAGCGGGCACGAAAACCTCAAACTGATGAACGGGGGCCGCGCCAAGTGGACGGCGGAAAACCGCCCCTTGACGACCGAAGCCCCGGACATCGAACCAGGCTCGTACACACCGGGCCAGCGCGACCCCGCGTTACGGGCTTTCAAAGACGATGTTTTGAAGCACCTCGAGAAAGTCGAAGCCGGAACCGGCGCGATGGTCGATGTGCGGAGCCCCGGCGAGTTTTCGGGCGAGGTCACGCACATGCCCGACTATCCGCAAGAAGGCGTTTTGCGTGGTGGTCATATCCCCGGCGCCCAGAGCATCCCCTGGGCGCAAGCGGTCGCCGCCGACGGAACTTTCAAAAGCGCCGATGAACTCCGCGAGCTGTACGAACCCAAAGGCGTGACCGGCGACAAAGAGATCATTGCCTACTGCCGCATCGCCGAACGCAGCTCGCACAGCTGGTTTGTGCTGAAGTACCTGCTCGGTTTTGAGAACGTAAAAAATTACGACGGCTCGTGGACGGAGTGGGGCAACAGCGTCGGGGTACCGATTGAAAAGGGCGAAGCGAAGCAGAGTTAAGCTTCAGACGATAGAGGCCGGGGGAGACTCCGGCTTTTGTTATGCTCCTTAAATGGCAATTCGTTATCGAGAACCGTGTGAAGGTGTTACCGATAAGCACTTGCAAGGCAGCTTTTTTGTCGGCTGGTGGAAACCACGCACTCCTGCCGAGCATCTGGCTATCTTGCAAAATAGCGATTACATCGTGCTGGCACTGGATGACGATACCGGGCAAGTCGTAGGTTTCGTTACTGTGCTGACCGACGGTATACAAGCGGCTTTCGTCTCGTTGCTAGAGGTACTTCCTGATTTTCAGGAACGTGGAATCGGCAGTGTACTTATGGGAAAGGTCATCGAAAGGTTTGGGCATCTGCCTGCCTTAGACCTGACTTGTGACCCTCAGCTACAAGCGTTTTACGCCCGCTTTGGGATGCAACCCTCAACAGGTGCTATCTTACGAAATTATTAGGAGACCCCATGAACCTCGAGCACGTCGCCGTAAACCTCCCCGACCCGCAAGCCGCCGCTACCTGGTACGCCGAAAACCTGGGTCTAAAGATTGTCAAAGCTTCCGACACGGAACCTTTCGTGCACTTTTTAGCTGACGACTCCGGGAGTATGCTCGAGTTCTACAACAATCCGCTCGGCGCGGTTCCCGATTACGCCGGCATGAGCCCCTTTACGCTGCATCTGGCGTTCTCCGCCGAGGACATCGAAGCGGTGTGGGAACGGCTGCTCGCGGCCGGGGCCACCGCAGAAGGAGAGCTCGAGACGACCCCCGCAGGCGACCGCATCGTCTTTTTACGTGACCCGTGGGGCGTGAGCCTGCAACTCGTCAGCCGCCGTAAACCTCTCCAGCCGTAAACCTCTCTAGGAGTAAAAAACCTACCGTTTGGGGGAACGGTAGGAAGCTCAGCGCTTAATCATGACGTTTGGCCGGTCGCGCTTACGGAGTGAGAATAACGCGGACGGTCTAACAAGATTCTTACAAAAGCTAAAACGGGCAGCTCTCTGCGCTGACCAAGTGGCGACTTAGCGGTCGCCCGGAAGCAGGTACAGTGACCTTATGAGACCGCGTGTTCTAATCATCGGTGGGGGCGCTGCCGGGTTTTTTGCGGCGATTACCTGCGCCGAGGCCCATCCCGAAGTGCGGGTTACGCTCCTCGAGCGGAGCGCGCAGCCGCTCGGCAAGGTTCGCATCTCCGGCGGCGGTCGTTGTAACGTCACGCACGACCTGCCCGACCCGGCGCAGTTCGTAACGAACTATCCGAGAGGCGCTAAAGCGCTGCGCGGGCCGCTGAGCCGTTTTGGCGCCAGGGAGACGGCCCTGTGGTTTGCCGGAAGAGGCGTCGCCCTCAAAACCGAAGCCGACGGGCGGATGTTTCCCGAATCGAACACATCGGAGACTGTGGTGAACTGTCTTATGGCGGCGGCAAGGGCCGCCGGGGTAGCGCTTCGTACCGGCGCGGCGGTGCGTTCACTTACGGTTTCCCAACGCACCCGGGCGCGTTTTACGGCGACGCTTAAAGACGGCGAGGCGTTTACGGCTGAACGGGTGCTGCTCGCCACCGGGAGCAATCCGCAAGTTTACGGCTGGCTGGCAGCGCTCGGTCACGAGATCGTCCCGCCCGTACCGTCGCTTTTTACTTTCAAGGTGGAAGACCCCAGATTGGCGGGACTTGCCGGGGTTTCAGTACCGGACGCCGAGGTGGTGTTGGAAGGGACGGCGCTCAGGCAACGCGGCCCGCTGCTCGTTACCCATTGGGGACTTTCGGGTCCGGCGGTTCTGAAACTCTCCGCGTGGGGTGCGCGCGAACTGCACGGCTACGATTACCGCGCGCCTCTCCGGGTCAACTGGCTTCCCGAGCTGCGCCTAGAAGCGGTGCGCGAGGGGTTGCGCGACTGTAAAAACACCCAGCCGCGTAAAACGGTCGCCGGCACCCCGCTATTTGGTTTACCCGGACGGTTGTGGGCCTCGCTCGTCGGTGCGGCGGGCCTTTCCGAACGCTGGGCGGACGTTTCCAAGGCGCAGCTGGCGCGGCTGGGGGGCGAGCTTCAGCACGGGCGTTTCGAGGTTACGGGTAAAGGCGTGTTCAAAGAGGAGTTCGTCACCTGCGGCGGCGTAAGCCTCGACGAGGTGAACTTTCGGACGATGGAGAGCCGGGTTTGTCCGGGACTTTATCTTGCCGGTGAGCTTCTGGACGTTGACGGGGTGACGGGCGGGTTCAACTTTCAAAACGCCTGGGCGACGGGTTATCTGGCAGGTCGGGCGGTAGCCGAGTCGGTTTCGCGGCTCGAACCGGCGCTTGACGTAGCGCTGGCCTGAACAGGCAGCCGCAGTGTGACCTTTAAGCCGGTGAGCTGATTGGGCGTGAGAATCAGCGTACCGCTGTGAACAGCAGCGACCTGTGCGGCGACGCTTAAGCCCAAGCCGCTGCCGGGGGCGGTAGTTCCGGGCGTGCGGTAAAAGGGCTGGATAGCCTTCGCCAGCGCCTCCGGGGGCATCCCCGGGCCATAGTCGGAGACGCTCAACCCAACCTCTTGTAGTCTGGGCTCGAGCCTCACTGTAACCAGCGCACCGGGCGCGTGTTTGCGGGCGTTATCGAGCAAGTTGAGCAGCGCTTGTTGCAACAACACGGGGTCGCCGACAAACGTCAGCGCATTTGGCCCATTGTAGGTTGCGCCGCCTGCACCGGCAGCATCTTTAGCTAGAACAGCGAGGTCGAACGCGACAACCTGAGAGCGGTTTTCACGAGCGAGGGTCAAGAGCGACGCGCTCAGGCGCACCATCCGCTCGGTCTCCTCGTCAAGAACTAAAAGCGTCTCGTCGGCGTCCGCGTAGCCTTCTTTGTACGCGCTGAGCTGAAGCCGCACCGCAGTCAGCGGCGTCCGCAGCTCGTGTGAAGCGTTGCGGGTAAACTGCGTTTCGCGCTCCAGAAACCCTGAAAGCCGCGCCATCATCCGGTTAAAGGTCTCCCCGAGGTCGGCCAGCTCACCCTGACCGGCGACTTCGACCCGCAGCGAGAGGTCGCCCGAGTCGGCAATCCGGCGCACCGTCCCGAGTAGATGCCGGAGCGGGTGGAGTACGGGGCCGCTGACGAGCAGCGCTGCAAGTGCGCCCAACGCCGAAACGAGCAGCGTGGTAAGCAAGACGGTCTCGCGGTAACGACCTAGACTGTACGCCGGAGCAGGCGACGCTATGGCCCCTTGCAAAAAGAGGTCGGGGGTGAGCCGCCTGCTGGTCACGCGCCACGCGCCGAACGAACGCACCGCGCTGGGCGTCAAGGGTGCGCTCAGGGGCACATCTTCCGGAAACGTCCCGAACGTCTCCGTCACTCGGCCTTCATGGACGATGCGGGCGCTTGTCAGGTAATCGTCGAAGCGGGGCTCGAGCGTGGCGAAAGAGAGCGTTTCGCCGCGCAGCGTACCCGGAAGCGCCTGCACCTGCGCGGTGAGCTGTGAGAGGTAGTCGCTGAGGTCGAGGTCCAGGTCGGCGTAGAGGAGCCGCTGAAAGTTGAGGTAGCCGAGGACGCCCTGAACGAGCAGCGCCGCCGCAACCGTCACGGTGATAAAAAGGACAAGTCGCCGCCGAAGCGTCACGCTAATCTCACCATTTAAGTCTCACCGTTTTCGTCTCATCAGCTTAGTCCCAGCCGGTAGCCGCCCGCAACGGTTTCTACGACTTCCGGCCCGAGTTTGCTCCGCAGGTGATGAACGTACACCTTGACGACGCCCGTCCCTGCGCCCTCACCCCAAAGCACGTCGGTCAACGCTTCAGGGCTGTAAACCCGGTTCGGCGAGAGGACGAAACGCTCCAGGAGGGCGTATTCACGGCTCGAGAGGTCGACGGGGGCACCCGCCCAAGTTACGGCGCGGTTTACCAGGTCAAGCTCGAGCGGCCCACGTTGTATCCGACTCGTTTTTGCCTCGTGAACACGCCGTAAAAGCGCCCGCACGCGGGCCAAAAGTTCAGGCAAGTCAAAAGGCTTGACCACGTAGTCGTCGCCGCCGTCGTCGAGCCCGGTCACCCGGTCGGCGAGCGCGTCTCTGGCCGTCATAAAAAGAATCAGCCCCGTATAGCCTGAAGCCCGCGCTTCACGTGCAAAGATAAAACCGCCGTCACCGTGCTCGGGCAGCCGTACATCGAGCAGCAGCAGTTCGGGTTCAGCCTCGAGGAACGCTGCCCTTGCGCCTTGCAGCGTAGCTGCGTGGGTCACTTTATGGCCTTGTGCGCTAAGCGCCTGCACGACGGGCCTGGCGATATGGGGTTCATCCTCGAGCAGCAAGATACGCATACGTGTCTCCAAGGCCGTACATGAAACCGTACATACAAAACGCTAGAGCGTAGCGGTTACACCGGGGTTAAGGTTGGCGAGCCTAGCAGCACAGCGCTGACAACGCCCAAAACCTAGTCGTAAGTAGCGAGGGTTCGGGAGCCTCTGTATCAAGGATACAAGTTCCAGACGATACCTGTAACGCCCCAAAGGGCAAAAAGGGTTGAAGGAGCTACATACATGTACCCTCCCGAACGCTCCGAAACGGTATAGCCGCTATAATTTTGGCTACAGAGGTGACATGACGAAACCCTGGTTTGTCCACGGAACCGAGTTTTCCGAACGTATCGACAGGCGCGACTACGGCATTTTTATGCGCGTCTGTCCTGAAAAACGCTACGGACGTAGCGAGACGATTTTCCGTTTGGGCGACCCGGCGACGAACCTGCACGTGATTGCCGAAGGTCAGGTCAAGCTGGTTACGGCGGCGGCGGGTGGCAACGAACGCATCCTGGCGATCTGCGGCCCCGACGATTTTATCGGCGAGGCATTTTTGCAAGAAGCGCAGGTTTACCAGGTTGACGCGGTAGCCCTGACCGACGCCGTGACCTGCCCGATGAGCCGCGACCAGTTTCTCGAGCTGGCCCTGCGCGCTCCGACCTTTACCCTGAGCTTCGCTGAAATCCTGGCGAGCCAGCTGTTTGGCTGCCGTGAACAACTTTCCAACAGTTACGACGCTGTGCCGCAACGGTTGGCCAGGGTTCTTTTAGAGCAAGCCGAGCGCTTCGGCACGCCTTTGGAGGGCGGTTGGTGCGAACTGCTGACCGAACTCCGTCATGATGAACTCGCGTCGATGGTCAGCGCGACGCGGGTATCGGTCTCGACGGCGTTTGCCGAACTGCGGACACGGGGGTTTGTCAAGGGGAGTAGGGGGCACTACCAGCTACATATGCCGAGCTTAAGCGACTCATTTTAGCGCTGAATACCCAAACGAACGTCTAAAGCAGCAAAAAACCCGCCTCGGCGGGTTCTTGAGTTTTAGTTAGGGCCGCCTGATACACGCCTTGAAGTGACCGGGCGAAATCTCCTCTAAGGGCGGGACGACCTCGGCACATTCTTTAATGGCAATCGGGCAGCGCGTCCTGAACACGCACCCTGACGGCGGGTTGATGGGGCTGGGAATATCGCCCTGCAAGATGGTGCGCTCGCGTTTGACGGTCGGGTCGGGGATCGGCACCGCCGAGAGGAGCGCTTCGGTATAGGGGTGGATTGGGTTGCGGTAGAGCTCTTTGGCAGGCGCGATTTCCATCACGCGGCCTAAGTACATCACCACCACGCGGTCGGAGATGTATTCGACGACGCCCAAGTCGTGCGCGATAAAAAGAAGGGTCAGGCCGAGTTCTTCTTTGAGGTCTTGGAGCAAGTTGACGACCTGCGCCTGAATCGACACGTCCAAAGCCGAAACGGGTTCGTCGGCGACGATAAACTGCGGGTCAACCGCGAGCGCCCGCGCAATCCCGATACGCTGGCGTTGCCCACCGGAAAACTCGTGCGGGTAGCGCCGCATATGCTGCGCGGAGAGTCCGGTACGTTCCAAAAGCTGTACGATACGTTCTTCTCGAGCTTTGCCCCGGGCGAGTTTGTGAATATCTAACGCCTCACCGATAATGTCGCCGACGGTCATCCGGGGGTTTAAGCTGGCAAACGGGTCTTGAAAGATGATCTGCATCTCTTTACGGTACTCGCGCATCTGCGAACGCGACACCTTGGCGATGTCGGTGCCGTTGAAGATAATTTCACCTTCGGTCGGTTCGATCAGCCGCAAAATCGTGCGTCCGGCGGTCGTTTTACCTGAGCCCGACTCACCGACGAGCCCGACGACCTCACCGGGTTTGATGTTGAGCGACACGTCTTCGACCGCTTTGACGTTGGCAACGGTGCGCGAGAAGACGCCGCCCTTGATGGGAAAATACTTTTTGAGGTTTTTGATCTCCAAAAGGTATTCGCCCTGGGTCACGTCGCGTTTGTCTGCGCCGGAGGAGCGCTTTTCGGGTTCGTGTACTACACGTACCTCACTCACGCGACCTTCTCCTCTTCGAGCTCGAGCTCGTTCCAGCGGATGCAGCGCACCATATGTCCGCCGCCGGTGTCTTCAAGGGGCGGGATCGCCTCTTTGCACTTTTCCCGGACGAACGCGCAGCGCGGGTGAAACGAGCAGCCTTGCGGCAGGTAGAGCGGGTTCGGGACGTTGCCGGGGATGGCTTGGAGCCTGTCCTGGTGTTCAGCGGCCTTGTCCACACGCGGAATCGAGTTCATGAGCCCGAGGGTGTAGGGCATCTGCGGGTTGGCAAAAATCTCGTTGACGCTGCCCTCTTCGACGGCGCGACCGGCGTACATCACCACCACGCGGTCGGCAATTTCCGCGACGACGCCTAAGTCGTGCGTGATAAACAAGATGCTCATGCCGATTTCGCGTTGCAGCTGGCGCATCAGGTCCAGAATCTGCGCCTGGATGGTGACGTCGAGTGCGGTGGTCGGTTCGTCGGCGATCAAGAGTTTCGGGCCACACGACAGCGCCATCGCAATCATCACGCGCTGGCGCATTCCACCCGACATCTGGTGCGGGTAGTTGTGGACGCGTTTGCCCGGTTCGGGGATGCCGACCAAATCGAGCATTTCGGTTGCGAGCTTCATCGACTGTTTACGGTTTTTGTGCTGGTGGAGCTGAACCGCTTCGGCAATCTGGTCGCCGACGGTGTAGACCGGGTTCAAGCTGGTCATCGGCTCCTGAAAGATCATCGAGATGTCGTTGCCGCGAATTTTCCGCATCTCCGACTCGCTTTTTTTGACCAAATCCTGGCCTTCAAAGAGCATCTCGCCGCCTGCGATACGCCCCGGCGGTTGCGCGATCAGCCGCATGATAGATAAGCTCGTGACCGATTTGCCCGAACCCGACTCGCCGACGACCGCTAAGGTTTCGCCCCGGTTGATGTGAAACGTTACGCCGTCGACGGCTTTGACCGTGCCTTCGTCGGTGCCGAAATAGGTTTTGAGGTCGTTGACCTCGAGGATACGTTTGTCAGCCATAAAGTCTCCTGGGGACCGTGAAAGTTCGTGTCTCAACCGCGCTTTCAGCCACTTTGTACCTGCTCACCCTGTTAGTGTACCGCACGCTACTGCCGACTACGCGGGTCGAAAGCGTCGCGCAGTCCGTCGCCTAAGAGGTTCCAGGTCAAAACCGAAATAAAGATAAACACACCGGGCAAAAAAACCCACCAGCGTTCGCCGAGTCCCGAAACACCCGCAAAGCCCTGCGCGGTCGCCAGCATGAGCCCCCAACTCGTCGAGGGTGGTTGAATGCCGAGGCCGAAAAAGCTCAGTACAGACTCGGTGATAATAAACGCAGGGATTACAAGACTCATGTAGACGATAACGTAACTTAGCGTGTGGGGCAGCATATGGCGAAAGATAATACGGGTATTGTTGGCACCCAAAGACCGCGCGGCGTAGGCAAAATCGCGTTCACGGAGCGACAACACCTGCCCCCGAATCGTCCGCGCGACGCCGCCCCAACCGATGACCGAAAGTGCGATAACGACCAGTATAAAAACGGTCGAAGACGGGAGGTTCAGCGGATAAAAGACCGCCGAAAGGGTAATCAGCAAAAAAAGATCGGGAATAGCCGAGAGTGCCTCGATAAACCGCATAATCACCTCGTCGACCCAACCACCGAAAAACCCGGCAATTCCGCCCATGACCATCCCGATGATAATAGCGACAAGCGCTGCCATAATCCCGATAGTGAGACTTATACGTGCGCCGAAAAGGATTTTGCCGAACACGTCGCCGCCCAGGTCGTCCGAACCCCAGAGGTGAATGCGTGCGGGTTCATCGACGCCGAACAGGTGCAGCGTTGCCCAGGGGCGGATATTTAGGGTTTGGCGGAGGGGTTCGGGGATGAGGTTGACGGGAAACGGGACGTAGCGTTCACGGACACCTTCACGCCTCACCAGGAGCTTGAGTGGATAACGCACCGAGGTGTCCTCCGTCCAGGTCGTTTCGAACGTCTCCATATCGAGTGTTTGCGTCATCGCGTAGATAAACGGCCCGACAAACCGCCCTTCCTCCCAGAAGCGAACGCGGTTGGGCGGCTGAAAGGTGATATTGGGGTTGATATATCCTTCCGAGTAGGGTGCAAAAAAGTCTGCAAACGCTGCTAGAAAATACAAGATACCCAAGATAAGGAGCGCAATACGCGCCAGCGGATGTTTGCGAAACTGCGCCCAGGCAATCGAGGTGAGGCTGGTACCACGTCCTTTTTTCGCTGCCGGAGCCTCCGGCGCGCCGGTCGGCACAAACGGTGCGTCGGCCATCAGTAACGAATCCGCGGGTCAATGAGAGCGAGAGCGAGGTCGGACAAGAGGTTGCCGAGCATTAAAAGAATCGTCAGGATAGTCAGCAGCGCCATGATGACGTAGGTGTCTTGGGCGTAGATCGAGCGGATGAAGAGCGGCGTGATACCGGGCCAGCGGAGTACGTACTCGACGGAACCCGCGCCGCCGATCAAGCTGGGCAGCAGCCCACCGATTGTTGCTACGATCACAATCATTGCATTTCTAAGGGCGTGCTTGTAGTTGACTGCACGCTCGGAAAGCCCTTTGGCGCGCGCCGTGCGAACATAATCCTGACCGAGTACCTCGAGCATCTCCCCGCGCATAAACCGCGATACCGAGGCGAGGCTGGCCAGCATCACGACAATCGTTGGTGCAATCAGGTGCCAGGCGATATCCCAAAACTGCCCCCACGCGCTCAGCTGCCCGAAGTTTTGACTGGTCATCCCCCCCACCGGAATTAAAAAGCTGTCATACGCCTGAAACCACTGCACTGCGAACGCCACTACGAGGAGCGCCAGAAAAAAGTTGGGAATCGCCAGCCCGATAAGACTAAAAATAGTTAAAAACCTGTCGCCGAGCGAATACTTACGAACCGCTGAAAAAACGCCGATAGGTACTGCAATGAGATAGGTCAAAATTGTCGCCGGCAAAAGCAGCCGCAGGCTGTTGATCATCCGGGGCCAGATGAGGTTCGTAACGTCTCCCTTGGAGGTCATGCTGGTACCGAAGTCAAAACCCGTCACGACGTTTCTAAGCCAGTAAAAATAGCGGATGAACCACGGCTGACCGAGCCCGAGCGCTTCACGAATCCGCTCTGCTTTATTTGGGTCAACCTGGTCGAAAGCAAATTTGCTGGCAAAATCTCCCGGTGCAATTTCGATAACGACCCAGGCTAAAAAGGTCGCCAGGATAAAGGTGGGAATAAGATTGATAAAACGTCTCAGGATATAAGCGGTCAACGGTCTCTCCCAATATCTGCAAACTTGTACAGCCAAATGTTGCGACTAAATCTGTGACAAGGAGCTTTTGGACAATCCAAAAGCTCCTTGCAAATGCCGGGTTGACTTTACTGCGGCGCAGCCAGCGTGTCGCGGAAGCCGCCGGGACGGTAGGGGGACTCGATGCTGTTCGCGTCCAGCGCTTCTTCGGGCCAGAGGTTACTCATGTTGCCGTAAAAGCTGAACGCGGGGCTGATAAGCGGCGTCATCGGCAGATACTGACGCATCAGCTCGGCGCGCTGGTCGTAGATCGCTACGCGCTCGTCTAGGTCGAGCGTGCGGTCCATCCGGCGGCTGAGGCGGTCCATCGAAATCTCCCAGGGTTGGGCGTCGTCGGGGTTTTTGTTCCACGAATTGAGGTTTTCGCCTAACCCCAGCACGTTGACCGACGAGGGGTTGTCCACGTCACCACCGGCAAGTCCCCAAATCTGCGCGTCGTAGTCGACTTTGGTGCCTTCGGCTTCGGTACCGGTAATCGAATCCGACCAGATTTCTGTTGAAACTTCACGTGGGTTCGCGCGGACACCGTACTCTGCGAGGGTCTGCGAGATAACCTGCGCTTCTTGGGCGCGGCGGTCGTTGCCGGAGTTGAACTGCAAATCGAAAGCGACGCGGCAACCCGTATCCGGGTTCATCAGCACGCCGTCCTGGCCGGTTTCGGTAAAGCCGATAGAGTTGAGAAGCTCAATACCGCGCTGAGGATTAAACTCGAAGGGCTCCAAGTTCGGTGCGTCGAACGGCGCTGACGAATCGCTGTTGTAATCGCTGGCGGGAAAACCGAGGCCACCCAGCGCCGCCTGAATCAAAGCTTGCCGGTCGATCATAATCGAGACGGCCTGACGGAACTCGGGCGCACGGAACAAGTTACGCTTACACTCGTTTTTCTTCTGAAAGTTATAGGTAATAAAGTCTACCAGCGTGTCGGGGCCGATGTTGGGAAAGAACGTCCCGTTGATCGTGCCGTTTTGTACCGCCTGCTGCACGGCGCGCACGTCGTCTACAGTTTGCGGCCAGTCGAAGCTGGCCTGACCTGTGGTTACGAGCGCAATCTGTGCGTTACGGTCGGCGACGAAATCCACCGTCCAGGTGTCGGGGCCGGGGAGCGGCGAGCCGTCGGCAGCCTGGACATTCTTGCCGTACTCGGGGTTTTTAGAAAGCACGATGCGCTCGCCGGGGCGGAACTCGGTGATCATGTAGGGGCCACCCGAAACGAGCTGGTCAACGGGGGTGTCGGTTCCCCACAAGGAGAGGATGCCCTCAGCCCCACTTTCTTCATAAACCGGCATGAAAACGTGGGCGGGAACAGCGCCGACGGAAGCGACGGCGAACATCAGGTTGACCTGCGGTTCGGGCGAGGTGACGCGAAACTGATACTTGCCCATCTTCTCGTAAACGATGGGTTCTTCGTTATCACCGACCACAGTCGACGAGTAACCGTTCGACTGGACATCCGGGTCGCCGATGATGGTACGCGCGGCGATATAGTCGTCGGCGGTGATCTCGGTGCCGTCCGACCAGTTCCAGCCCTCTTTTAACGTGATGATAAATTCTTGCTCCGGGCGCACCTCTTCGATAGACGCGGCGTGAACCAAGTTAAACGAACCGTCCTCTTGCCTAAACGAACGGTTGCCGAGCCAGTCGCGGTAGATGAGGTCAGGGCCGCCGACCATACCGATGACGGCAGCTTCTTGAGCACTCGAGGTGAGCACCGGGTTGAGCGTTACGAAGTCGCCGTAAAGCGCCTCGTTGATGGTGCCGCCCTGCGGGGCGGTCGGCGCGTAGTTTTCAGGCCACTGAAACGTTTGCGCGTAGGCCAGCGAACCGGCTAGCGCTAGGGTCGCGAAAAGGGCTCTTTTCATCGTTTCCTCCTACTAAGAATGATGTGCATACGCTATTAGCTTATGCCAAATGCTCCTTTAGTACATGAATACGCTGTTGCTCTAAAAGGCTAACCTCAGCGGGGGTAAAAATCAAGCTGTCCCGCTTCTTTTGGCTGTATGCGGCGTCGGCCCCTCCACCCTTGCAATCTAGCACCCCGAAGGGGACGCGTCAAACGCTGCGGGGTGACACGAAGCACGTTTGTAGGGCAATAAAGTACAGTTATCCTACAAACTTGGGTAGGCTGTCACAAAAAAATATACCGACTTGTACGTTCCGGCGTTACAGTCACAGTTCTCTCAGTGTTACCATCTGACAAAAAAAGCCCCGTCACTTAGCGGACGGGGCAGGTGTAATTTTACGGGTACCGCGACGTTTCCGGGTTACGCCCTCGGTACGATAGCGAGCGCCAGCGCCAGCAGACCCCAGGTTACGCCCAGATAGATGGTCAAACGCTGCAAACCGCCTGCGGTGCCGCCGGTCGACGCCGAGAAGTCTTGCCCGCCGCCGCCCAGACCTTCACCGAGACCGCCTTGTTTGGGTTCTTGCATGATGACGATGGCGGTAAGCGCAAACGACGTTAGGACAAACAGTAAAAAGATAAGCCAGAATACGATAAACACTTCAGAAGCCTCCGTCAGAGAAACTGTGCGCTGCAGGGCTGCACAGTGGGGTTGATAAAGTGGTGCCGAGAGCGGGACTCGAACCCGCACAGCCGAAGCCGGTAGATTTTGAGTCTACTGCGTCTACCAATTCCGCCATCCCGGCACGGGTAAAGCGTAGCAGGGGCGGTTGCCCAACCTTAAAAGGTGCACTACGCAAAACAGGTTATCTTATCGCGGTTTCTAGCTAAAAGCAACCGAATATCGACCGGATGCTTGAAGCTGTGTGGGCTCGAGCCTCCCCGACAGCAGCGCCTCGAGTTCGGCGAGCGTGCTGACTTTTGCGAGCGCGGGACGCAGCTTCGCCGTGTCCGGCAACGCTTCGGCGTAGCGCAAGAGTTGTCCGCGCAATTTGACGATGGCGTGTTCGCTGCCGTACCAGCTGCGGGCGTGGCGGGCGTGCCCCAGCATCACCGCAACTTTTTGCTCTTGCGTAGGCTCCGGCTCGCCGCGAAAGGTCGAAAAAAGCCACGGGCGTCCGAGCGCTCCCCGCCCGATCATCACGCCGAGACCCAGCGCGCGGTAGCGTTCAAATTGTGCCCTGGTCGTTACGTCTCCTGAGCCGACGACGGGAATGTTGAGCTGCGCGGCAACATCTGCGACCGCGTTCCAGTCGGCCTCGCCACTGTACTTTTGCGCGGCGGTGCGCCCGTGAACCGTAAGGAGGGCTGCGCCCGCCTCTTGCAGGGCCAGGGCGACCTCGAGGGCGTTTACCGTATCGAAACCAAGCCGCAGTTTGGCGCTGACGGGTACGGGTACCGCTTGGGCCAGTGCGTCAACGATAGCCGCCGCCCTTTCGGGGTCTTGCATCAAACGTGAACCACAGCTTTTACCCGTCACCTTTTTGACCGGACAGCCCATGTTGAGGTCTAGCGCGGCAGGCCGGTAGGTGTCGTACAAAATGCGTCCGCCCGCGGCGACGATTTCAGGTTCACCGCCGAAAACCTGAATCACCAGGTCGGGTTCACCGCTGTACGGCGCGCCGATCTCCAACCCGCGCCCGTTACCCTGCACGAGCGCCTTCGCGCTGACCATTTCAGTCACCGCCCAACCACTCCCGAAGCGGCGACAGAGCCGCCGAAACGGGGCGTCGGTAAAACCTGCCATCGGCGCGAGCACGGCCCGGCCTGAAGCAAGTCTAGAAGCATAGAAGGCGACTTCGCTCATCTCCCTAGGTTACCTGAAAGTCGGGCGGCAACGCTTCACGTAACAGGTAGCCGCTAGCCGGAAACGCGCCCGGCACAGGGTTTGATACAGGGTTTGGCGACCCTTTGGCGACCTGCACGTCCATGTTGAGCTGAGTTTGTGTCTAATGAAAATATGCCCCAAAAATAAAAAGGAGCACACCCGGGTTAAACCTTTTGGAAAGGCCAAACGAAACCATTTTTTAACCGTCTCGTTCTAGGCTCGAGCTGCCCCGGACATGCTGAAGTGCTGCCGGGTCAAAAGGAGACCATTATGAACCGTCAACCCGTTACCGTCGCCGTTACCGAAACCGAATCGGCTTCAGCCCTGCCGAAAGTTTTGGGGGCGCTGCTGCTGCTGGGCATCACTGTGATTCACTACCTCGACCTGCCCAGTAAAATGGCTGAGACACCCTATCTTGGTTATATGTACATCGCCCTGATGATCGGTTTGGTGTTTGCCGCAGGACTGCTCTTTTACAGGCCGCGTACAGGCTGGGCGTTAGGCGGTGCGCTGGCACTCTTGGCTTTTATCGGTTACTCCGTCAACCGCACGGTCGGCTTGCCTTACGCGATGGGTGACATCGGCAACTGGGCTGAGCCGATCGGGGTCGCGTCCTTACTCGCCGAGGGTTTGATGGTTGTCTTGAGCGCGGTAATGCTGGGGCGGCGTGCCGGGGCGGTATAGTACCTAAGAAAGTACAGGAAACGCAGGTACAAACTCTGGAGTGCGCCGCCGGTATACACGGTAGGGCCTGACTGACTCGGCCCCGTTCGGGGTAGCTAAATAAAGGTCTGACCCGAAGCCACCTCGAAAACCCTTGTCGGGCTTAGCCCCAACAAGGGTTTGGGCAGGTGCAAAGCGCAAGCTTGGGCGCGCTCAGTCCGGAAAGCCATTTTTGAGCTGAGTTCTAAAAGCTTGACGAAAGGTTTATCCGCTTGTTCGACCTCGCTACGCTGTTACAAACCGTTCCTTACGTCGGTATCTTCGCTATCTTGTTTGCTGAGAGCGGGGGCTGCTTGTCGGTATCATGCTTCCGGGTGACAGTCTGCTGATTACGGCGGGGCTCCTCTGCGCTCAGGGGAGCCTGTCGCTCTGAGGTGTCGTCGCCGCCGCCGTTCTAGGTGCAGTTTTAGGTGATACGACGGGCTACTGGATCGGTCGGCGCTTTGGCCCTGCCGTCTTCAGGCGGCCTGACAGCCGCTTTTTCAAACCGCGCTACGTCGAGCGCGCGCGGCTACTTTGAACGTTACGCGATGACCACGCTGATTATCGCGCGCTTCGTGCCGATTGTCCGGACGCTCGCCGGGGTCGGTAGAATGCACTATCCGAAATTTGTCCTCTACAACGTGGTCGGCGGCGTATTGTGGGGTGCCGGGATTGCCGTAGCCGGGTTTTATCGCGGGCGGCTGCTCCCTCATCTCGACCGCTGTATCCTGCTTATCATCGGCGTGGTGTTGGTGGCGTCACTTATTCCGGTAGGGCTCTTCTGTTGTCAACGTGCCGACGCGCGCAGAGAAGTTGCAAAGACGCGCCGCGAAGCCGAATAAACCCTCGAGCTCGCGCAGTTTGTATCCCGCTATTCCGGTTCAGCGTAGAGGGCTGCTGCCATCAGTTCGATGAGGTGTTTGGCGCGTTTGCCGGTGCCGTCTTTAATCTGGTGCCGACACGAAAAGCCGCACGCGACCGTTTCGCCCTCGTGCGCCCTGACAGCCGGAAAAAGCCGCTGTTCGCCGATTTGCAGCGACAGCTCATGATGAGCATAACCGAAACTGCCGGCCATCCCGCAACACCCTGAATCGACCTCAAACACGTCTTCAGACACCCAACCCAACACCGCCTTGGTGCTGCTCGTCCCCTGAATAGCGCGCTGCTGACAGTGCCCGTGAAGCATCACAGGTGTGCCGTTTTTGTAAAAAGCTTGTGCGGGCTCGAGCCTTCCCTGCGTCCACTCTTTCGCTAAAAACTGGTCGATCATCTTGACGTTTTGCGCCACGGCTTCGGTTTTTTCTCCCGGTACGAGGTCGCGGTAATCGTCTTGAAACGACGCGACGCAACTGGGCTCGAGGCCCACCACCGGCACGCCGCGTTCGACATAGCGGTGCAGCGCCTCGACGTTTTTGACCGCCAGCTTCTTCGCGTCGCGCAGGAGTCCCTTGGAGAGTTGCGGGCGACCGCAGCAGCCGTAACTGACGTGTTCGACTTCGTAGCCCAAAGCTTCCAGCACACGCGTGGCGGCGGCCCCGACTTCGGGTTCGTTGTACATCGTCCAGGTATCGGCAAACAGGGCGACTTTAGGTTTCCCGGCGTCTTGCGCCCGCGTTTTTTCGTGTGCCCTGCGCCAGCCGTTAAACGACTGCGCGGCGTACCTGGGCATCACCCGGCGGCGATCGACGCCTGCGGTTTTTTCGACGAGCCAGCGCACCGGTTTAAGCGGTAAGAGCGCGTTGGCAACCGGCGCAAGGGCGCGGCCCAAAGGGGCAACGGTCGCCGCGTTCCCTAGTGCCCTGGCTGAGAGCGGCGTGCCGTGGTCGTCGTAGTAGTGCTGCAAAAACTCGTACTTGAGCTTCGCCATATCGACCTGGCTCGGACACTCGGCTTTACACGCTTTACACTCGAGACACAAATCCAAAGCGTCATAAACCGCCTTGCTGGTCAGGCCACCCTCGAGTCTCCCGTTCATCGCGTCACGCAGCAGGTTCGCCCGCCCGCGCGTCGAATGGTCTTCATCGCGGGTCGCCATAAACGACGGGCACATCGTCCCGGTGCCGGTTTTACGGCACGCCCCGACGCCGCTGCACATCTCGACCGCGCCCATAAAGCCGTCGTCTTTGGAAAAATCGAAGTGGGTTTTGAGGGGTTGTACGGTGTAGTCTTCGCCGTAACGCAAAGCTTCGGTTATCGGCGGCGCTTCAACGATTTTGCCGGGGTTCATCAGATTGTCGGGGTCGAAGGCGCGTTTAACCTCTCGGAACGCGCCGTAAAGCGTATCGCCAAAGAGCTCGCGGTTTTTGTACGAGCGAATCAGCCCGTCGCCGTGTTCGCCCGACCACGAACCGCCGTATTTCTGTACCAGGGCGAACGTCTCTTCGCTGATTTTACGGTACGCTTCTAGGCCCTCTTTGGTCTTGAGGTCTAAGATGGGCCGCACGTGAATCACCCCGACCGACGCGTGCCCGTAAGAGACCATCTTGACGCCGTGCTTGGCGCACACCGCCGCGACTTCAGGGATGTAGTCGGCCAAATGTTCGGGCGGAATCGCGGCGTCTTCGATAAAGGCGGTGGGTTTGGCTGCCCCCTTGATGGTATTGAATACCCCCAGACCGGCCTTACGGACGTTCCACACGTCGGCTTGCTCGGCGGCGCTGTCCGCGACGTGCAGATAGTACGTCCGGTTCATCACCTCGGGGTCGGCTTTCATACTCTCGAGCCCGGCCCGCATCTCGGTTTCGGTCTCGCCGTCGAACTCTACGATTAACACGGCTTCCGGTGAGCCCTGAAGCCAACCCAACAGCGGCGCGAGGTTGGGGTTCTCGAGCCCCAGCTTCAGCAGATTATCGTCGAGTGTTTCAACGGCTGACGGCCCGTGCCGGTTGATGTACTGAACAGCCTGAAGTGAGCTTTTGAGCGTATCAAAGTGCAACAGTGCCAAAAGTCTATGCGCCGGAACGGGGGAGAGCTTGACGGTGACGTCCAGAATAAATGCCAGCGTACCTTCGGAACCTGACACCAGTTTGGCGAGGTTGAAAGGGTGGCCTTCGGTCAGTTCGTCTAGATTATACCCGCCGACGCGCCGCATGACTTTGGGAAAGCGCGCTTTAATCTCCGCTTCGTGCGCTGTAACCACGCCGTAAACGGTGCGGTATAGCTCGCCCTCGAGTCCCGTCAGCTTCAGCTTCTCTGCAAGCTCAGCCGCAGAAAGTTCCCGAAACTCGGTGACGGTGCCGTCGATGAGCATCACTGTCATCGACACCACTTGGTCAACGGTTTTACCGTATTTGATGCTCCGCGTTCCGGCGGAATTGTTCGCTACCATCCCGCCGAGGTTGGCGCGGTTCGTCGTCGATACGTCCGGGGTAAACTGCAACTTGTAGGGCTTCAAAAACGTATTGAGCTGGTCGCGGACGACGCCGGGTTGCACCTTTACGGTGCGGGCGGTTTCGCCAAAGTCCAAAATCTCGTCCAAGTATTTCGATACGTCGATGACAATCGCCGCGCCGACCGTCTGACCCGCCAAACTCGTGCCGCCGCCACGGGGCAGCACCGCAAGCCCGTGCCGCCGCGCCACCACAAGCGTGTGCGCGACGTCGTCCGTACTTTTGGGCAGCACCACGCCGTAAGGTTTGATTTCGTAGGGGCTGGCGTCGGTGGCGTAAAGCGTGCGGGCGGTGTTGTCGAACCGCACTTCGCCCTGAAGGGCAGCCCGAAGCTCTTTTGCGACTTGGGCGAGCAGTGTTCATCGGGTGATAGGCGGGAGCCTCGGCGGACATCATAAAACCAGTATCGCACGGGAGTCTCGGGGCGGGGCGGCCCTAACTTACCTAAGGCGCAACCTAGCCACCAGCAGATAAAAAGTCAAGCCGAGCAAAATCAGCCAGACGAACACGACAAAAGCTGCGCCCCACCGTGAAGGTGAGGGAGCTTCAGAGGCGCGGGCTCTCACCTCCGCCATCACGTGTTCCGGCACGAGTTTGAGCGTTAGATAAATCCCCAGCGGCAACAGAATCAGGTCGTCTAAAAGCCCTAGCACCGGGATAAAATCGGGAATCAGGTCGATGGGCGAAAGCGCGTAGGCGACGACGCAGAGCGCGGCGACGCGGGCGTACCACGGCGTGTCGGGGTGCCGCTGCGCGTAGGCGAGCGCCGTCACCTCCTGTTTAAGGCGTTTTGCCTGCTGTTTTAGTGAGCTCACCATCCAGGCTCAGCTCAGTTCCTCGAGCGGTCGTTCCGAAAGACCGAAAAGCGTCCAGACGGTCTCGGCAAAGGCGGCGTCACTGAGCGCCCGGTACGCCTTGAGAAAGGTGCTGAAGGTGTAGCGCTCGGTCAACCCGCGCACCAACGTCCTCGAGCTGTACGGATCGCGTTTTTGTCCCCGTAAAACCCGTCCTTGGGTATCTAAGAGTTCAAGTTCTTCCAACACTTTACGGCACAGGGCGGCTTTGGCGTCGCTGCACCCGAGCGGCGACCCGCGTTGTAAACGGACGAAGGCGGCTCTCGCCTCGGTCAAGGTGGGCGGCAGCTCGAGCCCGTCCAGCCGCCTCAATTCCCCGTCCGAAAGCTTGAAAAGCACTCCCCTGTGCTCTCTGACAAGTGCGCCCAGCGGTTCGGTGAGGGTGAGCAGGTCGGCGCTGAGGGGCAGCTCAAGAACTTCTCTCCCGGAAAAATCTGCGGGTGCTCTACTTCTATAAATCGGGTGTAAAGTTTCTGCGGGCGTGTCCAGCTCGAGCGGTCTTGCGGCCCGCACGCCGTCGGCCAGAAACTCCAGAGTCGTTTTGTTCTGCCAGGTGTTCTCTTTCAGGCTCACTGCTGCGTTGATGTGTCCGGCACTCCGAAGTGCGTCGGCAGCCTCCCCCTGGTTCCACGCCACGCCCCTGACCCCGCCGAGCTGCAAGCTGAGGTGCTTGCCGCCGCTACCCATACCCCGGACGGTCTCGAGCGCCCCCGAAAGCGCAAACAGCGGAGCCGGGTGCCCGGTACCGTAGGGCTCGAGCTGTCCGACCGCTTTATAAAGGTCGGCTTCGATTTCGTCGGCGGCGAGCAGCGCGTCGGCGAGCAGTTGGGGTTGCGGCGTCGGGTGTTCCGCCGCGTATTCGCAGATACGTTCCCGAAATGCACGGAGTTGTCCGTCACGGAGCGTAAAGCCGGCGGCTTGTGAATGCCCGCCGAACCGCTCCAACAGGTCGCGGGCGCGCTCGAGGCCGCCGACCGCCGAAATTCCCGGCGTCGAACGCACCGAACCT
The DNA here is from genome assembly GCA_963799485.1 of uncultured Trueperaceae bacterium. GTDB lineage: Bacteria > Deinococcota > Deinococci > Deinococcales > Trueperaceae > Truepera. The sequence continues at coordinate 154,527 of CAWCXJ010000008.1, forward strand.
TTGCCACCAGCGACGATGTAGACGGGTTTGTAAAAGCGTTCTAAAAGCTTGCTGGCGACGATGCCCATGACGCCGGGATGCCAGCCCGTGGCTTCCAAGACGAGTGCGGGCGCGGTCGGGTCAACGAGCTCGAGGGCTTCGGCGAGCATCTTGTCTTGCTCCTTGCGCCGGTCGGCGTTGCGAACGTCCAGGTAGCTTGCGAGTTCCAGCGCGCGCCGCTCCGAGGCGGTAGTAAGCAGCTCGAGGCCCAATTCGGCTTCACCCAACCGCCCGGCGGCGTTGAGGCGCGGCGCAAGAACAAAAGCGACGTCTCTTGCGGTCACCTCTTTGCCGTGCGTAAGCGTGCGTTTGATCATCGTCCGGAGTCCGGGCCAGCGCGACTGTGCGAGCTGTTTTAAGCCCGCATTGACCAAAGCGCGGTTTTCACCCAGCAGAGGTGCAACGTCGGCAACCGTGCCGAGCGCCGCCAGGTCGCTGTAGTCGGTCGGCGGCCCCAGCCCCAGCCGTTCGTGCAGCGCCCATAAGAGGTGATACGCGACGCCCGCGCCGGTCAGTTCCGGCAGCCCTTTTTGGGCGTAGGGCGACAACGAGGGGTGTACCGTCAAACAGTCCGGCAGCACTTGACCGGGGTGGTGGTGGTCGGTGACGATAACTTCAACGCCGCGCGCCTGCAGCGCGTGAATCTCGGCGCGGTTGCTGATGCCGCAGTCCACCGTGACGAACAGGTCGGCGTTGGTCGCGTGTTCGGTAACTTTGTCCGGATGAACGCCGTAACCCTCACCCAGACGGTTGGGGATAAACGGCGTGACGTTGCCGCCGAGTGCCCGCAAGCCGAGCGTCAGCACCGCCGTGCCACTGATTCCGTCGGCGTCGTAATCGCCGTGGATGAGGATGCGTTTTTTGTTTGTCAAAGCTTCATGCAAACGTTCGGCAGCCTGCCAGAGTTCGGGGATGCGGGTCAGCTCGAGGGGTGGTTCAAGCGCCTCTACGTCTATGCCCCTAGCCCACAATATGCTTGCTAGCAGCGGCGGCAAAGACAGCTCGCACACGAGCGTTTCGACCGCGTAGGGCGGCGCAGCGAGGCGCACGGCCCAACGCGTTTCCGGTAAGGCGGGTTTTGCGGGGATGTCGGTGAGGCTCATCGGGTAGGGGGCAAGGGCTCTCTGCGCGAAGGTTCGGGCGTGGGTTCAGCCTCGAGCCCCGCTTTAATCAGCCGCTGGTGGAGCGCCTTGTTTTGCCGGTTGAGCCGTAACACGCGCCCGATAAGGAGCGCCCAGCCGACGAGAAACCCCAGTAGCAGCGCTGCGGTTACCACCCATACAGTCGGCAACCAGAGAAGAAAGGGCAAACGAATCGTTTGCGGGTTGGCGTAGCCGAGCAGCACCAGATAAACGCTAAGCAGCAGCAGCAAAACAAGCTGTATTATGCGGACGACCTTCATCTTGTTAGTCTACTTCACCCCACTGACGAAATTCTGAAGTGGCACGTTTAGCTCGCGCCGTTCCCGGTGAGGTGAGCGTTAAAGGTCTAGCGGTTCGGGTTGCGCCCCACCTCCGGCGACGAACTCCCGAATCTGTTTGAGGCGTGCTACAACCTCGCGGCGGGCCGGTTCGATCAGGTCGGCTGCGATCAGGAGCGCGTTGTTGTCTCTGCCGTAAGCGTCGAAACCCGCAGCGGCCAGCGGCGTGCCGCGCTCGAAAAGTGCTATCGCCCCTGCGAGCGGCAACTCGTAGAGCACCTCGACTTCGCTGCGGTTGAGGCGATAACTCGCCAGCGGCGCGTCGCGCACGAGCAGGTACGTCTCCTGCAGCTCGTTGTCGATAACGTTCGGGTAGTGACGGCGCGCACGTGTGGTCCCTAGATAGATGAGTTCGTGAGGTGCCGCGCCAAAGCCCAGCTCTTCGCGGGTCTCGCGGAGAACGTCCGGGAGCGTCTCCCCGGCGCTGAAATGCCCACCGACGGCAACGTCGAGTTTACCGGGCTCGAGTTTGCCGAGCGCGCGCCGCTGCAGCAAGACGTTGCGCCCGTCTTTTAGCAGCCATACATGCAGGGTACGGTGCAGGTCGCCGGCTCGGTGAACGGCGTCACGCGTCTTCGTCTCGCCGGTCGGGAAGCCGGCGGCATTTAGTACATCTAAACGCTCACTCACGAGGGTACTATACCGTGTGACGCTCCGTTCAATGACCCGCAGGCGAAGCTGGCGTTTCGGCGTGTATCGGCTTGGACTTTTACTCGTCGGATTGCTTTTGGGAGGTTGCCGTATCGCCGAACCCGCGTCCGAGCGGAGCTTTGGGTTGGTCATCCCGGTTTACAACGAAGCAGGGCTCGAGGCGGCTTTAACAACCCTAAAACCACATCTGCGCCCCGCCGACCGTTTTATGCTCGTCTCGGGCAACACCACGGGCCAGGTCGACGTTTCCTGGCTTAACCGGGCGGCGCTCGAGCTGCGCGCCGTCTATCCGGCAACGCCTATCTACGCGGCGACGAGCGGCCTCGACAACGTAGCGGTAGCGGCGCGCGAAGCTGCCACGCTCATCGAAGCCATCGTCTACATCTACGAACCAAACTTTCCCAACCAGCCGGAGTTTAGCTGGGATTTTGAAACGACTTTGACGCACTTTGGCGAGGCCGGGGCGCTCATTCAAAAAAACGGCTTCCGGGCGATTGGCAAACCGACGGGCAGACCGCTGCTACAGGTTGATTTGCAGTCTTACGCCTGGGATTACGGCAGGCTCGCCGAGACCGTCGACGAGCTGTTTATCCAAACGCAAACCTATTGTAAGGAGAGCCCACGAGTCTTTGCGTCGGCCCTCGACGCACTTAACGAACAGTACAGGGGCCGCGCCGGGCAGCGTCCGTGGATTCCGCAAGTTACCGTCGACCCGGCTGCGCCCAACGGCACGACGGTGGTGCAGGCCCGGGCGTGCCTGGAGGAGGCGAAACAGCGCGGGCGTTCGGGGGCGGTACTCTGGTGGTCGCCCTCTTTCGTCGAACGGGCGGTCGCGTTTATCGCGGCGCTGAACGCCGACGCCGAGCTTTAGGCGCGCCAAACGGCAGCGTAAAGAGCATCTCGAGGCTGTAGTAACTCCGCAACAACCGAAAGAGAACGTAAAACGGCAGATAGGGCAATAGACCGAACTGACGGTACGCGGCAATGACAATCACACTGACCAGAAACGGCAAACCTACAACAACCGCGACGAGCGCCGCGCCGTGCCGTAAAAAGAGCGCGTCGGGGGTAAAGAAGAGCGTGACGGTGCCGAAGAGCAGAAGCGGCACCGTAACCGAACGCCGGGCGACCTGAAGCAGGGCCCACGGCAAACTGAAGGTGCCGCGAATCCCTTGCCTTAGCCGCATCGCCGAGCGGTTGCGCGCCGCCACGTGAAAGGTACTCCGAAACCACCTGAGCCGCTGCTCACGCAGGCCCGCCAGCGTGCGCGGTACCTCCGAATAGACGTGCAGTCCGGGGTCGTTGATAAGCCGGTAGCCGAGCCGCCCGATCCGCAGCACGATGTCGGTATCTTCGCCGTTGATCTCTTCGGCAAACCCGCCGAGCGTAACCAGGCAGCTGCGGCGGTAGGCCGAAAAAACCCCGGACAGGCTCAGCACCCCGTCAACAGCGCTCATACCCAGGCGGACAAACCCCTGATTGAGATAAACTTCGGTCGCGCGCATTTTGGCGAGCAGCGGGCGCGACTCGAGCGGTAGCGGCAACCCGCTCACCGCGCCCACGCCGTCGTCGGCAAAGTGCGGGATCGTTTTGGCGAGCAGGTTGGGCGAGACCTGGGTGTCGGCGTCTACCCGGACGACGATATCTTCTTTGATATGACGGAGGCCCATATTCAGCGCTTTCGACTTGCCGGGTTGGGGGCACGCCAACACCACCCCGTCGAGCGCCGCGCAGCGCCTGAGCTCAACCTCGGCGAGCGCGCGGGTCAGGTCTTGCGAACCGTTGTCGACTAGATAGAGTTTACAGACGCGCCCGTAACGCTGCGCCGCCAGGTCAAGGCTCCGGATACAGTCGACGATATTTTCCGCTTCGTTAAGAGCAGGTACCAAAAACGCGACCGTAAAACGAATATCGCCGGTTTTCGCACGCAGTGCCAGCACCTCGACCCCAACCAGAACGGCGGTAAAAATCGGGAAGAAAAGCAGAATTCCGGGGCCGAGCCCGCCGAGCAGGGCGGCACTCTTGAGAAACGCCAGGGGCACCCCTAGAAGCCCGTTGGCGGCAAACGCAGTGAGTCCGGCAACCACCACAGCAAAGGCGAAGCGCGCAGGGTAACGCCGCGAACGTCGCCTTTCACGCCCGACCAGCTCGTCAGCCGGAAGTGTCCCCCACCGCAGCAGCAGCCACGAAAACGACCCGAGTACGGCAAACCCCAACACGAGGTTGGTCAGAGTGGGCGTAAACGGCGCGCCCAGCAAAGCGTGCAGATTTGCAAAAATGAGGTCGAGCACAAGCGTAAACAGCGTAAACATCAGGGTCAAACTCGTCAGCAACTTGAGTCGCCACCCCCAGGTTCCGGCCGCAAACAGGCTGAAAGTTAGAAAGAACGCCAGAAAAAAGGGGCGCAGCCGGAGCGAAAAGGCTGCTTCCGGGATCGTTCCGGTTACGTTCAGGCGGCTCAGCAAGCTCGTGTAGAAGGGTTCGACAACCGGCGACGCCGCGGCAAAGACAACAAACACCGAGGTCACCACCACGAGAAACGCAGGCAGCAACCAAGGTGAGCGGGATACCGCGAAGTGCGGCGGCGCGCTGTCTATACTATCTATAGGTTGCAGCTCAAAATCTTCAAACGCGGTCGGTGCCTGCGTTGGTTTTGGTTCTACGTTCATGGTGTCTCCTACTTCGGCCTGTCAACGCTGACCAACCCGAGTCTACCGTTGGGTCTCTGATCTGGAATAACCGGCCGAACGCGCGCACAAAACGCTCGAGCCTTGAAGCGTCCGGACAGATTGTATAGACTAAACCGTATGCGCCCGTAGCTCAGTAGGATAGAGCAGGGGACTCCTAAGCCCAAGGTCATCCGTTCGATTCGGATCGGGCGCACCATAAGAGCTACGTTATAGACGCAAGCTTAAGCCCTGCTGAAGAGCGGGGTGGTTGCCTTGGGCAATTTAAGACTATCTCATAACTACTTGCCGCTTTACGGTTTCTTCTGTCGCTGACGATAAAAAGCCCGGCAGCGAGACAGCCCTGTTTGCTCTTGACTCTTCAAAAAGCGAGGGTACACGCCTAGAAGGAAGCTATGGCGTGTACACCTCAAACGTTCAGCTGATGCTATCTGTGCCAAACACCCTTACTACTACTGAACAACATTTTCGAGAAACGTTTCGATATCGAGCCCACCCTTACCGATACCATCTTTGTATGCTTTGTTCCGACCGTTATGGTAAAGATCGTCCGTTTGGTTCATGAGCTCGTCGGCAAGCTTTTTGCGGTCCACTTTGAGCGGCTCTCCCAGCGCGAGCGCCAGCGCACCCGAGGCCATCGGTGCCGCCTGTGAAGTGCCCGTCCAGGCAGCTAAACTCAGCTCTGGCGCTGGACCGAACACGCGCTCACCCGGCGCAGCCAGTTCGACTTCTTTACCGTAGGTGGCAAAACCGGACTTGACGCCGGTCAGGTCAATACTCGTAACGCTCGTTCGTAAACGTCCAGGTCCACCGTTTGCTCTGGAGGCAGGGAAAGTAACCTTTTTGTCACCCGTGTTGCCGCTCGAGGCTACGACGAATACACCTTGTTTATTAGCCCATTTGATGGCTTCCTCGACCGCTTTAATCTTCGCGTCGCTGCCGAGCGAGAGGTTGATCACGTCGGCGCCCTTGTCGGTAGCCCACTGAATAGCAGCTGTAAGGTCGTCTACGTCTCCTTCACCGTCAGGGTCAAGCACCCGAATAGGCAAGATCGTAGCGCGCGGCGCGACCTGGCGGATGATGCCCGCTACGTTAGTGCCGTGTCCATAACCGTCCGCGTTTAAGCTCCCCTCTTCTTGGGGAAGGTTGTCGTTGTCTACAAAGTCTTTCCATTCCGAAGCCGGTGCAAGGGCCTCTGCCAGTGCTGGGTGAGAAAGGTCGATGCCGGTGTCGATCACCGCCACCTTGACGTTGTAGCCCAAGTTCTTGGCTAAAGCCTGGCCTTGCTCGAGGTGAACCTGTTTCCAGATCGCCGTATTTTCGGGCATCCAGAGGTACTGACCGTCCGACCAGAGTTCAGCCCCGCCCCCCGCCCAAGTACGTGACCTGCCGCCGGCCCAGGTACGCGACCTGCCACCGGCCCAAGTGCGCGAACGCCCGTTCATCCAGGCGACTTCCCCACCCGCCAAGAAGGCGTCCCGGCTCTCCTCGACGGTAAGGTCTGCCCACACGTCATCACCTGCGGCGTCCGCTTGAACGCTTAAAGTGCTCTCGAGTCCTACAACGGCGTATACCCCCGGCTGCCAAACGACGACCTCACCGCCATAACGCTGTGCGATGTTCGCGCGTGTGTCGCCCGGTTCTAGCATTACAGTCAGCACGTAGTCGGGCCGCGACGTACTTGTGCGCGGGCCGACAGGTGCCGAAATCTGACAGCCGGTCATAAACAGTAAGAGTGTAGCCGCAAGAAGATAATAGTTCCTCCGACCGTAACGAAGACGTAAAAGATGAAGATCCACTCACTACTCCTTTGGTGGTTGCCAACGGGTGATATTCTGCTCCGCTGCCCAAAAAGAGTCTAGAACGCAGAATCTGACAAAATTCTTACGCTTCAGCACTACTTCTGCGACCGTGCTATGAGAACCGGTTTTACCGTTCTGTAAGAGTTTTGTCAGCGTGTCTCAGATAGTGTGCTGGTGCGGCTCACGTCTTGAGCCGCACCATTCCAAGTACCCAGGGGATTTCAATGCGGAGGTACAACATTTTTAGGCGCAAGCGCAGGTTGTTTCAACACGCCACTACGGGTCGCAATCATGTTGGATAGTTTGTCAGATCTGGTGGCAGCGGAGACAGCCAGTGTAGCTATCTCGGATCTAACACTGAAACATCTGTTCGAGGCTGCTTTAGCGGCAGGTCGTACTTACCGTAAACTGGGTGACTTCGAAGGAGCAGCTGAACAGTTTTCTGTCGCCCTTGCGTTGGCTAAACAGTTAAAGGATGCTGGAGCCGAGGCCGATACACTAAATCTACAAGCCGGTCTGTGGAGTACAACCGGAGACACACCACGGGCATTAGCAGCTTTGGAACGTGCGCTCGAACTGGTACAAGATTCCAGATTCGGGGACCGTCAAGCCAATATCTTGAACAATATGGGCACGTTACATACCGTACTAGGCAACTATCCACAAGCTCTAGAATATCTTAAAAGCGCACACGACCTCTTACGAACCGTCGCCCCACGGTCCCGGAGTTCGGCGAGCAATCTGACTAATCTGGGCAGCCTCTACCAGGAATTGGGTGACTCTTCCGAAGCAAAAAATTTTTTTACCCAGGCTGTCGAGGTTGCCCAAACTGCGGGTGAACCTTTGATGGCTGCAGCTGCCCTCAACAACCTCGCTTACACCCATGCTGATGCCGGGGAGTGGCTGTTAGCGAAAGGCTACTTTCAAAAGGCGCTGACGATCAGCCAAGATGTGGGGGCTAAAGAGTACGAAATTGATAATCTCGACGGCTTAGGACGGGTCTACGCCGCTTTGAAAGATGTCGACCACGCCAGAAGAATCCATGAGGCTGTTTTAGGTAAAGCTCGAGAGATTGGCTACCTAGAAGGTGAGGGTGACGCACTACTAAACTTAGGACGAAACTATTTAGCTCAATGTCAACCCGTACAGGCGCTTGAGTTCTTGCGTCAGGGTCTCAAGATTGCCGAGCAGCTCGAACGCCCGGTTTCGGTGTACGAAGCGCATGAGCTGCTCGCTCAGGCATATGAGGAAACTGGCGATTTTGCCAGGGCGCTTCACCATCAGCGGGCTTATCAAGAGACGGAAAAGGCGGTTTACAACGAGGAGAACGAGCGCCAAGCCCGTAGACTGACCTTGCAGTTTGACCTCGAGCGGGCGCGCCGTGAAGCCGAAGATTACCGCCTCCGTAACGAAATCACCCAACAAGCTCGGGAAGATGCCGAAGCGACGGTTCGTGAGCGCACCCGCGAACTTGAAGAGGCGCAGCTCGAGATCGTCACGCGTTTAGCGGTTGCCGCTGAGTACCGTGACGACAACACAGGCGAGCATACGAGGCGCGTCGGACGTAACGCTGCTGCGATTGCCCACGCCTTGGGTTGGCCCGAAGACAAGGTGCAGCTCTTGTTTACGGCTGCCAGGCTTCACGATGTCGGCAAAATCGCGATAAGCGACCTTATCCTGCACAAACCGGGGAAGCTGGAGCCCGAAGAAATTACCCTGATGAAGACCCACGCCGTGATCGGCGCACGCATCTTGTCCGGGGGTCACTCGCCGCTTTTACAGATGGCTGAAGAAATCGCCCTTGCCCATCATGAACGCTGGGACGGTAAGGGCTACCCTTTAGGACTTTCGGGCGACGCGATTCCGCTATCTGCTCGTATCGTGGCTGTAGCTGACGTCCTCGACGCCCTGACGCACGAGCGTCCTTACAAAAGGCCGTGGCCGGTAGCGGAGGCGTTAGCTGAGATAGGTCGGCAGAGCGGACATCACTTCGACCCACGCGTCGTAAAGGCTTGCTTTATGACCTTCGGCCCGGGTCAGGCGCTTTCTCCTACCGATGATCCGGCAGACTGGCCGGATACAGCTCGGCGTCTAGCCAGAGTTCCGTCGTTCCTGTCTTTACCGTATCAAGCAGAGTTGGAAGCTGCAAACTCGGTAGAGCGGCTTAAAAAGCTTTTAGCAAAAGCGGTTCAAGAACTCGAGACAAGCCGGCGTGAAGCGAAAGCGGCGTCTTTGCAGATGCATGAAATGGCGTTCACTGACCCTTTGACCGGACTCTATAATCGCCGGGCTTTTGAAGCAGACCTCGAGACCGAGGCGGCGCGTGTGCTGCATTACGGCGACCGTCTAAGTGTTCTCAACCTCGACCTAGATATGCTCAAACAGGTCAACGACGCTGAAGGCCACAAGCGCGGCGACGCGCTGTTATGCAGCTTCGCCAAGGCTGCTAGTGAACATTTGCGGGAGTGGGGCAGGCTTTACCGGGTCGGCGGTGATGAGTTTGCAGCTATCCTTGTACACACGGGAATACCACATTTTGAGGTAGTTCGTACCCGACTAGATCAGGCGGTAGCTGAGCTTAGAAAAACAGACTTTCCACAAGCGAGTGTCAGCATGGGTATCGTCGCATTTCCCGAAGAGGTCTCTACAACTGGAGACCTGATACGTCTCGGTGACCAACGTATGTACAACGACAAGCTAAAAAGGCGCGAGTTACGGTCTCGGTTGCACCCTTCTAAGCAAGGTGCTGAGTAGTGCTCATGCTTACAAGAGCGTTATGGAACAGCATTTCCAAGAGGGGTTGCACCAAATATTGTCGTAGAATGTACGTGCTGGTCAGTGAAATCTAAACGGAGAGCGTTGCTGACCAGATGATACCTGGCTAGAATATGCAACCTGACAAGCGTGAAGACCCTCTAGCGAAAGATTTTCAAAGATGCAAAGAGCAGCCCCGCTACCGGGTGGTGTGATTTACTGCTTGGCTACTGCTAAAAGGCTCTAATCTACTGTTCTTGCGTCGCATTGCGGTGGAAAAGCAAGAAGGCGCTGTTCGCCCGCTGCTCTTCAAACGTATACACGTCCAGAGTGAATGAGGCTCGAGCGTGCGCTAAGCGGTCGGCTGACACCTTGGAGCCTGATCGCCTTAACGTAGTAGATAGGGTGCCGGAAGCCGTGAAGGCAAGTCCATATCATCAGGCCGCTCGAGCCGTTTTTAGCAGCGCCCGTGCTAGACTGGCCTGCTTATGAGAGTCGGCTTTATTACCCAACTACTGTGGTCTCGCTACGGCAATTTTTGGACAAAACTCGTTTCGGGCACCGGTCTGGAACCCGTATACGCCGACGACGACGCGGTGCGGCGCGCACTTGCCGATACGCGCCTCGAGGCCGTCCCCGGTAGCGCCTTCCGACTTGCGGCGGCGCAGGCGCTTGCCCTAAACGCCGAGGTGATCTTGGCCCCTGAACTAAACCCCGGCGAGAGCGCGACCCGTGGCGGCGGGCAAGACGCCTTTATCGCCGACTTTCCGGACGCGCTGCGGGCGACGCTGGGCGGCCTGCCGCCGGTTATCGGGGTTCCGGCGTCGCTGGCAGGCGAAGGGCTGGAATCTCTGGTTGTCAGTACGCTCCTCAAGCTGACCCACGATCCCGGTCTGGTACGGCGCGTGTGGGAGCGTCACCGCACGCAGGTGAAAACGCCCCGCCTCCCGGAACCCCGCTGGCGGGTGCGCCCCTCAGAAGGTGGTACTGTCGGCGTGATCGGTCAGCCGTGGCTGCTGAGTGACGCTCTGGTAAAGCGCGTCGCCGGGGAGAGTCACTTCGTGTCACAACATCAGCTCGAGCCCACGCCCCTGCGTGCAGAGGGCCGCCGCGTCGCTGAACGGCTGGTGAGTACCGACCTCGAGGTGCTGGGTGCGGCGCGCTTTTTGGGGCGTAAAGGCAGTGTCGAACGCCTCGTAGTGGTCGCCGACGAAACGGTCGCCGCAGACGCGTTTCTCGTCGCGCAGGTGCAGAAAATCGTTTACAAACCGCTCTCGGTCGCCTATGTGCAGCGCCTCGGTGCGCCCGAAGTCCTCAGGCGGCCCTAGTGCCGTTGCTGGCGTTTCTGGCAACTTTTGCCTACGCGCTGATCAACGCCTTTGGGGCGTGGCTGGTGAGCCGCCGGAAACCGTGGCTTGCGGGTCTATTTATGCTCTCTGCCGTCATTTTAGTCATCGCTGCCGCCGCGTTTATCGCGAGCATCCCCTATACCCGCGTCATTCTGGTGGTCGGGCTGGTAGCGGCGTCGGTGTCGTCTTATCTAAACGCAGAGATTGTCATCGGGCGGGTTGTCTGGCGTAATCACGTGCTCCGCGCACTTGCCGCGTTCGGGATTTACCTGCTCGGTGAGCTGGCGGTGCGCTATCCGTTTTAACGCCTTGCGTTAGCCTCTACTCACCGAAAAGTTTTTTGAGCGCGTCCTCTTTGTTGGTTTTCGTTACGGCGAAATAGCGTTCGTTATCGACCTCGAGCTGTCCACGCGCTACGAGTTTATCGAGCGCGTCGCCGATAACCTTGACCGACAGCTCCTCAAAGTGGTGCTCATCTATGTAGCGCTGCACTTCACGCAAGGACGAGCCGTGCGGGGTGGCGCGGACTGCCTCTAGAACCCAGTCATTGACGTTCATGGGGTTAGTATATGACTCGCTAGTAGATAGCTTTCAATCATGTGTACTCCCAGACTGTCGGTTTAACGTGCCTTCAGAAATGTTTACTAATGTGACTAACATGAGTAAAAAGAGAAAAAAGATTAAGAACCAATTAAAAACATTAGTTGCATAATAGGATTAAAATCCTTTATACTTACAGAGCATTAAAATTCCCTTCGATTAAGGAGTACAATTCGCAATTCGGCATACACCTTTAGTTATAAGGCTATAGGCGAGGGGAGTTAAATGTCAAGAAACACGCTGGGTCAAGAAACACGCTGGGTCAAGAAACACGCTGGGTCAAGAAACACGCTGGGTCAAGAAACACGCTGGGTCAAGAAACACGCTGGGTCAAGAAACACGCTAAGACTGTTCTAATCGGAATGCTCTTAGCTATAACGTTGGCTGCTTGCGGAAAAGTAGCGAGTCCAAACGAAGCTGTCTCTGCCTCTCCAACAACCAGTGCCGGTTTTATCCCGCAGTACATGCCGGATGCAGAGTTTGCTGTCGCCTCAGAGCTTTCTTCCCAGAGCTTAGATGCAGCAGAAACACGCATAGACCTCATGGTTGCGCGCAAACACACCTTCAGTAACGGTCAAACCTTTGAATACACTACAATTGGAAATTCGGTTGTGGACGCCGACGTGATATTCGGTACGACAGAGGAACTCGAAGGAGCTTTCCAGAAGTACGAAGCTTATCTTGCAGAGGGGAACCCCCCGTTGACGCCGCAAGGTGCCATGTACGACCCCTACTGTGATGTTAGAGTTGTCTTTTGTTTTGTCACGGCTGGGAAAAAATGGGCAACAAACGGGACAACAAATGTTGTCTACTTTGACCCACGAACACTCGACCAGTTCACTACAGCGCAGCGGACTCTTATAAGAGATGCCATGCAGCACATAACAGATAAAACGAACGTCGGGTTTCAAGCTTCTTACGGTGTGGGCAACAGGATTGAGTTTAAGAAAGCAGATGAAGGATGCCACAGCCGCGCAGGGATGGTTGGCGGAGCCCAAACATTAAATCTACAAGTTCCGAAAGCAAGTAATAATTATGGTTCCTGTTTTGTTAATTCTGACCGCTCGGCAGGTTTCGGCACAATTGCCCACGAACTCGGGCACGCTATGGGACTGATGCACGAACACTCACGTACCGACCGTGACAGCAAGATTGATGTTTTGGTCAACAACCTTACGCCAAAAGGCTTAGACATCATGTCTCAGAAGTACGCACACCAGACGAGAACAGTCTACGACTACGCCTCAATTATGCACTATGAGAGAATTACATCTGACCCATCGTTTGTCAAATGGTCGGGGCTTACCATTTTTACTACGAAAGGCTACGGTGGGCGTGTCGGTAACAACAGGCTAACTTCTCTTGATGTTCAGGCCATCAATCAACGTTACCCATAAGGGAGCTTTTATGTACAGAACTCTGCTTTTACTCATCCTGGTTACGGTAAGCATCTCCGGTTGCAGAAATGCCTCAAGGCGCGACGAAGTAGATTTCCCAAGGACTCACCCTGCAGCAATTTATGAAAAACGCAGCTTCCAAAGACTATCTTTACGCGCAAGCTGTTATAGCTTCCGGTCTGATTGACGACTTGGGAGAAAAAGACTTTCCTCTTACGCTGATAGATGTTTACGAAGAAAAGGCACTCAAGACCTACATTGCGGAACAGGGGTTGACCGAAGAGGAATTTCTAGCCCACCCGAAGCTGCGCGGCTTCCTGGAGCAGCACCTCATTCCAGGCTATGTTGACCTCATCAAGATTCGTAGTACGCCAAATGGTCGTTTTGTCTACACCTCGGCTGCCGGTTCCGAAATCGTCTTTACCACCGGAGAAGACCTTACACAAACGCCTGATAATCTCAACGTTGCCGAAGCTAATGGTGTTCCCTTCAATCCATACTGTTCTGGAGAAGGTGAAGAGGGTGGACAGCTTTGCTACGCTGTCGCGCCCATTGTTCAGGATTTCGACTGGTCACGATAGTTTTCTAACGTGAGTTTTAGGGAAGGCTCGAGGCTCCGGCGGTCTCGAGCCTCTTTTTTACCTCGAGACCGACCCCGGGCCCCCCTTGCCCGATTTGTGGTAGACCTCTTGCGTCCCGCCTGAGAGTTCCCCCCACGTCACCTGTTCGTCCAGGGTTATCACCTTCACCGGGCATGAGGCCACGCACGCGTTACAACCGTTGCAGCGGTCAGGATGAAGCTTCAAGACGCCGCCGCCGCCGTCTTTGACGGGCGTTAGTTCACGCTCAAAGGCGTCGGTCGGGCAGACATTGGTGCAAACCGGGCACATGATGCAGCCCTCGTGAACGCGCGGCAAAATCCACGGCACCTGCGTTTCGGGTTCCGGTTTTGCGGCGCGGATGGTTAACAGCCGACGCTCGAGTTCTATCGGCACGCCTTTGGCCTCGGCTTCGGTCTCACCGAAAATCTCTAGCGGCGCGAGCAGGTCGGCAGAAAACCGCTGTGTGCCGCGCACCCCGCCGCGTAAGAGCTCGCGGCGGCTGAGCGTGTCGGGGTTGTCGGTGGTGTCATAACGCGTTTCTTGCAGCACTTCGGTCAAAAGGGTGCGCCCGCGTACTTGGGCGAGGGCTCGAGCCTTCCCCAGCAGCGCGTCGACCCGTTCCGGAACCTCGGCGCTACCGATTTTGCAGTCCTTACAGTCGTTTCTGACCATCGTCACCTTGTCTTTACGGCTCGCCAAACGCAGTACGTCGGTGGCTTGCAGCCGGGTTAGGCACTGCACACTCTGCGCCGAACCGCGCACCTGCGAACACTTGACCGGTGCGCCGGGTTGAAAAACCGGACTGCTCCTAAGTGCCTGCGACGGGCACGCCTGCACGCAGAGCCCGCAACCGGTACAGTCGATCTCGTCGATTTCGACCTGCCGGGTGATGGTGATAGCCTGATGCGGGCAGACGTCTTTACAGACCGAGCAGCCGCCGACCGTGCGGGTGACGACCAAACAGTGTTCCGGCGTATAGGTAGGCTGGATATTGGTCGCCTTGACGATGAAGTTGAGCAGTTTATCGAACACTCTCTACAGTTTAGCTGAGTTGTGCCCCGCGGTTGTGTTTAGCTGAAACCTGTGCGTAACGACGCGTGAAATCATGGCAGATCATCGGCGTATTCTTTCAGCCAAGGGTTGTTAGCTTTTTGTAAGACTTCATCTTCTATACTGTGAGCTGTGCAGTTCGGGTCGTCTCACCGCAGCATCTGGCGGCAACGTGTGGTCGGCAGTTTAGTCGCGTTGCCGGTCAATGTGACGCTCTACCTCGTCGGCCTACTTCCCTTGCAGGGGCCGCAGCTGCTCATCTTTCTTGCACTTTTGGTCGTCTACGTCGGGGCGCTTTTTGCCAGAGACGGACGCAGCCCTATCGCCTGGCCGCTCTACCTTTGTGAAGCTGCCGCTTTAGCGCTGTTTATCCGTGAGACGGGCGGGACGACGAGCCCTTTTCAGGTGCTCGCCTACCCGCTCATGTTCGGTTCGGCGCTGACGCTGCTGCTTGGCGGCTTGCGCCCTGTTGTCGTACCCTGTCTCGCGCTGCTTACCGGCGCAGCTCTTGCGCTTGGTGGCTGGGGTACGGGTGGGTTTACGCTTTTCGCCCTCGTCAATACCGTTGCCCTTACCAGCATGATCGCCGCCTTGCTGACGCTTAACCTCGAGCGCCGCACGGCGCGAACCGATCCGCTCCTGCCGATGGTGCTTAACCGCAGCGCCGGGCTCGAGCGGCTGACGGACTTGGCCGGCGGCAGAGGCGCGTTCTACCTGTCGTTTATCGATTTGGGCGGATTCAAGGAGATTAACGACACTTACGGTCATCACGTCGGCGACGAGGTGTTGTGGGCCGTGGCTGAACGTTTGCGTGCTTCGGTACGGGCGCCGGACATCGTGATGCGTTACGGGGGCGACGAGTTCGTCGTCGCGACAAAAGCTGCCATGCCGGGGGTTCGGCTTGCGAAACTTTTTGCCGTACCCGTAAAAACTTCAGCCGGGCCTATTCCGGTGCAGGTAGATATAGGCGACGTGCCGTATTCGCCCGGCGACGCGCTGCCTGAACTGTTGCGCCGCGCCGACCTGCTGATGTACGAGAGAAAGCGCTCACGACGCGCCGCGCCTCGTAACGTCCCGTTCGTAGTTTTGCCGAGGCCCGAAAAAGACGAGGTTAAGGCTCGCTCGCGCGTCTAAAACCGTGCTGTACGGGGCGCAGCTGTCGGGGTCGGCGCTAAACCGTCGTCTCTCTTACACGTGCCGGTAAAAAGGGCAGCGTAGAGTTTGAGAGAAAGCGAGGCTGATTATGACACAAAACCCGAATGCAGGCGCGAGCGGTACCTTTAAGCTGGGCGGCGACATAGAGGTCAACCGGCTCGGCTTTGGCGCGATGCGGCTTACCGGTGAGGGAATCTGGGGCGAACCCGACGACCGCGATGAGGCGATTCGTGTTCTTAAGCGTTTGCCCGAACTAAACGTCAACTTTATCGACACTGCCGACTCTTACGGCCCTTTCGTCAGCGAAGACCTTATTCAAGAAGCGCTCCACCCTTACGACGGGCTCGTCGTTGCTACCAAAGGCGGCCTGACCCGGCACGGCCCTAACGTGTGGCCGCCTCTGGGTCGCCCCGAATATTTGCGGCAGTGCGTACTGATGAGCCTCCGCCGCCTGGGGCTAGAGACCATCGACCTCTGGCAACTTCACCGTATCGACGCTAAAACCGACCGCGATGAGCAGTTTGCGGTAATTGCCGAGATGCAAGAAGAAGGGCTTATCCGCCACGTCGGACTGAGCGAAGTCAGCGTCGAAGAGATTCAGGCGGCGCAAAAACACTTTACGGTAGCGAGCGTACAAAACCTCTACAACCTCGTAACGCGTCAGAGCGAAGACGTTCTGGACTTCTGTGAAACGGAAAACATCGGCTTTATCCCGTGGTTCCCGCTCGCTTCGGGCAGCCTGGCGCAAGAGGGCAGCGTGCTCGACGACGTAGCGAAAAAACTAAACGCCTCGCCTTCGCAAGTGGCGCTTGCCTGGGTTTTGAAACGGAGTCCGGTGATGCTGCCGATCCCCGGCACCAGCAAGGTTTCACACCTGGAGGAAAACGTCGCCGCTGCGTCTTTAGAGCTGGGCGACGAAGACTTTAGCGCGCTTGATAAAGTAGGTAAGCAAGAGTCCGAACGGCAACAGCAAGACGCTGCTTAAGCTGGTTGGCTGGTTTTACCGCTATTTTGGATGTGGTCCGCGCAGCGGACTACATCTTGTTTTATTTAGTTGTTTTATTCAGCGTCCTAAAATCTGCACCCGACGTACAGCAGTTGAGGCACGCTTGGTCTAGCGCTACATTATGTATTGTACTATACCTAGCTATGCAGTAAGCCCGACATAAGCTCATAGAGGTTGTTACCCGGTTGGCAAAGTGGGTAACTTAAAAACCTTTAAGGAGCCTTATGCCTAAAATCGGAATCATCATCAGCACCGACCGCGATACCCGTTTCGGTGACAAACCCGCCCAATGGCTTTACGACGCGGCGCGTAAACGGAGCGACCTCGAGTTTGAAATCGTCGACCTCCGCGACTTCCCGCTGCCTTTTTTTAACGAGGTCGCCTCGAATCTCTGGGCCCCGACCCAAAACGAAGTCGGTATTCGCTGGCAAAACAAGCTTGCCGAGTTCGACGGGTATATCTTTGTTACCGCCGAGTACAACCACAGCGTTCCGGCGGTGCTTAAAAATGCGCTCGATTACGCCTACAACGAGTGGAACAAAAAGCCTGCAGCTTACGTCGGCTACGGTTCGGTAGGTGCAGCGCGAGCTATCGAACAGCTGCGCCTGATTCAGGTTGAGTTGCAGATGGCCCCCTTGCATAAAGGCGTTCACATTCAGGGCGGCGACTTTATGGCGGTGTGGCAGGGCGGACAGAGCCTCGAGTCCCTCACCCACCTGCAACCTGGGGTTGAAGCGATGCTCGACGAGCTGGCGTGGTGGACGAACACGCTCAAAACGGCGCGTGAGCAGCCGACGCCGGAACTCGTCGCCAAGTAGCAGCACCGAGAAAAGCAGTACTGAGAAAAAACGCCGAACGGCAGCTCGACCGTTCGGCGTTTCGAGTTCTTTCTAAACAAGGTCGTATACAGCAACCGGCTAGCTAGAAGCCGTACACCTCATGGCGTTTTTCAGAAAGCTTGTTGTGATAGCCGGTTTCTGCCAGATATTTGTCGAACGTTTCAAAGTCAACTTGCTGCTTGTTGTCTGAAAGGGCAACCGCCGGGTTCGGATGCACCTCGATCATGATGCCGTCCGCGCCGACAGCTAACCCGGCTTTAGTCAGCGGCACGAGCAGGTCGCGGCGTCCGCCGGAGTGCGTCACATCGACCAACACGGGGAGGTGGGTCTCGAGCTTGGCTAAAGCCACCGCCGACACGTCGAGCGTGTTGCGGGTGTACTTCTCAAAGGTGCGGATACCGCGTTCGCAAAGGACGACGTTGCTGTTGCCTTCGTAAAGCAGATACTCCGCCGCCATCACCCATTCTTCGATGGTTGCCGACAGGCCCCGTTTGAGCAGAACGGGTTTTTTGGAGCGCCCGACCGCCTTCAGGAGCGTAAAGTTTTGCATGTTGCGCGCGCCGATCTGGAGCATGTCGGCGTATTCTATAAACGCGTCCAAGTCTTTCGCGTCCATAATTTCAGAGATAAACTCGAGGCCGTAGCGGTCGCAAACGTCGCGGCCTAATTTAAGCCCTTCGGCACCCAAACCTTGAAAACTGTAGGGGTCGGTACGCGGCTTGAACGCGCCGCCCCGTAAAAGTTTAACCCCGCGTTCAGCAACGAACTTGGCAACTGTGTCCAGCTGCTCGGCGGATTCGATGGAACAAGGCCCGGCGACCAAAACGGGCGAATGGTGGCTGCCGATAGCTACGTCGCCCAGGTAAACCACGGTGTCGTCGGTGTGGGTTTGCCGCGAGGTCAAATACTTGACCTTATCCGAGGCATCTTCTAGCTGCATACTCGCCTGAAAAATGCTTTTGAACAAGCTTTTGACCACGCCGTCGCTAAAAGGGCCACGGTTCGCGGCTGTCAGCGCGTCCAGCATCTCACTCTCACGTACCGGGTCGTAATGCGAGGTGCCCAGCTGAGTCTGAAGCTCACCGATCTCTTCGGCTAGGCCGGCACGTTCGGAAAGCAGCTCGAGCAGTTGCAGGTTGAGCGCGTCAATGCGGGTTCGTAAAGCTTGAATCGTCGTTTGCAAGGGGCACCTTCTGCTGAGACACGCGCACGACGACGATGCTCAGCTCATAGAGTAAAACCAGCGGAATGGCAACGAGTGCAAAGTTCAGCGGGTCGGCTGTCGGTGTAATCACCGCCGCCAAAATGCAGCTTACAACGATTTCGTAACGCCGCACCCCGACAAGCATAGGCGCGTAGATAAGACCCAAACGCGCCAGCAAAAAGCTGATGATGGGCATCTCAAAGATAAGCCCGAAGACGCCCATGTAGAGCAAGACTTTTGAAATATAGTCACCGATGCGGGGCAGGAGTTCGACTTGACTCCCCAAAAATCCAACGATTATAGGTAACGCCAAAGGTAAAATAACGTAATAAGCAAACACAATGCCGGAACCAAAGGCCAGTACGGTGAGAAAAACGAAAGGCACAGCCCAGCGCCTTTCTTCGGGTAACAAACCCGGCGCGATAAAGCCCCAGATTTGTCCAAGGATAATAGGAGAAGCGAGTGCTAAACCGAAGAAGGCCGTGACCTGCATAGAAACGTTAAAGGGCTCGAGAATCCCCGTAGCAATCAGATTGATATTATCGGGCAGCGGTGCCCTTAACCATGCAATCAGTGGAGTACGAAAATAAAAAGCTGCCACCGCTCCTACCAACCAGCCCCCCAGGGCGATAAACAGGCGCGTTCGCAGCTCGGCGAAGTGGTCGATTAGGGTCAAGCGCAGTTCCTCGAGTCTAGCAAGCGGTCAACGTAACAGTTCAACACAGTAACAGACGCCGTACCGGATTTAGGCTTTGACTTCTTCTTTGGCCTCATCGTGAACAGGTGAGACTTTGACCTCGGCGGACTTTACTTCAGCAGGTTGTGCTTCAGCGGCTGAAACGGTCGCTACGGACGGCGAGGTGGGCGATTCGACGATTTTCGCTTGCTTGGGCGCGGTTTGTGCGGGTTCGTCGTCGCGGTCGATGTCGTCTTTCATGTCGCGGATACCTTTGCGGAACTCGCGCACCGACTGACCGATGCCTTTGGCCATCTCCGGCAAACGCTTGGGGCCAAACACCAACAGCACGACAACTAAGATAATAAGCAGTTCGGGTACACCTAATGGGCCAAGTCTCATAACAGCCTCCTCCTATCAATTTAGCACCTCTCGGATGAGGCGCACGTTATGGAACGTTAAAAAAGGGGGTGTGAAGAAGCGAACCACCTCACACCCAAAAAACTAGAGCGCGAGCAGCTGACCGAAGGCGTCCTCGAGTCCTGCCGGAACCGTGATGCCGTTGGGGAAAAAACCGCCTTGAGCAGTACCATCTGCCAAGTAAACGATGTTGGCAACCTGACGAAAAGTACGTGCGAAGGCAACCGAGTTTTCGTCGGTCGGGTTGATGTTGGCTTCACCGTCAAGCACGATGCCCTGGTCTTTACCGCCGCCGACACTGCCACGCAAGTCGGAGATACCTTGCACGACGTCGGCGACCGGTAAGCCGAAGGGTGTTTGGGTCTCGCGTAAGCCGTAAAGGAGCGTGCGAATCTGACCGGCGTGGTACGCCTCGACTGCGAGGATACCGGCAGCGTTTTGCAAGACGATGGGTTTGTTCGTCACGTAAGGAGCCGCACCGTTGTAGGC
The DNA here is from genome assembly GCA_963799485.1 of uncultured Trueperaceae bacterium. GTDB lineage: Bacteria > Deinococcota > Deinococci > Deinococcales > Trueperaceae > Truepera. The sequence continues at coordinate 174,727 of CAWCXJ010000008.1, forward strand.
GGTTACGCCGACATCTTCAAAGATGAACGCACCGTGAAGGAAGAACAGTTCATTGGCAAAGGGATTAAAAGCAGCGGCAGTTTCGGCGTCTAGGCCGAAGGCGGCAGCAGCGGCGGCGGCGAAGGCGGGGCCGAGGTCTAGAACCGGACGGTCGGCAACGGGGGCGTTCAAAACGTCGCCGAGCGCGGCACGTAGGAAAAGCACGTGAGCCAGCTCATCGTTGGCAATCTCGTTGGCGTAAGACGCGATTTCGGGGGTGTCGAAGGCAATTGAAGTCATCCCGTCGAAGCCGTCAGGCAAGATGATCTCGGCGTCACCACCAACGGTGTTGATTTCGTCGATGCGGCCTACAGCAGCGAGGTAGAAGGCGGCCTCGAGGTACTCCAAGTTCAGCGCGAAGTTGAGGATAGCGGGGTCGAGGTTGGTGGTGGGAGTAGGCGTGGGGTTAGGGCTGGGTTGACCGATAACGCTGCCGCCACAGGCGGTTATTACGGCTCCGGTTCCCAGCAGTCCTAAATTGGCTAACAGACGGCGACGGTCGACTTTACCCTTAAACAGCTTCTGATAATCCATAACTATCCTTGTCCTTTCAAATCTCGGTTCACACTTAAAACGCTGGAAGCTCTATAAGTGCGACCCACGCCGAGGGGTTCGTGGGATAATGTGGGCTTCCTGTTACTTATACACCCCGTAAACAAAATTGGATGAGGTATTCGGTCGCAATTGTGATAGAGAGTGTAGTTTTTTACGGGCACGCGCTTTATGTGGAATTTTACACGCGCCCGAACACTCGTGATGGTGCCAGGGCCTTGATTGCCAAGACGGGCTGTAGCTTCGTATACTGCTAGGGCAAGACAAACTTAAAGCAAAGTGGAGGTTGACGGATGAAGCGTCGGGATTTTCTCAAAAAGTCCGGAGTTATAGCGGCGAGTAGCGCCTTTTCGCCTTTGATGTTTGCGAGCGCGCAGGGGAGTATTCGCCTCGAGATGGTCAGCTCGTTCCCGTCGTCGCTGGATATTATTTACGGCGGCGGCGAGTCGGTCGCGCAAAACTTAAAGGATTTGACCAACGGTGAGGTCGAGGTGACGGTCTACCCGGCAGGCGCGCAGATAGGCGGTTTGGAGGTCTACGACGCCGTGTCTTCGGGGGCGTTCGCCCTCGGACACAGCGCCTCGTACTACTACACGGGCCGCGACCTCGCACACGCGTTTTTTGCCGCCGTACCTTTTGGTTTGACGGCGCAGCAGCACGACGCCTGGATTATCGCCGGGGGCGGGCAAGAGCTGTGGGACGAGATCAACGCGCGCGACAACCTCATCGCCTTTGCTGCGGGCAATACCGGCACCCAGATGGGCGGCTGGTTTCGCCGCGAAATCAACACGCCCGAAGACCTGCGCGGCCTGACCATGCGGATTCCGGGTTTCGGCGGTGAGGTCATGTCCCGCGCCGGGGTCAACGTGCAAAACCTGCCGGGCGGTGAAATCTTCCTGGCCCTCGACACCGGCGTCATCGACGCGACCGAGTGGGTCGGCCCCTACGACGACGAAATCCTGGGCTTAAATCAGGCTGCACCCTACTATTACAGCCCGGGTTGGCACGAACCCGGCGCGACGCTCTGCTTATACGTCAACCTGGATACCTTTAACGGGTTCCCGCCGGAAATTCAGGCCGCTGTGCGGCTCGCGGCGAGCGCTGCCAACAAAACGATGCTCGCACGTTACGACGCCGCCAACGGCCCGGCCCTGCAACGTTTGCTAGATTCCGGCACCGAACTCCGGAGCTTTTCGCCGGAAATTTTGAGTGTGCTCGAGGGTCACATGGCGGACGTTCACACGGCAAATACCGAGGGTAACGAGTTTTACGCGCGGACTTTAGAGAGCTTCAGCACCTTCCGCGACAGTGTAAGGGCGTGGCACAAGCAGGCGGAGTACGCCTTTCAAAACTTTATCTATACCCAAGAAGAGCAGAGTTAAACCGGGTTCAAGTTGTAAAAAGGCTCTCTTTCGGGAGCCTTTTTAGCCTCGAGGATTCGCCAGAGACGGCAACCAGTTGACCAACCCTGGAAACAGCACCAAGAGCAGCAGCGCGACGAGTTGCAGCAAGATAAAGGGGATGATGCCCCGGTAAATGTGGTGCGACTTGATACTAGGCGGCGCGACCCCTTTGAGGTAAAAGAGGGCAAACCCGAAAGGCGGCGTTAAAAACGACGATTGCAGGTTCATCGCTACCAAAATACCAAACCAGGTCATCATGTCTTGCCCGAAATACTGCACCGCAATCGGCACCACAAACGGCACCACGATAAACGAGATTTCGATAAAGTCGATGAAAAACCCGAGCAGGAAGATCACCAGCATCGTAAAGAACAAAAAGCCCCACTGACCGCCGGGTAGGTTGAGCAAAAAGTTATCGACCACGCGGTCGCCGCCGAGCGCCGTAAACACCATGCTGAAGGCCGTCGCCCCGACCAGGATGATAAACACCATGCTGGTCAGGATGACCGTCTGACGCATCGCTTCGACGAGGTTTTTGAGCGTGAGGCGGCGGTTTAACGCAGCAAGCAGCGCCGCGCCGAGTGCGCCCATCGCGCCGGCTTCGGTCGGGGTAGCGAAACCGAAAAAGATGCTGCCGAGCACGAGCAAGATAAGAAACAGCGGCGGCACGAGGCTTTTGAGTACTTTGAAAACGAGTGCGCCGCCGCGTAAGGTACGCGCTTCAGGCGGCAGCGCAGGCGCGTCTTGCGGGCGCGTGACGGCGACGAAAATCACCCACAGGATAAAGAGTCCGGAGAGCATCAAGCCCGGAATCAGCGCGCCCAAAAAGAGTTCGCCGACCGGAACACCGATCTGATCGCCTAAAATAACCAGCACGATAGACGGCGGAATAATCTGCCCGAGCGTTCCCGACGAGGCGATGACGCCCGTCGAGAGGGTTTTGCTGTAGTTGTACTTGAGCATCACCGGGAGCGCCAAGACGCCGATGGTCACGACCGACGCCCCGACGACGCCGGTCGAGGCGGCGAGCAGTGCGCCGACCGCGACGACGGAAATAGCGAGCCCGCCGCGCAAGGAGCCGAACAGCGCCCCCATGGTCTCGAGCAGCTCTTCAGCCAGGCCGGACTTTTCCAACATCACCCCCATAAAGACGAAAAAGGGCACCGCGACCAGCGTGTAGTTGTCCATGATGTTGCCGTAAATCCGGTTCGGCAAGATGTTCAGCCGCGCCAATGGGAACACCGAATCCCAGGGCAGCGTCAGCCCCCATGAGGGTAACAGGTCGCTGGCGATGAGCGTAAATAAAACAGCCGTCCCACCCAGACTAAACGCGACCGGATAGCCGATTAAGAGGAGCAAAATTGCGACGCCGAACATCCACAAGCTCAGGTATTCCACTAGCGGCCCGCCTCGGTCGGCGTTTGGACGGTCTCGGCTGAGGTTTGAGGCGTCTCATTGCCGATCACGACCGGATACCCGCGTAGCAGTGCAATACGTTTAATCAGCTCGCTGACGCCCTGCAAGATGAGCAGCCCAAAAGCGATAAGAATCACCGTTTTAATCGGGTAAACGGGCAAGCCCCCGGCGTTGGTGTTGACCTCGCCCTGCTGCCACGAACGCCCGACGTAGCCCCAGCTCAGGTAGAGCGAGAGCGCACAAAAAGGAAACAAAAAAAACAGCGTCCCGAAGATGTCGATCCACGCCCTGACACGCGCGCTGGTGCTGGCGTAGATGATATCGACCCGGACATGACCGTCTTTGTTCAGCACATAGGCTGCGCCGAGTAAAAAGATGAGGTTAAAGAGCTGCGTCTGCAGCGCAATGTAGAGCGTGCCGCCGAGCGACACCCCGAGTGAGCGCCCGGCGTAACGCGTCACGACGTTAAACGCGCCGATAAAGACCATCACCAGCGTCAGCCAAAACATCACCCGACCGACCACCGTGGTTACTGCGTCGATTCCCTTTGAGATACCCAGCCAAGCTTTCACAGACCCGCCTCCACCTTTGGCAAATTGTTTTTGCAATAATCTGCACAAGTATAACTTGAGCGGTCGGTAGGCTCGAGCCTGGCTCCGCTGTAGGGGCGTCCGGTGTGGGTTCGGCTCGAGCGAAGCTGTGGTTTTTTGTGCCCGGATCAGCCGGTAAACTCAAACGACCCGGCAAACGTCCACAGGCCGCCCGCGTAACGCCACAAACTCAGGCCGAGCGCGTCGCCCGCAAGCGGCTGCCATTCAGGAGCGAGAGCGCCGTAAAGAACCCCGACCTCGGCTTTGGGAACCTTGTTCTGAACCGTTACATGCGCTCTGTAATGCGGTCTGTAACCCTGTCGGTCTTGCGGCGTCAGTTGGTCTCGCCAGCGCTCTGCCAACTTTTTGAGGTCTGGCAGGTCGGGGCTCACGAGCCTTAACTAATCAGCCGCCGCCGCAGGCTCGAGTTCCGCCGCTTCCGGTACGGGAACGTGCGCGGCGTCTAGGCGCAGCTCGAGCAGTGACAGCAAAAAGGCCAGCGTCGATTCGGCTCCCTGATTCTGGTTTACGCGGTCGGGGTGAAGGCCGTCGCGGCAACCGCCCGTGCGCGGGTCGTAAAGCGGTAAACCGAGGTCGTTTTCGCCTAAAAACCACTCGAACGCGCGGGTCGCTTCGTCCAGGTAGCGCGCCCTGCCCGTAACCCGGTACGCTGCCAGGCACGCCGAAACGTGTGCGTGCGCCTCGACGGGTTGCTGGTCGAACCTTGCCCGGACGCCGCCCTGTGGGTAAAAGCCGTTACTACCGATGAACGTCAGGTGGTCGCCGCAGGTTTGTTCCTGAATAAGCCACTCGAGCGCACAAAGCCCTATTTCAATCAAGTCGGGTCGGCCCAGGCTGTTGCCGGTGGCAATCAGGGCGTGTGGCAGTTTGGCGTTGCAGTAGCTTAAAACCGGCTCGAACCAGGGCCAATCCGGGGAGCTGTGGGTCTGGTAAAGTCCGGCGAGTTTGTCAGCTAGTACACGCTGCACGCTTCCCGCCGAACGGTCGCCGCCGAAACGCCCCAGGTAATCGTTTAGGCCGAGCAGCGTAAACGCCCACGCTCTGGGGCTGGTAAAGCTCAGCGTTTCAGGGAGTGCTGCCTCGAACAGGTAGCCCGCCAGCCCCCGCAGGTTTTCGTCTTGTGAACGCCCCAAAACCGTCCCGAGCGCCCAAAGCGCGCGCCCGTGGGCATCTTCGGAACCGACGTCTTCGAGCCAGCGGCGCTCGAAGGTTAGAAAGTTGCGAAAGCGCCCCCGTTCGGAATTAAACGCGTAGTTGAGAAACGCCAGGTAACGCGCCGAAAACCCCTTGGCTTCGGCCACGTTGCCGTAAGCCTCGAGCCTTACCCCCGCGATCAGCGCCCGCGCGTTGTCGTCGGTGGTGTAGCCCTCGTGGTAGTTGGGAACACTGTAAAGCGCGTGCTGCACGACGCCGGTGTCGTCGCTAAGGGCTCTGAGGTGCCGCAGCTCGAGCGGCGGAAACTCGGTCGGCCTGGCACCTAACGGTTTGGGCAGCGCGGCCCGCGCCGAGTTGGCGTGCGCGCGAGCCTGTCCGAACGCTCCTTCGTAACGTGCGGCGACGGCGCTCCAGGTCATCGCGCGCCCACGCAAATAGGCGCGTTTTCGCATGGCGTTGCGCCCGGCGGCGTCCCCGAGAACTTGCCGGACGTTTTCTGCCAGCGCCGCAGGGTCGGCAAATGGCGTCAAGACCCCGCAACCGTCGGCGAGCAGCTCTTCGGCGTACCAGTACGGCGTCGAGACGATGGCCTTACCTGCGCCGAGGGCGTAGGCGAGCGTACCCGAGGTAATCTGTTCACGGTTCGTGTAGGGCGTCAGGTAGATGTCGGCGGCGCTGATAAAGGTCAAAAGCTCGCCGAGTTCGACAAAGCGGTCGTAAAAGACGACGTTTTGTTCGACGCCCAAAGACCGGGCGAGGCGCTGGAGCGACAACCGGTAGCTTTCGCCTTCGGTACGCAGGAGGTGCGGGTGCGTCGCGCCGAGGATGATGTAGACGAGTTCCGGGTACCTAGCCGTAATCTCAGGAAGCGCGCGGATGGCGTGCTCGAGACCCTTGTTCGGCGAGAGTAGCCCGAAGGTCAGTAAAACCGTTTTACCCTCGACCCCGAAGGTGTCTTTGTAAAAGCTGGGGTCGGAAAACGGTACGTCGGGAATCCCGTGCGGAATCAGCTCGATCTGTTCGCGGGCTACGCCGTAAACCGTTTCTAGAAACCGCTGCCCGAGCGCGCTCATCACGACCAAACGCTCGGAATGCCTGATGAGGCCGTCCATCACGGCGCGTTGGGCTTCGTTGGGATGCTGCAGAACCGTGTGCAGCGTCGTCACGACGGGCGCTTTAAGCTCACGTAAAAGGGCCAGCAAGTGACCTCCGGCAGGCCCGCCGAAGATACCGAACTCGTGTTGCACGCTTACCACATCGACGTTTTGCAAGTTCAAAAAGTCGGCGGTGCGAGCGTAGTCGGCGAGGTCGGTTTGCGCCAGCTCGAAACGCACCTGTTCAGGGTAGCTGTAGCCCTCGGCGGTGTCGTTCATGGCGACGGCAAAAACCGCACCGTCCGGGTCGCGAGCCGAGAGCGCGTTGACGAGGTCGGCGGTGAACGTGGCAATACCGCACCGCCGTGGTGGAAAGTTACCGATGACAGCAACCTTACCGGGTTGGCTATAGTTCATGATGTCCCCCTGGCCGTGCGCTGCAGCAGTTTGGTTTTCAAATCGAGTGGACGTGTCCCTAAACGGTCTAGCCTAGACGCTTCCCGCCGCAAGCGACTACCCCTACAAGTCTACAAAACTTCAACCTGAGAAATAAGTTACGCCGCTACGGTCGGCTACCCGGTACCTGTCCTGTCGAACTGTGCCCCGCTAACGCAGCTGCAGCTAAGGACCCGTCTCGTCGAGTTCGCTGGGCCAGCTGCCGCCGAGCGCGAGCCACGCAGCTACCATGTCGGCGGGAACTTGCGCGGTAAAGGTGATGGCTTCGTGGTCTCCGGGGTGCGGCAAGCTCAGGCGCAGGGCGTGCAGGGCTTGGCGGGAGATGAGGCTCGAGCCCTTGCCGTAAAGTTTATCGCCTAAAACCGGCGCGCCCAGATGCGCTAAATGAACCCGTATCTGGTGCGTCCGGCCCGTGTGCGGTTTGGCGCGAACAAGCAGGTGCTGTACACCGTTGGGTTGCCTTGTACGAGCCAAAACGCGAAAATACGTCGAGGCGCTCCTCGGATTGCCGCCGCCGACGGTCATCTTGCGCCCGTGCTGGGGGTGCCGCCCGACGGGGCCGTCCATATAGAGATCATCGTCTAGGTTGCCGACCGCAATCGCGATGTATTCTTTTTCGGTCAGGCGCTTTTTGAACGCCGCCGAAAGTTCGCGGTGCGCCCCCAAGGTCTTGGCAATGACCATCACGCCCGAGGTGTCTTTATCCAGCCGGTGGACGATACCGGGGCGGTAGTCGCCTTCTTCGGGATCGAACGATTTTTCTTTGGCGAGCGTCATCTTGGCGAGGAGCGCGTTCACGACCGTACCGCTCCTGACCGACGCGGTAGGGTGCGCGGTCATCCCGGGAGGTTTGTTGACCGCCGCGAGCTCGTCGTCTTCGTAAATCAGGTCGAGCGCCAGGTCTTCAGGTTCGACGCGCCCCGGTTTGGGTAGCGGGAGCTGCACCGACACGAGTTCGGTGCCGGAAAGCTTCAAGGACGCTTTGGCGACCGGGCGACCGTCGAGCTGTACAAAACCGCCTACGACCAGCTCTTTGGCGTAGGTACGTGATAAACCGACCGCCACCGACACCGCGACGTCGAGGCGTTCGCCCGCCGGTGCCTCGAAAACCTTGATATCCACACATCAGCTTACCGTAGCTTACCGCGCCTGCTCAGTGGTGCGCCGCAGCTGTAATCCGTCATAAGGGCGATTTATACTGGCTGCTATGTCCAGTTCAGGTTTGGCTTTGATAAGTTCGATTACTCTAGGGAATACACAGCGATGAAAGCGGAAATCAAACCCATCGCCCTCGACGCAGCGGGCGGCGACGCCATGCCGCAAGCCGCTGTCGGCGGGGCCAAGGCTGCCGCTGCTGCCGGTATCCCGGTTGTTTTGGTCGGTGACGAGACCGTGCTCCGCGCTGAACTTGAAAAACAAGGAGCCGATTTGCCTGTCCATCACGCTTCGGATGTGATCCGCATGGAAGACCACGCCGCCGATGTGCGCCGCCGCAGGGACTCGTCGGTGATGCAGGCGGTGCGGCTCGTCAAAGAAGGTCACGCGTCGGCGTGCGTGTCGGTCGGGCATTCAGGCGCGACGATGGCGGCGGCGCTCTTTGTGTTGGGGCGGCTCAGGGGGCTCGAGCGCCCGGCCATTTTAGCCAACATCCCGACCGACCGGGGTTTTACGGCGCTCTTAGACGCCGGGGCCAACGCCGACTGCCGCCCGGCGCATCTGCAGCAGTTTGCGGTGATGGGCAGCGTGTACGCGCGGGCGTTTTACGGGCTCGAGTCCCCCAGCGTCGGCCTGATTTCTCTGGGCGAAGAACCCGAAAAAGGCAACGAACTGACCCGCGAGGCGCACGGGCTCCTCCGCAATACTCCCGGCGTCAACTTTTACGGCAACGTCGAAGGGCGCGACCTCTTGAAAGGCACGACCGATGTGGTGGTCGCCGACGGCTTTACCGGCAACGTGATGCTCAAGCTCGCCGAGGGGGAGGCGAAAGTCATCTTCGGCTGGGTACGTGAGGCACTTTCCGGTGGCGGACTCCTGACCAAACTCGGGGCGGCCTTGGTGCGTCCGGCGCTGCGCGGCATCGCAGCGCGGCTCGACCCGAGCGAGTACGGCGCGCAGCCCCTTCTGGGCGTGAACGGTTACGCCTTTATCGGTCACGGTTCGTCGGACGCTCGAGCGGTTGAAAACGCGCTCCGCACGGCGCAGCGCGCCGTGGACGCCGAACTCGTCGCCAAACTCGTTGCGGGGATGGCGGCGCTTACGTCTGAATCTGCACCGCTTCCTACTGCCAAGGTTTGAACGTGACCAATCTGCTTAGTCCGCTCGAGTCCGCGCAAAACGCTCAGACGGCAAGTGGTGGAGCCGCTACCACCGAAGTCCCGGAAATCCCCCTTTTAGACGGGCAGTGGATCGCCGAATTTGAAGACACGAGCTGGCTTGCTGAAATCGGCAGGGCGGCGCAGAATACCCCTTTCGACTTTTTCGGCGGTGTGTTTCTCGATGCGGCGTTGGGGTTTTTGCTCTTCGGGGTGTTGTGGTTTTTAGTCGAGCGCTGGGCGCAAGATACCAAAGCGGGAATTGCCCGGCGCGAACTCTGGGAAGACGAGCAAAAAAAGGGAGAACTCAAGCGTACCACCCTCTTGCGGCGCTACTTCATCTCGTTTTCGGTCTTTTTCGGACTTGCCCTGACACTCGGACTTTTTTCGCTGCGCTACCGCGTCCCGGTACTTCAGTCTTTGGCCCTGAGCGTGCAGGGGTGGTTGCTAAACGGCGGCCTGAGCCGCATCATCGCGGTCGGCGTGGTCGGCCTGGTCGTCTACTTGCTGCTCCGCGTGGTACGCAAAACCGCGCGCGCGCTTACGCCGGTTTCCGGTCAGCGCTTTGAACGCCAGGTCGCCCGCGCCGCTACCATCCGCAACGTCATCGAATCGACGGCGCGGCTTGTGCTCATCACCTTTCTCGTGTTGTTCGTCCTTGCCCAAATCGGCCTTAACGTCTCGACGCTCTTGGCCGGGGTCGGGATTTTGGGTCTGGCCATTTCGTTCGGCGCGCAGTCCTTGGTCAAGGACGTCATTACCGGGTTTTTTATCCTGGCTGAAGACCAGTTCGGCGTCGGCGATGTGGTGACGATTGCCGGGTTGTCCGGCGCGGTCGAAAGCCTGAACCTGCGGATTACCACCCTGCGCGCCCTCGACGGCTCGGTTCATGTGATTCCCAACGGACAGATCGACAAGGTAACGGTCGCCTCGAAAGAGTGGTCGCGGAGCATCGTCGATCTGGAGGTCTCGTACCGCGCCGACCTCGACGTTGCCCTCTCTGTTATCAGCGACGAGGCCGTAAAATTTGCCGCTGCGCTCGGCTGGAGCTGGCGGATTACCGCGCCGCCGGAGGTCACGGGCGTCGAGGCGTTCGGGCCGTCGGGTATTCTTATCCGCGTGATGTTCAAGACGCTGCCCAAAGAGCAGTGGGGTGTCGGACGCGAGTTCCGCCGCCGCATTAAACTCCGGCTCGACGCCGAAGGGATCGATATTCCTTTTCCGCATACGACGCTCTATTGGGGTGAGCAGCAAAATCCGGCGCTCGGCGGGCTGCCCGAAGCCGACGAAGATACGCGTTAGGGCGTCGCTGCTTGTGGTGCCGACTGCGCCCAGGTGATAAAACTCGGGGCGGTCAGTTGTGACACGGTTATCGGGATCGGATCGGGCAAAGGGTCGCCCATGTCGTAAGCGCTGAGGTCGAAAAGGGCCACCTGCTGATTTGCAACGAAGTAGATGAAATTTCGCGTAGCTTGGATGACGGCGTTTACGGCAACGACGCGGGCGCTCTCCTGGTCGAAAGTGTCGCTTTCGGAAGGGGGCGGCACGTAGGTCACCACGCCCGCCCTGGGCACGCTGAGGACAAAGGTGGCTTCGGTACTGCGCGCGTCGTTGGGGATGACGCTGGCGTTGTCCCCGGCGGTATCTACGAGCGGGCCGACTTGCGCGGTGCCGCCGACGCCGAAGCCCAAAACGTTGCGGAGGCTGTTACGAAACAAAAACACGAGCCGCTCTTCGGTAGCGGCCCCGGCGCGCCCGAGGTCAACGGCGTCGTTTTGCCCCGCCGGAACCGGAACGGCGACGACCGGCACGCTGTCAACGATATCGTCCGGGCCGAACAGCTGACCGGGCTGGGGGAGGGTGGCCCGCTGCAGTTGCAAACTCCCGGCTTCGGGGGTGGCGTAGTAGAGCAGGTCTTGGACGACGTTTTGGCTTAGGTAAAGGCCGCCCCCGGACACCCCGCCAAGCCGCGCCAAGAGCCGTTCACCCTGCAAATCCAGAATGTCGATAAAAGGCGGCAGCGGCAGCCCGCAAAGGCTCGGTACGTTCAAGACGGCGGCGTAATCGCCCCCTTGCGTGACCTGAAGGCGGTTGGGGCAAAAGATGAGTGTCTGGTTTTGCAGCGAAGTCGGTACCGGTATAAAGTCGCTAATCGTCTGTACGTCGCCCTGCTGCGCGAAGGCTACCGGGTTTGCCGGGTCGATGCCCGTCAGCGAAAAGGTCGTCAGGTAGCCCGGCGCGCCGGTTACCCCGTTCGTCAGACTCCGCGACAATACGACGAGAGAACCCCGCGCGCGTTCGCGGTCTACCACGTCGTAGTCTACGCTGGGAGCCGGCAAAGGCCGGACGCTGGCGGGCAAAAAAGCCAGCCGCTCAAGGCTGAGTGTGAGATTATCCCGAATCAGCGCGACCCTGGGCCCGGCTGCGGTTTGGTAGCCGGTGACGAGCAAGACAGGGTCTGGGGACTCGAACGTGCCGGTGCAGGCGGTAAGTAGTAGGAGCGTAGCAATCCCCGTAAAGCCTAATTTTTTGAAATTCATGGTTCCTCCCGGCGTGGCAGGATAAAGGGTGTGTTTAGCGGTGCGGTCAGTCCCTGGTTGCTGCCGGGATAGCCGAGTGTCAGACTGATAACGCCGTTTGCGGTGTTGTAGGCCCCGTAAAGCGCCCAGCAGCAGCGGTCGAGGGTAAGGTAGATGATAGGTTGAAAGTTGTACGGTGTGGTGAAACTTCCTGGACTGATGAAGTCCCAGGTATCGTTGAAAATGACCGAGGCGTAAAGGTCGTTCAAGACGCGCACGGTCGGGCCGAAGTCGGTAAACTGCAGCCTTTGGGTGGTGAGTGCGAATGCGCCGGCCTGCGCGGTATATTCGAGTGTCCCCTGAAGCCCCACCCGTGAAAAGAAATCGGTGGTGAGCTGCGCCGAGGCGTTACTCAGGTAGGTCAAGGGCTGCGCGCCGTCGGCAATTTCGAGCGTCGCATTGGCGTTTATACCGAAGCCGAGCGGCCCCAGCGGGGTACCGAAAAAGGTCGGCTCGAGGTTGACACGTCCGGTCAGGCTGGTATCGCTAAACCCCGGATTAGCGACCTCGCCGAAGCCCAGCGGCCCGTAGGTCGTCACGTAGATTAGCTCGTAGAGTTTGGTATTGCCCTCGCGAGTTTGGTCGAGCAGGCTGAGTTGGTACGTCACCGGGTCTTCCGGGTCTAGCTCGAGGCCGATAACTTCAGGCGGGAGCGGCGTAAAGCCCGAGGCGCTCAGCTGCACGACGTTAGGATACGTAACCGAGAAAAGCGTGTCGCTGGCGTCCCGGATGTCGAAGTCGAAACTCTGCGCGGCGCTCAGCTCGAGCGGCCCGAGCCGCCCCCTCAGGTCGTAACTTACCGCGTTCATCCGGTTGATGTTCAGGTCGCGGTCGAAACTCAGGGTCAGGCTGGGCACGGTGTCTGCTTGGCTTTCGGTCCCGGCGGTGAGGCTCACAGTAAGCGGTTTGTACAGCGCTACCCCTTTGGTTTCGGTGCCGGGTAGGAGCGTGCTGCCGTCGTAGTAGCCGCCGTTGAAATTGCCGCCGTAAAAGTCGCTGTAGTCGCCGCCGAAGGTAGCGCTGTAGGGACGACCGTTAAAATCGTACCCGACGTTTACGCCCAGCGTCGCGTAGGCTGTGTAGCCAAAACGCGCCTCGAGGTCGATTTCGGATTCGTTGATGGTTGCGCCCGTGCCGGTAATCGGGTTGGTCGTTTGGTTGAGGTCGTACACCCCGCTCAGCTGCAGGCTACTCGTCCAGACCGGGTTCGGTGAGGTAAAACCGACGGTCGCGCCGAGGAGCCCGAGGTCGTTTTTTTCGATATTGTAGGCCTCCTCGAGCGTGACGCTCAGCCAGTCGAGGTTGTTAAACAGCTCGGCGCGGGTCTCGAGCGGCCCGGCCTCCTGTCCATTTGACCCCACCGTGCCGAAGTCATAGTTGCGGTCGTCTTGAAACACATAGGTCTCGCTGACGCTGAGGTCGAGCCAGGGCGCGGGGGAGAGCGCCAGCTCGCCGCTCAGCGCGGTGCGGCTGTTCGGCGTGGTGCGGGCGTCGAAGGCGAAGGGCGACTCGCCCTCCAAAATGACGCGGCTGAAATCGAGCCCGAAACTGCCGCCCGTAAACGTCTGGTCGGCGCTCAGGGTGGTCGTCCAGTCCACCAGGCGCTCGAATTCACCGTTTGGATTCGTGGTGGTGTAAAGCTGCCCGGTGTAGGAGGTGCTGCCGGCGATGCTCGAGCCCGGAAACGGTGAGAGGGTCTCGAGGGTGATGGTATGCCGCTCCAGGAGCCGCCCACCCCGGATGATGAGGTTGCCGTTGCCCAGGGTCAAGGTGGACTTCTGCGCGCTGGGGTTGCTGGGGTTCGTGTAATCTTCGTATACGCCCGCTGTGACCAAAAAGTTCGAGAGCGTAAACGGCCCGACGCTAAAACTCAGGTCGTCTTGCGGGCTGAGCGTAACTTGTGCGTAGGTGCGGAGCGCCCCTTCGGGGTCATCGTAACTCGGTGAAAACGAGGCGTCGCCCAGGTCGAGGTCGAAATACGTCTGTGTGACGTAGCCGAAATCGAACCCGCCGTAAGAATCGCTTACCCGCGCTGTGAGGTTGATGATACGCGGGTTGGCCCCGTCGTCGCGCGCTAGCAGCAGGTTGGTCTGCAGCCCGGCGAGCGCCTCCTCGGTCGCGTAGCCAAAGCTGTAGGTATACTCTGCCGGCGTCCTTTCGGATCCGGCGTAGGCGGAACCCGGTAAGAAGGGCGGCGTGTAAAAGAACTGCGCCGTGCCGCGCCCCCGCTCGGTGTAAAAGCGGTGGTCGAAGCCGCCGCCGAAATAGCTTTCGGTGACCGCACCGCCCAAAATCGTTTCCGCCGGGCCGCTACTCAGCCCCGGGGTCACGTCGGCGTAGTAGCGTAGCGAGGTCATTCCAAAGGCGCTTGCACCGAAGACGTAAGGCCAGTCGAGGGCGACCTCGGCGCGCTCCGCCAGACTGCCCCGCGTCAGATTAAAACGCGGACGGCGGTCTTCCGGGCCGAGCGGGACGACCAGTAGCGGCAGAAAAAAGCTCGGTAAATCGCGCAAATACACCGTTACGTTGAACGCGACCAAACGGTCGCCGGGATAAAAGTTCATCCGTTCGGCGCTGAAGCGGTAATCTTGCACCTTGCTCTGGCAGCGGTTACAGGGGCCGAACTGCGCTGAACTGATATCGATCTGTCCGGGTTGCCGGGTTGCCGAAACGCCTTCGATGTCGAGCGGTTCAGTAAAGATGAACACGTCTTGAAACCCGAGTTCGCCGCTGCCCAGGTCGAGGATATAGTCCTCGCCTGTAGTCGTTACGTTGTCGTAGGAGACGTTGCCCGGCCCGACGATCCGTAAAATCCGGCTTTTACGGTCGAATTCGACGTATTCGGCGATGATAGTGTCGCCGTCGACCGTAAGCCTGACTGGAGAACCCGTAATCACGATTAGTTCGGTGGTGTCGCCGCCGGGTAGGGTGATGGGGCGGCGCTCGAGGCGGTCGGCAGACAGGACTTTAACTTCAACCGCTTGTGACACGCCGATCAGGGCCAGCAGCAGGGCGAACAGTAGCGTGCGCCCGCTCATCAGCGCCGCCACGACAACCCGAACAAGACGAGCCCGGCCACCAGATAGAGCGCCACGGGTGCCCAGCCGCCGACGACCGCCGGAACCGCCCCCTGCGCGCCCAACAGGTTCGAGACGCTCGAGGTCGCGTAGTAGATGAAGGTCAAAAACAACACCGACACCAGCCCCAAACCGAAATTACGCCGGAAACTGTAAAGCCCGATGGCGAGCGCAAAGAGTGCAAAGGCGACCGCCGCGGCAGGTTCGGCAAATTTGCGGTGCAGCGCTGTCCACTCGGCGGGTGCGTCGGTGGGGTTGGTGCCGCGCAACCGGCTTAAGAGGTCGCTGAGGCGGAGCCTGGTGAGTTCGGGCGGCGTCCCGGAACTCGCCGACAGGCCGCGAAACGGTACGGTGGCACTTTCGGCGGGTGCGTCCAGCACGACCCGCCCGTCGCGGTAACGGAGCAGCCGGATATTTTGCAACCGCCACACCCCCGCTTGCTGGTCTAAAACGCCGCGCCGGGCGCGGATGACCTCGCTCACGCCCTGCGACCCGCTCGGCTGAATGACGGTGACGTCCTCGACTGCGCCGCCCGCACTGAGGCCGCCGACGTAGACGCTGCGCCCGAGCGCGTCGGTAAAAAAGCTGCCCTCTTCGACGATGACTTCGGGGCTCTGCACCAGGATGTCTGAGAGCGCCTCCTGCGCGCGGTCGTAACTCCACGGCGCGACGAGTTCGTTGTTGATAAAACTTACGGCGGCGACGCCTAGACCCAGCATCAGCATCGGCAGCAGGAATTGGCGGGGTGATACGCCCAAGAGGAGCGCCGCTTTAAGCTCGCTGTCTTGACTGAGCCGGGTGACGCCTAACAGGGCTGCGAAGAGGAGCGCGAGGGGCAAACCTACCGCCGCCGCCGACGGGATGCTGTAGAGCAGAAACTCGGCGACCAGACCCGGCCCGACGCCTCTGGAAATCGCCTGGGCCAGGACGCTGTTGCTGCCCACGACCAAAAAACTGCCGAGCAGCAAGATCAGGAGCGCCGTCAGACCCGCCGCGTAGAGCGGCAGGATTTCCCGGATGAGGTAGCGCGAAAACCGCCGCACTAGCGCAACCTCACGAACGCGAGCACTGCCCCGACCGCGCCGACGACCGCGCTCGTAAACCACGCCGCGACGACCGGCGACAACACGCCCTGTTCGAAAAAACTCTCAGACAGCGTCCAGAGGGCAAAAAAACATACCAGCAGGACGATTGTCCAACCGAACCCGGCGGCGCGTCCGCGCAGCGTCAGGCCCAATGCTCCGGCGATGAGGACGAAGATCAGGGCGCTCGAGGCGTCTGCCAGTCGCCGGTGAAAATCGAACACGTCTCCTGCGATATTCTGTCCGGCCCCCCGCGCCCTGCCGATCCGGGCGTACAGCTCACCCAGGGTGAGGTTGTCGGCGGCCCGGAGCGACTCGCCCGCGTCGGCCTCGAGATCAAAAGGCAGCGTCACCGACGCGCGTTGCCGGGGCGCAGCACCCCCCGGCGGCAAGACCTCGACCTCTTCGAGTCGCCAGGTCTTGGCTACACTGTCCCAAAGGCCGTAACGGGCGCTCCAGACCGTCCCGTCGTCGCCGTAAACCAGTGCCCCCGTTAGTTCGGCTCGAGTCCGGTCGAACGCGTCGGCGCGAATCCGGGCCGCGTGAAAAATCCCGCTGGCCTGCCTAAACGACACGTCGCGCTGCGTTTCGGCGGACGGGCGCGCGTTGTAAAAAGACGCCTCGAGTACCCCTTGCGCGATTTCCCCACGGGGCTCTAAGTAGCCGTTATTCAAGACCGCCACAGCGCTTACGAGCAGCCCGAACAGGAGGAGCGGCCCGAGCAGCGAAAGCGGTGAAATGCCCGAGGCGTAGGCGGCTTTAAGTTCGGAGTCTTTGGCGAGCCTGCCGGTTGCCAGCAGCACCGCAAAGACGGCGGCAATCGGCAGCGAGAGGTGCAGGAAAAAGGGCAGCCGGTAGAGCATGAGTTTAAGAATTGTAAAAACCGACGCGTTCTGCTCGATTAAAAAGCTCGCCCAGACGGTCAGCGTATCGACCGACAAGAGCAGGCAAAAAGCCGCGACTCCCAACAGGTAGAGCCCGCTCGTTTCACGTAAGAGGTAGGTTGAAAAGCGTTTCGGCACCGCCCGAGTCTACCAAAGGGAGCGTGAGAATCAGGGTGCAGCTGAGGTCTGGTCGGTTTCAAGCTGCTCTGGTTCGTTTTAGCGTGCCGGTTGCGTGCAACTCTTGTTTTGCCTGTTTTGCCGGGTTTCTGGCTGACCGTACCGCCTTTTAGCGTGAGCCGCAAAGTTCGGCGCTAAAAATCTTGGGCCTACCGACTGCTCGAGTAAACCAAGGTGATGAGTAAACTAAGGTGATGAACGTTCACCTCATCGCGGTTCAGGCCCAGCTGCGGCTATCCAACTACCGGAGCCCGGAGGCGTTTGCGGCGTGGGTCTTAGAGCTTTCAGAGCGGGCAGTCGCCGGTCTGGACGACGCGCCCAAACTGCTGGCGTTTCCCGAAACGGTCGGGTTGCCGCTTTTGTTGACGCTGGGGCGTTACGCCGACGTGTCGCGCCGTACACAGCTTACAGGCGCGGCGCTGAGCGGTTTACGGCAGGAGTGGCGGCGCGTGTTGCGGGCCGCTCTCAAACACCGGGCGGTGGGGCCGCAGGCGTTTTTTGTAGCGCGGGCGCTCCCGGCGTACCGGGCGTATGTTGCGGCGTTTTCCGGCGCGGCGCGGCGTACCGGGGCGACGCTTGTCGCGGGCTCGAGCTTTCTCCCGCATATCGAAAACGAGGCGGCGCGCGGACTGCACGTCGCCGATGGACGGGTGCAAAACGTGGCGTATACCTTCGGGCCGACGGGCACTTTGCTGGGGCGGAGCGGGAAACGTTACCTGACCGGGGGGCTCGAGTCGCGTCTCGGCTTGTCCCGCGCCCCGGCTGAGAGCCTGCGCGTCTTGCACACCCCGGCAGGGCGCGTCGGGGTAGCGCTCTGTTTAGACGGGTTTTACAGTTCGGTGTTGGAGACCTTCGACGGTCTAGGCGCGGACATCGTGGTGCAACCGAGCGCCAACTACGCCCCCTGGACGCGCCGCTGGCCCCCCGACGAAAGCTATTCGGAGGGCGAGGCGTGGCTGAGTTTGGGTCTCCGGGCCGGGCTGAGAGGGCGGCAAACGATCCGTTACGGCGTCAATCCGATGCTGGTCGGCGGGATGTTCGAGCTGCGCGCCGAGGGGAGAACGAGCATCGTCGCCAATTCGCGCTACCTCGAGGCCGAAACAGAAGGCTACAGCGGCGTCGTGGCGCTCGCGCGGAGCTGTGACGCCGAAGAGGTTGTCAGGACGACCGTAGAACTTTAACCCCAACCCTCGGGGCCGGTTTACGGCGTCTTCGGGCGGTACCGCAAGAACCCGCTACGCCCGTTAAACTGATGAGATGGTGTTGTCGGCCCTTTATGACGTGGAAAAGTTTTACGGCGAGCAGGTGGTGCTGGACGGCGTCACCTTGGAGCTGCGCGCTTCATCACGAACGGCCTTGATTGGGCGTAACGGGGCGGGAAAGTCAACAATTTTACGGCTTCTCTTAAACCAAGATGCGCCCGACGGCGGCAGCGTCTTTCGGCGCGACGGGGTGAGCGTCGCGATGTTGGCGCAAGACCCCATCATCCCCCCCGGGATAAGCATTTTGGAGCTTTCCGAAACGGCGTTTGCCGAGCTGGACGAACTCGAACTTGGGTTGCAGGGGCTCGAGCACGAAGGCTTGGACGACCCCGAGGTTTACGCCCGCTGGGAAGTTCTGCACGAAACCTTCGAGCGGCGCGGCGGCTTTGAACGGCGTTCACGTAGGGATTCGGTACTCTTTGCCCTCGGGTTTCGCGGGCGCGAACACGAGGTCGCCGGCCACCTCTCCGGCGGCGAAAAAACGCGCTTGGGGCTTGCGCGCCTGTTGATGGCGCAACCCGACGTACTGCTGATGGACGAACCGACGAACCACCTCGACATGGCGATGCGCGACTGGTTGGGCGGTTATTTGTCGCGCTATCCGGGCGGCGTGCTGCTCGTCTCGCACGACCGGGCGTTTCTGGATGAGACCTGCGACGCGACCGCCGAAATCTCACAGGGGGCGCTCCGGACGATGAATACGACCCCGACGCGTTACCGCGAAGCGCGGGCCGAGCAGGAGCGGCTCGAGGCCGCCACCCGCGCCAATCAGCAAAAAGAGCACGAGCGCCTCGCCGCCGCCGCCACCCAGATGAAACGCTGGGCCGGTCAGAGCGAAAAACTCCACCGCCGCGCCAAGGCGATGGAGCGCCGCACCGAACGTTACGCCGCCACGATGCTCCCCGACGCCGAGGCTGCCGAGCGCCGGACCCGCTTTACCTTTCCCTGCGACGACTCCGGCGAAATTGTCTTGCAGGCGCAGCATTTGAGTAAAAATTACGGCGGTGAACAGCTTTTTAACGACGTGGACTTCGTTTTACGGCAAGGCGAACGCGCCGCGCTCGTCGGGCCGAACGGC
The DNA here is from genome assembly GCA_963799485.1 of uncultured Trueperaceae bacterium. Lineage (GTDB taxonomy): Bacteria > Deinococcota > Deinococci > Deinococcales > Trueperaceae > Truepera. The sequence continues at coordinate 193,904 of CAWCXJ010000008.1, forward strand.
GCAGGAAAATCGAGCTTTTTACGGGTCGTTTTGGGCGAAGCGCCGAGCGACGACCCGCGCGCGTTGTTGCGCTTCGGCTCCCGTGTCCGCGTCGGCTACTACGACCAGGAACTGCGCGGCGTCGAACCGGACGCAACCCTGTTTGAAGAGTTGGTCCGGCTCGTCGGTGACGGGGCGGCGCACAATCTCTTGGGGCGTTTTTTGTTTCCCTATGACGCGCAGTTCAAGCTTGTGCGTAACCTTTCCGGCGGCGAACGGGCGCGCTTGGCGCTCCTTAAGCTCACCCTTGGCGAGTACAACTTTCTGGTGCTGGACGAACCGACAAACCACTTGGACGTCGAGATGATCGAAGCGCTCGAGGCTGCCTTAGCCGCCTACACCGGCACGCTCTTGATCGTCTCGCACGACCGGCGCTTTATCGCCCAAACGACCGACCTCGTGTGGGAGCTGGATAGTGGGCATTTTACGGCGTATGAAGGCGACTGGAGCTTTTACGAGCGTAAACGCCGTGAGCGGAGTTCTGAAGCGCCCGAAGCCGAGTCGGTACAGGTCGAAACTCCCAGAGGCGAACCCAGAGGCCCCTCGAGATGGCAACTCGGGCGCGACCAGGAGGCGTTAGAGGCGCGGATTGCCGAACTCGAGGCTGAACTCGGCGCGTTGACGCAAAAGCTTACGGCTCCGCAAACGCTCAGCGCCGACGCGCTTGTGGAGGTGAGTGAGCGGCACGGACAGCTCGAGGCCGAACTCCTAGACGCGATGGCCCGCTGGGAAGAGACGGCACAGAGGCTCGAGGTCTGATTACAGCGGTGTCGAGGAGGTTTGACAAAGTACCGCGCGAACCCTGCCTTCAAATACGACCCGGCTGCCCCTGGCGCTTTGGACCGCACGCCTGTTTGGTTGCACGGTTGAAGACGTGTTTAATGAAGACGTATTTTGAGGGCGAGCAGGCGGGTTAAACCTCGAGTAAACGCTCGTCTAGACGTACATCGGCGTAGCTGCGCTCGCCCATGAGATACTTGAGCATACTCTCTTCGTTTTGCGGCAATATGACGCTGCGGCTGCCTAGATGACCCTCGAGCCGCCCTACCTCAAAGCGTCCCTGAAACACGTCGGTCATCCCCCGTGCGAAAAGCAGTTGCGGATTGAAAATACCCAGACAAACGAGCCGCCGCTCCGCGAAGGTGTGGAGCGTCAGGTGCGCTTCGGGCAGCGCCAAAGCGACCGAAACCCCGTCCGGAAACCAGTAGCTGACCCTGACCGGGTCGCCACTCACGGAACCGAGCGTGTTGAGAAGCCGGTAAGCCGTTTCGATAACCCAGCCCTCGTCGTGCAGGGGAGCCGACGCGCCGTAGCCGTCGACAATCATATGTGCGCCGTAGCCGAGCGAGTTCACCCGCGTAGCCTATCACGCACGGGTACGCCGCGAAATTAGACCGTAAAACCGTAAGCTGCACCCCGACCATGCAAAAACCCTCGCCATAATGCTGCAAAGAGGGTCGCTGAAGTAGTGTGGTTCGGCTTTAGCTGCTCGAGCCGTAGTCATGCAGTTATGTTGCGCGCCGGAAACGGCTCGAGCGCCTAGCCCTTGACACCCCCGGCGGTGTACTGCCCGGTCAGCGCGTTTTGAAACGAGTAGAAAATAATCAGAATCGGCAAGCTACCCAGCACGGCGCTTGCCGCGAGTGTGCCCCACTGCGTCTGAAAGGCGTTGTTGGTAAACGCCCGGAGGCCGATCCCGACCGTCCATTTATCGTCGCCGGTCAGGAGGATGTTCGCCAAAATGAACTCGCTGTAGGTTCCGATAAACTGCAACAAGAAGATAAACAGCAGCATCGGTACGCTGATGGGCAGGATAATCCGCCAGAACGCGCCCCAGCGGGTCGTGCCGTCAACGAGCGCAGCTTCTTCTAGACTCGGACTGATCGACTCGAGATAGCCCTTAAAAATCCACGAGGCAAAGGCAATCGCCCCACCCGAATAAGCCAAAATCAGGCCCGCAAAGGTGTTTAACAGCCCCAGGTAGTTCATCAGGTAAAAAATCGCCACCAGCGCCATAAAACCGGGAAACATCTGCACGAAGATAAAACTCAGCAGGGTACCGTAACGCCCCTCGAACTTCATCCGGGCAAAGGCGTACCCGGCGGTCGTGCTGATGAGTACGGCAAAAATCCCGGTCAGGCCCGAGACCAAGAGCGTATTGCGGATAAAGAGCACGACTTTTTTCTCGCTGCTCGAGAGTACCCTTTCGCCCGCCTCGTTGACCGAAAAGAACTGGTTGTTGTTGATACTGACGACCAGCACCGCCGCGCTGCCGACGAGCGTCCAGATGGCAGCTGCTTTTATCCGCTCGGTAGCGGGCGTGTTAGGATTCGCATTGTTCGCTATAATTGCGCCGATAAGGACAATCGCGGCAACGACCAGCAGACCGACGAGCAACCACTGGTACCAGAACAAGTTCGTCTCGCTCAGGACGTTCTGGTACTGCACCAGCGAGAACTTCGAGGGGTCGGGCAAGATACCCGCGCGCACCAGCAGGTTGCCGGTTTGCGGCGGCGGCGTATTGAGGTTGTTGATGCGGTTGAACGAAACTGCCAAAAGGTTGATGACCGGATAGAGCGTCAAGAGAATAAACACCCAGATAAAGGTGTGACTCACTGCCGTCGTCGCGTAGGCGCTCGCCTTGTTGCGGCTGGTCGCGCGTCCGTAGAGATACGCGCCCAGGATAATCGCGGTGACGACGACGACAAAGCCGATGAGCAGTTTTAGCCAACCGTAAGGAATGACCAGAAAGCGGCTCCGGTCAATTTGCGCGAAAGCGACGCCAAGTGACAGCAGGCCGAGGCACGCCGCCGTGCGAAAAAGCTTCGTGTTCGTAAAGTCCAGATAGGCGTTCATACGTTCGATTCCTCCTTAAGCGCGCCCGTGACGCGGAAATTGATCAAGCTGATGGCGATGGTGATAAAGAAAATTAAGAGCGAAATTGCTGAACCCAAGCCGTAGGCGTACCCTCCGACCGCCTGAAACGCCTCGTTGTACGCCCACGAGATAAGGATGTCGGTACCGCGCGCCGTCGAGGTGCCGCCGTCGTAACCGGGGCCGCCGCCGGTCAGGAGGTAAATGAGGCCGAAGTTGTTGAAGTTAAAGGCGAACCCTGTCAGGGTAATCGGCACGAGGGCGGTGCGCAGGAGCGGTAACGTCACGCCCGTCACACGCCGCCAGACGTTCGCGCCGTCAATTTTGGCGGCTTCGTAGAGGTCTTCGGGGATCGCTGAAAGTGCGCCGAGGGTTGCGGTCATCATAAAGGGCAGGCCGAGCCACAGGTTCACCAGCAAGATTGCGCCCCTCGCAGGCCACACGTCGCCGAGCCAGTCGAGGACGGGCAGGTCGAGGAGCGCCAGAATGCGGTTGACCGCGCCGAAGTTCGAGTTCAAAAAACCTTTCCACACCTGAATGGTGATGATGCTCGGCAGCGCCCACGGGATAATCAGCAGGGTGCGGTAGAGGTTACGAAACCTGAGGTTCGGGTTGTTCAGGAAAATTGCCAAAAATACGCCGAAGACGGTGTTGATAAGGACCGTTGACACGGCGAACAAGATGTTCCACAAGAATACCGGGCCGAGTGAACGGGTTGCCTGATTAAAGATAGTACGGAAGTTTTGCCAGCCGACGAAACCGAAGTCGTTGTAGCGCGTGATGGCGGCGTAGGTCTCACCTTGGGGCAGCGGTTCGTCAAGGGTGACGGTATTGCCGTCAACTGAAAGCATCGTCCGGCGGACGCCCGCACTCGGTACCGCGACGCCGACGTTCTCTAGATTTACCGCGCCGGGCGGCGCACGTTCCAAGGTCAAGGTATTGCCGTCTACAGCGGTGACGTTAAACTCGGCGCTGAAACCGATGTCGGTCAGCTCGAGCGTCACCACCGAGGGCGTCGTGCCTTCGGGGAGCGGTTCGGCGAGGGTCAGGGTGGTGCCGTCAAGGGCGGTTGCCGCTACGCTCAAATTACCCGAAACATCGATGAGCGCCGGAACGTCTGTGCAGCCGTTCCTTAAGGCTTGACAGCGGAGCGTCGCAGCGTCGGCGACCTCTACCGTCGCCCCCTGGACACTCGCAATATCGGTGCGGCTACTGATATTGAGCTCACCGTTACGAATCCCCGCGTAGTCGGTAAACGCCAGAATAACCGTTAAGATAACCGGGAAAAGCGCGAAGGTCAGCAGAAACAAGATAGACGGCAGCAGGTAGTACCACGGCATAATCCATTCAAAGCGCCGGGCAATGACCTGAAGCGCGACAAGCAGTACGGCTAAACCGATCAGTACCCCGACGTAAAGCGGCACGTTTGGTACCACCTGCTGAACGAGCCAGGTACCGGCAAAGGCGGCGACGGCGGCGATGGTAATCGCAAGCAGCAGCAAGAGGAGCGCTTTCCACAGCCGTGCGCCCGTCCCGCCTGAACCTTTAGGCAAATGATCCGAAACCGGACGTGAAATGTCCACGTATGACCCCTTTCAGAACTAAAAAAGCCGCTAGGTCGTGTTTCCCTAGCAGCTTTTTCTTTAAGTATTGCCCTAGTTTCCTTCGATTTGTGCGACCGCGCCGCTCAGCACTTGCGCGGGGTCCGAACCTTGGCTTTCCAAAAGGACGGTCAGCGCGTCGCCCATCGGCCCCCAGACGTTGCCCATTTCAGGAATGTTGGGCATCGGTTCGGCCTCTTTGTAGGCGGCGATAAAACCGGACAGTACGGGGTCGTCGGCGACGGCGGCAGCGGCCTCTAAGGAGGTCGGGATGCGACTACTCATCTCGGCGAGTTTAATCTGCGCGTCGGGGCGGGTAAGCCACTTGGCGAAGTTTGCGGCGTCGGCCTTGTTTTGCGAAAACTCGTTTAAGAGGACGCCCTGAACGCCGATAAAGCCTTTCCAGGTGGTACCGTCCGCCATCGGTGGGATGGGCATCGCGGCAACCGGAATTCCGGCCTCGCGCGCGTTGGCAATGACCCAGGGGCCGTTATAGATCATCGCCGCCGAGCCTTCGTTAAACAACCCTTCGGCAACCGACGAATCGGTTCCGGGTGGAATCAGCCCGTAGTCGTACTGCAGCGCCTTAATCTGCTCGGCACCCTTGATTGCGCCTTCGTTGGCGAGGCCCACATCGTTCGGGTCGAGGTTGCCTTCGGCGTCGCGCTTAAAGACGTAACCGCCGTTCGAGAGAATCCAGTTGTACGAAAAGTAAAAGTTCTTGTCATCGTACAAAAAGCCGTAGGTGTCGCCGCTGGTCAGCTCCTGCGCTTTGGCGATCATGTCCTCGTAGGTTGCCGGAAACTCGCTTTCAGGCACGAGGTCGGTGTTGACGACCAGCGCCGGGCCTTCGGAGTAGACGGGCAAGCCGAAGAGCCGACCGTTAAAGGTAAACGCCAGCCGCGCCTGTTCGGAAAGGTCGGCTAAATAGTCTTCGGTGGCAAACTGCGACATATCCGCCAGCACGCCGCCCGCTGCGAGTTCACCGAGCTGGTCGTGGGGAAGTGTGACCACGAGGTCGGCGGCTTCACCTTGCGGGGCGGCGAGGAGCATTTTCTGCTTGAGTTCACCTAATTCGATGCGGGTGATGCTCACCGGGACGCCGAACGCCGCTTCAAAGGAGGCGGCTTCACCCTGGAGCCACTCGAGGTCGGTCTCACCGAAGTGACTCCAGACCGTGACCTCTTGCGCGGTCGTTAGGCCCACCGCTAAAAGAAGCGAAAGCGCGACAAACAGCTTTTTCATAAAGTTCCTTTCGGTGCTGAACTTGACACAAGCGCAGCGGCCCCGTGGGGCATTTATTTTTTACTTACACCTTAGAGCTTACACAATAAATTGAGGACAGTAAAGCGTGTTAGCCCTCAGTTGATTTTCTGTGCTGCACGCTGCTTGCAGGGCTCGAGCGTGTTAAAAAATGCACGCTTGCAGTGTTAAGCTGGGCCGAATGTTACATAACCTTTCACTCTTACACGACCCGCTGCGCGGGCGGCATGAAGGCAAGGCTGTCACCGTCGCCCTGCAAACGAGTCAACCCGTAACGGCGGCCTGGGTGCGAAGTGAACCCGACAACGAGGAGTTTTTGAGCCCACTGCTTCCTAAAGGTCGAAAGGGACGCTGGTTCATCTACCAGGGCGAGTTGCGCCTCAACCCGGCGGACACGGTGACGCGTTACGCCTTCAAGGTGTTGCCGGAAGCTTCAGCACATCAGCCGGGGCAAGTGTGGCTGAGCGAACTCGGTCAAACACCGTATTTTCCCGAACGTGCCGGACACTTTCGTTTCAATCCGGGTTACAAGCCGGTGCCGTGGCTCTGGTCGCAAGTTTTCTACCAGATTTTTCCCGAGCGTTTTTATGACGGGGGCCCCGGCAACAACGTCGTGAGCGGCGAATACCTTTACGAAGGCAAGCCGGTCGTGGCGAAGGCGTGGGACGCGTTGCCGGAGCGTAAACAGGGGCCGAGGGAGTTTTACGGCGGCGACTTGGAGGGTATTCGGCAAAAGCTGCCGTACTTGCAAGACCTGGGTGTTACGGCGCTCTACTTAAACCCCGTCTTCACCTCGCCGAGTTCACACAAGTACGACACTGTAGACTATTTTCACGTTGACCCGCATTTTGGCGGCAACGAAGCACTGGAAACGTTGTGCGCGGCGCTGCGTGAACGCGATTTTCGCCTGATTCTAGACGCCGTGGTCAACCACACCTCGGAGCGTCACCCGTGGTTCGACCGTTACGGTGAGTACGACAAGGCTGGGGCATATGGTGGCGGCGAAACAAAAGACTTCTACACCTTTGCTTCTGCTGACCCCGATTCGTACAGCGGCTGGATTGGTGTCAAAACTTTGCCCGTACTCGACTTTTCGCACCCCGAGGTGCGGCGGCGTGTCTACGAGGCCGACGACGCGGTGCTGCGGTACTGGTTGCGTCCGCCCTACAGCATCGACGGTTGGCGTTTCGACGTGGTGCATATGCTGGGCGACGGTACCGGGGCTAAAAACAACGCAGCGTATGTGCGCGGGTTTCGGCGGGCAATCAAGGAAGAAAACCCCGAAGCGCTGGTTTTGGGTGAACACTTTTTCGAGGCGACCGCTTGGTTGCAGGGCGACCAGGAAGACAGCGCCATGAACTATTACGGGTTTACGCTGCCGGTGCGGGCGTTTCTGGCAGGTACCGATCACCGGGGGCATTCTCTACAGATTGACGCGCGCGATTTTGAGTATCTGCTGACGAGGGCAAGGGCTCAACTCCCCTTTGAAATCCAGCTCTCGCAGTTCAACTTGCTCGGTTCACACGACGTCGCGCGGCTGCTCACACTTTTAGATGGCGATACTGCGCGGCTTAAATTAGCTGTGACGTTGCTGCTGACCTACATCGGCGTGCCGTGCGTCTATTACGGCGATGAAGTGGGGCTTTTGGGCGGCGATGACCCCGACTGTCGCCGGACGTTTCCGTGGGACGCGGCGCGCTGGAACCAGGACATGCTAGCTCACTACCGGGCGCTGATTGCCTTTCGGAAAAAGCGGCGCGTGTTGCAAGAAGGGCTTTTTATCCCGCTTTACGCTGAAGGGGATGTGGTCGCATTCGCGAGGGTTTTGGAAAGTGAAATGGTGTTCGTTATTGTCAACCGTGGGGAAGCGGTGGGGCTCGAGCTTGACCTCTCGCAAGTCGGCCTAAAAGATGAGCGGCTTCAGTCGTTCTTTGAAAACGAGCTTGCTCGAGTTGAAGATGGCGTTTTACAACTGACATTGGAAGCGTGCAGCAGCCGAGTCCTCTTTACAAGTTAGCACTGTAGCGTCCGCTCGGCAAGGTTTGAATCGTACCTTGAAGTTCTAAAGTCATCAGGGTTGGCAACAGTTCGGGCGCACTTTTTCCGGTAGCGACAATCAGCTCATCTAACAGCGGTTCACCCCGGCTCCGAATCAGCGCCGTAAGTTCACCTAAAAATCCGGGCAGTTCAGGTTTGGGTTTTGCGGGGGTGCGTGCGTGCTGCCAACCGAACTCGCTGCGAATGTCGTCGGCACTCTGCGTTAAAACCGCGCCCTGTTTGAGCAAATCCAAGGCACCTTCAGCTCTGGGGTCGCCGAGCCTGCCGGGAACGGCGAAGACGCTGCGGCCCTCCTCGAGCGCGTACTCTGCCGTAATCAAAGCGCCCGATTTTCTGCCGCCTTCGACGACTAAAACACCTTTGGAAAGCCCGCTGATAATCCGGTTGCGTCCGGGGAAATATTCGGCTCTCGGCGACGTGCCGAGGCGGTATTCGCTCACAATCGCGCCGCGACCTTCTAAAATGCGCTCAGCCAGGCGGCGGTTGCCACCGGGATAGATGATATCGACGCTCGAGCCCAACACCGCCACCGTCTGCCCGCCTGGTGTAGCCAACGCACCTTCGTGCGCGGCGGTATCGACCCCGAGTGCCAGACCTGAAACGATGGCGACGTTTGTTTCCGCCAGCTCTTGCGAAAAACGGCGGCTCAGCTCGAGCCCGTAGTGACTCGCGTTCCGCGTCCCGACGACGCCCAAGCTCCGCAGTTCGGTCAGCTCGCCGTGTACCGTTTCGGGTAGTGTCCCGCGCACATAGAGTACCGGCGGCGGGTCGTAAATCCGCGCCAGGGCTGCCGGGTATTCGGAGGTGCCGAGCGCTAAAAGCGTGACGTTGAGACGTTGGACCCGGGCCATTTCCGCGTCGGCCTTGGTTTGGGCGACGCCTCGAGCCGCTACAATAGCCTCGGCAAGCTTGCGTCCGATGCCTTCGACCTGCGTAAGTTCTGCCGCGCCCAAATCTGTGTCTGCGCCAACCCCGAAATGTTCGACCAAAGCCTTGATTTTGCGCGGCCCCAAACCGGGGGTGAACGAAAAGGTCAGCAGGGCGTGAAGCGCGGGGTTCATGTAGGGCAATCGTAACAGGCGCGGGCGGCGCTGCCGATGAAGTTTTACGCGCCTTGGTCGGCAGGGCCGGGTTGGCCTGCGCCGGTTCGACCTGCGCGCACCTCAGCGCGAAAAAAGTTTTCTGCCGCTACCGGAGAACCTGCAGCCCGCCGCAGCAGAGCGAGCTGCCCGATGTGCGTCATAGCGTCGGACAACGGGCCTTGTACAAGGCGTACCAGAAGTTCAGCATCTTGTGATTTGGACAGTTCATGCTCGAGCGCCTCGAGCATTTCATAAAACCGTGCAGTTTCGCCCTCCCAACTCAGGTCTTGAAGCGTACCCCGGTGCGCCGCGTCACCTGTTTGCACAACTTTCAGGCCGTAGTGCAAAACCCCGCTCATGTGCCGGACGAGCCGCTGCGGTGTACGCACCCCAAACCCGAGTTCAAACGAGGCGAAGTCTGGAGGCGCGCCTTCCAGAGTCTTTTGTAAGCGGTACGCCAGCGTTGCCAGCAGGTGACGGATAAAAAAAGTGTCGGGTGGATTCATGGTGTCTACGCTACACCGTCGCTTTAGGCCGCGCTCGGTTTACCGCAGTGCAAAGCCCCCGCAAAGCCCCCGACGCACGGCTCGAGGCTCGAAAAAAGGTCTCAGAACTATCGGTCGGCAACTGTTAGAAGGTGGAACATCGGGGCTCGAGCCGTCGGTAAAAATTGCCGCTGGCACGGTGCGCATCTCAAACCCGCTCTTTGGGCGCGCCGCGTTTCCACCGCACCCCGCCCGGCGCGTCCTCCAACACCAGCCCCAGCTCTGCCAAACGGTCACGAATCGCGTCGGAGGTGGCAAAGTCGCGGCGCGTCCGGGCTTCCTGCCGCTGTTCACTGACGAGCTGGACAAGTCCGTCCAAGAGGGCCGTATCATCCTGCACGTTTTCCTGAACCCCGAGAATGCCGAGTACGTCCCCGGCGAGGTCGTCGAAAAAGGCTTTGGCTGCTGCTATGTACGCGGCGTCCGCGCGGCCTAGTTTGGCGTTGACATGGCGGCTTACGTCGAATAGTACGGCAATGGCCTGCGGCGTATTGAAATCGTCGTTCATCGCCGCCGTAAAACGCTCGCGGTAGGCCGTAAAAGGGTCGTTTTGCGGCGTCGCCTCACCCTCCACGCGGCGCGAAAGTTCTGCGTAAGTTTCTTGCAACCGTTTAAGCCCTTGTTTGGAGGCGTACACGCTTTCGTCCGAAAAGTCGCTGACGCTGCGGTAGTGCGCGCCCAAAAGGTGAAAGCGGAGCGCCGTCCCACCGTGTTCGGCAAGGAGTTCGGCAAGGGCCAAGGCACCTTTGGACTTCGCCATCTTCTCACCGCCGAAAGTCAAAAAGTTCCAGTGGAGCCAGTACCGCGCGAACGGTTTGCCTGCACCTTTCGCCTGGGCAATCTCGCACTCGTGGTGCGGGAAAATCAGGTCGAGGCCGCCGCCGTGAATGTCGAAGGTGTCGCCCAGATATTTGGTACTCATCACCGAGCACTCGAGGTGCCAGCCCGGATAGCCTTCACCCCAAGGCGAAGGCCAGTGCATCAGGTGGCCCTTTTCGGCGGCTTTCCACAAGGCGAAGTCGCGCGGGTCGTCTTTGTCGCTCCTAACCTCTACGCGCGTACCCTCTTGCTGGTCGTCGGCGTTGCGGCCCGAAAGCTCGCCGTAGTCGTCCCACGCCGATACGTCGAAATAGACGTTGCCGCCGCGTTCATAGGCCAGGCCGCGTTCCAGTAGCGTTTGCGTCATCTCAATCTGTTCGGTGATGTGCCCGGAAGCGCGCGGGATGATGTCGGGGCGGCGCACACCGAGTTGCGCCATCGCATCGAAATACCGCCAAAAGTACTTTTCGGCAATTTCCATGGGCTCGAGCTGCTCCAAGCGCGCCCGTTTGACGAGTTTATCCTCACCCTCGTCGGCGTCGTCGGTTAAGTGCCCGACGTCGGTAACATTGGAAACGAAACGCACCCGGTAGCCTTCATGCGTAAACCAGCGGCGCACCACGTCGAAAAATACCGGGCCGCGGGCATTACCGATGTGCGGTTCACTGTAGACAGTCGGGCCGCAGACGTAAATCCCGACGTGGTTCGGGACGAGCGGCGTAAAGGTTTCTTTTTGACGGGTCAGGGTGTTGTAGAGCTGCATGGGGTCTCCTTGGGGCAGATGTGGGGGCTAGGGTCGGCTTAAAACGCTAGCAACATCGTGGGGTAGTAAAGGAGAACTTACTCATGCTTAAAGTTTAGCATGGCGTCTGTTCTGACCGAGAAGCCAAGTAGACACAGCGATATTCGCGTACCTATTTATCCTCTTGATTTGAAAAGGCTGTAACGATAAGCTGTTCAACCTCCCCTGACGAACGTTGTGTTGTATCGGTGGACGCTCAACTTGCTCTGAACAGATGGATGGTCGATGATGCCCTTATAGACGCCGTAATTTCTGTAGACACGCTCTTTGTCTAACGAGTTGTCCCGCCGACGTTTGCGTTTGACAAGCTCGGGGAGCATTGCGTGAAGTTCGGTGATGACAAAGCCTTGCCCGTAAAAAGCCGTGATTTCTTCTCTGGTAAGATAAGAAGTGACAAAGAGGATGGAATCGGCGTCTGTTTCGAGAAAATTTTTCACGATGCGTTCAAATAAAGCTTGATAACCTCTTCGCTTTCGGGCCAGATGCCGCCGTTTAATCTCTGTGTTTCGTCATCTATCTCGAACACCTCGAGCCCTGAACGCGGCGCAACCGTCGATTTGCCCACACCGGAGAGTCCCAAGAGTAGAGGCTTCATAAGTCATCTTTTCACAAATTATGAGGCCCGGTGCGTTACCAAAATATTAAGCTGGGGATATACCTTGCTTGAGGGCTGACCAAACTCGTGAGCGCGAAGAGGTGATTAAGGGCTCGAGCGTCCGAGGCCAGCGGACGGCTGCGCCCGCACCCGCGTTGGTCGAAGACGGCGTGGTACGTCTCCGGGTCGAAATTACGGCGTGCGCCGGGGGTAGAGCCGCTACCGGGGCCGCCGTGCAGGTAGACCGCCGGGATACCCGCAGGCGTGCCCACCTCTTCGTAGTACAGCGTATGAGCGTTCCCGACCTCGAGCATTCCGGAGTAAGGTTCTATTGCCGGATGGCTATGGGTCACTGCAGCACCAGATATATTGCAGCACCAGATATTCCTGGCAAACAAAAAAAGAGCCCCCGAGGACTCTTTTACGACTTGCAAGCCGGTTTACGCGCTGAGCGTCCGGCCTGAGCGGATGCACGAGGTGCAAACGCGCGCGGCGTGGGCGTGACCGCCACGAAAGACCTTGACGCGTTGCAGGTTCGGGAACTTCCAGGTTTTGGTGATGCCGGTGGTTTTTTTACCGACGCCGCCCTCACGCTTGGCTTTACCGCTCTGCACGACCTTGTTGCCGACGATGGGTTTTTTCCCACAGATTGCACATACTTTTGCCATAGTCACCTCTCGCTCGAGACTCGTCTTTTTGCTCGAGCCAAAACCTTACAAGTCTAGCACAGCTAGACCTTGTGAAGCAAATAAACCCGTGGGTAGTGTCCGCCGTGAAAGACCTTGAAGGATGTTCTAAGCTGCCAGAGCGTCTGGTTTTGTAAAAGGTGCTCGAGCAGCCTGACTTCGTGCGTAAGTAGCACAAACCGCGCGCCCGGCGCAGCGACGCGCGCGCACTCGCTCAGCAGAGCCGGATAGAGCGCCGCGTTTTCCTTGTGCGTCCCTACGGCGTCTCCCCACGGCGGGTCGCTCACGATGACGTCGACGCTGCCCTCAGCGAGCCCGGTCGCGGTCGCGTCGGCCTCGAACAGTTCTGCCGTAAACCCTGCCGCCGCGACGTTTTGCGCGCTGCACGCAAGCGCTGCCGGATTCTGGTCGCACCCCGTAAACTGTAACGAACTGTTTTGGAGTCCTGCTTCGGCAAGCAGCGTGCCGCTCCCGCACATCGGGTTGAACACGCGTTCACCGGGTTTTATCTCGGCAAGTCCGACCATGACTGCCGCGAGCGCCGCGTTGAGGCCGCCCGGCAGATTGCAAACGCGCCATGCTCTGGCAGAAAGGGGCCGAGGTGTCAGGCGTAAAAGGACTTCCCAACCGTTTTTGGGTGAGCGTCTTACCCGCATAAGCAGGTCGCCCTCGGCGTCTTGAACCATTCCGGTCGTTTGGGCTAGCTGTTCGCCCAAACGCCTAAACACCGCCGAGTCGTCTCCGGCGGCGCTCAGGCGAAACCCCGTAAACCTCGCCTGCGCCGTTCGGTCTTTGATTTCTCTGATGAGCCGCGAGAGATGCTCATGCCCGAGTAGCGCTTTGGGGCGCGGCACCGCAAACGTCAAAAGCCGGTACACCGAGACGACCGTCCGCAAGTTTGAAAGTTTTACGGCGTCACCGACGTAGCGAAAGGCGACTGCACCCGGTTTTTCTCTGACCTGCTGCACGCCCTTGACGCCTTTAAGTTCGGCTAGGGCAAAGGGCTCGAGCCCCGGCAATACCTCGGCCTCGAAGTCTGTTTCTTTAGGCTTGACACCTTCAGAAGGGGCGGTTCGCGGGGCCGCCTCTGGCTTGTAAGGGCGTTTGGGTCGGTGGGCTGGACGTCGTTTGGGCGGCACGTTCTCCACTCTACCGGACAGAGCCGCGCGTCGCGTCCCGGTAAGCTTAAAAAGATGCCGCGCTCGCTCTACCTGCACGTTCCGTTTTGCCCTCATATCTGCCCTTACTGCGACTTTCACAAGATGCGGCGGAAGCGCGGGCTGGTCGCGGCGTACCTCAAACGTTTGCGTGAAGAGGCCCAGGCGCTGCACGCCGAGTTTCCCGGCACGCTGGACACGGTTTATTTCGGTGGTGGCACGCCGTCGCACCTTCAAGATGATGAGCTGGCGTTTGTAGTCGAGACTTTACGGCAAACGTGGGGTTTTCCGGGCGCGCAAGAGACGACGCTCGAGGCCGACCCCCTCACCTTCGACGAGGCGCGTTTGAAAATGTTCAAGGCGCTTGGGTTTGACCGGCTTTCTATCGGTTTGCAATCGACCCAGGATGAAGTCTTGAGATTTCTGGGACGGCAACACACCGGGCGTGAAGGCTTGGCTGCCGTCGAAATGGCGTTAGCCGCCGGGTTTACGGTCTCCGCCGACCTGATTACGGCGGTTCCGGGTCAAGACGCGGCGCGCGACCTGCATACACTCGCGCAGACCGGTGTGTCGCATGTCAGCGTCTACAACCTGACGATTGAGCCCGATACGCCCTTTGCGCGGCGCGGCGTCCGGGTGGACGAAGACAAAGAGGCCGACGACTACGCGCTTGCCGACCGAATCTTGTCGGGTTACGGGCTGGCACGCTACGAGGTCTCGAGCCACGCCCAGCCCGGTTTTGAGGCGAAGCACAACAGCGTCTACTGGTCGGGCGAACATTTTCTGGCGCTGGGGCCGTCGGCGGCGAGCTTTGTCCCGTCACGGAGAGATACCCTGCGTCTGGTCGGCGAACGCCGCACGAACCCGCCGATCAAGGGTTGGCTGGCGGGGGAGAAGCCCGACGTGCTGCCCGTAAACCCTGAAGCGTTTGTTCAAGACGTATTGATGACCGGACTCAGAACGCGGCGCGGGGTCGATTTGGTGCGTTTGGGTGAACGCGCCGGGTTCGATGTCAAAGCGCATTACAGCGACGTTTTGATTTCTTTAGAAGACGCCGGCTTGACCGAATACTGTGGCTTTTACTTGCGCGTAACCCCTGCCGGACTGCTACAACTCAACCGGGTTACAGCGGCGTTTTTCTAGGGCTCGAGCAAACCTCACGCCAGCACAAACAGGGCGGGGGCGAACACGCCGATAAAAACGCCTTTAACCCATTTCAGCAACATCTGTAATCGCCCTTGCGGTTTTACGTTCGTATTCGACTTCGTGCTGCTACGGTTCGTAACGCACTGTACCGCTAAATGTTTACGGCTAAACAAGTACACTCACAGCACAGTACCCGTTCGTGGAACTCCGGTACTGTAAGGGTGACAGGCGTGTTCAGCCGACCTCTGTGACAACAGAATGACAGGTAATGCGGGCAAACGCTGAAAAATACCAAGAACTTTGAAAGGCTACTTTGTGTACCGATTCCACCAACTTGTACAGGTCTCGCGTTAGTGGCAGACGAACTCGAGCAAGCACCGCAAACCCCAACTGAAGCCATGCCCGACGCGCCCGACGAGGGCAGCGCGGTCGAAGACTTTTTTAGTACCGACGACATCTTCCGGCGGGTGCTGGCAACGGCGGCGCACGAGCTCGAGCGCCCGACGAGCACCTTCATCTGGGGCGCACTCGCCGCCGGACTTATTCTGGGCTTTTCGTTTTTAGCGCGCGCCGTCGTTACTGCCGCCGTACCGGGGCAGCCTTCCCTGGTAGGCGACTTGCTCTATCCCGTCGGTTTTATCTTTGTGATTTTGGGCCGTTATCCGCTCTATACCGAAAATACCCTAACCCCGATGACGCTCGCCTTGACCCGTTTCGCCAGCTTGCGCGATCTGCTGCGCATCTGGGGTTTTTCGTACCTGCCCAACCTCGTCGGCGCGGGAGTGTTCGCGCTGCTGTTGGCAGCTACCGGGATCATGCGCCCGGATACTGCCGAGGTCGCTTACAGCATGGGTGAACACCTGCTAGAAGCACCCTGGGCCGACGCTTTTTTCCGTGCGCTGCTGGCGGGTTGGCTCTTGGCCGGACTTGTCTGGTTGGTGCACGCGGCGCGCGACACGGTGTCGCGGCTGCTTCTGGTCTGGCTGGTAATCTACCTGCAGGTCTCCGCTGAGCTCTACCACTGCATCGTCGGGTCGGTCGAGGTGCTTTACGTGGTTTTTCGTGGCGATGCGAGTTTCTGGGCCTATCTGAGCGACTTTCTCGTCCCGGTCACGCTCGGTAACACCGTCGGCGGGGTGGTGTTCGTTGCGGTCTTGAACTGGGCGCAGTTTAGCCCGGACAAAGGGCACGGTCAAAGGTTCGGGCCGAAACTGTCGTGGCGGGAGTGGCTGGTGGGGCGTAAAGAGCGTTGAGTCGGGTGCAGCAGGTGGTGGGCTCGCGTAGAAAAAGCAGTTACAGCTGCGGGGGAATAGGGGGAGCTAAATGTTTTTTGACAACTGGTTTGGACTTTTAAGGGTTCTCGTTATCACCCCACTGGCTTATCTGGCTTTAATCGTTCTTTTACGCGTCTCGGGTAAACGCACTTTATCGAAGATGAACGCCTTCGACTTTGTTATCACAGTGGCGCTGGGTTCTACCTTCGCCTCGATTATTCTCTCGAGCAACGTGGCGCTGCTAGAAGGCGTAATGGCGTTTCTGATGCTGATTGTCAGCCAGTTCGTAATTACCTGGTTGTCGGTGCGTTCCCGGACGGTCAAGCGGTTCGTCAAGTCCGAGCCCAGCTTGCTCTTTCATCAGGGTGAGTTTTTAGACCGGGCGATGAAATACGAGCGTGTTACCCGCGAAGAAGTACTCGCCGCCGTGCGCGAAAAAGGTCAAGTAGCTTTGGGGGAGGTCGGTGCGGTGGTTTTGGAAACCGACGGCACCTTTAGCATCCTCTCGCGCGCCTCTGCCGAACAACGCTCGACCTTGCAAGATGTACGCGACATTTCCGGGAGGCTGGAACACAGCTAAAGAGCCTACAAGCCCAGCAGCTGCGCGAGCCTGACCCACTCGAGGTCGAACACCAGCGTTTTAACCGCGAGCGCCACGACGACGACCAGAAATACGCGCCGCACCACCTCGTTGTCGAGCCTTAGGGCCAAGCGCCCGCCGAGCAGCGCCCCGAAAAACATCGCTACGCTAAGCAGCAGACCGAGCGGCCAGTTGACGAGCCCGGCCCAGATATAAACGACGGTAGCGATGAGCGACGAAAACAGGTTGATGACCTTGGTCGTCGCTACAGCCTGCAAAAAGGTCATGCCGAACAGCGCGACAAACCCGGTCGTCAGCATCGTCACGTAGCCGCCCGAAAAAAAGCCGCCGTAAACACCCAAAAAAAAGGTCAGCAGGTAGCCGCCGAGCGCCGCACCCCGCCCGATGTGCGTTTTGGGCGCCACCCCGGCGCGGCGGTTGACGATGACAAACCCTGCTACCGCAAGCATAAAAAAGGCAATCAGTAGGCCCATCGCTTCAGCCGGGACGAGGGTTACGAGATACGCGCCGACCGCCGACGCAAAAAGCGTCAGGCCGATAAACAGCGGCAGCCGCGCCCGGTCGAACTGACCCTTGCCGACAAACGGCAACGCCCCGCCGAGACTCATAAAGGTCAGGGCGAGCATGTTCGTCGCCGTAGCGACGCGCGGGTCGATACCGAACTGCAGCATCACCGGAATCGTAATCAGCGAATTTGCGCCGGTAACGACGCCGACGATGCTCGTCAGAAAGAAGAGTACGCCGAGCAGCCCAAGCTCGAGCGGCGACAGGTTAATGGGCTGCCACAGCCTCAAAAGCGTCGAGCTCGAGCCGGTAACGACACTTTTCCCGTTCGCCGCGCCGGTAAAGGTCGCTGCCGGGCGGTACCGCAACGATTTCGGCGAGCGTCGCCCCGAGGTATTCGCAGGTCTTACGTGAAGCGATATTGTCGGGGTTGCAGGTAATCCATAAGGGCTCGAGGCCGTGCTTTTTCGCCAGCGGTAAGAGCAGGCGGCAGGCGCGCGCCGCGTAGTGCCGACCCCGGTACGCGCGCGCCACGCCGTAGCCGATATGCCCCGCGTAATGGGTGATGTAGTGCGCGTTGCTGAGCCGCAAATCGATGTCGCCCATATATGCGCCCGTTTCGGCGTGGGTCATCGTAAACGCATAATTCGGAGCCAGCCCGAGCGAGCGGCTCCCCTTATAAGTGCGCTGCAACACAAGCGTCAATTCACCGTCTTGCAACACCCCCGGCTCGTAAAACTGGACGCCCCCGACCCGCATGTTTTCAGGCGCGCCCTAGAATAATCACGCGCTCCATTACGTCGGGCTTTGTGCCGGACGGGCGCATCGGGTCGATACGTTGCAGCTTGTCGAGAACCTCCAAGCCTTCAGTGACTTGCCCGAACACGGTGTGTTTGCCGTCTAGCCAAGGTGTTTGGGCAAAGGTGATAAAAAACTGTGACCCGTTCGTGCCGGGGCCAGCGTTGGCCATCGACAACGTCCCTTTTTGTTTGTGTGAGCGCCCGTTGTCGGTTTCGTCACCAAACTCATAGCCCGGCCCGCCGCGTCCTGAACCGGTCGGGTCGCCGGTTTGCGCCATAAAGTCTTCCAAGACCCGGTGAAAAACGATGCCGTCGTAGTAACCGTGACGCGCCAAAAAGACGAAGTTGTTGACGGTTTCGGGGGCGTCGTCCTGAAACAAATCGACGACGATACGGCCTTTGTTCGTTTCGATCACGGCGCGGTAATCCGTACCTGCTTCTAAAACCTGTTCGGGTTTGGCGAACTTCGTCTGACGCTCACTGCTTAGCGGTTCGGCTTCTGTGTAACCTTCTTGGTAAGCTTGGGTGTCCATAAAAAGCTCCTTACGGTTTGGGTTTTTGAATGATGGTGACGGACTCTAAAATATCGGGTTTGGCGTAAAATCCGATCAGCGTGTCGCCGCTCCCGGATTGACCGACGACAGCACTGTAACCGGCGACTTCGAAGCGTTCGCCGGGTTCGGGCAGGTTGCCAAGTTTTTGGTCGAGGTACTCCCCGAGCGTCCCCTTTGCACCCTGCGGCAACGTCAGACCGCCCCGCCGCACCTTGGCGAGTGCGTCATCCGGTGAAAACACATATTGCGGGTCGGATGAGGCCGGGTCGATACGCTCGAGCCTGTTCAGCACGTCCTGTCCACTTATCAGGTCGCCGAAAATCGAATAGCCGCCGTCTAACCACGGCGCGGCGGCAAAGGTGATAAAAAACTGCGACCCGTTGGTGTTCGGGCCGGCGTTCGCCATCGCCAAAACGCCCGGTTCGTCGAACGTCAGGCCGTCGGCGATTTCATCGTCGAAAGCGTAACCGGGGCCGCCCGTTCCCGTCCCTGTCGGGTCGCCGGTCTGCGCCATAAAACCGTCTAAAACACGGTGAAAGACCACACCGTCGTAAAAACGGTATCGCGCCAAAAAGACGAAGTTGTTGACCGTTTCCGGGGCCTGGTCTTCAAACAAGTCGAGTACCACCGTGCCCTTGCTCGTCTCGAGCACGGCGGCGTAATCCTTGTTGGGCTCGAGCACCATCTTCGCCTCGGCGAACTCCCGCTGTGGTGCTTCGGATAGGAAGGGAACGGCGGTGTAACCTTCCGGGATGGTCGGGGTCGTTGGGGTTGCACTCTGAGGTGCACTCTGGGCTGCATTTTGAGCGAAAGCGCTCGCTAGCAGCAAGAGAAGGAAAGCTGACAGAAGTTTGTGCATAGAGCCCTACTATATCCCGGCTTCCAGCGAGCGGTTTGCAACCGGGAGTCACGACGCAGGGCTTACGCATAGAACTTTGAGGTAAGCGTCATTTTTTGGGTCGCTTTCAGTGATAGGCAGTAGCGGCGTCCGTGCATAAACCCCAACGAAACGGCTAAACTAGCGTGTGTTTTCCGAGATTCGTTACGGCTGCGCCCGCGTCGCTGAAAGTTCAAGATTTGTGAGGTTGGGGGCTGACCGCCTCGCCCCTTACGCCGAACTCGCGCTTGTCGGCATTACCACGCCCACCTACGACACCGACCATCACTTTACCGGCGGCTCCGTGACCAAAAACGCTGAAGCCGTGCTCGCCTTCAACCTCACTTTGGACACCGTAAACTTCGGCTCCGGTTATTTTCCGCACCTGCATAAACGCCCCGGCATGTCGGGCTACTTTACCGTCGCGTCGGCGCTTAAAGACTACTTTGACGCACACGGTCCGCTCTCCGCCGACGAATTATGCGCGCTCACACCCGAAAAGACGGCGTCTATCTTTGCCCAAGACCTCAAAGACCCGGTGCGCGCCGAGCTGCTGCGGCATTTTACCGAAGCGCTTCAGCAGCTTGGCAGTTACCTTGCAGAAAAATTTGGCGGGTCGTTCGTCCGGCTCGTCGAACGGGCGGAGGGTTCGGCGGAAAGGCTCGCCGAACTGCTCGCGGTGATGCCCTATTTCCAAGATGTTTCGCAGTATGGAGCGCTGAACGTCCCGCTCTACAAACGTGCGCAGATTGCCGCGTCCGACCTTGCACTGGCATTTAACGGACAGGGATGGGGCGCGTTTAGCGACTTGGGGCAGCTCACCATCTTTGCCGACAACCTCGTACCGCATGTGCTGCGCGTAGACGGCCTGCTCAGCTACGATGCGGGGCTCGCCGCACGTATCGATGCGGGAAAGCTTATCGCTGCCGGGACACCCGAAGAGGTCGAAATCCGCGCTGTGGCCCTTCACGCCGTTGAGCAGCTTGCCGCGCTGCTACCGGGAGTGAGCGCCAGGGACCTCGACGTGTATCTCTGGAACCGGGGGCAAGGCGCAGCCTACAAAGCTGTTCCCCGCCACCGCACCCGCACGGTCTTTTATTAACAGCTTTTTACTGACAAGATGACCGTTGCCGAGGGGCTAAAACTGGCTGAAGAACGGTTGCGGGGTGCAGGGCTCGAGACCCCGCAAACTGAAGCCCTCGCGCTCTTCGCGAACCTGTTACACCTCTCCCGGAGTGAACTCCACCTCAGCCGCGCCCGCGTTTTGACCCCTGCAGAAAGGGAACAACTAGCAGGGTGGCTCGAGCGCCGTAAACAGCGCGAACCTTTGCAGCACATTACCGGCCTCGCACCCTTTTACGGCCTCGAGCTAAACGTCACGCCGGACACGCTCATTCCACGCCCGGAGACCGAAAGGCTCGCCCAACTCGGTTTACAAGCCGTAAAGCAGCTTGCTGCGCCCAAAGTTTTGGACGTCGGTACGGGTAGTGGAGCCGTCGCGCTGGCGCTAAAAAACGAACGCCCCGACGCTGTGGCGTGGGCGACCGACCTGTCAGCGGCGGCGCTGGACGTAGCAGAGAAAAATGCAAAACGTTTGGGACTGGAGATTCACTTTGCCCTTTCAGACCTGCTCTCTGCCCCCGCGGTGCAGGTATTTACCCGGAGCGCCGACCTGCTCATCAGCAACCCGCCTTATTTGCCCGCGGGCGACGCGGCGTGGCTCAGTCCTGAAGTTCAGCGTGACCCGCCGGGCGCGCTCTTTTCGGGCGCGGACGGGTTGAGGCATTTTCGGCAGCTCGCTGCACAAGCGCTCAAGCTGCTCAGACCGGGTGCGGTTTGCCTTTTGGAACTCGACCCGCGCAACGTGCGGCAGGCGCAGGCAGAGAGTAAAGCCTGGACGGAAACAGCCGTACTCACCGACCTCGTAGGCCGGGAACGGTTTTTACGGCTCAGGCGTTAATTGTCGGTTTGGTATTCGGGGTTGGGTTTGGGGCGCTCGAGAAAGCTCGCGAGAATGAGCAGCGCCGCGCCGATAACGACGTACGAGTCGGCGACGTTAAACACCGGGAAGTTGAAGTTCGGCAGGTAGAAGTGGATAAAGTCGCGAACGTAGCCGAGCGCGAAGCGGTCGATCATATTGCCGACTGCGCCCGCTAAAATCAGCGTAAACGCCCACACCTGTGCCCGTGGCAACGTCCGCGAGTTTCTGATTAAATAAATAAAAATCCAGAGCGCGACGACAGCCGACAAAATACCCAAAAGCAGCGTGGTGGTCGGGCCGCGCTGCAAGATACCGAAGGCCGCGCCGATGTTGCGGGTATAGGTAAAGTTAAAACCCAAACCGAGGGGCACGCTCGGGCCGTTGAGCGGGAAGGTGTTGACCGCCCAGACTTTGGTCAGCTGGTCCAAAACGACGAGCGCCGCTGCAAAGATCAGATACATAGACCAAGTATACACCGCTTACCGAAGACCGTACCGACAGGCGCACGCGAATTTACGCTTTTGTCGCAGGTACCGGGCGAAACTTGTGTTTTACTGTGTATATTATGTATACCCAATACTTCGGCAAGCGCCCGGCGTTTGTCAGGGCGAGCGCTGGACTGCAAAGGAGGGGTACGCCGTGCCCGCGACCCTAAATCAACTGCAAGGCTTTATCAACCATAGTAAACGAAGCCGAACGCTTTCCGAGCGGCTCCTCGGGATACTTTTCGAACGTGCAGCGCCCGGCTTGCTGGAATGCTTCAAGCTGGACGGGCTCGAGGCGCTCGGCAAAGAAGCGCTGGCATTTCTGAGGGAACCCGGCGAGCTGAAAGTGCGTGTTTACAACCCGTCGGTAGAGACGCAGGGTTGGACAGTCCCCTACACCGTTTTGGCGCTCACGCTGCCCGACCGTCCCTTTATCGTCGATTCGGTGCGGGCGGCGGTGCGGCGGCAAGGTCTAGAGACCGCGCACGTCTTGCACCCGGTTCTAAGCGTCGTTCGGGAGGCGTCCGGCGAAGTAACCGAACTTCACAGCGCCGCCGGAGCCGCTGAAGCTGCCGGGCAACCGGGCGATAAAGTTGCTTTTGAAATGTTTTTCGTCTCCCCGGTCGAAAACAAAACGGCTCGAGACGCGTTAGCGGCTGAGGTTAGCGACACGCTTGCCGACGTGCTTTTGGCAACCCGCGATTACGGCGCGATGCTGGCGCGGGCGGAAAGCCTGGGGCTCGAGCTGAACGCACTCACCGAAGCCGCAAGTGGCGAACGCGCGGATGAACTTGCCGAATACGCCGCCTTCATGCGCTGGCTCGAAGCCGACAACTTTATTTTTCTGGGCTACCGCGAATACGACATACTGGAACATGAGGGTGTCGAGAGCTTGAGGGTCACGCCCGGTTCGGGTCTTGGCATTCTGACTAAAAAGAACAGCGCGTATGAGACGCCGAAGCCGCTCTCGGAGATTCCCGAAGGGCTGCGCGAGCGCGTCCTTGGCGGGCGCGTTCTGACCGTGACGAAAACCAACGCCGAAGCGACGGTACACCGCCCGGTGCGGATGGATTATCTGGGGCTTAAAAAGGTGCGAGGCGGCCTCTATGTGGGGGAAAACCGTTTTGTCGGGCTCTTTACCTCGAAGGCGCTCGCGGCACCTGTCGAAGAGATTCCTATTTTACGGCGCAAACTGCGGCTCATCTTAGAACTCGATGGGGCCGAACCGGGGTCGCACGACTTTAAGCAGCTCGTCGCAGTATTCAACTCGCTGCCCCGCGACGAACTCTTCTGGAGCGACGCGCCGAGGCTTTTAAGCGATATTCGCACCGTCGTTACTGCCGCGCAGAGCGGCGGGGTACGCGTTACGGTGCGACCCGACCCGCTGGCGCGGGGGCTCGCGGTGATGGTCATCATGCCACGCGACCGTTTTAATTCGGGTGTGCGGCGGCGGGTACAGGCGTATCTGGCAGAGAAGCTCGGCGCGACCCACACCGATTATCAGCTGGTCATGGGTGAAGGCGACGAGGGGGTGCGGTTTCACTTTTTTTTCTCGACGCAGACCGACTACCGGGTGCTCGAGGTTGGCGCGCTCGAGCAGGGCGTCGCTGCCCTCACCCGCAGCTGGGGCGACCACCTCGGCGACCTTTTGACCCGGCAGCTGGGCCGCGCAGCAGGCGGACGGCTCTCAGCCCGTTACGCAGATGCGTTTGACGAACGCTACCGCGCCGACACGACGCCCGAAACCGCGCTGCGCGACGTGGAAAATCTGGAGCAACTCAGGCAGGCGGCGCAAGCGACGCCGGACACGCCCCCGTATCTCGTCACCTTGCTCAACCCGCACGAGTCGGCGCACGCCTCGCAGCAGGGGCTGGGTGATGAGGCGAGCCACCTCGAGATTTATCACTTAGGCCGCACGCTCGTTTTGAGCGACGCCTTGCCGCTGCTTGAAAACCTGGGGCTCAGGGTGCTCGAGCAGGTCGCCTACACCTTCGAACTGACCGATTCAGCCCGGACAATCTACGGCCTGGACATCTTCCGCGTCCAAAACCGTGACGGCGAACCGCTCCGGGTCGAACACGACGGCGAACGCCTCCGCGCCGCGCTGACCGCGCTTTTGCAGGGTGACGCCGAAAACGACCGGATGAACCGCCTAGTTCTCTTTGCGGGGCTCACCGTGCGGCAAGTTGCGCTGCTCAGGGCGCTGCAGATGTACGCCGCGCAGCTGAGTATCAGCGTCAGCCGCAGCTTTATCGTCGATACACTGCTGAAGCATCCGGAGTTGACCGCGCAGCTCGTGAGGATATTTGAACTTAAGTTTGCGCCGGCTGTCCCAAACCGCGAAAGCAAACTTGCGGCGGCGCAGGCTACGTTCGAAGAAGCACTTCAGGGGGTTTCGTCGCTTGCCGAAGACGAAACGCTCCGCGCGCTAGGTAGTCTTATCGACGCCACCGTGCGGACGAACTACTTTTTGGACAAGCCTTACATTTCGTTCAAGCTCGAGTCCGCAAAGGTGCCGCACATGCCCGAACCACGCCCGCTTTTTGAAATCGCCGTGTCTGCGCCGCACGTCGTCGGGACGCACCTGCGCGGGGGCCGGGTCGCGCGCGGCGGGCTGCGCTGGAGCGACCGCCCCGACGACTTTCGCACCGAAGTCCTGGGCCTCATGAAAACCCAGATGACCAAAAACGCCGTTATCGTCCCCGTAGGTTCCAAAGGCGGCTTTGTCCTAAAAGGTGCGCCGGCCGAGCGAGACGCGCTGCAGGCGTTTGTCCGTGAGCAGTACCAGACCTACTTGCGCGGGCTGTTGGACCTGACCGGCAATATGGTAAACGGGGAGCCGGTCGTACCGGAAGGTCTCGTGGTGTACGACGACCCCGACCCCTATCTGGTCGTCGCTGCCGACAAGGGCACGGCGACGTTTTCCGACCTTGCGAACGAGACCGCCGCCGAATACGATTTCTGGTTGGGCGACGCGTTCGCTTCGGGCGGCTCGCATGGCTACGACCACAAGGCCGAGGGGATTACCGCGCGTGGCGCGTGGGAGAGCGTCAAGCGGCATTTTCTCGAGCTCGGCGTCAACGTCACGCGCGACGCCGTCACCGTTTTCGGGATCGGCGACATGTCCGGCGACGTGTTCGGCAACGGCCTCCTTTATACCGACACGCTCAAATTACAAGCCGCGTTTAACCACCTGCACATCTTTCTAGACCCCGACCCCGACCCGGCAGCGAGTTTTACCGAACGCCAACGACTTTTCAAGCTGCCGCGTTCGACGTGGGAAGATTACGACTCAGCGCTTATAAGTGAAGGCGGCGGGGTTTACTCACGTTTTGCCAAACGCATTCCGCTTTCCCCGCAAGCGCAGGCGATGTTGGGCGTAGACGACGCAGCGCTCTCAGGCCAAGACCTTATCCGGGCCATTCTGAAGATGCCTGCCGATCTCTTCTGGAACGGCGGCGTCGGTACCTACGTCAAGGCGAGCAGCGAGACGCACGCGCAGGTCGGCGACAGCAGCAACAACGCCGTGCGCGTCGACGCGTCCGAACTGCGCGTCCAGGTCGTCGGGGAGGGCGGCAATCTGGGGTTTACGCAGCTTGCCAGGGTCGAGTACGCCTGCGCCGGAGGGCGCATCAATACCGACGCGGTAGACAACTCGGCAGGCGTCGATATGTCCGACCACGAGGTCAACCTCAAGCTTGCCCTGCAGCCCCTTTTAGCGGACGGCACGCTGAGTTTTGCGGCGCGCAACGACCTTTTGCGTGAGATGACCCGCGAGATCAACGACCTTGTCTTGCAGGACAACGCGCGGCAAGCCCTGACGCTTTCACTCGCGCGGCGGCGCTCGGAACGCGACCCGACGCTCTTTGCGTCGCTGCAAGAATATTTGACGGAACGCGGCGGCTTGCGGCCCAGCGTCGAGTTTTTGCCGAGCGCAAAGACCGTACAGGAACGCGCCTATACTCGCCCCGAACTAGCCGTTTTGATGGCGTACACCAAAATGGGGCTTTACCGGCGACTTTTAGAAACCGATCTACCCGACGACCCGCACTTTCAGGAGTATCTTTTCAGCTACTTTCCCAGCATCTTGCAAGAACGCTACCCGGCGGCGATTCGTACACACCCTCTAAAACGCGAAATTATTGCTACGCAGTTTACCAACGCAGTCGTCGATCTGCTCGGTGTAAGCTTTGTCCACCGGGTGTTGCAAGAGACGGCCTCGAGCCCCGTCGAGGTCGTCCGGGCTGGATTGTTGGCACTCACGCTGCTCGGGGTACCCAAACTCTTGACGCGAATTTTGGAAAGTGGGGCGGAAACCGAAACGCAGTACGCCGAACTCGACACCCTCGCCCGCGCCGCTGAAGCCGTCGTCATCTGGCTCGTGCTGAGTGGCGTCCGGGTCGAACCGCTAGCGGCGTTTACCGAAGCTTACAAAAACCCACTGTGGCAACTGCGCCGCGAGCTGGAGACGGTTTTGGGTGGCAACGAGTTGGAAAACTTCCAAGCTAAAAAACGTGAGCTGGCAGAGGCTTTCGGGGCAGAGTTGACCGGAGAACTCGTGACGCTCCCCTATTTGCCGAGCATGATGGGTGTCATCCGCGTAACGCAAGAATCAGGCGCACCTTTAGAGCGCGCAGCCCAGCACTTTTACAGTCTTGGCGAACGGCTTTCACTCGGGAGTTTGCGTGATGGGCTACTCGCGCTGCCGACGGCGAACAAATGGGAGAAAATCGCGCTCAGCACGCTCATAATGGACTTGCGCCGGATGCAAGTCGGCTTGAGCGTCCAATATCTAGCGAGCGGCGCAGAAGCTGTCGAGGCGTTCCTGGCAAAAAATCCGCAGAGTCTCAAACGTTACGATGCGACCCTCGCCGAGGTGGCGCGGGGGGGGGACGTGGGGCTGGCGAGCGGCGGCGTATTGAGGGGACTGTTGCAGGCGCTGCTCGAGGCTTGAATACCAAAAAGAGACACCCGAAGCGTTCAAAAGCGCGAGCCGAAAACCTCCTCTGTGGGAACTGGCTCGAGCGGCAGATGTTCGGGCGGGCGAACTTCGATATGCGGCAGTGTTTTTACACGGTCAAACGCCCACGGTCGAACTCGCAAACTGGTTCAACAGCCACTTTGTGTGGAGTATCTGTCAAGTCGATTTCGAGAGACGTCTGTGAGGCGCTCCAAACGCTTACGCTGGGGCTGGAGTCACCTTAGCTTGGCGGTTTTAACAACGCTCCAATCCGGCTCTGCAAGACGCCGCGGCTAAGCTCACCGACCTGACTGCTCTGAATAATTCCGCTTCGGTCGATAAACACGGTGGTGGGCAGCCCTACACCCCCGATTTTGGTATAGACGTCACGCGTCCGGTCGGGTGCGTTTTGCGCCGGGTCATCGAGCCAGATAGGATACTGAACACCGACGCTTTCGATAAAAGCCCGAACGGTCTCCGGAGACTCCTCGAGGTCGATACCCACGATCGTGACGCCCTGTGGCCCATACTCTTTTTGAACCGCGTCCAAAAGCGGCATCTCGCGGCGACAGGGCGGACACCACGTCGCCCAGAAGTTCAGCACGACCACCTGACCCTGGAGGCTCGCCAAACGCGCCGGTTTACCTGCTAAGTCGCTTAAGGTAAAGTCCGGCATGGGGTCGCCGGTGCGAACGAGGTCTGTACCCAAATCCAACCTCGTCGAGGCGTAGATGAGGCCGAACAGGAGCGCAGCGACGCCGAAGCCCCCGACCAGTGCCTGAAGGTAACGTCCCCAGCTTTGCGGCTGCCGACGCCACAGTCGCCAGGCGATAAAAGCAGCGCCCACCACTGCTCCGGCTAACGGCATAAAACCGCCCTGCCACACATAAAGAATTGTCCATGGGGTACGCCAGTAAGCGCTCCAGTTGGCGATTACAAATCCCAACCTGGCTCCGAGCAGTCCCAGCCAGACTGCGTTTTCAGCTACGCCTACGGCCCACGCACGTTCAAGCGACATTCTGCCGGCAAAGCGACCGGCGAACCAGGGCGCGAGCACTAAGGCGAGCAGTACGCCGAAGCGTAAAACCGGGATGAGCAGTCCGCCTACCGAAAGAACTTCAGGCACCGATTACACCTCTTTCTTTCTCGAGTTTCGCTCTTTTATTGCAACCAAAAACAGGGCGCCGACTAAAACGGCGCTGAGTAGCGGAACCCAGTCTCCCAACCGGACATAGAGGGTGGTCGTTTCGCTGAGGGCTACTTGTGACCGGAACGCCGCGCGGTCACCACGCGGAAACCTTGCAGTAACCCGGCCCAGCGGGTCGATAACGGCTGTAATCCCGTCGTTTCCGGCTCGAGCCAGGTAGCGGCGCGTCTCAATGGCCCGTACCCGGCCCATCTGGAAGTGCTGCTCCGCGCCTGCTGTGCGCCCGAACCAGGCGTCGTTGGAGATGTTGACAAGCAGATTCGCACCCTCTTTGACCATTGTTCGCGCCACCGCCGGAAAGGTCGATTCATAGCAGATGTAGGTACCTGCGCGGACAGCGCCCAGCGCGAGCGGCTGGTAACTGTCCCCCGGCAAGGTGCTGAGCAGACCGGAAAGGCCGATAGCGGTAAAGATCGGGTCGTAGGCAAAGCGCAGCGACTGCCGCAAGGGAAACGTTTCGCCAAACGGTACCAGCTTGACCTTGGCGTAACTGCTCGTGACACCTTCTGGAAAACTATAAGCACGGTTTTGGTAGATACTAAAATCGCTGGTAAAGTAGGGCGCGCCGATAATGGTCGGGGTTTTGAAGCTCGCCAGTGCCGACTCGACCCGGGTATCGGTCGGCGGAAGTGGCGACGCACCCTCGGGCCAGACGACAAGATCGGCGGGGCCTTGCGCCAAGGCTTGCCGGGTGAGGCCCTCGTAAAGCGTGAGTTCGTCAACCGTGCGGCCCGCCGCCTTCTCGAGGGGGTTGACGGCTCCTTGAACCAGAATCACCTCTTGGTCGGGTGCCGGGGGTGCCGGACGGGTCAGGCCGTAACCTGTTCCGGCAACCAGCAACGCGCCCATCAGCAGTGCCGGTCGCCAGCGGTGCTCTCTCAGCGCTGCAAGCGACGCGGCTGCGCCGGTAACGAGCAAACTTATCAGGGCCACACCGCCCAGGTCGGCGAGTTGAATCAGGGGCGTCGGCAAAAAGGCGTAACCGAGCGTTCCCCAGGTAAACCCAAAGACACCTAAAGTGCGCAGATACTCCATCACAACCCAGGCGAAGGGCAGAGCCAACAAGGTATAGCGGCCTGTCAACTTAGCCGCGAGTGTGGTGAGACCCCAGAAGGTTGCCAGCAGCGGCGGAAGCAGTAGCATCGGCAAAACGATCACCGGCCCGAACAGGGCGGTGAAACTGACCGGTAACCAAAACAGATGAACAACAAAAAAAGCCGCGCCACCGAGCCAGCCCAGCCTGAACGCCTGACCGCGCGTCTCGGCGCGTGCGATCAGGCTGTACAGCAAAGCCAGGGGTAAGGGGGCCAAGAACGACCAGGGATAAGGCGTAACG
Organism: uncultured Trueperaceae bacterium; assembly: GCA_963799485.1. GTDB lineage: Bacteria > Deinococcota > Deinococci > Deinococcales > Trueperaceae > Truepera. The sequence goes on from CAWCXJ010000008.1 coordinate 223,150, forward strand.
GTAAAACCCAGCAAAATCCCGGCTGCCAGCGCCTGAAGCGGCGAGGGCATTTGCACGGCTTTACGGCTGAGCGTTACGATCTTGGTAAATTTGAACGACTGTTCGGAATGCACGCGCCAAGTGTAAAAGCGAAATGTAAAGCCGATATAAAGGTAAGCGGTCGAAAGGTTCTTTACAGAGACTTTACAGATTTCTGATAGCCTTGGTAACATGCGCAGCGCACAAGATACTAAAGTACGTTTGAGCCAGTGAGGAGGCTTGTGAAACACCTTAGACCTTTAGCAATCGGCGTAAGTATCGTCCTCTTTGTCACAGTTGTCGTTACCACGATGTTAGGAGCCACGAGACAGGGTCCGGCAAGCATGCCGGGTATGAACATGGGAGGAAACCCCCAGACTCAAACGTACCTTGATAAATTGCTGACGCGTATACCGGGTATGAACATGGGCGGAAACTCGGACATGAACATGGGCGGAAACTAACGATATGCCTGGTGCGCTTGCCGAGCTTGCCGAACTCGAGGGCGAAGCGTTCGAAGTCGCTTTTATGTCGGTAATGACCGCGCACCACCGCGGCGCAGTCAAGATGTCCGAGTGGATTTTAGACCGCACCCAAAACCCGGATTTGCGGGCGGCGGCAAAAGCGATTATCGCGGCGCAAGACCCTGAAAACACCAAGATGATCGGCTGGCTCCAGGGATGGTACGGGCGCGGCATAGATGAAACGATGGCCAAACCCGTAGAGCAAGAGATAACTTCGAGGATCGGTGCGGTGGCAACCGGCGACGCCGACACAGCCTTTTTAAGAGAAATGACGGCGCACCACGACAGTGCGCTTGATACGGCGCAGCTGGCACTTACGCGCGCGACCCACGACGACCTGCGCTCTCTTGCACGCGACATCATCGTGGCGCAGGCCAAAGAAATCTATACCTTTCAGACGCAACTAGCAAGACGCTAAAATCCGTCTCCTGTCACTGTAATCTCAGCATCCTGCTTGTATGTCGTAATTTACGCATCGCAACCGACGGTACTGTACTCTCATATTCGTAGAGCTGCCCCGTACGGCTGCGTTCTCAAAGCTGGGGAACCTCCGCTCGAGCCGTGTCGGCTGCGCTCCGTGAGCGCAGCCTGGATCAAGGTGACACTTGTTATGTCCAACGACGCTCATTCGCAGAGCAGCGTGAGGCTAAAGATTGGCGAAAGAGCCCGTGCCTAGCAGCTAGTCCCCTGGGGAAACCGCTACCTGCACAGAAGGCGCGGAAGCTGTCCTGCCACGGGCTGCCAGCTTGAAGCCGCCGAAGATAAGCAGAATCGCCAGCATTTCGCCTAAACTCTGCGCGCCGGAAAAGCCGAAACGGTTGAGCGTACCAACCGCGCCCATCGCTATACCGCCCCCGGCAATGAGGATCGTGCCCCACATGCGGTTAGCCGACTCGGGCCTACCAAACAGACGCCAGGCAGAGACGAGCGCGCCTAGTACAAGCATCGCTGCGCCGTAACTGTTTAGAAAGATGGTGTGGAACCGCGGCGTCGCTGCCAGCGCCGTACCCAGGTCGGGAAACGCGCGCCCACTTAGCTGATCGGCGGAGCCGAGTTTGGCAAGCTCGAGGGGTGCGGCGAGGGCTAGCGCCAACACGGCCCCGGCGTAGAAGACGAGCAGCCAGGTCAGCGCCTGCGCCCACCTTCTGGGCAGCAGCAGCCAAGCTGTGCCGTGACCCAGAAAAGCTGCGGCAAACAGTGCGCCCGCTGCGTACCAGCTCCGGTAGCTTAGCGGCGTCCACGAACCACGCAGGGCGTGCAGCAGACCGAGGCTCGAGGCCAGCGCAAACATGCTGATACCGAGCGCCCACCAGAACCGGTGAGGTGCCGGTTTTCGGGCGTAATCACCCCAGACGAGCAGCGCCAAGAACACGGCGACAAGCGCCGCCAGCGCACTCCAGGAAGGGCTTTCACCGACCACGACGACACGCGGCGCAGCTGCTCCGGTCGCCTTAAACGTAGCAGGCGGACGCGCAGGCGCAGGGGGCGGCGCTGCGAGTGGAGCCAGTTTCGGATTTAGCGTGAAGTAGTACTCGGTGGTGCCACCGTACATGCTCGAGGTCTGGTCGGCTACGAGCAGATAACGACCGGGCGACAGCGCTTCGGTAGGTTTAAGCGTCAGGCGCTCGAGCTTGCCCGCACGTGTTCGCGCGACCTCTTGCAGCGGCGTCTCGTGCGCGTCGCTCAAAGCGACCAGGCGGTAGTCCGTAGCGTCGCCCGTGCGGCGGTCCTGCACGACGAGCGTGTCTACGGCGGCCAGCGCGAGCGAGTCGGGGGGAAAGTCGGCGGGCGCTTCGTACCAGGGGTAGGGCCGCACGAAGGCGTCGTTGGAGGCGAAAAAGAGGCCCCGCGACGCTTCGGGCACTGCGCGTAGCGGCGTGTACTGCGCCCGCGCGCCGACGCTGCCGCCCAAGAGCGGTACCAGCAGCGTCGAGAGCAGCGCCAGCCCCAGCACGCTCGCGCCCAGCGCGACCGCCGTTTTGCGGCGGCGTACCCGTGGCGGCAAGCGCCGCTGCAGACGACCCCCACCCGGACGATGGCGGCGGCGCAACACCAGCGCGAGCGCGAGGCTCGAGAGCAGCGCCGTTCCCGGAAAATAGTACATGTAGACGCTCAGCCCGGCAGCGGTGAGAAAGGTGTTGCCGAAGGGACTAAAGAGCATCGGCAACAGTGCCCAGGCTACGCCGGGGCCGACCGCAGCCAAGGGCCAGCCCACCACCGGTACCCCGGCCAGAAACCAGCCGAGGCCCGGAAAACCTGCAAAGGCTCCAACAAACTCGGCACCGACCGGCAGCGCCGGGGGCAAACGGCGTAGTGCCGGCGGCAGCGGCCCGGTAACTCGTGCAGGGTAGGCCGCCACTGCGCTGCGGCTCTGAGCGCGAAAAGACCGTGTGTAACGCCACGTCAGCTGAAAGCACCGGAGCGCCCCAACCAAAAAAAGGCTAAAGCCGACAAACCCGAGCGCCAAGCCGATGGGTGCTACCGCCGTAAGCAGCTGCGGGTCAACCGGGTGCAGGTGGCTTTTTTCAGTCATCTCGGCGTTGACCGCGCGCCCACCCGCAGCCACGAGCAGCGAGGCTTGAATCCCGATGTAGGCCAGCCCCGCATAGATAAAGAGCGCACCCCGCTCGAGCCACAACACCGCCCCGGTAAGTTTGTCTAAAGGCAGCTTGGGGATGGTGGCGAGCGCCAGCAGCACCGCCAGCGGTGTCAAGCCGCCCAGGATGTTGAGCTGCGCGTGTGCGCTCGGCAACACCTCGCCCAGCGCACCGGCCCGCATGTACCAGAGCTTGACGGCGTCGATAGCCTGAAAAGGGCCTTGCAGCGTGCCTACAAAAAGCGCCAAACCGCTCAGATAAACAGCCGTCCTGAGCGTCCCCGCCGCGCGCCGGGCCGACTGCACCATCGTGAGGATAAACAGCCACACCCCCGCCGTCATCACCAGACCGCCCACTAAGATGGGGCCGCTGTGAAGGAGTCCCAAACGCGCCACGACGGCCTCGGTTACGAGGCCGTCGTCGACTATCCGGTAACCCTCGTAAAGCCCGAGCAGCAGCAGCGAGGCGTAAAAGAGCAGGCCACCCGGTAACAGCACCCAGAAGATGAGTCCGGCGCGCCGCCGCGACACCGCCGCCAGGCCCAGACGCGGCCCCAGATAGATAAAAAACGCGATAGCGAGCATCAGCGTTCCGAGCACCAGATTGATATGCGCGTGGCTCACGGGGTCGATCATGCGCCCGGCGATCCCGGCAGCCTGAATCCAGGCCTCGTTCTTGGGCAAAACCTGCAACACCCCTTGCACGGTGCCGACCGTCAGCGCTACCGTACCGACCACGAGGTATTTGAGCAGGTGGGCGTGCGGTTTTTTTTCGTCGACCCGCCGTGAAAACCAAACCGTCAGTACGGCGTTTAAGGTGTAGGTCCAGTAGCCGAGTCCCAGCATCATGCCGGTCACGCGCAGAGGGATACTGTGCCACTTGCCGACCAGCGCCTTGGCGTCGGCGTAAGTCAACCCGTTTTGCACCATGTTGCCCTCGACGACGCCTAGAATGAGCCAGGCCAGATAAAAGCCCGATACGCCGAGCGCCGTAAACCAGAACGACGCGGTTGCCATCCCCGGACTGTAGAGCGGGCGCTTGGTGATGCGGGGCAGCACGTACCAGGTGAGGCCGGTCAGCAAAACCGTACCCACCCCCACCACGAAGATATGAGTGTTGGACAGGTCTTTAGCCATCTCGCCGCCGTGGTCGGCGGTCATAAGCCACTGAAACACGCCCGGCAGGTTCTTGAGAACGCCGTGTAGCGCCCCGACCACGAGCGCGCCCGCGCCGAAAAGCGCGTACAGCGGCAAAAAGCGGTCGTAGGCGGTGATTTGAGCGCCACTAAAGCGCTGCGGCGCGCTACGCTGCGCGTTTGCCGCGGGCACCAGCCAGGCCACCAGCCCGGTCACGGCCAGCGCCGCGAAGAGGATGCCGATGACGTCGAGGTTGTTTAAGCTGGCGACCCACATCAGCGGCGGCCCCCGTCCGGCCAGAAGGCGGCGGGTTGCGAGGCACCCCCGGGTAGGCCGCGCGCCGCGCCGGTCGTTTTTGGGTCGGCCTCAGCCGTGAAAAGCTGTTCTAAACGCATCATTTCCCCCTGGCTTCAGTCGTTATCCGACGTAACTTGACCGTGGTTTACCAGCGCGACGAGCGCCACGCCGCCCAGCGTGTTGCCGACAAGCGTCGGCGTGAAATAGTCGGCGAGGTACGCGCCCCAGCCGAGTTGCCCGGTGACGGTCAAGTAGAGCACCTCGGTGGAACCCGCGATGATGTGTGCGAAGCCGCCCAAGCGCACTAAGTAGGTGAGTAGCAAGACCACCCCGAGCCGCGCGTCGCCCGCGGCGGGCAGCAGCCAGACCACCAGAGCGATGAGCCAACCCGCAAAAATCGCCCGCAGCATGATGGTCCAGAACGAGCCGCGCAGCGCCTCCTCGCCGATGGCGGCGAAAGCTTCTTTAACGGCGGGGTCGAAGGTTTGGCTCGTCCCGAGTACCCAGGCGACGAGAAGTGCCCCGAGCAGGTTCGCCGCCAAGACGATGGCCCAGAGCCGCAGCAGCTTCCAGATGTGGGGCAAAGTAGGCTGCTCGAGCACAGGCAGCACCGCGGTCAGCGTCGTCTCGGTGAAAAGCTGCTGGCGACCCAGGATGACGATCACGAAACCGATGGTGTAGCCGAAGCTCGTCAGCAGCGTGCGCCACTCCGCCTCGGGCAAACTGGCCCGGATGAGCCCTTCGGCGATGAGCGAAAACCCCATCCCCAGCCCCGCTGCCAGCGCCGACCAAAAAAGTGCCGCAGGGGCGCGGCCCAACTCTTCGTCGCCCTCCTTACGGACGATGTTGTGGACCAGCCTTGCAGACGGGCTGCTGCGCTCGCGCACCGTTTCGGCGTCGTCGCCTTTGGGTGCAGCCGACCTGCTCACGTCTCAGCCGCTGTTGTCGGGCGGGCCGGGCACCGGGGCTGCATGTAGCGCCCGACTGCGCAGGTCATCAGCGAACCCCCGGCTCGAGCAGGTAAATCAGCCCGAACCATACTGCGTAGGCGAGCATCATCGCGCCCAACAAAAGCCAGGTGCGGCGCGCCGCGCGGCGGCGCGTGGCGTCGTCTTCGTGGGTCTGCGGATAGTTCTCCCGGTGCTGTTGGTGTTTGTCTTGCTGTTTTGCTATCTTCGGCACGGCTCCCCTAACCCAGCTCGAGCAGGTACTCGACCTGCAGGTCACGCGGCGGCGGCTGCATCTCCTCGAGCACGTCCTGGGGCGTTTCGCCGCACCCGATCCAGGCCTCGAGCTGCTCCTCGAGCGCCCAGCGCACGATGGCGAGAATCGCAACTTCGTCCGACTCCGCCCGCCCCAACAGCTCCATGCTTACAAAGCCAGGGAGGCTCTGCAGCACCCCCTTGAGCGCGATAAGCGCGAAGTAAGCCTCGTCCCAGACCTCGCGGCTCAGGCGCGCCCGGGTGAGTTGCGTGTAGTGGGTCGCGGCGGGCACGCTAGTAGACCTGCCCCTGCAAAATCTGCTGGACGGTCAAAAAGAGCGTCCACAAAAAGATGCCTACCCACACCCACTTCATCACGCCTACCGGGCCGACGTGCTCTTGAAGGTAGCCGTTGTATTCCTCTTGCGGGTAGAGGTCGTTGCGCCAGCGCGTGCGGCCCTGCCAGCGTGTCAGTAGCCACAAACCGAGCGCCGTCACCACCAGCCAGCCGAGGTAAACCAGGATGAGGCGGAGGTTGTTTTGCAAGCTCAGCCACTCCCAGGTAACGCCGCCGTTGGGCGCGAGGTAGTAGTTGCTGTAGAGGTAGTCGTAGTAGGCTTTGAAGGCTTCGGGGGAACTGCCCGAGGGAACGTTCATTTCAAATCCTCCCGCGCCCAGTCGGGCACCTTTTCCCAGGCCCAGGCCGGGGTTTCGTAGTCGGGTTCGGGCGTGAGCCAGAAGGTCTTGACCTCGCCCTCCATGTCGCTGAAGTAGCCGCGCCGCCAGGCTATCAAGGAGATGAGCAGCGCGGGCAGCATGAAGCCGAAAAAGGCGGTCATCAGCATCCAGTCGGTCATCACAAAGTCCGCAACTGCGTCCTTGGGCTGGTCGTGAGCGGCGGCCATCCCGCTGCCGAGGGCAAACACCCACAGCATCAGCCGGGGCGCACGCCAAGGCGCGAGTGAAGCCTTTGGTAACACCGACTTTAGGGTTGGAACCACTGCAATCCCTCCGTATTCATGACCTGTTCGCGGCTCAAGACGTTGTCGCCGCGCGCCTGCGACTCGTTAAAGGCCTGCTCGAGCAGGCTGAAATAGGCACTCTGGATAAGGCCGGTGAGGCGCGCCAGGGTCAGCGGCAGCTTGCCGCCGACGAAGATCACGTCGTTCGGGTCCATCCCTGGTGCCACCCAGTGCGCCGCCGCGTCGAAAGGGGTGGCGGTGGCGCTGTGCTCGGCCCCGGTTTCGCGCTCCGCCAGGGGATGCGCGGCGATGTACTCGAGCATCGCCGCCGGGGGCTGCCAGTCGAGGTACATGTCCGGCGTCGGCAGGGTCTGCGGTTCCGCGAGGCTGCCGCCCGGAATGGTCTTCAAGAACAGGACCAGGCGCCAGATGTCCTCGACCGACAGGCGGGTGCCGAAGTTTTCCATGGCCGAGCCCTTACCCGCGGTCAAAAGACGGTGGTACATCTGTCCCGGCGAGGCGAAGAACCCCATTTGACCACTGACGGCGCTCGTGTCGGTAAAGTTGAAGGGCTTGGGTGCCAGAAAGGTCGCCGCGGGTCCGTTGCCGTTGCCGTTGACGCCGTGACAGCCCACGCAGCGCTCCTGAAAGATGACTTTGCCGCGCAGCAGGTTCTGCCGGGTCAGCGGCAGCGGGTTGTCGGTGAGCCAGTAGCTGCGGGCCATGCTGTTCATCATCCACACCGCCATCCAGGGGACGCCCTCCGGCGAGGTGTCCATGGCCGAGCCCGCAGGGCGGTAACTGCCGTCCGCCTGAAGCTGCTGAACCAGGTCGGGGAAAAAGGTGGCGGGGTCTTGGCCCATGCCGGTAATCAGCATCATCTTCTTGCCGACGTCCATCGCTGCGGCGCGGAGCAAGCCTTCCTTGCCCCCCTGAAAGCGGTTGTACTCGATGGCGTCACTCGTGCGGCTGTCGCTCCAGAACGAAAAGCGCGGCATCACCGACTTGGGCGTGGTGTAGCGCGGGTCGAAGTAGTGCGCCCGCTGCCAGTCGTCGGGGTGCTGCCCGCCTTCGTTGGCGAGGTCGGGGCCGGTGCGAATCGAGCCGAACAGGTTGGGCGTCCAGCCCGCGCCCGGCCAGTCGCCCGCTTCGGACGCCCGCGTGTAGACGAAGTACTGGCCCACCGCGACGTCCTGGGGCCTGGTGAAGCCCGAGTGGCACAAGTAGCAGCCCTGTTGCTGAAAGTTTTGCTTACCGCGCCAGGCCGCGTCCGAGAGCGGCGTCGCGTTGGGGCTCGGCGACGGCTCGAAGGTGGTCAGCGGCAGCACCACCACGAAGCCGACCACCAGCGCAAACACCAGCATCGCGCCCAGCGACACGACCAGCGGCTCCATGCGCATGATTTGCTTGGGCGGGTCGCGCCAGTTTTCGGGCGTGCTGGGCAGACCCGAGCGCATGCCCTGGTTGTCGTCGCTCTCAGGAGGCACCGAGTTCACCCCCCGCCGCGGCGTCGGGGGCGGGACCCCGACCCTGCGCCAGCACCCGCTCGAACTCCTCGCGCACGATTTTCCGGGTGTCTTTGCGAATGGTCTGCACGATGTTGTAGGCCTGCACGATGCCTGAAAGCACGATCATCGCGCCGAAGGCGGCCCGCGCCATGTACCAGGGGCGGATCATGGTGAGCACGTTGACCTCGGGCACTCCCTGCAGCCACGACTGCCCCTGGATAAAGCCGGCAATGGTCAGCGACCAGAAAAAGCCGGTAAAGCCTATCAAAATAAGCCAGTAGGTCCATTCGGAGAGAGTGCGGCTGTAGATGGGCTTGTCGTAGATGTGCGCCACCGCGTACTCGATAAAGCCGATGCCTAAAAAGGTAAACGCGCCCAGCAAGGCCAGGTGCGCGTGCGCCACCACGAAGTTGGTGAAGTGCGTGAAGCGGTTGAACTGCTGCACTGCCTGGAACGAGCCTTGGATGTTGACGAGCAGGTAAAAAACGAGCGCGGTGAGGCTAAAGCGCAGCGGCATGTTGGTAAAAAACTTGCCCCACGAGCCGCGCATGGTCATGATGATGTCGGTTACAAAGGCGAACACGGGCACGAGGAGCATGATGGACGAAATCGTCGCGTAGCTCTTGAGCCAGCCCGGAATCGGCGCTTGCAAGAGGTGATGGTGGCCCACGCCGGTGTAGAAAAAGGCTATACCCCAGAACGAGATAAACGAGAGCGTCTGCGAGTAGAGCGGCGTGTTGGTGAGCCTGGGAATCAAATAGTAAAGGATCGCCAAGAGCATTGGCGTGAGCCACAACCCGAAGAGGTTGTGGTTGGCCCACCAGTTGAGCATCCCGTCGGCGATCCAGGTCGGTGCTGCGCCCGAACCGCCCGAGCCGGTCAGCATGTTGGTCCAGCCATTACCGCTGTAGCCCTGCGGACGCCACATCACGTTGCCGATAAAAAAGTCTGCGGCGAGCCACAGCGGCGCGGCCACGATCCACCAGACCGTGACGTAGAGCGGCCTCACCTTGCGGGTGAGCAGCGTCATCAGCACGTTGTAGATGTTGAGCAGCCAGGCGATGAGCAGCAGCACGTCTATCCACCAGACGAACTCGGCGTATTCGCGGCCCTGGTTCCAGGCGAGCCCGGCGATAGTGACGATGGCCGCGACGAACATGATGTTCCAGAGCACCGCCGAGACCTTGGCGAGCCGGGGGCTGTAGAGCCCGCGCCCCAACAGGCGCGGCAGCATATAGAAGGCCGCGCCCCAGTACATCGAGGAGAGCCAGGCGAAAATCACTCCGTTGACGTGCAACATGCGGATGCGCGGAAACGTCAAAAACGAGATGCCGTTGAACGTTTCCGGGGCAATGAGCTGGGTGGCGATGATGAGCCCGAACAAGTCCACCACCGTGAGCCAAAAAATACTTGTGCCGAGCCACCACATCACCGCGCGGTCGCCTTTGGCAAAAGCCCCCTCTTTAGTAAAGCGTCCTGCCCCCAGTGCACCCCCGATCTCGTCGCCGAAGCGGTTTGATCTAGGTGTCCCTATTGCTTGTTCCATGAACCCCCCTTACCTGTAGCAACTGTTAAACAGTGCTGAGCTGCTACTCACGTTGACCTTGTAAAACGCTTTTACGCTGTGTGAGCCCCCTCCCTGAAATGTTCTAGCGTACTGAGCGCTATGGTAGGAGGCAGATGTTACGGTTTTGTGAAAGCTCTAAACCGACAGCTCCGGGACGCCGGAAAACGTCATAAAACGGTAACAAACGACGCCTAGAGTAGGCGCTAAGACTTTTGGGTGCTAGGACTTTTAGGGCTAAGGCGTGAGGCTAGGCGGCTGCTCGAGGTTCGTGGCCTCGGTCAAGGAGGGATATTTGACTATCTTGGTAGTAGACGACGACCCGTCGATCCGCGAAGTGCTGCGCGTCTTTCTCGAGCGCGAAGGCTTCGAGGTCGTCGAGGCCGCAGACGGCGCGAGCGCCCTGGCGAGCGCACCGGGGGTAGACCTGGTTGTGCTGGACCTGATGCTCCCCGAACTCAGCGGTTGGGAGGTGGCTAAGGTACTGCTGCGAGACCGTCCAGAACTGCGTATCGTCATTCTCACAGCGCGAAATACTGAAAACGAGCGGGTCTACGGTCTGGAACTGGGAGCAGACGATTACGTGGTAAAACCGTTTAGTGCGCGTGAGGTCGTGGCGCGTATCAAATCGCTGCTGCGCCGCGCGGGGCTTAGCGATCAGCTGCGCTACGGTGAGCTGTCGATTCAGCTCGGGACCCGCGACGTCTACTTGAGGGGAACCAAATTGCTGCTTTCCAAGCTCGAGTTCGAGCTGCTCGTCACCCTCGCCCAGCACCCCGGCTTGGCCTGGAGCCGCACCCGCTTGCTCGAGCGCGTCTGGGGTGGCGACTTTCCCGGCAACGAACGCGTAGTAGATTCGCGCATCGCTATTTTACGGCGAAAACTCGACGACGCTTCGGAGCAGCCGCGCTATATCGAGACCGTCCACGGGGTCGGCTACCGCTTTATCGAGTCGTCATGAAGATTTTTGGTCGCTTATTCGTAAGTCACCTGCTGACCGCTGTTGTTGCCAGCGCCGGCATCGTCGTCGGGGTTGGCCTGCTGTCGCCGACCTTTTACGGTCAACATCTGGACCGTCTTGCCAGCACAGGGATCAGTGCCCAGGCGTACCGTGCGGTTCTTGCCGAGGGGCACCAGCGCGTCATGCTACTGGCGTTGGCAATTTCACTGCCCATTGCCCTTGTGTTGGCTATGACCGTCTCATACCGCGAGGCGCGGCGCGTGGCTACGGCTGCCGAAAAGCTTGAAGTGGGGAGTCGCGCCCTGGCGGGCGGTCACTACACGGCGCGCCTCGAGGTCGCCGGAAACGATGAACTGACCGCTATCGCCCAGCACTTTAACGAGCTGGCTGAAGGTTTGGCGGCAACTGAAGCGGAGCGCTCGGCGCTGATCGGCATCGTCGCGCATGAACTGCATACGCCTCTTTCAGCGCTGCAGGGCTACACCGAGGCTTTTGCCGAAAAGCTGATGCCCTTAGACGCAGTGGCGACCGCGATGAACCGCGAGCTCGAGGCGATGCGGCGCGTGACCAACGATCTGCTGCTGGTTTCGCGTATCGAGGCGCGCGGCGTCGAGATCAGGCGTACACCCTGCTCCGCAGCTGGACTGTTAGCAGACGCTTACGACCGCTTCCAACCCATCTTTGAAGAACGGGGGCTCGCCCTAAAACTCCAGGAAACGAGCCTTTTGCCCTCTGTTTATGCAGATTACGACCGGGTTTTGCAGGTTCTTTCGAACCTGCTTGCGAACGCGCTCAGGTACACGCCGACCGGTGGCCTGGTGGTTGTCGGGGCCGGGGTTCAGGAGGGAGCGGTCAGGTTTTTTGTAAGTGATGATGGCCCCGGTATCGCGAGCGCTCACCAGCAGCGCATCTTCGAACGTTTCTACAGGATTGACCCGGCGCGTAGCCACCGTGACGGTGGCAGTGGTATCGGGCTTACCGTCGCAAAGGGTTTGGTCGAGGCGATGGGCGGCCGGATCGGGCTCGAGAGTGAAGAGGGTCGTGGCAGCAGGTTTTACTTTACCTGCCCGGCCTGCAGCAGTGACGACCAATGTTTTCCCGAGCTGGTCGCTACGGCAAGAAACTACAAAGCGCAGGCTGCAAAACGTATAAGCCACACTCGCATTTAGGACGGCTGCGGTGACTAGCTGGGCGAGACGTGAGACGTATGGAATTTGGATTTTTATCATTTTCGGCAGCGCCTTATTTCGTCATACCCTGGTACGCGTTTGGTCCGGGCGCGGTTGTCTGGGTCGTCCGTGATACCTACACCGTCGCCGCCCACGTCAACGCTGCGCTCAACAAGAGGCCTAGCCGGTTATCGTTTTCTTTTTTTCGGTACTCGGTCTCGGTGTGTCTCTCTGGGGCTGCCGCGCACCCGTGATCGGCAAGAAAAAAGCGATAAGGCTACGGTTCAACCCAGAAAAGCGCGTTCTAGCCGGGTATCTTTACAGACTTTATCAGGGACGGTACGGGCTGCAAGCACAGTGGACACCTAGCAAAAAGGGCAGGTAAGCGTTCGCGCCACGGCCAGGGGGTTCTTTACAGGGGCTTTACAAATCTCTGATACCCTCGGCTATAATATGGCTAGCACTTTATCAAAACTGCAGAAATCCTGCTAAACCAAAGTCGCCACCGCAAAGCCTAGCAAGTAGTCGCTTTTGCAGATCATTTTAGGGAGTTTACGTGGCAGTAAAAAACGTAAGAGGCAAGCAAAACTTTCAGGGTAGATGGAAACGACCGGTGTTCTGGTTTGCCGGTATCGGCGCAGTTGTGGTTGCTGTTGTGATAGGAGTAAGTTTTCAGCGTCCCGCTACACCGGGGGAGGCCTTTGCCAACCAGGGTAACGCGCATATCGCCGAGGGTAGTACCAGCGCAGATTATAACTCCAACCCGCCGACCTCAGGCCCCCACTGGAGTACCATCGCCGACTGGAAAAGTTATGACTTTGTCGTCCCTGACCAGGTGCTGCTGCATAACCTCGAGGATGGTGGCGTCATCCTCTGGTACGCTCTCGGTTCGGGTGAAGAGAATCAGCAGCGCATTCGTCAGCTCGAGGAGGTTGCACGGGGCTTTGAACGGGTCATTATTGCGCCGCGTGAGAGCTTGGGAGCCCCCTTTGCGGCAACCGCTTGGCAGCGGCGGCAGCTCTTCGAGACGCTCGGTACTGCTGAGATGCGCACCTTTATCGAAGCTTATGAAGGTATTGACCACCATGGCTAGCGGTTTTATAAGGCTGGATATCTGGCTATGGTGAGACGGGCATCCACCTAAGCACGCTGTGGCTTGGTTTGAAGAGGTCTAGTGGCTGAGCGAATTTTACTGGTAGAAGACGATCCCGATATCGTCAGGATTGTCCAGGCATACCTGACCCGTGAAGGATTTCAGGTCGAAACAGCAGTAGACGGCGCAACCGGCTTGGCTTCAGCACTAGCCCAGCCACCTGCACTCATCGTACTCGACTGGATGCTACCGCGCCTCGACGGTGAGACGTTTATGATGCACTTGCGCCTGACACTCGCCACACCCGTTATAATGCTCACAGCTAAAGGTGAAGAGGACGACCGACTACGGGGTTTTGAGCTTGGCGTAGATGACTACATTCCCAAGCCCTTTAGTCCCCGTGAACTCGTCGCCCGTATTCACGCCGTTTTGCGCCGTGCGCACGGTGAAAAGGTTTCTACCCAGGCTATCTGGCGCGGGAACCTATGGATCGATCCCGTAAAACGTCTTGCAAGTTTGGGCGGGCACCAGCTAGACCTGACCACACGCGAGTTTGAGCTGCTCTATACGCTAGCAGAGCAACCGGGGCGGGTATGGCACCGCAACGAACTTCTAGACCGCGTTTGGGGGCGCGACTTTACCGGTATAGACCGCGTGGTTGACGTCCATGTGTCCAATTTGCGCCTGAAGCTCGAGGCGTTTTGCGGCACAGCTGTACTTGCCACTGTTCGTGGTGTAGGTTACAAGTTTGTCGAGAGTCCAGCGTGAGGTTTTCCCGTAATCTAAGCCTCTACTGGCGTTTGCTCGCTTCGTACCTCCTTTTGATCGTCGTTTGCTGCACCATCTTTTTCCTAAGTGCGGAGATGTTCGGCCCCATTTTGTTGGATCACCATGTTCGCGATATGCAGGCGGCCATGAACCGCGTGACACCGCAAACGTTCGGGGCAGCGATGGCGTCGGATTTGGGTGACGCGTACCGGCGGGCGCTCAATCAGTCGATACTCTGGGGTCTGCTCGTCTCTGCCGGTATTGCCGGCGGGATAGCCCTGTTTGTCACAAGCCGCATCGTCGCGCCGCTAAAAAGTATGCAGCGCGCAAGCCAGCGAATCGCGGCGGGACGTTATCAAGACCGCTTGGACGCGCAGGCTCCCGGAGAGGTGGGCGACCTCGCGGGATCGTTTAATGCGATGGCAGAAACCCTGGCGCAAACCGAAAGGCGACGCGTCGAGCTGTTAGCGAGCGTAGCGCACGAGTTCAAAACGCCGCTGAGTAGTCTGCACGGTTATCTCGACGGGCTCGAGGATGGCGTCTTCCGCACCGACCCCGAAACGCTGACGGCGTGCCAACGCCAGGTCAGGCGGCTCGAGCGCTTGGTCGCTGACCTCTCACTGCTTTCACGGGTCGAGACCGGTCAGGAGCAGTTCACCAAGAAGCCGGTACCGATACGTGATCTGCTCGTGCAAGCTTCAGGCACCTTTCGCCCCCAGTTTGAAAAGCGCAAGGTTGCGTTTGTCGTCGAGCCCGTTTCCGCGTCATGGTGCGTGCTTGCCGACACCGACCGCACCGAGCAGGTACTTTCGAACCTCATCGTTAATGCCCTGCGCCACACGCCCCCCGGTGGTACCGTTAAGCTTGCAGCCCGTGAACAGGGCCGCGCTGAGATCGTTTTCGAGGTTCGGGACACCGGCGCGGGCGTCGCCGCTGAAGACTTGCCTCACCTCTTTACCCGCTTTTACCGGGGTGACAAAGCCCGTCAGTATAGTCAAGGGGGCGGAAGCGGTATCGGCTTGACGATTGCCAAGCACTATGTCGAGGCCCAGGGTGGGCAGCTCGCGGTGCGTACAGAAGCGGGCTGGGGCGGCATTTTTACCTTTTCCCTGCCCCGTTTGAGCTAGCTTGGAACTCGAGCGCCGGTAACGTAAACTACAGAGGGTTATAACCGGCTCAGTAACCAAGTCGGCGTCACGCGTAAAAGAAAGCCGTTTAGCCAGGTGACGTAGCCGCTCACCATAAGGACGCCGAAGGACACAAGGACAACACCTGCAGCGCGTTCGGCCCAAGGCAGAAACGGACGGAACCGACCACTAAAACGCTGGAACGACCCCAAGCTTAGCGCAGCCAGAAGAAAGGGTAGCGCTAGGCCCAGCGCGTAAGCCGCCAGCAGGCTTACACCGCTCGTAAGCGTCGCCGAAGCGCCCGCCAGCGTCAAAATGGCTCCCAGAGCCGGGCCGATACAAGGCGTCCAGCCAATAGCAAACGACATTCCCATGAGAGCTGCACCCAAGGGCGTACTCGTCGCACCCTGATAATCGAGCTTAGCGGTTCGGTAAAGTAGCGGGATCTTAAAAGCGCCTAACAGCATCAAGCCGAACAGCACGACCAGCACGCCGCCGGCACGGATGAGCAGGCCTCGAGACGCCAGCAGCACCCCGCCCAGCGCACTAGCCGACGCACCTAACGCAATAAAGACGAGCGAAAACCCCAGGACAAAGAGCAGGCTGTTGCGAAAGACCGTAAGGCGGTTTTTCGAGCTGCCGCCCACATAGGCGAGATACGAGGGTACCAGGGGCAGAACGCAGGGTGAGAGAAACGAAAGTATGCCCGCGAGAAAGGCAACCGGAAGACTCGGTGCGATCATACCTTCAGTGTAAGTGTCTTGTGTAAAGTTGGCGTAAAGCTTACGCTTTAGCCGACCTCATTATTCCGGTAGCGCTCGACGGTTGCATTACACCCTTGCGTACTGCTAGTTCGTCAGTGAAGCCAGACTGTGACGAACCAGCTGCAGCCTACCGTGTTGGTTTAGCGGTTGCTCAGTTTTGACACGGTGTCCGAGTCTTTTTGCACGCTGATACCTTTATGTAGGCTTTACAAAACGTCGGTACGCTTTTTTTGAAAGGATGTCTATGCGCATTACACGAAGAACATTTTTGAAATCGGCGGGGCTTGGCGTCGTCGGTGCAGCCCTCTCAAATTCCTTGATCGGTAGCAGCGTTTTAGCAAGCGCGCCGCAAGCGACGTTTCCAACCCCGCCCGAAACGGGCCAACGACTCGCCGACGGTACGCTTCGTATCTCACTACGCGCTGCCGAAGGCGAGGTCGCGGTCGCAGACCGCACCGCCAAGTTGTTGACCTATAACGGGCAGTTTCCCGGACCAACGCTGCGGTTACGCGAAGGAGAACGCGTTGCGCTCACGTTGACCAACGATCTGCCTAAACCCACCAATCTTCACTTCCACGGTCTTCACATTTCGCCACAGGGAAAGGGTGACAACGTTTTCCGGATCGTCGAGCCGGGAGAAACGGCGGAGTACGCCTTTACCGTGCCTCAGGGTTCTGCAGGAACGTACTGGTATCACCCACACGTCCACGGGGACGCATCGAGGCAACAGTTTCACGGTCTCGCCGGCGCAATTGTGGTCGAAGGTGCTGCCGACGCAACCTTTCGCGGGCTTCCAGAGCAGCTACTGGTGCTTAAAGATATCGAGTTCCGGGCGGATGGACAGGTACCGCCACATACCAGAACAGACTGGATGATGGGGCGCGAGGGCAGTCTGCTGACGGTCAACGGCGCGGTCAAGCCAAAGTTGACCGTAGCCGATGGCGCTGTGCGGCTCCGGCTGCTTAACGCGTCGAACGCACGCTACTACCGCCTTCATATCCCGGGGGCGACGTTTCACGTTACGGCTACCGATGGGGGCAGTGTCGGCGCACCTTACCGCGTTAAAGAATTGCTCTTGGCTCCCGGCGAACGTTACGAGGTCGTCGCGCAGTTTCCGCAGCGTGGGCGCTACTCGCTGCAAACCCTGCCGTACAACCGCTCTCCCGAGGAGATGGAGATGGAACCGGCGGGTGGGGGCATGACCGGCATGAACATGGAGCCGGCGGGCGATGGCCCGAGCGGGATGGACAGGGGGCCAAGCAAACGTGCAGAACTCGCTGAATTCGAGGTAGGCGCTGCAAGCCGCTTTGAAATGCCTCAGGTACTAACCGCGATCACTGCGTTACGACCTGAGGACGCCACCTTACGGCGGCGCATTGTACTTACTGAAGACATGGAGAACCTGGAGTTTTATATCAACGGCAAATTGTTCGACGCGGAGCGCACCGACTTTAGGCCAAAACTTGATACCGTCGAGCACTGGGAGTTCGTCAATGAGAGCGGTATGGATCATCCCATGCACCTGCACGTGCACCCCTTTCAAGTCTATTCAAAACGTGGTCAAAGGGAGGCGCAAACCACCTGGAAAGATGTCGTCAATGTTCCGGCTAAAAGCAGTGTGGAACTTCTCGTAGCGTTTGCGGATTATCCGGGGCGAACAATGCTACACTGCCACATCCTCGAGCACGAAGACTTTGGCATGATGAGCGTGGTGGACCCGGTTTAGGCAGTGGCTAACGTAATTCGGGTGATCAAGACAAGCTTGGAGGTTAAACCTTAATGGACCCTATCATGTTGCAACTCGGGCCGCTGGCGCTGCGCTGGTACGGCTTTTTAATCGCACTCGGCGTGCTGATCGGTTCGAACTGGACGCTTTATGAAGCCAAAAAACGCGGTTTAGACCCCGACAAGCTGCTCGATATGACGCTCTGGCTGGTGCTTGCCGGACTTATCGGGGCACGCCTCGTCTACGTCCTGACGAGCCCGGCAGCGTACTTCGGCCCCGGTGGGAACCCGTGGAGCGCAGTGGCCATCTGGCAGGGCGGCGGCAGCATCCACGGCGGCGTGTTGGGTATTTTCGTGGCGGTCTGGCTTTACTCGCGGCTTCACGGGCTCAACATGTGGGCGTACCTGGACGTGTTGACGCCGGTCGGGGCGCTCGGGGTCATCGGCGGTCGGATGGGCAACTTTATGAACGGTACGGATACGACCGGGCGCGTGACGGGGTGGCCCGTCGGGTTTACCTGGCCGGAGCCGGGGACACAGACGTTTGGCGCGGTTGGACGGTTTATCTTCGGGGACGACCTCTGGGCGAACTCGCCGGAGGTCGTTGTCAACGGTCAGGTCGCTTACGGCCCGGTTCACCTGACCCAGGGCTACGGCGTACTCATCGGGATTGCACTGATTTTTATCTTGTTGTGGGCGTTTCGGCGGAGCCGCGCCCCGGGGTTTGTCTGGTGGCAGTTTGTTTTGTGGTATTCGGTTTTGCGTTCGGTATTCGAAGAGACGTTTCGCAATAACCCGCTCTTCTGGGAGGTGTATTTGCGTGAAGGGATCAACGCGCCCGGAATCGGGCTTTTTACCCTGACGCAGCTTGTCAGTATCCCGCTGGTTTTGATTTCAATCTATATGCTGCTAGTCATACCCCAGCCGTCGGACGAACTTCCTCAAGCATCTGGTACCACACACAAAAGAGAGGAAGCGCTATGACCTTACTGCTATCGCACAAACGACTCGGTGTCGCCGTCCGTTACAGAATTGGACAAGCTCGAGTCTCACCGTCTTTTGAAATGTCCGGATAAACGTCCGCTCGGTGTCGGAGAACTGTTCGGCGCACCGCGAGGCGGTACCGCAAAAGCTCGCGCCTAAAGCTTCAAGTGCTTTATGAGCAGGCGCGTCGAGCAGTTCCAGTCTGCGCTACCCATGACGATAGGGCACCCCGGTGCCTGAACCCGGCGCAGTGTTTCGCGCGGTTGTGGGCCGAAACTCGCCACATCGCCCAGGTAGACAAGCTTGTCGGCTCCCGCGTCAATATCGGCTAAGACAGTCTCGAGCCCCGCTATATTCCCGTGAATACCGCAATCACCGCCAGCACCTAGGCACCTGCTAGCGTCACCGGTTTTACTGCAAGCGCGCTGTGAGACCCGCGTGGGCATCTGTGAGTTTAGCTTGTGGCGACTCGCGACCAGTAGCGATGAGACCTTGCTGGAACATGCCGCTCGTCTTGACGAGAAGCAGGTACGGCTTTTTCAACTGTCTATCGGTGTTGCAAACGGTTGGGCACCAGCCGTGATGTAGACACTGCCCCAGCCCCAGTTAGGCCTCTCAAGTTACTTGCTCGAGGCGCTTGTCCTTACTTTGAGACCGGGGCAAGTCACGGAAATGCACATAAAAGTAACCTGGTAGCGGCTTACAGAGTCCGTGAGAAGCGCCTTATGAAACGAAACAAGACCAGCGCTTTGCAGCGTAAGCCGGCGTTGCAAAGCAGCTCGGCTTGACACTTGGCGAAGCCTAAAGTTTGGCAAGCTCGCGCGTACCACCTTAGGGTAGGCGCTTCGGCAGTGACGTGACCGACTGCTTGCCGACTGCTTGACTGCATAAAACCCTCTGGAGGCAACCTGGGACAGTTGCAGGCGGCGCTATACTAGTCCGAATGAACGCTGACATTTACACCCATACGTTTGACAACGGCCTTACCCTGGTCGTACAAGAGATGGCCTGGTTGCCGTCGGTTTCGTTTAACTTACTCTTGCCGTTCGGCGCTGTAACCGACCCGCAAGGCGCTTTGGGAAGCGCCGCCGTGCTCGCCGAATGGCTCGACCGGGGAGCCGGAACGCGCGACTCACGCACCTTGTCTGCCGATCTCGACGCGCTCGGGGTGCGGCGTGGCGGCGGTGCCGGCGGCGAGAGTACGGTGCTTTCGGGTTCGCTGCTCGCCGACGCCTTACCCGCGGCGCTGGCACTCTACGCCGACATCGTGCGGCGTCCGCACCTTACCGACGCCGAATTTGAGCCTGCTCGCACGGTTGCGCTGCAAGACCTTGCCTCGCTCGAGGACAACCCGGCTCAGCGGTTATTTATCGCGCTGTCCAAAACCTATTTCGCCTCCGCGCACGGGCGCAGCAGCTACGGCGAGGCCGACGACCTAAAGGCGCTGAGTGCTGCGGGCGTGCGGCAAGACGCTGCGCGGCGGCTCGGGCCGCAGGGCGCAATCTTGAGCGTCGCAGGGGGCGTTCGCCGGGAGAACGTAAAAGCGCTTGTCGAAAAGCTTTTCGGTGACTGGCAAGGTGCCGGGGTACCGCTACCCGAGGTGCAGGTCGGTAAAACGCACACTACTCATATCACCGCCCAAACCTCACAAACGCAGATCGGCGTGGCTTACGAGGCGTTGCCGCCCGGTCATCCGGACTGGTACAAAAATGCTCTGTCGGTCGCCGTTTTGAGCAAAGGAATGGGGTCGCGCCTGTTTGCCGAGGTACGCGAAAAACGTGGTCTCGTCTACAGCGTTACGGCGCTCGGCCGGGCAGTACACGGTTACGGCTACACGCTCGCCTACGCCGGCACGACCCCCGAACGGGCCGCTGAAACGCTTCAAGTCCTCCTCGGTGAACTTACGCGCCTGCGGGACGGGATAAGCGCCGAAGAGTTGGCGCGCGCCCGCACCGGCCTCTTGTCAGGGCTGGTGATGGAAGGCGAATCGAGCGGCGGCGTCGCCGCGAGCCTTGCCCGCAACACCTTCTTGTTCGGCGCGCCGCGTCCGCTGGACGTTATCAAGGCTGAGTTGTCGGCGGTGACGCTGGCGGGTCTCAACCGCTACCTGGCGGAGCGCCCCGAACCTCGCTTTACCGTCCTGACGCTCGGCCCGAGCGCCCTGAACGCCGAGCTCGCCGCAACGACCGTTCCGGAAACCGACCCCGTAGAAAAGGTAAACGCATGACTTTCGACAAAATAACGCTTCCCAACGGCCTCGAGATTATCGGCGAACACAACCCCGAGGCGCAGTCGTTCGCTGCTGGCTATTTCGTCAGAACGGGCGCGCGGGACGAAACCGAGGAGGTTTCGGGTGTCTCGCACTTTTTAGAACACATGATGTTTAAGGGTACCGAGAAACGGAGCGCTGAAGACATCAACTTGGAGTTCGACACGCTCGGCGCAAATTACAACGCCTACACCTCGGACGAGCGCACCGTGTATTACGGCGCGGTCTTGCCCGAACGCGGCGCGGCGCTCGTCGATTTACTCTCGGACATGATGCGCCCCGCCCTCCGCGAAGACGATTTTACGCTCGAGAAAAACGTCATTCTAGAAGAGATCGCCATGTACGAAGACCGTCCCGCCTTCAAGGTTTTTGAAGAGGGAAACGCACGGTTTTACCGGGGCCATCCGCTCGGACAGTCGATTCTGGGGCCACCTGAGTCTATCAAGGCGCTCTCGCGGGCGCAGATGCTTGACTACTTCCGCGCCCGCTACGCGTCCGACAACCTGTTTCTGGCGGTTGCCGGGCGTTACGACTGGGAGGAGCTCGTCGCGCAGGTCGAGACCCTGACGGAGAGCTGGGAGCCGAGCCGCGCCGCACGCCGTTACCCGGCGCTCGCGGGTGCTACCGGCGATGAACAGCTCGCCCTGCCGAATTTGGCCCGCACCCATACGGCGCTCTACGCCCCCGGTGTCGGCGCGCAAGACCCGCTCCGCTACGCCGCCGGGGTGCTGGCAAACTGTATCGGCGACAGCAGCGGTCGCCTCTACTGGGCGCTCTTAGACAACGGGCTCGCCGACAGCGCCTCCTTGTCACACGACGCCGCAGACGGGGCGGGCGTGTTTATCGGCTACCTTTCGGCGAGCCCGGACGCGCAGCAAGCGGCGTTGCGGCTCTACCGCGAGGTGTTGACGCAGGTACAAACCGAGGGCGTAAGCGAAGACGAGTGGCGGCGGGCGCAGCGTAAACTGGCGACGAGTATCACGCTGCGCGGCGAGACGCCGTTCGGTCGGCTGATGTCGCTCGGTGTGCGTTACGAACTCGAGCGTTCTTACGCCTCGGTACAAGCTACCGTCGCGCAGATTATGGCGGCGAGTTTAGCGGACGCAGAGACGCTGCTCGGGCGTCGTCCGTTTGACAAGCTTTTTAGCCTGACACTCGCGCCTGCCCCGGCTTAATCCGGTCTTCACGGAGCTTTAGGTCTAGCAGCAGCACAGCAGTTCTCACCCGCGCCGTCGTACACTCTTTTATGCGTTTATCTAGTGTACGGCGGTTTTGCTTGTTTTTGTTCTTGCTACCTTCGGCTTATGCAGGTGCAAGCACTCAGGTGGGCAGTCCCCAAGACTTTGCCGCGTTGACTGTCCGGCCCGACGGCCCCGAAGAACTCGACCTGAGCACCGGTGTAACGACCTTGCCGCAAGGGGGTGAAATCGTCTACCGCAACGAGGGCGTGACGCTCCGGGGGTCGTTTATCCGCTACTTGGCGGGTGACTTTATCGAGGTCGAGGGCGCGTCGGTAACGGGCGACTTTGGAACGCTTCAGGCGCCGCGTCTGCGTTTTGACGTTGCGGCGCAGACGCTTCAGGCGCAGGGCGGGGCGGCGTTTTCCGGGGAGGCGTTGGAACTGAGCGCCGACACGCTTTTACTCGACTTGGGGGACGACGTAGCGGTTTTAGAGAGCAACGTGACCAGCACAGCTCCTGCGCTGACGGCTCAAAGCGCAGTTGTCGATCTCAAAAATCCGCAAGCGCTACTCGTCGGTCCTTACAGCTATCAGGACGGTCCCATCGGGCTGACGGGTGCAGCCGGTAAACTGCTGGCGCTCTCGTGGGACGCGTCGGGGGCGCTAAGCGCCGAGAGCCAAGTTCCGGCGGCGCTGCAGACGCGTTTTGCGGCGTACCTGCCGTAACCTCGCGCGCCTTGCAGCAAGTTATTCCACGCGTGTTTTGCCGCTACACCAGACCGGTCGCCGTTTGCAGCCTGTTGCTGCTGCTTTTGGGTAGCGGCGTCGCTTTCGGCGCTTGTGACCCTGCCGAGTATGGTCAAAAACTCGAGCTCGCGGGTCTCGGCGTAGCCTATGTGGGCGAACTGACCTACGACAGCGCCCAGGACAATGCCGAACTTTTCGGGGGCGTTTGTTTCGTTTCTAGCGGTACCCCTCAGCTCACGCTCCGCGCCCCGGCGATGCGGGTCGAGCAGGTCGCTACCGACCCGCTGTTTGTCGCACAGGGGGCAACGCTGACGCTGACGAACTACACCATCTTTGCCGAAGAACTGTCAGGCGACGCGCTGGGGCTGAACCTGCAAAACCTCTCGGTCATGAGCCCGCAATTTTCCGGCACGGCGGTGCGCGCCCGTTACACCGCTAAAAACGGCCAAACGATCTTTAGCGGCGTCAACTTCAAGCTCGGCAACTTCCGGGTCGAGGGCGCGGCGGCGGGGTTGACCGAAAATACGCTGGTTTTGCGCTCGGCGCGCGCGACGACCTGCGCGTGTAAAAACGGTGGACTTTACGCGCTCGTCGCCCCAAACGTCGTTATCGATCTGTCTACCGGCCTCGTGCGGGTTGAAGGGGGCGTCCTCGAGACGCTCGGTTTGCGTTTCGGCCTCACCCCCAACCTGCGGCTCATTTTGGGCGGCGCGTCACGTCTAGTCGGGCGTCCGGGTGGTGGACGTGTTCAGGTCGGGGGAGCGGCCCTTTTACCTGCGGCCCCGGCTCCCAAACCTGTAGGAACCGTGATCGAGGAAGGAACCAAAGTCGCCTTGCCGCTGCAGCTGACGCCGTGGGCGGGTCTCGAGCTGGGCGCGGCGGGTCTCGGTACGGAGCACCCGCTCGGGCTCGTTGCGCTGCTCAAGCTGAATTTTGCGCTCAGTCGCAGCAACCTGCAGGCGGTACTCGGACGAGTCGGGCCGGGGCTCCGCGCCGACGCGCTGCTAAGGACGCCGCTTGCGCCGGGTGTCGGTTTCGACCTCAGCACGACGAACCGCCCTTGGGCAGACGCCGGGTACTTACACGAAGGGGCGCTCGGGCTTTACGCGGGCCGTCGCCTCAGCGGGGTACTAGGTGCGGTCAACGACTCGCTCGAGCTGGGCGGGCAGCTTTTCGCCGCCTTGTCGCAGCAGACGCTCGCCGGAACGCTCATACAGTCGCCGCGTTTCGGCGTGCGGGGGAGCGCCAACTATATCGCCGCGCCTACCTCGGTCGGCGTGTTCGCGTTTCGCACCGAAGCGGAGGCAACGTTTTACCCTCGGGGCGGCAGCCCGGACGATTTGGACAATTTAAGTACAGTCAACCTGACGCAGCTCGGCGTGCGGTTGCAACCGTCGTGGCGCGCTCGGTTCGGGGCGCTCAGAACGTTTTTTGCGCTCGACCACCGGGCGGTTTTCGGCAGCTCCCCGTTTTCAACCTATCTCGACAGGCTCGAGCCGCGCAGCATCCTAGACGGGTCTCTGGCACTGGTCGGCGAGGGCCGCCGCCTCAGCATCGGGGGGCGTTACGCGTTTGTTTTGGAGGGCGCGGAAAACCCCGTCCGGCGGCTTCGCCTGGAGGCCGCCGTAACGCTTCCGGTATCGGGACTCTCCACCCGCAGTACCCTGAGCGCCGAGGTCGCCGGTCTCTTGGGCCCTGCCGACCCCGATGTGGACGCCTTTATCGCCGCGCAAACCGAATTGCTGCTGGTGTCACCCCTCGAGCTGGGTTTCCGGGGACGTTACGATTTGTTGCCGCAAGAGGTTGGTCTAAAGCTTTTGGAGGTTTACGCGAGCTACCCCATCAGGGTAAAAAACGTGACCTTGCGGCCTTTTTTGGGGTTGAACGCCGCGCCCTTTTTGACCGGCGATATGTTGAACGCGCCCCCGGTCGTTTCGGGCTACGGGCTCGAGGTTGCGTACCGGAGTTGCTGCGGTACACTAAGAGCGTCTTACCGGCTCCACGACCAGACCGTCAAGACCTCGTTCGACGTGCGTTTGGCTGAGGTAAACCCATGATTAAACGCACGATTAAACCCGCTAAACGCCTGACAAAGCGGTCAACCGAACTTCTCGGCGCTGTGAGATGGACGCCTATGTCTACCTACCCTATGTCTACCTATGTTTAAACGCCTCGACCGCTACTTGCTCCAAGAAAGCATCGCCCCTTTCTTTTTCGGGCTGCTGCTCTACAGTGGCCTCGCGGTGATGAGCGCCAACTTTCCGCGTTTACAGTGGATTGTCGGTACCCCCTTCTGGCGGCTGCTCTACTGGCTGCTGCTCCAGTTTCCGGCGGCGGTTGTGCAGACGCTGCCGATAGCGCTCCTTTTGGCGGTGCTGCTCTCGTTCGGTCGGCTCGCCGCCTCGAATGAGCTTTTGGCGATTCAGGCGGGCGGCGTCGCCCTCAGGCGGCTCAGCGCGCTGATGCTGCTGCTTGGACTTTTCGCTGCCGGGAGCGCGCTCGCCATCAACCAGTGGGTGCTGCCGCGTACCAACGTACAGGTCGGTAGCCTCTGGTGGGAACTCACAGGGAGCGGCAGCGGGCTTTTTCGGTTGGTGCGGCAGAGTTTGCCGCTTGGGGACTATACGCTTTCATTTGAGAGCGTGACGCCGGACGACGAACTGCAGGGGGTCAGGCTCGAGGCCTGGCAAGGAGCTGAACTAAGCGTCGTCCGCGCCGCGCGCGCACGTTTTACCGGGTCGGGACTGATCCTTTATGACTACCAAACGACGCGCCTCGACTTGGGCGTGCTCGCGGGCACCACCCCGCAAAGTGCCGCTACGACCCTTTCCGAACTCGTACTGCTCAACAACCGTGCGCCCAACCCGGACGCGCCCCTGACCCTCAAACTTTCCGAAGACCCCAACGCGCTCATCACACGTTATTCGGGTGGCGGTTTTGAAGACGCACGCTCGATTTCGGAAGTGTACCGGGACGCGCGCGACCCCCGCCTAAGCGCATCCGAACGCCGTGACGCCGCGACCCTCTTTCACCGCAAACTCGCCGAGCCGTTTGCCAACCTCACGCTTTTGGCGGTTGCGCTGCCGCTCGCCGTCCTGCACGCGCGGAGCCGCAGCGTCGCGTTCGGCTTGTCGTTGTCGGTGACGCTCGCCTGGTATATTTTGCTCACCCTTGGACAACTGCTCGCGCAAGCGGGTGTGCTGCCCACCTGGTTCGGGCTCTGGTTCGGCAACGCGCTGCTTTTAGGGATAGGGCTCTATCTGCTCTACGCCCGGACGAATTTCAGGTGAGTGAACAGTGCGCGCCGCGTAACGACAACGAGCGCAGACCTCCCTCATGGCTTTTCACTCGTTGCTCGTTGCTTTCTGCATAGCTAAAGAAACGCCGCAGGTGTGGTAAATTGGTGTTTCTGATGGAGACGCTGACGTCGCCCTTACCCGAAACGCTAGACCACAAAACCGACTACCTGAGCGAACACGACAAAGTGCGTCTAGGGAGCGCGTACAGCTTCGCTGAGGCGGCGCACCGGGGCGTGACGCGCCGCTCCGGCGAGCCTTACATTACCCACCCGGTCGCCGTCACCGAACTGCTAGCCGAGATGCAGCTCGACGCCGACGCGCTGATCGCCGGGCTTTTGCACGATACCGTCGAAGACACCGAGGTTACGCTCGCCGACGTTGAAACGCACTTCGGGGCGCCCGTGCGCCGCATCGTCGAAGGTGAAACGAAGATCAGCAAGCTCAAAATCTCGCGCCTCGGCAACGAATACGAGGACGAACAAGCCGAAAACCTGCGGCAGATGCTCCTCGCGATGGTCGGTGATGTGCGGATTATTCTGGTCAAGTTCGCCGACAGACTGCACAATATGCGTACCCTGCAGTTTATGCCGCCGGAAAAGCAAAAACGCATCGCCCGTGAAACCTTGGAGATTTTTGCGCCGCTCGCGCACCGTTTGGGGATCAACCACGTCAAGAGCGAATTGGAAGAACTTGGGTTTTTGTACGCCGAGCCTGAACGTTACCGCGCTTTAGAACGCCAGGTACGGCTCCGCCGCGCCGAACGTGAAGCGTATGTGGCGCGCTCTATCGTGATGCTAGAAGACCGCTTGGCCCAGGAGGGCTTGTCGTTCGATATTGCGGGGCGCAGCAAAGGGCTCTACAGCGTTCACCAAAAGATTTTACGCGACGCCAAAAACTTAGACCAAATCTTCGACCTGATGGCGATTCGGGTCGTTTTGTCCCCGACGACGCACCTGGGCCTCAGCTTGGAAGACGAAGAAAAAGCCGTCTGCTACCGCGCGCTCGGGATTATCCATTCGATCTGGACGCCGATACCGGGCCGCTTTAAGGATTACGTGGCGGTACCCAAACCTAACGGCTATCAGTCTTTGCACACGACCGTTATCGGCTTGCAGGGGCAGCCTATCGAAGTGCAGATTCGCACAGAGCGGATGCACGAAGTCGCCGAGTACGGCGTCGCGGCGCACTGGGCGTACAAACAGGGCCTCGGTGAGGCGTCCCCGGCGGCGCTCCAGGGGCGGCTGACCTGGATGAAGCAGCTCGTCGATGTTGACGAGGGTTCGGAGAGCGCGGGTGCGTTCGTCGATACGGTCAAGACCGACTTGCTCTCTGAACGGGTACTGATCTTTACGCCTGCCGGTGACATCGTAAATCTGCCGCTCGGCAGTACCCCGATAGATTTTGCCTACCACGTCCATACCCAGGTCGGGCACCGCTGTTCGGGGGCGCGCGTGAACGGTGAAATCGTACCGCTTTCGTACACGCTGCAAACCGGCGACCGCGTAGAAATCCTGACAAACCGGGGCGCGCACTACGGGCCGTCTCCCGACTGGCTCGGGATAGTCGTTACAAGGGGTGCTAAACAAAAGATTCGGCACTATTTCAGGCAACAAGAGCGTGAGGGCACCCTCGAGAGCGCCAAACGCACTTTAGAGCGCGCGCTGCGCCGTAAACACCTGTCGGTAGCGCATTACACCGGTAAAAAGCTCGAGGTCGCCGCCCGCAAACTTATCAACGCCGATTCGGTCGACGAGCTTTATTTGGCACTCCACGCCAAACGCGTGACTCCTAAACAGATTTTGCTCGAGCTGCTCCCCGAAGCGCCCAAACCCACACCGCCTGCACTGCCTACCCCGAAACGCGGTACCGGCGGCATCTACTTGGACGGCCTCGACGCGCCCGCCAAACTCGCACAGTGCTGCAGTCCGGTGCGCGGCGACGAGGTCGTCGGCTACATCACGCGCGGGCGCGGCGTCACGGTTCACCGTTGCGACTGTCCGAACGTTAAACACCTGATGCGTAAAGAGGCCGAGCGCCTCGTGCACGTGACCTGGGACGTCGCGACCGGCGAGGTCTACCCGGTCGATTTCGAGGTCGTCGGTGTCGACCGTCCCGGTCTGCTGATGAACGTTTTAGATGTGATTGCCGGAATGAACAAGTCGGCCTCGAGAGTCACCGCCGACGTGCAGAGTAGCGCAAACGCCCGGATTCATTTCCGCATCGACGTCAAGGACCAAACCGAGGTCGACCGGGTCAAAGAAGCAGTGCTGCGTATCGACGACGTGACGCGTATCTACCGCTCACGACCGGGGCTTAAAGCGTAAACAGGTCGAGCGGTGCAGCATTCGGCAAAAAGTCCGAACAGTCTTTTCGAACAGTCTTAAAAGCCAAACAGTCTTAGGTGCTAAAGTCCGGGCTCTTGTTTAGCGCCGCTAACGACAACAGTCTCACGCGCACGTTCGTTGTGGAGCGGCACCCCTACTGCTTCTCGGTTGAGTAGCTGCGCCGCAGTTCGGAGCGAAAAAACCAACCAGCAGACGATGCCGAGCATTTTAGACAGGTCTTCGATAAGCAGACCGGCATCCCCGCGGATGCCAAACAGAAAACGGAGCAAACCTTGATCGGTTAAAACTGAAAAGGCAAAAAAGCCGAGAGCCAGACCGAGAAGTAAAAAATCCGTTTCTAACAGGAGTTGAATAAACCCGACAAAGCCAGCTGCCAAGATGCCGTAAACAGCGTACAGAGCAAGCTCGGAAATACCTAACCAGACCGGTAGCATCGCCTCATGCAACATAAACAGGTCGTCTAACGCAAGAAGGCCGGCAAAAACGGCCATGTAAACCAAAAAAACTTTTTCCAAACGTCTGCCGGGTACTGTAGCGGTCGTCCGCCGGAGCAAAAAAGCGGCGAACGCGTATACAACCGCGCTCGTCCACCAAAGTAAAACCCCGACGTTTGAGAGTGCGCCGCGGTAGAACATCACGTCGCCCTGTAGGTCGTAAATTTCGGCGTTGGTATCGCGTAGTAGCGTACCGATCGGCACGAACCGCTGAACCGCAAGCATGAGATAAATGACTACAACCGGCAAAAGCACAGTCAAGACAACCGTCCGTAAAAGAGGTACTTGCTTGAGCAGGCGGGATAACAGAAGGTGCATGAGAGTCCTTTGAAGAGATGGTGAAATCGTCAGCACTGTGTAGAAATATCCGGTCGGCTGACGCCGGGCTGACAGAACCTCAAGATAGCTTAGCAGATTCTGCCGCCGCTACTACGTAAATACCTGCGGATAACAGCTTTGAAACCAACTGCTGTCAACCTCGCGTATAAATGTGCGGATGACCCGCCGCCTTGAGCTAGCGACACTAAACTTGGAAAATATGAAACGCTCGAGTTGGCACAGTATTCTGACGTTCGCAACGGTTACCGGATTTATCGGCTCGAGCACGCTCGCTATGGTGCTGAGCCTGACAACACCTACGGGAGCAAAAATACTGGTTTTTACAGGCGGTTTTTTTGGAACGCTACTAGTCGGCGCGCTGCTCCCCCGCGTCCGGCAAAATGTGCTCGGCGTATTCCAGTCTGCTACGAGTCGGTCGGAACAAACGTCGGCGTCCAGGCGTAACCGCGCCCCAGCGCCCAGGTACCTGCGAAACACGCCCAGCAAGCTGCGCCGGTTAGAGCGGCATATGCTGCTGAGGAGTCGCTACAAATACACGCGCGTGAGCCTGCCGCAGAAAAAGAGAGTGGCAAGAAAGTAAGCTGCTTGCAGGTCTGCCTAAAGCACAACTGCGTCTCGCCGGTCGGTAGCGTAAAACCTGTGGGTACCGCGAGAGGCTGCTCGAGCAGAGCAAGCTCACGTAACACACAGGTTTTCTCGACCACTAGGGTCTCTTGCCGAAGCTCGCCGCTGCAGGTGCAAACAGCGAGCTTACCGGCTTTAGCGGGCTGCCCGGTGCTAAAAAATTGTGCCGCTGTCTAACGGGGATGTCGGGTGGGGTAATACCTGCTCGGATAGCGCCTGACGCATCCGGAACGAAGCCCGGTAAGACGAGGCTGACGCCAGGTTCGGTTCCTGTGCCTGCCCGGCTACCCTCCGCTACACCATGACCCGCTCGTCATCGAGACCGGTCGCACCGCTCGGGTGCGGGGGGCGTTGTTCGGTTATCTGCGTATCACCGCTACCGTCGGTGCAGCGTACTGTAAAAGTGTGTTGGCCCGACTCGAAAGGCCACTCGAAACGCCACAACACCCAGGTCAGCTCAGACATCGGCTCGCGGAGCTGTGCGGGCTGCCAGTCGCCGTCATCGACCTTGACCTCGACGCTGCGAATCCCCCGCGCCCCCGCATAGGCGATACCGCCGACCGGGATTACCTCACTATCTTTAGCGTCGGCAATCATCATGTTCGTCGCTACCGTGTCGATCACCGAGGTGGCCCGTACCTGCGCCTCGCGGTCCCATGAGCGCACCACCCAGTAACCGGGTTCCCATGAATCTACGACCTCGATGGTTTCAATCCATTTGGGTTGCTTCATACCGTAGTGGTCGGGGATATAGATGCGGAGCGGAAAACCGTGCTTGATACGGAGCGGTACCCCGTCCCAAGCGTAAGCGAGGACGATACGCGGGTCATTGCGGATATCGGCTAGCGCTACGTACTCGAAAAAGCCGTCGGCAGACGTGATTCGCAGATGTGAGGCGTTTTCTTGCAAGCCCCACTCGGGCAGCAGGTTTTGTAGCGGGACGCCCGTCCAGCGCGTGGTGCCGATCAGCTCGCCGCCGACAGGGTTTGAAATACACGACATGGTGACGAACTGATCGGTCGCCTCAAAAGCGCGCATCTCCGAGAGCGTGTACTCTCTGGGCGTATCTACCAGCCCCTCGACCCGTAAACGCCAGTCGGCTGCTTGAAGGGTAGGGGGCGCAAGGTTGATATCGATACGGTAGTGCTGTTCCAGGGGGGTATATTCGGGGCGTGTTCCCTGTACGGGCGCAACCGCTGCACCGGCGTTGGGGAGCGCATTGTTCGCCGACCAGCGCTGACCTTCAGGCGGCGCTTCTTCGGCGTTCCGGCGGCTCAGCACCGCCCCGACGCCTGCGCCCGCTACGGTAATAAGTGCCGCCGCGCTCCCGACCCGCACGATAAATTGCCGTCGGTTGACGGGCTCGGCGGTGACAGCCGGGGTAACGATTCGGGTCACGCGGCGTTGTAACCATGCCAGACCCAGACCCCAAACGACAAGTGCCAACAAAACCCAAAGCCCGTCTGCAAGCGTCGCGCCCTGCCGGGTCGCGCTGATCGCACCTAAAATTAAACCCAGTACGAGACCGTAACTTGAACCGGCGAACAGGCTCGAGCGCCGCCCCCGGAAAAAAGCAAAGTACGCCGCCCCGCCAATGAGGGTCAGCCCGAGGGTCAAAGCTACCGCCATCGCCTGTTCTGCCAGCTTGGCGTTTTCTCTGACTGACAACCCGAGGGCGTTAATCATCCCGACCATGCTGTCGATGCCGGTCGTAATCACACTTCCCGGTAAGATGCGCGAGATTAGATCGAAAATATCAAAAGGGATAAAAGGTACGCCGACAGTCGTGTAGGCCAGGAACAAGAGCGCCAGCAGCGGCGCGCTCAGCAGCAGGGCGAGAGCCGCACCGACGACGAGAGCAAGCCAGATATTGGGTTTTTTCACGTTTTTCTCCTCAACAGGTTAAGGGGCCTGATAAAGCTGGTATATCAGGTGAGGTAGCTGACTCGAGTCGTATTAAAAGAGGTTCTATAACGTAAATGTAGCGTGAACGAGCAAGATTTTACGTCAAATGTACGACAAAGGCGTCTGTATGACAAACCCGTATGACAAACCTGTATGACAAAGGCGTTCCTACCCACCGAACTGCAAACCGTCATCGGTCTGTTTACGCTACTGACCGCTCGGTGTGTTCCGGCTGCGCCGTCAGCGCGGCCCTTAACTGTCTGACAACTTCGCCAACCTGTTCGTCTTTGAGGTTCGGGTATAGCGGCAAGGCCAAAAGCTCTCCGGCAGCGGCCCTGGCGTCTGCACAGTCGCCGTGTGCTTTACCCTTTAAGGGTGGCAGGTCGGAGAGTGCATAAGGGTAGTAGGCCCTCGCTTCGACACCGCGTTCGTTAAGTTCTGCCATCACCCTGTCACGTTCGGGCACACGTACGACGTAGAGATGATAAACCCCGTTCCGGTGCTGCGGCACCGTCACCGGCAAGTCGGCTAGAAACGTATCGTAACACCTCGCCAAGGTGCGCCGCCGCGCGTTCCAGCCGTCCAGATAAGGCAGTTTGACGCTCAGTACGGCAGCTTGGAGGGCGTCGAGCCGCGAGGTGTACCCGACCGCCTCGTGAAAATAAGGACGTGTGGTGCCGTGTGCGCGCAACAACCTGACCTGTTTGGCAACGTCCGCGTGCGGCGTCGTTACGAGCCCGCCGTCCCCGGCTGCACCCAGGTTTTTCGTCGGGTAAAACGAGTAGCAGCAGGCGTCGCTCCAGCTACCCATCGGTTTGCCGCCCAGCGCTGCGCCGACCGCTTGCGCGGCATCCTCAATCACCTTGAGGTCGTGCTTTCGGGCGAGTTCGGCGAGCGCGGGCATGTCGGCGGGGCAGCCGTAAAGATGTACGGGCATGAGCGCTTTCGTGCGCGGCGTCAGCGCGGCCGCGGCAGCCGTAACAGACAAGTTGAGCGTATCGGGGTCGATATCGACCAGCACCGGTTCCGCGCCGACCAAAAGCACCGCTTCGGCAGACGCGTAAAACGACAACGCCGGAACGATGACCTCATCGCCGGGGCCGATTTGGAGCGCACGCAGCGCCAACACCAGCGCGTCGGTACCCGAGCCGACGCCGACCGCGTGCGCCGAGTTCGTATAGGCCGCAAACTCGGCTTCAAACCGTGCGACCCGTTTGCCCAACACGAATTGAGCTTTGCGGAGGGTCTCCAAGACGGTGGCCTCGAGCTTCTCTTGCAACTCATCCGGCAAAGTTATGTCGAAAAGTCTTATCAAGCGCCGCCGCCCCCGCGCCGCCGCGTAGCAGCAATCACCGTATTTTGCATGAGCATCGCTACCGTCATCGGCCCGACGCCGCCCGGAACCGGGGTCAGGTAGCCCGCAACCTCGGCGACTTCAGGTCGTACATCGCCGCGCAGCGCCCAACCGGACTTTTTCGTAAAGTCGGTAACGCGGGTAATGCCAACGTCCAACACGACTGCGCCTGGTTTGACCATCGCCGGGGTGATGAGGCCCACACGCCCAACGGCTGCAACCAGAATGTCGGCTTCGGCGGTCAGCGCCGGGAGCTCCCTGGTCTTCGAGTGTGCCACGGTAACGGTCGCGTCCCGCTGTAAAAAGAGTGCCGCCGCCGGTTTCCCGACAAGCGACGAACGTCCGACGACGACAACCCGCTTGCCTGCTACCGGCAACTTGTAAAAATCCATAATGCGAATCAGCCCCGCCGGAGTACACGGCACCAAGGCCCGTCCACCGTTCCAGAGCCGACCGACGTTGACCGGGTGAAACCCGTCCACGTCTTTCGCCGGGTCGATGACCTCCTGGACGAAGCGAATATCGAGGTGTGGCGGCAGCGGGTCTTGCACCAAAATACCGTCGACTTCGGGATCGTCGTTGAGTGCCCGAACGCGCGCGAGCAGGTCGTTTTGCGCGGTCATTTCACCCATCACCACAACCCGAGACTTGAGGCCGAGCTGCGTCGCGGCGCGGTCTTTACCACGTACATAAGCGACGCTCGCCGGGTCTTCACCGACGCGCACGACGACGAGTTGCGGCGCAAAGGGGAGCGTCCGGAGCGTCTCTTTAAGTTCAGCGGTGACGCTCGCCGCGACCGTTTTACCGTCTAAACGCTGAGCTGTTTCGGTTTCAGCCATGCTCTACCTCGGTAGGCGCTGCGTCAGCTTCGGGCGTAGCTACCCCTTCACGGTGAAGCTTCGCCAAGACGCCGTTGACAAACCGCCCTGATTCCTCACCGCCGTAGCGTTTGGCAATCCGCACCGCGACCTCGAACGTGACTTCGGGCGGGAGGGCTTCATAGGTCATTTCCGTTAGAGCCAGCCGCAACACGGCGAGGTCGGTCTGCGACATCTGCGAAAATGTCCAGCCCTCGAGTACCCGCGAGAGCCTGCCGTCGAGTTCCGCCTGATGTTCGGCAAACGCCTGCACGAGCCGTTCAGCAAACGCCGCACCGTCGGCGTCCAACCCTTCGCCGTAGGCTTCGGCGGCTTCTCCCGGCGTCTGTTCGGTGAGGTCGTCGTGGATACTCTCCCACGCCTCGAGTAAAGGTTCGCCTCCACGCTCGGCTTGAAAAAGCGCGCGAAACGCCAGTTCTCTGGCGCGACGCCTAGTTGTCATATCGACCCGTAACGTTCATCCCTGCATCCGTTTGGCGATAAAGGTGGTGTAGACCGCGCCGCGCTGATAAAAGGCGTTGTCCAAGACGCGGAGGTGAAAGGGAATCGTCGTTTTAATGCCTTCCAATACGGTTTCGGTCAGCGCCCGTTTCATCCGGGCGATGGCTTCTTCACGGGTCGGAGCCCAGGCGATGATTTTAGCCACCAGCGAGTCGTAGTACGGCGGAATCCGGTAGCCCGAATAGACGTGCGAATCGACGCGGATGCCGGGGCCGCCGGGCCAGTGGACGTCGGTGACGGTTCCCGCTGAAGGCCGAAAGTCAAAGTCGGGGTCTTCGGCGTTGACGCGCACTTCGATGGCGTGACCCGAAACCTGCACGTCGTCTTGCGCGAGCGATAACCCCTGTCCCGCCGCGACAAGGAACTGTTCGCGTACCAAATCGAAGCGTGTAACCATTTCGGTGACGGGATGCTCGACCTGAATCCGGGTGTTCATCTCGGAAAAGTAAAACGAACCGTCACGGTCAACTAGAAATTCACACGTCCCGGCACCCCGGTAGTTGATGTGTTTGGCGAGCCGGACGGCAGCGTCGGCAATCTCGAGCCTCAACCCCATATCCAGGGTACTGGGCGCTTCCTCGAGCAGCTTCTGATACCGACGCTGAATCGAACAGTCGCGGTCGAAAAAGTGGATGGCATTTCCCTCGCCGTCACCGAACACCTGAATCTCGACGTGGCGCGGCTCTTCTAAAAACTTCTCCATGTACATCTCACCGTTGCCGAAAGCGGCTTTCGCCTCCTCTTGCGCGTTGGTGAGGTTGCGCTGCAACTCGT
This sequence comes from uncultured Trueperaceae bacterium, assembly GCA_963799485.1. GTDB lineage: Bacteria > Deinococcota > Deinococci > Deinococcales > Trueperaceae > Truepera. Next base: position 258,258 of record CAWCXJ010000008.1, read on the forward strand.
CTTCGGCGCGGACAATCCGCATCCCACGCCCGCCGCCACCTGCCGACGCCTTAAGAATGACCGGATAACCGATCTTTTCCGCAAAGCTTTTCGCCTCGTCAACGGACGCCAGTGCGCCCGACCCCGGGACAATCGGCACGCTGCTCTCCTGCGCTACGCGCCGTGCGCTCGCCTTGTCGCCGATGGCGCGAATGTTTTTCGGGCGTGGGCCGATGAAGGTGATGCCGTGCTCTTCGCACTTCTGCGCGAACTCGGGGTTTTCGCTTAAAAAGCCGTAACCCGGATGAATCGCCTCCGCGCCCGTAACAAGCGCCGCCGAGAGCAGGTTGCGCACGTTCAGGTACGACCCCGCAGACGCCGCCGGGCCGACACAAATCGACTCGTCGGCGAGCAGCACGGGCAGGGAGTTTTCGTCGGCTTCCGAATACGCTTGTACCGCCGTTACGCCGAGTTCGCGGGCGGCGCGCAAGATGCGCAGGGCGATTTCGCCGCGGTTGGCGATAAGAATTTTCTTAAACATAAGAACCCAAGTAACGAGCAACGAGCAATGAGCAACGAGATGAAGTACTTGCCTCGTTGCTCACTGCTCCGCACTCATTGCTGCTTTTCATACCGGCTCGAGCCTGAAGAGCGCCTGTCCGTACTCGACCGGTTCTTCGTTCTTGACCAGAATCTCGCGTACGGTACCCGACACCTCGGCTTCGATCTCGTTCATCAGCTTCATCGCCTCGATGATGCACAAGACCGTTCCGGCCTGCACCTTATCGCCGACCTTGACGAAATCGGGCGCGTCGGGGCCCGGTGCGGCGTAGAGCGTGCCGACAATCGGAGCCGTGACCTCGAGCAGGTTGCTCCTGTCCTCTGCCGGAGCTTTGGCTGCGGGTGTTGGCGCTTCAGGTTGCGGCGTCGGCGTGGGGTTCGTTTCGGGCACGGGGGCCGGCGCGGCAGCTTGCGCGACCTGTGGGGGTGCGGCGGGCGTAGGGGCCACCTCACCCCCGCGCCTTACTGTTAGCTTGTAGTCGCTGGTCTCGAGGACTAGTTCGGTGATGCCCGACTCCTTGACGGACTCGAGTACCCGTTTAAGCTCTTTGGCGTCCATCTGTTTAGGCGCGGCCCAGATAGTCGCCGCTGCGGGTGTCAACCCGAATCGTTTCGCCCTGGTCGATAAAAAGCGGTACCGCGACGGTTGCGCCGGTCTCCAACACTGCCGGTTTCGAACCGCCTGAAACCGTATCGCCCTTCACGCCGGGGTCGGTCTGGGTAATGGTCAGCGCGACGACGTTCGGCAGCGTGACCTTGAGCGCCTTGTCCTGAAAATAATCGACCGTGACCTCCATCGATTCTTTTAAGAACTTGACCGGCGTCCCGATTTGCTCGGCGGTCAGGGTGGGCTGCTCGAAGGTTTCGGTGTCCATGAAGGTGTACACGTCACCATCAGAATAGAGGTACTGCATGGTGCGGTAGTCGATAAAGATGTCTTGGAGTTTTTCACCCGAGTTGAAGGTGCGCTCGACAATCGAGCCGGTTTCCATGTTGCGAAACTTCGTCACGACTTTCGCCCCGCCGCGCCCCATCTTGAGGTGCGAGTACTCTAAGCACTCCCAGAGCCCGCCGTCCATCTCGACTTTGGTGCCGTTACGCAGTTCGGTTACGCTGATCATCTTTCCTCCATTGGTCGCCACATATTCGGTATATTTCAGGCAAGCGGGCGCAAACCCCGTCGTTGCGCCGACAAAAGCTATTGCAGCCAGTTTAACACCCGTGTCAATCGGGGTGCCTCAACCGCACGCTACACCTAGTCGAAGCTGATGAACGTTCCGCTTAGACCCGATTCGGCGACGTCGCCGGAGAGTTCTTCCGGACTGAGGAGCTTCCCGCCGGTTACGGCGACGAAGGCGGCCTCGAGCACATTCGTCGGCACACTTCGGCCCCCCAAGCGCGGCGTCGTTGTGACCAGGAGCGACGCCCCACGTTGCCGTAAAAGTTCGGCGTCGTTTTGCGTGGTCGTATTCGTCAGGATGATTTTGCCGTCCAGACGCTCCGGCAAATAGCGGCGGATAAAGTGCCAGTCTCCGGCGACGACGTCGGCCTCGCCGTAAATCCTTTCATAAAACGGGCTCAGCTTTCGGCCCTGCTCTTGTGCGCTGCCGGTTGGGTAGAGCAGACTGATAGGCAACTTTGTGATAACCGGCAGAAGCACCGCCGCCAGCATCCGCAGCTGACGAACGCCGTAAACGAGTTTGGGAATACCCAGCGCAAACGCCAGATCGCCGAAGGCGACCTTTGCGCCGGTTTGGGTTAAAGCTTTAGCCATCCCGAAACGGTCTACGGCTGAAACCATCAGCACTCTTTTGTTCTCGAGGGGTATTCGGTAGTTTAATTTTTCTACTACGACGCGCTCGAGGCTTCTCTTGAGCCCTGCCCCGCACACGACCGGCGTTGCCTTTGCCTGCGCCGCCAACCGCGCCCCCTGCCGCAGCGTATAACGCCTGTCGCCGACGTAAAAGTAAAGGTCGAGTCCGCCTAACCCAATGGCGTCCACCGGGCCGTGAACGCCCGTATCAAGCGCACGAATCAGCGCCGCCGCCCGCTTTACGTCAGCGTCTGTCCCAAGCCGCCGCACTTCGACCGCAACGCCTAAAAGGTTCAGGACTTCCAAAAAATCACGCTTGGAAGACCCCAAGGAGACGCTGACGACGTGTTTCACGTAGTTGAGTTTACCCTAATGTGTAAAAGCGACAAGCTTGAGATTGGGTACGGCTCGCGGCAGTAGCGCCTACAGCTAACCTGGGTGACGTAATAAGTGAGACGCATAAGTAAAGCCCCGCCGGTTTTCAGCGGCACCTGACGATCACCCCTTATGGCTGCTTCTTCCGACCTGACCAGGTTCGAGGGTCGCCACCGCGCTGAGCCGACGGAGCGAGCTCAAGCCTAGCACAACCGGATAAAAGGCTGCAAACAAGTACGCACATCTTGGAATGGCCCGCCAAGACTCTTTTTACGGTAAAAAGCAGCTATGCTGGTGCGTATGAAAAGCGAAACTTTAAGTCACTATCTGGGGCAGCCCGGTTTGCGCGAGCAGCTCGCGGGTGCTGAGGACGCGGTGGTCGGGATTGGACGCGATCCCGAAGACTCGAGGCAGAGCTGCATCGTGCTTTACGTGCCGCCGGAGTTTTCGCGCCCGTTACCTGAAACTGTCACATTAGGCGGCGAAACGGTGCGCGTCGTGCGGCGTGAACGCGGTGGTCCGCTGCGCGCCTACGCCGCCGAGTAAAATGCGTTCCGGGGGCACACTATGACGAAGCTGTCGCACGACTTTGTAGACCTGCTCGCCGGGGTTCAGCTGCCGCCTGAGGTCAAGGCGGTCGGGGTCACGCGCCATAACGCTCAGGACGCGCTGCTCGTCGTTCTCCGGGAACGCGGGGTGCGGGCGTTCGGCGCTGAAACCATGCAAGACCTGTTTAGTAGCGTGTCGGGTTTGCCGCTGGTGATGCGCGAAGTTTCCGGCGAGTTGCGCGCCACCGGGCAGTTGCCGGTCGCGCAAAGTCAGGCGCTGACGCCTGAGCAAGAAGTTCTCGAGCCTGTCGTCCTCGGGGCGCAGGTGCAAAACGGCAGTGCCGACGAGCGTTTGGGCGGCTACGGTGTCGGGACGCTCGGTGCGTTTGCCCAAAATGCCGAGGGTCAAGCGGTTCTCCTAAGTAATAATCACGTCATCGCTGCTGAAAACGACGCCGAGGTCGGCGACCTTGTCTTTCAAGCGCAGCGGGGGCGAGGGCGCGCCCTCGCAAAACTCTCGGCGTGGGTGCCGATTACGCTCGACGCCCCCAACCGTGTTGACATCGCCAGTGCGGTGATAGACGCCGACGCTGCGTTTGAAAACAGCTTTTTACCCCTCCGAAACCGCCCTGACCCGGTTGGCTTGGCTGCGCCTAGAATCGGGGCCAAGGTCTTCAAAGTCGGGCGCACGAGCGGCCTCACTTTCGGTTCGGTTACGGCGATTGCCGCGCGTGTTCCAGGTGTCGGCTACGGTATCGGCAGCGCCGCGTTTGAAAACAGTTTTATTATTGAAGGGCAAGGGGGCGGGACTTTCAGCGCCCCTGGTGACAGCGGCAGCGGCATCTACGATATGCGCGGTCGCTTGGTTGGGTTCTTGTATGCCGGGGACGGGACGATTACGCTCGCTTGTCCGGCAGGGGAGGCGCTCTCGGCTCTTTCCTCGAGCCTTCAGGTTTAACTAGTGGCGCGTAACGAAACCCCTTATCCGGTAGCGCGCAGGCTCTTTTGCGAAGCTCTCGTCAGGTTTAGCGCCTGTGTTTTAGCTCGCGATACTGCTGCCGAAGGGCTACAGCCACACGCTAAGTACGGTGCTAGACTCTGTTTATGAACCTGCTCACCAAAGCCGCGTCCGGAGAGCGGTTATCCCCCGAAGAAGCCGTCAAGCTCTACGACCTGCCGCTTTTCGACCTCGCTGCCGCCGCTCACGCCGTTCGGCAACAGCGCACCGACCCCGAGGTCGTGACTTACCTCATCGACCGCAACATCAACTACTCGAACGTCTGTAACGTCGGTTGCGCCTTTTGCGGGTTTTACCGCACGCGCAATCAAGAGGGCGCGTACACGCTTTCGTTCGAAGACATCAGCGACAAGATTTGGGAGCTCGAGGCCGTTCACGGCACCCGTATCCTGATGCAGGGCGGCGTCAATCAGTACCTACCTTTTAGCTGGTATCTGGATTTGATGCAGCACCTCAAAACGCGGCACCCGACGATTCGCGTCGAGGCATTTTCACCTGAAGAGATCAAAGGGATGGCGAAACTGACCGGCATGACAAGCGCCCAAGTTCTTGAAGAGCTGCAAGCTGCGGGCCTCGACGGACTTCCCGGCGGCGGCGGTGAGATGCTCGTAGACGCGGTGCGGCACGCGCGTCACATCTCACCGGCGCGTATTTCGTCGGATGACTGGATTCGCATCATGGGTGAAGCGCAAGAGCTGGGCCTTTACACGACCGCGACGATGGTTATCGGTTTCGGTGAGACGCCCGCGCAGCGCGTTGAGAGTATGCGCCGCGTCCGTGAGCAACAAGATATTGCCGCCGCCACCCACAGCAACGGTTTTTCGGCGTTTATCTCGTGGACGCTGCAGACGGAGGGCGTCCGTGTGAGCGGCAAAGTACCCGGCGCAGGCGCACACGAATATCTACAAAACCTGGCGGTCAGCCGGATATTTCTTGACAATATGCCGAACTTTCAAGCGTCATGGCCGACGATGGGCCATAAAATCGCGCAAACAGCGCTATTCTTCGGAGCCAACGACTACGGTTCGACGATGTTAGAAGAAAACGTCGTCTCACAAGCCGGGGCCAAACACCGACGCGTCAACGAACGTGAAATCATCCGGCAGATTACCGAAGCGGGCTTTAGGCCGGTGCAGCGCGGCAGTCTTTACGAGACCATCCGGGTTCCCGACGCAGCGGCAATTTTAGCGGACAAACCGCAGATCGATTTTGGGGCGCTCAAGACCGCCTTCTAAAACCCTGTAATGGACTGTTCTATACTGCGGTATGGGTACTCAACATGGGTGAAGCTGCACTAAAACTTAAACCGCTGTCGGTAGACGCGTATTTACAGCTCGAGGCGAGCAGCAAAGTTAAACACGAACTGGTAGATGGTCAGCTGTACGCTTTCGCCGGTGCTTCTGACAAACACAACCGCGTCGCAGGTAATATCTACTTCCGCATCCGTCAGAGCCTAAAAGCGGATTGCCGCGCGTATATAAGTGATATGAAGTTGCGGGTACAAGCTGAATTTGTAGACAAATTTTACTATCCCGACGTGATGGTGACGTGCAGCGAAAGCGATACGGGCGAGCTTTACAAAACTTCGCCGTCTCTGCTGGTCGAGGTGATGTCCCCGAGCACCGCGGGCGTTGACCGCCGTGAAAAGCTCATGGCTTACCAGGGTATACCGGAACTGCGCGACTACCTCATCGTCAGTGCGGATGAGCGGTATTTGGAGCGTTACCGCCGCGACGACACCGAGGGCTGGTGGTATCACGAGTACCGGCGAGACGGCACCGTAAAACTGCCTTATTTGGGGCTCAACCTGACGCTTGACGATATTTACGAAGGATTGTAGGTGACAGACGGGCTAATTGCACGTGTCACTGAACCATTGCACCGTGACAAAAACGTGTGTGGCGTTTTGCTGACAGGCTCGAGGGCCAGAGGAGACGCCTGTCCTGGTTCAGATTTAGATTTGCTCGTCTTGGTACACTCTTTAACCGAATCGTCGTTTTGTTCTGAAATGATAGATGATGTGCTTGTCGAGCGACATATTCGGGATAGGGCAGGAGCAGAAGCACGTTTGCTCGAGAACCCAATGGAACTCTACAGTTATCTAGACGGTCGCGCGGTTTACGATCCTGATGGTTTGCTCGCTGAGCTGACGAAAATTGCCAAAGACCGTTTTGAAAGTTACCAAACACCTGCCCGTAAAAAGTCAGCTCTTTACTGGCTCAAAAGCACTTCGCTCAAACTAAGCGCGGCGATGGCTGCGGGCGACATGCCAAAACTCGGGTACTATACAAGCCTCAACAGCTGGAAAGTTTTAGAAGGGCTGTGGGCGCTCAGTGATAAACCGGTGCCGCCTGCGGGCGCGGTTTGGGCACATTTGCCGGATTTGCGAGCTGTGCCTGAAGGTTTAGAAGTGTCTCTCCGAGAGCTTTTTGAAGGTGCGCCTTCGGGAAGGGCGCAGGTGATGCTCGAGCTTATAGACTGGCTACTCGAGCGCGAAAAGAGGAAACCGTGAAATACAAGCAGCTGGGTCAAAGTAACGTGCAGGTCAGCGAAATCGGCTACGGCTGCATGTCTCTGGGTCAAGACCATACCGGAAACATCAAGCTTTTGCACCGAGCACTCGAGCTGGGCGTCACCTTTTTCGACACCGCCGACCTTTACGACAGGGGTTTTAACGAGGAGAGCGTCGGAAGAGCGTTTACGGGAATGCGTGAGCAGGTCGTCATCGCCAGCAAGGTGGGCAACCGCTGGCGAGAAGACGGTACAAGCTGGGATTGGGACGCGTCGCCGGCGTATATCCGGCAGGCTATCGAAGCGAGCTTGAAACGGTTGCAAACCGATTATCTTGATTTGTACCAGCTTCACGGCGGCACTTTGGACGACATTGACAGTGTGATTGAAACGTTTGAAGGTCTGAAGGCGCAGGGGCTGATTCGCGCTTACGGGATTTCGTCGATTCGGCCCAACGTCATCCGGGAGTGGGTTAAAAAGTCGTTTACCAAAACCTATACGGCGGTGAAAATGTCTGTTACGGTCTATTGTGATAGGAGTTCTTTGGTTCGCATAAACCTGAGCTTCTCTCTTTCTCTTCCCAGCTGTCAACTAGCATCCTTTGTAGTAATTTCTTTTAAGTACCCTAACAGAAATAGCTTAAACTGAGAAAATGGCGAAGGTCAAAACGATTGTACTGAGCGAAGTTCAACTTGGACAAAACGGCACCTCCTGGACCTGTTCGCAATCTTATCGAAAGTCTCTGGCGCAAGCTCAAGTATCAATGGCTAAGACCTCAAGCTTACCTTTGCGAAGACAACCTCTTTTACGCCGTTACGCAAATCCTCGCTGCTGTAGGCCGTGACCTCATTGTAGGCCGTGACCTCATTCTCAACTTCGCAAGTTTCAATGCCGGTTCAAACTAGTCGTGGTGGGTACTTAGGACTGCTACCCGACCCGTAAATGACCCTCGGCGAAAGCTGTTAAGCCGCCGTTTGGGTCAGCGTAGTACCGATCTTCTGCCACACCGAAATAATGCGCGGACAGACAGGCTACCGCACGCGCGCGCAGGCTTGGTATACTCGTATGTTTACGGAGCAGGTGCGCCCTGCTTATCCAAGGAGGCACGTTGCAAAACCTTGTCATCCGCGGCGCTCGAGCACACAACCTCAAAAACGTCTCGACCACGCTTCCCAGAGACAGCTTTATCGTTTTTACCGGTGTGTCCGGTTCAGGCAAATCGACGCTCGCTTTCGATACCATTTACGCCGAAGGGCAGCGCCGCTACGTTGAAAGTTTGTCGGCCTACGCGCGGCAGTTTTTAGGCTTGATGGACAAACCCGACGTCGACAGCATCGAAGGTTTATCGCCTGCTATCAGCATCGACCAGAAGACGACCTCGCACAATCCGCGTTCGACGGTCGGCACCGTCACCGAAATTCACGACTATTTGCGGCTGCTCTTTGCGCGTGCCGGAACACCGCACTGCCCGATTTGCGGGCGCGTGATTGAAAAACAGTCGGCCTCGGAAATCGTCGACCGGATGCTGGAGCGCTTTAGCGACCAGCGTGCGCTCGTGATCGCGCCGCTCGTCCGGGGACGCAAAGGTGAATATAAAAAGCTCTTTGAAGGGCTCAAAAAAGAAGGTTTTGCCCGCGTCCGAGTCGACGGTGAAGTCCAAACGCTCGACGAAGCTTTGAAGCTGACTCTCAAGAAGTACGAAAAACACGACATCGACATCGTCGTTGACCGCCTCAAGCTCAGCGAAAGCGACCGTTCACGGATTGCCGAATCGGTCGAGCTGGCCTTGCAAAAAGGTGAGGGCTTGATGCGGGTGTTTTTACCCGACAAAAATCAAGAAGAACTCTTTAGCGAGCGCTTCGCCTGCCCCGAACACGGGACGGTGTTAGAAGAACTCGAGCCCAGAGCGTTTTCGTTTAATTCGCCCTACGGCGCGTGCCCACACTGCACCGGCCTCGGCTACCGCTCCGAGTTCGACCCGGCGCTGATTATTCCCGACGACGAGCTGTCCATCGGACAAGGCACCATCGCACCGTGGAGCCAGGGACGCGGCGACGGGAACAAGGTCTTTTACTGGGACAGAATCAAGGCGCTCGCCGAGCATCTGGACTTCGATGTCCGCACCCCTTGGCAAGAGCTGCCGGAAAAGGTGCAGAAGACGCTCCTACGCGGCTCCCGTGAGCCCATCGAGGTCGTCTACAAACGCGGCGACCGCGAGACGATGCGCTTTAACGTCGAGTTTGAAGGCGTGATTCCCAACCTCGAGCGCCGCTTGCGCGAAGCCACCTCGGATTACGCTCGGGAGAAGCTCGAGGCGTTTATGTCGCTCGTTCCCTGCCCCAAATGCCACGGCACCCGCTACAAACCCGAGGTGTTGTCGGTGACGGTCGCTGAGCGCAACATTGCCGAGCTTTCGGGTATGACCGTTTTAGAAGCCAGGGCATTTTTTGCCGCGCTGAACCTGCCCGAACCGGGCGGAGCCATCGCCGCACCCATCATGCGCGAGGTCGGCGCACGGCTCGGGTTTTTGGAAAACGTCGGGCTCGACTATCTGACGCTCGACCGCAGCGCGAATACGCTCTCAGGCGGCGAGGCGCAGCGTATCCGGCTGGCGACGCAGGTCGGCAGCGGGCTTACCGGCGTGTTGTACGTTTTGGATGAGCCCTCTATCGGGTTGCACCCACGCGACAACGCGCGGCTCTTGCAAACGCTCCTCCACCTGCGCGATCTCGGCAATACGCTCATCGTCGTCGAACACGACGAGGAAACCATGCGGGCCGCCGACTACCTCGTTGACTTGGGGCCGGGAGCCGGGGTTCACGGCGGCGAGATCATCGCCGAAGGGACGCCGGACGCGCTGATGCAAGACCCGAACTCGCTGACCGCAGCCTATTTGCGTGGGGACAAAAAGATCGAGGTACCGAGCAAGCGGCGGGGCGGCAGCGGCAAACGCATTAAGATTTTGGGCGCTTCTGAGCACAACCTGCAAAACGTCAGCGTCGAGATTCCGCTGGGGACGCTCACCTGTATTACCGGCGCGTCGGGCTCGGGCAAGTCCACACTCGTTCACCGTATCCTGCACGCGAGTTTGGCCAAAGAGCTGTACCGCGCCAAAGAAGTACCGGGCGTGCACAAGGCGATTCAAGGTACCGAAAACATCGACAAGGTGATCGAGATCGACCAGGGCCCGATTGGGCGCACGCCGCGCAGCAACCCGGCGACGTACACCGGGATATTCACCGAAATCCGCGACCTCTACACCCGCGCACCCGAAGCCCGTAAACGCGGCTACAAAGCTGGACGGTTTTCATTCAACGTCAAAGGTGGACGCTGCGAAGCGTGTAAGGGCGACGGGACGGTTAAAGTCGAGATGTACTTTTTGCCCGACATCTACGTGCCGTGCGAAGTTTGTAAGGGGGCGCGTTACAACCGCGAAACCCTGGAGGTCAAAATTCGCGGCAAGTCTATCGCCGACGTTCTTGGTATGACTGTCGATGAAGGGGTGGGGTTTTTCGAAAACATTCCCAACATCGCGCGTAAACTGCAGCTGATGCAAGACGTAGGGCTGGGGTATATCAAGATCGGACAACCGTCGCCGACGCTTTCGGGAGGCGAAGCGCAGCGCGTAAAACTCGCTTCAGAACTCGGCAAGCGCAGCACCGGCAAAACGCTCTACATTCTGGACGAACCGACCACCGGCCTGCACTTCGCCGATGTGCAGCGGCTTTTGGGGGTTTTGCAACGCCTCGTCGAAGGGGGCAACACCCTGGTCGTAATCGAGCATAATATGGACGTGATTAAAACCGCCGACTGGCTTATCGATCTGGGGCCGGACGGGGGCTCGAGAGGCGGCACCGTCGTCGCCGAAGGTACGCCTGAAACCGTCGCTGTTCACCCGACCTCCTCGACCGGCGAATACCTGCGGCAAATTCCCGAAATCGAGGCGCGCCTCCCCGAGCTGGCTCCCGCATGACCCGGAGCCGCGCCACCCGCACCTCAGCCAACGCCACGTCTTATCTAATCGTCGGGACGTTTTTCTTTTTGCTCGCCGTGGTGTTGGCGGTCGCCCCTTTGCCTGTACTCGTTCGCAGTTTGGGTGTCGTTTTGTGCAGTTACGCCGCGCTTGCCTTTGCGGGTCTTCCCTTTGCGTTTGCGACGGCCCTGCTTGCCCCTGTTGCGGGTCTTCTTACAGGGGGCGAACCATGGCTCATTATGCTGCCACTGATGCTCGTTTCAGGCTTACTGGCGTTTTTAGGGCTCGACTATGCGTGGCGCTGGGGGGCGCTTATCGTCTCACCGCTGCTCTACGTTTTGCCTCAGCTCATCGTTTGGCAGCTTTCGCAACGCTCGCTTTTTGCTGTAGCCCTGCCGTGGAGTCCGTCGGCTCAGGTTTGGCTGGGGCTTCACGCGCTGGCGGCTGTAGGTGGAACTGCCGGTGCACTCGCCCTGACGCGTAGGCGTAGACGGTAGCTTTATGAAAGACCTGCGGCGGCTCTGGTTTTACTATCTGGCTTCGTATCTGGTGCGGAACTACGCACGAGTTTTCCGGCGGCTCAAAGTCGAGGGTCTAGAGCTCATCCCGCACTCCGAAGCTCGAGGTTTAATCATCGCCAGCAACCACGTATCGAACTTCGACCCGCCGCTCGTCGGTTCGCTCGTACCCCGCGAAATTCACTTTATGGCCAAACGTGAACTTTTCGAAACGCAGCCGCTCAGATGGGTTTGCGAACACCTCATGGCGTTTCCGATAGACCGTAGCAAGGGCGATACCAAAGGTATCAAAGAAGCGTTGCGGTTTCTCAAGAGTGGCGTCGCTGTCGGTATCTTTCCGCAAGGCACGCGCAACGCCGGCGACGCGGCGGCGCAGGGCGGCGCAGCGTTTTTGGCGCAGCGCGCCGACGTGCCGCTGCAACCCGTCGCGATTTGGGAAGAGCGCGGACGGTTGCGGGTACGTTTCGGCACCCCCATTTATCCCAAAGACAAATCGAAGGCCGAGATGCGCGCCTTGACCCAAACGCTTATGGCCCGGATTCACGAGCTACTTCCCGCTAAGGCGCAAAACACGTCGGACACGCACTAAAACCTAAGCAGTAAACCGGTTTGCGTCCCTGAGGCCGTAAACCGAGTTGCGCCGACTAGGACTTGCTATCTTGCGGGTCTCGTGCTAAAGTACCCCGAAGTTCAAAAGGAGGTAGTTGTGGCGAAAGCGAAGACGGTTTCTAAAGCTGATCTCGTTGACCGGGTGGCGGACGAGACCCAGATGAAGAAAAAAGACGTTAAAACGGTCATCGACTCGATGATCGAGCACGTAACCCAGCACCTGAACGGGGGCGACAAGGTGCAGCTTACGGGTTTCGGTACCTTTGAGGTGCGCGAGCGTAAAGCCCGCACCGGCGTCAAACCGGGTACGACGGAGAAAATCGAGATTCCGGCCAGCAAGTACCCGGCGTTCAAACCCGGCAAAGCCCTTAAAGACAAGATTTAAGGGCTCTTCGGTGTAGTCAAGGCGGCTTTTGGGCCGCCTTTTTTTAGTGCTTGAAAAAAAGAGAGATCTTCTGGTTCGAAATGTACTCACTTGAAAAAGAGTAGACGAATACACACACGAAATGGTTCGCGTCTCACTACCGGGACAAAAGACGAATAAGCCAGTCTATGACACAGTTTAGGTGGGACCAAAACCACTGTCAAAGGACTGGTTTATGCACAATCGTACTGAACTGCAGCAGAAAATCCAAACTCAAAACGTTGGCAAATCGAATTCAGCGAAGCGCCGAGGCGAAGCCGTCCGCTTTTCTCTGCCCTCGAGACCCGTGGTTTCAACCTCGAAGACACGCACATGACCACCCCAACTCGGCTCAACACCCTGTTGGCGCTGCTGGCTCTCGCTTTTGCCTGGGCGCATCTGGTCGGTGAGTGGTGCTACCAGCAGCGTCCTCTCAAAGTAAAAGCGCATGGCTACTTGCCCAAAAGCTATTTCAGGCGTGGCTTTGACGCGCTTCGCTCAGCCATTCTTGCCGGCAACTCTCCCGCAAGCATCAGCCTTGTCGACTGTCTCAAACTTTTGTCCCCGTAGTGAGCGGCAAAAATGTCTTGTGCAAACCTTTCAGTGATGCTGACAAGGCGAACGCGCTTACCCTCGATGTCGAGCTGAAACAAAGCCGGTTTAGTGCCGATGAAAGCAAACTCAGTCATTACGGAACAACTTTTCCTACCCACCCCAGCCCGTTCTCAGATGTTTAAGAGCGGTGAGACCCAGCCTGTTTTGCCAAGTCCATCAGCAGACGCAGAGCATCGTTAACCGCCTTTTCATTTGGAAAAGCTTTGGCTACGTCTTCGTCCAACAAAACCAAATTGCTACCCTGTTTGTAGGCTTCGGCGTACTTGCCACGCGCAGATTGACCCAACTTGCCGAAATCGTACTCAGGTCTCAAATCGTCTTCTGCCATCCTATTCTCCCTCGTAAGCTTTTCGCTCTTGCTTGGTCAAAGCGCGTGCGCTGATGATACACACTTTGTCTTCACGGTCGGCGTGAGAAACAATCATTTTTCCTGTAGCGGTAAGACCGGTGGGCAAAAAGCGTTTTTCTTCGTCTGAATGGTCGGGGTCATCGAAGGTATACGAAAGTGGATCGCCGAAAGCGGTTGCGGCTTCCTCGAATGAAACCTCGTGCTTTTCAAGATTACGCCGGACTTTCTCGGGGTTCCATTCAAATTGCAGCACTGACTGATTTTAGCACTCGGTGACTAGCTGAACGCCTTCAGAAAAGGTAAAGGGGGAAACTTTCTTCACGGCACAACCTTCCCCACCCACCCCAGCGGATTCGTCGCCTCCTCGGCCACACGCATCTCCCAGTGCAGATGCGGCCCTGTCGAAAGCCCGGTCGTCCCGACTTCACCGACAACCTGACCGCGTTTTACGGTCTCCCCGGCTTTGACCAGAAGTTTTGACTGGTGCAAGTATAAGCTGAACACGCCGCCGCCGTGGTCAATCACCACCAGCCCACCTTTGGTGGGATAAAACCCGGCGACGCGCACCGTCCCGGCATTTGTCGCATGAACGGGCGTACCTTCGGGCGCAGCGAGGTCGGCACCCTGGTGATACGAGATATTTCCGCCGGGGCCGTACTGCCGTGACGCGCCGAAACTGCTGGTGCTGACGCCGTCTACCGGGAGCATAAAGGGTTGCTGCCAACCCGGGTACGCCGTACCTTTGGCGTAGGCAGCGCTGAGGGTGGCCTCCTCGAGCGCCTTGTTTTCCGGCGTCGAGCTACTTAAAACTTCCGGCGAGAGGTTCAAGAGTTCGGTGCCACGCGGGTCGGCGGTGACGGCGACGCTGCGCTCTAGTTTCGTAACCCGTCCAAACTCGTCGGTAAGTGTGATGCTCAGCGGCAAGGTACTCGTTTCCGAACCGAGCGGGACACCGCCGAACGCGGCTGCGCCGGTACGGTTCCAGAAAGTAGGCAAGCGTTGACCGCTGAGCGTGACTGAAACCCGCTCGATTTTTGGATTGGTGCCGTACGCGAGCCTCACGCCTACCGGGTCGCCGACAACAGCGGTTCGGGTTGTTTGGGCCGTAACTTCTGGCTTCGGCACGCCGGCAACGGTATACCGGGCCGTCGTCTGGTTGTCGGCACCATCAGAAGCCGTCAGCTCGAGGACGTTTTCTCCCGCCCCGGCGTTCAGCTTCAGGCGCAGGTTTTGCGTCACAGCCTCGGTGGTTTTGCCCCCATAGGTGTAACGGTAGATGACGGGTTCGCTCGAGCTGACCAGTACCTCATACCTCTCACCGGCAGGAACGCGGCTGGGAATCTGCACCTCTAGTTGCGGCGCAACCCGGTCGAGCCAGCCCTGCGAGAGCGCCAGCGAGTAAAACACGAGCAGTGTGAGCAGAAGAACGAGTAGAACACGCCGCCGACGTTTTACATGGTGGTCGGTAGGAGAACGACTCATGGGTTATTCGGTTTCCTGACTCGTGACAAACGGCAAGTTGCGGTACTGATGCGCTACGTCGAGGCCGTAACCGTACACGAACGCGTCGTCGATTTCAAAGCCCACGAAGTCGAGCGGCACGTCTACCTGGCGTCTCGAGGGCTTTGAGAGCAGCGTCGCCACCTTGACCGAGAGCGGCCCGCGCCCCTGCAAATAGCCGAACAGATACTTCATCGTCAGGCCCGTATCGACAATATCTTCGACCAAAATCACATGCTTGTTTTTCAGGGATTGGTCGAGGTCTTTGGTGAGCCGCACCTCACCCGAGCTTGCAGTACGTGACCCGTAAGACGATACCGCCATAAAGTCCAGCGTCAGCGGCACGTCAATCTCCCGCACGAGGTCGGCCATAAAGAGAAACGCGCCGTTTAGGACGCAAATCAGGTGCAGCGGTTCGCCGTCCCCATACGCCGCCGTAATCTCTCTACCCAGCTCTTGCACCCGCGCTCTAACCTCTGCCTCTGAGAGTTGTACCGAGCCGCTGCCCTGCTTGAATATCGTCATAGAAACCCCATAGCAGCTAGTATATGCCCAGCGGTTTCAGGTCGGCTTCGGTCAGCTGCCGGTAGTCACCCGGTTTCAGGTCGCCCAACGTCAGATGCGCCACGCGGGTACGGAGGAGCCGCGTCACCTCAAAGCCGAGACCGCCGAGCATCCGCCGCACTTCACGGTTGCGGCCTTCGCGCAACACGACGGTGCAGCCACCGGGAGAGGGCCACGCCGTAAACGCCCTGGCGGGGCCGTCGCCCAGCTCGACGCCGCTCCTGAGCGCGTGCATTTCACGTTCGGAAAGCGGCGCGTCGCACCAGACCCGGTACTCTTTTTCGTGTTCATAACGCGGGTGGGTGAGTTGCAGCGTCAACGCGCCGTCGTTGGTGACGAGCAAGAGACCTTCGGACTCGAGGTCAAGTCTACCCACCGGATGCAACCCCGGCACTTGAGGGAGCAGGTCAATCACCGTTTCCCGGCCCCGGTCGTCCGACACCGACGAGAGCACCCCGACGGGTTTGTAGAGCAGATAGGTAACATGCTCTTGCACCTCGGCCCGAACGCCGCCCACCCTCACCTCATCTGAGGGTTCGACCTGTTGACCCAGCTCAGCGGTGACGCCGTTGACGGTGACTTTGCCCTCAAGAATCAGCGTTTCAGCTTTACGGCGACTCGCGACCCCGGCCCGCGACAAAAACTTCTGCAACCGTTCAGCCACGAGCGCCTACACCATAAACGCGCCGTAAAACCGTCATAAAAAGAGCTGCCCTTCACCGACTCTTACGGCGACGCCGCCGACGGAGACCTGCACACCTTTTTCGGTTCGTTTCAGACGCACGAACAGCTCGCTTTTACGGCCCATTTCAACGCCTTGGTGACTGGTGAATTCGGCGCTGTCACCTTGCAAGATGTCTGTATGCGCCGCTAAATATGCACCCAGCGGCCCGTGCGCGCTACCGGTGGCAGGGTCTTCGTAAACGCCGAGGGCAGCGCCCAACATCCGCGCACGAATATCAGACTCAGGCGCGTGAGGGGTAAAAACGAAAACCACAGGGCGATTATCGGGTAGTAGCTGGGAGAGTTTAGGTAGCGATACCTGCGCCCGTGCAAGTGCGTCCAGCGAAACGACCGGAACCAACAAGAACGGATTTCCGGCACTGCCGAGCTGGACGGGCAAGTCGGGCTCGAGCTCCCCCACTCCCAAACCCAAAGCCGCTGCAACCTGCGCCTTGTCGAACGTCTCCAAAAGCTCCGGCACACCCTGATTCATCCACACCCGTTTTAAGGTGCCGCCTTTACGCTCTAGGGTCATCTGCACAGGGCCGACGTTTAACGTCAGCGTTACCTTGTCCTGCCCCGTAAAATGGCCCTGCTGCGCGAGCGCAAAGACCGTACCGACGCTCGGGTGTCCCGCCACCGGTAATTCTTGCGTCGGCGTAAAGTAGCGGGCGCGGACTGCGGTTTTTACGGCAGGTTTTACGGTGGGTTTTACGGTGCTTTCTGCGGGTAACACGAAACTCGTCTCAGAGAGATTGAACTCGTTGGCGATGCGCTGCATCTGTTCGCCACTTAAACCGTCGGCATCCGGGATAACGGCTAACGGGTTGCCGTAAAAAGGTCGCGTCGTAAATACGTCCCACAGCTCATAAAGTAGGATGTCAGGTGTCATTGGGGCAAGTCTAACCGGAAAGAGTCGTGCTAGTTTGGGCCTATGATTCATCCTCTACATGAACGCTACGCCAAACTCCTCGTCGGCTACTGCACTGAAGTTCAATCCGGTGAGAATGTGCTCTTGAACCTCGAGAGTCCGGCGTTGCCGCTGGCCAGGGCGCTCACCCGCGAAGTCCTTAAAGCAGGCGGGATTCCGCACCTGCGCGTGACTTATCCTGAACTCACTGCTGACATTTTGGAGCTTGCCACAGACACTTATCTGGAGTCTGAAGCGGGGCTCGAGCGCTCCGAAATCAAACACACCGACGCCTGGATTCGCGTCGCTGCGCCGAGCAACACCCGCACGCTGCAAGGCTCCGACAAAACCAAACTCGGACGGTTACAAAAACGGCTCCGGGACGTGTCGAATATCCGGATTCAGGAAACCCGGTGGTGCGGCACGCTCTTTCCGACCCCGGCGGGCGCACAAGACGCCGACATGAGTTTAGACGACTACGAACGCTTCGTTTACGGCGCGATGTTCTTGTTTGAACCTGACCCGGTAGCCGAGTGGAAGAAGCTGCACGAGTTTCAGGCAGAGCTGATTGAAAGGCTTCAGGGCGCAAAAACGGTGCGGATTCAGGCCGACGGTACCGACCTCACACTCAGCGTCGGTGGGCGCACCTGGGTCAATTCGGACGGACACCGCAATATGCCTTCGGGCGAGGTGTTTACGGGGCCGCTCGAGACCAGCGCCGAAGGCACCATTCGTTTTGACATCCCGAGCGCGGTTCAGGGAACGCTCGTCAGAGATGCCCAACTGACGTTCAAGGAAGGTCAAGTTGTCTCTGCAAAAGCCGACGAAGGCGATGAGCTGTTGCAAGCGCAGCTTACGACCGACCCCGGCGCAAGGTTTCTGGGTGAACTCGGAATCGGTACCAACACCCGAATTCAGCGCCCGACCAAAAGCATCTTGTTCGATGAAAAAATCGGTGGCACGGTGCACCTCGCGCTCGGGCAGTCGTACCGGGAAACAGGCGGGACGAACACGTCGGCAATTCACTGGGATTTGATCTGTGATTTGCGGCGAGGCGGCGTAATCACACTCGACGATAGAGTGTTTCAAGAAAATGGGCAGTTTGTTTAGGGACAGTAGGGCTTGGCCCTACCGTCTCTTGGGGTAAAAACACAAACATCTTCAACCCAAGCTAAGTTAGTGGTCGTACGGGAGCAAGACGTGGCTCAACTCGTCGGTACTTATCCCCAGCGTCCCGGCTGCTGCGCCCAAGTCCAAGGGGAGATTTCCTAAAGCAGCACTCAGCGCGTTGACGGTCACCTCGAGTTGCTCGGCAGCACACGCTAAACCGGGCGGGTCGTCCGGTCTAGCGCCCCCGGCGCACCGATGCCTCCGCTCACGTTCGTACTAAAGGCACCTTCGGCGCTCGTGCTCACCAAGCAAGTAGGCAGGTTGGGAAACGTAAGCGAGGCGCGACAGTGATAGCCGCGCGTTTCGTCTACCAGGAGGCTTGTGACCCTGCTAAAAACAACCCGTCGTTACCGGAGCATTCGGTAGTGGTTTGAGACGGTTTCATAGAGGCGATGTCAAAACCAAGTTGACATCTCTGTAAGCTTATTGGGGCGGCGCAGGTACGGCGCTTGTCAGTGCTTCGACGCTTAGACCAAGTTCTTCAGCGGCAGCTTCTAAATCGAAGGGAGGTTGGCCCAGCGCAGCCACGAGGGCTTCTTCTGTAACACCGAGAGTCGTGGCAGCTTCTGAAAAGTCAGGCGCACCACCGCCAGCAGGACCACCCGCACCGGGCTGATTTGCCGAGTCTCCTGTCGAGTCGTCGACAGTGCCCTTGTAACACTCGACGGAGTAGGGAGCTTCGTCAGCTGTCAAATGGTAGTGGTAGATGCCATCCGAGAATTCCGGCGTCACACCGACGTGCCCACCACACTCGTCTAGGTCGGCGTTTGTAACGGAGACGCCGTTTTCGCCTTTGTCGCCGTAAACCGGAAAGCCGTCCCGCAAAACGCCGACAATACGGGAATGCTCACCTTCGACATCGACGGTGGCAGTTACGCACGTGGGAATACCGTGGTAGTGATAGTTTGAACCGTCTGCTAACGGGTGACCATTACAGTCATCGACAAAAGCCGCGTGGTCGTGACCTGTTTCATCAAAGTTTCCAGCGTCATCTACGGGAAAAGAAGTGTTGTCATCGAGCGCCACATTGGTACGTTCCATATTTTCGTAGTCATTAAAAAGCCTGGCACCGCTAATGACGAAACCAATTTGGCCCAGATCGGTTTGCTGCACTTCGTCAGCGTAGCTCGGACTAAGTGTCAGGCTGACGTCAATAGGACTCGAGGTTAAGTATTCAGCGGTACTAACAACCGTAAAATCTTCGAAAGACTTATCGCTAAAGGGTTGGTCGTTGGGTTCATTAGGAATCAAGAACCATGTCGGCAGCTTGTGGTTCGGGAAACCGTCGGACGCGTAGCTGAAGGTGCCTTCACCCAAAGTGACCGTGACATTGTCTCCCCACTGTGCAGCTTCGATACCCGCCGTTGTGTCAAACTCTGTGGTCGTTTCTGCCGTCGTTTGGGCACTGCAAGCAGTTACCAAAACCAAGCCCAGGGTGAGCAAAAGAGGTTTACCGGCGAACACTTTTTTAACACAGAACATAATACCTCCTCGGTAAAGTAGTTAGAGAACAGGTGATGAGAGCCAACTCTCTAATCGCTGTAGCATAAGAACAAAAAGACCAGCCTGTCATCGCGCGAATGGCTGGGCTGCGTAGCCCAAACGTCATGTGCCCTTTGGCTAGAAACGCAGGCCAAAAGATAGAGGTAACGACGATACCTGCCCTGCTAGACTGCAAAGGTGTCTGGGTTACCTTCATTCGACCCCGTATTCAACCCTGTTTACAGGCGCTACCGCTTTATTGCACTGGCGGTTTACGGGGCCGTATTTGCCGCCGGTGTAGTCGACTTTGCTTACGACGGCGCACGCGTAGGCGCGCTCGTTCGTGCGCCCGAAGGTTTGCGGGTCGCTGTTTTTCTCCTTGCGCTCGCGTTGCTCGGCGCACTCGAGTTCTTTAGTTTCGGTCACTCGAGCTTTGAGCGTGTCCGCAAAAGTCAACTGCTCCCTTTCACCCTCAGGCTATTTTTGTTTGCAACATGCTTTTTAGTTACCGATCTCAAGTATACACGCGTTTTGTTTCTCATTTTGATTCTCTACAGCTATCTGGGGGTGGGTCGCTGGCTGAGTTACGCTCTGGCAACCGTAGGGTTTATCGTCCTGTTGGGGCTAAGTATCGGCAATCCTGTTCTCATGGGTATCCTCCCGGTCCCCCCGCAGGTACAAGGGCCAACCCAGGAGGCGTCGCAGCAGCCTGTCCAGCAGCCACCTCCGAGACCCGACAACCCGCCGTTAAATATCGGCGAACTGATAAACGCCAGCATGGGCTCGGTTATCGCGCTCTTCTTTACGCTGTTACTAGCCAGGGCAATGGCGCAAGCCTTGCAAGACCAGCAGGAACTCAGGGCACTTAACCTTTCGCTCAACGCCTCGCACACCCAGCTAAAAGAGTACACGGGCCGCGTCGCCGAGCTAGCCGCGACCGAAGAGCGCAACCGTCTAGCACGGGACATTCACGACAGCTTGGGCCACCATTTGGCAGCTATCAACATCCAACTCGCCAAAGCCCACGCCTACCGTGAACGCGACCCGCAACGTGCGGCTGAAGCTGTAGGCCACGCGCAGCGCAGCGTCCAGGACGCCTTAAAAGATGTGCGCGAATCGGTGGGCAGTTTGCGGGAAGGCAAAGCGTTCTCGCTCGACGAATCGCTGGACGCGCTGGTAAAACGGATGCGTCACAGCGGGCTCGACATCAAGATAACCAAAACCGGCAACGGTGAGGTTTACGGCAAACTCGCCCTGATGACCCTGTACCGCGTGGTACAAGAGGCGTTGACCAACGTCCATAAACACGCGGCGGCAGGCTGCGTCACCATCGACCTCGAGTTCTCCGAGCGGCAAGCTCGTCTCAGCGTGACCGACGACGGTGCAGGGTTCGACACTGCGGCCTGGGAAGACCAGCCGACTTTTGGTTTACGGGGTTTGCAGGAGCGTCTGAGTCTGGTGGGCGGTACCCTGCACCTGCACAGTGAACCCAAGCAAACGACCTTGAACGTCGCCCTGCCCAGATCTGCTAATGGCTGACGTAAAAATCCGTATATTGCTGGTGGACGACCAGTACCTGATCCGTGAGGGGATCGCCTCGCTTTTGGAGCTCGAGGAGAGCGTTGAAGTCGTCGGCACGGCGGCTAACGGAAACGAGGCTGTTCAAAAAGCCCTCGAGCTTAGACCCGACGTCATCCTTATGGACATCCGTATGCCCGAGCTTAACGGGGTCGCGGCAACCGCGCAGATAAAGCAGCGGACGCCCGCTTGTCAGGTGATTATGCTGACCACTTTTGACGACGAAGAGTTCGTCGTGCAGTCGCTCCTGGCGGGCGCGTGCGGGTACTTGATGAAAGATATTCCGCCTAAAGACCTCGTGCGAGCAGTTGCGTCCGCGCACGCGGGCGTGTATCAGCTCGCGCCGGAAGTGGCGGGCAAACTCGTCGGCTCATTGCAGCGACAAGCCGCGCCCGAAAAACCCGTACCCGACCCGGCTTTGACGGTGCGGGAACTCAAGGTTTTACGCCTGCTCGCCCGAGGTGCCAGCAACAAAGAAATCGCCAAAGCTTTTAGTGTGAGCGAGGGAACCGTTAAAAATCACGTGTCGAACATTTTGCTGCGGCTGGGGCTCAGAGACCGCACGCAGGCGGCGATCTACGCGGTCGAACACAGTTTGGACTAAAAGCGGGCGCGAGTCGCCCGTCAGCGCGGTAAGCTCACGCATGAAGCTTCGTGGCGTAGTACTCGACATGGACGGTGTTCTCTGGCACGGCGACAAAACGCTCCCCGGTTTCGGTGAACTGTTTGAAACTTTACGGCAGTTGAACCTTCCTTTTGTCCTGGCGACAAACAACGCGACCAAAACGGTCGCGCAGTACACCGAAAAGCTCGCCCGGTTCGGCGTGCAGGTCTCTCCTGAACACATCCTCACCTCGCCCGGTGCAGCCGCAAATCATCTTCAAGAGCATTTTACGGCGGGTACAAATGTCTACGTCGTCGGTGAAGCGGCCCTGCATGAGACGGTTTCAGCGGCAGGCTTTACGGTACTCGGTCCCGATGAAATACGTTCAGGTCAGACTGCGCCCGTCGTCGTCGGCGGACTCACAACCGAACGTCTCAGCTACGACTTGCTGGCGATGGCGAGCCTGCTCGTGCGGCAGGGCGCGGCGTTTGTGGCGACCAATTACGACCTGACCTATCCGGCTGAAATAGGCCAACTTCCGGGCGCAGGCGCGGTACTTTCGGTGATTGCGAGCGCCACGGGCGTAGAGCCGACCGTTGTCGGCAAACCGCACGCGGGCATGTTTCAGGCCGCCGTAAAACGTCTCGGCGTTCAGCCCGAAGAGATATTGATGGTCGGGGACAGGCTCGAGACCGACATTTTCGGAGCCCAAGCCGCAGGCTTCAAGACGGCGCTGCTGCTGAGCGGCGTTTCAAAACGTGAAGACATCAGCAGCACAGACCCTGACGCCGCACCCGATTATGTTTTGGAAGATTTAGCGGCGCTCATTGAGGTTTTACGCGAACTGCGTGCCGACATATAAGTAAACTTTACGGGATAAATTGGGGACAAAGGTGTCAGCTCGTCAGGTTTCGTGTTGGCGGCCCCCTGTATAGTAAAACTGCATTCGGCAAAACCAAAGGAGGCAACATGAAGCACCCCATCGCTTTTAGAGCACTCGTTTTTGGACTGCTAGTTGCAGGATTTGCAGCGGCACAGTCGTCAGGGCAAGATGTTGAGGTGATGAGCGGCGACCAGGCTTATGAATCATATTTAGCTGTGCCCGACGCCGCGGGGCCGCACCCCGCAATCGTCTTGATTCACTCGTTTAACGGGCTCGAGGAGGGCTACCGCACCCTGACCGACAATTTCGCTGCCGAAGGGTTTGTCGTGTTGGCGGTCGGTTGGCAGACTTTTGAACGCGAGCCTTCAGACGAGACGGTCGCGCAGCTCGTCCGGGACAGCATCGGCTTTTTGACCGCAAGAGACGACGTAGACGCCGAACGCCTCGGCCTGACGGGTTTTTGCGCCGGTGGACGCTACACCATGCTGCTCCTGCCGCAAATCGGGGACTTCGGCGCGGGCGTCGCCTGGTACGGCTTTCCCAATGCGGGCGACCCGTCCCCGGCGGATATGATTGGCGATTTAGGCGCGCCCATGCTCATCATTCACGGCACCGCCGACCAGCCCAGCCCTATCGCCGACATTTACGGCTACGCCACCGCGCTAGACGAAGCCGGGAAACCTTTTGAACTCAAAGCCTATCAGGGTGAACCGCACGGATTTATGCTGGAAGACGGACAACTTCGCACCGACGCCACCGCGCAAAACGCCTTTGGTGAGATGGTGAGCTTTTTTCAGCGCAAGCTCGAGTGACTGCCGGACAAAAACCAAGCTGCCACACAGCGTCCCCGGCTCACGCCTGCTACCGTTGGGGTGGAGGTTACACCGTGTACCGTTCGTACCTGCAGCACGCACTGCTCCCTTTAGTTCTTACGCTCGCCGCTTGCGGCAGCCCCCAGGCCGCTGCGAGCACGCCTGAGACCGGTTCGCCGGAGGTCAGCCTCGAGCCCGTCGTGTCGGGTCTCGAGCAGCCTACTTCGGTGGTCAGCGCCGCCGACGGCTCCGGGCGGCTGTTTATCACTCAAAAAACCGGCTTGGCCCGCGTCATAGCAGGTGGCGAGGTGCTGAATACACCTTTTTTAGACCTGACCGGCGCTGTTTCGACGAGTAGCGAACAAGGGCTTTTAGGACTCGCCTTCCACCCAAACTACGCAGAGAACGGGCGCTTTTTCGTCAACTACACGCGTCGGGACGGCACCACCGTCATCTCCGAATTCGCCGTTTCAGACGACCCCAACGTCGCCGACCCCGCTTCGGAACGGGTTTTACTGACCATCTCGCAACCCTACCCCAACCATAACGGCGGCAACCTCGTGTTCGGCCCGGACGGATTTCTTTATATCGGCACCGGCGACGGCGGCGCGGGCGGCGACCCCGAAAATAACGCCCAGGACAAGAGTGCGCTGCTCGGCAAAATGCTCCGTATCGACGTCGATAACGCTGCTGACGGCGAACCCTACGGGATTCCGGAGAGCAATCCGTTTGTCGGCACCGACGGGGCCGCACCCGAGGTGTGGGCGTATGGGCTGCGTAACCCGTGGCGTTTTTCGTTCGACCGGGAGACCGGCGACCTGTGGATTGCCGACGTGGGGCAAAACCGTATCGAAGAGGTAAACCGGCAACCGGCTGCCAGCACCGGCGGCGAAAACTACGGCTGGAACCTGACCGAAGGCTCGAGCTGCTTCGACCCGGCCGACCCGTTGGCGGTTCCGGAAACCTGCGATAAAACCGGCCTGACCCTGCCGGTACTCGAGTACAGCTACAACCAGGGCCGGTCGATTATCGGCGGTTACGTCTACCGGGGTGAGCGTGTGCCGGAGCTTGACGGACGTTATGTTTACGGCGATTTCGTCAGTCAAACGATCTGGAGCGCAGCGGTAGCGGGCGAAGGTGCGGGGACGGCCTATAGCAGCACACCGCTGCTCGAGTCGGGCTTTAACGTCGTCGCGTTCGGTGAAGACGAAGCCGGTGAACTGTACGTCGCCGATTACGGCGGCACGCTCTACCGGTTTGCGCCGGCTGCACAAGCCGGCAACTGAGCTTTACCCCACGGACTCTGTAACACCATAGTTGCTGGTGTTACAAAGTCTGTGTAACACCACTCACGGCACCGTCGCTCTTTGAACGCTCGGGCGAACGCTACGGTTACGGCGTGCTGCGTTTTAGCGGGTCAGAAGCGCGGCGTGGCCCGAGGTTCCGGGCGTCGCCCTATAACCGACAAAAATAGTAGGGATTCTGTTAGAGTGGCCTTGCTCTATGACGCACTTTCAGACGCCCCCACCAGAAACGACGAAGACGGGTGTGCTCGAGCTGAGCGGCTTGACCAAAAGCTATCAAGACCCCGCTCAACCTGCCTTACACGACATCTCCCTGACCATTGCAACGGGCGAACTCGTCTCGGTGCTGGGGCCGTCGGGATGCGGTAAAACGACCTTGCTGCGGCTGATTGCGGGGTTCGAGCGGCCCGACGCGGGTACGATCCGGGTAGGTGAGCGGGTCGTCGCGGGGCCGCGCTGGGTGCCGCCGGAAGCGCGCGGTATCGGCTTCGTCTTTCAGGATTACGCGCTGTTTCCGCACCTGACGGTCACGCAAAACGTCGCCTTCGGTTTGCCGCATTTAGGCCGCAAAGCGCGGCGAAAACGTACCCAAGAGGTCTTGAATCTGGTCGGCTTGACGATTTTTGCGGCGCGTTACCCGCATCAGCTTTCGGGTGGGCAGCAGCAGCGGGTCGCTTTGGCCCGCGCCCTCGCACCCGAACCCGCCGTGATGCTCCTCGACGAACCCTTTAGCAACCTCGACGCGGCCCTCAGAAACAGCACCCGCAAAGAGGTGCGGCGGCTGCTCAAACTCGCCGGAGTCACCGCCATTTTGGTCACGCACGACCAGGAAGAGGCGCTGAGTTTCGCCGAACGCCTGGTGCTGTTGCGGGCCGGAGAACTCGAGCAGCAGGGTGCGCCCGAAACCGTCTACGCCCGTCCGCGTACCGCTTTTGCCGCGAGCTTTTTGGGTACGACCAACCTGCTCCGCGGCGACGCCTGCGGGGATTTGGCCCGAACACCGCTGGGGACGCTCACGCTTATCCGGCAGGCGCAGGGCAGCGTCTTGTTGTCGCTCCGGCCCGAAGACGTGACGTTCGCCGGTCACGGGTTGCGGGGGCGGGTCGTTACCCGCGAGTTCAGGGGTCACGACCTGACCTACAGCTGCGAAATCTACAGCGACGACCATAAAGGCCACAATAATGACGACCACAGTAATGACCGCCGTCACGAAACCCGCGAAACCAGGGCCGAACCGGGCAAGCTTGCGAGGCTGACGGTGCAGACCGGGCCGGAGTGCCCGTACCGGGTCGGCGACACGGTTTTTCTGGTCGCAAAAGGTCGAGCAGTACCGCTCGAGGGCCCCGCTCCACTAGGCTAACTACCACCGGCCAACTACCCGTCCCGGCCTTGCCTGGTTGACACGCTACCCAATCACACGCTACGATGCCCTTGCGTTTAATCCCAACCTAAACGCTCGGATATAAAACTGCTACTTATCCTCAGAGGAGGCGTCAATGAAACGTCTGTTGGTCGTACTATCTTGTTTGCTGGTCGGAACCCAAACCCTGGCTCAAACCCTGACGGTCTATTCGGGCCGTAACGAAGAGTTTATCGCCCCGGTCGTCGAAGGCTTTACCGCCGCCACCGGCCTCGAGGTCGAGGTGCGTTACGGTGACACCGCCGAACTCGCCGCCACCATCTTGGAAGAAGGGCAAAACAGCCCCGCCGACGTGTTTTTAGCGCAAGATGCGGGCGCGCTCGGCGCACTTTCGCAAGCCGGGCTCTTCGCGCCGTTACCGGACGCGACGCTTGCAAAGGTCGAACCGCGTTTTCGCAGCGCCGAGGGGCTCTGGGTCGGCGTCACCGGGCGGGCGCGGGTTCTGGCGTACAACACGGGCGTCTACACCCCCGAAACACTGCCCCGAAGTATCTTCGATCTGACCGACGAGGCGTACCGTGGACGCGTAGGTTGGGCACCGTCGAACGGCTCGTTTCAGGCGTTTGTCACGGCGATGCGGGTTTTAGAAGGCGACGCGCGTACCCGTGCGTGGCTGACCGGGATGATGGCAAACGGCGTACAGGTTTATCCGGACAACTCGTCGCAATTAGAGGCGCTTTCGCGAGGCGAAATCGACCTGGGGCTCGTCAACCACTACTACTTGTACCGCTACCTGGCCGAACAGGGCGACAGCTTTCCGGTACGCAACTACTACTTTGAAGACGCCGATTTGGGTTCGCTCATCAACGTCGCCGGAGCCGGTATCCTGAAAACGACCGATCAGCCGGACGAAGCGCAGAGGTTTGTAGACTACCTGCTCGGTCAGAGCGCGCAGGAGCACTTTACCAACACGGTCTACGAATACCCGCTGGTCAGCGGCGTCCCTACGAATGAACTGCTCGTCCCGCTTTCCGAAATCGAGACCCCCGACCTCGACTTGTCGAATCTGGACGATTTAGAGGGGACGCTCGAGCTGCTCGCCGAAGTCGGCGCACTCTAACACCGTTCTCGCCAAACCTGAGTCTAGTGGGCGGTGTTGTGCTTCGGAGCCAGCCGCCCAAACTCGTGTGACCGGTTCCGGCGTCTTTCATAGCAAGTACGAGCTTGTAAAAGGTGCGCTCAGCCCGGGTTCTGCCGACCGGCACGCAGGTAAGCCTACACCGGTGTTCACCTCTCATAAAGCTGTCAGGATAGTCTATGGCGCTGACGCGCAACCGACCCCTAGCCCGTAAAACCCGTCCCCCCCTCGTCGTCTTGCTGCCGAGCCTCGTAGTCGCGGTCGCGGTACTGCTGCCGCTCAGCTACCTGCTCTTCCGGGCGGCGGGCGCGAGCGGCGGGTTTTGGGACTATCTCTTCCGGACACGCAGCCTCACAGCGCTCTGGACAACCCTGTCGCTGGCCTTTTCGGTGACGACCTTGACGCTCCTTATCGCCTTGCCGGTTGCGTGGCTGACGCTCCGCACAAACCTGGCAGGGCGGCGTATCTGGTTTGTCCTGAGCATGCTGCCGCTCGTGATTCCGACCTACGTGGGCAGCTTCGCGCTGATTTCGGCGTTTGCCACCGGTGGACTCCTGGATCAACTCGCCGGGGTGTCGCTGCCGGTTTACGGCTTCGGCGGGGCGCTGGTCGTGCTGACACTCTTTACCTACCCGTATATGCTGCTCGCTCTCCGCGCCGGCTTGCGCGGCCTCGACCCGAGTCTGGAAGAGGCGGCGCGGAGCCTCGGTTACAGCCCGCTCAAAACCTTTTTCGCGGTAACGCTGCCGCACCTGCGCCCGGCGATTGCCGCGGGCGCGCTTTTAGTGTCGCTCTACGTGATTTCAGACTTCGGCGCAGTGGCGATGCTGCGCCTCGAGACCCTCACCCGCGGCGTCTACGTGCAGTATCAAAGCTCGTTCAACCGCTCGAACGCGGCGGCGCTCGGGCTGGTTTTGGTCGGTCTCACAGGCGCGGTGATGGCCTTTGACCTGCTCGTGCGCGGGCGCTCGCGGCTCGTGCGGACGGGTTCAGGGGCGGCGCGGCCCCTGCCGCTGCAGACGTTGGGGCGGTGGCAAGTCCCGGCGCAGCTCTTTTTAGGGTTGCTCGTTGCGGTGGCGCTGGTTGCGCCTCTTTCGGTTATCGGGGTATGGCTGGGGCGCGGTCTGGTCGGAGGGTCGGGGGTGGGGATAGGGCTGTCTCCGCTTTTTAACGCTCTGCGCGTTTCGCTTTTTGCGGCGCTCACCTCGACCCTGGCGGCGTTTCCGGTGGCGGTTTTGAGCGTGCGCTATCCCTCTAAACTGAGCGCCCTCTTGGAGCGCCTTACCTACGTCGGCTACGCCTTGCCGGGGCTTGTGGTGGCTTTGGCACTCGTTTTTTTCGGGGCGCGCTACGTCCCCGCGCTCTACCAGACCGAGGCTTTGCTGATTTTCGCCTACACCCTCCTTTTTTTGCCGCAAGCTCTGGGTAACATTCGCACCAGCCTTCTCAAGGTCAACCCGCATTTAGAAGAAGCGGCTAGGGGTCTGGGCCGAAACTCGTGGGGTGTGCTGACGCAGGTCACGGTGCCGCTCGTTCGTAGCGGCGTCTTAACCGGGGCGGCGCTGGTCTTTTTAACCACGATGAAAGAGCTGCCCGCAACCCTGCTCTTGGGGCCGACCGGGTTTAACACCCTGGCGACGCGCATCTGGTCTTGGACGGTCGAGGCGTTTTTTGCGCAGGCTGCGCCCTACTGTTTTGTCCTTATCGCTGCGTCGTCGGTGTCTCTGGCGCTGCTGTTGGCGCACGAACCGGACGAAACTGCGTAGTTCGTGTAAAGCGCTACCATCCTACAGTCTCGAGCCCCTATAAGCGTGTACCCTAGCAGCGGAGGTTACAATTATGAGCAACAATGACAAAAGTCTCGGTGAGCGCGTGGGTGGAGCCGTAGATAAGGCCAAAGACGTCGCCCAGGACACTTTCTCGAGCGCCGACGAAAAGCGCAAAGAAGCGGGCAACCGTACCGACGCCAACGTCCAGGACGCCAAGGCGGAAAACTCGGACAACGTATTTGAAAAAGCCGGACACAAAATCTCCGGCGGCGTTGACCGCGCCGAAGCCGAAAGTCACGACAGCAAGGCCGAGTTTCACGAAGAGCGGGCGAAAGAACGCGCCAAAGAGTAACGCGCCGTAAAAATGAACTGGAGGCTCGAGCGGTTGGCTCGAGCCTTTTTGTTACCGCACTTCACTCCCGCTCGCAATATCCCGGTCCAGCGCCGAAATACTCAGGTTTCCTTCAGCGTCCTCTGCTGCCAAAATCATCCCCTGTGACTCCACGCCGCGCAGTTTTACGGGTTTTAGGTTCGCCACGATGATGACCTTTTTACCCGCCAACTGCCCTGGGTCGTACCACTTTTTAATGCCGGAGACGATGGTGCGCTCTTCGCTGCCCAGCTTAACGGACAAAACCAGCAACTTGTCGGCTTTGGGGTGCGCTTCGGCTTTGATGACCTCGGCGACGCGGAACTCGAGCCTGGCAAAATCATCGATCGTCACTTCGGGTTTGTGTTCCAAGGGTTCCTCTTTCATTTCCAGACTTTCGTTGAGCGCGGCTAAGTCTACGCGGGGAAAAAGCGGGCTACCGAGTTTTGTTTGCGTTCCGGTGGTCGTCAAACCCCACTGCGCCGCGTCAGCTAGCGTAAAGGTTCCGCTAAGCCCGAGCTGCGCCCGCAGCTCTTCGGCCTTGTTCGGAATAACGGGCGAGAGGAGGATGCTCGAGCAGCGCAGCGCCTCCAGGCAGGTATAAAGCACCGTATCCAAACGTTTTGCGTTTGCCTCATCTTTGGCGAGCGTCCACGGTTGGGTTTCGGCGATGTATTTGTTCGCCTTGCGCACCGCTTCCAGCACGCTCTCGATGGCCCGGTCGAACTGCAAACCATCGACCATCTTTGTGATTCTGTTCGGTAAAGAGATAAAGGCGTCTCTGAGCGCTTCGTCGATGGGCTCTAACGTTCCCGTTTCAGGCACGGTGCCGGAACGGTATTTGCCGAGCATCCCCAAAGTTCGGTTGAGCAGATTGCCGAGGTCGTTGGCGAGGTCGGAGTTGATGCGTTCAGCCAGCCCGACTTCACTAAAACTTGCGTCGAGGCCGAAGGTCATATCGCGTAAAAGGTAGTAACGGAAGGCGTCGTTGCCGTACTTGTCTTTGAGGTCTAGGGGCCGCACCACGTTCCCCTTCGACTTGCTCATCTTGCCGCCGTCTACGAGCCAGTAGCCGTGAACATTCAGGTGTTGATAGATAGGTAAGCCCGCCGATTTGAGCATGGTCGGCCAGAAGACGCCGTGCGGTTTCAAGATGTCTTTGGCGATGAAATGTTCCACGTGCGGCCAGTAGTGGTCTTCGGTGCCGTGACTTTTGAGCGCGGAGTAGTAGTTGATGAGCGCGTCGAACCAGACATAGGTGACGTGGTTTTCATCCCACGGCAGCGGGATGCCCCACGGAACGCGGGCTCTCGGGCGGCTGATGGACAAGTCGCCGATAGGCTCCCGTAAAATCCCCAAAACCTCGTTGCGGTAGCGTTCGGGCCGGATAAAGTCGGGGTTGTCTTCGATGTATTCGCGGAGCCACGGGCGGTACTTTTCCATCCGGAAGAAATAATTTTCTTCGCTGCGGTACTCCAACACGATGTCGTGTTGCGGGCACTTACCGTCAACGAGTTCTTTTTCGGTGTAGTAGCGTTCGCACCCCGTACAGTAAAGGCCGCCGTACTCGCCAAAAATAATGTCGCCCTTGTCGTAAACGGTTTGCAGAATCTCGCTGACGACTTTTTTATGACGCTCTTCGGTGGTGCGGATAAACTCGTCGTAAGAAATGCCCAAACTGTCCCAGACGTTGCGAAACTTGCCTGAGATTTGGTCGGTGTATTCTTGCGGCGTCATTCCCGAGGCTTTCGCTACCTGGTAGATACGTTCGCCGTGTTCGTCGGTGCCGGTCAAAAAGTAGGTGTCGTCGCCTCTGAGCCGGTGAAAACGGGCGGCAACATCAACCAGCGTGGTGGTGTAGGCGTGCCCGATGTGCGGTTCGGCGTTGACGTAAAAGATGGGCGTGGTGGCGTAGTAGATATTTTTATCAGATGCGGGTTTATCAGGTTGCGTCATCGTGTTCTCCTTCAGGCCAAAAAAAAAGCGCTTGGGTGCAAGCGCCTGGAAACGGTTAAGCGTAAACTTAGCCGGGGCCAGGTCTAAGCTGCATCATTCGCCCATTCATAAAGTCAAGTATAGCAGAGAACTCGAGAGATCAGCGCTTGGAATAGCACCACTGGTGTGATGTTGCGCGGCTCGAGCAGAATTTATAGATTTTTTGGCGAAACGCAAGGTTTTGTTTGAACGCCGGCGTCAAGCGCGGGAGCCGTGAAAAGGCTCGAGCGTTTGACTCGAGCCTCCCTTTTTTCTGCACCGAGGTGTCTACTGATCTGTCCAAACCTTGTTACCGCTGCCGTTTCTGCGGAGCAAAAAGGCGTCTCTGCCCCCGTGATAGCTGCCGCCCTCGAGCGCCCCCGAAGTCGTCCCGGTCAGGTAGAGTTCTTTGCTGTAAGCAATCACGTCATCTGCCTGGTCGTAGTTGGCGTTGCCGAACTGTTTTGTCCACTGCGCTGTGCCCGAAGCTGAAAGTTTCCGCATCAAGATGTCGTCTGCGCCTGCGTTTCTCGCTGCCAGACTGCCACGCGTAACCCCGACTGCGTAGACGTTTCCGGCTGAGTCGGCGGTAATGGTCGTGCCTACGTCGCGCGTTTTGGTGCCGAAGGTGCGTTGCCACGAAATTGCGCCGCTGAGGGTGTATTTAACGACCAAGATGTCGGACTCGAAAGGGTTTTCAAAAGGGTTATTGGATTCAGGGGGGGCGTAATAGGTTTTGTCGCCAACCGCGTAAAGCGCATTTCCAACAACTTCCAGATCAAGGTAGTGCGTATCGGTAACGGGTACACCGAATTCGTTACGTGCGGAGAGAGGCATAGCGAACATGCTGTAGTATGAAACGTTCCCGGTCGGGCTTACTTTTTGAATATAGTCCCAACAGTAGTCGTCGCAATCTACCGCATACACGTAAGCATTCCCGCTTTTGTCGATAGCAATGTCTTCGACGCCACCGGGTGCAAGGCCATTATTGCTGGTAATGGTTGCTGAATAAACTTGTGTGCCACTGCTAGCGTATTTACGCAGTTCGTAGTACGCATTGCCATTATTGGAACGATCCTCGGTCAAGTAGATGTTGCCCCCGGTATCTACCGCCATCGCCATATCCGAGCAGAAGTTGTAGGTGTGTTTCCACAACAGGAGGCCGTCGGCCCGGTATTTGCTGTGAAAACAAAGGTCACCCTGCCGTCCGGCGACGTAGAGCTGCCCTTTCGCGTCCGCTGCGATATCTTTGACGATATCGTCGGCAGCGCTGGCAATCTGACGCGTCCAGGCGACTGTTTTGTTGCGGTTGTAACGCCGCAGGTAGATGTCGAAGCCGCCCCGGTTGGGCGCGTCTAGTGAACCCTTGGTGATGCCGGCCGCGTAAAGTGCGCCGAGTCGCGGGCTAAACGCCAGCTCTTTGCCCTGGTCTTCGGCAGCTGTTCCCAACGTTTGCGACTCGAGGCCAAAGGCGGCGTCGGTTACCGGCGGCTGAACCTGTGAACAAGCGGCGAGGGTGGTGAGGACGCTCATAAAGAAGCCGAAACGTTTCATGGCGGAACCTTTCTCGAGGTGAAAGGTTTAGTTTGAGGTACCTGCTTTCACCGCTTGGGAAGTTGGCCAGAGTATAGGCCAAGTGTGTAGGTTTGGTGTGAGCATCGTGTGAACCTAGCTTTAGACAGCGGGATAAATCCTAGAGGGTTGCTTGCCCTAGCTATTTCTTATCAGCGCCGCTCGGTAGTCGTAGAACCGGCTGGCAAAGCCTTCCTCAAGCATTTTGCGGTACGCTTGTTTTATGACGCAGCCATCAACCAAAAAACCCAAATCCGCCTCAAAACGCGGCCTCACCCCCCAGAGCGAGGACTTCAGCGCCTGGTATAACGAAATCGTCTACAAAGCCGACTTAGCCGACCTCGGCCCGGTACGCGGCAGCATGATTATCAAACCTTACGGGTACGCCCTGTGGGAGCACATTCAGCGCAATTTAGACGAGATGTTCAAGGCGACCGGGCACGAAAACCTGTACTTTCCGCTGCTGATTCCGATGAGTTTTTTTGAACGCGAAGCGAGCCACGTTGAGGGCTTTTCACCGGAACTCGCAGTCGTGACGCACGCAGGCGGGAAAGACCTCGAGGAACCCTTAGCCATCCGCCCCACCAGCGAGACCATCGTCGGTGAGATGTACAGCAAGTGGATTCAGTCCTACCGCGACCTGCCGCTCTTATACAACCAGTGGTGCAACGTGATGCGCTGGGAGCTGCGGACACGGCCCTTTTTGCGCACCACCGAGTTTTTATGGCAAGAGGGCCACACGGCCCACGCCAACGCCGAAGAAGCTATGGCTGAAACCACCCAAATGGTCGATATCTACGCCGACTTTTCCGAAAAATGGGGTGCGCTGCCGGTTTTCAAGGGTGAAAAAACCCCCGGTGAACGT
This sequence comes from uncultured Trueperaceae bacterium, assembly GCA_963799485.1. GTDB lineage: Bacteria > Deinococcota > Deinococci > Deinococcales > Trueperaceae > Truepera. The sequence goes on from CAWCXJ010000008.1 coordinate 292,108, forward strand.
TTTGCCGGAGCCAAAATCACCTACACCATCGAGGCGATGATGCGTGACGGCAAGGCGCTCCAGGCCGGGACGAGTCACTATATGGGTGAGAACTTCGCGCGCGCTTTCGACATCACCTTTAACGACGTAAACAACGAACAAGCGTACGTCCACACAACCTCGTGGGGGTTTTCTACCCGCTTTATCGGCGCGCTGATTATGGGTCATGGCGACGACAAGGGGCTGATTATGCCGCCGCTGTTGGCCCCGCAGCAGGTCGTCATCGTCCCGATTTACCGCGCGAATGATGAGGAAGCCAAGGTTCGCGTCCTCACCCAAGTCGCTACCATCCACACCGAACTCAAAACTTCAGGCGTGCGCGTCAAGGTAGACGACCGGCCCGGCATGAGCCCCGGCTGGAAGTTTAACGAGTGGGAGCAGAAAGGTGTGCCGCTGCGTCTTGAAATCGGCCCGAAAGATTTGGACGAAGGCGTCGCCCAGCTTGCCGACCGGCTTTCCGGTGAAAAGCGGGCCGTAAAACTTGCGAACCTCGCGCAGACGATTCCCGCTGAACTGACCGCGTTTCACGAAGCTCTCTTTGAGCGCGCTCAAGTGTTCAAAGAAGCGCACACAGCCGAAGTCGAGACGCTAGACGAATTCAAGGAAAAAATCGACGCCGGGTATTTCGTCTATGCGACGCACTGCGGCGACGCCGAAAGTGAAAAATGGTTGCAGGAAAATACCAAAGCCACCGCCCGCTGCGTTCCGTTTGGTGGGCCGAGCGCGGAAGGTAGCGTCTGTATCCACACCGGCAGACCGAGCGGCTACTCGCGCAAGGTCGTTTTCGCTAAAGCGTACTGAAAACACAAAAATGCATAAACGAAGCTGCTGAAGGTACGGTATATTGCGCCGCGTCAAGCTTTAAGGTGACGTGGAGCAATTTTTTCGTGTGCGTGCTGAACGTAAAAAATAACACACGACTAAAATCTTCGGAGACCGGCACGACGGTAAACAAGGGCTGTACTTTGTGATGTATATACGCTTGCATATACCGCAAATCAGTGTTACACTAGACTATGTCCGTTGAGGACACTCGAGGCTTCCAAACCTCCCCTGAAAACCAAACTTCTTCCCCGCAGTTCAACGACTGCTGAAAGGTCAACTATGTACCCACTGCTTAGCGCCACCCTGCTCGCCAATAACCACATCGCCGAACTTCAGCGCCACACCAAAAGCGCCCGCGTCGCCCGCGCCGGTCAGCTCGAGCACCGCACCGTACGCATCCCAAGACACTGGACAAACGGTTAAACAACCCCGCCTGTAAACGAGACTGACGATGTACAGTAACGATGTACAGCACCGACTTTTTGACCGCATACGCCGCTGACAAGATGACCGCCGCGCAACACCACGCCTGGGCGGAAAGCCTTCGCGTAGGCCGCCGTAACCGTTTAGCGCGGCAGTTTTCTCGCCTGACTACGCGCCTTCAATCCGACCTTGCGAGTACCACCTCAGCCCCTAAACGCCGAGCTTGCTAACGTTGTGGCTTTTTACGGCGGCTAGCAATAGCGGGCTTGCGTACAGTCTCGAGTTCTGCTACTACGACAGCCGCCTGAAAAGGCAGAAAGGAGTAGAGATAGTGAATAAGCCGCTGATTCCAATCTGTACAGTTTGTGACACTGTTCATTCTGCCCCTACCCTTTTCACGCGGAGGCGATTCGTCTAGTTCAGGTTTACCCTGCTGCCCCGAGTCGTCCCGGTCAGCCGGGACTTTTTTTGTACCTTTGGCCTTAGACGACCGCCAGAGAGGAGTTTGCATGACTGAGCTACGTTGTAGCGACGTAGGCGCACACCCAGAAACCAAAGCCGACCTGATACACCGGGCGAACCGCTAGCCGAATATGGGACGCGGTTGCCCTCCAGACGATCTAGGAGAAACCATGTACCCTTATCCAAACCGACCCGAGCAGCTTTTACGGGCTGCTCACAGCCGGATGCGAGCCGCGGAGTTGGAGGCTGAGCACGCACGTTACGCGCCCTCACCGCGCCGCCGTTTAGCTTACGCTTTGCAGGCAGTTGCGGGGTGGCTCGAGCCCGACCTTGCCGCCGAGCCGTCCGCCAAGCACGTTTACTAAACGCCCAACATTCGGTTCGCCCAGCCCTCAGTGGCTGGGTTTTTTTAGTGCTCGTCTTCTACCGGCGTAAGGCCGAGGCGAACGGCGTAGGTCTGGCCTTTGGGATTTTGCTTTTCGCTATAGCGTTTATAAAGCTCGTAAAGGTCTTTTTGCAGCGCCTTGGCAGTCTGAAACGTAAGCGTCAGGCTGCCGTCGGTAGCAAATAGCGCCTCGGCGTCGGGGGAGAAAAACGCGCTTGCCGTATCGACGCGCCCATCAGTGTGCGGAGTCAACGCAATTCTGACGCCGCCATCGTCACACGAAACCGCCAAACCCCAGACCGGCGACTGGTGTTGCAATACGCGCGCGGCCTCCCTATGAAAAAGTTTTTCTTGCGGCGTACTGAGGTCGTAAAGCAGCCGTTCTAACGTCTCACTCGGCGTCACCTGGAATGGGACGAAAAAAACTTCGGCGGTGGCCCGGTACACTTTTACGGCGCGGCCCCCGCGTTTTTGTTCGCGCACGACCTCGAGTAGTCCCAACTCGGCAAACCTGTTCACCTGGTAAAGCAGGTGCGGGAGTTTGAGCCCGAGTTCTGCGGCAGCTTCACTCAGCGTCACGTCGCGTTTCATAAAGGGCTCGAGACGTCTTACGCTGTCTGTATTAGTCAGCATACGTGCGGCGGTTTCGTCGGTAATTGTCAGCTGGTTCAAGAGCTCCCCTTTCATTTGAAGTAGATACGTTTCACTATAGACCCTGTGAGGAGGCGGTGATGAATACTTACGAACAGGCGAAAGAAAAACTGGCAACGTACCGTTTAGCAGCGGACGTTCGGCGTCAACTTCCCAAAAGAGTATGGCAGGCTGAGCTGGCGCAGGTGCTTAGGAGGGTGGCAGAGCGGCTCGAGCCCACCCACACAGCGGCGGCGTGACTTCTGGCAGTCCGTTCCCCGGCTATGCTGGGCTCTATAAGCTGATTCCGGGGAGCTGATATGCCGGCACTCATCGAGGTTGAAAACTTACGCAAAACCTACCGCAAACGCGCGTCGAAAGAGCGGGTTACGGCGGCGCACAGCGTCTCGTTTCAGGTCGCAGAAGGTGAGATTCTAGGGCTGCTAGGGCCGAACGGCGCGGGTAAAACGACGACTATCAAGATGATTTGCAGTCTCCTCAAACCCGATGCGGGGCGGGTGTTGGTGAGAGGCATCGATAATCAGCAGCAGCGGTTACAGGCGCTCCGCCACCTCAGCGCCGTTTTGGAAGGAAACCGCAACCTCTACTGGCGTCTAAGCGTCCGCGAAAACATGCTCTACTTTGCCGGAAACCGGGGTGTGTCGGCGCGGGCGGCGCGGCCTAAAATTGCAGAACTGTTGACGCGTTTTAAGCTGAGCGATAAGGCCGACGAACTGGTCAACAACCTCTCGCGGGGGATGCAGCAAAAGCTTGCGATTGCCGTTGCGCTACTTGCCGACACCGACGTCATTTTGCTCGACGAACCGACGCTCGGCCTTGACGTGGGGACGGGGCTCGAGGTTCGTGCGCTGCTGCGTGAGGTCGCCGCCGAAGGCCGCACAGTCATCATCTCGACGCACGATATGGACGTGGTGCAGGAGCTTTGCGGGCGCACCGTGATTATCAGTGCCGGACGCGTGGTGGCCGACGAGCGGGTCGCGGATTTGCTCGAGCTTTTCGCTACCCGTTCGTACCGAGTCACACTGGGAGCGCCGCTGAGCAGTGAGCAGCAAAGGCGTATCGCGCAGCGTTTTACGGTGTTTAGCTATGAAGACCTCCTGACCTTAAACGTCACTTTAGAGCACCCCGAAGACATTTACGCTTTGATGGACGTGCTGAAGTTGGAGCGCACCCCGGTTGAGGATTTGGGCCGTACCCAACCCGACTTTGAACAGGTCTTTTTAGAGCTTACGCGAGCCGAACATGGCTAGTTACCTGAACGTTTTACGGGCCAATCTGCGTAAAGTTGCCACCGAGATGCGGCGCTACTTACCCAACACCATCAGCACGGTGATTACCTTTTACGCGATATTCCTGATGTTTTTTCTGGGGATTCAGGTCTTGGGCGCACCAGAAAGTGCCGGGGTGAATACGCAGTACGTCATCGTCAGTACGGCGCTGTGGTTTTTGGCGCTGATGGCGATGCAGGGTATCGGCTGGGAGATTACGCTCGAGGCGACGCGCGGCACCCTCGAGCAGCTTTATATGTCACCGATGGGTGCGTGGCGGATTTTGCTGGCGCGGATGGTTGGAACGGTTCTGGTGAACCTCGTCATCATCGTGCTGATGGTCTTTTTGAGTATGCTTACGGCGCGGCAGTGGCTGAATCTCGACCTCGTAACGCTCTTACCTATCTTGTTTTTGACAATTGTCGGGATGCTCGGTGTCGGCTTTATGGTCGCGGGTTTGGCGCTCGTTTATAAACAGGTCGATTCACTTTTGCAAATCGCGCAGTTCGTCTTTTTGGCGCTTGTGGCTGTGCCGCTCTCGGCTGCGCCACTCTTAGAACTTGCGCCCGTTGTTAAAGGGGCCGATATGGTGCGCGAAGTGATGGTCGAAGGGAAAGCTTTAGGCGGGTTCGGGGGGCTCGAGTGGGCCTCTTTAGTCGTCAATGCGGCGGTTTACTTTCTGCTGGGTGTTTTTCTCTACCAACGCGCTGAGCGCCGTGCGCTAAACCGGGGGTTGTTGGGACAATACTGATTTTGTACCGGGCACGTTCTGTTCAGCTTCTTTTAAGTCCGTTGTATACTGCTTTTGTTCTATCATTTACCCCTACCTAAACATAAGTGGGGGAACATAAAGTAGGGGGATTTCCCAAACACCTTCTAGGAGGCTCCGATGACCCATACCGCCAGCAAAACCCAAGACTTGAGAGCGCGCCAGCAAAAATACCTCGCGCCGAGCCTCACCAACATGCTCTACTACGGCGACGACCCCATTGCTGTAGACCACGCCAAAGACCAGTACCTCTGGGACGTTGAGGGTACGCGCTATCTGGACTTTTTCGGCGGTATTTTAACCGTCTCTATCGGGCACTGTAACGACGAAGTGGTCGAGGCGACCTATCGGCAGATGAAGCGGACGGGACACACCAGCACTTTATACATCAACGAAATAACCTTAAAGGTCGCTGAAAAGATTGCTGAGCTTACGCCTGGACGCCTGCAACACTCGTTTTTTACCAATTCGGGTACCGAGGCCGACGAAACGGCGATTATGGCGGCCCGCGTCTACACCGGCAACACCGACATTATCGCCCTGCGGCACGCCTATTCGGGGCGCTCGAGCGCCATGATGGGAATGACCGCGCACGCCAACTGGAAGCTCGGCGGCGTCTATGACGGCACTATCAAACATGTCCGCAGTCCGAACATGTACCGCCGACCCGACGGGATGAGTGAAGCGGCCTATCTGGACTTTCTGGTCGAGGATTTCGAAGACTTTTTAGCCACCTCTACAGACGGTAAAATTGCGGCGTTTATGGCAGAGCCGATTCAGGGCGTCGGCGGCTTCGGCGTCGTGCCGAAAGAGTACTTCAAACGGATTTTGCCGCTCGTCAAAGCAGCGGGCGGGGTGCTGATTATCGATGAGGTGCAGACCGGGTGGGGCCGGACGGGTCGGTACTGGTGTGGTATCGAACACTGGGGCGTCGAACCCGACATCATGACCTTTGCCAAGGGGATTGCCAACGGTGCGCCGGTCGGCTGCACGGTGATGACGCCCGAAGTGGCCGAAGCGCTGAGCGGGTTGACGCTTTCGACTTACGGCGGTAATCCGGTATCGATGGCGCAGACTTATGCGACGATCTCTTATATCGAAAAGCACAAGCTCTGGGAGAACGCCGAAACGCAAGGCGGTGCGCTCCGTGCTTTCATGGACGGACAGGGCGAACGCTACGACTTTATCGGTGATGTGCGCGGTATGGGGCTGATGCAGGCGTTTGAGATGGTGCAGCCGGGAACCCGAAAACCCGACGCGGCGCGGGCCAACGCACTCGTCAATGCGGCGCGTAAACGGGGCTTGCTCATCGGTAAGGGCGGGCGTTACAGCAACGTCAACCGGATTGCGCCGCACCTGAATGTTTCAGCCCAAGATATGACCGCGGGGTGTGATTTGTTGGGACAGGCGCTCGCCGACATTGCCTAAACGGTCTGGTGTGGCCCTCGAGCTCTGCACCGAAAACGTCGCCGGGGTTCTGGTAGCAGAGGCGGCGGGCGTCCACCGAATTGAGCTTTGCAGCGCCCTCGCCGAGGGCGGCGTCACCCCGAGTTTGGGGTTGTTCAAGCAGGTGAAGGCGCGGTCACAATTGCCGATCCATGTACTGATTCGGCCCCGGGCAGGAGATTTTTGCTATGAGGAACTCGAGCTCTCGGTTATGCTGGACGACGTTGCCCGGTTCCGAGAGGTGGGCGCGGCAGGTTTGGTCTTTGGCGCACTGACCACTGACAGGACGCTCGACCTGCCGGGGATGAAGCGGCTGCTGACCGCCGCCGACCCGCTACCCGTGACCTTTCACCGCGCCTTCGACGTTTGCCGGGAACCTTTCAAGGTTTTGGAGCAGCTTGTCGCGTTAGGCGTCGTGCGCCTTCTGACTTCCGGGCAACAACCGGACGCTTTAGCCGGTGTTCCCCTCTTAAAAGCGCTGAATGAACAAGCTGCTGAACGTATCGTCATCATGGCAGGCGGCGGTATCCGGGCGTCGAACGCGGCGCGGATCGTGCGAGAAACCGGCGTTAATGAATTGCATTTCTCTGCCCAAAAACCTGTGCAACTGCCCTTTTCCCCTTTTTCTTTCGGTTCCCCGGCGTTGACCGACGCCGCAGCTACCAAAGCGTTAGCGAGGCGTCTTTAGTGCACTACCGCATCGCTTTCGGCGGGATTTACACCGAATCGAGCACCTTCAATCCCGTACCGACCCACGCTGAAGATTTTCGGGTGCTGTGCGGCGACGCCCTGCGGCAGAGTGAACGCTACCGCTTTTTAGACGCCTACGACGCCGAGTTTTTACCGACGCTGCACGCTAGGGCGCTTCCCGGTGGGCCGGTAACTTCCGAGGCTTACGGGGCGTTCAAAGACGAGTTCTTAGAGCGGCTCGTTAAACTCGGCCCCGTAAACGGCCTCTACCTCGACATGCACGGCGCGATGAACGTTTCCGGGATGGACGACGCTGAAGGGGACTGGATTACGGCGGCGCGGGCGGTCGTCGGGCCGGAATGCTTGATCGTCGCAAGTTACGACCTGCACGGCAACCTTTCACGGCGTATCGTTGACGCGCTCGACGGCTTGAGTGCGTTTCGTACCGCGCCGCATATCGACGTTGTAGAGACCAAAAAACGTGCTTGTACGCTGCTTGTCAACGCACTTTACGGTAAATATCGGCCCCGGCTCGAGTGGCTGCCTATCCCGGTCGTCTTGCCCGGTGAAATGACCGCTACCGACGACGAACCGGCCCGGAGTCTTTACGGCAGTTTGCCTAGCATCGACGCGGTAGACGGCATTCTCGACGCTTCGCTGCTGGTCGGGTACGTCTGGGCCGATGAGCCGAGGGCGGGGGCAAGCGTGGTGCTGACCGGAACGGATAAGGGTGTGTTAAAACGCGAAGCCGCGCAACTTGCCGAACGTTACTGGAACGCCCGCCGTGCGTTTCGCTTTGGCGTCCCGGCAGGGAGTTTGACGTGGTGTTTGGAGCAGTTTGCCACGCTGGACAGCTATCCGGTCATCCTGAGCGATTCCGGTGACAACCCGACGGGCGGCGGGGTCGGCGATACGACGTTTGTTTTAGAAGCGTTGCTGGAGCGCAACATAGAGGGTGCGGTTGTCGCCGGACTCGCCGACGCGCCCGCCGTAAACGCGTGTTATACAGCGGGGGCAGGGGCGAGCCTCGAGCTGACCCTCGGCGCAACCCTAGACCCGGAGACGAGCCGACCTCTGGATGTACGTGCTCACGTCGTCCATTTAGCGCCCGCTGAGACCGACCGCGAACGCCAAGCCGTCGTTCAGATCGGCGCAGTCAAGGTCATTCTAAGCGCTGCCCGTCGCCCCTATCATTATCCAGCAGATATTGAACGGTTAGGTCTCGAGCTTTCAAAAGTGCGCTTGCTGGTGGTTAAATCGGGTTACTTAACGGCTGAACTGACGCGTGCGGCGGCCCATACGCTGCTCGCCTTGACGCCCGGAACGGTGAGTCAAGAGCTGAACAACCTGACCTACAAAAGACAGGGGGCGAGGTTTCCGCTCGAGCCCAACTTAACCTGGACGCCCGGATAATTGGGGCATAACACGTTTCGACTTTCTTACTCCCCGATCGTTGTTTCTTACGCTCGAATGAGCTTTTCATGACAAGATTGGTAGCCTAGTGGTATACTCAGCGCGTAAGCATTTTAGGTAAAATCTGAGGAGGTCGGTTATGTGGCGCAGGTTTAAGAAAGTCTCGCTCAAAGCTGTTTTCGTCTTAGCGCTGTTGGGTACGCTTCTGGGTACGGCGGCGGCGCAAGAAGGCCCGACGTTTTACGGCGGCTATCCGTATCCGGTTCCCCCCGACGGTCACTTCAATACCTTTGCCACAAACGCGATCAACTTTTACGGCTTTTATTCGGATTTACTCGAGCCCCCCTTAGGTGTCTACAAATGGGCCGAGGGTGAATACGAAGGGATGCTCGCCGAGGAGTTCGGCTTTGACGGCAGCGACTACATCGTCACGCTCAAAGACGGCGTCACCTGGAGCGACGGCACGCCGTTTTCTTCGGCCGACGTGGTAACGACGTTTAACGTCCTTTACCTACTCAACGCCCCCGTTTGGGACGGTTTGGAGCGCGTCGAGGCCGTTGACGAACGGACGGTCAGGTTCGTTTTTAACGAGCCGTCGTTCGCTGCCGAGCGGCAGATCATGGTCGAGGCGATCCGCGCCAACAGCGTTTACGGCGACTTCGGCGAGCGTGCCGCCGCGCTTATCGAAGAGGGCGTTACCTCGGACGACGAAGCGTTCGGCGACCTGCTGACCGAGCTAACCGAATTCCGCCCCGAGCAGTACGTCACCTCCGGCCCCTACACCCTCACCAGGAATAACGTCGGTGACGCGCGCGCCCTGCTGACTAAAAACGACGGCGGCTTTAACGCCGACGTGGTGCGGTTCGACAACATCGTCTTGTGGAACGGCGAGACCGAAACCGTCACCCCGCTCGTCACGGCGGGCGAACTCTGGTACGGCACCTACGGCTTTCCGCCCGCGACCGAAGCGGCGTTTGTCGATCAGGGTATCGACATCATCCGCGGCCCGCTCTACTCCGGCCCGGCGCTGTACTTCAACCACACCATTGCGCCCCTAGACCGCCCCGAAGTGCGCCGCGCTCTAGCTCACGCCATCGACCGCGATGAAAACGGCTTCGTCGCATTGGGCGACTCGGGGGTTGCCGTTGAATACATGTCTGGGATGAGCGACCTTATTGCGGAAAATACCGTCGATGAAGCGGTCTTGGACGAACTCGACACCTACGATTACGACCCCGAGCTGGCCGCGCAGATGCTCATGGACATCGGTTTTACCAAAGGGGACGACGGCGTGTGGGTCGACGACACCGGCAAACGCATGGCGTTTACGCTTATCTTCCCGTCCGATTACGCAGATTGGGCCGCCGCCGCTGAAAACGCCACGCAAGCGCTCAACGATTTCGGCTTCGACATTACCGCGCGCGGCGTGTTATCGGCGCAGCAGCAGCAAGACGTGTACGACGGTAACTTCGAGCTGGCCATTCGCAACTGGGGCGCGGCAAGTCCGCTGCCTTATGTGAGCTATCTCGAGCCGTATCAGCGCTACAACGGCCAGGGTCAGCTCGCCGGTGAAGGCACCGGGGGCGGGATGGGTTTTGATACCAACGTGACCTATTCGGGTGGCGAGGTCGACCTCTTGGAGCTGGCGCTGGCGTCGTCTCGAGGTCTCGACGAAGCGCAGCAGCGTGAACAGGCCGGAGAACTGGCAAAATCGTACAACGAACTCCTGCCCGCAATTCCGCTCTGGGAGCGTTACGGCAACAACCCCCTAAACCGCGAATTTGTCGACGCGCCGCCGAGTGACGACCCGATCTACCAAAACGGCACCGCCATTCCCGACCCGTTTATGACCTACTTGCTGCTGACCGGGGGCATCGGCCCCGCAGCTCAGTAAACGAAACGTCAGGGGTAGAGCTGCGCCAAGCTCTGCCCCTGAACATTTGCAGATGAGGTTCAGAGAACGCCGCGAAGAACGCCGTAAAAAAAGCTGCCAAAAAGCTGTAAAAGGGGTTGCAACCCCCTTACGAGAGGACGTGTATGCAACCCTCTAAAACGCTTGCCGGCCCCCCACCCGTCACAAGCAACTGGCTTCAGCGGGTAGTCTCGAGCTACGCTGTCCGCACACTCTTGCAGGCGCTGCTCACCATCTGGGCCGTCGCGACCTTCACCTTCTTCTTGATCCGGTTGATGCCCGGCAATCCTGTCGATGTGTACGTCGGCTTTTTGATGAACCAGTCGAATGTGACCTACAGAGAAGCGCTTCAGCAGGCCGCCTCGCAGTTCTCCTTCGACCCGAACGCGAGCGTGTTCCAGCAATACCTGGGCTACCTGGGCGACCTCGTGCGCGGTGATCTGGGTCGCTCCATCACCTCGACCGGCACCCGGGTCATCGACCAGATTGCCCGGTACCTGCCCTGGACGCTCTTTAGCGTCGGGCTCGGGCTGCTGCTCAGCTTTATCATCGGGATGCTCTCCGGTATGCTGATTGCTTATTACCGCAACTCGGCGCTCGACACCTTTGTCTCGTTTTTCGCCGCAGTTTTGGGCGCAGTACCGGACTATATCTGGGGTCTCCTTATCTTGGTGATTTTCGGCGTGCAACTCGGTTGGTTTAATATCGGGCAACTGCGCGGTACCTATGACCCCAACCTGACGCCCGGCTTTACCCCGGCGTTTATCTGGAGCGTTTTACAGCACGCCTTTTTGCCGGTTTTGGTCTACATTATCGGCACACTCGGCAGCTGGACGCTCAATATGCGGAGCAGCACCATCAGCGTGTTGGGCGAAGATTATGTCAATGTGGCGAGGGCCCGCGGCCTGTCGCCGGGGCGCATCGCCGGAACCTACGTCGGGCGCAACGCGGCGCTGCCGCTGTTTACGCTGCTCGCGGTCAACATCGGTCTGGTCATCGGCGGCAGCGTGATTATCGAAGAGCTGTTCGTTTACAAAGGCATCGGCAGTTTTTTATTTTTTTCCATTTCACAGCGCGACTACACCTCGATGCAGGGGGTATTTCTGGTAATCGCTATTTCGGTTGTGGTGGCAAATATTTTGGCTGACCTGCTCTATAGCCGCCTCGACCCCCGGGTACGGGTAGAGGGAGAAGGCTGATGGGCGGTGTAGGACGGTTTTTTCGGGCGCTCGGGCGCACCAGAGCGGGGCTTATCGGTTTTGTCGGCTTGGTTTTTTACGCGCTGCTGGTCTTTATCGGGCCGCTCTTCGTGCCCTTTGACAACGAGGTCAAAACCGATCAGGTCAACGCGCCGCCGGGCTCACGCTTGGAGCTTGTCACCCGCGCCGCCGACGCTGAGCGCTACACGTCGCTGGCGTCGTTGGAGGGTCAGGTTATCGGTTACGTCCGCAGTTCAGCGGGCGAAGATATGGTTGGCCCCTTGGAGGACACGTTTGAAGACACCGAGGGCTACCGCCGGGGTGCGGGTGTCGAAGACGGTTTAGAAGAACTCGCAGACGATAAGATTGACGCGCTCGTGTTGTTCTCCGAATCGCTCAAAACCTACCCTGTCGGCCCCGGTACCGATTTTCCCGGTTTGGCAGTCTCGAACGCCGCGCTCGGCCCCCGCCATCTGCTCGGCACCGATACGCAGGGGCGCGACATCTTCAGCCACATCGTCAACGGAGGCCGCACACTTATTGTGACAGCGCTTCTGGCGGGCCTGATTTCGACGACGATTGCCGTTTTGCTCGGGTCGCTCGCTGCGCTTTTAGGTGGCCCGGTCGACCGGGTGCTGACGGCACTGGCGAACTTCATCCTGGTACTCCCGCGTTTTCCGCTCTTGATCGTGTTGGCGGCGCTTTTTACGCTCAACAATATCTTGCTGTTGGCGACGCTCATCGGTCTTTTGGTGTGGCCTGCGCTGATGCGGGCGGTGCGCGCGCAGGTCTTGAGTTTGCGTGAACGCGACTACGTCGAGGCGGCGCGGGCGCTCGATTTGGGCCGCCGTCACATCATCCTCCGTGAAATCCTGCCGAACATGATGAGTTTCGTGCTGATCAACCTGATTTTGGCGGTAACGTTTGCCATGTACGACCAGATCGGTCTGATTTTTCTCGGGATGGCCCCCATCAACGATTACTCTTGGGGCGTGATGCTCTACTTTGGGCGGACGCGGGGGGCGCTTTTTAGCCCCGACAGCGCCGCGATGGTGCTTGCGCCGGTGGTGGCGATTGCGCTTTTTCAGGTAAGCATGGTGATGTTTGCTCGGGCCTTAGAGGAAGTCTTTGACCCCCGGTTGCGGGCAGCCTGATGGCTGCAAAGATGGGTGAGAAGGTACTCGAGGTCGAAAATGTGTCCGTCGCCTACGCTGCCGCGCGCGGCGCAGTCCGGGCCGTCAACGACGTATCGTTCACCCTCCACCGGGGCGAAGCACTCGCACTCATCGGGGAGTCGGGCAGCGGGAAGACCACCCTGTCACTCGCGCTTATTCGGATGCTGGTACGCTCCGCGAAAGTGACGCGGGGCGGCGTCCGCTACTTCAAAGACGGCAAAACCCAAGACGTGCTGGCGATGAGTGAACGTGAACTCCGGCGCTTTCGCTGGAACGAGTGTGCGATGGTCTTTCAGGGCGCACAAAACGCCTTTAACCCGGTGCTAAAGATTCACGAGCAGTTTTTAGATACCGCCTACGCGCACGGCGAACGCAGTGCGGCAAAGATCAAACAGCGGACGTTGGAGCTGTTCAAACTCGTCCGGCTCGACCCCGAGCGGGTCTGGCACAGCTATCCGCACGAGCTCTCCGGTGGCATGAAACAGCGGGCGCTGTTGGCTTTAGGTGTCTTGCTCGACCCGCAGGTCGTGATTCTGGACGAACCGACCACCGCGCTCGACATCCTCACCCAACGCGCGATTATCGACGTTTTAAGCGAGATGCAGGAGCGCCTCGGTTTCAGCATCATCTTTATCAGTCACGACCTGGCGCTTGCAGCAGAGATGGCCGACCGGGTGGCGACGATGTACGCCGGTGAAATCGTCGAGCTGGGCGCGGTTGACGATATTTTCTATAAGCCGCTGCACCCTTATACGCTCGGACTGCTCCGCTCGGTGCCGCGTCTGAGCGGGTCGCTCGATTTGGTGAGCATCGCCGGGACGCCGCCCGACCTCATCGACCCGCCGCCGGGGTGCAAGTTTCATCCGCGTTGCCCTTTTGCGAGTGAACGCTGCAAAAAAGAAGCTCCGCCACTGACCGATTTCGGTGACGCACACGCGGCGGCGTGCTGGCATACCGAAAAAGTCGTCGAGGCTCGTGAGGGGCTGTGGGACAAAGACACGATTCCGGTGAACGGGTGACGCAGCAAATAACACAGCAAGAGACGGACGTGCCGCTGCTCGAGTTTAGCCGGGTCGGGCGCGACTTTCGCAAAGGACGTACCGTCGTCCCGGTGCTTAGAGACATAGATTTGCGGGTAAACGGGCTCGAGTTCCTCTGTTTGGTCGGCGAATCGGGGTGCGGCAAAACCACGACCGGTAAAATCCTCTCGGGGCTGCTCTCACCCACAGCCGGGCGCGTCATGTTTGAAGGGCAAGACGTCAGCACGCTCCGGGGCGACGCCTACAAACGCTACCGCCGCGCCGTACAGATTATCCACCAAGACCCCTACGCGTCTTTGAACCCGACGCAGAGCGTGTTCGACATCATGAGTTATCCGCTACTCCGTCACGGCTTTGCCAAGAACCGTAAAGAAGCCCGCGAACGCGCCGAGGAACTTTTAGAGTTGGTCGGTCTGACGCCGACTGCCGACATCATCGGCAAATACCCGCATCAACTTTCGGGTGGGCAACGCCAGCGCGTTTCGATTGCACGGGCGCTCACCACCGAACCTAAAGTCATCGTCGCCGACGAAGCCGTCAGCATGGTGGACGTGTCCATCCGCATTTCCATCCTGAACACCTTGATGAAGATGCGCGAAACCCTCAACCTGACCATCGTTTTTATCACCCACGACCTGGCTTTGGCAAAATACTTCGCCTGGGCAGGGCGCATTGCGGTGATGTATCTGGGCCGCGTCGTCGAGGTCGGGCCGACGCGTGAAGTCACCGAAAAACCGCAGCACCCGTATACCAAAACGCTCCTCGCCGCGATTCCCGAACCCGACCCCGACCGGACGCGGCACAAGGAAATCCTGACACTTCGTAGTGAAGATGTGCCGAGCTTGACGGCGCTCCCGGCAGGTTGCACCTTTCACCCACGCTGCCCTTTTTTTGAACCGGGGCGCTGTGATACCGAAGAGCCGGAGCTAGGCGAGGTTGAGGGGAGTGCGGCGCAGGTTGCGTGTATTCCACTTACCGAGGGCGGTAGACTCGAGCCCTATGGCGGCTGATTTAGCTGAAGGTAACGCACATGTCCGGTGACGGCCTCAAACTCTTTGCCCGCGCGGGGATGTTCGTCGTCGTGTTGTCGCTCTTGCTGCTCTTTTGGGTGCCGCGTGAGAGCGCCGAGTTCGTCGTGTCGGTGTTGTCGCTCATTATCGGCCTGGTGCTGGTAATTCTGGCCTTTCTTGTACGCGGCGGGCGGTAGCGGGTGCGTGAGCGCGTTTCGGTGCCGCTCTGGACGGCCTATCTGGGGTTTATCGCGGTCGGCTTGTCGAACAATGTTTTGGGTGCGTCGTGGCTGGTGCTGCGTCCGGTATTCGGGCAGTCTTTGGGTGCGGTCGGGATTTTAATCGCGGCGCTGATGCTGGGGGGGTTGGCCTCGAGCGTAACGAGCGGCTGGGCGCTCGCCCGCCTGCGAACCTCGTCGTACTGCGCCGTCGGTAGTTTCCTAGCCTTTGCCGGACTGCTCGGTTATCTGGGTTCGTCGTGGACGCTTCTAGTCGTTTCGACACTCGTTTTAGGCGTCGGCGGCGGGATGCTTAACGCGGGCCTCAATACCTTCGTCGCGGCGCACTATCCCGCCAGCCGGATGAACTGGCTGCACGCCTTTTACGGCGTGGGCTCGAGCCTCGGCCCATTTTTGTTTACGCTCTGGGCGTTGTCGCTTGGCCTACCCTGGCGCTGGGTCTATGCGGGCATTGCTGGAGTTTACCTCGTTCTTACCTTTCTGATGCTCCGCTACCGGCAGCTGTGGCCCCCGCTTCGCTTCAAGACAGTCACGGGAACTGAACAAAATCCGGTCAAAGCCAGTTTGCGCGTTACGCTCGGCCTCGGCGTGGTGTGGCTCGGGATGGCGCTCTTTTTTATGCACACGGGCACGTCGGTCAGTACCGGGCAGCTCAGCAGCAGCCTGCTCAACCTGGGGCGGGGTGTTCCAGCCGAAGTCGCCGGAAACGCGGCGGCGCTCTACTGGGCGTGTATCACGATTGGACGGTTGCTGATGGGCGCAGTTGTCGACCGGATAGGCAGTGTGAGGCTCCTGCGCTTTTGCACGGCTGGAACCGTTGGCGGCGCTGCCGTGCTGTGGTTTGCCCCGCTGCCGCTCGTGAGTTTTCTCGGGGTCGCCGTGATGGGTCTGACGCTCGCGCCCGTTTATCCAACCTCGGTGTCACAGACTCCGGCACTCGTCGGCCCGGCCCTAAGCGCTCACGCTATCGGCGTACAGGTCGCGGCGGGGTCTTTGGGGTCGGCGGCGCTGCCGGGGGTGCTGAGCGGTGTGGCGGATTGGGGCGGCGCGGCGCTGATTGCACCGGGTCTGGTCATTTTCGCATTGCTGCAATTTATCGCGCACGAAGCGCTCTTTCGTTACGGCGCACGCAGAGCGGTTTCTACGCCGGTGAACGTCTAAATGTTTGGGAGAACGTTGTGAAAATCGGCGTCATCGGCTGTGGCAATATCAGCCCGCTCTATCTTGGAGCTAAAAAGTATTTTCCAAGCCTCGAGTTCGCCTTTTGCAGCGACCTGAATATGAACGTGGCGCGCTCGAGAGCTGAAAAGTTCGGGTTGGGGGCGCTTCCGGTTGCCGAGTTGCTCGAGCATCCGGATGTTGAACTTATCGTCAACCTGACCGTGCCGCAGGCGCACGCGGCGGTTTCTAAGGCAATTCTCGAGGCGGGCAAACACGTCTACAGCGAAAAACCGCTTGCCACCTCACTAGAAGATGCTCACGCACTTTTAGACTTTGCCGACGCGAAAGGCTTACGCGTTGCCTGTGCGCCCTCGACCTTTCTGGGCGCAGCTGTCCAGACCTGCCGTAAACTTCTGGATGATTCCGCCATCGGTCAACCTGTCGCCTTTCACGCGGCGATGCTCAGTCACGGCATGGAGACCTGGCATCCGAACCCGGCCTTCTTTTACGAACCCGGCGCGGGGCCGCTGTTCGATATCGGGCCGTACTACGTCGCGGCGCTCGTGGCGCTCTTGGGGCCGGTCGCGCGCGTTGCGAGCATGAGCCGTATCAGCTTTCCGGAACGCACCATCAGCTCAGAGCCGCTTGCCGGAACGACGTTCAAGGTCACGACGCCGACGCACATCGTCAGCACGTTGGGGTTCCAAAGCGGCGTCATCGGCACGCTCACAACTTCGTTCGATGTCTGGGCCACCGAACAGCCGAAGTTTGAGGTTTACGGCGCGGACGGCACGCTCAGTTTGGCTGCACCTAACATGATGGACGGGCCGGTGCGGGTGCGCGGGGCAGGCGAGAAAGAGTGGCGCGAAGAACCGCTCGTGCATGGGTTCGACACGCTCGAGTCCGGTTGGGGTCTGGCGCTGGCAGATTTGGTTTCAGCGATAGAACAGGGGAGACCCCACCGGGCGGACGGACGCTTTGCGCTGCACGGGCTCGAGGTTATGTTAGCTACTTTGAAAGCCTCCGAAACCGGGCAGACGGTGACGATAGAGAGCCGGTGTGAGAGGCCGGAACCACTTCAAGACGTTTCTACGCTCTAAAAGTCCCCTATACTTAGCTCATGCTCCGTGACTGCATCAAGGCGGCCCTTGAACGTGCCCATTACGAAATTATCGAAGATGTCGAGCCTTTTTACGGCGAAGTGCCTGAGCTGAAAGGCGTTTGGGCAATGGGGGAGACGCTCGAGGCGTGCCGTAACAACTTAAAAAGCACGCTTGAAGGTTGGCTGCTCGTGCGTCTGTCACGCAATCTCATTGTTCCGGAAATTGCATTTTAGGCTGCGTCTTTATCAGCTTGTACCGGAATGGCCTCAACAAGCGCACGCAAAGCTTTGTTGACGGATTCTGCTGTTGTAAAAACTTTTGACAGGTCTTCGTCAAGCACAGCGACGGTTCGCCGGGGATTGTCCGAAGCGAAGCGGTTGGGCTTTGCTTTCGTGTAATCAAAATCGTATTCGGGTAGCAATTCATCAGAAGAGGGCTTCTTCATAGTCTTTTCGCTCCTTTCGGGTTGCCGGACGTGCGCTGATAATACGAACAGCTCCCGACCTTTCGGCAAAACTGATGACCAGTATACGGTTGCGCCGAGAGTGACCGATGATAATCTCCCTCGCTTCATCTGCTGAATGCCTTTCGTCTTCAAAGATGACCGCGAGGGGGTTGCTGAAAACTGTCTCGGCCTCTTCAAACGTGACGCCGTGCTTTAGCTCGTTTGTCGCTTCTTTGCGGGTGTCCCACTCAAAGTTCACAGCAGCATCCTAGCGTAGTGGCGTCCGCACAGCTATACAGCAGTCAAGACTTTTCCCACGCCTCTTTCAGCACCTCAATACTCTTCGGCACCGCCGTATCCGCGTGTTCTTTCCCTTCCATCTCTACCGACACATACCCCTGAAACCCGGCACTTTTAAGAATGCGGAAAACGTAAGCAAAATCTATCTCAATCGTAAACACCAGCCCACCGCCCGGATACGTTTTGGCGTGGGCCAAATCCACATACGGCGCAACCCGCTCCATCGGCCCGTACATATCGCCGTCGTAGTAAAAGTTGCCCATATCCAAAATCGCACGGAGCCACGGCGAATCCACGCCTTCTAGAACGCGGAGCATCCCCGCTGCGGTCGTCGTCAGACCCCAGTGGTTTTCCAAGAGCATCATCACGCCCTGCTCTTTGGCGTAATCTACACATGCGCCTAAACCTTCAATCGCCCAGGCAAACCCGTCCTCGTCGCTGAGGCCGTCCCAGGGCTGTGTCCAGCCCCGACTTTCAACCAGCCCCGGCCCACCGGGATACTGCCAGGTTCCGGCGTTGACCCGAATTGAGGGCACGCCGAGCGCGTGTGCTAAATCGATGCAGTGTTTCGTGTGCTGCACCTGTTTTTTTCGTTCAGCTTTTTCTTTGGCGATAAAGTTTTGCGACGTGCCGAGGTTGTAGAGTGCCAGCCCGCGCCGAAACGCCTGACGTTTAATGTCTTGCAGGTAGCTGTTAGATTCACTTTCCAGCTGCTGATGGAGAATCTCGAGACCCATCACACCCGAATCGGCGGCCTTATCGACAATCACCGAAAGCGGCACCTTTTCCGGGGTGAAGTGCCAGTACGAATACGAAGAGACGCCGAGGCGCAAAGTCGTCATAGTTTCCTTTCAAGCAAGCTAAAGTGCAATGGGTTTGGTCTGCTCGGCGGAGCGGTACGCGGCGAGCGCGACCTCTAGAGCTTTGAGCCCGTCCGCGCCGGTAACCGAAGGTTCACGTCCGGTTTCGATCATCTCGAGAAAATCCCGAACGAGTCCCAAGTCCGCGTCGCTGCCCCAGGGTATCCACTCGGTCTTTTGTGCCGGGGCCGAGGTCAGGGTCAACTTTTGGTCGAAGGCGTCTACGGTGACGATGCCGCGCTCGCCTAAAATCTCTATCGTGACGTCGCCCCAGGTTGGGTAAGTATCGGGCCGCGACCAGCTCGTGTCGAGCGTGCCGTACATGCCGTTTGCCAGCCGAAACGAGAGCATCCCGGCGTCGTCTATCTCGGTGTCGTGCAGGAGTCCGTGTCCGACTTCGGCGTAAACCTCTGTGACTTCGGTTTTCAGCGCCCAGCGCAACACGTCGATGACGTGGACAGTGTGGTCGATGACCGCGCCGCCGCCCGCTTTTTCCGGGTTGGCAAACCAGCCGCCCGGCATCTTGCCATGATTTGTGCATTTCGCGCTGATGAGGCGGCCTAACGCGCCGGACTCGAGTACCTCTTTAAGTTTTTGCACCGGCGGCGCAAAGCGAACCGGAAAGGCGATTTGCAGCTTGCTCCCGGCCTGCTCGCACGCTGAAATCATCTCCTGAGCCGCTTTTACGGTGGTGGCGATAGGTTTTTCGCACAAGATATTTGGGACTTTTCCGGCGGCGGCTAAAACGTGTGCCCGGTGGTTGCTGTTTTCCGAGCAGATGGTGACGCCGTCCAAGTTCGCCGTAAAAAGCTCGTCCAGCGTGCCAAACGCCTGCGTGCCAAACTGCTCCGCCTGTTCTTTGGCTCTCGCCGCGTCATCGTCGTAAATCCCGGCAATCCCTACGCCCAGGGTGTTTAGCGCGTTTGCGTAGCTCCGGGCGTGCATGTGGGCAAAGCTGACCATGCCGATTTTTGGGCCTGTTTTTGCGGCCTGCGTCATGCGAGCACCTCTTCGGAAAACGTGTCTACGGTGACGGGTTGCCCCGTCTTCACCGAGGCAATCGCCGCCAGCGAAAGCTTGAGCGCCATCAGGCCGTCTTGTGGCGAAACGAGAAAAGGTTCCCCGGTGTCGAGGCAGTGCAAAACATGTTGAAGTTCTTTGTAGTACGGGTCGTCGGTGGGCACCAGCGGATTATCCGAGCCCGGAATCTTTTCATCGCCGGTTTTTGCGGCGTCAACGTGCAGGATAAAAGGCGGCGGTTCGCTCCCGCTCCACTCCAAGAGGGTACCTTCCCCGGCGACCTCCAAAGACGTGACAAACTGTCCCGGTGGCGACGCCCAGCTCCCCTCGATATGCCCGATGGCCCCGTTTTTGAACCGCAAGGTAATCAGCGACTGGTCGCGCATACTCTCACCGGCAAAGGTCAGGCCGTGCGCGAAGACCCGCTCGACCTCGCCGTAAAGCCAGTGCGCGAAGTCGAGGTCGTGAATCGACAAGTCCATGACCACGCCGCCGCCCTGCTCGAAGCTGTTGTACCAGGTGCCCGGGTCGGTGCGCGGAAAGCTCCCGGCCCGCACGGTTCGTAAAACGCCAGGTCTTCCAAGCTCGCCGCTGTCTTGCAGAGCTTTGGCCCTTTCGTACTGCGGAAAAAAGCGCACCACATGGGCGATAAAAAGCCGCACACCCGCCTTTTCACATACTTTGACCATCTCGTCGGCGTCTCTCAGGTGCCGTGCAACCGGTTTTTCGCAGATGATGTCTTTGCCCGCTGCCGCTGCTGCCAGCACACCTTCTTTGTGGGCGTAGGTCGGGGTACATACGTCAACTAAGTCGGCGGCCTCGAGCAGCTCATCCAAAGTATCAAACGCCCGCCCCCCGAACTGCTCGGCGGCGCGTTCGGCGTTCTCTAAAGTATGGTCGTAAAAACCTACTAGCTCGACCGGTAAGTTTTTCCAGCGTTCGGCGTGCCAGCTGCCGATAAGCCCTGCGCCCACAATTCCTACACGTCTCACACCGCGCTCCTTTGGGTAGGTTGATACTCGAAAAACATTGTCAAATCAATGTAACACTTGAGAGAGGTATAGCACAGGTATAGCCCTGATAACTAGAGATGACGAGTCCGATTTTTTGTCGCTCTTTCCGGACAGACATCTTAAACTTTGGATATCTACTAGAGGAGAACGATGTTCAACGCTTTTGTCTGGCAGCTCTACAAAGAATCTGAACGGGGTAAAAGGGCGATAGAGCATTGCTCGAGCTTCGCTAACGCTCTTTATGACGGCGCGTACGCCGCACTATTTTTCGGTTTGTCTTTTGACGCAGTGCCGAGCGGTTATCCAGAAACGGACTCTGCCGGCGCTGAGCTTATTGGGGCAGTTCGAGACTTTGCGGCAAAAAGCTGTATCAGCACTTCTCAACAAGCTACCGATTTGTTCGAGCGTCTCGTTTCGCGCGGTTTGCCCATCCACTTTTCGGGTGAAGCTGAGCCGATGACCTTTAACAACGAGAACTTAACCGACTGCATTCAGCAGGTCTCTATCGGGCTTCATCTGGCGCACCCGGACTACTTTACGCCTTACGGGTTTAGAACCTCGTTTGCCGACCTTTTACGGATTGGCGACCTTTTCGGGCTTGCGCTCCCCTCAGTTCCAGGTAAGAAAGACGCCGAGGGAAGAGGGCGCTACTACGGTCGGCTTAGCCGAGCTTTCTACGAGTTTCGCCGAAGCCACGACCTAAGTTCAGCTGAGATGTGCGCGTTTTTGCACGACTTCGCCCCGAGATTTTTGGTCGAGGAAGATGACGCTTTGCCTGAGCCGTCTAAAGTTTGGTTGATAACAGGGGGCACGGGAAATAACGGAGATTTTGAGTGGTTAGAAGAGGCCGTAAAAAACAAAGGCGCTTTGGATTTTTGGCAAGGCAACCTTGACACACGTCGGGGCGACGTTTTACTTATGTATTGCGTATCGCCGAACAGCTATATCCATTCGATTTGGCGTGTAACAACAGACGGTTTCGTTGACCCATTCTTTCACTATCACAGCACCATCTGGATTGAGCAGCCGATTAAGACGGTGCCTGTCACCTTTCGGGAAATGAAAGCAGACCCACTACTGTCTCAGAAGGGTAAGGCGCATTTGCAGGGGTCGAGCGGTAAGCCGTTCACTGTTGAGGAATACAACGCCATCCTAGAGATTATGGCGAGTAAAGGGCAAGACATCAGCAAGCTCCCCCGACCGAAGACAGTTTCGTTTTTACCGTCCACCGAACTTAGAAACGAACGTGATGTTGAAACCGAGCTTATTGAACCGCTACTTTTGCACCTTGGCTACACCGAAAAAGACTGGTTGCGGCAGATGCGTTTGCGGATGGGCCGAGGTGAACGCATTTATCCCGATTATGTGTTTGGCGCACAGACTAAAAGGGGCGAAGAACGTGCTGACATGGTACTCGAGGCCAAATTCACCATCAGCGGTGAAAAAACGTTACGAGAAAGCTACGTGCAAGCCGTGTCTTACGCCTACAGGTTGCGCGCCGAAGTTGTGATGTTGGGGGCTCGAGAAGGTCTCTGGCTATTCAAACAAAAACGGGGCAGCTTTTCTCTTACATCTTTCGACTTTTACGATTGGGACGCCCTGCAGCACCCCGACAAGCTTTTTGAACTTGGGAAATTGCTTGTCAAACCCAAACGCTGAACTGTGCCCCCACCGCTCTCACCCGCACAACCCACCCCGGTACAATGACCTGTGAAGAAGAAGATCATCATTATCGGCAGCGGCTTCGGCGCACTCGGGGCCGCTGCTCGCCTGCTCGCCGCCGGACACGACGTAACCATGTTCGAAAAACGCGACAAGCTCGGGGGCCGCGCCTACGTCTACGAGCTGGGCGGCTTCAAGTTCGACGGCGGCCCGACGATCGTCACCGCGCCGTTTATGTTCGACGACATCTTCGAGGCGGCCGGAAAGCGCCGTGAAGACTATTTCGAGCTGGTCAAGTGCGACCCGTTCTACCGGATTTTCGACGCCGACGGGCGGCCCTTCGACTACAACGACGACGAGATGTTTACCCTCCGCGAGATTCACGAGCGCAACCCAAAAGACAAAGAGGGCTACCTGCGCTTTATCCGTTCGACCAAGGCGATTTTTCAAAAAGGGTTTGTGGAGCTTGCCGATAAGCCTTTTTTGAGCGTGTGGGACATGCTCAAGGTCGCGCCCGACTTGGTACGTTTGCAGTCGTACAAGAGCGTGTACAAATACGCGTCGGGCTTTGTTGAGGACGAATTCTTGCGGAAAGTCTTTTCGTTTCACCCGCTTTTGGTCGGTGGCAATCCGTTCGATACAACCTCGATTTACGCGATGATTCATTACCTCGAGCGCGAGTGGGGCGTGTGGTACGCCCTCGGCGGCACCGGCGCGATTGTCAAAGGTCTGGGGCGGCTGATTACCGAACTCGGCGGCGAAATCTACTTAAACGCCGAAGTTGACGAAATTGTCGTAGACAAGGGCGAAGGTGAGCGGCGCGTGAAAGGCGTGCGGATGCAAGACGGCAGTGTTCGCACCGCCGACGCCGTAATCTCCAACGCCGACGTCGCCTACACCTACCGCAGCATGATTGCGCCTGAACACCGCCGTAAATACACCGACAAAAAAATTGAGAACATGAAGTACGCGATGTCGCTCTTTGTCATCTATTTCGGCACCAAAAAACGCTACCTCGACACCAAGCTCAAGCACCACAACATCATTCTGGGCGAGCGCTACGAGGAGCTGCTCCAAGACATCTTTAACAAACATCACGTCGCCGAGGACTTTTCCTTGTACCTGCATATGCCGACCTACACCGACCCGAGCATGGCCCCGGAGGGCTGCGAGTCGTTTTACGTCTTGTCGCCGGTGCCGCACTTGGGTTCGGGGACGGACTGGAAGGTTGCCGCCAAACCCTACCGCGACCTCATCATGCAGTTCTTAGAGGACAACTACCTGCCGGATTTGCAGGAAAACATCGTGGTCGAACACATGATCGACCCGCTGCATTTTCAGGACACGCTCAACTCGTATCAGGGGTCGGCGTTTAGCGTGCAACCTCTTTTGACGCAGTCGGCGTGGTTCCGGCCGCACAACCGCAGCGAGGAGTTCAGCAACCTCTACTTTGTGGGTGCGGGGACGCATCCGGGGGCGGGGTTGCCGGGGGTGTTGTCGAGTTCGAAGATCGTTGAAAACCTTATCGGGGCGGCCTAAAATCGTCCCCGTAAAATGCTGGTTTGTAGGCTGAAAGAATACGTGAACGGCTGAGACGTACTATCAATAGGGCGACGCGTCGCGTTCGCAGTGTGTTTTTGCCGTACATCTTTTACGGGGCGCAGGTGAGGAGAAAACGATGGAAAGCCGTGCGTTTAGACGTGACTTGAAAGCTTTACGGCGTGAGTTGGAGGAACTCCAGGAAACCCTGGAAGACTTGGGCGAATCGGGCAGTGAGGCC
This sequence comes from uncultured Trueperaceae bacterium, assembly GCA_963799485.1. Lineage (GTDB taxonomy): Bacteria > Deinococcota > Deinococci > Deinococcales > Trueperaceae > Truepera. The sequence goes on from CAWCXJ010000008.1 coordinate 316,398, forward strand.
GCTAAAAGCGCCTTAAACGAGATGAAAGGGAGTCTCGAGGCCAAACTCAGAGACGTTTTCAGCTCGGTCAAGGACACCTCTCAGGGAACGGAAAGCCGGGGCCAGAGCTTTTTCCGGGACGCCGAACAAGGGGGTAAAAGGTTTACAAAACGCGCTGAATACCGGGGTAAAGGCGCATTTTACGAGGCCCGGCCCGGCAATGCGACTCGGGGTACCGGGGCGGCGTCTCTCGTGGGTTTCGGTCTCGGGTTTGCGGTGGGCTGGCTGTTGGCTCGGCGCTAAGCGTTTACCGGTTTCAAAGAGACCACCGTAAAACGGTCTCTTTTTTGGCAGTCGGCTGCCGCTCTGCTCGTTCGCTACGTTTTACGGTGGCTGTTAAAACACCGCTTGCAGCGCCCAGAGGGCAATCATGCCTGCTAAAAGCGTCCAGATGATGCTTTTGGTGTACCACGCCACGACGCTCGCCACGAGTCCGGCCATGAGTTTTTCGTTGCTGAGGGTGAGCTCGAGCGCACCCTCCCGAAACACAATCGCCGGCACGACAATCGCCGGAAGCACCGCCACCGGCACGAACCGGAGCGCCCGCTGCACCACCGGCGGCAACCTGAGGCGATCTGACAACGCGATAAACGACACGCGCAGCGCAAAGGTAATAAGTCCCATCGCCAGCATCGTCCACCAGAGTGTTGTTCCGCTCATGTAGTCGCCCGTTGCTGCACGGCTTCAACGAGTGTGCCCGTTCCGATGCCGACGAGCGCCGCGACGATGAGCGCGAGGTTAAACGGTAAAGCGTGGGCAACGACGACGGTGACGCCGGCAGCAAGCGCCGCTGCGACCGCCGCGCGGTCAACCAGAACGGGAAAAATCAGCGCCATAAAAATCAGCGGAATGGCGAACTCTAAAGACCAGCCTTCCGGCACCTGCGACCCGACAAAAACGCCGACCGCCGTGGTCAGCATCCACACCGCCCAAATCGGCGCGGCAAAACCCAGATAGTAGAGACTTTTGTAGGGCATGTCGGGCTCGGCGACGAAGCGGCGGATAGAGAGCGCGTAAGCCTGATCGGTCATAAGGTACGCCATGAGGCTCTTGGGTCCCACCGAAAAACGCGCCAGGTAGGGGGCAATCGATGCGCTGTACATCATAAAGCGCAAATTGATAAAAAACGTCGTCAGGAGGATGACGAACAGGGGCGCGCCAGAGGCGATAAGTTGTAACCCTGCGAGCTGCGACGCGCCCGCAAAAACAAGCGCCGACATCGCAATCGCCTGAACATCAGGCAACCCGACGCTCGCCGCGCTGACACCGGCTACGAGTCCGAAAGGGATAATACCAAGCATCACGGGTAAACCGACCTGAAAGCCGGAGAAGAGGGTCGCTCGAGGAGACACAGGGTTTATTCTACGGGACGCTAAGCCGTACTAAAGCCCACGCATGGTAAATGCCCGTGCAAACGGGTGCTTGAGCGGGGTGTGCAAGATGCTCCAGGCGAAGGTGTCACGGAGGACGGCGAGCGGTGTGGCGCGGCCCATCACGGTATTGAACTCGGCGCGGCAGGCGGCGCTCTTTGCCGTGTTACGGTGCGCGTCGTAGTCGCCAAACCCTTCACCTCGCGCTAAAGCGTCCGCCAGTCGCCACGCGCCCAGCCAGCCGAGGTTCATCCCCTGTCCGCCGATTGGACTCAGCACATGTGCGGCGTCGCCGACGAAGGCTACCCGGCCCACCGTAAAACGTTCGGCTAGAAAACGCTGGACGCCGAAGCTCGACGGCGTGGTATTCGTCTCTGCAGGTACACCGAGGCGTACACTGCGGCGTATATTGCGACCAAGTCGCTCATCGACTAGATTGGCAACGAGTTCGTAAGTCGGTTTTCGAACGAACTGCGGCGTTTTGACGACCCAGCGCCGTACCCCGCCGGGGAGCGGAAACGACTCGACCAGCCCCGCGTGCGTAAAGTAAAGCTCTGCGTCGCCGACCAACCCGGTCGTATCGGCAAAGTCGCCCATAACATAAGCATCGGGATAGCGTTTGCCGAGAAACGGAACGCCCAAGGTCTGCCGGACGAAACTGTCTTTGCCGTCGGCGGCGACCAAAAAACGGCTCCGCAGGGCTTCACCGGATTTTAGGGTTACGGTAACACCGTTCGGGTCAGGCTCGAGCCCCGCCACTTCAGCCCCGGATAAACGGGCGCACGGTGCGAGCTCGTCTAATCGCGCTGCTAGCAGCGCTTCGGTACGTGGTTGCGGCAGCGTGAGGATAAACGGGTAGGGTGCAGGACACGAAGAAAAGAGCAGCGTTCCCAAATGCTGCGTCCCGCGTTTGGTGCCGGTGTAGGCGTGACCGCGCGTGACCTGAACGCCTGCTTGAATGAATTTTTCCGCCAGGCCGAGGACGGCAAGACGCTCCAAAGCGGGAGGATGCACGCCGATGGCGCGTGAATGTAGTGACGGGGTGGGGTAGCGCTCGAGCACCCTCACCCTCACCCCGAGCTGCGCCAGACGGCAGCTCAAAAAGAGGCCGACTGCACCTCCGCCAACGACAAAGACATCGGCGTCGAACGTTTCAGTCATTACTAAGGCCGTGACTTAGAAGTAGACGGTACGGATAAGGGCTCGCGACCTGCCAACCGGGAGGGACGACGGTACGCAGCTCTGCGGGCGTGTATGAGCGCCGAACCGAGGTGAGGCCGTCGGGGGTGATATACGACCTGGGAAAAAACGGCCCGGTCAGCGCGGCGAAGCCCACGTAGGCGAGGTCGGCGCGGGCGATATCGTTATGCAGCACCACGCGTCCAAGCGCGGCGCTGTCACAGCAAAGTTCTTTGACCTCTGCGTCGGACAGGTGATGGAGCAGGTGGTTTGAAATCACCATATCGAACGTGTCGCCGCGCGCCCGTACCGCGCGGGTATCGGTCTGTTCAAACGAAAGTTTGGGATGAGAGGGCAAGTCGCTCGCAAACGCGGCTGCGCGCGGGTCAGGGTCGATAGCTTTGATGTTCAGCTCGAGCCCGTCGCGTTCGGCCCAGCGTAGCAGCACACGCGGAACATCGCCGCCGCCGAAACCGATATCTAGCAAACGGCTGCGGCGGTCTGCCGAGAGCTGCGGGCGCAGATAACACCGGTAGAGCGTCCACCAGCCCGAAAAAACTCGGTTGACGGTGCCGAAACGGGCATACGTCGCCTGAAGCTTACGCGGGTTACACGCCGGGTCATCCATGTGTTCGCGCAGGTCGGCCCTGCGTGTATGCAAAACGAGTGGCATCAGCAGCGTGTCAGGAGGCCGCTCTCAACCGTTAGACCGGGGCCGAACGCCACCGCGCAAACCCGTTCGCCACGCGCCGAGTTCGCCAAAATCTTTTGCAGGACAAATAAAACCGTCGCACTGCTCATGTTGCCGTAGTTGCGGAGGACGGTGCGGGAGGGCTCGAGCGCACTTTCCCCCAACCCCAGGCTCTTTGCTACCTTGTCCAAAATGGCCCGTCCGCCGGGGTGAACGCCCCACCGCTCGATATCAGAAACGCCTAGTCCGAACTGCTCGAACAAGGGAGCCAGGGCCGCGCCGATGTTCGCTTCTAAAATTTCCGGTACATAACTCGATAAAACAATATCGAAACCTTCATCCCCGACCGACCACGCCATATCGCCTTCACCGTCGGCGGTCAGGGTGGTCGCTAGAGCGCTCAGCTCAAACGCCGGAGCTCGCGGCTTTCTCGCGCTGACCAAAGCTGCGCCCGCACCGTCGGCGAAGACCGAGCTTGCGAGCAACCGGTCTACGTCGCCGCCGAGTTGCAAATGGAGCGTACAAAGCTCTAAACACACGACCAGCACGACCGCATCCGGGTCGGCCTGACAAAACGCCTTGGCCATCTTGAGCGCCGGAAACGCCGCGTAGCAGCCCATAAAACCGACGTGAAAGCGCTGGACTTCAGGGCGCAAGCAGAGGTCGCGGACTAAAAAGTAGTCCGGCCCCGGCGCACAAAACCCGGTGCATGACACCGTGACGACGTGGGTTACGTCGCTTGCAGTGAAGCTCGAGCTAGAGAGCACCTTTTCTGCTACTTCCTTGAAGAGGGGACGCGCGGCCTTGGTATAGAGGTCGTTACGGGCCTTGGTCGAGGGTGAGGTGTAGGTGCCGTTCTCGTCCAAAAACAGACCTGAGGTTGCTGTACTCGTTGCTGTACTCGTTGCTGTACTCGTTGCTGTGCCTGCTGTATCCGGCGTATTGATGGGGACAAAATCCGGGACGACGCTGTAGCGCATTTCGATTCCCGACTGGCTGTAAAGCCGATGGACGAGGCGCTGCGCGAGGCGGTCACCAAGCTGCGCCTTGAGGGTGTCGCGGGCGTGAAGCTGAGGTATCGCGTACGGCGGTACGGCGGTCGCCAGTTGCTGGATAAAGACGGGTTCCATCCCCTACTCTACGCGCTTCGCCAAGCTGCCAGTTAGGAGGTGCAATACGGTTGCGACAAGCTACGTCTAACAAGAGATTTGGGGGTTAGCTGCTGGGTATGCCCCGGCTCGAGCGTAAAATTAGTCCAGGAGGCGTGATGAAACTCAGCTCTATCAACCCCGCGACCGGGGAAAAAATTCGTGATTACGACACAATGCCGGATGCCGTGGTGACAAAGACCATCGACGCTGCGCACGAGGCATTTTTAGGCTGGCGTGAGACGAGCTTTGGAACGCGCGCGGCAGCCCTTGAAAAAGCGGCTGCACTTTTGCGTAACGAGGCGCATGAGCTGGGCCGGTTGATGAGTCTCGAGATGGGTAAACCGCTTAAACAAGCCGTCGCCGAAATCGAGAAGTGCGCGCGCGGTTGCGACTACTACGCCGAAAACGCGGCGAACCTGCTCAAACCCGAAACTATCGAGACCGAGGCACGTAAAAGTTACGTGTCGTACCGCCCGCTCGGGGTGGTGCTCGCCATTATGCCGTGGAACTTTCCCTTCTGGCAGACCTTCCGCTTTGCCGCGCCCAACCTTATGGCGGGCAACGCCGGGCTCCTCAAACACGCGGAGAACGTCACCGGGGTGGCGCTCGCTACTGAAGATTTGCTCTTGCGGGCCGGGTTTCCCGAAGGGCTCTTCCGGGCGCTGCTGCTTGAGACTTCGCAAGTCGAAAAGGTGTTAGACCATCCCAAAATCGTCGCCGCGACGCTGACCGGGAGTACGCGGGCCGGGCGTGCGGTGGCGGCGCAGGCGGGAGCACGGCTGAAAAAGACGGTACTCGAGCTGGGCGGTTCCGACCCCTACCTTATTTTAGAAGACGCTGATTTGGAGCTTGCCGTCGCTGCGTGCGCGACCGGCAGGTTGCAAAATAGTGGTCAGAGTTGCATCGCCGCAAAACGGTTTATCGTCGTGGCGTCCCGTAAACGCGAATTCGAGGCGGCGTTAAAAGCGAAGATGCAAAGCTTCAACATGGGCGACCCGCTGGACGAGGCCGCCGACCTCGGCCCGCAGGCCCGTGTCGATCTGCGCGATACGCTCCACGAACAAGTCCAAAAGAGCGTCGCTGCCGGGGCAAAGCTCCTGTTGGGCGGTGAGGTGCCGGACGGCCCCGGCGCGTTTTATCCGCCGACTTTACTAACCGACGTGACGCCGGGAATGCCCGCTTTCGACGAAGAGACGTTCGGGCCGGTGGCTGCCGTAACCGAAGCCAAAGACGAAGACGACGCCATCCGGCTCGCCAACGAAACCTCTTACGGTCTCGGCGCGGCGGTTTTCACGCGAGATTTGGTGCGGGGTGAAAAGATTGCCAGTGAAAGGCTCGAGGCCGGCAACTGCTTTGTCAACGCGTTCGTCAAGTCCGACCCGCGACTGCCGTTCGGCGGCATCAAGAGTTCAGGATATGGGCGGGAACTCTCGGAGCTGGGGATTAAAGAATTCGTCAACGTAAAGACGGTTTACGTCGCCTAGCCGGGTAAGGTGCTACCGAACCTGTTAGCCTGAGTGCATGGCTCAACCCTTTGCCGAAAGGCTCTTCGACCGCATCAAGAAGACGAGTTCTCGAGTCTGCCTGGGTATCGACCCGCGCCCCGAAGCGCATCCCTCGACGCACCCGGAACGCTTTGAAGGCGACCCGGCGCAGACTGCCAGGGCCGTCGTTCACTACTTTCAGGCCGTCATTCAGGCGACGCAAGGGGATGTGGCGTGCTACAAGTTGCAGTCCGCTTTTTTCGAGGCGCTCGGCGTACCGGGAATTATCGCGTTAGCGCAACTTATCGCCGATGTGCGGGCGCGGGCTATCCCCGTCATCTTAGACGCCAAACGCGGCGATATGAGCACGACCGCCGAAGCCTACGCGCGGAGCTACCTGGCAAACGGCGTGTTCGCCTCGGACGCGCTGACGGTCAATCCCTATCTGGGTGCTGAGAGTCTCGAGCCCTTTATCACCCAGGCGAACCGCGCCGAGCGGGGTCTGTTCGTTCTGGTCAAAACCTCGAACCCCGGTGGCGCAGACCTACAGGACGCCGTTTTAGAGGGAGGCGAGCGGGTTTTTGAACGTGTTGCGGCGCTCGTGACACGGCTCGCTGAACCGCACCGGGGGGCGTCGGGTTACGCGCCGGTGGGGGCTGTTGTCGGCGCAACCTATCCGGCAGACCTGAAAACGTTACGCGCCGCGCTACCTTACAGCGTCCTGCTCGTACCGGGTTACGGCGCGCAGGGCGGCGGCGCCGAAGACGTTACGGCGGCGTTCGACCAAGACGGCCTCGGCGCGGTGGTCAGCTCGAGCCGCGCGCTCACCTACCTGACCCAAGACGCCGACTTTGCCGAACGCTCACGTGAAGCGGTCGCCGCGATGAACCGAGATATAAACAGCGCCCTCGAGAACCGTGCGCGCGCGCTTTAGTGCGCCGCTAATTCCCGATAAACGCGAGGATCGCCTGCGGGCTCATATTGGTACGGAGTTGCGGAATCAGCCGGAGGATCGTCCCGAAGCCTACGCTCGGGCCCAAAAAGAGGGCGGTGTAGCGTTCTTTGTCGGCAACTTCGGGCGCAGAAAAGGTCAGATAAGCCGTTTCGTTGCCGGGGGGAGCCTCGAACAGCTCTTGCGCCGAGGGCGGTTCGGTTGCCAAGACGACCATCCGTGATTCGTTGGTCGCCAGAAAAAGCCGCTCGGCAGTGTCGGCGGGGGCGTAAACGTAGTTTTGCAAGCTCACCACGCAGTCGCTCAGCTGCGCCAGCGCGCCCGCGACGTTTTCCTGAACATTGATCGGCGTTTCGGGTGGACGCACGACGATGAGGCGCGGATAGACGCCGTTACGTAGCGTGGCCCAAAATGCGATGCGTGCAGGGTCGGCGGGGTCGAAGGCGAACACCGCTACCGGGTCGAGGTACGCGCCCGCTTCTTCCAGGATAGGCTCCAGGCTGCTCACCAGGTCGCTCCCGCTCGGCGTCCGGTCGTTTAAGGTCGGGGCGGGCAACGCGTACCACCCGGCGACTTTGCCGAGCGCCGCATTCCAGGCGTCGAACGAAAACGCTCCGGCGCTCCACGACAAGTCCAGCAGTCCACGGTCGGCGAGGTAGGAGAACGTCTCGCGGTCGGGGTCGTCGGCGGGAACCGGCAGGTCGGTTACGCGCTGCAAAGGTGGCAGGGAGGGCTCGAGCAAGGCGACCGCCCGCTTGAGCAGGACGGCGGCGCGGCGACCATCGGCGGGTTGCGCCAGCTCGTTGGCGCTGAAACCCGCGCGCATCTCGTCGGCGCATACCTGCGCGTAAGTGACGCCCATAAACCACAGCAAACTTAAAACGATAAAAAAGCGCTTCGTCATGAGGTGAGTCTAGCCTACCGAACTTACGGTGACGTGAAAGATTAGATGAAAAGTCTGTTGCGATTTGCCGAGGCTTGTAAGCCTGCTGTCGTCATATATGCTGCTATAGTCCGCTGCTGCGTATGTGCCGCGAGCGCGCGCCGAGCCTGGAGGTGAAGGCGTCTGGGGGGTGCCGAAATAGGCGGTTGCACTAATTTCCAGGTCTTCTGACGTTTCTGCTACCTGAGGTTCAGCCGCAATTTTGGCTGACGAGTCCTCCGTGCTCGAGCCTTCGGCTGCTGTGGTGCCAATAGGTTTAGTGGCGTCCCCGGTTTCGGTCGGCAGTTCCGTCAGCGCTCGCGAGTGTACGCCACGCGCCCCCGGCGTTTTCGGCGAGACGCTTTGCCGGCGGCGTAACTTCAGGCGCGTTCACGGGTCTAGCTGCTCACGCGCCGGGCTACTCGAGCGCCAGCACAAAAGCGTAGAGGTCGGGGCTGCCGGCGTGGAGTTCGAGCTCGAGTCCCCCGAACTGCTCGGCAAGGGTTTCGTGCAGCGCCTCTGCCCGTTCACGGCCTACGGCGCTGCTGTAAAAGAGGACGCCCATTTCGTAATCGTCCGCGACGCCCGCCACAAGCTCCGTCAAAACCGCTTCCGGCGAAGCGTCCGAAACCTTGAGCCGCCCGTTTTGCAAACCGATAAACTCGCCTTCGGTCACGGCGACGCCCTCGGCTGTGGTGGTGCGGCTCGCGGTGGTGACCTCGAGGGTGCAAGCGTGTTCGGCAGCCGCTTGCAGTTCGCCGAAAAGCGCGTCTGCTTCACTGTTTTCGTCGAACAACACCGCCGCCGCGAGACCTTCGCCGAGCGTGCGCGTCGGCAGCACCCGAATCTGCTTTTCGGGGACGAGTTCAGAGGTGCGCTCGGCGGCCATGATGATATTTTTGTTGTTCGGCATGATGATCACATCAACCGCGCCGACACTCCGCACCGCGTCGGCGATGTCTTGCACGCTCGGATTGTTCGTCTGCCCGCCGCCGACGACGCGCGCGCCGAGGCTGCGAAAGACCTTGGTCACACCGAAACCCGCGCTTACCGCGACTAGCGCCGTTTTGGGCGGCGCGATGCCGGCAGGGTCGGCTCCCGCCAAAATCTCCTGGTGCTGCTCGCTCATGTCCTCGACCTTCGTCCGGACGACCGTCCCGTAACGGGCGACGAGGGCGAGGAGCTTTTCGGGTTCTTCGGTGTGAATATGCCCTTTGATAAACCCTTCAGCCCCGACGACGAGGAGCGAGTTGCCGAAACTCTCGACCTGCGCCTGAATCTCCTCGGCAGAGACCGCTACGTCCGAGAGTAAAAACTCGGTGCAAAAGCCGAACTCCTGCTCTTCAAACGCCTTTTGCGCGTGTTTGGTGACGGTCGGAGGCGGGGGCAGCTCGAGCCCGTCGAACGACGCGATGACGCCCTCTAAAACCCGTAAAAATCCCAACCCGCCCGAATCGACGACGCCCGCTTGTTTGAGCATCGGCAGCTGGTCGGGCGTTTTTTGCAGCGCCGTGTCGCCGGCTTTTAAGGCGTCGCGGAGAACCTCTAAAGGCGAAACTGAAGCCGCACGTTCCGCACCTTCCGCCGCGGCGCGGACGACGGTCAAAATCGTACCCTCGACGGGTCTCATTACGGCGGCGTAAGCACTCTTCGAAGCGCTTTTAAGCGCCTCGATGACGGCTTTTGCGCCGAGTGTGCGTTGACCTTTGATGCTTTCGGCGAAGCCTTTAAGGATTTGGCTCAAAATGACGCCCGAGTTACCGCGTGCGCCGAGCAGCGAGCCGTACGAGAGTGCGTGGGCAAGCTCGCTCATCGTTTTAGGCGTGGCGTGGCCGAGTTGTTGCCGCACCGACTGCATCGTCAGGTGCATGTTGGTGCCGGTATCGCCGTCGGGAACGGGGTAGACGTTAAGTGCGTTGACCTCTTCGACGTAAACGCCGAGCCAGTCGGTCGCGTAGGCGAACGCTTTCGCCAAGGCCGGAGCCTCGAGCAGCGGTTCCGCCGCTTTAACCTGAGTCATCGGGCAGCCCCAGCCGAGTTTCCGCTCTCGTTCGGTTCCCCGGTCGCTGCGCGGGCCGTAAGCCGCATTTGTGTCATAAATCTCCCTAGCGCTAGGCTTTTGGTTAAGCCTGATTGCGCCAATCTTACCCTATTTACGGGCAAATCCCGTAGCAACCGGTTAGCATGCCTTAACCTAGAGTGCGTCCCACAGTTCGACCTCGAGCCGACTCGCCACCACCCGGTATTCGCCCCCCGCTGCCACAAACGCCTCGACGCGCCGTAAAAGAGCCTCGAGTCCCACTCTATCGCCGCTAATCGCGCTGACGCCAATCTCTTCCCAGGTGTGCGTGTCCGCGCCGCCGAGCCGCGCCGCCGAAACTGCAAAGCGCACCTTGAGCCGCTCGACGACGGGTTTGACGAGCGCCCGCTTTTCTTTTAACGAGCGTACCCAGGGCATCTCGAGGCGGGCCTGGTACACGCCAACGTAGACGTTCGTGTCGTTCACGGCCCGGTTTGACCTTTCCGGACTTGACCTCTCGAGCCCAGCACCCGCCCGTACACCCGTTCGGGGCGTAAAGCGTAATTTTTGACCGCTAACGCCTGCGCTGCGCCAGCATCGGTTTCGGGCACCTGCACCTGCAAATCGTATACGGCAGCGTCGTAAGCACTTTTCGTCACGGCTTCAAGTAAAGCCTCTCTCGCTTCGTTATCGTCATTGGGCACGTTCAAGCGGTTGACGTAAATGGTCGGGCGTGTGCCGTTCCAGACAGCTTGCGCCAGCACGAAGCCTACGGTTCGGGCGTTTCTGACGGCGACGAACGCGTGACCTGTTCTGCCGTAAAACGATACGCTGCTTCTGCTGATGATGGGCTCGAGGCCAAACTGTCGGGCGTAACTTGCGTCTAAAGATTCCAGAGTTTCTTGGTCGTCCGAACTCAAAAGTCTGGCAAAGGTCAGCGCCGCCATCTTAAGCTTGCCTCTGCCACGTACCCGATTTGCCGCCGGTTTTCGAGAGCAGTCTGGTCTCAATCACCATCCCCTTACCGTAAGCCTTGAGCATGTCGTAAAGCGTCAGCGCCGCGATACTCACCGCCGTAAGCGCCTCCATCTCGACGCCGGTTTTGCCGGTGACGCGGCAGGTCGCCGTAAACGTGACTTTAGCGGCCTCTGCGTCCGTTTCACCCCGCACCGAAACTTTGGTCAGTGGCAGCGGGTGGCAGAGTGGAATCAGGTCGCTCGTGCGTTTGGCGGCCATAATCCCGGCGAGTTCGGCGACGGCTACCGGGTCGCCCTTGTCGGGGCCGCGCTGCAAGGCGCTAAAGACTTCCGGCGGGAGGAGGACACAGGCGCGCGCCACCGCTTCACGGGCCGTCTCTGCCTTGTCCGAAACATCGACCATCACGGCCTTACCGTTTTCAAAATGGGTCATGTCCCGAGTATAGCGGCTGGGTGCTGCTAGGCTCGCGGCTCAGGCAAAGATGCTGTAGCCACACCTTGGTTCGGTGACGATGACATCCCGAATCCGTACTCCAAGGCCGACCAGCGTCCTTCCCGACAGCTTTTTTTAAGCTACCCTGTTCGGCCTTGGTAAAGGGCTTGCATTTTGCAGAACTGTGTGCTAACCTGCAAAAAGTTTAGTTCAGTTTACGAAACCGTTTTCGCCGTGTAATCCCGGGCTGGTCTTGTACCGCCGGCTACCTGCCTGACGAGAGGTATCTTTTGTCTAGTCGTGTCTCAATTCGGCGCGTGGCGGAGGCCGCCGGGGTCGCTGTGGGCACCGTTTCAAAGTCGCTTAACGGCGACCGCGAAATCTCCGAACGGACGCGCGAACGTGTGCAAAAAGTCGCGCGTGAGCTCGGCTACCGGCCGATGGCGCAGGCGCGGGGTCTGGCACGGGGGAGTACCGGCAACATCGCGGTAGCGGTGCGGAGCGTTTTCGCGCCGGTTTTTGCGAGCGCTTTTTACAGTGAAGTGCTAGCAGGCGTCGAGGCCGAGTTGGAGCGTCACGACCTCAATTTGCTCCTCACCAGCCTCAAGTACGGCGACGACCTCTTGCGCCTCGCCTCCGAGCGCCGCGCCGACGGCGTGTTGTATATCGGGTATGACCTTGAACCCGCCTTTTTGCGTGAACTGAGTACGCACATCCCGCTTGTCATTATCGACGGTGAAGCCGAAGGTATCAGCAGTATCGTCAGCGAAAATCTGGCGGGCGCGCGGGCAGCGGCACAGCACCTGCTGGCGCAGGGACGGCGGCGACTGATGTTTGCCGCGAGTACACTCACACAACCCAACTTCTGCTTGCGCTATCAAGGATTTTGTGAAGTCCTCGAGGAAGCTGGTCTGACGCCCGGCCCTACCGTGCAAGGCTGGAGCTTTGCCGAACTGTGCGCGCAGCTGGCGGCGCTTTTTACCGATACTCACGCTAACGCTTATACCGGCACCCGTCCGGACGGCATCGTCTGCGCCAACGATTCGGTCGGCTACCTGGTTTTACAGGTGCTGGAAACCCTGGGCGTCCGGGTACCCGAAGAGGTCGCTTTAGTCGGTTACGACGGGACTGCCGGGGCCGAAACCCGTCGCACCCGGCTCAGCACGGTGACGCTCGATAAACGGGAGCTGGGCGCGGCGGGGGTGCGCGTGCTGTTGGGCCGGCTCGCACATCCGGAAAGGCCACCACAGCAGGTTGTGATTCCCACGCGGCTCGAGCCGGGAGACACTTCATGAGCCCATGAGATAAGGAGGTTTGTCAGCCGTTTTTCGCCCTAAGCCAATCTAAAAACCAAGTTTTAGGAGAAACTGCATGAGAAAAAGCTTTTTACTCGTTCTACTGGCAACTGCCTTTTTAGGTGTTGCCAACGCGCAAAGTTTGCCGCGTGAGCAAACGCTCTATGTGACCGGCTTTCAGTGGGGGCCGCCGAGCAGCTTTAACCCACTCGGCCCGGTGCGCGCCTGGCCCGTCGCTGAAGGGGGTGCGTTCAACCTGATTTACGAATCGCTCCTCACCTACAACCTCATCACCGGCGAACTCGACCCGCGCCTCGCGTCGGGATTAGAGGAAAACGGCAACACTTTTGTCGTCACGCTCCAACCCGGTACCACGTTTCAAGACGGCGAACCGCTTACCAGCGAAGACGTCGTGTATTCGTATGAGCTGGCCAAACGCCAGAGCGTCGAGTACGCCTCGTTTTGGGATTACGTCAACAGCGTCGAAGCCACCGACGACCGCACCATTACCTTTACACTCAATCCCGACCGGCTCAACCTGGGTCTGGTACGCAATTTTCTAACGACGGTCGCTATCTTGCCCCAACATATCTGGGCACCTTTAGAAGAGCAGGAATCGTCGCTGGTGCAGTTTGCCAACCCCGAACCCGTTGGCTCGGGGCCGTACACGCTCCAGAACGCGAACAATGAGCGCATCATCTTGCAGCGCGCCGAAAACTACTGGGGCAAAGATGTTTACGGTTTGCCCGCACCGACCTACCTCGTGCACCCGATTTTCGCCTCGAACGACGCCGCGAACCTGGCCTTCTCGCAAGGGCAGCTCGACTTGTCGCAAAACTTCATCCCGGAAGTCTGGAAGCTGGGGGAAAACGCGCCGATCAGCACCTGGACGAACGAATCGCCCTACTACCTGCCCGGTTCGATTCCAATGGTCTGGATCAACGTCAACAAACCTGGTCTGGACAACCCGGCGGTGCGCCGCGCTTTGGCCTACACCATCAACTATCCGCTGATCGCCCAGACCGCCATGTCGAACTACTCGGTACCGGTCAACGCCAGCTTGATCGTTCCCGGCGGCGGCGAAGACGCCTACTTCGACGCCGAGGCAGTCGCCCAGAACGGCTGGAGCTTCGATCCGAATAAAGCCGTCGATATTCTCGAGAATGAACTCGGCGCGACCAAAGGCAACGACGGCATCTACGTTCTGCCCGACGGTACCCGTTTAGGGCCGTGGGAGGTCTCCGCACCTTACGGCTGGAGCGACTGGAATCAGGCGTTAGAGATCGTCGCTTCCTCCGCGCAAGCGGTCGGTATCGACGTCCGCACGAACTTCCCCGAACAGTCGGTGTGGCAGACGAACATGCAAAACGGCAACTTCGACCTGACCATGAACTCGGCAACGGGTGCGAGCGCCGCCGGGCCGTGGCCCCGTTTCCGCGACGTCCTCGATATTCGGGGTGTGCCTGAAGCCGGTCAGACCGCGTTCTGGAACTACGGTCGTTACAACAATCCCGAGGTTGCCGGGCTTTTGGAACAAGCCGCCTCCGCCTCCCCTGAAGAGCAGGGCCAGTACTACGCGCAGCTCGACGAGATTTTCCGGCAAGATGTGCCGACGCTGCCGCTGATGTACCGCCCGCAGCAGTTCTACACCTTCGACAGCTCGGTGTGGAAAAACTTCCCGACCGCCGAAAACCCCTACGCGCCGCCCATGCACAGCCAGTCCGGGGTGCAGGTGCTTTTCAACATCACCACTGAAGCGCAGACGAGTCAGGCGCAGTAGCTGGCAGTAAACCAATGTGTGGAGTGTCAAAGCTTCTTGGCACTCCATAGGAGACCCTATGAAACCATTTCAACGCTATCTTCTAAATAAATTGTTCTGGTATCTGCTCGCTTTCGTCGCAGCGGTGGCGCTCAATTTCTTTTTGCCGCGCCTGATTCCCGGTAATCCCGTCGACGCCATCGTAGCGCAGATGGCCCAGGGCGGCGGCACTTCGGGCGAAGCGCTGAGCCGCGTCTACGACACCTATATTACCGAGTTCGGGCTTGACAAATCGCCCATAGAGCAGTTTATCTCATACCTGGGCAACCTCTTGCGCGGCGACTTGGGCACCTCACTCGGCAACTATCCGGCGAGCGTCAACGGCATCATCGGTTCGGCCTTGCCGTGGACTTTGGCGTTGCAACTCCCGACGATTTTACTCGGCTGGATTTTGGGCAACATATTAGGTGTCTTGGCGGCGTACAAGGGCGGTTGGGTCGACCGGGGCGCGTTTTTGGGGTCGCTGGCGTTCTCGAGCATCCCCTACTACGGCCTCGCTATCTTGCTCCTTTACGTCTTCGCCGTGGCGTTGCCGTGGTTTCCTACGGGCGGCGCGTACAGCTTCGCCTCCACCCCAAGCTGGACTTGGGGGTTTATCACCGACGCGGCGCAGCATTACATCTTGCCGTTCTTGTCACTTTTGCTGATCGTAATCGGCGGTCAGGCGATTGGGATGCGTTCGATGGCGATCTACGAACTCGGCGCAGATTACGTCGGCTACGAACGCTCGCTGGGTTTGGGTGAAACGCGTATCGTCCGGGGAATTTTCCGCAACGCGGTGTTACCGCAAATTACCGGCCTGGCACTTTCGATCGGGGCGCTCGCCGGGGGCGCGCTGATTACCGAAATCGTCTTTTCATATCCGGGTCTCGGGACGGTTTTGTTCGACGCCATCCGGCAAAACGACTACCCGGTCATCCAGGGGGTGACGATGCTGATTACCGTCGCGGTTTTGGCGGCGAACTTTTTAGTCGACCTGACCTACGGCCTCATCGACCCGCGCATCCGCACGGCGGGGGCGGGCGCATGATTCGGGCACTTTTTCGCAGCGGGCGCTTTCGCGTGTCTTTCGTCTTGCTCGTTCTTATCGTCGTGACGGCGGTGCTGGGGCCGCGTTTCGACGACCGCAACCCGCTCTTTGCCGTTGGTGGGCGTTACGACCAACCCTCGGCGGGGGTCTGGCTCGGTACCGACGCCATCGGCAACGACGTTTTTTTGCAGCTGATGTACGGCCTCGGCACCTCGCTCTATATCGGCCTGGTCGCAGGCATCGTCGCAACACTTATCGGCGTGGCGATTGGAACGCTTTCAGGCTACCTCGGCGGGCTCTTGGACGAAATCTTGATGGGCTTTACAAACATCTTGATTACCGTCCCGACGATTGTCGTACTGGTGCTTTTGTCGGTGGCGTTGCAAAACCGTTCGACGCTGCTCCTAGGCGTTATTATCGGCGTCACGAGCTGGCCGTGGACGGCGCGGGCGGTGCGGGCGCAAACCTCCTCGCTCAAAACGCGTGAACACGTCGATGTGGCCAAGCTCTCCGGGGCCGGGACGTTCGGGGTTATCGTCCGCGAAATCTTGCCGTATATGGCGAGTTACGTGGTGATGGCGTTCGTGTTGCAACTCTCGAGCGGCATCTTAAATGAAGCGGGCCTGAGTTTGCTGGGCCTGGGGCCTAGCCAAAGCATTTCACTCGGCAAGATGCTCCAAAGCGCGCTGCAAGGCGAAGCGCTAAGGACGGGCGCATACTGGGCGATCTTGCCGCAAACCATTCTCCTCTCAATCATTGCGTTTTCGCTACTGCTTTTGCAGTCGAGCTTAGACGAGTTCTTTAATCCCCGGTTGAGGCGCAGCTGATGGGCACGGGTACAACCGGCGACTTGTTAAGTGTGCAGAATGTGCGGGCGTCGTACCGCTTGGGGAGCGGCAAGGAGCTGCGCGCGGTGGACGGCGTGTCTTTAGAGCTTCGCGAGGGTGAGGTCCTGGGCGTCGTCGGTGAGTCGGGCTGCGGTAAGTCCACCCTGGCGACGATTTTGGCCTTAAACGCTGCGCCGCCCCTTTACGTCGAAAGTGGTACCGTCGAACTTCAGGGACGCCGCGCCGACCTGACCGAGCGCGAAGCGCTGCCGCGCAGTGAACGGGGCAAACTCATTTCGGTGCTGCCGCAGAGTGCGATGAACTCGATCAACCCGACGACGCGGGTGCGCGACTTGGCCTATGACGTGTTGCGGGCGCACGAACGGATTTCGCGTAAAGCAGCGTGGGGGCGGGCGGGGGCGCGGCTCGAGCAACTCGGTTTGCCGACCCGCGCCTTGGAGCGCTACCCGCATGAACTCTCCGGCGGGATGCGCCAACGCGTCATCACCGTCATCTCCACCTTGCTGGACCCCAAAATCCTCATCGCCGACGAACCGACCTCGGCGCTAGACGTCTCCTCGCAGCGCGCTGTGACCGATATGCTCAGGGACCTCCTGACGCGCAAAATCATCTCGGGCGTCTTGTTTATCACCCACGACCTGCCGCTCTTGCACCATATCGCCGACCGGGTGGCGGTGATGTACGCGGGTAAAGTAGTCGAACTCGGCCCGACGGAGCAGGTCATCAGTGCGCCCGAACACCCTTACGCGCGCGCGCTCGTCGGTTCGATTCTGGTACCGGAACCTTATATTAGGGCGGAACGGGTCAAAGGTATTCCCGGTTCGCCGCCCGACCTCGCCGCGATGCCCACCGGCTGCCGCTTTCGCCCGCGCTGCCCGCGCGCCGACGACAGGTGTTTGCAAGACCCGCCCGAAGTCGGCGACCGCACGCACTTTGCCGCCTGCTGGCGCGTTTACGAAGCGCGGCAGTCATTAGTGGAGGGAGTTTGATGGACATGTTTGATACACCCGACAGGGCGCACGATGTGCGGGTTTTTACGCCGCCCATGACCGAAGACGCTGCCAAAGCGGAGCCGCTCCTCAGCGTCCGCAACCTGACCCGCACCTTCGGTTCCGGCGACAACGCGGTTACAGCGGTCAATAACGTATCGTTCGAGCTGTACCCCGGCGAAATCGTCGCACTCGTCGGCGAATCCGGGAGCGGTAAATCTACCCTGGCGCGGCTTTTATTGCGGCTCTTAGCGCCGACCTCAGGCGACATCGAACTCTCCGGTAAAAACGTCACCAAGGGGCCGAAACACGTTTACTGGCGCGAGGTGCAGGCGGTATTTCAAGACCCGTTTGCGTCGTTTAACCAGTTTTACAGCGTCCGGCGGGTGCTGCTTTCGGCGCTGGGCGTGCTTAAAAAACAGCCGAACCGGGCTGAAAAAGAGCGGCGGCTTAAAGAGGCGCTTTCACAAGTCGGGCTCTCCGAATCGCTCCTGAATAAACGCCCGTATGAGCTTTCGGGGGGTCAGCGGCAACGGGTGATGATGGCGCGGGCGCTGATGCTAAAGCCCGAGCTGTTAATCGCCGATGAACCGACCTCGATGCTAGACGCCTCACTCCGGGTGAGCATCTTAAACCAGCTTAAAGACGTGCGCGACACGACCGGGACGACACTGCTCTTAATCACCCACGACCTCGGGCAGGCGTACTACGTGAGCGACCGCTTGCTGGTCATGTACAAGGGCGAACTCGTCGAAAACGGGCCGACCGAGCAGGTCGTGGCGCAGAGTCGGCATCCGTATACGCGGGCGCTGATTGCCGACGTGCCGACGCTGCACTAGGTGAAGCGTAAAGAAGCCTCGAGGCTTCTTTACACAACCAGATTCCCCCGACTTTACGGCGACAAATATCTTTCGGGTATCTACGGCGAATTTGTACGACCCTTAACCAGCATTCAAGCTGTATGAGCAGTGGGGCTGCTCGAGGCTCCACTCTGCCAAAGAAACGTTTAGGCTGCGCGGGTGAGTTCAGTGCCCGGAATATATTGAGTACAAATCCAAATGCGCTAAGTGACCCGGCTCAGCGCTCCTGAAAGGCCGACATGGGCAATACCGACCTGGCACACGCCGCGTTCGCCGTAAAAGTTGAGCGAACCCTTGAGTCTTACGCGCATCTGGGCATCCGCGAAGCGTTCCGGCGGCATCACGACGACGGCTCGTTGATGCTCGTCTATCTGCACGTCGCGGGCGACCGCTTTATCGAAATCTTTCCGGGTGGCTTGGACGCCGATGCTCAGCGCAAAGGGAGCTTTATGCACCTCTGCCTTTTAACCGAAGTACGTTCAGCGGTCGAGACGTTGCGCTCAGCGGGTGTTCCCATCGACCGGGAATCGACGACCGGGTTAGACACCAACTTGCAAGCGTGGACTAGTGACCCGGACGGAAATGCTACCGAATTAATGCAGTTGAGTCCCAACTCGCCGCAACGCCGAATTGCGCGCGGTGAGGTGGTCGGGTGACTAAAGTTGAGCTCACAGGCTGGCAACTCTCAGCTCTAAGCGAGGTTCCGGCAGCGGCGCAGGGGACGTTTCCGGCGACCGTACCGGGTTGTGTTCACACCGATTTGTTGACAGCGGGCGTTATCGAAGACCCTTATTTGGCGCAAAACGAACCCGAAAGCGCGTGGATAGGCCGCGCCGACTGGCGTTACCGCTGCACTTTTACGGCGACGGCGGAAATACTCTCTGCCGAACACCTGACGCTCGTGTGCGACGGGCTCGATACCGTTGCCGAGCTTTCACTCAACGGCGAGCCGTTTGCGGCGACTGAATCGATGCACGTCGGTTACCGCTTCGAGCTCAAGAACTTGGTGCGGGAGGGAGAAAACCGGCTTACGATTACCTTCCGCTCCCCCTACGCCTACGCCGAAGCCAAGCAGCTCGAGCTAGGTGATTTGCCGGGGCCGTATGACGAACCCTTTAATTTTATCCGCAAGATGGCGTGTAATTTCGGTTGGGACTGGGGGCCGACGCTGGTTACGGCGGGTATCTGGCGGGATATCTATCTGGAAAGCTGGCGCGGCGTGCGTTTTGCCGGGGTGCGGCCTTTAGTGACCGAGGCGACGGTGGAGCAGGGCAGAGTAGAGGTTTTTGCCGACTTTGAAGGCAACCCGGCAGGTCAAACACTGCACGCAAGTTTACGCGACCCGGCGGGCAACGTCGTTGCCGAAGCCGAGACGGAGGCCGTAAACTCGAGCGCTCAACTGAGCCTGAACGTCGCCAACCCCGAACGCTGGTGGCCTCGGGGTCACGGGGAGCAGCCGCTTTACACGCTCGAGCTGACTTTAGGCGAAGCCAGGTGGCAGGGGCGTATCGGGATTCGCAAGGTCGAACTCGACACAACGCCCGACGACATCGGCGCTGCTTTTACGCTCAAAGTCAACGGCAAAGCCATTTTTTGCAAAGGCGCAAACTGGATTCCCGACGACTGTTTTCCGGCGCGTGTGACCAAGGAGCGCCTTCGTGAACGCCTGACGCAAGCCGTAGACGCCAACCTGAACATGCTCCGGGTGTGGGGCGGCGGCGTCTACGAATCCGGGGATTTTTACGGCGCGTGCGACGAACTGGGGCTGATGGTCTGGCAAGACTTTTTGTTCGCCTGCGCCGCCTACCCCGAAGAAGCGCCGTTTCCTAAACTCGCCCAAGCCGAAGCACGCTACAACGTCACGCGGCTCTCCCCGCATCCGAGTCTGGTGCTCTGGAACGGCAACAACGAAAACCTCTGGGGTTACGAGGACTGGGGTTGGCAGGACGTTTTAGAAGGCAGGACGTGGGGGAGAGGGTTTTATCTGGAGCTGCTTCCCCGCGTCGTTCACGAGCTCGACCCCAGCCGCCCCTACTGGCCCGGCAGCCCGTATTCGGGCGAGGGCGTTCACCCCAACGCCGACACGCACGGCCCCAAACACATCTGGGACGTGTGGAACGAACGCGACTACACGGCTTACCGCAACTATAAACCGCGTTTTGCCGCCGAGTTCGGCTTTCAAGCGCCGCCGACCTACCGGACTCTGGCGCGCAGCATTCCCGAAGATGAACGGTTTGCAACTTCGGCGGCGATGCTGCACCATCAGAAGGCGATAAATGGTAACGACAAGCTGAGAGCAGGGCTCGAGGCTCACTTCGGCAGCGCCGTAAAAGGAACCCCTGAAGACTTTGACGACTGGCTCTTTTTAACCCAGCTCAATCAGGCGCGGGCCGTGCAACTCGGGGTCGAATGGTTTCGCTCACTTATGCCGCGTTGTATGGGCGCGGTGTACTGGCAACTCAACGACTGCTGGCCCGTGACGTCGTGGGCGGCAGTAGACGGTTACGGCTACAAAAAGCCCTTGTGGTACGCCACCAAACGCTTCTTCGCCGACCAGCTCATGACCTTTCAACCAAATGAAGCCGGTCTCCGGCTCGTGTTCTGTAATGACAGCGACCTCCTCTGGATGGGCGAAGTCTGTGTGCAGCGGCTCTCCTTCGCAGGCGACGTTTTAGCCGAGGAGATGGTGCCCTTCTACGTTCAACCGCGCACGGTGTCAGTTATTGCCGAAGCGGGTAGCGCATTTTTACGGACCGACGAACCCTGAACATGAATTTTTGGTAGCGCAGACCGGCGCGCAGCAGGCGACGTGGTTTTTCCTGCCGGACAAAGAACTCTCTTATCCTGAACCGAGACTACAGGGGAGACTTGAGGGCGACCAGCTTACTATCACCGCGCAGACGTTCGTCCGTGACCTGGCGCTGTTCGTCGAGCGTCTGGGGCCGGACGCCGAAATCAGCGACCAGCTCATCACGCTGTTGCCGGGGGAGAGCTTTACGTTTACGGTACGGGGATTAGGGGACAGGGACGTAAACGCGTTGCTGAAACCGCCAGTGATGAACTGTGCGAACCGTTTTGGACGCACGTTTTGAACACAACGACGCTGCACCCGTGGCTTAGGAATTTGGGCCGAAAACGTCACACTCTTAAACACCAGCCGTAGAATCTCAGGATGATTACCCTCTTGCTTCTCGTCATCTCCAACATCTTTATGACCGTGGCGTGGTACGGACATCTCAAATACTTGCCTGAAGGCCGGGTGTCTCTTTTTGTAGTTATTCTCATCAGCTGGGGGATCGCTTTTTTTGAGTATCTTTTTCAAGTTCCGGCCAACCGCATCGGCTACCGCTACTTCACCGCAACACAGCTCAAGATATTTCAGGAGATCATCTCGCTAAGCGTGTTTGCGCTCTTTGCTGTATCTGTTTTAGGTGAAAAGCTGCACTGGAACCATATGCTTGCTTTTGTGCTGATGGTGGTCGCGGCTTACCTGGTGGTAAGGCCCCACTAGGTTGCCAAACCGGCAAACATGTAAGACACTGCCTCAAAACGTTGTTCTTTTTGCAGAGGCGGCAGCGCCACTTCATTAACGCGAAGAACGCTCGAGCCCGATTTTTGGGGACGCGCAAGCTACTCGAGCCCCGCCCACCAACTATTTCCACTGCGTACCGACTCTGCGGTCGGTCGTCCGCACGCTGACGCGTCATTCGGCAGGCGTCGGGGTAAAATCTTCTTTATGACGCTTCTGGAACTCGAGCACCAAGCCAAGTCCGCGCCCAAACCGAGCGCCCTGTCAGATACCGCCGACAATCTGGTTTTTGGTGAAGGCAACCCCGACGCCGACTTAGTAATTATCGGCGAAGCGCCGGGTGAGGACGAGGACGCGCAGGGACGCCCGTTCGTCGGTCGCGCCGGACAACTCCTCGACCGCATTTTGGAAAGCGGGCACATCGAACGCGAGGACATCTACATCACTAACATCCTCAAATACCGCCCGCCGAACAACCGCAATCCCAAACCCGACGAGATTCTGGCGTCAGAACCGCTGCTCCTAGAGCAGCTCAAACTTATCCGCCCGCAAATTATCGCCACCCTGGGCAATTTCCCCACCCAGTATTTTGCCGGAACCAAAGACGGCATCACCAAAACGCGGGGCAACTGGTTCGAGTGGCACGGTATCCGGGTCTTCCCGATGTTTCACCCGGCCTATCTGCTCCGCAATCCGAGCCGCGAAAAAGGCTCCCCCAAATGGCTGATGTGGGAAGACGTCCGCACGCTTAAAGAAACGCTCGACGCCCTCGGCCCGAAACCCGCGAGTTCGCTTGTCATCGACAGCGCTCAGCAAGACACGCTTTTTTAACCTGTGCTTTTCGTTTTATGAGCGACCCTAGATTTATCGGTCTGATTCATTCGCTGCTCGCATCGGCGGAGGCGGCTCTGGGCGAGGCGGACAGCCCGATGGTGCGTCACCTCGCGCGTGACGGTGTGCTGGCGCGGCGTACCGGCGAACGGAGCCTGGAACTCCTAAAGATGTTGCAGCAAAAAACCAACGGCAATTTAGACGAAACCGAACGGAGCACACTTCATCACGCCCTGGAAACAGTTCAGGGGCGGCTCGAGGCGTTAGCCGAGCGTCCAGATGCGGATTCAAACTAGATGCGCGCCCTGGTGCAACGGGTTGCGTTTGCCCGCGTAACGGTTCAGGGGCAAGCGGTCGGCGAAATCGGGCCGGGACTCCTCATCTTGCTGGGCGTCGGTCACGGTGACAGTAAGCCTGACGCCGACACGCTCGCGGCGAAGATCACCAGGCTGAGAATCTTTAACGACGACGCGGGCAAAATGAATATGAGCGTCCGGGACGCGGGTAACGCTGCGCTGGTGGTCAGTCAGTTTACGCTCTACGCCGACACGGCGCGGGGCAACCGTCCGGGTTTTGCGGGGGCGGCACCCCCTGCCGAAGCCGAGGCGCTCTACGGTTATTTTGCCGAACAGCTTAAAACGCACGGCCTTACCGTTCAAACGGGCAGCTTCGGCGCGGACATGCAGGTGAGCCTCTTAAACGACGGCCCGGTGACGGTGTGGCTCGAGTCTCCTCAAAAGATAAACAAAGCTTAATCCAGCTGGACAAACACGCTCATAAAAGCCACAAAATCTGCTCTATACTCACACTTAACCTCCTGATGCAAGACGATTTTTTTGCATTTGTCCGGGCGATGGCGACGTAAACTGGGGGGTCTGCGCGGCAGATGCTAGGGAGACAGTATGCAGTACGTGAAAGTCCGTCGTTTTTTTGCCCTCTTGTTTGTAGCAGTCCTTTTGGCCGCGTGCGCGCAAACGGCTCCGCCGACGCAGCAGCAGGCCGCCGGTGACGCGATTCCGGGTCGGTACATCGTCGCCTTGCAACCTCAACCGGGTCTCCGGACGCAGCGCCTCGAGCCTGCGCGTGTCGCCGCTTCGCTGGGTGTGCAGAACCTTCAGACGCTGGGCGTGATCAACGGTTTTGTCGCGGCGGGTGTCGACGAGGCTGCGCTTTCGCGTTTAAGGGCCGACGCCCGCGTCCGTTACGTCGAACAAGACCGAGTAGTTAAACTGAGCGGAACGCAGAGTCGCCCGGACTGGGGTCTCGACCGCATCGATCAGCGGAACCTGCCGCTTAACCGCAGTTACCGCTACCGGGCGACCGGGCGCGGCGTGACTGCCTACGTTATCGATTCGGGCATCCGTGCTAGTAGCGAGTTCGGGAGCCGCCTCGTCGGCGGCGTTACGGCGATCGACGACGGGCGCGGTTACGACGATTGTTTCGGTCACGGCACACACGTCGCGGGAACCCTGGGCGGCAGAACCTACGGCGTCGCCAAAAACGTCAAGCTGGTCGCTGTGCGTGTATTCGGGTGCAACGGCGAATCGTCGAACTCGGCGGTGGTCAGCGGTATCGACTGGGTAAACTTCAACCACGCCGGCCCCTCGGTGGCTAATTTAAGCCTCGAGGCTTCGCCCTCACGTGCTATCGACGAGGCAGTCGCGGCGCTCGTCGCCGATAAGGTGACAGTCGTCGTCGCTGCCGGAAACGAAGGGGGCGACGCGTGCGACGTTTCTCCGGCCCGCGTCCCGGAAGTGCTGACTGTCGGGGCGAGCAACCGCCAGGACAACCTCTGGGAAGGCAGCAACCGGGGGCGCTGCGTCGATGTGTTTGCGCCCGGTGAAAATGTCACCTCGGCGGGGCTGCGGGGTACGCTGACAATGAGCGGCACCTCGATGGCGAGCCCGCACGCCGCCGGGGTCGCGGCGCTGATTTTAGAAAAGAACCGGAGCGCGTCCCCTGCTGTTGTTACCGCGAAACTTGTAGCGCGAACGACCGGTGGCAAGCTCGGCAACACGGCGGGGGCTCCGAACAGGTTGCTCTACAGCGGGTTCTAAGTTCGTTGTGTTCTAAGCTGCGGCAGGGCCGAGTTCTCCTGCCGCACTTTTTTGGCGTCAGGCTGTCCCGGTAACTGCGCCCTGTGTTCAAAACGACCGTGATTTTATGCGATAACGTAAGGCATGGATTTTGATCTCATTGTTATCGGTGCAGGACAAGCGGGCGGGCCGCTCGCGAGCGCAGCAGCTAAAGCAGGCAAGCGCGTCGCCTTAATCGAACGCCAACACGTCGGGGGCACGTGCGTCAACGACGGGTGTACGCCGACCAAAACGATGGTAGCGAGTGCGCGCGTTGCGTATCTTGCCCGCCGCAGCACAGATTACGGCGTCCATACGGAGCCGGTGAGCATTGACATGGAGAAGGTGCGAGCGCGCAAACGTAAAGTTGTCGCGTCGTTTCGGGACGGCAGCCAGGAGAGTTATGAAAAAAACGAAAACATCGACCTCATCTGGGGTGAAGCCAGATTTACCGGCGACAAAACGGTTTCCGTGGCTCTTAACAGCGGCGGCGAACGGACTTTAAGCGCAAGTACCATCGTCATCAACGCCGGACAACGCCCAAGCATCCCGTCCATCGACGGCTTGAAAGACACGCCACACCTCACCTCGACCTCGGTGATGGAGCTTGGCGAGGTACCTGAACATCTCGTCATCCTGGGCGGTGGGTACGTCGGGCTCGAGTTCGCGCAGATGTTTCGCCGCTTCGGCAGTGAGGTCACGGTCGTTCAGCGCGGCGAGCAGCTCTTGCCGCGTGAGGACAAGGACGTCGCGGGCGCCGTAGCCGACATCTTGCGTGAGGACGGCGTAACGGTGCTTTTGGGCGCGACGACGGAGAAGGTCGGCGCCGAAAACGGCGTGACGCTCACCCTGGGGGGCAACAAGACCGTTTCAGGCTCGCATCTGCTGGTAGCGACCGGACGCACGCCGAACAGCAACTTTTTGAATCTCGAGGCGACCGGCGTCAAGACGGACAAAAAAGGGTATATCGAGGTGGACGAAAAGCTTCAGACCAACGTCGCCGGCGTGTACGCGCTCGGCGACGTCAAAGGTGGCCCGGCTTTTACCCACATCTCGTATGACGACTTTCGCATCGTCAAGGCCAATCTACTAGACGGTAAACACGAGACGATTCAGGGCCGCCCGGTGCCTTACACGGTCTTTATCGACCCGCAACTTGGACGTGTAGGTCTGAGCGAAAAGGACGCGAAAGAGCAGGGGCAAGCCTTTAAGGTCGCCAAGCTGCCGATGACCCGTGTCGCGCGGGCGATTGAAACCGACGAGACGCGCGGGTTTATGAAAGCGCTCATCGACCCGGAGACCGAGCAGATTTTAGGCGCGGCGATTTTAGGGCTAGAGGGCGGCGAAATCATGAGCGTGTTGCAGGTGGCGATGATGGGCAAGTTGCCCTACACGGCGCTGCGCGATTCGCCGTTTGCCCATCCGACTCTGAGCGAGTCGCTCAACAACCTGTTTATGACGCTCGAGTGACTACGCCGACGCTAGCTGTTTCTGACAGCCCCCTGGCACGTTCGCTGCTTCGTGAACAGAAGCTGGCAGTGCTGGAGACCGGCGGGCCGTTGACCGCTTCAGCTGCAACCGAGTTTCTAGGTCAGCGCTGGCTGCTCCACAACGGTGTCTGGAACTGGTCGTTGGCGCACCCTGAAGTACTAGCACAGCAAGATGTGCTGACAGCAACCCGAAATGCGCTCGAGCAGACACGTGCTCCCTGGCTGAGCGTCCATCTTGGCTTCAGCGCTTCACAAGTGACTTTCAATGAGGGAATGTACCCGGCATCGGAAACGTTGGAACGAGACAAGCTCATCGCACAAATAACTTATACCGTAAATATGCTTAAGGAGACACTTGGCGTCCCGCTCTTACTCGAAAATCTCAACTATAACGCAACCGGAGCCTATGAGCATATCTGTGAGCCCGAAGTTATCCGCACAGTATTGGCGGCAACCGATACCTACCTGCTTCTCGACCTTGCTCATGCACAGGTTAGCGCCTCGCGCTTGGGTTTCGCACTTGACGAATATCTAGCGAAGCTACCGCTGGAACGCGTAAAGCAGCTTCACATAAGCAGCCCGCGTTTAATTGGAAAAACTTTTGCCGATGTCCATGAGACCTTGCGCGAGCCAGATTACAAACTGCTAGAGCGGATACTCAGGCAGACCGAACCCTGGGCCGTAACACTCGAGTATTACCGAGATGCCGAAGCCTTGCTCGAACAAGCGGAGCGGCTCTCGAACAAGCGGAGCGGCTCGGGAACCTACTGAATGGGTAGCGCGCTAGACTAGCGTATGGCTGAAACCGTCTTTAGTCTTCTCAACATCTTGCCCTTACCGATCTGGCTCGGGATGCTGCTCTTTCCCAAAACGCGCTTTACCCAAAAGGTCGTGCAGGCGTACTGGCCCTACATCGCGCTGGCGGGCGTTTACGCGCTCTTGCTTGCCGGGGCGCTCGTAACCGGCACCGGCTTCGACTTGTCCCTTGACGGTTTACGGCGGGGGTTGAGCCTCGAGTGGGGCTTTTTAGCAGTGTGGGCGCACGTGTTGACCCTCGACCTGTTCGCCGGGGTGTGGGTGTTCCGCGACGCCAAATACTGGGGGATGGAGCCGCGCCTCTACGTCCTGGTAACGCTTTTTGCGGGGCCGCTCGGGTTAGGTGCGTACTTGCTGGCGCGGCAAAGACGTTCAAAAGACGACCCGATCAAGTTTGTGAACAGGCCGCTCAACTAGCTCCGGTACAGGGCAGAAGTACGCCGCTTTGGGCTTCCGAGATGATAGCGTCTAGAACGATGCTCCGCACTCTTTCTCTTCTCGTCAAACGTGCGCTCGACCTGGTGGTCGCGTTTACGGCGCTCTTCGTCTTGTCGCCCCTGTTACTCGTCACCGGGCTTTTGATTTTGCTCGAGGACGGTCGCCCTATCTTTTTCCGGCAGACCCGCGCCGGACGGGGCGGAGAGCCGTTTTTCATCTTTAAGTTTCGTAGCATGAGGGTCAACAACGCGCCTGTTGCCAGCATGGGCGCAGTGACGGGTTCACATCCTTTGGTCACACGCGTAGGCCGCTTTATCCGGCGCACCAAGATCGACGAATTGCCGCAACTCTTAAACGTCCTGACCGGCGAGCTGAGCTTGGTCGGCCCGCGCCCGACCTTACGGGAGCAGGTCGCCGAATACGATACTTTCGAGCAGAGGCGGCTGGCGATGAAACCCGGCGTGACGGGCTGGGCGCAGGTTTGCGGCGGTATCTACCTGCCGTGGGAAGAGCGTATCGCCCTCGACGTTTGGTATACCGACAATTGGTCTTTGGGGCTCGACTTTGAGACTTTGGTGCGGACGGTCGGCGTCATCGTTTTCGGTGAAAAACTCAACCATAAAGCACTCGAGAAAGCGTTGGTACATGAACGCGCCTACGGTCACGGCGCGGTGAGAGTCGGCGGTTGGCGCTCGGAAAAGCCGCTGGGCTAGAGCCGCGGTAAGTACCGAGTCGGTAACAACACACTTGGAAGACTCAAGTTTCACTCTACATTGCTCTCGCTGACGCGCCTTAATGATTCATCCGGTTAGTTCATATCAGGCTCACTACGGGGACAAAAGTTTAAGACAGGTATCTAAGGATACCTTGGCGGGCTTATCAGGCAGAGCGAGGAGCGCAGTTCTCAGATAAGTCAGACCTCTTTTGAAGAAACTGATGGGCAGGTAGCCGTGTTTTTTAAGTGACAGCGGTCTTTGCTGATGAACTCATTCACCTAACAGATGTGCCCAGGAAAAAGCGATAGCAAGCATGGCGATCAGGTTGTCGAGCTTGTCAGTCCGGGTCAAACGGGTATCTTCGAGGTTAAAGCCTCTGGTTTTGAGGGCCGAAAACAGACACTCGATGTTCCAGCGTTCGGCGTAGCGGAGCAGTGCCCGCTCAGGCTTATGCGTACAAGCCAGCACGACAAGCTCACCCTGCTGCGATTTGGTGAGGGCAAGCTGCAAGCGCAAGCCGTAAATCCAGACACGTTTGGGGCAAACATAAGTTTTCCGACGAGCAAGGTAGCCGTAACGCTTGGCGACAGACTTGTACGAACCTTTGGAGCCTATGAGTGTGTTGTTTCTAAGCCGCATGATAAAGCAGAGCATGCGTTGCTTGAGCCCTTCGAACCAGGCTTTACCGATAAACCCCCTGTCAGCCACAAGCGCGTCAATCTTCGTGGCACTCAGGAACTGCAAAAGCGTGTCAAGCAAAGCAAGCCGTTCACGAGTATTGCTGTTACCGTTCTTGTCTAAGCGCTGCCACAATAGCGGAAAAGCAAGCCCCTTATGACATACGGCAATCATCAGTAGATTCACCTCAATCCCGCCCACGGCCCAATTCGTGCGGTCTAAGCTTAGCGTGTAGCTCTCTGAGTACGGTATCAGTTTGAGCATCAGCCTGGCAAAGCTGGTCTTTTCCAAGCTTACTTCGCCAAAAAACCGTTTTAAGCGTTTTTCGTTCGACTCTGGAAATACACCTGGATTCAAGGCACTCGCAACGCAAGTCAGGCTGACCGTCCTCACCACAATTGGAGTTGGTGGGGGTCGAACGGACACAAGAAGTTTAGCTTACGCCGCTAGCCTTGCCAAGCCTTGGTTTTCGAACTCTGTAGGGCTGCGGTATCCCAAGCTGCTGTGCAGCCGCTGGCGGTTGTAGAAGCCCTCTATGTATTCGAACACGGCGAGCCTAGCTTCTTCGCGGGTAGCGAAGGTTCTTTGATAGACAAGTTCTTTTTTTAGCGTGGCGAAGAAGCTTTCGATGTGGGCGTTGTCGAGGCAGGCTCCTGTACCCGTGAAGCTAGGGCGCATCCCCCAGGCCGCCAGCTCGCGCTGGTAAGCGTAGGAAGTATATTGACTACCCTTATCGCTGTGACAGATGAGCCCTCTGGGTGTGCAGCGCTGCTTCGTCGCCATCCTCAGCGCTTGGATCACGAGAGCGGTTTTCATGTTGTCGCTCATGGCGTAGCCGACGATGCGCTTTGAGTAAGCGTCCATGACTGCAGCTAGGTAAAGCCAGCCTTCGCTCGTCTTCACGAAGGTGATATCCGAATACCAGACCTGATTTGCCTCGACGATGTTGAGCTTGGGAATGAGCAGGTTCGCTGTTTCTAACAACACCTCGGGCGTCTTGCGACGCTTATACTTGCGCTCTGGTACGGCGTAGAGCCCAGCCTGTCGCATCAACCTTTTGACGCGCCTTAAAGCGCACACGACCCGGCGCTTACGCAGTTTGGCGTGGACACGCGGGCTGCCGTAGCGCTTGCCGCTCTCCTCGAAGATAGTGGTGATCTGCTTCGAGCAGCGCAGCGGCGTCCTGCTCGCGTTCAGATGGTTCCTGGCAGGCTCGGGCTAAGTAGTCATAGAGCCCGCTCCTCGACACCTTCATCACGCTGCACAGCACCCTCACTGGGTAGAGGTACCGGTGCTCGGCGACGAAGCTAAACCTCACCTCTGGTTCCTCGCGAAGAACGCACTCGCCTTTTTTAGGATCTCGTTCTCCATCTCGAGCCGCTTGTTCTCAGCTCTGAGCCGCCGGACTTCGGCCTCCTGCTCGGTAGGTTGCGCCCGTCTGTGCCCCGGCGCGAGTCGTCCCTCCCTATACTGCCGCCGCCAGTTCGTCAGGTTCGACTTCGGAATGCCTAGCCGCTGTGCTGCCTCGGGCACGCTGTAGCCCTGCTCCTCGACTAGCCGCACCGCGTCTAGCTTGAACTCCCTCTCGTACTGCCTCGTTATGCGCTTCTCGCTCACTTGGACTCCCTCCGAAACGGTCAACCCGTCTCTACTTTAGGTGTCCGTTACCCTGTCTCCAAGTCCACTTTTGGCTTCGCTCTTATTTCGCAGAGGATTTAATGTATAACACGCCGCTCACGCGGCAGATACGCTACACTTTGAGCCTATGGGACTCCTCGAGGTCATCGGCCCGGTCATGGTGGGGCCGTCTAGCAGCCACACCGCCGGGGCGTGCCGGTTGGCGCTGCTGGCACGGCATACGCTCTTAACAGAACCCCGCCAGGCAACGCTGAGCCTGCACGGTTCGTTTGCCAAAACTGCCAAGGGTCACGGTACCGACCGGGCGCTCGCCGGGGGCCTGCTCGGTTACGCGCCCGACGACGCGCGGATTCCGGACGCGCTCGAGAGGGCAAAGCAGGCGGGCCTCGAGCTTCACTTTGAAACCAAAGACCTGGGCGATGTTCACCCTAACACCGTGAAGTTTACCCTCGCGGGTGAGAACGAAATAGGGCACGAGAAAGTTGAGCTGCTGGGCTCGAGTCTCGGCGGGGGGCTCGTCCGGGTGGCTAAAGTGGGCGGGTTCGAAACGAATTTTACGGGTGCGTACCATACGCTGCTCCTGCGCCACACCGACCAGACCGGGGTGATTGCGACCGTCGCGCGGGTTCTAGCCGACGACGCCGTAAACATTGCTACGCTGACCTGTGCCCGTCATTCACATAGGGGGCGACGCGGGGAAACGGCGCTGATGGCGCTCGAGCTGGAAACGGCTCCTGCCGGACATGTACTGACGTATTTGTCGCAACTCGGCGTCGTGGCTTGGCTCAGGTTGTTACCGAACGTGATGCGCGGGTCAGGGGAAGACAGATGACGCTCAACGAACTGATGAACGTTTCCGGGAAGGCTTCCGAGGCGGTTTTGAACGACACAACTCCGCCCGAAGAGCAAGCTGCGCTGCTAGATGCCATGCGTGGACGCTTAGGCGAGATGCGCGGCTCTATCGTGCGCGGTCTGGCGTCCGACGCCCCGAGCCGTACCGGGATGGTCGGTTGGAACGCCAAAACCTTGTGGGAAGCCCCGGACGCGCTCCAGGCACCCCTCTTGAAACGCGTGCAAGCTTACGCGATGGCGGTCAACGAAGAAAACGCGCGGATGGGCCGTATCGTCGCTGCACCGACTGCGGGCAGTGCCGGAACCGTACCGGGTGCGCTAATCGGTGTGGGCGACGAACTAGGTTTGAACGACGACGATCTGCTCATGCCGCTCGTTTTAGCTGCCGGTATCGGTGAAGTCATCTCCCAAACGATGTTTATCGCCGGGGCGACGGGTGGGTGCGGCGCGGAGATCGGGTCGTCGGCAGCGATGGCGGCGGCGGCGGTGTGTGAACTGTTAGGCGGTGACGCAAAACAGGCCGTTCATGCGGCGGCGCTGGCGCTGGTTAACACCATTGGGCTGGTGTGCGACCCGGTAGGCGGTTACGTCGAGGTGCCGTGCGTCTCACGCAACGCCTTTTACAGCGTCCACGCGGTCTCGGCGGCGCAGCTCGCGCGCGCCGGGCTGACTTCGTTTATTCCGCCCGATGAGGTCGTCTCGGCGATGGCCTCAGTCGGTCGGATGCTCCCGCCCGAACTGCGCGAAACCGGCGAAGGCGGCATTGCCGATACGCCTACGGGCCGGATGATTGCCCTCAAAATGGCTGATCATTAGACCCTGACGATTGGCGTCAGACGTTCTTGAACATTGCCCTCGCCTACCGAAAAACGACCTTCCAGACATAAGAAGCGCTACAAAGTGAAGGTGCCTCTACGCCTATGATAAGGGGACTAGGGCAGGCGTACCGGAGCCTGTCGGGAGGCACATGACGCAACCAGACAATACGAGCAAAAAACCGAGAATCGTCATTATCGGCGCGGGTTTTGTCGGACTCTACGCCACCAAAGCGTTGCGTAAAGCCGACGCTGAAGTCGTTCTTATCGACCAGAATAACTACCACACATTTCAACCGCTGATTTATCAGGTGGCGACGGCGGGCCTCGAGCCCCAAGAGGTCGCCCAGGCCGTTCGCACCATCTTTCAGCGGCAAAAAAACCTGACCTTTCGACAAGCGACGGTTGAAGACGTCGATTGGGACGCCAAAACCCTGGCGCTCGTCGGCGGCGACACGCTCCCGTTCGACTACCTCATCATCGGGGCAGGCGCGGTTTACAACGACTTCGGCATTCCGGGCGTCAAAGAACACGCGTTTTACGTCAAGAGCCTGACCGAAGCCGTCAATATCCGCAGCCATATCTTGCGCCAGTTCGAGCAGGCCTCCGCCGACCCCAGCCTGATCGGTAAAGGCGCGCTCAACGTGGTGATCGTCGGCGGTGGGCCGACCGGGGTCGAGATGGCGGGGGCGTTGTCCGAGCTGTTCGGACGCGTGTTGCCCGGAGATTACCCCGACCTCGAGGTGTCGCGGGCGCGGATTATTCTAATTGAGATGCTCGATTATCTGCTGCCGCCTTACGGCGACAAGTCGCGCCACTACGCTGAGATGGTCTTGCGCGAACGCGGCGTCGATTTGCGGCTCGGGGAGGCGCTCGCCGAAGCGCGCGAACACGAGGTCGAGCTTAAAAGCGGGGAAGTTATCCCGTCTGGAACGCTGATTTGGGCCGCCGGGGTGCGCGGACATCCGCTTGTCGATGCTTTAGATGTCCCGCTCGAGAAGGGCTACCGCGTCAAAGTCAACCCCGACCTGAGCCTGCCCGGTCGCCCGTATGCGTTTGCCGCCGGGGACATCTCGGGGGCCAAAGATGAATCCGGCAAGCTGTACCCGCAGGTCGCGCAGGTCGCCATTCAGCAGGGACGGTTTGCCGCTAAAACCATCCTGAACGAACTCAAGGGCAACCGCGACCGGGGCCGCTTCAGCTATTTCGACAAGGGCAACATGGCGATTATCGGGCGTAATGCGGGCGTCGCGGAGTTGTCCAAAGTCTTTCTCGGGTTGCGTCTGCGCGGGTTTTTGGGCTGGTTGTCGTGGCTTTTTATCCACCTCGTGTACCTGCCGGGCTACCGCAACCGCCTCGGCGCGTTGACCGACTGGGCGTACAACTACTTTACCTTCGACCGCCGCGCCCGCCTCATTACCGATATGACCCCATCTCCCGCCGAAGTTGCCGACCGCACCGACCAGAAAGTTTCCGACGTAGAAGCCTCGAGGCGGGGCCGAAAAGCGCAGTTTGCCGCCAAATAACCAGGTTGACCGGACTATATTGACCGGACGATGGGGTAGCGTAGAGCGATGAGCAATCAAGGCTTGACCCCTCACGCGCAGCAGGATTTTCTTCACACCGCAATTCGCGCCGCCCGCGCCGCCGCCCATATTCATCAGAGCGGCGTTGGGCAAGACCTAGACATCGCCACCAAATCGAACGAGACCGATCTGGTCACGCGCATCGACAAAGAGAGCGAAACGCGTATCCGCGAGATTTTGCTCACGGCCTACCCCGAACACGTCGTTTTGGGTGAGGAAGAAGGGCAAAGCGGCACGGGACAAAACGGTCAGGGTCTTTACCGCTGGATTGTCGACCCGTTAGACGGTACCCTCAACTACGCGCACGGGTTTCCCTTTTACTGTGTGTCAATCGGGTTGGAGGTTGACGGACGGCTCGAGGTCGGCGTCGTCTTGGATTCAGTACGCAACGAACTTTTTACGGCGGTACGTGGCGGCGGCGCACTCTTAAACGGTGCGCCTATCACGGTGACAAAAGAGACCGAACTGCGCCGGAGCATGTTGGCGACCGGTTTTGCCTACGACCCGGACACGGCAGCAGACAATATCGAGGTGTTTAGCCGGATGCTGGGCCGTTGCCGCACGGTGCGGCGTCCCGGCGCAGCCGCGCTCGATTTGGCCTACGTCGCGTGTGGGCGCGTCGACGGCTTTTGGGAACTCAAACTCAACGCGTGGGACGTCGCCGCCGGCGTCTTGCTCGTCACTGAAGCGGGCGGACGGGTCACGGGTGGGACGGGCGAGCCGTATGAACTTGGGGGACGGGTGCTGGTCTCGAGCAACGGCGCAATCCACGCGTCGCTGGTGGAAACGCTCGCGCTGCCCGCTTCTTTACGCCGATGAACACGCCCAAACGTCTGGTTCTAGACCTCGAGACGAAGCGTTCGTTCGCCGAGGTGGGCGGCGCAGAAAACCGCGCGCAACTCGGCGTCAGCGTCGTCGGGGTGTACGACTATGAAGGCGACCGGTTTCTGACCTTTCGTGAAGAACAGTTTGACGACCTGAGCGTTTTGCTCAAAAGTGCCGAAGAAATCGTCGGTTTTAATCTCATCGGTTTCGACTGGCCCGTGCTGGCGGCTGAACTCGGGCCGTGGGTCACGGAACTCCCGACTTTAGACCTGATGTTCGAGGCGCAAAAGGCGCTCGGTCGGCGTATTTCGCTCGACGCGCTGGCGCAGGCGACGCTCGGCAGCAGCAAACTCGGGTCGGGGTTGGACGCTTTCGAATATTACCGCGCCGAAGATTGGGAGAAGCTCGAGCGTTACTGTCTCGAAGACGTTAAACTCACCCGCGATTTGTACGAATATGCCCGCAAATACGGGCAGTTATTTTTTCAAAAAGGCCCCCGCCGCGCGCCTATCGCCATGAGCTTCGCCGAACACCCGCTCGCCCCGCTGTTTCGGGAGGCCGCTAAGACGCGCGGCAGCGTTCAGCTCAGTTACGGCGGCAAAACCCGGCAGGTTGACGTGACCTCGTTCGACGGGGCCTATGTGCGCGGCTTTTGTCATTTACGGCAAAAACAGCTGACGTTTCGGCTCGATAAGGTCGAAGACGCCGTAAAAGTGGCCTCGAGCACCCCCCTCTTTTAAGGTAGGCTGGCCCTGATGAGTTATCCCCGCGAGAGCTTCAAACCGGGCGCGGGCGAGGTGCGTTCGCTGCGCCAGCGTTTGGGTCTGCGCGGTGAGCTGACGCTGGCACTTTTACCGACTATAACCGTACTCGCTGTGTTTGCCTTTGTCGAAGTGCTGAGTCAGCAGCGGCTACTATTCGCCTCGCTTGCCTCGAGCGCGTTTTTAATCTACCTGGACCCGCAACACGGCATGAACAGCGTCCGCACGCTCGTTGTCGCGCACCTCATCGCCGCCGGTTTGGGCTTCGGCACTTTTGTCCTTTTTAGCGACGGTTACTTAGCAGGTGGAGCCGCCATGCTCGGCACCGTCGTGCTGATGATCGTTTTCGACAAGGTGCATCCACCCGCCGTCTCGACCTCATTAAGTTTTGCGTTTCGGGCCGGGAGTGCGAGCAACCTGTTACTTTTTATCCTGGCGATAGGGATTACGGTGTTGCTGGTAGGGCTCGAGCAGGTCGCTGTCTGGTTAGCCGCGCGGTACGAGGCTGGCTCCGAGACCTAAACCGGCACTCAATCTAAAGTTGAAGAGGAGCACATGACCCAAGAACCTGAAACCAAAAGGCAGAGCCCCGCCGGAGAATCGTGGACGAGCTTTTTGCTCCCTATCGCCCTGATTTTCGGGCTGGTGCTGCTCTTAAGCCTCAACACGAACGTCGGCGGCAGCGTCGGTGAAAGCCTCGAAAGCAATCCGCTCGAGACCTGGCTTAAACTCATCGTCGGCTATTTTGCGGCGGGCGCGGAGATTGCGGCGGCGCTGGTAATCGGGATTGCGATTTTGCGCGGCCTTCTGTCCTATGTGCAGCTGCTTTTTTCACGTTCGGTAGTTGAAAGCAGCGCCACCGAAGGCATCCGCCTCAGGCTCGGGCGGGTACTGACGCTCGGGCTCGAGTTTACCGTCGCCAGCGACATTTTGCGGACAGCCGTCGCCCCAACCCGGCGAGATATTTTGAACCTGGGCGCGATTGTACTGTTGAGGACGCTGCTAAACTATTTTCTCGCGCAGGAAATCGAGCAGGCAGAAGCCAAACGCCTATAATCAGCCTCACGCAAGGAGGTCGGGATACTTGCTTGGTACGACAGGTCGGGAAGAGGGGCGGGCCGATCGCTACGCACGAACTCACGGTTCCGGGTCTGATGCGGCCTTACCCCTACCCACATTCAACATACAAGGGCTTATAGCTACTGCTGCGCGATCTGACGGCTGACCTCCAAGACCTCGTTAAAGGCGGCCTGAAGTGCCGGGTCGTTTTCCAGATTGACGATAGCTTCACCCTGAACGGCGCTGTCTGCGGGGCGCTCAAAAGGCTGGACGAAGGTAAAGCTGCCGTCGGCGTCGACGCGGGCGTTGCCGAGCTTTTTACCGTCGACGAGAATCTCGATTTTCTGGCCCTGCTGCGCGCCCTGACCCTCGAGCGCCAGCACTTCAGGCACGAGCGTATCATCGACCTCAACATCAGGCGTAATGCCTTTTTCATTGATGCTGCGGCGGTCGGGTGTCAGCCACTCGAACGACAAATAGACGAGTTGCCCGCCGTTAGGGAGCGAAATCACGCTCTGCCCGACGCCCTTACCGAAGGTTTTCTCACCGACGATTTCGGCGCGCCCGTTGTCTTGCAGCGCCCCGGCAACGATCTCTGAAGCCGACGCCGAGTTGCGGTTGACCAAAACCACCATAGGCCAGTCGAACGCGGCGGGGTCGGCCTCGGCGAGGCGCTGCGTCACGCCGCGCGCCCGCTGAAAGACGATGTCGCCGCTGCTTAAAAACTCGTCGGCAACGCGAATACCCTGGTCGAGCAGGCCGCCGCCGTTATTGCGGAGGTCGAGGATAAGCGAACTTACGCCCTGCGCTTTAAGCGAGTTCAGCGCCGCGTCCAGCTGGTCGAAGACTCTGGCGTTGGCAAACGAACGGATACTCACATAGCCGACATCTTGCGGCAGCACCGCCGATTCGACGTCGATGATGTCGATACTGCCGCGCGTCACCGTCAAACGGACGGGTTTGTCTTGTCCGGGACGACGAAAACCGAGTTGAACCTTGGTTCCGGCCGGGCCACGCACTTTCTGGACAATCTCGTTCGTCGTCGCGTCGCGCACATTTTCGCCGTCGATCTCGACAAAGATATCCCCGGACTTGACTCCGGCTTTTTCAGCGGGCGAACCGCGGTAGACGGTAATCACCTCGACAATGGTGTCTTTTTCGCGGTTGCGCGGTTGCAACGTCGCGCCGATGCCCTGAAACGAGCCACTCCGGTTTTCGACCTCTTGCGCGGCCTGTTCGGGGGACGCGTAACTCGTGTAGGGGTCTTCTAGCGCCTCCAACATCCCGGTAATCGAACCCTCGAGCAACTTGTTGTCATCGACTTTGTTGAGATAACCCGCGTTCAGCGCGCCGTAAACTTGCGCCAAGGCGCGGCCCGCCGGAGACTCCAGAAGGTCGCCGCCACCACTGAAATTGCCAAAAAACTGCGCGCTCGCTACGAGCGGCAAACCTAGAAGTGCCACGACCAGGAGCATCCGCCTTCGTTTCATAGTGCCTCCACACCCAAGTGTACCCTTCACGCGTACACGTTTAAGTATCCAAAGTATACGGCGGCTCGGTAAGACCAACAGGGAGATTTACCCCTCACGCGCCCTATATACTCGGGTGGTGATACGTGAGAAAGAGAGCCTGAACCAGCTCAAAGAAGGCCGCTTGAGCGAAGCCCTGAGCGCCGAACTCGCGGAGGCGGAGCCCGACGCCGAGCTGCTTGTTTTGCTGAAAAGGTTGGACGACGTACTCGAGTACCTCCGCGAAAAACGTTACGCACAGGCGCTTAAACTTGCGGCGCGGCTCGAGCCGGTCGGCGACTTTGAACCGGACGCTGTGCGGGCGAGCGTCGCGGTACTGGAGCAGAGCGGTAAGGAACTGGGACAAGGCAAGGCGAAAGAGGCGCTAACGCTACTAGATGAGGTTCCGCACCCGCTGTTAGCCGCCGAACACGAAACCCAGCGCGGCACCGCCTACGTCTTTTTGGGCGAGACCGAAACTGCCGAAACCGCCTTTAAGCGCGCCGCCGAACTCGACCCCAAACACTACCGGGCGCTGACCAATCTGGGAAACTTGCTGCTCGAGGAGGGCCGCACCGACGAAGCCGTCGTGCTTTACGAACGGGCCATCCGGCTTAACGAGGGTTTTCCCAACGCCCACCACAACCTCGGCGTAGCGTACCGCCGTAAAGGGCAGGTCAGTAAAAGCGTCGCTGCGATTCGCCGCGCCCAAAGGGTCGCGCGGCGGCGCGACAGCGAAGAGGCGCGGGTCGTGGTGCGCTCGTTTGCCGGGACTCAGGGCAAAAAATACCTTAGATGGCTGCTTTACGGCGGGCTTGCGCTGGGGCTTTATCTGCTGCTCAGGGCGCAGGGGGTTATCTAGCGCGGAAGCAGGAACTTAGAAGTAGGCATACGGGTACGCTCGAGCCTCTTTTTAGCCTTTGCAACCTAGAGACCAAAATGGGGAATTATCACACTTTTCAACTTTGCAAAAGCTGCATAGTGGCCTCAGGAGGAAACAATGCGTGACGATTTACGTATGCCCGTCGGCAACCCGATGAACGATGAGGGTGATGTAGGCAAAGACACTGAAGAAAGCAACGACGAAGCGCAAAAGATAGACCAGCAGATTTCCGACGACCCCATGGTCGAGGAGGACGGAACGTCTTACGACCCGGCAACCCAGGCACCCAAAAAAGCCCAGCAGTAAGGGGGACATTGTGAGCAGAGAAGGGCCCCTGCGCAGCGACCTCGAGCCCAAAAAGCGCTGAGGTTTCGGCCTCAGCGCTCCCGGAACCGGCTTTCTGCTAGCTCTTGAGCGGCACAATCGCCAGCTTGACGTTCAGCGTTTCCTGCTTGCCACCGCGAACGATCCCGAGTTGCACGCTGTCCCCGGCTTTTTTCGAGAAGACGACGTTTTGCAGGCTCTGACTGTCGGTGAGCTTCTGCCCATCGACAGAAACAATCACGTCGCCCCCGGCCGGCAGCTCTTGACCCTGAACGTTGACCGTAAAGTTGCTACCTCTAAGTCCGGCTTTAGCAGCAGGACTGTCCGGTTCAACGGCGATGACGAGTTCACCCGTGCTCGGCAGACCGAGCGACCGACGCACGCTTTCGGGGTAGCTCGCGACGTCCTGAACCTGCACGCCCATCCGTGGTTTGCTGCTGTACACGTCCGTAAAGCCGCCTTTTTCGAGGCTCGCCAGATTTTGCGAAACGACGTTACTCGGGATTGCAAAGCCGATGCCCAAAAAGCCCGCCTGCCCGTCGGCACTGATTTCCGGCAAAATCGCAGCGTTGACGCCGACAAGTTGGCCTTGCGAATCCAAGAGCGGGCCGCCCGAGTTACCGGGGTTGATAGCGGCGTCGGTTTGAATCACCGGAAAGTTGAACTGCCCGACCGAGGTAAAGTCGCGGCCCACAGCGGAGATGATGCCGGTCGTGACCGTGGACTCGAGCCCGAACGGGTTGCCGATGGCGATGACTTTTTGCCCGACCTCGAGCGAGTCCGAGTTGGCCACTGTAATCGGCTCGGCCCCTTTAGGCAAGTCTTTTTTGTTCGTCAGCTCCAAAAGCGCCAAATCGTAAGACGGGTTGACGCCGACAACCTTTACCGGCAACTTGTCGGCGCTGCCGGTAAAGGTGACCGTCAGCGTCGCGCCCTCTTTAAGCGTGGTGCTGTTCGCGGTCAAGGCGCCCGCAACGACGTGAAAGTTCGTCATCAGGCGGCCCTGTTTATCGACGACAAACCCGCTCCCCGCGCCTTGCAACGGTGCCGGCGGCGCGCCGCCCGGCGGCGTCCCGAACTGCTGACCAAATTGCTGGAAAAACTGCTGAAACTCCGGCGGTACGTTCTGCAAGCCTTGTCCTTGCATAAACGGGTTGACCTGTTGCCCCTGAACCTCGACATTGACCGAAACGACGCTCGGCCCGTAAGTCTTAAAGACGTTGACGGTGTTGGTCTCGTCTTGGAGAAGCGCCTGCTTTTCGTTGAAGGGCTGTACCGCTGCCGTCGTTTGGGTAACGCCCTGCTCACCCTGCGCCTGCACGTAGGACGCGAGCGGCGCGCCGTACTGTGTATAAAGGACACCGCCGCCGGCTAACAGCGCTGTAAGCGATAGAGGAAGTAAGATTTTTTTGTTCATACCACGCTCCCTGAAGTTTGGAACGCGCTCTAGCGTCCCAGCACCTTCAACCTTAAGGCCGGTAGATGAGCCGGCATCCCGGCTGCGGTTTGGAGAGCATGAAGCGGTTATGGCAAGGACTTTAATCTCGCCTCAAGCTTTTATTAGAATTGCCTTTTAGAAGTTTGGGCCGTGAGTGACGTAAAAGCTGTAGTCAAAAAGAATAGCTCGACGCTCATTTTACCATCTTTCTCATTTCGTCTTCCGGATTCAAGCTCGAGCCCAAAGCCGCAATCCCCAGCCGCTCAGGTGTGATAGTCCGCGTTGATACGCACATAATCTGCGGTGAGGTCACACCCCCAAGCCGTGCCCGAACCCGTGCCGACCGCCAAAGCCAGCTGAATCACGAGTTCCGGCGCGTCCATGGCGCCCACGACTTCACCGGCGTCGAAAGCTTGGGGTGAACCGTCGTAGACCAGCGCGCCCTGCACCCGGATGCTCAGCGCGGACAATGCAAGCGCTACCCCGGTCGCCCCGACGCTGCTCAAAATGCGGCCCCAGTTCGGGTCGTTGCCGTGCGCGGCAGACTTCACCAGTGGGCTGAGGACAACCGCACGCGCCGCCTGCCGCGCCTCGGCGTCGCTCGCTGCGCCCGTGACCTCGACCGTAAGCAGTTTGGTCGCGCCTTCGCCGTCACGCGCAATCTGCTTCGCCAAGTTCTGCGCGACCCCTGTCAGACCCCGGACAAACTCGGCCTCGTCTACAGCGATGCGCGGATTGGCGAGCAAAAACGCCATATCGTTGGGTGAGGTGTCGCCGTCGACCGTCACCTGGTTAAAGCTCTCGGCGACGACCGCAGGCCAGCGGGAACGCAACGCCCTTTGCGGCACGTCGGCGTCGGTCAAAACAAAGCCGAACATCGTCGCCATATTCGGGTGAATCATCCCGGAGCCTTTGGCGATACCGACGATGCGGGCACCGCCGGCAAGGGTCGTTTCGGCGGTTTTTTGCACCAGGTCGGTGGTCAAAATCGCTCGAGCCAAAGTTTCCACACCGTTTTCAAGCTTTGAAGCTAGAGCAGGCAAGGCAATTTCCAACTTCTCGACCGGCAACAGCTCCCCAATTACGCCCGTACTCGCGGTCAAGACTTCGTGGGGTAAAACCTCGAGCGCAGCGGCGGCAGTAGCGGCAAAACGTTCGTTGCGGCGCACGCCCTCCTCACCTGTCGCACAATTTGCGTTGCCGCTGTTAATCACCACAGCCCGAACGGCTTGGTCGCTGTCGGCAAGGTCTTTGTTGCGGCTGACACACGCCGCTTTGAGCGTATTGGTCGTCGCAGCGAGCGCCCAGCGCAGGGGCGCGTCGGACACAATGAGCGCGCAGTCGGGTTTACTCGAGGCTTTAATCCCGGCAGTTCCCGCGGCAGCTAAAAATCCCTGCGGTAGTTTTAAGGTGCCGCTCACGGCCACATTCCTTGCATAAACAACCCCGTCATCTCACCGAAGCCGTTGGCGACGTTAAACGCCTGTACCGCCTGTCCCGCTGCCCCTTTACCGAGATTGTCTGTGACCGCAAACGCCGATACCAAGCCGCTGCGCTTGTCGAACCGTACCGCGACGATAGTCCGGTCGCTGCCGTAAACGGCTTTGGTTTGCGGCAGGTCACGCTGCACCGTAACGAGTTTTTCGCCACTATAGAAGTTTTGGTAGAGCTTGAGCAACCCCGCGTCGCCAAGCCCGTCTTGCGCCGGGCGCGTGGTGCAGGTGGCCAGAATGCCTCTTGTCATCGGGATGAGGTGCGGCGTAAAACTCACCGTGGGTTTGGCGAAGTCGCCACGCGTTTTGGCCTGTTTTCCGTACTGCTGCACGCGCCCGAGCGTATCTTCAATTTCAGCCGTGTGGCGGTGCGTCCCGGCGACCTTGTACGGTTTGGCGTTTTCGTTCGTTTCCGGGTAATGAAGCCCCAAAGACGTGCTCCGACCTGCGCCCGACACCCCCGCCAGCACATTGACGATGATGTCGCGGCCTAAGAGACCATTTGCCGCCAGCGGCGCGAGCGCCAGGTTCGCCGTGGTCGAGTTGCAGCCGGGAACTGCGACCAGCTCGGCACCTTTAAGCTCGTCCCGGTGCAGCTCGACGAGCCCGTAAACCGCCTTGCTACACAGCTCCGGATGCGGATGCGGCCCGTACCACAGCGCGTAATCTTCCGGCGAAAGCCTGAAGTCCGCCGACAGGTCGATAACCCGTTTGCCCGCACCTAACGCCTTTTCAACCAGCGGCGCGGTTTCAGCGTGTGGCGTCGCACAAAAAAGAACCTCGCACCCGGCGATAACCGCGTCCGTATCTTCAAAAGTCAGCTCACTACGCCCTGCCAGTTGAGGCCAGCACGCGCTTACGGATTTTCCCAAAAACTGCCGACTGGCAGTGCCCGCCACGGTAACGTGCGGATGCGTGAGCAACCGGCGCAAGAGTTCTGCGCCGCCATAACCACTCGCTCCCAGAATCCCGACTTTAAGCTTGCTCATTCGTCGCGCAGCAGTTGAAACAAGATCGCTTTGTGCGCGTGCAGGCGGTTCTCGGCCTGGTCGAAAACGCGGCTACGGGGGTTGTAGACGACCTCTTCGGTGACTTCCTCACCGTAGTGCGCGGGCAAGTCGTGCATGAACACGCCGCGTTCTGAAAGCGCGTCAAGCCACTCGAGCGTTACGGTATAGCCCCCAAACGCGGCGCGGCGGCGTTCGGTGTCTTCTTGCCCCATCGAAATCCACACGTCGGTATAGAGAACATCGGCACCCTCGGCGGCCTCGCGCGGGTCGTGAACGATGCTCACGTCGGCACCTTTGGCGCGGGCCGCCGCGAGCACGCCCGCGTCCGGTTCGTATCCTTCTGGACAAGCGACCCTCAAGCTGACGCCGGTCAGCGCCGCCGCGTTGATGTGCGAGTTGCAGACGTTGTTGCCGTCGCCGACGAAAGTGACCTTGAGCCCGAAAAGTTCCCCGAACACCTCTTTTAAGGTGAGGTAGTCCGCTGTCAGCTGGCACGGGTGCAAGAGGTCGGAGAGCCCGTTGATGACCGGAACGTCGGCGTGTTTGACGAGTTCTAAAAGCGTTCCGTGACCGTAAGTGCGGGCCATAATCGCTTCTGTCCAACGCTCGAGGTTGTGCGCCACATCCCGGATGGTCTCGCGCACACCCCAGCCGATATAGTTTTGCGACAACAACACCGAGTGCCCGCCGAGCTGATACATGGCGATATCGAAGGTCGAACGCGTCCGCAAAGACTGTT
Organism: uncultured Trueperaceae bacterium; assembly: GCA_963799485.1. GTDB lineage: Bacteria > Deinococcota > Deinococci > Deinococcales > Trueperaceae > Truepera. The sequence continues at coordinate 359,961 of CAWCXJ010000008.1, forward strand.
TTTCAAAGATCATCGCCAGCGTTTTGTGTTCCAAGAGTTTGGGCCGGTCACCGTTTTTCCAACCCTGTTTGAGTGTTGATGCGCTTTCTAACAGGCCGCTAAACTCTTCGGCGCTCAAGTCGGCGAGCGAGAGTAAATCACGCCCTTTCAGGCTTTCGACAACGACAGGGGTTTTGGGTAGTGCAGACTCAGATATGGACATAGTTGACCTCGAGCGCTTGCTTGGGCGTTAGGGGCATAAAAGCCCGGAAACGCGATAATATATGCAAAAGGTCTTTTGAGGCAACCCTTATCAAAACAAAGTGTAGCCGTAAAACCGAAAATTGGCAAAGCAAACGTGAATCAGCGTCTACAAATCGGCGTAATCTCTGCTAAACCCCGAGCATTCCCAAATACCACGTCACGAGTGGCGTCCCGTAAAACAGTGCAGCCAATGCGCCCAAAACCAGATAAGGGCCGAACGGCACGGCTCTCCCGCGCCCCAAAGCCTTGCCGAGCAAACCGCCAACTGCGCCGAAGACAAACGCCAAAAGAAGCGCGACAAGCAGGTTTTGCGCGCCTAACATCGCGCCCAAAACCCCTGCCAGCTTGACGTCCCCGAACCCCATCGCCACGGGTTCATCGTCCTCTTCAGCAGGTTCTGCAGAGGCCTCGGTCGGATTTTTTAGGTCGTGCAGCCACCAGTAGAGCGCTGCGACGAGCGCCGCGCCGCCTGCTGCGACGAGCGAGCCCGAAACAGCCGTAAGCGGACCTGGTAAAAGCGTAGTCACGACGACTACAGCAACCAGCCAGAGCCCGTAAACGAGCGGTTCCGGCAGCCGCAAGGTGCGGCGGGTAGCAGCGTTTACCGCGAGTGAGCCCGCCGCACCTAAAAAGCCAAAGGGCCAACCGAAAACGCCGAAAAGCGCCGCTACATTGACCTGATCCATCCCGACAGGCCAGAGCCGCTCGCCGGTATCGCCGAAACGCCGCAGCACGAGCGCGCCGATACGGTTGAGGAGTACCAGGAGTCCTGCGCCCAGGCACGCCCCGTAAAGCGCCCCCAAAAAGGTGGGTAAGCCGCTCCCCGGCGTATAAAAAGCCGTTCCCAATAGAGCGGTAGCGAGGGCCGGAAAGGTCAACACGTCGGGCAAGAGTTGGGTGTCGATGTCGATGGCGGCGAGGATAACGAGGAGGGCGAAGAGAGCCAGCAGGGGAAACACAACAGGCCCGTAACTTTCCAGCGGATAACGCAGCCCCAGCGTAAAGAAGCCGAGCGCGAAGAGCGTTTCAATAAAGGGGTAACGTGCTGAAATGCTTTTTTTACAGACGCGGCAACGCGCACCCAGCGCGGCCCACGAGACGACGGGAACCAGCTCGAGCGTCCCCAGTTCGTGCCCACAATTCGGGCAGTGCGACCCTGGAAAGACGATGGACTCGCCGCGCGGCAGGCGGTAAATCACGACGTTTGCAAACGAACCGATAAGCGCCCCGAAGAGCGCCAGAGTGAGCGCGATCAACATAGGCTTTAGTCTAGATTTTGCGGGCTCCGGAGGACGTGTAATTTCAGGCATCGCATGACATGGCGGCGGCTCGAGACACACCTTCTCATGCTCTGTTGGTAAACTCACCCTTATGCGAAAATCCTTCCTTACCCCATTTTTTGCCGTTTTAACCCTGTTGTCTTTTTCACTCGCAAGCGCCCAGGACACGAATACTGCAGCGGCGCCGCTCAGCATCGCCTTTGTGCAGACCTCACGGGTACTAGCCGCGCACCCCGCCGGTCAAGCCGCTGAAGCTTTAACCCAGCAAGCGCGAGACGAACTTCAGCAGATCGCTACAACGCTGCAACCGCTCGTCGCCAAAGCCAACGGCGGGCAGACCCTGACCCCGGAAGAGCAGAATACTTTGGAGCTGTCACAGCGCACCTACCAAGAGACGCAGCAGCGTTATCAACAGGAGATTCAAAACGCCGCTCAACCGGCAGAAGCCGAAATCAACGACATCATCGTCCGGATTGCCGAGGCGAACGGCTACACACTCGTCTTGAACCGCGAGGTCGCCGGTGGCTCGGCGCTCGTCGTTTACGGCGCACCGAGCGTCCCGGACATCACCGAAGAGGTCATCGCACAGATTCAGGCCGCGTATCCGGACGCGGCTTCGGGGGGTAACTGAGTTTTTAGACTTTTAGCCGGGCGCGGCGACCTTACGAGGTCGCCTTTTTTTGCTCGAGCCACACCTTATCCTCGTCACTCAGCTCAGCTTGCCCCAGCAGTTCCGGACGACGTTCCAGCGTTCTGGCGAGCGCCTGTTCACGCCGCCATTTCGTGACGTTGGCGTGGTGTCCACTTAAAAGGACTTCGGGAACGTCTGCCCCCTCGTAACTCGGTGGCCGCGTGTATTCCGGATAATCGAGCAGTCCGGTGGTAAACGAGTCCTGCGCGTGACTTTCGGCGTCGCCCAGTACCCCCGGCAACAACCGCGCCGTCGCCTCGATGAGCGCGAGTGCCGCGACTTCACCGCCCATCATCACGAAATCCCCGACGCTCACCTCACGGGTGACGCGCATTTCGGTGCGGGCGTCGAAACCTTCGTAGCGACCGGAGAGCAAACAGAGGTGTTCTTTGGTAGCGAGCTGTTCAGCCAGACGCTGCGTCAAAGGTTCCCCGGCAGGCGAGAGCAAAATAAGCTCGTCGGGCGCGTCTACCTCAGCGAGCGCCCGCGCCGCTACGTCCACCCGGATAACCATCCCCGCGCCACCGCCGTAAGGCGTATCGTCCACGCGCCGGTGCCGGTTTCCGGCATAGTCACGGAGGTCACGGACATCGAACGCAAGCAGCCCTGCTTTTACGGCGCGGCCTAACAGCGCCTCCTCAGTCCAGGGCCGAATGAGTTGGGGAAACAGGGTTAAAACAGTGTATTTCACATAGTTTAGCTTGGCAGGGGTTAGGGCGCGTTAAGCTCGAGCAACCCTTCCGGCGGATTGGTCAAGGTCACGCCGGACTCGGTAATGCTCACATAATCCGCTTGCAGCGGGATTAATACTTCACGTTCACCGGCCCCCACGACCAGCACATCCTGACCGATATCGCCGCCTGCCGGGATGATGTCAACGACTTCACCAAACGGCTCACCGTCGATGATGACGGGTAGCTCGAGCAGCAAATCCAGATAGTGCGTGGGCGCTGCAGGCAGCGCAGCTTTGGCAGCGTAAACCTCGGCGTTGACCAAAAGCTGCGCGGTTTGCGGGTTGTCCGCGCCGACAAAGTAGACGATGAGCTGCGCCCCGACCGGACGCACACGCTTTACGGCGCGCTCACCGAAACCCGCCAGAAAAACCCGCTTCAGCTCTTTAAGCGCCAGCGCTTCGGCGTCGCCGAGCGCGTAAAAACGCAGGCCACCCTCGAGCTGAAACGTCCTGCCCAAAGTGCCGAGCAAGACGTAGTTTTCAGGAACTGTGTGTTCTGGAACCATCATCTGAGTTTTCAGGCGTTTAAGAGCTGTACTTCGACACGTTCCTGGCCTTCGGAAGCGGCCCTTGCCAACGTGCGGATGCTGTTGATGGTGCGCCCGCCGCGCCCGATAACGCGACCTGCGTCGTCCGGCGCACAGCGGATTTCCACAACGAGGCCGTACCCCTCGGTGCGTGAAGAAACCGTCAGCTTGTCCGGTTCGGAAACCAGATTTTGCACGACGAACGCGACCAGCTCGGCAACCATACGCTAAAGCTTAAGCGCTTTGGGCAGCCCGCGCTTCGGTGCGAGCGGTATAGTCGCGGCCCTGCTTGACCTTGACAGCACCGGCTTCGACGCCGGCACGCTCGAGCAGCCTCAAGGCCGTGTCGGTTGGTTGAGCACCCTGCGAAAGCCAGTGCTGCGCGCGCTCGACGTTGATTTTAAGCGGTTCGGCGACCGTTTCACGCGGGTCGTAGTGCCCGAGCAGTTCGATGTAGTCGCTGCTGCGGCGTTTGCGGGCGTCGATCACGACGACGCGGTAGTGTGGGTTTTTCTTTGCGCCGAGGCGCATAAGGCGAATCTTAACCATGAGTTCCTCCGTGGGTTTTCAACCCAGCTATAACGGTATACTTGAGCCCATACAGGCAACCTTGCAAGTCTAGCAGATTCAGGCCGGTTAAGCTAGCGCCTGCCAGGGCTGACGACTTAATCAAGCACAAGTCCTGCCAGCATGTAAGCTCGGAATTCTTGGAGCACTACCCTTTCTGTTCCCCAGCGGTTCAAGGGGCTTCTGACCGTATCGTAGCTTTTGCCCACACACTGGCTTATCCCTTGCATACTCACGCCCTCATGCGAAAGTCTTAACTTGACAAAGCGATTTGACAAAGCGATTTGGTTAAGTTGCCACGTCTTAACTATTGCGGAAAATTGACTTGGATGTACTTAGAGTTAAACCGTGCTGCTCGGGCAAAGATCGCTGAGTGGACACGCCGCGCACAAAGGTGTCCGCGCCAGACATACCCGCCGCCCGTGAAAAATCAGCGCGTTGTGGAGAAAAATCCAGCTGTCTTTGGGGAAGGTAGCCTCGAGGTCAGCTTGCACCTTGTCGGGATTGGTCGCCTGCGTCAGCTCCAACCGCCGCGAAAGCCTGCCCACGTGCGTATCCACCGCAATTGCCGGACGCCCAAACGCGTTGGCCAGTACCACCGACGCCGTTTTACGGCCCACACCGGGGAGGCTCAGCACCGCCTCGAAATCTTCGGGTACTTCGCCGCCGAAGCGCTCGGTCAGGGCTTTTGCGGTAGCGACGCAGTTTTTGGCCTTGTTGCGGTACAAGCCGATACGTTTGATAAACGGAATAAGCTCATCCGGTGTCGCCTGCGCCATCGTGGGTGCGTCCGGATAACGCTCGAACAGCGCAGGGGTAGCAGCGTTGACGCTTTTATCGGTCGCCTGTGCCGAAAGAATCGTCGAAATGAGAAGTTCAAAGGGATTACGGTGGCTGAGTTCGGTCTGCGCGTCCGGATAGGTTTCTCTGAGAATGTCTAAGATGGCCTGTGTGCGGCTTGGCTCAGTTTTTGAAAGGCTCGGCGTCATGGTTTCATTATGTAGTGTAGGGTGTGGATGTGACGGACGCTTCTGCTGTCGGTTCTCAACTTCCTGGTCGCTCACCCGGCGCAGTCCGTGACTTCGTTTGGGGTGAACTCTCGAGGCAACGGCAGGTCGGTTATCCGCTGCCGCCGCACGGTCATCACCCGAACTTTACGGGGGCGGCGAAGGCGGCGACGCTGCTTGTGGCGTATTTATTGGAGGCCCAAACCCTCACCCCCGGCTTTACTGTCCTCTGCTACCCGGACATGGTGCTTAAACCGCTGCGTAAAAGGTTGCTCGAGGCCGGCGTCCACGTCGTCGTACCCGCGCAGCACGGTGAGCATTATCGGCTCCTAAAGAGCGGCGTCGATCCCGTAAAAGCATCTTCAATTGCCGGGGCCGAACGCGAAGGTGAAGACCGGGCGACACTCCCCGAGGTCGGGTTTGTCTTCGTCGCCTGCGTCGCCGTAAGCCCAGCCGGTGAGGTATTGACCAAAGGCTACGGTTTTACGCCGCCCCAGACGGTTCTAGGACTGTCTTCAGCTACCGTTGTCCATCCGCTACAGGTCGTTCCGGGCCTCGAGCCTGACGCGCCACCGGTGACGCTTTTTGCCACACCTACAGAAGTATTTGTAAAAGGTACGTAGGTACTTGACAGAAGTTAAAAATCCGTCAGCCCTTTCTAGAACAGCTTTATAAACTCATGTATGCCCGCCTATACCTACAAAGCAAGGGACCGCAGCGGCAAACTCGTCGAAGCGGTGATGGAAGCCGCGTCCCAACGCGACGTCGCTGCGAACCTACGTGAAAAAGGGCTGATCCCCACTGAAATCGCGGTTCCTAAAACCGGGATGCAAGCCGACATCAAACTCCCCGCCTGGCTCGACATCGGCGGGAAGACCAACCTACGCGACGTGACGGTTTTCAGCCGGCAGTTTGCGACCGTGATCAACGCCGGGCTCCCGGTCGTGCAGTCGCTGGCTATTTTGCAAAAACAGGCAGAAAAAGCCAGTCTTAAAGACGCACTCAAAAAAATCCGGGAAGAGGTCGAAACAGGGTTGCCTCTTTCCGAAGCGATGGGCAAGCATCCCAAAATCTTCAACCGCTTGTACATCTATCTGGTACGCGCCGGGGAAGCCTCGGGAAACCTGGACGGTATCCTAGAGCGCGTCGCCAGCTACCAGGAGAAACAGGCGGCGCTGCGCGGCAAGCTTAAAAGTGCGATGACCTACCCCGGTGTGGTGTTGACGATTGCCCTCGGCGTCACCTATTTTTTGCTCACCGGCATCGTTCCGCAGTTCGCCGGTATCTTGACGCAGCTCGGCGGCGAACTGCCGGTTATCACCAAAATCCTGATGGCCTTGAGCGGCTTTTTAACGAATCAGTGGTGGCTGCTGGTGCTAATTATCGGTGGTACAATTGGTGGAATCACGCTTTTTTACCGGACCAATCAGGGCAGGCATACAATTGACGCGCTTCTCCTCAAAACGCCCGTGGTCGGTAACCTGATTCAAAAGGCGGCGATCGCGAGTTTTTCCAACACTTTCGGATTGCTCCTTAAAAGTGGTGTGAATATCATCGAAGCCATCGAGATTACGAAGGGGACGGCGGGCAACGTCATTATTGAAGACGTGCTCGAGGAGGCCAAGCAGTCGGTGCAGCGCGGCGAGCAGATCAGCGTGACGCTGATTAACCGGCCCAAAATCTTCCCACCTTTGGTCAGTTCGATGATTTCTATCGGCGAAGAAACCGGCAACGTAGACGCGATGATGGAAAAGATTGCCAGCTTTTACGAACGCGAGGTCAACGAGGCCATCGAAGGTTTGACGGCGGCTTTAGAGCCCATGCTCATCGTCTTTTTAGGGGGCGTGGTCGGCTTTATCGTTGCGGGGATGTTCCTGCCGATGTTTGCGATTATGGGGCAGCTGAGCGGCTAGACGAACGCCAGACAACTGTAGAGCGCGGTCTACCGGAGGGCTGCGCTTTTTTGCGCCTCGAGCCCCCTTAAAGGTCATCTCGAGTATACTTGGCGCAACTCAGGAGGTCTTTCTTGAACCCCTATACCTTTGAACAGTTCGCTGCCACCCGCAGCTTCGGCACCCTCGCCTACAACCCCGGCGGGGAGCGGCTCTTTTATATCGCTGACACGACGGGTCAGCGCAATCTTTGGAGTCTTCCTGCGGGCGGCGGTTTTCCGCAGCAGCTCACGTCGTTTGCGGACGAACGCGTCACCGACTTTAGTGTTTCGCCCGACGGTCGGCAGCTCGCTTTGTTAGCCGACCGCCACGGCGACGAGATGACGCAGGTGTGGCGGCTCCCCGCGAGCGGCGGTTGGCCCGAACGCCTGACCGACGTGCCCAAAGTGCAGTTTACGCTCGGGGAATGGCTAGACGCTGAGCGCGTTGTCGTTACGGCGAACGACCGGGAACCGAGTGAACAGCATCCGCAACTGCTTGATATCACCACCGGTGAGCGGCGACGACTGCTGACGGGTGGGCTTTTTTACGGGACGACGGCCTCGCCCGACGGCAACTATATTCTCGTCCTCGAGGTTTTAGGCAACACCAACCAAAATCTCTACGTTTACGACGTACACACAGGCCGGAAGGTCTTGGCGACGCCGCACGAAGGTGAAGCGATTTACTCTCCCGGCCCCTGGACAGAAGACGGTTTTTACCTGCTCACTAACGAAAGCCGCGAGTTTACCGGTCTGGCGTTTTACGGCCTCGCCGAGGGCGGCTGGTCTTACACCTTTACCCCGGATTACGACGTTGAAAAGGTGGTGCTGTCACGCGACAAGAGGTTACTGGTTGCGGTCGTCAACGAGGCGGGCGCGTCGCAACTGCACGCGTTTGATGTGGAGCAGGATAGAGAACTCGCGCTTCCCCGCTTGCCCTACGGGGTGGTCGAGCAGCTAGACGTTCACCCGTCGGGTGGGAAAATCGCACTGCTTTTAGGAACGGCAACCGAGTCGGACAACATCTTTGAACTCGACCTCGCTACAGGTGAGCTGCGGGCGCGCGAGCAGAGTATGCTCGGCGGGATTAAAAAGGGTGATTTGCTCGAGCCTGAACTCATTTCTTACGCGAGTTTCGACCAGGATATCCCCGCCTGGTTGTACCGACCCAAATCGAGCGCAGGGCGTGTGCCGGTCGTGCTGTCTATTCACGGCGGGCCGGAGGCGCAAGAACGCCCGGACTACGCCTACAACGGACTTTATCAGTATTTGCTCAGCCGCGGCATCGGCGTGCTGGCCCCGAATATCCGTGGTTCAACCGGTTACGGTATCTCGTACCAAAAACTCATCCACCGTGATTGGGGCGGAGGCGAGCTCGAGGACGTCCGTCACGCGGCTGAGTATCTAAAGACGCTCGCGTGGGTAGACCCTACACGAATCGCTGTCTTCGGCGGTTCGTTCGGCGGTTTTGCTACGCTCAGCGCCCTTACGCGCTTACCTGAGTACTGGGCTACCGGCGTTGATCTGGTTGGCCCGGCGAATCTGGTGACGTTTGTAGAGAGCGTGCCCCCCTTCTGGCGCAGCATCATGCGGGAGTGGGTCGGCGACGCTGAAGCCGACCGCGAGTTTTTGCGCGAGCGTTCTCCGATCACCCACCTTGACGGTATCCGCGCCCCGCTGCTCGTCATGCAAGGCGCGAACGACCCAAGAGTTGTGCAGGCAGAAAGTGACCAAATGGTCGCAGCGTTACGCGGGCGTAACCATGACGTAACCTACTACGTGGATGAAAAAGGTGGTCACGGCCCCTCGAGCCGCGAAGACGGTGTTCGCTGGATGAAGATGATTGCGGAGTATCTCGAGGCCAAGCTGCTCGCTCAAACAGGCTAAACGTCACGCGTGAGGACGCCGCGTGAGGATGCCCAAATTGCTATAGCGTGCGCCTACATGCTAGACTGTCAAGGTTGACTGCTACGGTCTGAACTACGAGCATAAAATTAAGGAGCATCATGGCAAGAAATCCATCGGCAATGAAGTATCACCGCCAGGCCCAAAAAGCCCGCGCCCAAAACCGCGCCGCCAAAAGCACCATCCGCACCTTCGGCAAAAAAGCCGCTGCCGCCGCCGAAGCCGGGGACAGCGAAACTGCCGCCAAGTTCCAGCGCGTTACGGTCAGCCTGATCGACCGGGCTGCCAAAGGTTCGACGCTCCATAAAAATACGGCGGCTCGCCGTAAATCACGCCTCGCCAAACGATTTAATAAGGCGTTAGAGCAAACTGCTTAAACACTTGGCTTAAACGAGAAGCTCCCGAACCGGGAGCTTTTTTTGTTGGTGTCTCGGACCGATGCTGTATGAATTTGCTGATGTGTCGGCTTCTGCGTGCCGAGAAGCTCGAGCAACCCCATCAAACCTTAGCCGTAACGCTCTTCTTTGAACGGGTCGCCGCGCATGTGGTAGCCGTTACGCTCCCAGAACCCCGGTTTATCGCCCTTCATAAACTCGAGCCCTGAAAGCCATTTGGCACTCTTCCAGGCGTAGAGGTGCGGGATAATCGTGCGAACCGGGCCGCCGTGTTCGGTGGGAATGTCTTTGCCCTCCAATTTATGCGCGACCATGCAGTTCTCCGCGACAAAATCCTCAATCGCAAGGTTGGTGGTGTAGCCGCCGTAACAGTGAAACAAGATGTGCGTTGCTGAGGGGTCGGGCTCGAGGTGCTTCATCAGTTCGGTGCTCAACACGCCTGTCCAGCTCACGTCCAGCTTCGACCAGTGCGTAACGCAGTGAAAGTCTTTGGTCACGTCTGTTTGCGGCATGGCGAGCAGGTCGTTCCAGCGGAAGGTTTTCGCTTTAGCCAGGCCGAATATGCGCAGCTCAAACTCTTCTTGAGTTACGCGCGGCGTCGGGCCGTAGGTCATAATCGGGAAGCGTTCGGTGACGCTCTGCCCCGCCGGAACTTTGGGATTGTCGGGTTGTTTGCGAAAAATGTTTCCGAGCATAGCCTAAACCTAGCATGCAAGGGTCGAAACAAGAGTTGCCCTCTGCAGGGTTCGCGTATAGTTTTTGCGGCAAAGGCAGTACGCTGAGGGTTGTGGCTGCACTTCGTATCATTCTGGTAAGACCTAAAGACCCGGCAAATATCGGCTCGAGCGCCCGCGCGATGAAAAACTTCGGCCTGAGCGAGCTGCACCTCGTCTCGCCGCAGCGCCCACTCAACCAGCACGCCTACGCGCTCGCTTCGCACGCCGGCGACGTACTAGACGGGGCCGTAATCTGCGAAACGGTCGCCGACGCCCTGCACGGTTGCACGCTCGTCCTCGGTACGACAGCACGCCCGAGGAATTCTGAGATGCGCGTTTACACGCCGAGAGAGGCTGCTGAAACGTTGCCGCGTGAAGGCGTCGCGGTGCTCTTCGGCCCTGAGGATTACGGTCTCAGCAACGAAGATTTACGGCACTGCCAGGGTTATATCCAAATTCCTACCGCCGAGTATGCGTCTCTGAACCTCGCGCAAGCGGTGCAACTTGTCGCGTACGAATGTTTTGTCGCTGCCGGACAAAAGACTCACGGTGTAACCCGTGAGGTGGCTCCGAGAGAGAGACTCGAGGGGTTCTACGCCCATCTCCTCGACATGCTCCACACCATCGGCTACACCGACGCCCAACGTGAGGAGAGCGCCGACGCGATGTTCCGCGCTATCTTCGACCGGGCCGAGCTGAGCGAGCGCGAAGTGGCGGCGCTGCGCGGGGTCTGGCGGCAGGTTTTGTGGGCCGCTCGTAACAAGGCCCATGATGAAAAAAGGTCAAACCCCGTTGACACTCCCTAAGCCCCGCTTGTATACTCATGGACGCTGACCGGAGGGCTTATGTCCTCAGGGAGGGTTGGCCGAGCGGTTGAAGGCGGCAGTCTTGAAAACTGCAGTAGGGGTGACCTTACCGGGGGTTCGAATCCCTCACCCTCCGCCATAAGTCAGCCGCGCATTACAAAGAACGGTATGGAGAGGTGGGTGAGTGGTTGAAACCACAGTCCTGCTAAGACTGCGTCTGGTGAAAGCTGGACCGAGGGTTCGAATCCCTCCCTCTCCGCCAGTGTATCAGGGGTATCATCCCTAATACATCAAGGGTACTAGTTAGCATAAGTTACTGATGATACCAGTAATCTGTTCGCGCCCGTAGCTCAGCTGGATAGAGCGTCTGACTACGGATCAGAAGGCCAGGAGTTCGAATCTTCTCGGGCGCACCAAAAAAACCTCGTCTTAGACGGGGTTTTTGCTTTGCCTCGAGTGTGCCTAGTCACCGCCAAAGCCCAAATGTGTGCCTATTGTGTGCCGCTTTTTTTTGCGGCATCAATTGGGGCATTGCCGAAGGTAGGGAGAGGTCAAAGCAGGTACCTTACCGTTTTTTTGCCGCGTGGGACAGATAATGCGCCGTTTCTTATCCGAACCCGCATTCGTCAAGCTACGTTGTACAAACGTCAGTAGTTGAGTCGTCAACCTGTCCATTCAAAGGAAAGGTTAAGCCCTTAATCTTTCTTTTGGAGCAGCCTAAAGTAAAAAACTTTCTTTTGAGCTTCCGGTCATAGTCGGTTGTGTGCCTCTTTGTGTGCCGCTACAGAGGCAGCTGTTCCAAAATGACTTATGTTCCATTTTATGAAACTCTGCTATATTTGGAACAAGATGATGCTTACAGAAGAAACTACGCTTGTTGATGAAATTGTCGAAGTACTCGGTGCGCTACCCGGCGTTCAAGTGACTCGAAGACCTGACGAGCACAGTGACTTTGGAGCCGAGCATGTCATTGATCTAACAACGCCCTGTGGGAACGGCACTTACGGAGTTGTGACCAGATTGAACGTGACCCGCGCGACGTTAGAGGCCGTTATCGCTCAGGTCAAGCGTCTAGAGGGTGTAGGTGGGTTCCGACCTCTGCTGGCTACGACGTACCTGCCGGATACGCTGGCAGCTTCGCTAACCGAAGCCGATCTCAATTTTGTAGATACAGCGGGGAATATGTCGTTACAGGGTTCAGGGCTCTACGCGGTTGTACGCGGCAGAAAGTCGCTCAACACCCAGGGCCACGACGCTTTTACTGCGACTGGTCTCAAGATCGTTTATGCCCTGTTAGCCTATCCTCCCTTACAACAAAGCACCTACCGCAGCATCCAAACGGCAACAGGCGTGAGCCTGGCATCAGTCAGTCGGACGATAGGTAGCTTGCTCGAGCAGGGCCACCTGCTCAGGGGCAAAGATGGGGTTCTCTACATCGCACAGTTTCGCGACCTGCTTTCGCGCTGGGAACTCGGTTATCTGGAAGTGTTACGCCCAAAGCTTGCGCCGACCGCGTGGCGCTACTCGAGTGTAGACAGGTCAACAGCGCTGGACATGCTGAAATCGTATCCCGGTGTACTGATCGGCGGTGAAGAAGCTGCGGCTCGTCTGACAAACTATCTAAAACCTCAAACCCTGACCCTGCACGCCGACCTCAGGGTACAAAAAGAGCTTCGCGCCGCCTTTAAGCTTTTGCCCGCTAGAGAAACACCTGACCTCTACCTGACAAACTTACCCGTTCCTTACGACCTTACTCAAGCTCGTACTGATCGTCTCGCCGCTCCACTCTTAGTCCGTGCGGAACTGCTAGCCTACGGCGGCGACCGTTTGCACGAGGTGGCGAACAGGCTTCTCGACGAGGTGCTGGCACTTGATGACCGATAGCGACCAACTTGCTTTAAGCGATCTGCTGGAAATCGCTGCTCAGCTTCAGGTACCGACCCTGGCGGTGGGTGCAAACGCTCGTCAGCTCATCTTCGATCAGCCCTACGCGCTACCCATTCAGCGCCTCACCTTCGACTGGGATTTTGGAACACGGGTCAAAAGCTGGGAGCAGTACCGCCTACTCACCGAACGGCTCGTCAGGTCTGGCAAGTTCAAACAGGGAAGCGCGCACAGCTTCGTCCATGTCCTGACAGACGTTCCAGTTGACGTCGTCCCGTTCGGTGAGATTGCTGCCCCAGACGCATCTATCGAATGGCCCGAGACGGAACGGCAGATGTCGGTTCTCGGTTTTGACGTGGCGCTCGAGCAAGCCGAAGAAATAGACGTTGCGGGTTGGCGGCTCAAGGTCGCGTCACTGCCGTGGCACATCGCACTTAAGCTGATTGCTTTTAGCGACCGGCGTTTGGAAAAAGACCTGCTGGACATTAGTTTTATCCTCGAACACGCTACCGATGTTCAGATTGACCGCCTCTACGACGCGCTAGCTTCAGAATTCGCTGATGACGTCATTGATTATGACGAGGCGGGTGCCTATCTTATCGGTCTAGACCTTGTTGCCCAAGCCCCTGCACCCGTAATTACGGCGCTCAATAACGTTTTGACAACGCTGCTCGGTGATCCCAACTACTTGGAGCTGCGAAGGCATCTAACCCACTACGGTAATGCAACTAGACTGGCGCTCATCGTTAAGCGCTTCAATGCTCTGAGCCGAGGTTTGGCCCAGCGGCCCTGAGACACGGGTCTCTGTACTTCAAGCAGCGGGTTGTGCTAAAGAGGTTTGCCCAGAAGCGCACCAGAACTTGCGAAGCTCTGTACTGTGTCAAGCCGCCCGGTTGATCCTTAGAAGCAGCCGCATAAGGCTAGCCTGCTCACTTAGCACTTTGTGAATGCGCTCCGCTTGACCGGAGAAGTCCGTATCAAAGGTGCAAATGATAATACCTGCGTGTTCAGGACTCTCCCGGTGGAGCGCAATGAAATCTTTGCGGTTCAAGGTCAAAACGCCCCGCTGCTGACCTGTCGCAAATGCCAATACCTCAGCGTCTGGTACAGCCTGCTCTGCCTGGTTTGCCTCTAAAACCGTGAGTACATCATGTCCAAGGTCGCGCAAGGCTTCAGTAACAGGGAGAGGAAAGTTCTCATCAGCGTAAAGGCGGGCCACTTAGAGGGCGCTCTGGGCGTCGTTCTCGTTTGCTTCGATCTGCTGGTCGATCTCGGCACGATGTGCGCGTACATAGGCCCAGGCGTGCGTAAGGTCTTCTGCTTGCAGCGTGGGATAAGCGCGTAACAGGTCAGCTTCGTTTGAGCCCAAGCGCCGCGCCTGCTCTAAAAGCCAGACGGGAATGCGGGTACGCACGATGCGCGGTTCGCCGCCGACGACGCCGGGTGTACGCTCGATACCAGGAAAGGCGTCGCCCAAGTCACTTACGACCCACTGCAAGAGCTGGGCCTTTTCTGCTCGGCTCATCTCGGCGAGGAGCTTTTCGGCTTCCTGAAGTGCGCGGGTCATCTATCCTCCAAGGTTAGTTTATACGAACCTGGCGGGGTTGCTTTACGCAACCCTGTAGCTACGACCTCGACCCAGTACTGTAGTGCTTTAGTTGTACACATGTTCCTGCTGCTCCTCGGGATAGAGCAGACCGCCGAGCTTTTCGGTCGCTTCACGTTGCATCGTCGGCAGGACGTGCGAATAGGTATCCAGGGTGATCTTGACGCTCGCGTGTCCAAGCCGTTCACTGACCACTTTCGGATGAACCCCGGCGAGGAGCATCAGCGTGGCGCAGGTATGGCGCAGGTCGTAAAGCCTGAAGTCCTCGCCAAGTCCGGCCTGCTTTAAGATACGCGGCAGATTGCGCCTGCCCAGATTATTCGCGTGGAGTGGTTCGCCGCCGTCGCTGACGAAAACAAGGGTGTGCGGGTTGACGAGTTGAATTTCCCGGTTCGCCACCAAGACGCGCTGCAGGTTGCTGGTAAAGGGCACGTTGCGGCGGCTCCCGGCAGTTTTGGGTTCGGCAAAGTGCCAGCCCTGCGCGTTCCGGGTCAGGGTACGCCGCACGCTGAGGTGCCGACTCGCCAGGTCAACGTCGCTCCATTTGAGGGCGAGCGCCTCACCGGGGCGGAGGCCGGTGTCTATAAGCAGGCTAAACACTGCAAACCAGGGGTCTTCTCGGGCCGCTTGAAGAAAGCGCTGCGCTTCTGCGGGCGAAAAGGCGTTCATCTCGCGTTGCTGTTTACGGGGGAGCTGCACCAGGTCAGCGGGGTTGCGGGCGATCATGCCCCACTTGACCGCCTGCTCGAGCGCGTTTCGGAGGACGGTATGGGCGTAGCGTACCGTGCGGGGAGAGAGCCCTTGCGCTGAGAGGTCGCCGTAGAGCTTTTGCAGCTCGAGGGCTTTAAGCTGATCCAGGCGGCGTTCACCTAAGGTAGGCCGGATATACTTTTTCAGCAGCCAGACGTAATCACGGTGGGTGCGCTCACGGACGCGGGTCTTGGCGACGCTGCCGAGCCAGTTCTCGAGGTACTCGTTTAAGGTCGTGCGGCTCGGCTGCGCCAGGGTACCGAGGTCGCGTTCACGGAGCAGTTTGGTGAGTTCACGCTGCGCGTCTTTTTTAGGGCCGTGAACGGTCTGGTTTAAGTAGCTGTGTTTGCCGTCTTCCCCTCGTCCTAGGTAGATACGGATCAGATGAATGTTTTCGCCCCGTTTGATAATCTGGCCTGCCATCTCTCGCCTCCTCCATACTTGAATAGGCACACGATACGCACACAGGTCTCTAAAAAGCAAGTCCAGCACGGACTATCTGCCCGACGTTATGATTACTTA